>NZ_LPZN01000048.1 GCF_001646655.1 Rhodococcus gordoniae | reverse complement strand
CGCGGCGCGACACGCATCCGTAGGGTGGCGGGCATGGGGTGGACGACGAACGATATTCCGGATCTGTCGGGACGCACGATGATCGTGACCGGAGCCAACAGCGGTCTCGGTGCGGAGACCGCCCGGGCACTCGCGCGGGCCGGAGCCGAGGTGGTGCTTGCCGGTGTCATGGCGGTGCCGTTGCGGCGGACGGCCGACGGCTTCGAGATGCAGATCGGGACCAACCACTTCGGCCACTTCGCGCTCACCGGGCTGTTGCTCGATCGCATCACCGACCGGGTCGTGACGGTCAGCAGCGCGATGCACCGCATCGGCAGCATCGATCTCGACGACATCGACTGGGAACGCCGCCGGTACGAGCGGTGGCTCGCCTACGGGCAGTCGAAGCTGGCGAATCTGCTGTTCGCATACGAGCTGCAGCGGCGTCTCACCGCGGCCGGATCGAATGTGAGATCGATTGCCGCGCATCCGGGTTACTCGTCGACGAATCTGCAGTACCGCAGCGAGTCCTGGCACGGGAAGATCGTCGAACTCGTCACTCCGATCATCGGGCAGTCCCCGCAACAGGGCGCGCTCCCGAGTCTCTACGCGGCGACCGCACCGGACGCGGAGCCGGGCGGCTGTTACGGGCCCGACGCCTTCTTCGAGATGCGCGGCCATCCGAAGCGGGTGCAGTCCAGCTCGCGTTCCCGCGACGAGATCCTGGCCCGGAAACTGTGGGAACTGTCGGAGCGGCTGTGTTCCGTCGAGTACTCGATGCCCTGAGCTCCGGCAAGGCCCCGGCCGTCAGGTCAGGGTGAAGGAGACCGGCGGCAGTTCGTCCCGCCGGCACAGTCCGGTCTGGTCCACGAGGTCGAGGGTCCTCAGATATCGGCGGACCAGATCACCCGCCGACAATCCCGCATCCGACGCGGTGCGCAAGGCAGCGGCGAGTCCGTCCCCGCGCGCCCAGCGATGGATCGCGGCGACGGCGATCGGATCCGGATCCGGCCCCACTTCCAGCCCGAGTCGTTCCTCGCGTCCGGCGAGTTCGCTCCACAACCGCGAGGTGGCGCGCAGCGCCTCGTCGATCGCCGGGGTCGTACGGCCGGGGACACCGACGGTGCGGCGCCGGGTCTCGCCCAGAGCGCTGGAGGCGACGGCGGCGAGCTCGGCGGGTGTCAGTCCCGACCAGGCTCCGGTGCGGACACACTCGGCGACGAGAAGTTCGTTCGTGCAGTAGATCCGGCCCAGCCGGCGACCGTCGTCGGTGACGTGGGCCGACCCGCCCACCGGATCCCGGAGCAGATAGCCCCGCTCCTCGAGCAGATCCAGTGTGCGATCGAAGGTGTCGGCGAGGCGGCCGGTGACCGTCTCGATCTGCGATCGCATTCGTTCGGTGTCGCCGTGCACCGCGGCGCGCCGGGCGGAGAGGGTGAGGAGACGGTCCTTGTCGCCGCGCCGGTGCGCCGGATGTGAGCGCACCGCCCGTGCCAGCGAGGCGACGAGGTCGGCCGAGCCGGATCGTCGCGCCTCGGCGAGCCGCTCGCTCAGATGCCGGTACTCCGTGAAGCCTTCGACGTCGCCGAGTTCGGTGTCGAGATCGCGGAGCGTGGTCGTGTTCGCACGGACCGCGTCGGTGAGTGCTGCGACGGACCGCTCGGCCTGGAACTGGGCGAACGAGCGTCGCAGGAACTCCCGCGCCCCGGGAACGCCGCGACCGGCGACCAGGTTGATCGCGGTGGTGTATCCCACGCGCAGCGAACTGTGCAGCGGATAGGAGCGTGCGCCGGCGAGACCGGCGACGGTCGCGGGGTCGGCTTCGGGACTCCACAGCACCACGGCGTGCCCTTCGACGTCGATACCGCGACGACCGGCACGACCGGTGAGCTGCGTGTACTCGCCGGGGGAGAGGCGCACCGGGCCGTCGGCGGTGGGTTTGACGAGACGTTCGAGGACGACGGTGCGCGCCGGCATGTTCACCCCCACGGCGAGGGTCTCGGTGGCGAACACGACCCGCACGAGACCGCGGGCGAACAGTTCCTCGACGGTGTGCCGGAAGGCGGGGATCAAACCGGCGTGGTGCGCGGCGAAGCCACGTTCGAGACCTTCGAGCCACTCGGTGTGACCGACCGCGTCGAGGTCGGCGGGTGGCAGGGCCGCGGTGTGCCGGTCGGCGACCGCGCGGATCTCGGCGGTGTCGGCGGCCTCGGTGAGACGGACCGACGATTCGAGGCATTCGGTGACGGCGTCGTCACAACCGTTGCGGCTGAACCGGAACCAGATGGCCGGCAGCAATTGTTCGGCCTCGAGGCGGGCGACGGTATCGGGCAGGTGGCCGCCGGCCGGTCCGGGTGCTCCGCGTGCCCGTCGCCTTCGCCGTCCTCTGCCGGTCGCGGGGCCGGGCGCGGCTTCGACGAGCCGGCGGTGGGCGATGTACCGCTCGAGGGTCTCGTCGACGGTGCCGCCGGGCGACAGCAGGTCGAACAGGCGTCCGCCGGCGAGCATGTGCTGGGTGAGCGGTACGGGGCGGGTCTCCTCCACGACGACGGCCAGGTCGCCGCGGATGCCGCGCAGCCAGCCACCGAATTCCTCGGCGTTGCTCACCGTGGCCGACAGGCTCGTCAGCCGGACGCCGCCGGCGAGCGAGAGGATCGCTTCCTCCCAGACCGCGCCGCGCTCACGATCGGCGAGATAGTGCACCTCGTCCATGACGACGTGGGTGAGACCGTGCAGAAGGGGGGAGCCGCCGTGCAGCATGCTGCGCAGCACTTCGGTGGTCATGACGACCACGGGTGCGTGGGGGTCCAGCGAGATGTCGCCGGTGAGCAGACCGACCCGGTCGTCGCCGAAACGGCGCGACAGGTCGAGATACTTCTGGTTGCTCAGCGCCTTGATGGGGGTGGTGTAGAAACAGCGACCGCCCGCTGCGAGCGCGAGGCGAGCGGCGAATTCGCCGACGACGGTCTTGCCCGCCCCGGTGGGAGCGCACACCAGCACGTCGCGGGCGTCTTCGAGGGCGCGGCAGGCCTCGAGCTGGAAGTCGTCGAGGGGGAAATCGAGTTCGGCCGCGAACGTCGTGAGCTGCGACCGGTCCTGCGTGCGCACGTCTCCACGCTACGGGTCGGCGTGGACACGTGCGCAGCGCAGGGGCGCGTCACCCGCCCGTCACTCTCGGGGGTGACTCAGTCGTCCGTCACCTCGAGGGTGACGTCGATGTTGCCGCGGGTCGCGTTGGAGTACGGGCACACCTGATGGGCTTTCTCGGTGAGCTCGAGCGCCTTCTCGCGGGAGAGGTTCGGCAGGGTCACCTCGAGGGTGACGGCGAGACCGAATCCGCCGGCGTCGGTCGGGCCGATGCCGACGCGGGCGCCGACGGCCGAATCGCCGACGTCCGCCTTCTCCTGCCGGGCGATCATCTGCAACGCCGAATGGAAGCACGCGGCGTAGCCGGCGGCGAAGAGCTGTTCGGGGTTGGTGCCCTTCCCGCTGCCACCCATTTCGGTGGGCAGGGCGAGGTCGACGTCGAGTTTGCCGTCGCTGGTGCGGGCGTGGCCGTCGCGGCCTGCTCCGGTGGCGAGTGCTTCGGCGGTGTAGACGATGTTCACGATGTCCTGCCTTTCTTCGAGAGTGCGCCGGGTGCTTCCTGCAACGCGGCGGTCAGGCGGTGGAGCGTCTCGCGTAACGCGACCAGTTCGTCGACGTCGAATCGACTGCCCCGCGTCACGCATTCGGGGATGTCCGCGGCCTCCGCCCGGAGTGCGTCCCCCGCTTCGGTGAGATGGACGACGACGCGACGCTCGTCGGCCTGTTGCCGGCGCCGCTCGATGTATCCGGCGGCCTCGAGCCGCTTGAGCAGGGGGGACAGTGTGCCGGTGTCGAGATCGAGTGCGCCGCACAGATCCTGCACGCCTCGCGCATCACGTTCCCACAGTGCCAGGAGTACGAGGTATTGCGGGTAGGTGATGCCCAGCCGGTCGAGATGCGGCCGGTAGGCGGCCGTGACGGTGCGGGACGCGCGGTAGAGCGCGAAGCACACCTGCTGGTCGAGTTCGAGGGGGGACGACACGAGATGAATGTAGTGCACCGTTATGTTGTGCACAATATTAATGGCCGCAACCAGATGTGTGATCCAGATCATTCGCGCGTGGGAATTGCACGGCCGCCGGGCACGTTAGTTGAGTGAGAATGGCTCAAGTTCGACAGAAAGGCTTCGGAATGCCGGCATTCTTCGGACCTGGTGGCCCCGGCCGAATCGACATCACGCGTTTCATGAGCCGCGGGACCCAGGACCTCCTCGCACATGCGGCGCGCTACGCCACCGACCGTGGCGACGCGGAACTCGACGTGCTGCACCTCCTCCGCGCCATGGCGGAGCAGGATCCGTCCCGCACGGTCATGAACCGCGCCGGGGCCGACCCCGCCGACGTCGTCGCGGCCGTCGACCAGCGACTGCCGCAGAGCCGCCCCGGTGAGGCCGTCTCCGCACCCGCACTGACCGGTGCCGTGAAGACCGCGCTCTTCGAGGCGCACCAGCTCTCGCGCGCCCTCGGCTCCACCTACATCGACCCCGAGCATTTGTTCTTCACCCTCGCGGCCGACCAGACCCGTGCTCCCGGACGCCTGCTCGCATCGCTGGGCGTGACACCGCAGGCATTGCAGACCGCGCTGCAGCCCGTCCCCACGGCTCCCGTCGCGGAGGAGACGTCCACGCCGACGCTCGACAAGTTCGGCGTCGACCTCACCGAACGGGCCCGGGGCGGCGGCATCGACCCCGTCATCGGCCGCGCCGACGAGATCGAGCAGACGATCGAGATCCTCGCCCGGCGTACCAAGAACAACCCGGTGCTCGTCGGTGAAGCCGGTGTCGGCAAGACGGCCATCGTCGAAGGACTCGCCCAGCGCATCGTCGACGGCGCCGTCCCGGAGGTCCTGCAGGACAAGCGCATCGTCCAGCTCGACCTGACCGCGATGGTCGCCGGAACCCGCTATCGCGGCGACTTCGAGGAACGCCTCACCACGGCGCTCGACGAGATCGTCGCCCAGCAGGGCAGGCTCATCGTCTTCATCGACGAGATCCACACCGTCGTCGGCGCGGGCGCAGGCAACGAGGGTGCGATGGACGCCGCGAACATCCTCAAGCCGAAGCTCGCCCGTGGTGAGCTGCACGTCGTCGGTGCGACCACCCTCGACGAGTACCGCAAGCACATCGAGAAGGATCCGGCGCTCGAACGTCGTTTCCAGCCGGTCACCGTCGACGAACCCGCACGCGACGACGCCGTCACGATCCTGAAGGGTCTGGCCGATCGGTACGCCGAGTTCCACAAGGTCCGGTACACCGACGAAGCGCTCGAAGCGGCCGTCGACCTGTCGATGCGGTACCTACCCGACCGGCAGTTGCCGGACAAGGCGATCGACCTCGTCGACCAGGCCGGTGCACGACTGCGCCTGCGGACCCCCCGCACGGACGTGACCGAACTGCGTTCGCGGCTGGGCGAACTCGAGGCGGAGAAGGACCGCGCCGTCGAAGCCGAACAGTACGAGGAGGCCTCGCGCATCCGCGACGAGATCCTCCGTCTCCAGGCACGGATCGACAGCGGCGACGGAACCGGCGAGGGTACTCCCACCGTCGATCCGGAACTGATCGCCGAGATCGTCTCACGGGCCACCGGTGTCCCGGCCTCGCAGATGACCCGCGCGGAGAAGGAGAGGCTGCGCACTCTCGAAGACGAGCTGCACAAGCGCGTGGTCGGGCAGGACGAAGCCGTGCACGCCGTGGCACGCGCCGTGCGGCGCAGCCGCTCCGGCATGAGCGACCCGCGTCGTCCGGTGGGCAGCTTCCTGTTCCTCGGTCCCACCGGCGTCGGTAAGACCGAGCTCGCGAAGGCGCTCGCCGAGGTCCTCTTCGGTGACGAGCGCACCATGCTGCGCATCGACATGAGCGAGTTCGGCGAACGCCACACCGTGAGCCGGCTCGTCGGTGCCCCTCCCGGCTACGTCGGATACGGTGAGGCCGGGCAGCTCACCGAACAGGTGCGTCGTCACCCCTATTCGGTGGTGCTGCTCGACGAGATCGAGAAGGCGCACCCGGACGTGTTCAACACGCTGCTGCAGGTTCTCGACGACGGTCGCCTCACCGACGGTGAGGGACGCACGGTGGACTTCACCAACACCGTCGTCATCATGACCAGCAACCTCGGTTCGGACATCATCTCGAGCCGCGGTGGGGCGCTCGGCTTCACCACCGGCGACGCCGAGGCGGCGGAGCAGCCGTTGCGCGATCGGGTCATGGGCCGGCTGCGCGAATCGATGCGGCCGGAATTCCTCAACCGCATCGACGAGATCGTGATGTTCCGCAAGCTCGACGACGACCAGCTGCACCGGATCACCGAGCTGCTGCTCGCCGACAGCCGGAAGCGGCTGCAGAGCAAGGGGATCGATCTCGAGTTCACCTCCGACGCGGTGGCATGGATCGCCCGCAACGGGCACCAGCCCGAGTTCGGCGCCCGTCCGTTGCGCCGCTCGATCTCCCGGGTGGTCGACGACCGCATCGCCGACATGCTGCTCGACGACGCACTCGCCGAGGGCAACCGGGTCACGGCGGAGGTCGTCGACGACGAACTGCTGCTGCAGGTGAGCTGACCTGCGGGACGAGGAAGGGGAGAGATGCCACGGCATCTCTCCCCTTCCTGCGTTCTCGGCGTTCGGGCGGCGGTCAGCCGGTGGTGAGGCGACGGATCGCCTCGAGCGGCAGGTGCAACCACGAGGGACGGTGCCGCGCCTCGTAGACCACTTCGTAGACCGCCTTGTCGAGCTCGTACCCGCGCAACAGGACGTCGGCGTCCCGCGGATCCGTTCCCGAGGCGGCCGCGTAACCGTCGCAGAAGGCAGCGCAATTGCGTTCGGCCCATTCCCGTGCCCGGAACTCCCGCTGCGACTCCACCGCCGCGCCCTGTTCGGATTCGCGGACCGAATGATGCGCGGCGTAATCGAACGACCGCAGCATCCCCGCCACGTCCCGGAACGGACTGTCGGGCTTGCGGCGCTCCTCGAGGGACTTCGCCGGCTCCCCCTCGAAGTCGATGAGCAGCCAGCGCTCGGGGGTGCGCAACACCTGACCGAGGTGCAGGTCGCCGTGGATGCGGTGCACCGGCACCTGCCCCAGTGCCGCGACCTCCTCGAATCGTGCGCGGATCGCCTCGGTGAGGTCGGCGAGCTCGGGGACCTCGGCCGTCGCACCCTCCAGTCGGTGGAGCATGCCCTCGGCCAGTTCGGAGGCGGCGCGCTCGTCGGTGCCGAGCGCGGAGCCGAGGTGGGCGTGCACATCCGCGACCGCCGCACCGATGCGGTGGGATTCCCCGGCGAAGTCGGTGCCCACCTCGTCGGCACGCAGGTCCCCTTCGATGAGCAGATCCCGGACGCTGCCGAGCGCCATCGACCAGCCGTCTGCCGAATTCGCCGCGAAGTCCTGCACCATCGCCAGCGTGGTGCGGACCCCGTCGACCTCCGCGTCGATCCATGCGCGGATCGGTGCGATCGATCGGCAACCGTCCTCGCCCAGTGCGAGCGGCAGCTCGACGTCCGGGTTGATACCGAGCGTCACGCGGCGGAACATCTTGAGCAGCAACTTCTCTCCGAGGACCACGGAGGTGTTGGACTGTTCCGCGCTCAGCGCGCGGCCCCGCAGTCCCGGTTCGATGACCGAGCCCGGCACGTTGTGGAGATCCACCGGACCGGCGGGGGTGCCGCTCGCCAGACTGCGGGAGTACCGGTCGAGGATCTCCTGATCGCGCAGGCCGTCGTAGACGTGCAGCCCGTGGTCGTGGGAATCGTCGGGACCGACCACACTCCACGACTGCAGTTCCTCGGGGAGATGGGAACGGAAACCCAGCGGCACCTGGTAGATCTGGTCCGCCGTCGACTCGAAGGAGACCTTCACGAGCAGATGGTCGGCTCCGAAACCGGGTTCCTCGACGAGCGGATGGCGCAGGACGACGCTGATCCCGGTGATGATGTGACCCTTGGCCGCGAACCATCGCTGGTGTGGCATCCACTCGCGCAGGTCCTCGACGAGCCGCTCGTCCGGATAGAGTTCGGTGTTGGTCATCACGGTTGTACCGCCGCTTCCGCTTCGCTGCTCACCGGGTGCTCGCCCGGCCCCTCCTTCGACGGATCGGGCTGCAGGGCGAACCAGAAGAATCCGTGACCGGGCAGGGTGATCATGTAACCCTCCTCCGTGATCGGCGGGAACGGAACGGAACCGGTCAGCTCCACCGGGATCCACCCGGCGAAGCGCGACAGGTCCAGCACGACCGCCTGGGGATAACGCGACAAGTTGTTCACGCACAGGATGACGTCGCTGTAGTTGCGTTCCGGGCTCGGCGACATCTCGCGCAGATAGGACAGGATCGCGGGGT
This sequence comes from Rhodococcus gordoniae, assembly GCF_001646655.1. Classification (GTDB taxonomy): domain Bacteria; phylum Actinomycetota; class Actinomycetes; order Mycobacteriales; family Mycobacteriaceae; genus Rhodococcus; species Rhodococcus gordoniae. The sequence continues at coordinate 85,904 of NZ_LPZN01000048.1, read as the reverse complement.
TGGCGCTGCCGAGTTCGGTGAACGAGGCCTTGCCGAAGGCCGGATGCTGCTTGCGGACCTGGATCATCCGCCGGGTCCAGTGCAGCAGAGAGTTCGTCGAATTCATCTGCGATTCGACGTTCACCGCCTGGTATCCGTAGGTGGGATCCATGATGACCGGCAGATACAGCCGCGCCGGGTCGGCGCGCGAGAACCCGGCATTGCGGTCGGGGGTCCACTGCATCGGGGTCCGCACCGCGTCGCGGTCGCCGAGCCAGATGTTGTCGCCCATGCCGATCTCGTCGCCGTAGTACAGGACGGGGGAGCCGGGCAGGCTCAGCAGCAGAGCGGTGAAGAGTTCGAGCTGGTTCCGGTCGTTCTCGAGCAACGGGGCCAGACGACGGCGGATCCCGATGTTGGCGCGCATCCGCGGATCGGTGACGTACTCGGCGTACATGTAGTCGCGTTCCTCGTCCGTCACCATCTCGAGGGTCAGTTCGTCGTGGTTGCGGAGGAAGATGCCCCACTGGGCGGTTTTCGGGATCGGCGGGGTCTGGGCGAGGATCTCGGAGATCGGGAAACGATTCTGCCGCCGCACCGCCATGAAGATGCGCGGCATCAGCGGGAAGTGGAAGGCCATGTGGCACTCGTCGCCGATCTCGGGTTCGCCGAAGTACTCCACGACGTCGGTGGGCCACTGGTTCGCCTCGGCGAGCATCACCCGGCCGGGATACTCGGCGTCGATCACCGAGCGGCACTTCTTCAGGAAGGCGTGCGTCTCCGGGAGGTTCTCGCAGTTGGTCCCCTCCCGTTCGAAGAGATAGGGGACCGCGTCGAGCCGGAACCCGTCGATGCCGAGATCGAGCCAGAAACGCAGGACGTCGAGCATCGCCTCCTGCACCTCGGGATTGTCGTAGTTCAGGTCGGGTTGATGCGAGAAGAACCGGTGCCAGTAGTACTGCTTGCGCACCGGATCCCACGTCCAGTTGGACGTCTCGGTGTCGACGAAGATGATGCGGGCTTCCTGGTACCGGTCGTCGACGTCCGACCACACGTAGAAGTCGCCGTACGGCCCGTCGGGGTCGCTCCGCGATTCCTGGAACCACGCGTGAGTGTCGGAGGTGTGGTTCATGACGAGGTCGGTGATGACGCGGATGCCGCGCTTGTGCGCCTCGTCGAGGAAGAGCACGAAATCTTCGACCGTGCCGAATTCCGGTAGCACAGCACGGAAGTCGCGGATGTCGTAACCGCCGTCCCGGAGTGGCGAATCGTAGAAGGGCGGAAGCCAGATGCAGTCGGCACCGAGCCACGCGATGTAGTCGAGCTTTTCGGTCAGGCCCCGCAGGTCGCCGGTGCCGTCGTTGTTCGAGTCGTTGAAAGCGCGGGCGAGGACCTCGTAGAAGACCGCGGTCTTGAACCAGTCCGGGTCGACGGGCAGGCTGCGCGCGTGGGCGAAGTCCTCGGCCCGGCTCTCGACGAGATGGCCGTCCTCGGTGTGTTCGTATTCCGGCACTCGGTCGGAAGGATCCGGCATGGCACCTCCGTGCTCGTCGCGTCGCAGGATGGACTCGCCCCAGAATGCCCCGGCGGGCGGGTTTCCACACCCGGAGCGGACGGAACGCTCTGTGGGTGCACGTGTGTGCCGATACATTGGCGGGCATGACTGCGAACCGGCCCCGAGGACGGGTGGCCGAGCTGTGCACCCGCATGCGTTCGTTCATCGACGACGAGGTGATTCCTCTCGAACCGGTCCTGAGCCGACACGACGACACGGCCGCCGAGGCCCTCACCGACCTGAAGGCCGGGGCGAAGGAGCTGGGGTTGTGGGCTCTGGGGCATCCCGAGGAGATGGGCGGCGGCGGGGTTTCCTTCCTCGACTTCGTCTACCTCAACGAGATCATCGGCCGCTCCGAGTACGGACAACTCGCGGTCGGGTCGGTGTCCATGCAGGACGCACTGATGATCCAGCGGCACGGCACCGCCGAACAACGCGAGCGCTGGATCCCGGGTCTCGTCTCCGGCGACATCCTGCCCTCCGTCGGCATGACCGAGTCCGAAGTGGCGGGTTCCGACCCGGTGCTCGTGCAGACCACCGCGCGGCTCGAGAACGGTGAATGGGTGATCGACGGGCACAAGTGGTTCACCACCGGTGCCGCGCAGGCCGGGTACTGCACGGTCTTCGCCCGGACCGAACCCGAGTCGACGCCGCTGCACCGCAGTATCAGCGCGATCATCGTGCCCATCGACACGCCCGGACTCGAGATCGTCCGGGCGATCCCCACGATGGGGCACGACCCGAGCGATCACTACGAGGTGCGGTACACCGGTGTGCGGGTTCCCGAGGAGAGCGTGCTCGGCGAACGCGGCAACGGTTTCGTCGTCGCGCAGGACCGGCTCGGGCCGGGGCGCATCTTCCACTGCATGCGCTGGCTCGGTCAGGCGCAACGAGCCTTCGAACTCATGTGTGCCCGCGCCGGCGCCCGTTTCGCCCACGGGTCGCTGCTCGCCGAGAAAGGTGAGATCCAGCGCTACATCGCCGAATCCGCGGCCGACATCCAGGCGGCCCGGCTGATGACCCTGGACGCCGCGCGGGTCATGGACTCGGGAGAGGACGCCCGCGTCCGGATCGGGCTCGCCAAGTTCCGCGGCGCGCAGATGCTGCACGATGTGGTCGACCGTGCGATCCAGGTGCACGGGGCGCTCGGCCTCACCGCCGACACCCCGCTCGAAGGGATGTACCGCCGGGCGCGCTACGCCCGCATCTACGACGGCCCCGACGAGGTGCACCGGATGTCCACGGCACGACGGATGCTGCGCGAGCCGGAACGGGTGCCGTGGCGGTAGGCCTTCCGGACGCGTCCGATGGGCGAGGGGGCGACGTACCTCTCGTGCTAGGGACTTTCGGCGTCCCGACGCGTCGATGCAAGTATATGGCGTGGCATTGGGGGAGACCGGCAACGCAGAGCGGACGAACGGAGATTCGTCCGAAGGGCGATTGCGTTGTCGGATAGACGATGTGGCGCGCAGAATGCGAATCGAATGTGCCTGTCTCGACGACACCCTGCGCGTGATCACCGCGTCGGCCGTCGACCTGATCCCGGGTGCCGAGCAGGCCGGCATAGCGTTGCGTACGTCCGGTCTCCGCTTCGATTCCCGCGCCGCGACCGGGCTGTTCCCGAGGCGAATCGACGCACTGCAGCAGGAATCGGGCGAGGGACCCTGCGTGGAGTCGATGCGGAAGCGGGCAACGGTGCTCGTAACCGACATGCGACGCGAGAGGCGTTGGCCTGCTTTCTCTTCCGAATCATCGGCCGTCGGTGTCGGATCACTGCTGGTGCTGTGCCTGTACACCGACGACGTCCACGGTGCCCTGCACGTGCACAGTTCTCGTGAGGGAGCGTTCGACGATCGCAGCATCGATGTGGGCACGAGCCTGGCGACCCACGCGGCGCTCGCGGTGATCGCCTCCCGCCGGGAGGATCAGTTGCGCACCGCTCTCGCGTCACGCGATGTCATCGGCCAGGCCAAGGGCATACTCATGGAGCGTTTCGCGGTGGACGCCGACAATGCCTTCGCCTTGCTCCGGAAGCTCTCCCAGGAACGCAACGTGCCCCTGCGCAGGGTCGCGGGGCACGTGGTCGACGCAGGGCGATGAACTGCCTACGCCGGCTCGGGTGGGAACCCTCCCGTGGCCACCGGGCCCCAGCGGGTCGGGGTGATCCGGATCAGCGACTTGCCCTGGTGGCGCATCGCCTGCCGGTACTCGTCCCAGTCCGAATGCTCACCGGCGATGTTGCGGAAGTACTCGACGAACGGTTCGACGTCGTCCCCGGCGTCGATCACCTCCGCGGTTCCGTCGATCTGTACCCATGCGTCGTTCCAGTCGTCCGACAGCACGACGACGCCGACCTCGGGACGGATACGGGCGTTGCGGGTCTTGGCACGCTGCGGGTAGGTCGCGATCACGATGCGTCCGCTGTCGTCGACGCCACCGGTGACGGGGGAGGCCTGCGGAGTGCCGTCGTCGCGCTGCGTCATCAGGATCATCCGGTGCCGGGGCCGGACGAAATCCAGCAACTCCCGGATTCCGACCGGGGTGTTCGTGGCGATCTTGCGGGCCATACACGTTCTCCTGTTCCGAAGAGTTACGACTCGAGGAGCGCCGCGAGTCGCGCGAGATCTTCTTCCACCATGCCTGTGTCGCGGTCGAACTCGTCGTCGGTCAGTTCGATCTGGCGGACGGTGAATACGATCTCGGCGCCGTCCGGATGGGGGAGCACCCGCATGGGGTTGTGCACAATCGTCCCCGACGGCAGCGTCACCTCGTGGTCGAGCACCCCGTAGTCGTTGGCGCCGACGAACCGCACGGTGACCTCGCCCATGGGGGACTCCGCGACGAGGGTGTCGCCGACGCGCCGCACCTCGCTGCGGGCCAGACCGGCGGCCCACTGCGGCAGGTTGTCGGGATCTGCGGCGAACTCGTAGACCCGGCGGGGTGCACACCGGACGACGCGAGCGACATGTCGGCTGCGGACGACGGGTTTGCTCATGCTCACAACACTAGAAGGTCCGGGGACGTGGCCGGTTCGGCATGGGCTTCGGCTCTCCTGGTACAGTACGGAGTCATGCAGCGTGCATATTTCTGGTTTAGCAGGCCGGCCCGGGGTGGGTCGGTCGGCGTGACCACGCGCTGACTTCTCCACCTACGAGCCGGATCCAGACCGGCTCGTCGGAATCGCAGGTTCTCTCGGGTCGGAATCCGAACCACCGAGAACAGGAACCATCGATGAGCCCCACCACCGGAACCGCGACCACCGGAATCTCCACGTCGAATCTCGACGAACAGCGCACCGTCAAGGTCAGCCCTCTCGTCGCGCCCTCCGAGATCCGTGCCGAGTACGCACCTGACGCCGTCGTTGCAGCAACCGTCCGCTCGGGCCGCGCAGGCACCGTCGACATCCTGAACGGCACCGACGACCGTCTCGTCGTCGTGGTCGGTCCGTGCTCCGTGCACGACCCCGCCGCCGCGATGGACTACGCGCGCCGTCTGGCCGCCAAGGCCGAGGAGCTGCGCGACGACCTGCACGTCGTGATGCGGGTGTACTTCGAGAAGCCGCGCACCACCCTCGGATGGAAGGGCCTGCTCAACGACCCGCACCTCGACGGCACCTTCGACATCAACACCGGCCTGCGCATCGGCCGCAAGCTGCTGCTCGACGTCTCCGGCCTCGGGTTGCCCGTCGGATGCGAGTTCCTCGACCCGATCCTCCCGCAGTACTACGCCGACCTGGTCACCTACGGAGCCATCGGCGCGCGCACCGCCGCGAGCCAGGTCCACCGCCAGCTGTGCAGTGCGCTGTCCATGCCCGTCGGTATCAAGAACTCCACCGAAGGCGACGTGCAGGTCGCGGTCGACGGCACCCGGGCCGCAGCGGCGAGCCACGTCTTCCCCGGCACCGACCTCGATGGCCAGGCCGCGCTGATCGAGACCGTCGGCAACCCCGACTGCCACGTCATCCTGCGCGGCGGCAGCGCGGGCCCGAACTACGACGCCGAGACCGTCGCCGACACGATGGCCCGGCTGCGCAAGGCGGGATTGCCCGAGCGTGTCGTCATCGACGCCAGCCACGGCAACAGCCGGAAGGACCACAACAAGCAGGTCGACGTCGTCACCGATGTCGCGGAGCGGATCGAGGCCGGCGAGAAGGGCATCGTCGGCCTGATGCTCGAGAGCTTCATCGAGTCGGGTCGCCAGGACCTGACTCTCGGGGAGGCCGACAAGCTCGACTACGGCAGGTCGATCACCGATGCGTGCATCGACTGGGACACCACCGCGGTGCAACTCGACCGTCTCGCGCAGGCGGTGCGTACCCGTCGCGGCTGAATCTTCTCCGTCCGCGGCCGGAAGGACCGGCGGAGTCGTCTGCGATGACGACTCCGCCGGTCCCCACCCCGTCGGGTACCGTCGCCCCATGGCTACGAACAGGTTGTCGATCGTCGTGCCGGCCCACAACGAGGAACGCTACATCGGACAGTGTCTGGCGGCACTGCTCGCGCAGCGGTCGGAGATTCACGAAATTCTGGTGGTGGACAACAACTCCACCGACCGCACCGCGCAGATCATCGATGCCGTCGCCGCCGGCGACCCGCTCGTCCGCCGGATCGTCGAGGAGCGGCCGGGTGTCGCATTCGCGCGCAATGCCGGATTCGATGCGGCGACAGGGGATCTCATCGGACGAATCGACGCGGACACGCGGGTTCGCCCGGAGTGGGCCCGTACCGTTCGCACCTTCTTCGCGCGCGAAGACACTGCGGCAGTGGGAGCGATCAGCGGGTTGAACAACTCGTACGATTCTCCCTACCGGGCGCTCAAGAAGTGGTACGTCGGCAAGCGGGTGGCCCAGGGAACGTTCGGTGGGGAACGGCGGATCGACAATCTGCACGGCGCGAACATGGCGCTGCGACGATCCGCATGGGAGCAGGTCCGGGACGTCGTCAGTACGGACCCGAGGATCCACGAGGATCTGGATCTCGCGCTGTGCCTGCGCAAGGCGGACATCGAGATCGCCCAGTTGACCGACCTGTACGTCGATCTGTCGCCGCGCCGGGCCTACACACCGCCGCGTGAGTACGCGGCCTACATCCGATCGGGAATCGACACCTTCGAACTGCACGGCCGCCTGACGCCGGAGATTCTCCAGCTCATCCGTCTGCAGTCACGTCTCCACGTCCTCGTGTATGCGGCATACCGGCCCTACGATCCCGACCTGGGCAGATTCACCCTCCGACGAGCGATCTTCGGCTCCGGTGGACGCGCCATGCCGATCGACGTGAAAAGGCGCGAGGCCTCCATGTGATCAGGCCCCCGTGTGACGAGACCTCCGTACGCCGGTTGCGGCCGGGACATTGCAGGACGACCCGGCCCAACCGGCGGCGGCCTCACCCCGGTGGTGTGTTCACCCGGGTCACCGCAGAGGCGTGAAGTCGCGGCTGCCGAGATAGGACGGCCGCGGTTTCGATGCGGCGAACGGTTCGACGAGCGTGTTCTCGACGCTGTTGAACACGACGAACAGATTCGAGCGCGGGAACGGTGTGATGTTTCCGTTGGAACCGTGCATACAGTTCGAATCGAAGACGGTCGCCGACCCGGCCGGGCCTGTGAAGGTCGCGATACCGTGCTCGGCCGCCAGGCGGGTGAGGGTGTCCTCGTCGGGCGAACCCGTCTGCGGAACGTGGGTGACCAGCGACTCCCGGTAGTAGTCGTCAGGTGTCTCACCGGCGCAGGAGACGTACGTCCTGTGCGAACCCGGCATGATCATCAGACCGCCGTTGTAGCCGTAATTCTCGGTGAGGGCTATCGAGATACTCAGAGCGCGCGGCTTGGGCATGCCGTCCTCTGCGTGCCACGTCTCGAAGTCCGAATGCCAGTAGAAGGGTCCGCCGCGGAAGCCGGGCTTGACGTTGAGCCGCGACTGGTGGACGTACACGTCGGATCCCAGCAGTTGCCGTGCGATTCCGGCGATCTCGGGCCTACGGACGATGGAGTCCACGAGATCGCTGAGCCGGTGCACGTCGAAGACCGAGCGGACGTCGCCGCTGCCCTGTTCGCGGACCACGCGGTCGTCGTCACCGAGCTCGCGGCCGAGTCGCGAAGTCTCCTCCAGAAGGTTCCCGACGTCGTGCGCGGCGAGAAGTCCTTCGGCGGTGTGGAATCCGCGGCGGTCGTATTCGACCACTGCCTCCGCGTCGAGCGGTCCGTCGGCTGCCGAACCCCAGACGACGGGATCCTTCCTCTCGACGGACTCACAGGCGGTGCGGCCGCGGGTCGGATAGTCGTCGCGAACGATCGTGCGCATAGCTCGTAGATCACCCTCTCGACAGTCGATGACGGTTCACCTCCGACGTTCCCACTGAAAATGCGCGAATGCAAGCCCGGCACCGGCCTGGGCCCCTCTCCGATCCACGACCGAAAACTGCTGGTCCGATCGAGTTTCGATCCGCGACTGTGCGGGTATCCGGTCGCACTGCCTCGGTCGGCGTCCGCCACCGTCAGCGGTGTTCGCGGTATGAGCGAGGGGTATTTCCCGTCCATCTCTTGAATGCCCTCCGGAAGGCGCTCGGCTCGGAGAAACCGAGCCGGGAAGACAGGTCGTCGACCGCTTCGCCGCGTCTCAGCCCGGCGATCGCGAGGTCGCGGAGAACCTCCTCGCGCAACTGCCCCAGCGACGTGCCCTCCTGACGGAGCAGACGCCGCAGGTGGGGAGCGCTCACCGCGAGCCTGCCGGCGATGTCCTCGGCGGTCGCCGTCCGTCCCTCGATGCCCGACTCGAATATCCGCCGCACCTGGGTCGAGACCGTCGATTCGTAATCACGTTCGGACAGAATGAGGTTCGGAGAATCCCGCAGATACTCCTCGAGTGATTCCTCCGTCTGCACGAGTGGGGATTTCAGTGCGGCGTTGTCGATCTGGAGCGCGGCGCGTCCGGCGCCGAAGGTCACCGGCACGCCGAAGATCGCGTCGTAACTGCGGGCCAGGACGGGATCGGGTTCGGTGTACGGCAGGAACACCGATTCGAGGGGGACGCGGCCTCCCACCAGCCACGCCGCGAAACGGTGCAGCAGCATGAGCAGGAAATCGACCACCACACGGGTCTTGTCGTCCACGACCTCCGGCAGTTCCACCTCCAGGAAGGTGGTGGACCCGCCCGGGGTGAGGCTCAGTTGCGGCAGGGAACGGAGGACGTGGTTGACCTCGATCATCCGCCGCAGGGCGCGGTCGAGATCGGGCCGGTGGATGAGGGTCAGGCACATCACCCGGAAGGTGCCGCGAGGCACGGGTGCCGCTGCGATGCCGAAGAGTTCGTCGTCGGTGATCTGCCAGACCAGCTGGGTGAAGCGACTGACCTGCGCCGGTGTGAGGCGCGCATGGGGATGGGTGAGCACCGCACGGCTGATGCGCGCCGCGTCGAGAGCGGGCTGCAGATCGATGCCCTCCTCGGCTCCCACCCGTACCGCTCGCGAGACGAAGTCGGACGGAATGGTCGGACGCAACATCTAGCGCGCCTCCTGCAATCCGTTCAGGCGTGCCACCGCTTCGGTGAGCACCTCGTCCCGCTTGCAGAACACGAAGCGCACCAGGTGATTCCACGAGGCGGTATCGTCCACGAAGACACTCACCGGCACAGCGGCCACCCCGATCCGCCCGGGAAGTTCCCGGCAGAAGGCGACCGCATCCGACCTGCCGACAGATGTCAGATCGGCGCACACGAAATACGTTCCGGCGGAGTCGAACACCTGCAATCCGGCATCGGAGAGCGCACGCGACAGGAAGGTTCGTTTGCGCTCCAGGTCGTCGCGCATCGACGTGATCCACTCCTGCTCGTGCGTCAGCGCGTGCGCCACCGCGGGTTGGAAGGGCGCCCCTCCGACGAACGTCATGAACTGCTTCGCGGCACGTACCCCGTCGATCAGTTCGCGCGGGCCGATCGCCCAACCGATCTTCCAGCCCGTGACATTGAACGTCTTGGCGGCACTCGAGACCGTGACCGTTCGTCCGGCCATGCCCGGCAGCGACGCGAGAGGAATGTGCGCGCGACCGTCGAAGACGAGATGTTCGTACACCTCGTCGGACAGCACCAGCAGGTCGCGTTCGCAGGCCAACTCGGCGAGAGCGGTCAGCGCCTCACGGTCGTAGACGGTGCCGGTGGGATTGTGCGGGCTGTTGACGACCAGCATCCGGGTCCGGTCGGTGACGGCGTCGCGTAGGGCGTCGACGTCGAGCACGAAACCGTTCCCGGAACGGGTCAGCGGCACGGTGCGCCGCGTCGCCCCGGCGAGAGCCACCGCGGCGGCATACGAGTCGTAGTACGGCTCTGTGAGCAGCACCTCCTCGCCGGGCTCGACGAGTCCGAGGATGGCGGCGCTGATCGCTTCGGTGGCGCCGACGGTGACGAGCACCTCGGAGTCGGGGTCGTGGTGCAGGCCGTACCGCGCGGCGCGGTCGGCGGCGACGGCCTCGCGCAGCACGGGCATGCCGGACCCCGGCGGGTACTGGTTGACGCCTTCGGCGATAGCGCGACGGGCGATCTCGAGCATGGCGGGCGGACCGTCGACGTCGGGAAAGCCCTGCCCGAGGTTGATCGCGCCGTGCCGGACGGCGAGTTCGGTCATCTCGGCGAAGATCGTCGAGGCGAACGGTCGTAACCGGGAGACCGTACGAACCCGTCCCGAAGTCGTCGAATCAACCATTCCTGCAGCGTAGCGCCCGAGGTGTCACATCCGTGCGGCCTGCCTCGTCTCCATGGTGTAGACCACCTCGGATCCGACGGAAGGCTCCGTCGGCCGTATCGGAAGGACATTGTCATGGCACGACTCGAAGCCGTCGCTCCCGACCGCGCGGGCCCGACGACCCGTGCGATGTATGCGTTCGCCCGCCGCAGGTTCGGTTCGGTACCCGAACCCTTCGCGGTGACGGCGCACCATCCGAGGCTGATGCGTACGAGCGGAGTCCACGAGATGCTCGCCCAACGCGCCTCCACCGTCCTGCCCACCGCGGTCCGGGAGATCGCGGTCTATCGCGTGGCGTGGACCGTCGGATGCTCGTGGTGCATCGATTTCGGCACGATGCTGCAGCGACTGGACGGACTCGACACCGAACGACTCGCCCACATCGCCGAGTACGAGACCTCCGATCTCTACAGCGACGACGAGAAGGCTGCGATCGCCTACGCCGACGCGATGACCGGCGACGTGGCGAAGGAGGTCACCGACGAACAGGTCGCCGACCTCGAGCGTCGTTTCGGGCCGGCGGGCGTCGTCGAACTCACCTATCAGATCGCGCTCGAGAACATGCGTGCGCGCATGAACTCGGCTCTGGGCATCCACGATCAGGGTTTCAGCACGGACGCCTGCCGCGTGCCGTGGGCCGAACCGCGCACCGGTGAGACCGGGAGCGCTTGACGACCGATCGAAGATGCTGTCGTCCAGGAGGATTCCGCGCTCGAGCTTCTCGGGATCCGCCATGTCGTAGGCAGCCCGGATCCGTCCGTCCCGCACGGTCCGCGCCGTCACGCGTGGGAAAGCCCGGCCGACCGTCCTCGGCCGGGCGACCGCGGTTCAACAGACCCGACTCGCCGTTCACGAGGACCTGTTCGAACGCCGTCGACGCCTCGGTGCCGTAGAGCCGCAGCAGTCCGAGGATGAAACGCGCCACCCTTCTCGGCTCCGACCACGACGTTCAGCGCCGTGCGGGTCGTGCCGCCGGCGTCCCCGATCATGCGGGCGTCGGGATGGAGCGCGGCGACGACGGCGTCGAGGTCGGCGCCCGCGAAGGCCGCGACGAGCCGCCCCACGGCCTCCTCGTGTTCGGCGGGTGAACTCGGCGGTGGAACGGCCGAGACCGTACGGCGGGCGCGGGAGGCCAGCCGGCGGGCGGTCGGGGTGGCGACGTCGAGGATGCGGGCGATGTCGTCGAACGGGATGTCGAACGCGTCGTGGAGCACGAACGCGACGCGCTGCGCCGGTGTCAGGCTGTCGAGGACGACGAGCGCGGCCAGGCGGTTGTCCTCGTCGCGCACGATCTCGTCGAGCGGGTCCGGGGGAGCAGGGGAGCCGAGGGGCGCCACGATGGGTTCGGGCAGCCACTGGCCCACGTAGGTTTCGCGGCGCACCGCGGCCGAGCGCAGTCTGTCGAGGCACAACCGGCCTACGACCGTCGTCAGCCAGGCACGCAGGTCGCGCACCTCGGAGACATCCGCGCCCGCGAGTCGCAGCCACGCGTCCTGCACGGCGTCCTCGGCGTCCGCGATGCTGCCGGTGAGGCGGTACGCCACCGACAGCAGGTGGGTGCGGTTCTCCTCGAATGTCTTCTGGGTGCTCTCGTCGAGCATGGGGACGATGTTAGACGCGATCAGCTGCAGGGCGAGGGCAACGGCGGATCGCGCGTACGGAGGTCGCCGGACGCCTATTCTCGTCCTCGAACGGAAGGGGTACGGTGGACAAATACGACATCAAGAGTGAGCACCGCGAGCTGTACTCGTGCTCGACCGAGGATTTCACCGAGGTGCACGTCCCCGAGTTCGGTTATCTCGCTGTCGACGGCAAGGGCGATCCGAACAGTTCCGAGGAGTACGCCGACGCCGTCGAAGCTCTCTATTCGGTGGCGTACACCCTGAAGTTCACCTCCCAGAAGGAACGGGGCCGGGATTTCGTCGTCGGACCTCTCGAAGGTCTGTGGTGGAGCGAGGACATGACCACCTTCCACACCCGGGGCAAGGATTCCTGGTCGTGGCGGATGATGATCGCGCAGCCACCCTGGATCACCGGCGACACGGTGACCGAGGCGATCGTGTCCGCGGGTGAGAAGGCCCGCGCGAAGCAGAAGTCGCTTCCCTCGTTGCCGCGGGTGCGGCCGTTCCGGATGACGGAGGGCCGAGCGCTGCAGATCCTGCACATCGGACCGTACGACGACGAAGGACCTGTACTGCGGCGCCTGCACACCCAGGTGATGCCGGAGCGAGGCCTGACGTTCGCGGGTGAACACCACGAGATCTACCTGTCCGACCCTCGCCGTACCGCACCTGCGAAGTTGAGAACCGTTCTGCGTCAACCTGTCACAGGGATACAGGAGTAATGATGGCCGTCACCAGTGCGGGTCTGCTGTTCTATCGCATCGACGACACCGGACTGCTCGGCGTGTGGCTCGTCCACCCCGGCGGTCCGTACTGGAAGGGGAAGGACGAAGCCGCCTGGTCGGTACCGAAGGGAGAGTACGGGCCCGAGGAGGATCCTCGCGAGGTCGCCCTGCGCGAGTTCACCGAGGAATGCGGGATCGAGCCCCCGGATGTGCCGTTGTCGTTGCTGGGTCGCTACCGGCAGTCGTCCGGCAAGATCGTCAGCATCTACGCGGGGGAGACGGCGGAGGAGCTGAAGTTCGTCGAGAGCAATACGTGCGAGGTCGAATGGCCCCCGCGATCCGGCAAGCGGATCACCATCCCGGAGGTGGACGAGGCGCGCTGGGTCGTCGCGGCGGACGCCGAGACGAAGCTGCACAAGGGGCAACGGCCGGCGATCGACGCATTGCGTGCACGATTGGACGATGCCGGGCGGTACTACCGCGTCGACTGAACGTCCGGAAGCGCCATGGGAACGAGGAACTGCCGGGCGGAAGAACTCTCGGCCGTTGCCCGAAGGGCTTCCGAACGACCTGCGCGACTTCGTGGAGCACGCCCGGCAACTTCCGTTCTGGGCCGACCCTGCGAAACTCGAGACGGTCGGCGAAGGCCGGCACAGCTCTGTGCCGGCCTTCGTGGTGTCGCCTTCAGTTCCCCGGTACGTCCGCCTTCAGCGAATCGATTGCGGCCTGCAGGGCGGTGGTGGCGTCGTCGGCGACCTCCGCGAGTCCCGGTTGATCGGCGACCTGCACCATCATCTGCGGGTTCATCGCGTCGACCACGACCGTTTCCGGGTTGTTCGGATCGGTGCGGACCACGACGTTGCAGGGGAGCAGGAGCCCGATCTGCCTGTCTACCGTCACTGCGCGGTGCGCCAGTGGCGGATTGCATGCCCCGAGGATCACGTAATCCTCCATGTCCTCGCCGAGCTTCGCCTTCAGGGTGGCCTTCATGTCGATCTCGGTGAGCACGCCGAATCCTTGCTCGGACAGCGCCTTACGGGTGCGTTCGACCGCGTCGGGGAACGAGGTGTGCAGGGTGGTCGAGAGTGCGAGTGTCATGGGTGTCCTGCTTTCTCTCGGACGGGGAGGGGTCAGGCCAGGGCGAGGAAGAGCTTCTCGAGTTCGACCTCGGTCATCGGTTCCTTGCCGTCCTCGGCATTGCCGTTCATGCATTCCTTCAGGCCGCTCGCCACGATCTTGAAACCGGCGCGGTCCAGCGCGCGCGACACGGCTGCAAGCTGAGTGACGACGTCCTTGCAGTCCCGGCCCTGTTCGATCATCGCGATCACTCCGCCGAGCTGCCCCTGCGCGCGGCGCAGCCGGTTGAGTACCAATGCGATGCTGTCTTCGTCGCCGACCATGGAGGCGTCCTTTCCTAGTTCTGCAGACCAGTGTACCCCCGGGGGTATCAAATCGGGGGTGTGAGTCGTGCGACCGAGGGCATCCGGCGAGCGACCCGAGGATCGCGGTGGCGCGTGTCAGCGTCTTTGCCGTTGCCGCACCACGCGGCGCATGACGACGAAGAACGCGACGAGCGTGACGATCAGGAGAATCGGGACGACGGGCACCTCCTGCGTCCACCGGCCGAGTGCTACTTGCAGATCGAACTGCTCGTCGACACCCATCGGACCGGTGAGATTCGCGGTGCCGTCCGTGACGAGAAACAGCACGCCGATGCCGATGAACAGCAGCCCCGAGATCAAAGACGTGGTATGGGTTCGCAGGGGGCCGAGGGTGATGGGACGTCCTCGTAGCCAGGTGCGCTTTCGCAGCTCGAATCGTTCCCACGCGAGGGCCAGTGCGAACAGCGGCAGCGCCATACCGAGGGCATAGACGGCCATCAGCACGGCCCCGTGCAGCGGGTGCCCCCCGGCGACCGCGATGGTCAGCACGCTCCCGAGCAGGGGTCCGGAGCAGAATCCTGCGAATCCGTACACGGCTCCGAGCGCGAACACCGACAGGGCGCCGGAGCCGGTCAGCGAGTTCGCGGCTTGCTGCGCCGACTTCGACGCGAAGCCTCCGCCGGCAACGGTCATGATGCCGAGACCGATGAGAATGGTGCCACTGACCAGGGTGACCAAGGCGCGGTGCTGGGTCAGGAGCGCACCGATCAATCCCAGTCCGGCTCCCAGGGGCGCGAGTACCGAGGTCAATCCCGCGTAGAAGAGTGCCGTGCGCGCCGCCAGGCGCCCCGCGCCGTCGAAGGCATACGCGAAGAACGAGGGCAGCAGCAGCGCCGAGCACGGACTGAGCAGGGAGAGTACGCCGCCGAGCAGAGCGCCGAGCAGGCCGATCTCGGTCACTCCGCCACCCCGGCCGCTGCCTCGATGACCTGCTCGAAGACTCCGAGCGGCTGTGCGCCCAGGATCGGGGTGCCGTTGATCACGAACGACGGCGTACTCGATACGCCGATGGTGTTCGCCTCGAGCATGTCGGCGTAGATGGCCTGGTCGACAGACGGGTCCGCGGCCTCCCGGCCGAATCGATCCAGGTCGGGCACTCCGGCCTCGGCTGCGAAGCTGCGCAGAGATTCCGGCGTGAGGTCGGGATGGCCGCGATCGGGGGAAGCTGCGTAGACGGTCGCGTTGAACTCCCAGAACTTCCCCTGTGCGGCGGCGGCGCGTCCGGCACGGGCAGCGGCCATCGATTGGTCGCCGAAGATCGGAAGATCGCGCCATTCCATGCGCAGAATGCCCTCGTCGACGTACTTGTCGATCAGAGCCGGCTCGACGTCGCGGCTGAACTTGGCGCAGAACGGGCAGCGGTAGTCGGAATACTCGACCAACACCACGGGAGCATCCACCGCGCCGATCGCCAACGGGTCACCGTCGATGCGCCGTGACATATCTCCGACCGGTCCCATCTGTGGAGTCGTCACAGGTTCGGCCGCATCTTCGGCGCCGGTGCGGCCGACGACGAGAAACGCGAGCAGAACCGCGACGACGACGCCGAGCGCGCCGAGCAGCCACAGGTCCCGCCGGGTGCGGACGGTGTGTTTCGTCGGGGTCATGCGTGCCTCCACGGTCGGTCGTGCCGGAGTGGATCGACCGCCCCGAACTACTAAGCAGGATAGTAGCTCGCGCTACTAAGCTGGTTAGTAGTTGTGCCACTCTCCGTCGACAAGGATCCCGATGTGACCACCCCTCCCGCAGCTCTCGAGACTCGCAATCCCGCAATCGCTCAGAAGAATTCGTATCGGACCAGAGCCCTGCTCCGAGCGGTGGCCGCGGGGGTGATCACTCTTCTGGTCGTCGGCGTACCGACGGACATCCTCGCGAATCCGTGGTTCGGCCGGGAGATCCCGGTGCGCTGGTGGGAATACCCGGTGCTCGGCGCGACCGTGGTGCTGACCGCGCTGTGGTTCGGTCTACAGAACTCCCACTCCGGCAGTCCGCGGACGGCGACACCCGCGGCCGGAGTGATGCTGACCGTGTTCGCCGTGGGCTGCCCGGTCTGCAACAAAGTGGTGCTCGTCACGATCGGCGCGTCCGGAGCACTCGGATGGTGGGCCCCGCTACAGCCGATCCTCGCCGTCCTCTCGCTGGCCCTGCTCGCCGGCGCCGTTCTCTACCGGTGGCGGCGGCGTCCCTGCGACGACTCCTGTGAATCGCCGATCACACGGTGAGGCAGGACGCGGTCACGATTCCGACGACGGAGACTCCCGTGAGGAATGCGGGAAGAGCGGACAAGGCCACTGCGAAAGGACGAGTGGCGAAAGAACGAGCGAGTACGCGGTGCGAACGGCCGGACCTGCGAACCGGACTCAACCACCGGAGCCTCGCGTCGAGATACCCGTCGGATACTTCTTCTCGTGCCGCCGGATCGAGCGTCGTTGCGCACCGGAGCAGAGCATCGCGGACCGCATCGTGTCCGCAGGACTGCGCGGCCCGGCGATCTGCTGCCAACTCGACGAGCACACGTATCCACGGCGCTCCCTGGCGGCACAGCGGCACGAACGGCAACGCCGTCCTCAGGGCCCCGCTGATCGCCACCAGCACATGGTGGCGACCGCGGATGTGTGCGTACTCGTGATCGAGTACCGCCCGACGCGTCGGTGGGTCCAGCGCTTTCAGTCCCTCGCCGGCCACGACAGTGCCGTTACGGCCGCCGATGCTGTATGCCGCGCAGGCGGTGTCCTGCAACCAGATGACTTCACCCCCGGCGTGCCTCCGGATCCTTCCGAGGATGCGGACCAGGTTGAGGTGGGCAACGGTTTCGCGGCGGTGCCTGCGGTACGAACGGGACACCACCACGGCGATCCGCACGAGAACCGCGCCCGCGACCACCCACAGCGCTGTCTCCAGATAGGGCAACCACGGCAGCAATCCTTCGTCCCGCGCCGTACGCACACACGAGGCCGGTACCGGCAGATGATCGATCTGCAAACCGGGTCGCGTGGCTACCGCCAGGGGACCACCGGCCAGTGCCGCGACGAACAGGACCTCGGTCGATACCCACGCGGTGAGCGCACCGCGCGGATCGCGGCCCGGGGAGGCCAGATGCGAAAGCCATCGCGGCGCCGCGAAACCGAGGACGAGCGCTGCCACGAACAGTGCTGCTGCAACGATCACGAGGGCAGGTTCCCGCGGTTGCGGGCCGTGGTCCGCCGGGCGGCGCGGCGCAGGATCCGGGATTCGTCCTCCGTCGCAGAACTGGCGAAGTGCAGCATGACCTGTTCGGCGTCACCGGACGTCCGGAGCACGTGCCGCAGAAGTTCTGCCGCGGTTTCCTCGCGGCTACGGGTTGCGCGGTAGCTGTAACCACGGCCGATTCGGCTGCGGGTGACCATGCCCTTGGTGTGCAGGTTGTCCAGGACCGTCATCACGGTCGTGTAGGCCGGCGACCGGTCGGGCTCGAGGCGTGCCAGCACGTCGCGTACTCGAAGGGGTTCGTCGCTCTGCCACAGCACGTCCATGATCGCCGATTCCAGCTCGCCGAGGCCCATCACGTCCGTGTCACCGCTTTCGTTTCACCATCGTCCGGGCCCTGCCCGGCGAAGTTCCACTCTACGGCCTGCATGCCGTCATCGAAGGCGGCATGCAGGCCGCTGGTGAAGAAGTTCGGCGCGGCGCTCAGGGGGTGGGTCCGCGCCGCACTTCCCGACCCGCGGAGACCCACGCCCTCGTCCCGCCGGCGACGGACACTGCGGACCGTCCCGCGGATTCGAGGATCTCGGCTCCGCGCTTGCTCCGGTTTCCGGACGCACAGATCACGTAGACGGTCTCTCCCGGCGGTACCTCCCCCACGCGGGCGGACAGTTCGGGGAGGGGGATCGACCGGGCGCCGGGGACGTGGCCCCGGATGTACTCGTAGTCCTCGCGGACATCGAGCACCGGAGCTCCGGACTCCCACGCCGTGATCAGAGCGACAGTGTCGACTTCCTCCATGGCGAACTCCTCGGTTCGGGTCTGTCGAGAACGGGTGAGTGCTTCCGGGTCGTGCGTTCAGCCCGCCGCCACGGCGGTGCGAGAGCGTCCTCCGAGGCGTTGCAGCGGGCAGTGCTCGCTGCGGTTGCAGACATAGGTGGCGCCGGCGGCAACCACGGTGAGTGCCGCCGTGGCAATGCCGACGCCGGGGTGGATCTCCTGCGCGAGGATGACGGAGGACATGATCAGCACGAACCAGCCGAAGCTCTTGCGCAGGGTGTCCGGATCGACCAGCGAGGTCAGGCGGCCGCCGATGAGGCTGCCCACGACGGCGGCACCGGTGACCATCGCCGCGAGACGCCAGTCGATCTGCACGGTGGACAGATAGCCTCCGAGTCCGGCGAAGGACTTCATGGCGATCACGATCAGCGACGTGCCGACCGCGATCGGCATGGGCAGGCCGCCGAGCAATGCCAGGGCCGGCACGACGAGGAAGCCGCCGCCGGCACCGACGAGACCGGTGACCAGGCCGACCACGACACCGTCGAGCAGGATCTTGCCGACGGGCATCGCAGCGTCGCCCTCGCCGGCCGCAGCCTTGTTCTTGCGGCCGCGGAGCATGGCGATCGCTGTGGCGATCATCATCACGGCGAAGCCGAGCAGCAGTACGGTGCCCGGAATGAAGCGCGAGAGCAGACCACCGCCGTAGGCGCCGACCATGCCGGCCAGGCCGAACAGGATGCCGGTACGCCACTGCACGCGGCCGGCGCGAGCGTGGGAGATCGCGCCGACCGCACTGGTGACACCCACGACCAGCAGCGAGGTGGCGATCGCCTCCTTTGCATCCATCCCTGCGACGTAAGCGAGTAGGGGGACGGTGAGAATCGAGCCCCCGCCGCCGAGCAGTCCGAGGGTGACGCCGACCAGGACCGCCAGGGCTACGGTCAGCGCGACCATGCCAGTTTCCTTTCGGCCGGGCAGGACGGACCTCCGGTCAACTGGGTGACGACGTTCTGGAGATCCCACTGTGCCCCGCGGTTGTAGGGCAGCTTGGACAGCAGCATGCCCATCGCGCAGGTGTCCGACAGCGCGGCGAAGGTCAACCCGCCGCCGATGCCGGCAGCGAGCCACTTGAGTTTCGGCACGGCGATGCTTCCGAGAACCGAGCCCAGGACGAGCGAGCCGGCGACGAGCCGGACCTGGCGTTCGAGATCCCATCGATCGGCGCCGCGGTTGACGGGCAGGCCGGCCGATTCCCAGCCGAGCATGCCGCCCTCGAGGATGTGGAGGTTCGGCAACCCTGCTTCACGTAGGGCCTGTTCGGCCTGGCCGGCACGCTGCCCGGAGCGGCACACCAGTACGACGTTCTCGTCGAGATGGGCGCAGAACTCGTCGCGATGCTCACGCAGCAGGTCGAGGGGGACGTTGTAGGCGCCGGGAATGTGCACGGACTCGAACTCGCCGGGAGTCCGGACGTCGACGATCCGTACGGGCCCGCCCGAATCGATCGATTCGTGCAGGGAATTCGGATCGACGGTGGCGGTAGGGGACTCGGTCATGAGTGGCCTTTCGAGCATGAGGATCGGTAGGGGTTCGAGGAGGTGCCCCCGGGGGTATTGCAGGACCATCGTATACATACCCCTGGGGGTATGAGCAAGAAATGTGATCGTCCCGGCAGGGCCGGGCTCCGGAAGCGAACCGATACCCCGGGGGGTACTTGACATACCCTAGGGGGTATATGCCACGATGTCCATATCACCGGAACGCCATCCGGATCCAGCAACGGAGGAATCCATGATTCTCGAGCAGTACTACATCGAGTGCCTCTCCCATGCGTCCTACCTCATCGGTGACGAGAACACGGGCAGGGCGGTCGTGGTCGATCCCCGCCGCGACATCACCGAATATCTTTCCGACGCAGAGAAGTACGGCCTGACCATCGAGGGTGTGATCAACACCCACTTCCACGCGGACTTCGTCTCCGGTCATCTCGAGCTGGTCGACGCCACGGGTGCGTGGATCGGATTCGGTGAAGCGGCGGAGACCGACTACCCGATCCGCCGTCTGCGTGACGGCGAGAAGTTGTCGCTGGGGGAGGTCGAACTCGAGATCCTGTCCACCCCGGGCCACACCTGGGAGTCGATCTCGGTGCTGGTGCGCGAGCATTCCGGCGCCGTCCCGGCCGCAGTGCTCACCGGGGACTCGCTGTTCATCGGCGACGTCGGGCGTCCCGATCTGGTCAACCTCGGCGACGGCTCGAGTGCCGATCTGGCTCGCGCGATGTACCGCACCGTGCACGAGAAGCTGCTGACATTGCCCGACGAAGTCGTCGTCATGCCTGCTCACGGTGCCGGCTCGTCCTGCGGGAAGAACCTGTCGACCGAACTCACCTCGACCATCGGCGAACAGCGCGCCACCAACCCGTCCGTGCAGCCGATGAGCGAGGACGACTTCGTCGCCCTGGTCACCGAAGGTCAGCCGGCCGCACCGTCGTACTTCTCGGTCGACGCCGCGATGAACAAGCGGATGCACCCGCTTCTGGCGCAGGACCACACGATTCCCGAGCTGAGCCTCCAGCGGATGAAGGCGGAACTCGCCGCCGGCACGCGTGTCCTCGATGCGCGCAGCGTCGACGACTTCGCCGCCGGGCATCTGCGCGGTTCGATCAACGTCGGATTCGACGGGCGTTTCGCCGAGACCGGCGGCATGGTCGCCGAGGTGGGCGAGAAGATCGTACTGATCACCTATCCCGGCGAGGAGCAGGACGCCGCGGTGCGTCTGGCCCGAATCGGATCGGACGGCGCTGCAGGATATCTGAACGTCGATCGGGACGGGGTGTTCCCGGCGGAACTGGCCGATCTGGTCGAGACCGCATCCAGGACATCGGTCGACGAACTCGACCGGTTGCTCGCCGCCGACGCGGTCACCCTCGTCGACATCCGCAATCCCGGTGAGCGCGAGTTCGGAACCATTCCGGGTGCGGTGCCGATCCCGCTGGCCCAGTTGCGTACCCGCTTGGACCAGGTCCCGTCCGGCAAGCCGATCGTCGTGCACTGTGCGGGGGGATGGCGTTCGAGCGTCGCGGCCTCACTGTTGCGGGCCCAGGGCTTCGAGAACGTCACGGATCTGCTCGGCGGCTACAACGCATGGGCCGAATCTCACGTCCCCGCCTGATCGTTCCGACCCCGAGAAGGAAGCAGAACTCATGACGACGAAGAACCTCACGATGGCGGACTTCGAATCCACTGTTCTCGGCAACGACATCGTGCTCGTCGACTTCTGGGCATCGTGGTGCGGCCCGTGCCGCGCCTTCGGGCCGGTCTTCGAGAAGTCGTCGCAGGCGCACCCCGAGATCGTGCATGCCAAGGTCGACACCGAAGCCGAACAGCAACTCGCCGCCACGGCGAACATCCGCTCGATTCCGACGATCATGGCCTTCCGGGAGGGTGTGCTCGTCTACTCGCAGCCCGGCGCGTTGCCGGCACAGGCTCTCGAGGACCTGATCACCCGGATCGAGGCCCTCGACATGGCCGAGATCCACAACCGGGTTGCCGAACAACGCGCAGCCTCGCGCTCCTGACCCCGTCGCCGGGTCCGTAGCGAACTCTCATCGAGGAGGACTCTCATGTGTTACCCCGTCGCCTGCCCGAACTGCGGAAAGACCGGATGGGGTGGATGCGGACAGCATGTCGACGCCGTCCTGCGTTCCGTCCCCGCCGCCGATCGCTGCACTTGCGGTCAGGACACCGTCCCGGCCCGCGCCGAGCGTCGAGGCATACGGTCGCTCTTCCGTCGCTGACCTCGGCCGCAACCAGGAAGACGGTGTACGAAACCCACCCACCGCTCCCGGTCGATCGGTAGGGGACGGAAGACGGACACGATCCGAGGCGGTGAAGCGCCCGCGCGGATCGTGTCCACCACGACGAAGGCCGGCACAGTCGATGTGCCGGCCTTCGTCGTGCGTGGACGAGGATTCACCCACTTCGGATCACTCTGCGCACAATCGTTGTGACCACCTCTGCCGGGCGGGGATGCTGTCACCGTCGCAGAACACCGAAGGGGGACGGACCGTGTCCGAGTGTCGGTTGTGTTGTCGCTGAGCGACAGTCATGCCATCGTCGCACCACCGGTGCGTAGTTCCTGTACCCGGAAGGGCCGGGTACCCATCACCGCGCCCGTACCCTCGGGCCGACACGAGGACTCGAATCCTGATGCCCGCATCCCCTCTGCGCAGAAGTAGTCTGCGCGTCGTCGCTGCCGCCGCAGCGTTTCTCACCCTCACCTCCGTCGCGACCGCGTGCTCGGGGTCGGGGGCGACCACCACCGCGGACGGAAGAACCGTCCTCCGTTACGAGGGTTCGGCCGGCCAGGTCGGATTCCCCGAACTCGCCGAAGCGCTCGGGTACTTCGAAGACGTCGAACTGGAGTGGATCGGAGACAACGGCAACGGCCCCCAGTCGCTCCAGAACACCGCCACGAACCAGGTCGACTTCGGTGGCGCGTTCAACGGCGCCGTGATCAAGGCGCAGGCCGGCAACTCCCCGCTGACCTCCGTGCTCGCCTACTACGGTTCCGACGAGCAGACCTTCACCGGCTACTTCGTCCTCGAGGACAATCCGATCCGCACCGCACGCGATCTGATCGGCAAGAAGGTCGGCATGAACACCCTCGGCGCCCACCACGAATTTCTCGTCCGGGAATGGCTCGCCCAGCAGGGCCTGACCGCGGAGGAGATCGCGCAGGTCGAACTGATCGTGGTGCCGCCCGTCAATACGGAACAGGCTCTGCGCGAAGGACAGATCGACGTCGGAACGCTCGGCAGCGTGTTCCGTGAGACCGCCGTCGAACGAGGCGGCATCCGCCCGTTGTTCACCGACGAATCCCTCTTCGGATCGTTCTCCTACGGAACCCTGGTGTTCCGCGACGACTTCATCGAGCGGAACCGCGGCGCCGTCGCGGATCTGGTGCAGGGCACGGCCCGTGCCATCCGCTGGACGCAGGTCACCCCGCGCGACGAGGTGATCGCGAAGTACAAGGAGATCATCGAGGGGCGCGGACGCAACGAGTCGACGAGCCTCGTCGAGTACTGGCGCAGCCCCGGCGTGGCCGGACCCGGCGGAGTGATCACCGACCAGGAGATTCGGACCTGGATCGACTGGCTCACGCGCAACGGCGAACTCGACGAAGGACAGATCGACCTCGACGACGTCTTCACGAACGAGTTCAATCCCTACGCCAACGGCACCTACGAACCCACCAGCGGCCCGAACGGTGAACCTCTCGTGGAGGCGAAGTGAGCGAGCCCAAACTCCGGATCGACCACGTCACCAAGCAGTTCCCGGTACGCGGCACGAGCGATACCTTCACCGCTCTCGACGACATCAGCATCGACCTCGCCGACGGCGAGTTCCTCGTGCTGGTCGGCCCGAGCGGTTGCGGAAAGTCCACCCTGCTCGACCTTCTCGGTGGTCTCGGTACGCCGACCTCTGGACAGATCCTGCTCGACGGCCGTCCCGTCACCGGCCCCGGTCTGGATCGCGGAATCGTCTTCCAGCAGTACGCACTGCTCCCGTGGCGCACGGCCCGCCACAACATCGAATTCGGTCTGGAGGCCAAGGGGCTGCCCAAACGGGAGCGGCGTGAGCTCGCCGGGCACTACCTCGATCTCGTGGGACTGCACGGATTCGGCGACCGCTACCCGCACGAGTTGTCGGGAGGCATGAAGCAGCGCGTCGCCATCGCGCGCAGCCTCGCCTTCGACCCCGAGGTCCTGCTCATGGACGAGCCGTTCGCGGCACTCGACGCCCAGACCCGTGAATCCCTGCAGGACGAACTGCTCCGCATCCGGCGCGAGACCGGTAAGACCATCCTGTTCATCACCCACGGCATCGACGAAGCCGTGTATCTCGGGCAGCGCGTCGCGGTCCTCACGTCCCGACCGGGCCGGATCAAGACGATCGTCGACGTCGACATCGACCGGAACGTCGACGACGTCCGCTCGAGCGAGGCATTCCGGACGTTGCGGCACGACATCTGGTCGCTGCTGCACTCGGAGGTGACCCGCACGCACGACCTCGAACTCGCCACGGCAACGGAAGAGGCCCAGCATGTCCAGCACTAGTGCCGTTCTGACGAAGCCCGGGCCCGACGGCCACGCCGAGCCCGCCGTCGTGCCGGCCGGATCGCCGGTGCGCAGTGCCGGGCGGCGCACCGTCGCCCTGGTGTGGCGTGTCGTCAAACCCGCGGTGGCGATCGTCGCCTTCCTGGCCCTGTGGGAGATCGCTCCCCGGGTCGGGCTCGTCGACGAGGTGTTCCTGCCACCGTTCACCACCGTGGTCGGTGCCTTCGCCGACCTGATCGGCGACGGCCGGCTCGCCGACCACCTGGCTGCGAGCCTCTCCCGTGCGCTCGTGGGGTTCTTCGTCGCGGTCGCCGTGGCGGTGCCGCTCGGAGCGGCGATCGGATGGTACAAACCCGTCGCCGACCTGTCGAACCCGATCCTGGAGGTCTTCCGCAACACGGCCGCGCTCGCGCTGCTCCCGGTGTTCATCCTGATCCTGGGCATCGGGGAGACCTCGAAGGTCGCGTTGGTGATCTACGCCTGCACCTTCCCGATCCTCCTCAACACCATCTCCGGTGTGCGCACCGTGGATCCGCTGCTGGTGAAATCCGCGCGCTCGCTCGGTCTTCCGACGCACCTCCTGTTCCGGAAGGTCGTCCTGCCCGCAGCGGTGCCGACGATCTTCACCGGTATCCGGATGTCGGCGGCGTCGTCGATCCTGGTGCTCATCGCAGCCGAGATGGTCGGCGCGAAGGCAGGTCTCGGATATCTGATCACCGCGTCGCAGTTGAACTTCCGGATCCCCGACATGTACGCGGGCATCATCGCGATCTCGCTCGTCGGGCTCGTCTTCAACGGCATCCTCGTCTCCATCGAACGTCGCCTGTCGCGGTGGCGCGCCGACCGGTGAGCTCTGCCGGATCATCCGAGCTCCCGGCCGGGGACGCACGACGAAGGGCTACTGCCCGAAGCCTCCGATCACGACGGTCTTCGTGCCGTCCGCGATCTTCGGAGCCGGTCGGGGTGCGGGTGCGCCCGTCGCGGCACTGCTCGCGCGCGAACTCGGCGCGTCGGTCCGTTCGCCGTGGGCGCCGTCGTCCCGGTGTCCCTCGCCGCCGGGGCACCGACCGTGTCGGCCTCGCTCTGCTCGGAGCGGCCTGCATGTTCCGCTTCGTTCCGCGATACTCGCCGTGGCCGCGTCGCACACTGGAACAGGTGGCGCCGGCCGAACCGGCACCGAACACCGTCACTTCGACCTTAGGACCCGCATGCGCTTCGGATTGTTCGTCCCCCAGGGCTGGCGACTGGACCTCGTCGACATCGATCCCTCCGACCAGTGGCAGGTGATGCGCGACCTCGCGGTCCGCGCCGATCGCGGCCCGTGGGACTCGATCTGGGTGTACGACCATTTCCACACGGTCCCTGCACCCACCGACGAGGCCACCCACGAGGCATGGACCCTCGTGTCGGCCTTCGCGGCCGTCACCGAGCGCGTGCGCATCGGCCAGATGTGCACCGCCATGGCCTACCGCAACCCGGCCTACCTCGCGAAGGTCGCGGCCACCACCGACATCATCTCCGGCGGACGCATCGAGATGGGTATCGGCGGTGGCTGGTACGAACACGAATGGCGCGCATACGGTTACGGTTTCCCGTCGGCGGGTGAGCGACTGCGCCGCCTCGACGAGGGCGTACAGATCCTCCGGCAGGCCTGGACCACGGGTTCCGCGACCTTCTCCGGCAGGCACTACACCGTCGACGGCGCGATCGTCCGTCCGCTTCCGCTGCAGGAGGGCGGTATTCCGCTGTGGATCGCGGGCGGCGGCGAGAAGGTGACCTTGAAGATCGCCGCGAAGTACGCGCAGTACACCAACTTCGACGGCACACCCGAAGGTTTCGCGCGCAAATCGGAGATCCTGCGGGAGCACTGCGCCGAGGTCGGCACCGACTTCGGCGCGATCGTGCGGTCGGCCAACTACAACGTGGCGATCGGCCGCACCGAAGCCGAGGTGCAGGACCGACTCGAGGCGCTGCGGGCCCGTCTCGAACCGATCGTGGGACCGGAGAAGGCCGACGGGGCGCTCGACGCCTTCCGGGGGATGCCTGCCGTCGGCACCCCCGAGCAGATCGTCGAGAACCTCACTGCCCTGAAGAAGCAGGGACTCGAGTACGCGATCTTCTACGTGCCCGAGGCCGCCTACGACACCTCGGGGCTGGAACTGCTCGAGAAGGAAGTGCTTCCTCACCTCGCGTGACGGCCTACAAGGGCCAGCCGTCCACGGGTCCGGGTGGGTCGTCGGCAGACAGCCCGGCGACCCACACGTCCCGCGGAACGCCGCGCTGGACGAGACCGTTCCGGACGATGCCCTCGTACCGGAATCCGACCCGCCGTGCGACGGCAGCGGAGGCACGGTTGCCGACGAAGGCGCGCCAGGCGACCCGCCGGACGTTCAGGCCGTCCGGGGCGAACGCGAAACCGCATGCCAGTCGCACCGCGGCGGTCGCGAGACTCCGGCGCCGCGCGGCCGGGGCGATCCAGTAGCCGATCTCCGGATCCGCGCTCTCGCGCGGGACGAATCCGACCATGCCGCACAACGCCCCGTCTGCGGCGGATCGTATCGCCCAATCGGGGAAACCGTTCTCCCACTTGGCCGGAACGATGTCCTCGACGAAATGCCGCGCGTCCGGCCGGGTGTAGGGAGAGGGCACGGTGGTCCAGCGGGCGATCAGCGGGTCCCGGCACGCTTCGGTGATGGCGTCGACATCGGCCGAGCGAGGCGGCGAGAGCACCACCACGTCGTCGGTCAGCGTGCGAATCTCCATGTCACCGAACTTCCGGGTCACCGCAATTCCGGCGGCAGTTCCTTGCTCGACAGCTCGAGACGACGCTCGTCGGTGGCATCGACCTCGTCCACCCTCTTCAGCTGGTCCTTCAGCACGCGCCACTCGACGTCGGGAATCTGTGCGACGGCATCGGCGATGACCTTCTTGTCGCGGGTGCCCCACGCGATCGGCATCGGCCCGACCATCTGCCACACACCCGAGTCGTTGCGGGTCGTGCGGTCGGAGAGGACCGCGGCACACGGCACCCGCTCGCCGATAGCGATGCGGTGGCCGGGGACCGCTTCCACGTTGCGGGTGACGAGGGCGAAGTGCCGGCCCGTCGTCTCGGGCTTCGCGATGTCCACCAGAGCGAGGAGCGTCAACCCGCGGGCGCGCTTCGCCGCGACGACAGCCGGAACGAGCGGGCTGTCGTGATAGAGCTGCTCGATGGTCCCGACCTTGCGCGGTGCCCACAGCGCCACCCACACCGACGTCGCGGCCGCCACGGCCAGCACGGCGGCGACGATGTACGACCAGCTCTCGCCGAGCAGGAACAGGCCCACCGCACCGGCGACACACACCACGCCGACGAATATCGCCGACCACCGCAGACGACGGACATCCGCGAGGGTCTGGTTCACGGCCTTGGCATGGGGAAGGTCCAGGGGGAAGTCGAAGCGGCGCACGCCACCAGCTTATGGGAGCCCCGAACGGCCTCCCGCGGGCAGTCAGCCGATCTGCGGGCCCAGCAGATCGTCGGCATCGGTGATCCGGTACGCGTAGCCCTGCTCGGCGAGGAACCGCTGGCGGTGCGCGGCGTACTCCGCGTCGAGGGTGTCGCGCGAGACGACGGAGTAGAAGTGGGCCTGCCCGCCGTCGTGCTTGGGACGCAACAGCCGCCCGAGACGCTGGGCCTCCTCCTGCCGCGACCCGAACGTGCCCGACACCTGGATCGCGACGGAGGCCTCCGGCAGATCGATGGAGAAGTTCGCGACCTTCGACACCACCAGCACCTTCAACTCGCCGGCACGGAACCGGTCGAACAGCGCCTCGCGTTCCTTCGTCTTCGTCGAACCCTTGATGACGGGGGCGTCGAGCGCTTCGCCCAGCTCGTCGAGCTGATCGATGTAAGCACCGATGATCAGCGTCGGTGCATCGCGGTGCTGCGCGAGGATCGACTTCACCACCGGGATCTTGGTACGGGCGGTCGAGCACAGCTTGTACCGCTCCTCGGGCTCGGCCACGGCGTACGCCATGCGCTCGGCATCGGTGAGGGTGACGCGAACCTCCACACAGTCGGCGGGCGCGATCCAGCCCTGGGCCTCGATGTCCTTCCACGGCGCGTCGAACCGCTTCGGGCCGATGAGCGAGAAGACGTCGCCTTCGCGTCCGTCCTCGCGCACGAGGGTCGCGGTGAGGCCGAGGCGCCGGCGGGACTGCAGGTCGGCGGTCATCCGGAAGACCGGTGCCGGCAGCAGGTGCACCTCGTCGTAGATCATCAGCCCCCAGTCGCGGGAGTCGAACAACTCGAGATTGCGGTATTCGCCCTTCGACTTGCGGGTGATCACCTGGTAGGTGGCGATGGTGACCGGGCGGATCTCCTTCTTCTCACCCGAGTACTCGCCGATCTCCTCCTCGGTGAGGGAGGTGCGGGCGATCAGCTCCCGCTTCCACTGCCGCCCGGCGACGGTGTTCGTCACGAGGATGAGCGTCGTCGCGCCGGCCTTCGCCATCGCGGCGGCACCGACCATGGTCTTTCCGGCGCCGCACGGCAGCACCACGACACCCGAGCCGCCTGCCCAGAACGAGTCGGCGGCCAGTTCCTGGTAGTCGCGCAGGTGCCACGGGTTCGTCTCGAAGTCCAGCGAGACGGGGTGGGCCTCGCCGTCGACGTAGCCGGCGAGGTCCTCGGCCGGCCAGCCGATCTTCAGCAGCATCTGTTTGACACGTCCGCGTTCGCTCGGGTGCACGATCACGGTGTCGTCGTCGATGTGGGCGCCGAGCATCGGCGCGATCTTCTTGTTCCGGAGAACCTCGGCGAGCACCGCGCGGTCGAGGCTGACCAGGGTCAGGCCGTGCGCGGGGTGCTTGACCAGCTGGAGACGCCCGTAGCGGCTCATGGTGTCGACGATGTCGACGAGCAGGGCCTGCGGGACAGCGAACCGGGAATGCGAAACCAGCGCGTCGACGACCTGCTCGGCGTCGTGACCGGCGGCACGGGCGTTCCACAGTGCCAGCGGCGTCACCCGGTAGGTGTGGATGTGCTCGGGGGCGCGTTCGAGTTCGGCGAACGGTGCGATCGCCTGACGAGCCGCGTCGGCGCCCTCGTGGTCGACCTCGAGAAGCACGGTCTTGTCGGACTGGACGATGAGCGGTCCGTCGGCCACGAGTGCCTCCTGTGGGTAGAAAGTTGAACTTTCCCATTCTCCAGGTTCGGGCCGTACCGCGCCACCACGACAGGATCGGGCGTGCGCTCCCTGTGGGGAACGCACGCCCGACCCGGCTTCACGACATACTCACCGTGCGAGCGACTGCCGCACCTCCATCACGCACACCAGCGCCTCGGAGATCCCGGACCGGTAACCGGCGTCCTTCTCGGAGGCCGGAGGCCTCGAATCCAATTCCGACTCGAGTCGTTCCTGGATCCTGTCCAGGGCATGCAGCGTCCGCTTCATTCCAGTACCGATTCTCTGTTCTCAGGCCGGCTGTTTCATCGCGCCGGCACGCTCGTCGAGAACGAACACACGCGCACGCGCCAGTGCGGACCGATATCCGTGCCGCTGCGCGTCGGTGCCCGATTCCCGACCGGACAATCCACTTATCTTCTCGTACAGCGCTTCGAGCGCTGCGATTTCGAGATCCATGGCCTGCAAGTGGATTCAGCTCCGCTTCCGCTTACGAATGAACTCTCCGGCTTCGGCGGTCTTCTGCCGCTTCTCCTGTCGACGTTCCTTCAGGGACTTCGCAGGCTTCTTCGGATTCTTGCCCTTGTCGGCCATTGTCACTCCATCTTCGATGAACAACCACTCGACAGGACCACACCATACGTCATTTCCGGGAAAAAGCCAGTCGCCCGAAATATTCTGTGCGCCATCCGAACACAATGCAGAAATAGTGCGGGCGTCCGGGTTCCCGGAGTCGATTTCACGGTGCGTCGATTCCTGTCGCACCCGAGGTCGCGCCCCTGGCGGAACGACCCTCACCGGTACTCGAACCGGTACGAGAACGAGGGTGCGCGAGGAGTGACCCGGGAGATCTCGACGCTCCTCGGCGAACCCGGATGGTGCCACCGGTCCGATGTCGAGCAGATCGGTGATCGAGGACTCGAATCCATTGCCGCGGAATCTGTTCCGCGGGAGCACATGAAGGGGGCGGGCTCGTGCGCGACCGGCCGCCGAATGCCGACGGCCGCACCCGGTTCCGTCATCAGTCGACCAGCGCCACCGAGGTGACACGGTGCAGCACGAAGCTGCGCACCGAGCCCGTCGCCGGGTCGAAAGCCTGCACCTGTCCGCCGCCCACCGACACCGGGTCGACGATCCGCCGCGTCGCCACCCCCTGGGCGTCGACGTAGCCGAGGGTGACGCTGCGCTTGCCGTGCACGGCAAGCTGCAACAGTGCAAGAGTCGCCGCGCCCCCGGATCTGCTGCCGTCGCCGCGCGCCGAGGCCGTCGGTGTCGCGGCCTCCGCACGGTCGCCGGCGCGCAGCGTACGCACCAGGGTGTCGAGCTGCTCGCCGCTCGGCGCGGTCGGTCCGGCGTAACGGGCGCGGGCGCGCGGCATCGCGACACGGGCCCCTCGGGGCCGTAGATCCACGATTGCTCCCGAGGCGTCCTCTCCGGCCGGAGCGAAGCCCGCGGCACGCAGCTCGGTGAGCACCTCGGCGAGCGGTGCCTGCGAGATCGCGACGGTCGGGGCGACCGCACGCAGAGCGAGCATCGCGGCGACCGGGGCGGACAACACCTCGGTGAGGAGAGCTGGGTCGTCGGCGCGGACGAAGGACGTCGCAACACCCGCGCGCAGACGTCCGTGGCGACGCGCGACGTCGTCGATCAGATAGGTGAGCGATTGCGGCACCGGGGTACGGGAATGCGTCGCGAACAGACCGTGCAGGTCGCTCGCGCCGAGACCGGCGTCGAGCGCGCGCCGGATGCTGCTGTCGCCGATCCGGTAGACCGTCGCGGCACCGGCCGATTCGACGTCCGCCACGAGTGCGATCCGCTCGCCGAGTTCGGGGACGAGCGGTCCGGGAGCGACGACCGTCAGGTCGGCCTGCACGAGCACGTAGTCGACGGGTTCGGGCAGCACGGCCGCCATCTCGGCCTCGGCGTCGCCGCCGTGCAGCAACGCCTTACCGGGCGACGCGAGCATGCCGTGCGCGACGAGACCGAGGGTCGTCGCCTCACGCACGGTCTCCACGACGCTCGTCGTGTCGAGACGACCCGCCCAGCGAGGACGACGCCACGCCGCAGCCGCACGGAGATCGGCGACGTCCGCGCCCAGTGCCGGCACGTCGGAGAGGACGTCGAGCAGCAGTCGCCGATCGCGGGCGGCTGTGGGGGACTTCACCTCGTCGGAGAGTGCGGCGACCGGCTTGTCGTTCTGGTCGCGCCGGCCGATCAGCCAGGGGCGCCGCGGCAGGTCGAGCCAGGCGCCGGCCAGGACCGCCCAGCGGTAGGCGGGGGAGGACGCCAGCCACGCGTCGGTGGCGGTGGTCGGGGCCCAGTGATCGTCGTCGCCGGGTGTGGGCGGGTCGGGAAGGCCACGCGCGATCAGCCCGGCGCCGGCGAGGACCTCGACGACCAGCGCCGTCTCGTCGTCGTCGAGGCCGACCGCCTTCCCGATGCGATGCAGTTCGCGGACACCGAGTCCGCCGGCCTTGAGGACGGGGGCGGGTTGCGCGCCCAGCACGTCGAGGACGTCCTCACAGTGCCGCAGCAGTTCGAGGGCGGCACCGGCGGCGGTCGCGTTGACGTCGGCGGTCGACCGGGTGGGTTTCGGCGCGCGCGGGGGAGCGAACGCCGCCGGGTCGAAGGATGCGTCGTCGCGCAGCGCCTGACCCACCCGGTGGGGGAGTTCGACGGTCTCGTCGTCGATGCGGAGGAGCAGTCCGGCGGCGAGCAGTTTCTGCACGGGCCGCTCGTCGGGTGTTCCGGGCGCGGCGTCGCGGGTACGGCCGATCGGGGACGTACGGGACAGGGTGTCGAGGATGCTGCGCTGCTCGGGCGGTAGCGCCGCGAGGAGATCGTCGAGTTCCTGCCGGGACGGACCGGCGACGTCGCTGCTGCGTCCCACGCGCCACGGGACGGCGTCCACGGCGGCAGCGGACAGACGCAACTCGTCGGTGGATCCCCAGACCAGCAGCAGCGACCGCAGGGTGGACAGGATCCGGTCGAGATTCCTCGCGCTGAGCCGGCCGGACACCTCGTCGAATACGGCGGCCCGGGCCACGGGGGACACGACCGCTCCGAGACGCGCCAGCACCTCGATGATTCCGAAGGTGGCGGTGTCGAGCTCGTCGGCAGCACGGAACACCGAGGCGCGTTGCTGTGCCCGGTTGGCGAGCACGTTCATGCTCGCCGGTGGCGGCACCACGAGGTCGGGCCGGGCACGCAGCGTGGCAGCGAGATCCGTGTCGCGTCGACCTGCCAGCCAGCGGGCGAGGGAGTCCGAGGCGGTGTCGGGAGCGGGCGTGGTCGGGGACATCCCCTCCAGATTAGAGACCTGCGGTAGCAGGCCCCGAACTCACCTGCCAAAATGAGCGCATGGCTACCTCTTCGAAAAAGCACTATGTCGACCACGGATGGCCCGAGCTGGCCGACGGTGAGCACGCTGTCACCGAACTGTCGTCCACGCGATCCGGTCCGCTCTCCCCCTACGGTGAGGACACCGTGTTCCCGTTGCCGGTCGAGGACCTGCCCTACACGCACCCCAAGACGGTGATCAACCGCTGATCGCGGATCACCGATTCGGCTCTTCCGCACGACGCCCGGTCCCTTCGCAGGGGCCGGGCGTCGTCGTTCTCAGGGTCCATGCCGGGTCCGCGCATGCGGAAAGGCCCCGCACCATCAGTGGTGCGGGGCCTTCCCGGGATGTTCGGAGTGTTACTGCGGGAGCACCGCGCGAACGGCGTCCAGGATGTTCGGGTCGAGCTCGACGCCGGCGTCCTGGAGCGCGGTGACGCCCTGCTCGAAGCCGGCCAGGATGCCCTGGACATCGGCGGGGAGGGCGGGGGTCTCCGGAAGCTGCGGGACAGCGTTCTCGATGCTCGGCGCCGGGGTCTCCGCAGGAGCGCTGGGGACCGTGTCGACGGAGCGCTGCGTGGGCGCGCTCGACAGTCCGAGGCTCGACGAGCAGGAGGGCCATGCGCCCCAGCCCTGGCCGGCGAGGACACGCTCGGCGACGGCGATCTGCTGTTCGCGGCTGGCCTGGCTGGCCGAGGCAGCGTATTCCTGGCCGCCGTAGGCGTTCCAGGTGCTCGGCGAGAACTGCAGGCCACCGTGGTAGCCGTTGCCGGTGTTGATTCCCCAGTTGCCGCCGGACTCGCACTGTGCGAGGCGGTCCCAGTCGGAGTCGGGGGCGGCAGCGGCGGTGCCGCTGAACGCGACACCCGTGACGCCGAGGACTGCACCCGTCAGCGCGAACTTCGCGACGGTACGACCGGTATTGGTGGGCTTGCGATGGCGTCCGCTCATGTCGGTTCCGTGTTCCTCTCCGTACGCACCTACGAGGTCAGCTGTCGGGTTCGGGCTGAAGAGGTTGCCCGGCCGTGTCGCTCCGTTGGGAGCGCCTTCGGCTTCACCCCGAGGGCCGTCGCGCTTGCGTCGGCCCGGGCCTCCTGGACACCGTCCGGCTGTGGGCCGGTCGGTTCCTGGGAGACCGGTGGGTCCCCCGTTTCCTGTCCCCTGTGGATCGTTCGTCGGGATTTCCGGAACCACGGGACAGGAATTTGGCGCGGCGGTTCCGGACCGGCCGAGCCTGGCGGTTCGACCGGACATGACGGTAACGGCCCGAGGGCGAAGTGTCACCAATTGATAACGCGCCGATTCGAGGGTCGGCGAACGCGCGCATCGCGTACCAGGGAATAAAGTCCCAGGTAGTGGGGTTCGGGTACCCGAAAATCCGTTTCGAGTCCCGCTCGTTATCCCCCTGTTATGTGATAAAGATCACATATAACTCGGGCGGGTCTCCACAGGAACGATCTCCTTCCCCAAGGGCATCAGGGAGATCGGGATCATCTTCAGGTTCGCGATCGCGAGCGGGATACCGATGATCGTCACGGCCATGGCGATCGCCGTGGCGATGTGCCCGAGGGCCAGCCAGATGCCGGCGACCACGATCCAGATGACATTTCCGATCAGCGACGCGGTACCGGCCGTCGGTTTGTCGACCGTCGTCTTGCCGAACGGCCACAACGCGTAGACGCCGATGCGGAACGACGCGATGCCGAAGGGGATGGTGATGATGAGGATGCAGCAGATCAGACCGGCCGCGAAATAACCGAGCGCGAGCCACAGGCCGCCGAAGATCAGCCAGATGATGTTGAGGAGGATCCTCATGTCCGGTCTCCGTTCCGTGCGCGCCGGCCCGAGCTCAGCGCGAAGGCGATGGCGAGCGCGAAGCCCAGCGGCCAGGCGAGGGTCAGCAGATACAGCACGAGCCCGGGCTTGCCGTCGGTGATCACCGGGGTGAGGAAGATGGCGAGGACGGCCACCACGCCGACGGCGAAACACACGATCGCGGCCTTCAGGAGGCCGTTACGCGGAGCGGCGGACGAATCCGAAGATGAAGTACCCACGTGACCACGGTAGTCGTCGCGGGGTCCGGCGGTGAGGTCCGGGAGCGGGAAGACGATTCGGGGGGACGCACACCCCGGCAGGTACACTGGCAGGCGTCTACGCGTCCCACTCGACCGAGTCGGGGCGCGTTGTTTTGCATGGTAAACGGGTTGCCCCGTGGGGGCACAGCTGTCGAGGAGCGGGTGAGCGCGGTGCCGACCGGCAAGGTGAAGTGGTACGACGTCGAAAAGGGCTTCGGCTTCCTGTCCCAGGACGAGGGCGAGGACGTCTACGTGCGTGCCTCCGCGCTCCCCGAAGGAGTGGAAGCGCTCAAGCCCGGGCAGCGCGTCGAGTTCGGCATGGCAGTGGGTCGCCGGGGTCCGCAGGCGCTGAAGGTCGAGCTCCTCGAGCAACCCACGCTGCGGCAGGGACGCCGCGAGGCTCCTGTCCAGCAGAAGCGCCGCGCACCGGACGAGCTGCACGGCATGGTCGAGGACATGATCAAGCTGCTCGAAGCAGCGGTACAGCCCGATCTGCGGCGCGGGCGCTATCCCGACCGCAAGACCGGTCAGCGCATCTCCGAGGTCATGCGGGCGATCGCGCGCGAGCTCGACCACTAGAAACGAAACACGCCAGGCCGCCTCGCTACCGGCGAGAGCGGCCCGGCGTCGTTCGTGCTGCCGGATCAGAAGGTCTTCACGGCCCAGACTGCGTGCGCGATCGGTTCACCGGCCTCGTCGACCACGGCCGACGGCAGCTGGATCTCGACCCCGAGCAGCTGCAGCTCGGGAGAGCTCTTCACAGTGAGCGTCCGACGCGCCCCGGCCTCGAACATGGCGCCGTCGACGTAGGTCTGACCGGTCTGCGTGTCGCCGTAGACGGTGATGATGCGCCACGGAGCATCGGCGATCTCCGCGGGGAGCGACAACTGCAGCGGGTAGCCCGCCGGCACGTCGAGCTGACCGATGGGGTTCTCCACGCAGTCCTCGAGATAGAGATTGCAGTGTTGCGCGGGGTCGACCGTCACGGTCTTTCCCCGGGCGTACGCGGTGATGGTCGGAAGCGTGGGCTCGGCCGAATCGACCAGTTTCCACACCGTGGCGGCGACTCCCCCCACCACGATCACCAGGGCCACCAGCAGCAGCGCGAGAGTCTTCTTCGTCCGGGCCTGCAACTCAACTGTTCCAATCTTCGGTGGGGGATCCGCCGGCGCGTCGTCGCCCGGCAGCCGTCTCGGTGGAGACGCGTTCGGGTCGACGGCCGCCGAATCCCGGTAGCAACGTCCCCCCACGGTATGTCAGCACCGTCTGTGCGAATCCGACGACCAGCACCACGGAGACCACGGCGAATCCGAGCCACAGTTCGGTGGGCAGCAGCACGCCCATCGCCCCGCCGAACACCCAGCTGAGCTGGAGGACGGTCTCGGACCGTCCGAATCCCGACGCGATCGATTCCTCCGGGAGGTCCTGCTGGAGCGACGCGTCGAGCGAGACCTTGGCGAGCGCGCTGGCGCACGCCGCGACGAGCGCCGCCAGGGCTGCGGTCAGGACGTTGCCGGTCGCGGCGACCACGGCGGCCACGACCACGACCGCCGCGGTGCACCGCACGACGATCAGGGCGGGCCGCCCCAGCGCGAGTCGCGCTCCGGTCGCATTGCCGGCGAAGTTGCCGATCGCGGCGGCGGCGCCGACACCTCCGAGCATCGCGGCCTGCATCAGCGGATCCTGTCCGGTGGTGTTCTTCGCGACGAACGCCATGAACAGGGTGAGGAAGCCGGTGAGGATGCGGATCGTGCCGTTGCCCCACAGTCCGGTCACGACGGCCCGTCCGAGGGGCTGTTTCCGTTTTCCGGACTTGGTGACGATCACCTCGGTCACGGTGTCGGAATGCAGCACCTCGGTACGCGCATCGGAGCGGTGGTACGACAGTGTCGCCGGTACCTCGCCCTCGGTGACCTCGACCCAGGCCGGGATACGCATGCTCAGATAGGCGCCGAAGGCGGTGATCCCGGCGCACAGCCACAATGCTCCCGCCGACCCGAACGCCCACGCGGCGGCCGCCGCGAC
The DNA here is from genome assembly GCF_001646655.1 of Rhodococcus gordoniae. Taxonomy (GTDB): domain Bacteria; phylum Actinomycetota; class Actinomycetes; order Mycobacteriales; family Mycobacteriaceae; genus Rhodococcus; species Rhodococcus gordoniae. Next base: position 49,158 of record NZ_LPZN01000048.1, on the reverse strand, counting down.
CGCGCCGGCGCCGATCGTGCCGCCGACCAGGCCGAAGACCGTCAGCCGGGAGTTCACCCGCACCAGATCGATCTCCGGTGGCAGGACGCGTGGGGTCACCGCGGATTTGAGTACCGCGAACGATTTGCTCAGCACCATCATGCCCAGGGCGGCCGGATACAGCAGCCAGCTGTCGAAGTTGAACACGAGCACCATCGCGAGCACCGTGCGCAGCGCGAAGGACGTCGCCAGCGCGAGACGGCGACCGTGCTGCAGCCGATCGAGCAACGGCCCGATGAGCGGCGCGATGATCGCGAACGGCGCGATCGTGATGAGCAGATACAGCGCGACCTTCGTCTTGTCCTCCCCGGTGGCCGCCGAGAAGAACAGGGTGTTCGCGAGGGCGACGGCGATTGCCGCATCGGAAGCGAAGTTCGCCATCGTCGCGTAGGTGAGCGCGGTCAGTCCCGACTTGTCGGCGCCGTCGGCGGTGGCGGCCCGGCGGAACGTCGCGATGCCCTTCGAGGTGAGTTCGCGGCTGCGCAGAGCCGCGACTCGCGTCACCGTCAGTTTCCGCGGCATGCGCGGAGCGCGCGGTGCATCGGTGCCGGACGCGGACTCCTCGCGATCGGCACCCGGCGCACCCGCAGGTCGGCGCGGGTGGTCGACGGGATGCAGGGGTGGCAGGGGAGTACGACGTCCCGAGACGCGGCGGGGAGGCGGATAGTTGCTGTACCCCGGATGCTGCGAGCCCGGGGCAGGTCGGTCTGCTCCCTCTGGGGCGGGTCGCTCGTCCGGTTCGGTCACGTCTTCGATTCTTCCCCACGCTGTAGCGGCTGTAACACAAGGGCGGGTCGTGGCCCCGGTGAGGCGTGTCGCGATCGGTATGCCACCCGGATCACCCCACGAAACGCACCTCGAACAGGGTCGGCCAGTACTTGCCCGTCACCAGGAACCGGTCGGTTCCCGGGATCTGCGCGATGCCGTTGAGGACGTCCACCTCGGCCCCGTCGGGCAGCAGATCGCGCAGCGGCGCCGCGTCGATCCGCGCGTCCACCCGGCCGGTGGACGGATCGATCCGCACGATCTCGTCCGTCTGCCAGACGTTCGCGTAGACACTGCCGTCCTCGGCGCACTCGAGCTCGTTGAGATTCGTCACGGCGCGGCCCTCCCGGTGCACGGTGACGCGTCCGATCTCGGCGAAGGAGGTGGGGTCGCGGAAGATCAGCTCGGCCGAGCCGTCGCTCATCACCAGACGGTCGGGCCGGGCGCACAGCCCCCAGCCTTCGCTGTCGTAGCCGACGCGGCGCTTCTCGAGAAGCGTGTCGCGATCGCGCACGACGGCGGTGCCGTCCTTCCAGGTCAGTTGCCACAGCTCGTCGTCGACCACGGTGATGCCCTCCCCGAAGAAGTCGTCGAGGACGGGCTCACGGGTGCGTTCGGCTTCGGCGAGTGTGAGGGTGCCGCCGTCGACGTCGACCTCCCGCGCCGAGACCCACGAGTGTCCGGCACGGCCGGTGCCTTCGAGCAGTTCGTCCTCGTCGATCTCGAGGCCCTGGGTGAACGCCTCCGGATCGTGAGGGTGTGTGGCGACGACCTCCACACCGAGCTCGGTGGCCGGTGGCCCGGGTTCGGCGACGAGATCGTCACCGCATCCGGCGGTGGTGACGCAGACGATCGCCGCGACCGCGGCCGAGAGAAGAAGACGGGACACGCGCCCATCCTGCATCGCGTGTGCGACCCGCGTCTGCACCAGCTTCCGCGACCCGCGGGCGCCCGGGCCGACAGGTCAGGCAGAATGGGGGCCGTGAGTGTTGCCTCTGCTTCCGCTTCCCGAGGAACGAACCCCGTGGTCGATCCGGCGGTGCGTTCCGTGCTCGCCGACGCCGCCGACCTCGCTCGGGCCGCACTCGACGAACTCGGAGACGGTGGAGTCGGCGCCTATCTGGGCGTCACGCGCGAGGACGAGTGCTCGGCCACCCACCGCTTCGTCGCGGAGCTTCCGGGCTACCGCGGTTGGCAGTGGGCCGTCGTCGTGTCCGCCGCACCGGATTCCGACCGGGTGACGGTGAGCGAACTCGTGCTCCTGCCAGGCCCCGACGCCCTCGTCGCGCCCGAGTGGGTGCCGTGGAGCGAACGGATCCGTCCCGGCGATCTCGGTCCCGGCGATCTGCTGGCTCCCGCTCCCGACGATGTGCGGCTGGTACCCGGCTACATGCAGTCCGGCGATCCCGAGGTCGACGAGACCGCCCTCGAGATCGGGTTGGGCCGCAGGCAGGTCATGAGCCTCGAGGGTCGCCTCGAAGCAGCGCAGCGGTGGTTCGACGGCGAGTACGGCCCCGGTTCGGAGATGGCGAAGGCCGCCCCGTCCTCGTGCCGCCTGTGCGGTTTCTACCTTCCCCTCGCAGGTTCGTTGCGTGCGGCCTTCGGGGTATGCGGCAACGAGTTCGCCGCCGACGGTCATGTCGTGCACGCCGAGTACGGGTGCGGTGCGCATTCCGACACCTCTCTGCCCACCGGCGCCGGCTCCCCGCTGTACGAGGCATTCGACGATTCGGCCGTGGAGGTCGTCGAACTCGGCTCGGCGCCCGCCGAGTCCGCGGACGAGCCTGCCGCTGCCGAGTCGTCCTCGTCCGAACCGGAACAGACCGACTGACGTGACCCGGCCGGGCCCCGCGGATCCGTTCGGGACCGCGGCGTTACGCGAGGGAATCCTCGCGGCGTGGTCGTCGTCGCCCACCCGCCTCCGGGAGGACGCCGCCACCGAGGCCGATCACGTCCGTGCGGGGTACCGCGATCGCGTCCTGACCGAACTCGCCCAGAACGCCGCCGATGCCGCCGCGCGCGCCGGTACACCGGGGGAACTGCGGGTACGGGTCGCCGACGGTCGGCTCCATGTCGCGAACATCGGCGAGCCGCTCGACGTGGGCGGTGTCCATGCACTGACCGCGCTGCGCTCGTCGAACAAGAGCGGTACCGCATCCACAGTGGGACGGTTCGGGGTCGGCTTCACCGCGGTGCTGGCGGTCTCCGACGACATCGAGGTCCGTTCGCGGACCGGCTCGATCCGCTTCTCGGCCGAGCGCACCCGCTCGGTCCTCGCCGAGCGGGGCCTGCCGGAACCGGAGTCCGGTGTCCCGGCGCTGCGCCTCGTGTGGCCGACGGCGACACCACCGGTGCCCGACAGCGACACCGAGGTCGTGCTGACCCTGCGTGCCGGGGTCGACCCGGTCGCGCTGCTCGATGCCTTCCGCGCCGAGGCCCACGACATCCTGCTCGAACTTCCCGGCCTGCGCACCGTCGTCATCGGCGACGACGAGTTCACCCGCCACCGGCGCGAACTCGACAACGGCCTGGGGGAGGTGCGGATCGGCGGTCGCACCTGGTGGGAGTTCACCGGATCGTCGGCGCGGTGGCTCGTCCCCGTCGTGGACGGCCGGGTCGCACCGGTCGGCAGCGACGTCCTGCGCGCTCCCACCCGCTCCGACGAGGAGCTGTCGCTGCCCGCGATCGTCGTCGCCGACGTCGCGATGCAACCCGACCGGCGGCGCGTGCTGCCCGGGGCCCACGTCGAGAACGCCGCCCGCGGGTACGCGCGGTTCGTCGCGGCTCTGCCCCCCGACCAGCGACTCGACCTCGTGCCCCTCCCGGGCTTCGCGCGCAGCGAGGTCGACGGCAGGATCCGCGAGGCGATCCTCGACGACCTGGCCGCCGGAGCGTGGCTTCCCGCAGCCGACGGCGACGCCGATCTGGTACCGGACCGGGCCGTCGCGTTGCCCGGTCTCACCGACGAGCTCGCCGACGTCCTCGGTGAGGTCGTCCCCGGGCTCGTGATCCCGGAGCTGTGCGGCCCGCGACATTCGTCGGCGCTCTCGGCCGTCGGAGTGCACCGGCTCGGTCTCGCGCGACTGGCCGAACTGCTCTCCGGCCACGAACGCGATCCGAAGTGGTGGAACCGCCTCTACGAGGCGCTGACTCCGCTCGTCGTCGACGCGGTGGCGGCCGAGGAACTCGCATCCCTGCCGGTTCCGCTGTCGGACGGCCGGACCGTGACCGGCCCGCGCACGACCGTCCTCGCGACGCAACTGCAGGATGTGGGCGCGGTGTCGATGCCGTGGGTGCGCCTCGTCCATCCCGAGGCCGCGCATCCTCTGCTCGCCCGGCTCGGAGCCGGCACCGTGACGGTCGAGGATCTGCTCGCCGACCCGGCGCTCGCCGCCGCCGTCGAGGACGCCGATCCCGACGACATCGACCCGGACGGCGATCTCCCGGCCGGCGAGCTCGCCGACGTCGTGCTCCGGCTGGTGCCGTTCGCCTCCGCTGCGGCCGTGCCTCGCGAACTCGGGGCGTTGCTGCTGCCCGACACCCACGGCGATGCCGTTCCCGCCGACGAACTCCTGCTCCCCGGCGCGCCGCTCGCCGAGGTGCTGGTCGAGGACGCACCCTTCGGCACCGTCGACCCGTCCGTCGTCGACCGGTACGGGGCCGACGCGCTGCGCGCGATCGGTGTGGGCTGGGGCTTCACGGTCCTCCGCGCCGACCTGCCCACCGGTCCCGATCACGACCTGCCCGACGAACACCTCTGGTGGGAGCGACTCGACGACGATCCCGAGACACTCGTCGCGGTGCGCGATCTCGATCTCGTCGACGATCGTCGCTGGTCACGGGCGCTGACCCTGCTGGCGACCGAACCCACTACGGCCGAGGCGCTCGCCGACCCCGCCGGATACACCGCGTGGTACCTGCGCACCCGCGCGTCGCTCGACGGCCGGCCCCTGGGGCACTACCGCTTCGCCGACGACGTCCTGTTCGACGGTCTCCTCGATCCCTGCACCCATCCCGACGCGGCCGCCTTCCGCGGTGCCCTCGCCGGAACGGTGATCGAGGACCTCGACCTGGCACAGACACTGCTCGACCGGCTCGCCGACGAGAGCCGATCGCCGGGACCGGCGGCGATCGTCGCCGCTCACGACGCGCTCGCCGCGGCCTTCTCGTCGGGGGGTCTCGATCCCGAGTCGGTCACCCTGCCCGACGGGGTGCGCAGCCTGGCGGGCACCGTCGCCGATGCCGCGGACGCCCTCGTCCCCGACCGTCCGTGGTTCGCGGCCGTCATCCCGCACGACCGGCTCGTCACCGGCGGACGGGGAACCGCACACGCGCTTGCGGACGTGCTCGACATCGCCGTGGCGTCGGCGGTCGTCGACGCCGAACCCGTCGAGCAGGGACACAGCTCGACCTGGGAACGCGAGCCTGCCGCCGTCCTGGCCGGGATCGTCGCCGGTGTACCGCTGCCGCGCGGGGTGCTCGCCCTGCACGACCGGCTGGTCGTGCGCTGCTCCGGGGCTCTGGCCGGTGAGATCGAGGTCGAATGGTGGGTCGATGCCGCCGGCACCGTCCACAGCACGCCGAAGGGCCTGGCCGCCGCGCTCACCGCGCTCGCGGCGGGCCGCGCGACCGTGGTGGCAGCTGCGCCGCACCGGGGAACCGGACCGTGACGATCGACGTCGCGGTGCTCGACTGGATGGTCTCGATCCGCGAGCCCGTACTGACCACCACAGTGACCGTCCTCACCCATACGGGTGGGGGAATCGCGACGAGTCTGATCGCGACGGTGACGACGTTGTTGCTGGTGCGCGCCGATCGTCTGCGCGATGCCGTCTTCGTGGCCGGTGCCGTACTGACGGGCTGGCCGGTGATGTCGCTGCTCAAGCATCTGTTCGGCCGCGTCCGGCCCCCCGAACCCGAACGACTGGTCGTCCTGCACACCGAGTCGTTCCCTTCGGGACATGCGATGACCAGTGCCGTGCTGGCCACGGTGCTCGTGGCGGTGGTGGTGCGCACGTGGCCGCGGGGGGATCGTCGCCGGACGGTCGCGACGGCGGCGCTCGCAACGTACACCCTGGCCATCGGGTTCTCCCGCGTCTACCTGGCCGCGCACTGGTTCACCGATGTCGTCGCGGGCTGGATCTTCGGGATCACATGGGCCGTGCTGTGGGTGTGGTTGATCACTCGCGTGCGGATCCGCCGCTGACCCGCCGTGGGTGTCTCGCGGACGGCGGTGTACGGGAATCAGTCCAGACCCACCTGGGCGCCGCGGTCGCCGCGACGGGCGGCGCGACGCTGCAGCAGGAAGAGCGCAGTTCCCAGCAGCCCCACCAGGATTCCCGCCACGCAGATCGGTAGCGCATCGTCGCGGAGATCGCCGCCGACCCACAACACGACGACGGTCGCCACCACCCACAGAGCGGTTCCCACGGCGAGCGCGGGGCGGGGGTCGGCGAGGCGTCGGATACGGGCGGCGACGAGCTGGGCGGGTTCCACGGATTGCAGATTAGTTCCTTCGCGCTGCAATAATCGGTTCCCGTTGCGACGCCCCGTACTCGACGAGCGGATTTTGTGGACATGGCCGTAGGCACCGACTCCAAGCGAACGTCCTTTCTGGACGCCTATTTCAAGATCACCGAGCGCGGTTCGACCGTGTCCCGGGAGGTGCGTGGCGGCATCGTCACGTTCTTCGCGATGTCGTACATCGTGGTCCTCAACCCGCTCATCCTCGGTAGTTTCTCCGCCGACGACGCGAGCGCGAAGGTCGACGTGCTGGGCAACATCCTGCCCATCAATCAGGTCGCGGCCGTCACCGCGCTGGTCGCCGGCTTCATGAGCATCGTCTTCGGTGTGGTCGCCAACTATCCGTTCGCCATCGCCGCCGGCCTGGGCATCAACAGCCTGCTCGCGGTGACCATCGCCCCGCAGGTGACCTGGCCCGAAGCGATGGGTCTGGTGGTCATCGACGGCATCATCATCGTCGTGCTGGCCCTGACCGGCTTCCGCACCGCGGTGTTCAACGCCATCCCGGCGGAACTGAAGGCCGCCATCGCCGCCGGTATCGGCGCCTTCATCGCCATGATCGGTCTCGTCGACGCCGGCTTCGTACGCCGCATCCCCGACGCCGCCGGCACCACCGTTCCGGTCGGCCTGGGTATCGACGGATCGATCGCCTCGTGGCCGACCTTCGTCTTCGTCGTCGGTGTCCTGCTGATGGGTGTGCTCGTCGCACGCAAGGTGCGCGGCGGACTGCTGATCGGCATCGTCGTCACGACCATCCTGTCGATGATCATCGAAGCGGTCACGGACGTCGGTCCGTCCCTGGGCACCAACCCGAAGGGCTGGAACCTCAGCACCCCCGAGGCCCCGGACTCCTTCTTCGGGATCCCGGACCTGAGCCTCGTCGGCAATGTCGACCTGTTCGGCGCGTTCACCCGCATCGGCGTGATCGCCGCGACGCTGCTCGTGTTCACCCTCGTCCTCGCGAACTTCTTCGACGCGATGGGAACCATGACCGGTCTCGGCAAGGAGGCCGACCTCGCCGACAAGAACGGCACCCTGCCGGGCATCGGCAAGGCCCTCGTCGTCGAGGGCACCGGCGCCATCGTCGGTGGCGGCGCCTCGGCCTCCTCGAACACGGTGTTCGTCGAATCGGCCTCGGGTATCGCGGAAGGAGCCCGCACCGGCCTGGCCAACGTGGTCACCGGCGTGTTGTTCCTGCTCGCGATGTTCCTGACTCCGCTGTACGAGGTGGTCCCGATCGAGGCGGCCGCTCCGGCGCTGGTCGTGGTCGGTGCCCTGATGATCGGCCAGGTCCGCGACATCGACTTCTCGGTGTTCGCCGTGGCGTTGCCGGCCTTCCTGACCATCATGGTCATGCCGTTCACCTACTCGATCGCCAACGGCATCGGCGTCGGCTTCATCACCTGGGTGGTCCTGCACGCGGCCAGCGGCAAGATCCGCACCATCCATCCGCTGATGTGGATCGTCGCGGGGCTGTTCGCCCTGTACTTCTCGGTCGATCCGATCACGGAACTGCTCACGTAGAGGGCCGAGGCGTGTTTCGGGCGATGTGACGTATTCTGCACGCCATGATCTCGGATACACGCGCACTCGCCGGTGACCTCTCACTCGCCGTTGTGCGTCTGACGCGTCATTTGCGGGGGCGACGCACCGATTCCCGAGTTTCCCTGACCCAGATCTCGGCGATGGCCACCCTCGCGCAGGAGGGTGCGATGACCCCGGGGGCGCTGGCTGCGCGCGAACGCGTCCAACCGCCTTCGATGACCAGGGTCATCGCCTCGCTTCACGAACTCGGCCTCGTCGAGCGGACACCGCATCCCACGGACGGACGACAGATCATCGTGACGTTGTCCGACGCCGGGACCGAGTTGCTCGCCGACGAAGCCCAGGCACGTGAAGTGTGGCTGACCGAACGGCTCGAGAATCTCGACTCCGCATCGCTCGCGACGCTGCGCGAGGCCGTGGGTATCCTCACGGCGCTGGTCGCGGAAGACGACTGACCGTACCCCCGGTCGCGTCGACCTCGTACCCCCGGTCGCGTCGACCTCGTACCCCCGGTCGCGTCGACCTCGTACCCCCGGTCGCGCCGACCTCGTGTCACGGTCGCGTCGACCTCGTGTCACGGTCGCGTCGACCGACCCGGTGCGGGAGGGGACGCGGACGCTGGGAGAATGTCCCGGTGGTTCACGTCATCGACATCGACGATCCTTCCGACCCCCGGGTCGACGATTTCCGCGATCTCAACTCGGCGGATCGTCGGCCCGACCTTCCCGGTCGGAAGGGGCTGGTGATCGCTGAGGGTGTGCTGGTCGTCCAGCGCATGCTCGATTCCCGGTTCTCTCCGGCGAGCCTGCTCGGAGTGGGTCGACGGCTGGACGAACTCGCCGGCGACCTGTGCGACGTCGACGTGCCCTTCTACCGCACCGACGTCGGAACCATGGCCGAGATCGTCGGGTTCCACCTCAACCGAGGCGTGCTCGCGGTCTCGCACCGACCCGCACCGTTGTCGCTCGACGAGGTCCTCGGCAAGGCGACCACGGTCACGGTGCTCGAAGGGGTCAACGACCACGAGAACATCGGCTCGATGTTCCGCAACGCGGCCGGCCTCGGTGTCGACGGTGTGCTTTTCGGGAAGGGCTGCGCCGACCCGTTGTACCGCAGGGCGGTCCGCGTGTCGATGGGGCACGTCCTCCGTGTTCCCTTCACGCATCTCGACCGATGGCCGTCCGACCTGGATCAGTTGCGTGGCAAGGGATTCCAGCTGATCTCGCTGACTCCCGATCCGCAGGCGATCCCGCTCGCGGAAGCGATGACGGAGGAGAAGGTCGCACTGTTGCTCGGTGCCGAAGGCCCGGGTCTGACCGAGCAGGCGATGCGGGCGACCGACGTGCGTGCCCGAATTCCCATGGCGCCCGGCACGGATTCGCTGAACGTGGCCACTGCGGCGGCGATGGCGTTCTACGAGCGGGTCCGGCTGCCGCGATGATCCCGGCTCGCGACCCCGCGCCCACCCCGTGGGGGACGGGGCTCACACTGACGGCATTCTCCTTCGTCGCCACCGTCATCGCCGTCGTGGCCTGCGGCCGGGTGCTCGGCCGGATCGATCCGGTTCTCGCGGTCGTCGTCAACATCGTGACGGCCGCGGGAATCGTCCCGACCGTGTGGTCGTGGCTGCGGGTGCCGGTGCTGCGCTGGCTCGCGGCCGGTGTCGTGGGCGGCGTGCCGTTCGGATGGCTCGCGCTGCTCGTGGCCTGACCGTTCCGGGTGTGCTCACCGGCGGAGGAAAATCGTCAACCCCTACTGGAGAATTCCGGCGGAGCGCACACTCGATGATGACGGGTCGTCCGGAAGGAGCATCATGTCTCACAATGTGCATGCCGATCGGGAGGAAATGTCGGTCAAGCAGGGTCTGGCCGCGGGAACGTCGGTCGGCGCCGCGATCATCATGACCTTGATCGGCGCTCTGCAGCTGTTGCAGGGGATTGCGGCGGTCGCCGAGGACGAAGTGTTCGTCACCGGTCAGGAGTACGTGTTCAGGTTCGATCTCACCACGTGGGGGTGGGTCCACATCGTCGTCGGTGTCGTGATGGTGATCGTGGGCATCGCGTTGATCTCCGGGGTGACATGGGCGCGGGTGTCGGCGATGGTCATTGCCGCGCTGTCCATCCTGGTGAACTTCATGTGGCTTCCCTACTACCCCGGGTGGGCACTCGCGATCATCGCCCTCGATGTAGTGGTCATCTGGGCGGTCGCAACCTGGAACCCCCGGGCGGTGTACTCCTGATCGACCCGATCCGGTACCGAAACGCGCCGATTGCGCAAACCGGTGCCCTCGACCCGGGAACGGGCGTATGGTATATCCGGCCCTCCCGAACAGAGGGACGGAGGTCGTCATGACCGAAGATGGACCTGCCGAAGCCCGAATCGGACAGTCGTCACGATTCGACACCGGTGTCGACGAGTGGACCGGGGGCCGCGAGTAGTGGCAGTGCCGTTGCGGCACACCGCAGGGACAACAGAATTCGAGATCTTCATTCTCCGGTGGTTTCACAGGGCATCGCCCGCCATCGGTTCGGCCGGGGAGGTTCGGCTATGGATTCATTCTGGGACTACGTGTGGTACACCGTCGTCGTATTCGCCTTCGTGGCGTATCTGATCGTCCTGTTCCAAATCATCGTCGACCTCTTCCGGGATCACTCCGTATCCGGTTGGGTGAAGGCGGTGTGGGTCATCGGTCTGGTGGTCCTTCCGTACCTGACGGCGTTGGTCTACCTGATCGCTCGCGGTCGGGGAATGGCGCTGCGGGCACAGCAGGCCCAAGCGGAGGCGAAGCAGGCCACCGACGAATACATCCGGACCGTGGCGGTCGGGAAGTCTCCGGCTCAACAGATCGCCGATGCGAAGGCCCTGCTCGACTCCGGTGCGATCACGCCCGCGGAGTACGAACACCTCAAGGCTCAGGCGCTCGGTAACGCCACGACCGGACGTGACGGCGTGCCCATCGCGTGAATCATCGTCGCGGGGAGGGCACTGCGACGGTGCCCTCCCGTGGTCGGCTCGTGCGTTCGACGCCTCGTCGCGTCGAGAAGCCGGCGGTCGAAAATTCAAGGGTGGCAGCATAACCCGAAGACACCCTTGCTTCTGAGAATCGGATCGTAACCGCTCCTCGTGAGGAGCGGCGCACGGTCGATGTCTTCTTCCTACACGAGAGGATTGTCATGTCGCAGGATGTACGCCCCGACCGGGGCGGGACGAGTGTCAAACAGGGCATCGCCGCAGGCACCTCGATCGGCGCAGCGATCATCCTGGCAACCGTCGGCATCGTCCAGATCTTCCAGGGCATCGCCGCGGTGGCCGAGGACGAAGTCTTCGTGCGGGGCGTGGAATACACGTTCAAATTCGACTTCACCACCTGGGGATGGATCCACATCGTCCTCGGTGTCGTGATGCTGGTCGCCGGTCTCGCGTTGATGAGCGGCGCCACGTGGGCTCGCGTCACGGCCATCGTCATCGCCGCGTTGTCGATCCTTGCGAACTTCATGTGGTTGCCGTACTACCCGTGGTGGTCGATCCTGATCATCGCGCTCGATGTGGTTGTGATCTGGGCGGTCTCGACCTGGCAGCCGCGTTCCGACTACTACTGACGCGGCCGTGCAGGAAGGCGGTCGCGGCGTTCGGGGCGGACCGGTCGGGAACATCACGACCGAGTCCGGCGCTTCCCGTTCGCAGCGACGACGGAGTGCACTGCATCTCACGCTTCCCGGGTGTTGGGGTGCAGTGCTTTTCGCATGTTTGTCCTTCACCCCGTCGTTGCTTCCGCGCGGTGGGATCCTGCAGGGGATGATCTGCGGGATCACTGCCGCGATCGGATACGGCCTCGGGGTGCTCCTCGCGTTCGTGTGGCGCGCGTTCGCCGACCGGCCTCCTCGGTCTCCCAAGGCTGCGTCGTGGTGGATCTTCGGAGTCTGCGGGGCGGTCCTCTTCGCGGTCTTCTTCGGGCTCGGCCAGTACTGGCAGCACGAAATCCGATCTCTGATGGGGATTTCCGAATACGATCTCGTGTTCACGGTGCTCTCGCCGGTCATCGCGGTACTGGTGTTCGGCCTCCTCCTGGCGATCGGACGCGGTATTCGCGGTCTGTATCGCTGGGCGGCGAAGACGCTCGACCGGTGGATCGGGCAGCGAGCGGCGAACGTCGTGGGATGGGTGCTCGTCGCCGGCCTGGTGTACGCGCTCGTCTCCGGCGTGCTGCTCGCAGGTTTCATCGACGTCGCCAACACGGCGTTCTCGGCACGGGACACGAAGACCGAGGAAGGTGTGCAGCAACCGACGACCGCGCTACGCTCCGGCGGACCGGATTCGGTGGTGCCGTGGGATTCCCTGGGGTGGCAGGGGCGGATCTTCGTCGGGCAGGGTCCGTCCACCGAGCAGATCGGCCGGTTCACCGAAGGTCCTGCCCTCGAACCGATCCGGATCTACGCCGGTCTGGCGTCGTCCGAGGACACCGAGACGCGAGCGGCGCTGGCGGTCGAAGACCTCACGCGGGCAGGCGGATTCGAACGCCGGAATCTGGTGGTGGTGACGACGACCGGAAGTGGATGGGTGGACCCGGCCCTGGTGGACTCCGTCGAGTACCTCACCGGCGGCGATGTCGCGACCGTTGCCATCCAGTACTCCTACCTGCCTTCGTGGATCTCCTATCTGGTCGACCAGTCGAAGGCGAGGGAAGCCGGACGCGATCTGTTCGACGCGGTCTACGACGTCTGGTCCAAGCTTCCTCAGGACGCCCGCCCCCGATTGTTCGTGGCAGGTGAGAGTCTCGGTTCGTTCGGTGGGGAGACGGCCTTCAGCGGCGAGTACGACCTGCGCAATCGGACGGCGGGTACGGTGTTCGCCGGTCCTCCGAACTTCAACGTCCTCTTCCGGGAGTTCAGTGATCGCCGGGACGAGGGCAGCCCGGAGGTCGAGCCGGTCTTCCGGGACGGTCGCACGGTGCGATTCACGAACGACCCGCAGACGGGTATTCCTCCCGACGGCGCTCCGTGGGAGGGAAGTCGGGTGCTGTATCTGATGCATCCGTCGGACCCGATCGTGTGGTGGAGTCCGCGTCTGATCACGAGCGAACCGGATTGGATCGGTGAAGCCCCCGGTCGCGACGTGCTCGAGGACATGGTGTGGATACCGTTCGTGACCTTCTGGCAGATCACGGCAGATCTGCCCTTCTCCACGGGTGTGCCGGCCGGTCACGGCCACAAGTACAGCACCGAGTACGTGGACGCCTGGGCCATCGTCCTCCAGTCCCCGGACATCACGTCCGAGGACGTCGACTCCCTGAAAACCACTATCTCAGAAGGAGAGTGAACAGACCGGTGGAGAATCCGGGGTAGGGGCGGGAGGTCAACGCGCCACGAGGCGCCGCCACCAGCCGGTCTTCGGAGCCGGGGCGGTGACCTGCGGGACCGGGGTGCGCAGCGTGAAACTCCACGTCTCGATCTCGCGCGGGTCCGGTTCGTCGTGGCGACGCCCGACGTAGCGGAATCCGAGCCATGCGCCGTGCGCCTCCTCGACGAGCTTGCGGGGGTGGAAAGGCAGGGACTCCGGGGGCGGTGGGATGTTCGGCGGCCAGCGGAGCGGATGGTCACCCGCCCAGAACGGCCGTTCCCACACGAACGGCAGGCCCTCGTCCTCGAAGAACTCGACCGTGCTCGCCCCGAAACTGCGTCGCAGCCTGCCGCACTCCCACACGGCGAACGATCCCCACGCGCCGGCCGGATCGGAGGCCAGCAGGCAGGTGTGTTCCGCGGCGGGCGTACGCAACCACATCGAGGGAAGCTCCGATGGGTGGCGCAGTGCGAATCGGCGGCTCGACACGACCGTCACGCCGGGATAGCTGCCGACCCAGAACCGTTCGACCGAATCCGCCGTATCGTCTCGACCGACCTCGGTCAGCGGAACCCGCACCCCGGGATCGACCTGAACGTCGGGGAACATGCGCGACAGAAGTGCCTGCGCCGCATCACGATCCGGGGAGAACTCGCGCAGGACCGCGGCAGGATCGGGTGCGTCGACGTACCAGAGCGTCGACACCGTCGCCGACATCGCCGACGTCTTCCTCAGACGCGTCCGTTACTGCGCACACCGAGCAACACGTCGTCCCACGAGGGGAGGGCCGGCTTGCCGCGCTTGTCCTTCGCGGGGGCCTGTGGTGCCTCGTCGCCCACGGTGGCGGCAACGGCAGCCTCCTCTGCAGCGGTCGGCTCGGGAGCCGGTTCTTCGGCAGCGGGGGACTCCAGTGCGATCGGGGCGTGACGTTCGGCGTTCTCGGCCTCGGTGGAATCGTCGACGTCGCGCGCCGAGTAGACCGGGGTCAGGTAGCGCAAAGGACGACCGCAATCGGGATCCACCAGATCGGCCGCGATGTCGTCGAGAGCGGTGATCGTGCCACCGTGCGCATCGGGCTGGTACCGCCAGTGGGCCCGGTTCGTGGAACGACCGGCGTGCCACCGCAACTGCGCGACCCAGAATCCGTCGTCGTCGCGCCAGGCATCCCATTCGGCCTCGTCGAGGCTGTGCCCACGGGCGCGGAAGGCATGCGTGACGATGTCGAGCAGGGTTTCGACAGCAGGTCCGTCGGGTCGGACCGGGTGACCCTTCTTGGCCATGTCGGCGGCCCGGGACCGTTCGAGCAGAACGGGATAGGCGAACCGTTCGACCTTGGCGACGGGGATGCCCGCCTCGTCGGCCACCTGTTCGACCGAGGCGCCGCCGCGGATGCGGGCCTGGATCTCGCGAGGACGGAGCTGGCTGGTCGTCTCGATCTGGATCTGGCCGAGACGGGCCAGATCCCCGCGAGCGGCTGCGCGCAGGGTGTCGTCGACGGGAATGCGGAACTTGTCCCCCGTCGTGGGATCGGCGAGCACCACATGCTTAGCATCGGGCTCGAGACCGACCACTCGAAGCTCTCGCACCTTGACCTCCTCGCGCCGATCGCGATTGACCCGCCCGACTGTAACCGACCGCGATATTTTTCGTGGCCGGACACGCCGCGCCACGCCGAGTGGCATCGCAAGAAATCCGACGCGGCGCGTTATCGTCCAGGGTTCGCCGAAATGTCTCGATGCGAGGTCGAGACTCGAACGACAGCGGGGCCGGGTCCGATCCCGGACCCGGCCCCGCTTCGCGAGCGTGCTCAGAGCTGGGAGACGACCCAGTCGATGCTCTTGGTCAGCTGCGAGACGTCCTCGGGATCGATGGCCGGGAACATGCCGACGCGCAGCTGGTTGCGGCCGAGCTTGCGGTAGGGCTCGGTGTCGACGATGCCGTTGGCGCGCAGGATCTTCGCGACCTGGGCTGCGTCGACCGACTCGGCGAAGTCGATGGTGCCCACGACCTGCGAACGCAGTGCCGGATCGGCGACGAACGGGGTCGCGTACTCGGATGCCTCGGCCCACTCGTACAGGCGCGCGGACGAATCCTTCGTGCGGGCGACCGCCCAGTCGAGCCCGCCGTTGCCGTTCATCCACTCGATCTGGTTGGCGAACAGCAGCAGGGTGGCCAGCGCCGGGGTGTTGTACGTCTGGTCCTTGCTGCTGTTGTCCACCGCGATCGGCAGCGACAGGAACTCGGGGGTGAAACGACCCGACTCCTTGATCTCCGCGACACGCTCGAGCGCAGCCGGGCTCATCAGCGCGATCCACAGACCACCGTCGGCGGCGAAGCACTTCTGCGGAGCGAAGTAGTACACGTCGGCGTCGGCGATGTTCACCGGCAGGCCGCCGGCACCCGAGGTCGCGTCGATCGCGATCAGGGCGTTGTCGGAACCGGCAGGGCGCTGCACGGGAACCGCGACACCCGTCGAGGTCTCGTTGTGCGCCCAGCCGATGAGGTCGGCCGACGCGTCGGCGACGATCTCGGGGGCCGAACCGGGCTCCGAACCCACGACGATCGGGTCGCCGATGAACGGGTTCTTCTTCGCGACGGTCGCGAACTTCGACGAGAACTCGCCGTAGGTGAAGTGCTGCGAACGCTCCCGGATCAGACCGAACGCCGCGGCATCCCAGAAGGCGGTGGTGCCACCGTTGCCGAGGACGACCTCGTAACCCTCCGGCAGGGAGAACAGGTCGCGCAGACCCGAGCGGACACGGGCGACGACGTCCTTGACCGGCTTCTGCCGGTGGCTGGTGCCGAACACCGAAGCGCCGACATCGACCAGCGACTGCAGCTGCTCGGGACGAACCTTGGAGGGGCCGCAGCCGAAGCGGCCGTCTGCGGGCTTCAGGTCGGCGGGAATGATCGGTGACGCGTCTGCCATCGGAATGCGTGTCCTAAGAGTCGAGGGACATGGTGCACAGGTAGTCTAGACCGCCTCCTCGGAGCCCCGGCCGGGCGCTGGTCGGGCCCGGCCGGGGGAGGGGTCAACGGTGTGCGATCGAGTCCCAGCCCGTGACCTCCGAGGCAGGTCGCGGATCCGGGCCTGTGTAGATCGCCGCGGGACGCACCAGCTTGCCCAGGCGCTTCTGCTCGAGGATGTGCGCGCACCAGCCGGCGGTGCGCCCGCAGGTGAACATCGCAGGCATCATCGCCGCAGGGACCTCCGCGAAATCGAGGATCACCGCGGCCCAGAACTCGACGTTGGTCTCGATCGCGCGGTCGGGGCGACGCTCGCGCAGTTCGGCCAGCGCGGCCTGCTCGAGCGCGGCCGCGGCCTCGAAGCGGGGAGCGTCGAGCCGCTTCGCGGTGCTGCGCAGCACCCGGGCGCGGGGGTCCTCGGCGCGGTAGACACGGTGACCGAAGCCCATGAGCTTCTCCTTGCGGTCGAGGATGCCCTTGACCAGTCCGCGCGGATCGCCGGTGCGTTCGGTCTCCTCGATCATCGGCAGCACGCGGGCCGGGGCGCCGCCGTGCAGCGGCCCGGACATCGCGCCGACGGCGCCGGAGAGCGATGCGGCCGCGTCGGCGCCGGTGGAGGCGATGACCCGGGCGGTGAACGTCGAGGCGTTCATGCCGTGCTCGGCCGCCGACACCCAGTAGGCGTCGATCGCCTCGACGTGCTTGGGATCGGGATCGCCCTTCCAGCGCACCATGAAACGCTCCGTGACGGTGCTCGCCTCGTCGATGCGCTGCTGCGGCACGGCGGGCTGATAGATGCCGCGGGCCGATTGGGCCACATAGGACAGGGCCATCACCGCGGCACGCGCGAGATTGTCGCGGGCCGTGGCGTCGTCGATGTCGAGCAGCGGACGGAAACCCCAGATGGGTGCGAGCATCGCCAGCCCCGCCTGGACGTCGACACGCACGTCGCCGGTGTGGATCGGGAGGGGGAACGGCTCGGCCGGGTACAGGCCGCGACCGAACTCGCCGTCGACGAGCAGAGCCCACACGTCGCCGAGGGTGACTCCCTTCTCGACGAGTTCTTCGATGTCGACCCCGCGATAGCGCAGTGCGCCACCGTCCTTGTCGGGCTCGGCGATGTCGCTCGTGAAGGCGACCACGCCTTCGAGTCCTGCGACGAAATCCTCGGGAACTGACGTGCGCATTGCCATGACGGTTGGGCTCTCCTCATTCGAGCACGGCCCGGTCCGAGCCGCGCTGCCGGTGGAATGAGGTCACCGCCAGGTGTGATCGGCACCCCACTCGGGTCGTCGTGAAAACTGTAGTCCTCGTGGTCCGAGCGCCGCCTTCCGGATGCCGGAGTACCGTCGTCGTTCGTGCCGTCCGATACACCGTTGCCGCGCCCCGAGGGAGACGACCTCGCGCGTATGCGTGTCGACTACAGCCCGGCCGGGCCGACCGACGAGTCCCCCGCCGACCGCGATCTCACCCCGGACGATGTCGCCGGAGGCTGGCTTCCGCTGTTGCGTACGTGGTTTGCGGACGCGGTCGCCACCGCTGTGCCCGAACCCAATGCGATGGTGCTCGCGACCGTCGACGAGCAGGGCCACCCGGCGACCCGCACCGTGCTGTGCAAGAAGATCGACGCCGACGGCCTGACCTTCTTCACGAACTTCGAGTCCGACAAGGGCCGCCATCTGGCCGGGCATCCCTACGCTTCGGCCACCTTCCTGTGGCTGCCGGTCTACCGGCAGGTGACGGTCCGCGGACCGGTCGTCCGCGTGCCCGACGATCAGACGCTCGCGTACTGGCACACCCGTCCGCGCGGATCACGACTCGGCGCGTGGGCGTCGCAACAGTCACGGCCGGTGGGGGAGCGGGCCGATCTCGAGCACGCCCTCGTCGAGGCCGCCGAGCGGTACGACCTCGACGACGACATCCCGGTGCCGCCGTTCTGGGGCGGCTTCCGGATCGTGCCGGAGTCGGTCGAGTTCTGGCAGGGCCGACCCAATCGGTTGCACAACAGGATCCGGACCCGCTCGGTCGACGGTCGCTGGGTCACCGAGCGCCTGCAACCGTGAGGCGGTTGCTCGCCGACACCACACCCCTGCGCACCAAGGATTACGCCCGGCTGTGGTGGGCCGGGATCGTTACCGTCATCGGCGCCCAGATGGCCGTGGTCGCCGTGCCGCAGCAGATCTACGAGATCACCCGCAATTCGGCATATGTGGGCCTGACCGGTGTCTTCGGGCTGGTTCCCCTCGTGGTCTTCGGACTGTGGGGCGGAGCCCTCGCCGACGCCATGGATCGCCGGAAGCTGCTCCTGATCACCTCCGCCGGACTCGGTGCCACGTCCCTGTTGCTGTGGGTGCAGGCGGCGAGCGGACTGGACAACGTGTGGATCCTGCTGTGTCTGTTCTCGGTGCAGCAGGCGTTCTTCGCCGTCAACCAGCCGACCCGCGCGGCGATCATCCCGCGGTTGCTGCCGACGGGGCAGATCGCGGCGGCCACCTCGCTGAACATGACGGTGGTGCAGTTCGGTGCCATCGCCGGGCCGTTGTTCGCGGGTGCCCTCATCCCCGTCGTGGGTCTGCCCACTCTCTATCTGCTCGACGCGATCTTCCTGCTCGCAACCCTGTGGGCGGTGGTCCGGCTACCGGCGATCCCGCCGCTGGGCGAGGTGACCCGCGCCGGTCTGCGCGCGGTGTTCGACGGCTTCCGGTATCTGTCCGGACAGAAGATCCTGCTGGCGTCGTTCGTCGTCGACATCGTCGCGATGGTGTTCGGGATGCCGCGCGCGCTGTTCCCGCAGATCGCCCACGAATCGTTCGGTGATCCCGCGCAGGGCGGCTTCGCCCTCGGTCTGCTGTTCGCGGCGATGTCGGTGGGCGCGGTGATCGGCGGCGTCTTCTCCGGGTGGTTGCCGCGAGTGCAGCGACAGGGGCTCGCCGTGATCGTGTGCATCGTCCTGTGGGGCGTGGCGATGGTGGGTTTCGGTGCCGCGGTGTGGTGGGCCGAGCCGGGCGGCAGCGGCCTGCTGCTGTGGGTCGCACTGTTCTTCCTGGCCTTCGGCGGTGCGGTCGACATGGTGTCCGCGGCCTTCCGCTCGACGATGCTGCAGACCGTCGCGACCGACGAGATGCGCGGTCGGCTCCAGGGTGTGTTCATCGTGGTCGTCGCGGGCGGGCCGCGTATCGGCGACGTGCTCCACGGTGCGGCCGCAGCGGCTGTGGGCACGGCAGTCGCGGCGGCCGGTGGCGGTGTGCTCGTGATCGTCGGCACGGCCGTGTGCGTCGTCGCTTTCCCTGCGTTCGTGCGCTACCGGGTCTCGCGCACCCTCGGGTGACGACAGGTCCACATTCTCGCCGGAAACGACTTCGTCCGGAAGCGGCGCGTGCAACCCGGTGACGGCGATGCGCGGGGTTGCGTCATGCCGATTCGAAACACTCTGCCGCGCAGAATGTTCTGCGCGATGCCGGGCGCTGTTCTCCACCGCCGCTGTTCTGCGCCTCGAAGCGGAAGGGTCCCTCCGAAGGGACGGCGGACGACGCCGGGATGGTGTGGTCGCCCGACGGGCAGCCGGTGATGGCGGCGATCCTGTCGGACTCGACGACCGATGAACCGATGCGCCTCTCGAGGGTGCAGCCGTCGCGCAGGCCACCGCCGCACTCCTCGATGTGCTCCTCGCGGTGCCGTGAGTAGAGTGACCGCGTGGGCGCCGGATACGCGCAGATCCCCGCGTAACGACCTTGGTGAGACTTGGGTAGTATTGCCGCAGGTTATCGGCGTGTGCCGGCCTTGCGGCGCTGTCGCAGAGGGTGCGGGCGAGCGTTCGGAGCCCACATGGACGACATACCGATCGGGGACTTTCGGCGGACCCTGCCTCAGCGCATACCCCGCGCTACGGCTAGGTTCTACGTGAATGTCCGGAAGTTTCTCGTAGGTCTGAGCTTGAGAGGGATCCTTCGTGCCCGCTGAGAATGACACCAACCCCACCCTCAGCTACCCCGGTGGCGAACACACGATGTCGATCGCCAAGGCGACGGAAGGCAATGACGGTATCGAGCTGGGCAAGCTCCTTGCGGCGACCGGGTACACCACCCTGGATCCGGGTTTCGTCAACACCGCCTCCACCAAGTCGGCGATCACGTACATCGACGGTGAGGAGGGCATCCTGCGGTACCGCGGATACCCGATCGAGCAGCTCGCCGAGAAGTCCACGTTCATCGAGGTCAGCTACCTGCTGATCTACGGTGAGCTG
This sequence comes from Rhodococcus gordoniae, assembly GCF_001646655.1. Lineage (GTDB taxonomy): Bacteria > Actinomycetota > Actinomycetes > Mycobacteriales > Mycobacteriaceae > Rhodococcus > Rhodococcus gordoniae. The sequence goes on along the minus strand of NZ_LPZN01000048.1, from coordinate 28,739 downwards.
CCGACCGCGGAGCAGCTCGAGGTCTTCACCGACAAGATCCGCCGCCACACCCTGCTGCACGAGGATCTCAAGCGGTTCTTCGACGGCTTCCCGCGCAACGCGCACCCGATGCCCGTCGTGTCGAGCGCTGTCAACGCCCTGTCGGCGTACTACCCCGACTCCCTCGACCCGGACGACTCCGAGCAGGTCGAGCTGTCGACGATCCGTCTGCTCGCCAAGCTGCCGACCATCGCGGCCTACGCGTACAAGAAGTCGGTCGGTCAGCCCTTCCTCTACCCCGACAACTCGTTGTCGCTGGTCGAGAACTTCCTGCGCATGACCTTCGGCTTCCCGGCCGAGCCCTACGAGATCGATCCCGAGATCGCGCAGGCGCTCGACATGCTGCTCATCCTGCACGCCGATCACGAGCAGAACTGCTCGACCTCGACGGTGCGTCTCGTCGGCTCGTCCGATGCCAACCTCTTCACGTCCATCTCGGGTGGCATCAACGCGCTGTGGGGCCCGCTGCACGGCGGCGCCAACCAGGCCGTGCTCGAGATGCTCGACGGCATCGCCAAGTCCGAGGGCGACGTCAAGGATTTCGTCCGCAAGGTCAAGAACAAGGAAGACGGCGTGAAGCTCATGGGCTTCGGGCACCGCGTCTACCGTAATTACGACCCACGGGCCGCGATCGTCAAGAAGACCGCCGACCGCATCCTCAAGAAGCTCGGTGCGGGCGACGAACTGCTCGAGATCGCCATGAAGCTCGAAGAGGCCGCGCTGACGGACGACTACTTCATCGAGCGCAAGCTGTACCCGAACGTCGACTTCTACACGGGCCTGATCTACCGTGCGATGGGCTTCCCGGACCGCATGTTCACCGTGCTGTTCGCCCTCGGCCGCCTGCCCGGCTGGATCGCGCACTGGCGTGAGATGCACTCCGACCCGACCCTGAAGATCGGCCGTCCGCGTCAGATCTACACCGGCTACACCGAGCGGCCGTACACGTCCCTCGAGGAGCGCTGACCCTCGTAACGACCGGACATCTCGACCGAATCCCGACGAGGAGACACGCATGACAAAGCCCGAAATCGAGTTCCAGGAGGGCCCCGCTCCCACCCAGTTGGTCATCAAGGACCTGGTGGTCGGCGACGGTGCCGAGGCGGAACCCGGATCGAAGGTCGAAGTCCACTACGTCGGGGTCGAGTTCGATTCCGGTGAGGAGTTCGACTCGTCGTGGAGCCGCGGTGAGTCCATCACCTTCCCCCTGTCCGGCCTGATCGCCGGCTGGCAGGAAGGCATCCCGGGCATGAAGGTCGGCGGGCGTCGCCAGCTGACCATCCCGCCGGAGCTCGCCTACGGTCCGGCCGGATCGGGACACCGCATGTCCGGCAAGACCCTCGTGTTCATCATCGACCTGCTCGCCGTGCAGGTGCCGCCGGAGGTTCCGACGATCGAGCCGGCGACCGGCCCTGCGCCCGCCGATCTCGTGATCGAGGACATCACGATCGGTGACGGCGACGAGGCCCAGCCGGGCGGCGTGGTCGATGTGCACTACCACGGTGTGGAGTACGAGACCAACGAGGTGTTCGACTCGTCGTTCGCTCGTGGCGACTCCGCCCGGTTCCCGCTGGGACGGCTGATCCCGGGTTGGCAGGAGGGCATTCCGGGCATGCGCGTCGGTGGACGTCGCAAGCTCACGGTGCCCCCGCAGCTCGCGTACGGACCGGCCGGTTCCGGGCATCCGCTCGGAGGCAAGACACTGGTCTTCGTGATCGATCTGCTCGGCGTCGGATAACCGCGCCCGCAACGACATTCGAGGCCCGCGACAACGGTGGTCAGACCGATGTCGCGGGCCTCGTCGTCGTTCGGCGGCCGGCCCGGGTCAGTGTGGGGGTGCCCCGAGCATCGACAACGCCAGGTCGACGTAGTGGCGGGCCAGGTCGTCGACGTCCATTCGGCCCGGGCGGTACCACCGGGCGACATCGATTCCCAGCGACAGGACGGCCAGGGCTGCGGTGGGCACGTCGCCGACGCGGAACGCACCGCTGCCGACTCCGGAGGAGATGACCTCGCGGACCACGGCGTCGGTGCGCCGGCGGATCTCGGCGATCTCGCGGTAGTGCTCCTCCGAGAGCGCGTGCAGTTCGTACTGCGCGACGCGGCAGGTCGTGTGGTGCACCGCGTGGATCCGCACGAACCGGTCGACGATCGCGCGCATCCGTTCGACCGGATCGGTGGAGATCGCAGCAGCGCTCTCGACCTCCTCGAGAACGTGGAGGTGTCCGTTGCGACCGGCTTCGAAGAGTACCGCCTCCTTGGACGGGAAGTGCACGTACAGAGCGGCGGGGCTCAGCCCCGCGCCGACGGAGATGTCCCTGGTGGTGGTCGCGTGGTAGCCGCGTCGGGCGAAGGACTCCACGGCGGAGGCGACGAGCCGGCGCGCGACGTCGGATCCGCCGCCCGGAAGGGCGGCGGCGGGGGAATCGACGGTAACGGGCGCGTCGGAGGTCTGCTCGGGTGTGTCGGTCACGGGGTCCGTCCTGCGGGTCGCGGAAAAGGCGTCGTTGACATCATGCACCGGCATTGCTCTACTGAGTGAGCGCTTAGTTCGTTCCTGCTGCGGCCGGATACCCGCGTCGCCCGAAAGGATCCCCGATGCCCTCACCTCTCCTGTCCCGCCGCGATCTGGACTTTCTTCTCTACGACTGGCTCGACGTCGAGTCCCTGACCACGCGGACACGCTTCGCCGACCACTCTCGGGAAACCTTCGACGCCGTATTCGCCCTGAGCGCCGACATCGCCACCAAGCACTTCGCGCCGCACAACAAGAAGGCCGACGCCCAGGAACCCCGCATCGGGGAGGACGGCCGCGTCGAGATCATCCCCGAGGTCAAGGACGCCCTGGAGCTGTTCTCCAAGGCAGGCCTCCTCGCGGGCGGATTCGACGAGGAACACGGCGGGATGCAACTTCCGGTGACGGTGCAGCGCGCGTCGATGGCGTGGTTCCAGGCGGCGAACGCCGGAACCTCCGCCTATCCCTTCCTCACGGCGGCGAACGCGAGCCTGCTCGTCGCGCACGGCAGCGACGAGCAGATCGCCACCTTCGTACCGCCCATGCTCGAGGGGCGCTTCTTCGGCACCATGTGCCTGTCCGAACCCCAGGCAGGTTCCTCGCTCGCCGACATCACCACCAAGGCCGTGCCCGCGGACGACGGCTCCTACCGCCTCACCGGCACCAAGATGTGGATCTCCGGCGGCGATCACGAACTCACCGAGAACATCGTCCACCTCGTCCTCGCCAAGATCCCCGGCGGACCGGACGGGGTGAAGGGCATCTCGCTGTTCATCGTCCCGAAGTTCCTCGTCGAGGCCGACGGCACCCTCGGCGAACGCAACGACGTCGCTCTCGTCGGCCTCAACCACAAGATGGGCAACCGCGGCACCACCAACACCCTGCTCAACTTCGGGGAGGGCGTCCACACGCCCGGCGGAAAGGCCGGTGCGGTCGGCTACCTGCTCGGCGAGCCGCACAAGGGCCTGTCGTACATGTTCCACATGATGAACGAGGCGCGGATCGGCGTCGGCTTCCTTGCCACCTCCCTCGGGTACGCCGGATACCTGCAGTCCCTCGACTACGCCCGCACCCGCACCCAGGGCCGTCCGCTCGGCGCGAAGGATCCGGCCTCACCGCAGGTTCCCCTCGTCGAACACGCCGATGTACGGCGGATGTTGTTGGCGCAGAAGTCGTACGTCGAAGGTGCGCTGGCGTTGGGCTTGTACTGCTCGAAGCTCGTCGACGACCAGCGCACCGCCGAGAGCGAAGCGGCGCGCGCACGCGCCGGTCTGCTGCTGGACCTGCTCACGCCCATCGCGAAGTCCTGGCCGTCGCAGTGGTGCCTCGAGGCCAACAGCCTCGCGATCCAGGTGCTCGGGGGCTACGGCTACACCCGCGAGTTCGACGTCGAACAGTTCTACCGCGACAACCGCCTCAACCCCATTCACGAAGGCACCCACGGTATCCAAGGTTTGGATCTGCTCGGCCGCAAGGTGATCATGCAGGGCGGTGCCGCTCTCGCGCTGCTCGGCGAAACGGTAGGACGGACCATCGCGCAGGCGACACGGGCAGGGGGCGACGCCGCCGCTTACGCGGAACAGCTGGGCGCGGCCGTGGGGCGCGTCGCGGAGACCACCGCGACACTGTGGTCCACCGGCGATCCCGCTGTGGCCCTGGCGAACTCGTCGGTCTATCTGGAAGCCGTCGGACACGTCGTCGTGGCGTGGCTGTGGCTCGAGCAGCTCCTTGCCGTAGGCAACCGCGAGGGCGACTTCTTCGACGGGAAGCGCGCTGCCGCACGCTATTTCTTCCGTTTCGAACTGCCGAGGACCGGCCCGCAGTTCGATCTGCTCGCGAGCCTCGACCGGACGACCCTGGACGTGTCACCGTCGGCTCTGTGACGGTCTCTCCCAGGTCACCGTGAGCGACCCGCCGACCGGTAGCGCATGCCACCGGTCGGCGTAGTCGTCGAAGGTGTCCACGATGCGGTCGACCACCGGTACGACGTCCTTCTCGGAGACATGGGCCGGCAGCCCGTCTGCCAGGCGGCGCCGCGCCTCCCAGACGGGGACGGCGATGCGCGCCAGTTCCTCCGACCTGATCATGTCGGCCTCCGCGCGCGGGGGCATCGCATGCTTCTTCGACCTGCGGCGCCGACCGGCCCGGGTTCGTTCTGCGTCGTCGGCAGGCCAGAACAGGCCGTTGTCGCCGGCGGCCAACTGTCCGTAGACGCCGAGCTCGATGCCCGCCTCCCTCTCGACCAGCAGGTGCACGAGGTCGTGGGGGAGATAGGGGTGACCGCCCGGGCCGTTGCGCGGAGCGAGTTCCGGTCCGGTCTCGCGATGCACCGCGATCTCGTACCCGATGCCGGGACCTTTCGTGAAGACGACGCGCATGGCCGTCACGGTAGGTCCCGCAGGCAGGGGACCGCATCCGATTTTCAGGCGGATGCCCGCTCCACGAGCAACGACAGCGCGTGACGCACCGTCTGTGCGAGCACCTTCTCGGGGTCACCGTCGAAGTGCTGCTCCTCGCTGCGAGTTCCGTCCGGACCGGTCGTCGCGAAACAGACCGTGCCCGGCGGACGGCCGTCCTGCGGATCGGGTCCGCCGGCTCCGCTCACGGCGACGACGATCCCGGCTCCCAGGAGGCGGGAGGTGCTCTCCGCCATCGTGCGCGCCGCGGTCTCGCTGACCACCGGACCTTCGGGTACGTCCAGCAGGCCGTACTTGACCTCGCGCGAGTACGCGACGATGCCGCCGCGGAACCAGTCGGAGCTGCCCTTCGCGGCACCCAGACGGGCTGCGAGCGTGCCGGCGGTGAGCGATTCCGCGCAGCCGAGCGTCAGCTCCTTGTCGGAGGCGAGCTGTGCCAGCTGCTCGATCAACTCGTCGGAGGTGTCCGTCCCCTCCACCACATCGTCATCGGCCATGCGTGTCTCCTTCCAGAGCATCGGTCCGCACCCAGCGGGTGAGCAGGGTGCCGTCGTCGTCGCACACCAGGTGCGCACGTCGCAGGGGGGTCAGGGCAGCCGTCGGTGCGTGCGCGATGCGCCCGGCGTTACCGGCGGCCAGGACCGGCGCCCAGGTCAGACACAGCTCGTCGACGACGCCGTCCTCGATCATGCGGCCGAACAGGCTCGGCCCGCCCTCGCACAGCACGCGGAGCCATCCTGCCTCGCCGATCGCGGCGAGCAGGGAGGGTCCGTCGATCACCGCGTCGGCGATGACGCGTACCTCGCCACCGGCGGCCTCGACCGCGCGCCGGGCGCTCCCGGGGGCACGTGCGGTCGTGAACACCACGGGCGGGATCGTCGTATCGGTGAACAGACGCAGGTCGGGTGGCAGGTCGCACGAGGCGGTCACCACCGCGACCGGGGGTATCGGAGCCAGCCCGGCCTCCTGCCGCCGCGCCCGCAGGGCCTCGCTCGTCCGGGCGCCACCGTAGTTCTCGGCGCGCACCGTGCCCGCACCCACGAGGATCACGTCGGCGAGCTCGCGCAGCAGTCCGAAGACCTTCTTGTCGGAAGGGGAACCGAGGGCGCCCGACCGTCCTTCGACCGCCACGGCGCCGTCGAGCGAGGACACGAAGTTGATCCGCAGCCACGGCCGGGACAGGTCGTCGGGATAGGCGTAGAGCGCGCGCAGCGCCGTGTCGTCCACGTGCTGCGTCGCAGGGGTGCCGTCGAGTCGTCGCATGTCGCCGATCAGATCACTTGCGCTCTACGGATGCACGTCACGCGCCGTGCCCGGCCTCGAGATCGCCCACGGACGCGAAGGTCATGAGGCGGTCCAGGTCGCCGCGGAGCTCGCCGCGTTCGGGTTCGAGGAGAAAACCTCCGTGGTCGCCGGTCGTGAACGTCTCCAGGATCCGGCCGACGAACCAGGCCCGCGGGCCGTCGAGCACGGGCAGGCCGTACGGTCCCTCCCGCCACGAGCAGCGGGCGAACTTGTCGATGTCGTCACCGGTGTGCTCACCGAACAGCGCCGCCAGTTCGCGATCGGCCGGGGTCAGGACGTGTACCGCGAGATGCTTCGCCTTCGACGCCACCCGGTACGTCCGGTTCTTGTCCGACAGCGCCACGAGGAAGCGCGCCGGATCGATCGCGGACTGCGTCGCGAATCCGATCAGGCAGCCGCTGCGTTCCTCACCGTCGAATGCGGTGACGATGAACATCGGGTAGTCGAGCTGCGAGGCGATGTCCGCGAAACCGTCGGCGGATCCTTCGAGTGGGATGTCGGGCATGAGCCGAATCGTACGGCCGTCGCACCGCTGCGGCGGCGCGTTCGGTCCCGGTGCGGTTGTGAGTTTGGTCCGGGTGCGACCGCGGGTACCCGCCGCAGTATGGATGCCGAGCACAGACGTGACGGGTCATCGGGTGCCACCCTCGCACCCGACGATCCGCGCAAACCCGACTCTCCGACCGATCTGTCCAAACCGTCGTGGAAGTATGTGCTGCGCAGGACGATTCGAGAGTTCAGTCGGGATCAGTGCACCGATCTCGCCGCCGCGCTGACCTACTACGCCGTCCTGTCGCTGTTCCCGGCCCTGCTCGTCGTGGTCTCGTTGCTCGGTGTGTTCGGCCAAGGGCAGACGACGGTGGATGCCGTGCTCGGCATGGTCGAAGATCTCGGTCCGTCCTCCGCCGTCGACACGCTCCGAGGGCCGATCGAACAGCTCGTCGCCGCACCGACAGCCGGATTCGCCCTGATCGTCGGTATTCTCGGCGCGCTGTGGTCGGCATCGGGATATGTCGGCGCCTTCGGTCGCGCCATGAACCGGATCTACGAGATCGAAGAGGGGCGGCCCGTCTGGAAACTGCGTCCGCTGATGCTGCTGATCACCGCCGTGGCCCTGGTGGCCGCGGGCGCCACCGCCCTGATGCTCGTGATCAGTGGTCCGGTGGCACGGACGATCGGCGACGTCATCGGCCTCGGCGACACCGCTGTGACGGTATGGAACATCGTCAAGTGGCCCGTGATGCTCGCGCTGGTGGTCATGATCGTCGCTGTGCTGTACTACGCGACACCCAATGTGTCCCAGCCGAAATTCCGCTGGGTCAGCCTCGGATCACTCATCGCGATCCTGGTGTGGATCGTGGCTTCGGTGGGATTCGCCTTCTACGTCTCGAATTTCGGCAGCTACAACAAGACCTACGGATCCCTCGCCGGCGCGGTGATCTTCCTGCTGTGGTTGTGGATCACCAACCTGGCCCTGTTGTTCGGTGCCGAGTTCGACGCCGAGATGGAGCGAGGTCGCCAGCTGCAGGCCGGTATGCCTGCCGAGAAGACACTGCAACTGCCCGAACGTGATTCACGCGCGAGCGAGAAGAACGCCGCCAAGCTCGATGAACTCGTCGAGCACGGGCGGAAACTGCGTGAAGCCCACAGCGGGGACAACTCCTCCGAGGAGGCGACCGACTCCGTGGACCCTCCCCGACCCCCGACAGAAAGGAGTCCGCGATGACGACGCCCGGCGGCAATGCGCGTCCCGTGGCCGAACAACCGAAGAACCTGTCCACGGTCGAACTCACCGAGCGGCTCACCGAACAGGTGTCGACCCTGGTCCGGACCGAGGTCTCACACGCGCTCGAGGAGGTCAAGTCCAAGGGCACCCGTATCGGTGTGGGCGTGGGTATCTCGGGTGCGGGAGCGGTCCTGCTGTTCCTGGGACTGGCGACGCTGATCGCGACGGCCGTGCTCGGCCTCGCCACGGCCGTCGAGCCGTGGCTCGCCGCCCTCATCGTCGCGCTCGTGGTGCTCGCCGTCGGAGGCATCCTCGCGGCGGTCGGTGCCTCGAAGGCGAAGAACGCCGCACCCCCCGTGCCGGAACGCACGGTCGCCAGTGTCCGCGCCGACATCGACGCCGCGAAGGGAGCAACGAAGTGACCGCATCCGACAACGATGGGCGTCCGGAGGACGTGGCCGACATCGAACGTCAACGGGCCGAACTCGCCGCGACCGTCGGCGAACTCACCGACCGACTCGACGTGCCCACGAGGATCAAGCAGTCCGCGGCCGAGCGGGCGGAGGTGGTGCGCACCCGGCCCGACCTGATGGCGGCGGCCGGAGGGGTGCTCGCAGCAGTGATCGTGCTGTTGATCGTGAGGCGCCGACGACGCAGGTGACGCAGGCGTACCCCGGCGGACGGATACTCGTGCTCTGCACCGGGTATCCGTCCGCTGCCGTGTACACCCTCCTTAGCGTGCCGTCAGCCGCCGAGTTGCTGCTTCAGCGCGTCGAGCACCGCCGGATCCTCGATCGTCGACGGCACCGTGTACTCCTCGTGGTCGGCGATCTGCCGCATCGTCTTGCGCAGGATCTTGCCGGAGCGTGTCTTCGGGAGAGCCTGGACCACCGTCACATCGCGGAAGGTCGCGACCGCGCCGATCTGGTCGCGGACCATCGCGACGAGCTCTCGGCGCAGGGTCTCGGGATCGATCTCCACGCCCGCCTTGAGCACTACATAACCCGACGGGCGCTGACCCTTGAGTTCGTCGCGGATGCCCACCACCGCGCATTCGGCGACGGCAGGATGTCCGGCCACCACGGCCTCCATGCTGCCGGTCGAGAGCCGGTGCCCGGCAACGTTGATCACGTCGTCGGAGCGGCCGAGGACGAAGACGTAGCCGTCCTCGTCGATGTACCCGGAATCGCCGGTGAGGTAGTAACCGGGGAATGTGTCGAGGTACGAGCGGCGGTAACGATCCTCGTCCTGCCACAGGCCGGCCAGGGTGCCCGGCGGCAACGGCAGCCGGATGACGATGTTGCCCTCGGTGTTCGGATCGACGAGCCTGCCTTCGCCGTCGACGATCTCGACCCGGTATCCCGGAACGGGGACGGTCGGGGAGCCGGCCTTGAGCGGCATCGCTTCGAGGCCGCGCAGATTGGCGGCGATCGCCCAGCCCGTCTCGGTCTGCCACCAGTGGTCGACCACCGGACGGTCGAGCACCTTCGTCGCCCAGTGGTAGGTGTCGGGGTCGAGGCGTTCACCGGCGGCGAAGAGCGTCCGCAACGAGTCGATGGGGTACTTCTTCAGCTCCTCGGCATTCGGATCGGCCTTGCGCACCGCGCGAATCGCGGTGGGGGCGGTGAACAACGCCTTGACGCCGTTCTCGGCGATGATCCGCCAGAACGCGCCCGCATCGGGTGTGCCGACGGGCTTGCCCTCGTACATCACCGTCGTCGCGCCCACCAGCAGCGGACCGTAGACGATGTAGGAGTGGCCGACCACCCAGCCCACATCGGAGGCGGTCCACCACACGTCGCCCGGGTCGATGTCGTAGATGTTGTGCATCGACCAGGTCAGAGCTACGGCGTGCCCGCCGTTGTCGCGCACCACGCCCTTGGGCTTCCCGGTGGTGCCGGAGGTGTAGAGGATGTAGAGCGGGTCGGTCGCCGCGACCGTCACGGGCTCGGCGGGAGCGGCGTCAACGCAGAGCTCGTCCCAGTCGAACCACGCCGCGGAGGAGGTCTGGTAGTCGGCCGCCGAACCGGGGATCTGCTCACGATCCTTGACGATCACGGTGTGCGGCGGCGTCGGCGACAGACCGATCGCCTGCTCGACGATCGGCAGGTACTCGATCGTGCGGCCCGGTTCGAGACCGCCGGAGGCCGTGACCAGCACGACCGGCTTCGCGTCGTCGATGCGGGTCGCGAGTTCCTTCGCGGCGAACCCACCGAAGACCACCGAGTGCACCGCCCCGATACGGGCGCAGGCGAGCATCGCGATCGCGGCCTCGGGGATCATCGGCATGTAGACGATCACGCGGTCGCCGGCCACGACACCCTGGTCCCGCAGCACCCCGGCGAACGTCGCGACTTCGTCGAGCAGCTCTGCGTAGGTGTAGGTGCGCTTCGCGGGGACCATCGCCGAATCCCAGATCAGCGCCGGGCGGTCGCCGTGCCCCGCGCGCACGTGCCGGTCGAGCGCGTTGACGCTGGTGTTCAGGGCGCCGTCCGGGAACCACCTGTACGACGGTGCCGCCGAGTCGTCGAGAGCTCGCGTCGGCGCGCTCTCCCACTCGACCGCCTGGGCGGCCTCGAGCCAGAATCCCTCGGGATCCTCGGTGCTCCGGCGGAACGCCTCCTCGTACGAGCCCATCGCTTGTGTCCTTCCTCGACGGTAGTTGTGGACCGAACCACTCTATGGGACCTGCGGTGGGGGCGACCTCGTGTCTGCGTCGGACGGACACGATCGCGCGACGAGCGGGCGAAGTGCCTACCCTGACTCGCATGACCTCGATAGCGGAAGACCTTCTGCTCCTGCTGCTCGACGACGAATCGGGGAAGCCGCTCGTCGACGGAGTGAAGTTGCCCCGTGTTCTCGCGGGTGCGGTGCTCGTCGAACTCGCCCTCGACGACGTGGTGGCGGTCGACACCGAGGGGAAGCAGGTGAGAAAGGGGCGGATCGTGATACGCACCGAGGCGCGACCCGCCGATCCGATCCTCGCCGAGGCGGTCGAACGGCTCCGCTCGGGCAGGCCGGTGAAGCCGACGGTGGCCATCGAGAAACTGCAGAAGGGCCTCCAGGAGAAGCTTCTCGCACGGGTCGTCGAGCAGGGCTCGGTCTCGGAGGAGCGCGGGAAGATACTCGGTGTCTTTCCGACGAAGAAGTGGCCCGCGAGCGATTCCGGCCACGAGCAGCGCGTTCGTGGCCCGATCCGCGCGGCGTTGATCGACGGCCTGACCCCCGACCCACGCACCGCGGCCCTGATCGCGCTGCTGTCGGCGGCGGATGCGGCGCCGAAGGTGTTCCCGGAGGCCGACAAGCGGGCGGTGAAGAAGCGGGCGAAGGATATCGCGCAGGGCGAGTGGGCGGCCGAGGCGGTACGCGACGCCGTCGCATCGGTCAACGCGGCGATGATGACGGCCATCGCAGCGGGTGGAGCGGTGGCGGGTTCGAGCTGATCCGGATCGCGCCGGGTCAGGAGGGCACGCCGAGCTTCCGATACCGTTCGATCCGCCGCCGGTACCGTTCCTCCGCGGGTTCGTCGGTGAGGACGGCGAGTTCGCGCGCGACCGCCGCGCCGACCCGCTTGACGAACGAGACGGGTTCCTCGGTGGCGTCGGGGTGCTCGGGGACGACCGCGTCGACCACACCGTTGCGCAGCAGGTCGCGGGAGCGGATCCCCTGATCCTGCGCCATCACCGGAGCGTGGGTGGTGTCGCGGTGCACGATGGCGCTGGCGCCTTCGGGTGGGAGCGGTGCGAGCCAGCCGTGCTGCGCGCACAACACCCGGTCGGCGGGCAGCAGGGCGAGCGCACCTCCTCCGGTGCCCTGGCCGAGCAGCACCGACACCGTCGGGGTGGACAGAGTGACGAGATCGGCGAGGCAGCGGGCGATCTCGGGTGCCAGCCCGCGCTCCTCGGCCTCCTTCGACAGTGAGGCACCCAGGGTGTCGATGACGAGCACCAGCGGCAGGCGCAGTTCGTCTGCCAGCCGCATCGCGCGCCGGGCTTCGCGCAGCGCACCCGGCCCCATCGTGCGTTCGGGCGACTGTCCCGCGCGGTCCTGGCCGAACATCACGCACGAGACGCCGCGGAACCGGGCGAGCGAGAGCAGCACGGTGCGGTCGGACTCGCCCTGCCCCGTTCCGGACAGGGGTACCTGTGCGGAGGCGGCGTGCCGCAGCAATTGCCGGATGCCGGGTCGTTCGGGACGTCGGCTGAGCATCACCGACTGCCAGGCCGGGATGTCGGGGACGTCGTCGACGGCGGTGATCGCCGGACTCGCTGCCACCTCGGGCCGGTTCGGCTCGACCAGCACGCGCAGCAGCCGGTGTACCACCTGCCGCACCCCGCCGAGGGGCACGACCCCGTCGATCACGCCCTTGCGGTACAGGTTCTCCGCCGTCTGCACGTCTTCCGGGAAGTCCTCCTGATAGAGCGCCTTGTAGACGCGCGGGCCGAGGAAACCGACGAGCGCGCCGGGTTCGGCGGCGGTGACGTGCCCGAGCGACCCCCACGACGCGAACACGCCACCGGTCGTCGGATTGCGCAGGTACACGAGGTAACCGAGATGGGCGGCCTTGTGGGCGGCGACGGCGGCGGCGATCTTCACCATCTGCACGAACGCGAGGGTGCCTTCCTGCATGCGGGTGCCGCCCGAAGTGGGGGACGCGAGGAGGGGCAGTCCCTCGGCGGTCGCGCGTTCGACGGCGGCAACGATACGTTCGGCGGCGGCGACACCGATAGAGCCTGCGAGGAAGGAGAATTCGCACACGATCAGCGCGACGCGCCGGCCGTGGACGGTGCCCGAGCCGGTGAGCACGGATTCGTCGACACCCGACTTCTCGGCGGCCCTGCCCAGATCGGCGAGGTACTTCTCACCGGCCCCGACGTCGATGGGCGGAACGTCCCAGGAGGCGAAACTGCCCGGGTCGAGCACCTTGTCGATGAACTCCTGCGCCGAGATCCTGCCACCGGCCACGTTGCCTCCACCTGTCCTCGTCGGTCGAAGGTCAACCTATACCGACGCGAACGAGGGGGAGAATATGTGCGACGTCTTGCGAGAAACCGCACATATTCTCCCTTCGAAGCGGGATCGGCTATCGGCCGAGCGCTTCCTTCCACGTGACCGTCCGGCCGATGCGCAGGATCGACCGCTGGTAGATGCGCGCGGCGATCACGCTGAGCACTCCGATGGCGATCACCATGAGCACGATGGTGCCGACGATCTGCACCGGCGTGGCAACACCCGCGGCGATACGCAGGGGCATGAGGATTGCCGAGAACGGCGGGATCCAGCTCAGCGTGGTGCTCCATCCGGCCTCGGGGTCGTCGACCGACGAGAAGGCCGCGAAGAACATCGCAAGGATGAGGAACACCAGCGGGCCCGAGGTGGAGTTGACGTCCTCCTGCCGAGACACCATCGATCCCGCCGCCGCGTAGAGCACGGCGAAGAACGCGAAACCGAGGACGAACCAGCCGAGCGTGCCGGCGAGAACCCCGAGGGCGGTGCCGGTGATCGTGAGGGTGCCGGTGGCGAGTGCGGTGCCGACACCGACCGCGCCGTAGGCGGTGAGCTGCAGGAGCCCCACCGCGCCGATGCCGAGGATCTTGCCCCACAGCAACTGCAGTGGCCGCAGGGTCGACAGCAGCAGTTCGACGACCCGCGAGGACTTCTCCTCGACGACACCCATCGCGACGTACATGCCGAACATCAGGATCTGCATGTACAGCAGGACCACGGCGATGATCGAGAGGATGATCCGTTGTCCCTGTTCGGGATCCGGCGGGTCGAGGGCGTCGACGGTCACGGTCGCCGTGGCCACGTCGGCCGCGACCGCAGCGGCATCGACACCGCGATCGGTCAGTGCGGCGACCTGGGCCTGCTGCACGACCGCGGCCTCGACGACAGCCCGGACGTCGGTGTCGAGTTCCGATTCGGTGATCGCCGTGACGGACGCACCGTCGCCGGGCACGAGCGCAACGTCGAGATCGCCGGAGGACACCCGGTCGCGCGCGGTGGCGGCATCCGGAACCTCGGAGACCTCGAGCGGGGTGCCGACGGTCTCACCGAGCGACTCGATCGTCGTCTGCAGGGCGGGTGCACCCACGACTCCGACGGTGGGCCGGTCCTCGCCGCCGCCGGACAGGATCGAGGTGGCGACGATGCCGACGACGATCGCGACGAGGATGATCGCGTTGCTGATCAGGAAGCTCTTCTTCCGGACCTGCGTGACGAACTCGCGCGACGCGACGAGACCGACCGCTCGGGCGTTGCTCAACGGGGCGCTCATGCGGACACCACCTCTCGGAACAGCTCGGTCAGGGACGGGCGCCGGAGCGAGAACTCGTGGACGGGGCCGGTGGCCAGGGCGGCCTTGAGGATCAGCTGGTCGTCGGCGCCGGGGGTGACGGTGAGCACGGTGCGCTCGTCCTCGTACTCGGCGTGGGTGACTCCCGGCAGACCGTCCGCCCAGCCGCGGGGTGCCTGCGGCGCGTGGACGACGAGGAGCGCGTCGCCACCGGCGCGCAGGTCGTCGACGGTGCCGACGGCGCGCATCCTGCCCGCGCCGATGATGCCCACCCGGTCGCACAGGCGCTGGACCAGGTCGAGCTGGTGACTCGAGAACACCACCGGCACACCCTCTTTCGCTTTCTCCACCAGGACGTCGCTCATGACGTCCACGGCTACCGGGTCGAGTCCGGAGAACGGCTCGTCGAGCACGAGCACCTTCGGGTCGTGCACGAGGGCGGCGGCGAGCTGCACGCGCTGCTGGTTGCCGAGCGACAGGGCGTCGACGGTGTCGCCGAGGCGTTCGGCGATGCCGAGCCGCTCGGTCCACCGCTGTACCGCCTCCGTCGCCTCCGTTTTCGAGAGTCCGTGCAGCCGAGCGAGATAGGCCAGTTGCTTGCCGACCTTCATCTTCGGGTACAGGCCGCGTTCCTCGGGCATGTACCCGATGTTGCGGCGCATCTCGAGGTCGACGGGCCGCCCGTCGATGCGGACTTCACCGGCGTCGGCGGCCAGGACGCCGAGCGCGATCCGCATGGTGGTGGTCTTGCCCGCCCCATTGCTGCCGACGAAGCCGAACAACTCGCCGGGGCGGACTTCGAAGCTCACGCCGTCGAGGGCGATCTTGTCGCCGTAGCGTTTCGAGAGAGTGTCGATCGTCAGTGTCACAGCACGTCCTCCGGGTCGTCGTCGGGGCGGGTCCAGGCGAGCAGAACAGCGGGCAGGCAACCGCTGAACAGTATCGAGGCGAGAGCGAATCCGCCTGCCGAGTAGGCGAGTGCCCGATGGTCGATCGATGCGGTCGAGGCGCTCCACAGCAGCGCGAAGATCGGCAGCATCAGCA
This sequence comes from Rhodococcus gordoniae, assembly GCF_001646655.1. GTDB lineage: Bacteria > Actinomycetota > Actinomycetes > Mycobacteriales > Mycobacteriaceae > Rhodococcus > Rhodococcus gordoniae. The sequence continues at coordinate 13,398 of NZ_LPZN01000048.1, read as the reverse complement.
GCCCCTGCGCCACGGACAGGCCGATCGAACGGGCGCTGTTGCGCTCGGCGATCTCACGTTCGTCGAGCGCGTGACGCGGAGCGTCGGATTGACGTCCCGACACGATCTGCAGGCACGTCCACGTGGGCAGGAATACCAGCGCGACCGGCAACCAGGCGATCGCTGCCCACATCGTGAAATACGACGCGATGGCGGTGACGAACATCAGCGCGATCAATGCCACGACCGCGCCGGCGAGGATGCGGCGGCGGCGTCGGGTGCGCCAGTTCGGCATCCATCCAGCGGTGATCTCCTCGTTCTTCAGGAACCGGCGGGTGCGGTAGTCCTCGTAGCGGTCGAGCAGCGATTCGGTGGTCATCAGGCCTCCTTCCGAGGCTTGTACAGCTCCGTCGACAACGGCGTGAACTCGGTGCGGGAGAAGACGGCTTCGACCGGCAGCCCGAACACGTCGCAGATGCGGAAGGCGAGATCGAGACTCGGATAGTGGTCGCCGCGTTCGAGTGCGCCGACGGTCTGCGGGTTCACGTCGATGAGCGCGGCCAGTTGTGCGCGGCTCATGCCACGCTCCGCGCGCAGGACGCGGATGCGGTTGTAGATGGGAAGCGTTTCCCCACGGCGTACCGGACTCATGGAACAAAGTGTTAGGAAAACACAACGGTTTGTCAACTGTTGAAGACGACTGCCTGCTCAGCGGGTTGTTCAGTCGTCGTCGACTCCGCGAAGCCGATCGAGCTCGCGGCGCTCCTTCTTCGTCGGGCGACCCGCTCCGCGGTCCCGGCGGGGAAGCGCGGCGAGGATCTCCTTCGGCGGAGGCGGGGGACTGTGATCGATGTAGGCGGTGGCGGCGATCGGTGCGCCCACCCGCTTGTTCACGAGCTGGGTGACCTCGACGATCTTCTCCGTGCCGTGGGCACGCACACGGACCTCGGCGCCGAGCGTCACCGGTGTCGACGGCTTGGCCGTCACACCATCGACCCGGACGTGCCCGGCGCGGCACGCACTCGCCGCGGCGGACCGGGTCTTGAACAACCGGACCGACCACGTCCAACTGTCCACCCGCACGCTTCCACCCATCTACAGCAACTCCTCACTCAGCGTCCCGCCGTCGAGCATCCATCGACGCGTGGTCCGCGTGGTCTCCAGCATGCGGCGATCGTGCGTGATCAGCAGCAGAGTGCCCTCGAAACTGTCGACGGCCTGCTCGAGTTGCTCGATCGCCGGCAGATCGAGGTGGTTGGTCGGTTCGTCCAGCACCAGCAGATTGACACCGCGGGCCTGCAGCAGCGCGAGCCCGGCGCGGGTGCGTTCGCCCGGCGACAGCGACGACGCCGTCCGCAGGACGTGGTGCCCCTTGAGGGCGAACTTCGCCAGCAGGGTCCGCACGTCGGCGTCCGGCCACTCGGGCACGTTGCGTCCGAACGCCTCGACGAGCGGTTCGTCGCCCTCGAACAGGCTGCGGGCCTGATCGATCTCGCCGACCAGCACACCCGACCCCAGCGATGCGCGCCCGGAATCCGGTGCGACGGTGCCGAGCAGCAATCGCAGCAACGTGGATTTCCCGGCCCCGTTCGGGCCGGTGACGACGATGCGGTCGCCCCACTCGACCTGCGTGGTGATCGGACCGAGGACGAAGTCGCCCCGCCGGACGACGGCGTCGTCGAGGGTCGCGACCACCGTGCCGCTGCGTGGGGCGGCAGCGATGGACATGCGCAGTTCCCATTCCTTGCGCGGTTCCTCGACGACGTCGAGTCGCTCGATGCGCCGCTGTGTCTGCCGGGCCTTCGCCGCCTGCTTCTCGGTGGCCTCCGCGCGGTGCTTGCGTCCGATCTTGTCGTTGTCCTTGGACTTGCGACGTGCGTTGCGCACACCGTGCTCGAGCCAGTTCCGCTGCATCCGAGCGCGTTCCTCGAGCTGGGTCTTCGTGTCGGCGTACTCCTCGAACTGCTCACGGGCGTGCCGGCGCGCCACCTCGCGCTCGACGAGATACGCCTCGTACCCGCCCTCGTACACCGAGATCTGCTGCTGCACCGGATCGAGTTCGACGATGCCCGTCACCGTGCGCGCGAGGAATTCGCGGTCGTGGCTGACGACCACCAACGCCGTGCGTGTCTCGTCCACGAAGCGTTCGAGCCGTTCGAGCCCGGCCAGATCGAGGTCGTTCGTCGGCTCGTCGAGCAGCAGGACGTCGTAGCGCGACAGCAGCAGTGCCGCCAGCCCGGCGCGGGCGGCCTGGCCACCGGAGAGCGCCGTCATCGGAGCGTCGAGGCCCGCTTCCAGGCCGAGGTCGTCGATCACCTTCTCGGCGCGCTCGGCGAGGTCGGCCCCGCCGAGCGCCAGCCACCGTTCGAGCGCCGGGGTGTACTCGTCCTCGTCGGAGTCGCCGAGTCGCTCGGCAGCGGCGTTCATGACGTGTTCTGCCGCCGCGACACCCGTGCGACGTGCGAGGAAACCGAGGATCGTCTCGCCCGGCACCCGTTCGGGTTCCTGGGCGAGATAGCCGATGGTGGCGTCGGGCGGGCTGAGTATCACGGAGCCGGTCACGTCGGCGTCCCCCATCCCTGCGAGGGTCGTGAGCAGCGTCGATTTCCCGGCGCCGTTCGCCCCCACCAGACCGATCACATCGCCGGGTGCGACGGTGAGATCGAGTCCGTCGAACAGGACACGTTCCCCGCGGGAGGCCGACAGGCCGTTGATACGAAGTGTTGCGCTCACGCACCGAGTATCCCGGGTGCGACGAGTCCGAGGTCGGGCGCGGGTCGGTACCGGCCACGAGCGGCCCCTCAGCCGCCGCACTCCGCGGGCACGATCCCACCGTCGCCCACCGGGACGGCGTCGAGCGGATTGTCGATCTCGTCGCGCCGCGTCCGGGCCGCGACGATCACGATCACCGCGGCGACGGCCGGCACCGACCCGGCGATCGCGAAGGTCGGCGCGAGCCCGACCGTGAGGGCCAGCGGCCCGGCCACGGCCATGGACAGCGGCATGAACACGATCGAGACGAAGAAGTCGAGACTCGACACCCGGCCCAGCAGGTGCGCGGGCACCCGCCGTTGCAGCAGCGTTCCCCACACGACGGATCCGGCGTTGAACAGAGCGCCGACGACGAACACCGCGGCGATCATGATCGGCACCGACCCGGAGACCCCGATGACGGCGAGGGGGACGCAGCCCAGACCCCACATCAGGAGCGGGACGGTGAGATAGCGTCTCGGCAACCGGAGCGACGCCACGATCGTCGACCCGACGGCGCCACCGACGCCGAAACCCGCCATCACCATCGCGTGCTGGGACGGCCCACCCCCGGTCGACTCGCGGATCGCGAACGGGATGAGCACCTCGATCGGTCCCAGCACGCAGAGGACCGCGACGGACCCGAAGAGGAGCGTTCCGAGCAACCAGGGAGTGCGCACGGTGAACCGCACGCCTTCCGCGAGATCGTCCACGACGGAACGGAAACCGCTGACTCTGCCCGTCCGTGCACCGGCACGGCGGACCGCGGTCGGACGCATCGCGAGAACGCACAGCGCCCCGGCCACCTCGAGGAGCGCGACCATGCACAACGCGACTGCGGGGGACGAGGCGGCCACGACAGCGCTCGCCGCCGCCGGGCCGGCCGCCTGCATGAGCGTCGGCCGGAGTACTCCTTCGACGCCGTTGGCGGCGAGCAGGTCCTGCGGAGGGACGATGGAGGGCAGCAACGCCGAATAGGCCGGGAACTGGACGCCGTTCGCCAGCCCCAGCGCGAACCCCACGACGGTGAGATGCCCGAAGGTGAGCGATCCGCCGACGGCGAGTGCCGCCGTCACCGCCACCAGCACCGCACGTGCGATGTACGTCGTGAGAAGCAGGGTGCGCTGGGGGATCCGGTCGGCGAGGACACCGCCGGCAAGCGCGACGAGGAGCATGCCGACCGCCGGTCCGACTGCGACCGAAGACAGTTCGGCCGGACCGCCACCCATGTCGACGACCTGCCACACCACCGCGATGAGCCAGGTACCCACGGACAGCAGTCCCGCCGCGAGCGCCAGGATCAGCAGGCGGTACTGCGGGTGGGCGAACGGCCGCACGGGCCCGCGTGCCAGGCGCGGACGCCTGTGCGTCGGTGGTGCGGTGTGGTTGTTCATCGTCTTTCCCCGGTCGTCGAACGGTCCGATGAGATCTTGCGACCTCGAGGTGACTCCAGGTCGAGTGTCTTCGCCGGCCGGCCCGAGGATCAACCGATTTTCGTGAACGGCGACGTCAGCGTGCCGGTCCGGATTCGAGAACGATCTCGGTGGAACGCTTTTCGCCACTCTCGGTGGTCCACTCGATCGACACGACATCGCCGGGACGCCGTCGCAGCAGCCGTTGCTCGAGTTCGGCGGTCGACGAGACCGGCTCACCGTCGAAGGACACCACGACGTCGCCGGCATCGAGTCCGGCACGATAGGCGGGACTGTCGTAGGACACCCACAGCACCTCGACACCGAGATCCTGTCCGTCCTTGCGTGCGGTGGTGACGCTCGCGCCCAGCCGCGGCGTGGGACCCACGTGCACCGATCCTTCGCTCGCGCCTGCGCGCACCTGCTCGACGACCGTCATCGCCTCGGCGATGGGCACGGCATACGCCTCGGGTCTCGTCCCGGGCGAGGTGTCGGTGTTCCGTTGCACGGCACCCGCGGTGTTGATGCCCACGACCGTTCCGTAGTCGTCGACGAGGGGCCCACCGGAATCGCCCGGCCGGATCGGGGCGTCGGTGCGGATCATCCCCGTGAGACGGTGTCGCGACCCGTTCGTGGCGTCGCGCACCACGACGTTGCGGTCGAACTCGACGATGGTGCCGGGGGTGGCCACGACGACTCCGCCACCCTCCGAGTTGCCGAAGGCCGTGACGCGGGAACCCACCGGCGGCAGGATGTCGGCGATCGTCGCGGCCGGGAGATCGCTCGCGGTGCCGAGCTGCAGGACGGCGAGATCGCGTTCGCGGTCGTAACCGAGGACCTCCGCGTCGTAGATCGATCCGTCGGCACCGCTCACCGCGCTGATGTCGGTGGCCCCGCTCACCACATGATGATTCGTGACGACCGTGCCGTCGGGGGTGAGCACGATCCCGGTGCCCGTCATCCCGGTCCATCCCGCGCTCGCATCGATGGTTACGACGACCGGCACGGTACGCGCGACGAGCTCGTCGGCCGTCAGCGGTGTCGGTGGAGGTGCGGCCGGCGCCGGCGGTGGGGGAGGAAGGGCGATGTCGACCAGGACCGGCGACGAGGCGACGAGGCTGGCGGTGGTCGCGAGCGCGACCAGCAGTACCGATCCGCCCCGCCCACTCACTGCTGCGGCACCTCCCCGGTGAGATGGTCGAGCAGTTCGCGCGCGGCGGCGCGCCCGGCCCGGTTCGCACCGATCGTGGACGCGGACGGACCGTACCCGACGAGGTGGATGCGCGGATCCTTCGCGACCCGGGTCGCGAGGCGGCCGGCCATGGTGATGCCGCCACCGGAGTTGCGCAACGACAGGGGAGCCAGGTGGTCGAGGGAACTCCGGAAACCGGTGCACCACAGAATGACGTCGACGTCGAGGGTTCGGCCGTCGCTCCACCGGACACCGGTCTCGGTGATCTCGGAGAACATCGGCGACCGCTCCAGTGCACCGCGTTCGCGTGCGGCGCGCAGCGCCGGGGTGAGGGGGAGCCCGGTGACGGAGACGACCGATCCGGGTGGCAGTCCGCGTCGCACCCGGTCCTCGACGAGCGCGACGGCGGCGTGACCCCGTGCGGACGTGAAAGGTTCGTCCCTCCAAGCGGGTTCGCGACGTGTCACCCAGGTGGTCTCGGTGACGCGGGAGATCTCGTCGAGGAGTTGCACCGCCGAGATGCCGCCGCCGACGACGAGCACGTGCTGTCCGGTGAACTCGTCGGCCGTCCGGTAGTCCTTGGTGTGCAGTTGCCGCCCGGTGAACTGCGCGGCCCCCGGATACCACGGGACGAAGGGCCGCTCCCACGTGCCGGTCGCGTTGACGATGCCGCGGGCGGCGTAGACGGCCGACTCGGTCTCCACGCGTAACCGGTCGCCGCGGTCGCATACGACCCGGACCGTGGTCGGGCGATGGACGGGGAGGTCGAACTCCTTCTCGTAGGCGGCGTAGTACTGCGGTACCGCCGACGCCGCCGGGACTTCTCCCGCGGAGGTGTCGACGACGTCCGCGAATGCGAGGCCCGGCAGGTCGTGGACGCCGTTGACGGTGTTCAGGGTGAGCGACGGCCAGCGGTCCTGCCATGCCCCGCCGGGGCCGAACGAGCGGTCGAGGACGACGAATCCGGTCTCGGGTGCGACTCCGAATCGCGTGAGGAAGTAGGCGGTCGACAGGCCGGCCTGTCCGGCGCCGATGACGACGATGTCCACCGGTGTCGCGTCGGCGGTGCGCGTGCCGGCAGCATCGAGTGCCTCGTCGGCGATCATCACGAGCCTCCCTGTCGGATCGTTGTCCTTCATCATGCCGCTCTCGCGGACCGTGCGCGGAGCGAACGCTGTCGGCCACCGAATAAATGTGATATCACTTTTATATCGCTTTGACTCTGGGAGGTAGGAACATGAATATCGTGCAATCACCCGTCACCACCGAGCGGCCGGGCGCCTCGTCCAACGGTTGGCCCGTACTGATCGCCGCTCTGGTCGCGGTCGCCGTCGGCGCCGGGCTGATCGGCTGGGGAGCGGTCGAGGTGATGGTTCCCCTGATCGTCGTCGGCGCTGTGATCGCGGTGCTCGCCCTCGTGTCACTCGCCGGACTCGTCCTCGTCGAGCCGAACGAGGCGCGCGTCCTCCAGCTCCTCGGCAGTTCGTACACCGGCACCCTGCGTGAACCAGGTCTGCGCTGGATGAACCCGCTCAACACCCGGCGCAAGATCTCCACACGCATCCGCAACCACGAGACCGGCAAGGCCAAGGTCAACGACGCCGACGGCAACCCCATCGAGATCTCGGCGGTGATCGTGTGGCAGGTCGAGGACACCGCGCGGGCGGTCTTCGACGTCGACGACTTCGAGGAATTCGTCGCGGTCCAGACCGAGGCCGCGGTCCGCCACATCGCCGGCTCCTACCCCTACGACGGTGCGCCGGAAGTGATGTCGCTGCGCCAGAACGCCGACGAGATCACCACCAAGCTCTCGGCCGAGGTCCACGACCGCGTGCAGTCCGCCGGTATCCGCGTCATCGAGACCCGCATCAACCAGCTCGCCTACGCACCCGAGATCGCCCAGGCGATGCTGCGACGCCAGCAGGCCGGTGCCGTCATCGCCGCCCGCGAGCAGATCGTCAAGGGTGCCGTGTCGATGGTCGGAACCGCACTGGCCCGCCTCGAGGCCGAACACACCGTCGAACTCGACGAAGAACGCAAAGCTGCGATGGTCTCGAACCTCCTCGTCGTATTGTGCGGCGACCAGAGTGCTCAGCCCGTCCTCAACACGGGATCGCTGTACCAGTAGGGATCATGCGGCATGCCCGAACGTAAGAAGGTGTTGCTGCGCCTCGACCCGGCAGTCCACGACGCGCTCGCGCGGTGGGCTGCCGACGAGTTGCGCAGCACCAACGCTCAGATCGAATTCCTGCTCCGGCGTGCCCTCGCCGATGCCGACCGGCTGCCGCGCGAGGTGGGCCGCATGCGCGGGCCCGGCCGTCCACGTGCCGACGACGAGGAGTGAGCAGACATGGCCGGCACGGCGCGAGGGAGAACTGCCACCGACGAGACGGGGCGCTACGCGGTGCTCCACCCGGCGGTCACCGAGGCTGCCCACCGCGCGGGAGCGACCGCGATCGGTCTGATCGATGTGGGGCGCCCCGCAGCCCTGAACCTGTGTGTCGACCGCGTGGGCATCACCTACAGCGACGGCCTGTTCCTGGGCGACCCGAATTCTTCTGTGCAGGAGAACTGTTCGATCGTCAACGGCGGGTCGGTCCCCGGCCGGGCGATGCCTCCGGTGGTCGCGCGCGTCGCGGTGACCCGCAACAGGCCCGACATCGAGGACGCTCTGTTCGCCGTGGATCCACCCCTCCGGTTCCGCGGCGACATCGTGGACCTGCTGCCCGAAGCGATCGCGGCCGTACCCGAGGACGCTCTGCCCGTCGTGACGACGACCTGGGCGCTGTCGCGTCTCCCGATCCCGCGGCGCCCGGCATTCGTCGACCGCCTCCGGGACGCCGCTGCGGGGCGGACGGTCGCATGGGTGTCGGCCGAGGGGGTGGGCGTCGCGCCGTCGGTTCCGACACTCGGCGATCGCCCTGCCTCCGGCCACAGCATCGTCGGCATCGCGCTGTACGAGGGGTCTCGGCAACGCGTGGATGCGGTGGCGCGCTGCTGGTCGCGGGGCCGGCTCCTCGACTGGTTCCATTGATGTCGGTGGTTCTACCCCCGCTCAGCGGTGCCGGACCCACCGAAATCGGATCAGGCGATCAGTGCACGCCCGAACTGATGGAATGATGCGGGGTGTTCGCTGACGAAGGGATGGGGATCGCACATGATCGGGATCAGCCGCGACGGCGACGTCGTGACCGTGGAACTGCAACGCGAGGAGCGCAGGAACGCGCTCAACACGCAGTTGTGCGTGGAGATCCGCGAAGCGGTGGAGAAGGCCGTGGCCGACGACGCGCGGGTCATGGTGATCACCGGACGGGGCACGAGCTTCTGTGCCGGCGCCGACCTCTCCGGCGACGTCTACGCCGAAGGATTCACCGACAGCCTCGCCGAGATGTTGCGCACCATCGTGGAAGCCCCGATCCCGGTGATCGCGGCCGTCAACGGCCCCGCCATCGGTGCCGGCACCCAGCTCACGCTGGCCGCAGACCTCCGGGTCGTGGCTCCCACCGGGCGTTTCGCGGTACCCGCTGCACGACTGGGCATCTCGGTCGATCGCTGGACCGTCCGGCGACTCGCCTCGCTCCTCGGCGGAGGTCCTGCGCGCTCCGTCTTCCTCGCCGCCGAGCCCGTCCACGCCGAAGAAGCCCTCGCGCGCGGACTCGCCAACCGCATCGGTGACCTCGCCGACGCTCAGGCATGGGCGCGCGAGATCGCGAAACTCGCGCCGCTGTCGTTGCATGCGATGAAGTTGTTCCTCAACGACGACGGCACCCGCGACGAGGCCACCCCCGAGCAGACCGCCGCGCTCGCCGCGGCGTGGCTCAGCGAAGACGTCCAGGAAGCCCGGCTCGCTCGTGCCGAGCGCCGCGACCCGATCTTCCGCGGACGATGAACATCCGGTCTGCGGTCTCCGCCGCCCTCGCGGGCGCGGGCACGCTGTGGGTCGCACGCGCCGTGAACGGGCTGCCCGGTTCCCTCGGCGCCTCGGTCTCCGACATCCGCCCCTACGCCGCCGCGTCGCCCCGTTACCGCGGCGGTCGGTTCCACAACACCGATCCGGCGTCCGTGCTCGGCCCCGAGGCGGCGGGCGGTTTCGCGAAGGACCTGCTCACTCGCGGATCCCGGGGGAGACCTCGCGCCGAGGTGCCGTTGTCGCCCTATCTCGCTCCGGTCGACGCGGCAGAGCTCGCCGTGACGTGGTTCGGGCACTCGAGCACGCTCGTGGAGGTCGACGGTTACCGGGTGCTGTGCGACCCGGTGTGGAGCGAGCGGGTCTCGCCGTCACCGACCGTCGGCCCGGCGCGCCTGCACCCGGTGCCGGCCGAGTTGCAGACCCTGCCGCGCCTCGACGCGGTGGTGATCTCGCACGACCATTACGACCATCTCGACAGGTTCACGGTCGAGAGTCTCGCCGTGCTGCAACCGACCGCCCGCTTCGTCGTACCGCTCGGTGTGGGCGCGCACCTGCGCAGATGGCGGATCGCCGAGGAACGCATCGTCGAACTCGACTGGGACGAGCACGTCGAGGTGGACGGGCTGCGCATCACGTGCACCGAGGCCCGGCATTTCTCCGGACGCGGTCTCCAGCGCAACATCACCCTGTGGTCGTCGTGGGTGTTCACCGGACCGACGCGTCGGGTGTTCTTCGGCGGCGACAGCGGCTACACCCCGCGGTTCGCGGATGTCGGCGAAGCCTACGGCCCGTTCGACTTCACGCTGCTGCCCGTCGGCGCCTACGACAAGCGCTGGCCCGACGTGCACATGAATCCCGAGGAGGCGGTACGCACGCACCTCGACCTCGGGGGTGTCGACCGGCGCGACAGCCTGCTCGTCCCGGTGCACTGGGGAACCTTCGATCTCGCCTTCCACGCCTGGTCGGAACCGGTCGCCCGGCTGCTACCCGCGGCGAGGGAGTCGGAGGTGACCACCGCGGTGCCGATGCCGGGGCAACGGATCGATATATCCAAACCCGTCGTGGTCGATCCGTGGTGGCTTGCGTCGAGCTGATCCACCCGCCACGACGCCGGTTGTTCGCTTTCGTACCCTAATCTGGTTCGTCATGGCAGTAGAAGAGCCCCCGACGGTGGTGGGAACGGGCGAGGCCCCTGTCCTCGTACCCGACCACGCAGCCACCGGGCTGTCCACCGAGCAGGTCGCCGAGCGGGTCGCGCGTGGCCTCACCAACGATGTACCCGACCGCGCGTCCCGATCGGTCGAGGACATCGTCCGGGCCAACGTGTTCACGCGGATCAACGCGATCCTCGGGGTGCTGCTGCTGATCGTGCTGGCCACCGGTTCGATCATCGACGGTATGTTCGGCCTGCTGATCATCGCGAACAGCGGAATCGGCATCATCCAGGAGGTCCGCGCCAAGCGCACCCTGGACAAGCTCGCCATCGTCAGTCAGACGAAGCCTGTCGTGCGCCGGGGCGGCACCGCCGCGCAGGTCGCGCCGCACGAAGTGGTGCTCGACGACATCATCGAACTCGGCCCCGGCGACCAGCTGGTCGTCGACGGTGAGGTGGTCGAGGCCCAGGGACTCGAGCTGGACGAATCGCTGCTGACGGGCGAGGCGGACGCCGTGCACAAGGTGCCCGGGTCGACGGTGATGTCGGGCAGCTTCGTCGCCTCCGGCTCCGGCTCCTATCGCGCCACGAAGGTGGGCCGCGACGCCTACGCGGCGCGACTCGCGGAAGAGGCGAGCAAGTTCACCCTCGTGAAATCGGAACTGAACGCGGGCATCAACAAGATCCTGCGTTTCATCACCTACCTGATGATTCCCGCGGGTCTGCTGATCATCTACAACCAGCTCTTCTCCAGCGGCGAATCGCTCGGCCCCGCGCTGAGCGGCATGGTCGCCGCCCTCGTGCCGATGGTGCCCGAGGGGCTCGTGCTCATGACGTCCATCGCGTTCGCGGTCGGCGTCGTCCGCCTCGGACGCCGGCAGTGCCTCGTGCAGGAACTGCCGGCGATCGAAGGGCTCGCGCGCGTCGACGTGGTGTGTGCCGACAAGACAGGCACGCTGACCGAGAACGGCATGCGCCTGGCCGACGTCGAAGTCGTCGACGGGAGCGACCTCGACGAGGCCGGCGCCGCCCTTGCTGCGCTCGCGGCCGACGATCCGCGTCCCAATTCCAGCGTCCTCGCGATCGCGGAGGCGTTCCCCACCGCCCCGGGCTGGGGCGAGCCGACGGCCGTGGCACCGTTCTCGTCGGCGAAGAAGTGGAGCGGGCAGTCCTACGGCACGCACGGCAACTGGTTGCTCGGCGCTCCCGACGTACTGCTCGATCCGGGCAGCGAGCCGGCGCGACGCGCCGAGGAACTCGGAGCCGGCGGGTTGCGGGTGTTGTTGCTCGCCTCCAGCGACCGCCCGGTCGACGCGGTGGATGCGCCCGGCACGGTCACGCCCGTCGCGCTCGTCGTCCTCGACCAGCGGGTGCGTCCGGACGCGAAACCGACCCTCGAGTACTTCGCGGGCCAGCATGTCGACGTCAAGGTCATCTCCGGCGACAACGCGATCGCCGTCGGCGCGGTCGCCTCGTCGCTCGGCCTGCCGGGAAGCACATCTCCCGTCGACGCGCGTTCCCTGCCGGAGGCCGAGAACGAACTTGCCGACGTCGTCGAAGGATCGACGACCTTCGGCCGGGTCCGTCCCGATCAGAAACGCGCCATGGTCGGCGCCCTGCAGTCGCGCGGACACACCGTCGCCATGACCGGCGACGGCGTCAACGACGTCCTCGCCCTCAAGGACGCCGACATCGGAGTCGCGATGGGATCGGGCAGCCCCGCGACCCGCGCGGTCGCACAGATAGTCCTGCTCGACAACAAGTTCGCGACGCTGCCCTACGTGGTGGCCGAGGGTCGCCGGGTGATCGGCAACATCGAACGCGTCTCCAATCTGTTCCTCACCAAAACCGTCTACTCGGTGCTGCTCGCCTTCCTGGTGGGTATGTCGGGCGTGCTGTCCCAGGTGTTCGACTTCGAACCGTTGCCCTATCCGTTCCTGCCCCGGCACGTGACGATCGCGGCGTGGTTCACCATCGGCATCCCCGCTTTCCTGCTGTCGCTGGCCCCGAACAACGAGCGGGCGCGCTCGGGCTTCGTCTCCCGGGTGATGCGATTGGCGATCCCGTCCGGTGTCGTCGTGGGTGTGGCGACCTTCGTCTGTTACGTGCTCGTCTACGGCGGTCCCGACCAGACCGAGCAGCAGAAGATCCAGGCCGGGACGTCTGCTCTGATCACGTTGCTGATCATCGCGCTGTGGGTGCTCGCCGTGGTGGCCCGCCCGTACCAGTGGTGGAAGATCGCCTTGCTCGCCGGTTCGGTACTCGGATACGTGATCCTGTTCTCCGTGCCGTTCACGCGGGAGTTCTTCGCTCTCGATCCGTCGAACGTCGCGTACACGACGATCGCGGTGACGTGCGGCCTGATCGGAGTCGTCCTCGTCGAGATCCTGTGGTGGGTGTCGGGCCGTCTGCACGGTGAGCACCGCCGCCTGTTCGCGGCCCCCGACGATCTGCTCCCGGGCGTACACTGACTCGGAGCACATGGTTCGGTGTGCCCGGACCCACGGCACTCTGCACGAGGGAAGGACCGCGCTATGGGTTTCATGGATTCGCTGAAGGGCCTTGTGAACAAGGGCAAGGACTACGCCGAGAAGAATCCGGACAAGGCCGACGGTTTCATCGAGAAGGCCGGCGACCACGTCGACGGACGTACCGGCGGGAAGTACGCCCAGCACGTCGACAAGGCGCAGGACGCCGCCCGCAAACATCTGGGTACCACCGGTAATCCCGTTCCGGGAGCGCAGCCGGAGCCGGGCGGGCAACCGGGTCCCGAGGGCGGCCCCGGTCCCGAAGCGCAGCCCGGTCCGCGTCAGCCCTGATCACGACAGGTGCGGCAGCACCGATCACGGCAGGTGCGGTAGCACCGCGTCACCGAAGGTGTCGATGAACGGACGCTGCTCCGGGCCGACGTGATGCAGGTAGATCTCGTCGAAGCCCAGATCGGCGAATTCGCACAGGCGGTCGACGTGTTCGGCCGGGTCGTCGGAGACCACGACGGAGT
>NZ_LPZN01000047.1 GCF_001646655.1 Rhodococcus gordoniae | reverse complement strand
CGGCGGCGTGTACACGTCGAGGAAGGCGTCGGGGTCGTCCCCCCGATACCGGAGATCTGCCACGAGGTCCGTCTCCGGCGCCTCCACCGCGAGCTTCGCCGTCAGCTCTCGTGCGTCGCGTTCGAACACCTTCCGCACCACCAGCGCTCCCGGCACGGGGGTCAGGACGAACGCCGCCGCCCCGACGACGATCACCACGACGAGAACCATCAGGATCCACCTACCCGCGCGCCGACGCGGCGTCCTGTCCGTACCACCTTCCGACACCTGTCCCTCCCGCCTGATCACGACGCACCACGGTGGATCCGGACCGCACGATCATGTCGAACAGCGCAGCGGGAGGCCTCGCGTGCGACCCGTGCCGACGCAGATCACGCATCGGCCGGGTGAGCCTGTGCTCACCCGGCCGTCTCGTATGCCGGGCAGGGCTGTTCGGCAAAGATGAGTCCCCGTTCGGCGAGTGCTTCCGCGAGGATACGGAGCGCCTTCGGCCCCACCCCGTGCAACGCCGCCAGTTCCCGTCGCGAATGCCGTGCGACATCGTCGAGTGTGCCGATTCCTTCGGCGAGCAGAGCTCGAGTCGCAGGCTTTCCGATCGCGGGGAGATCACCCGGGGTGGGGGGCGTCGACGTCATGCATCGATGTTAGAGCCGCACATCCTGACGGGCGGCTCGTTTCTCCACCGCCGCAGCAGTTTCTTCCGCGATCAGATCGGCGTTCACGGCGGCCCCTGTCATCACGCCGGTGCCTGCCGCGACCACGACCACCGCCGAGAGGTCGGCCGAGTTGCCTGCCGCCCACACGCCGGGCAGAGCGGTCTTCCCCGTCGGGTCCGTCTCGATGAAGGTGCCCACAGGATGATCGGTGACCGCCCCGCCGAGCTGCTCGTACAGTTCGGCGCGAGCCACGAAACGCGGTGCGACCACCACGGCGTCGACGTCGAACTCGGTGCCGTCCTCGAGAACCACGGCACGGACCGCGTCGCCCTCGGCGCGGAGTTCCGCGACCGCCCCGTCGACGATCCGGACGTCGCGCGCCTCGAGTTGTTCGCGGGCCTCGGCCTCCAAGGGAGGTGCCGAGTGGGTGAAGAACGTGACGTCGTCGCTGAGCTGACGGAACAACAGGGTCTGGTGCACGCTCATCGGACCCGACGCGATCACGCCGATGCGCCGGTCCCGGACTTCCCAGCCGTGGCAGTAGGGGCAGTGCAGGACGGACGTGCCCCACAGTTCGCGCACTCCGGGGAGGTCGGGCAGCTCGTCGGCCAGTCCCGTCGCAAGGATCAGTCGGCGTGCGTGCACGGCTTTGCCTCCGGCGAGACCGATCTCGAATCCTGTTTCGGTACGGCGAGCGGATTCGGCACGCCCGGACAGGATCTCGGCGCCGTATCCGGCGGCTTCCTTCCGTCCGAGCGCCAAGAGCTCGGTCGGCGCGATGCCTTCGTGCCCGAGCACGTTGTGTGCGGCCGCGGCGGGGGCGTTGCGTGGTTCGCCGGCGTCGACGACGAGCACCGAGCGGCGCGAGCGTGCCAGCGCGGTGGCAGCGCTCAGTCCGGCCGAGCCACCGCCGATCACGACGACGTCGTAGTCCTCTTTCGCGGGATTCTCCTGGGTGTTCATCGGTTCTTCTCCTTCGTTGCCCGTGCGATCCACACGGTTCGGGATGTACGGACCACCAGATCCGTTCGGTGCAGTACCGAGTCGGGACCGTGGCCGGTGAGCTGGTCGAGCGTGTCGAGATCATCGGGGGACAGGACATGTTCGAGTGCGGTGCGCATCCGGCTCAGTACCGCGTGAGCGTATCGACGCACGGTGGCATCGACGTCGACATCGAGTTCGTCGCGGCGCATCTCGATCATCTCGAAACCGGCGCGACGCAGATTCTCGCTCCAGTCGGGCCACCTGTTCCACCCTCGGGACGCCACGGCCTCGTGGCATCTCGCTTCGAGTCCCGGTGCACTGATACCGATGTCGTCGGGCAGGAAGCGTGGTTGCGATTCCATCTCGGTGATCACCACCACTCCGGCCGATTCCATCGAGTCGAACAGTTGCCGGAGTATCGCGTCGGGATCCTCGATGTGATGCAGGGACAGCGCCGCCCAGCCCAGATCGATCGCACCCACGGCCGGCAGCCCTGCGTCGAGGTCCACCTCGACGGTTCGGATCCGATCATCGAACCCGTTGTGCTCAGCGGTCTTCCGGATCCGGCCGAGCATTCCGGCAGATCGGTCGAGAGCCACGAGCTGGGCGTGGCGGAACCGGCGGGCCAGGGCGAGTGTGCCCGTGCCCGTCCCCGCGCCGATGTCGACGATGACGCGTGGTTCCCGCGCGAGCTGTCCGGCGACCCGGTCGAGCAACGATTCGAAGTAGGGCCGATGCATCTCGGCGTCGAGGTCGAGCACCTCTGCCATCGATTCGTCGTGGGCAGGGTCGTGCGGTGCGTGTCGTGGATGCGAGGCATGGGCGTGGTGGTGCATGACTCCACGCTAGAACGCATCATTCATTTTCCGCATACACTCTTGCCTATGGAGCAAGAATCGTCCGATCTCGACCGACTCATCCGTCAGCGCATCCGAAGCCTGCGACTCGCGCAGGGCTGGACACTCGACGCTCTCGCAGCCCGGTGCCACATCAGCCCGTCGAACCTGAGCCGCATCGAGACGGGCCGCCGCAGAATCGCACTCGACCAGCTCGTCCCGATCGCCCGGGCACTCGACACCACCATCGACCAGCTCGTCGAATCCGGCGACGACCAGGACGTGGTGATCAGACCCCAACCGTGCGACACGCCGGGGTACACGACCTGGCTGTTGTCGCGGGAACGGTCACTGGGCGGTGTCACCGTCGCCAAGATGCGGATCACGCTGCAGGAGCCGCGGCCGGCGGACACGCTCCCCGTGCACCCGGGGCACGAATGGTTCACCGTCCTGTCCGGCACGGCCCGGCTCCAGCTCGGCGAGCGGACGATTCTCATCCAGGAGGGCAATGCCGCCGAGTTCTCCACGATGACCCCGCACGCGATCAGCGCACACGACGGGCCGGTGGAGATCCTCACGATCCTCGACCACAACGGCGAGCGTGCCCACCTGCGCAGCTCCGGCTCGCACTGAGCACGCCGGACGAGCCCTTCAGCCGTACAGACGGTCGACGAACGCGTGGAGATTCTCGCGGGCACGTTCGGCCTTCTCCTCCGGCTCGAGGTCCTCGCGGTAGCGGCTCCCCAGGGCGGGCTTCTTCCTGCCGCGCGCATACAACGAACACTGCAGGTCGATGCACATGTACGTCCCGACCGCGTTGCCCGCTCGTCCCGAATCTCCGACCTTGTTCGCCGTCATCAGCGCGATGCCGCCCCGCGTGTGGGTGGTGAGGCAGATCGTGCACATCTGCGTCTTGCCGGAACCCTGCTGTTCGAACCGCATGGCGACGCCGACGAGTTCGCCGTCGCGCGGGACGACGATGTAGCCGCGACCGGGGAACGACGGATCGGTCCAGCCGAGGAAGTCGAGTTCGTCCCACGGCCGGTCGTCGAGATCGCGCGGCACCGGAAGCCGCTTCGCATCACCCTTGGAGCAGTTGACGAAGGATGTTCGAATGTCCCGTTCGGTGAGCGGGTCCATGGCCGGGACCACCTTTCGTTCGCGTATGTACCGACCCGAGGACGGTACGCGCCCCGCTCCTACCCGACAAACGATTTTCGCGGCCCTCACGCCGACGAACGCGGCGCTCCGATGCCCGGATCGATCGTCACCGGACCGGACGCGGTGGGCGCGACCGGGAAGTCGAAGATCGCCGTCGGAAGGTACACCGTGGCACACGAATTCGGGATGTCCACCACACCCGACAAGCGTCCCTCGATGGGTGCAGCCCCGAGCAGGAGATACGCCTGCTCGGGGCTGTAGCCGAATTTCGTCAGATAGTCGATGGCGTGCAGGCAGGCCCGCTGGTACGCCAATTGCGAATCCAGATACCGCTGTTCGCCGTCGAGCGTCACGGACGTGCCGGAGAACGCGAGCCACTCGGAGTACTGCGGGTCGGTGTTGCCGGGCATGAAGATGGCGTTCTCGCTCACCCCGTAGGTCTCCATGCCGCCGGGGATCAGGTCGACGCGCAGGTCGATGAAGCCACCCATCTCGATGGCACCGCAGAAGGTGATCTCGCCGTCGCCCTGCGAGAAGTGCAGGTCGCCGACCGACAGATTCGCTCCGTCGACGAAGACCGGATAGAAGATCCGGCTTCCCTTCGTGAGGTTCTTGATGTCCTGGTTGCCGCCGTTCTCCCGGGGCGGAGCGGTGCGCGCCGCTTCGGCCGCGACCCGGTCGAAGTCGGCGCCCGACAGGCTGCCGAGGATGGCGCCGTTCGGCTCGGGCGGCAGCGCCAGCGCCGGTTCACGGTCGGGATCCGTCGCGATCAGCGCCGCTTCCCGGGTGTTCCACGTCGACAGCAGTTCGTGCGACGGTGCCGTCCCCATCAGACCGGGATGCACGATGCCGGTGAACGACACATGGGGCACGTGACGGCTCGTCGCCTTCTGACCGGAGAAGTCCCAGACCGCCTTGTAGGCGTCGGGGAACTGGTCCGTGAGGAAGCCCCCGCCGTTCGTCTTCGCGAAGATGCCCGTGTATCCCCAACCCTGTCCGGCGAGCGGACCCGAGTCCTCCTGCGGGATCGGGCCGAGGTCGAGGATGTCGACGATCAGCAGGTCGCCGGGCTTGGCACCTTCCACGGCGAACGGTCCCGACAACGCGTGCACGATGTGCAGCGGGGCATTGCGGATGTCGTCGGCGGAATCGTCGTTGTGGATCTCACCGTCGAACCATTCGCGGCAGTGCACGCGGAAGGAATCGCCCGGTTTCAGCGTCGCGACGGGCGGGATGTCCGGGTGCCAGCGGTTGTGGCCGATCTTGTCCTGATCGGTGAACCGGCGGGTCGAATCGAGCGGGAACACGACGTCGGGCACGGGACCTCCTGGAGCGGTGGCGGATCGAGGGCGGTGTCGGATTACGGGCGGTGTCGGATCACGGGCGGGGCAACGTTCGGTGTCGGGGATCGGTCGTGACCGGCCGCGACGGACGCCTCGACACGCCGGGGAGGGCACCCGAGACGACGTCGGGCTCGGAGGCGGTACGGGCCGTCGCGTCGTGCAGGCGCATCGCTGCCGAACCTCCCCGACCGAGACGCGGTGGGGTGAGAGAGCGACGAGACTGTTGCTCGCACCGCGGGCACGGAGCCGATGCGGAGACTTCACTCATGGGAACGGAGACGTCGAAGGGCCCGCAGTCGGCACATCGGAACTCGTACAGCGGCATCTGCATCGCCTCTCGCGCGTCGGTGCACCGACCATAACGGACCGAGCGGAAACCCGCGTGTCTACTCCGAATCTTCCTGCCGTCCGGATCTATTCGGTGACGCGCTCCCGTTTCGTCAGCACCAGCGGTTCACCTTCGGTGATCGCGATCGTGTGTTCGCTGTGCGCGGTGCGCGAACCGTCGGCGGAACGGATGGTCCAGCCGTCGGGGTCGTAGACGATCCCATCCGTCCCCGCCGCGAACCACGGTTCGAGGGCGAGCGTCAGACCGGGACGCAGCACGAGCCCACGACCCGCACGCCCGACGTTCGCCACGTGCGGATCCTCGTGCATGGTGCGACCGAGCCCGTGACCACCGAACTCGGTGTTGACGGGATAGCCGTAGTCGGCCGCGACGGCGCCGATCGCCGCCGAGATGTCACCGAGGCGGTTGCCGGGGAGCGCGGCGGCGATACCCGCGGCCAGTGCCATCTCGGTCGCCTCGACCAGATGCCGGTCCTCGGGACGCTCCGCGCCGACGATGATGCTGCGCGCCGAATCGGCGACCCAGCCGCCGATCGAGACGGCGATGTCCATGCTGAGCAGGTCGCCGTCCCGGAGCACGTAGTCGTGCGGGAGCCCGTGGAGCACTGCGTCGTTGACGGACAGGCAGATGGCGTTGCGGAACGGTCCACGCCCGAACGAGGGCGCGTAGTCCCAGTAGCACGAGACCGCGCCGCGTTCCTCGATCATGTCCCGCGCGCGCTGCTCGAGATCGAGCAGGTTCACACCGGGCCGGGCGCGGCCGGTGAGGTCGTCGAGCAACTCGGCGATGAACGTGCCGGTCACATCCATGGCCGCGATCTCGCGGGGGGTCTTCAATTCCAGCACAGGGCACTCCTCAGGATGACAAGACGGTATTTAAATACCACTCTAACCCATGGCCGTTATTTTCATACCGGTACCGGCTAGACTGCGGGCATGGTGCGACTCCCCCTGACCCCGGAACAGCTCGCCGCCGGCAAGCGTCTGGGCGGACGGCTGCGCGAAGCCCGGGGCAGCAGGACGCTCACCGAGGTGGCTCGCGCCGCCGACATCTCACCGGAAACCCTCCGGAAGATCGAGACCGGACGACTGGCCACCCCTGCGTTCGCGACGATCGCCGCGCTCGCGCGGGTGCTGCCCGTCTCCCTCGACGATCTCGCCGAACTGGCCCTTCCCTGCGACGACCTGCAGCAAACCGGGTGATCCCACCCCGCATGACGTAACAGCAGCAGACATCGGCAGCGATATCAGGAGGCGTAACACCGCGACAGCGAAGGGACCCGAATGTCGATGCAGCCTCCGCCGGACGGATACGGCTACGGCTACGGCGCTCCCCCGCCACCCTGGCCCGCCCCGACCCCGCCGCGACGACCGAAGTGGCCGTGGCTCGTGGGCGGTGCCCTGCTCGTCGCCGTCGTCGCCGCAGTCGCCGCCCTGGTCGTCACCCTGACCCGCTCAGCCGATCCGGAATCGGAGAGCACCGCCGCTGCACGCACGTCCCCGTCGACCGTGACGGTCACCGTGCCGCCGTCCGCAGCCCCGCAGACCGAGGCGGATCAGCCCACCCCGCAAGCGCAGACGAGCCGGCCTGCCACCCCGAGCGGTTTCCCGACCAACGGCACCTTGAAGGTCGGAGTCGACATCACCCCCGGTGAATACGCGCTACGCCCGACGGATTCGCTCGGTGGTTACTGGGAGCGACTGTCCTGCCTCACGGGCGACTTCGAGTGCATCACGGCCAACAGCATCGTGCAGGGCAACAGCTATGTCACCGTGCTCCCAGGAGATGCGGCCCTGCGGATCGAGGATCTCGAGCTCTCGGCCACCGGCAATCCCGCGCCCGCGACGGGACCTGCGCGGCCGCTACCGCCCGTGTCGGCCTCCGAGGACACCGACGCACAGGGCTTCGTCGGCATCCCCGAGGCACGGTGCAACCACACGAATCCCGCCGTCGCCATCGGGCAGACGGCCGAGTCGCTCGTCGTGGTGTGTGAGACCGGGGCCGGGCGGTACTACTACAAGGGTGTCCGCACGAACGACGGCGCGGCGATCGAGATCGACGATCCCGCGCCCTCGGGGGACGGCTTCACCGCAACGAACGCCGGTGTGCAGTATCGGATCTCGTCGAGCGCTCTCGTCATCTCCGAAGGGTCGACGGTGCTCGCCGAGGAACCGATGCTGCAGTACTGGTCGCGGTGAGGTCACCGGGGACGCGAGATCGCTCGTCCCGCGCCACTTCTCCACACACTGTGTACGCCGCTCGGTCCGATGCCCCGATCGAGGGCGATCAGCAGGACGGCACATCCGATTCCCGACAGCACCAGGCTCGTACCGAACAGCGCGGGATAACCGAACACGTCTCCGACGACACCGGCGGTGAATCCCGCGATGCCCTGCACGACGACGATCGCGCACGCGAGCAGGGTGTAGTCGCTGCCGGCGTGCTCCTGGTCCGCGGCGTCCATCATGAGCGTGAACACCGCGACTGTCGCAGCACCACCGAGGATGTGTTCGGCGAGACTCGCGGAGACGATGAGCCCGAATCCGCCGTAGCCGAGCGACGCGACCACATACAGCGCGAGACTCGCGGTCTGGGTGACGCCGCCGATCAGCAGGGCCTGGCGGCGGCCGCGCCGGAAGCACAGCCATCCACCGAGCGCGGCGCCGCCCAGTGCGCCCGCCGACGACAACACGCCCTTGACCAGTGCGATCTGCCCGAGGGTCAGGCCGGAGTCGGACATGAACGGCCCCACCATCGCCGATCCCATCGAATCGCCGAACTTGAAACCGCCGATGAGAAGGATGAATGCGAGCATCCCGGGGCGGCGCAGACGTGCCCACCACGCGACGGTCATGCGGGTCGCACTCCTCGGCGGCCGGTCCGCCGTGTCCCGTCTCTCCGTGCGCGGCAGTCGCCAGACCGGGATGGTCGTCAGCACCAGCAGGAAGGCCATCGCGAGGAACAGGCTGCGCCAGCCCGCGAGGGAGAACACCCACAGCAGCGCTCCCCCGCCGACGATCATCCCGATGCGGTACGCGCCGACCTGGATGCCGTTGCCGAGTCCGCGTTGTCTCGGTCCGAGCAGGTGCACGGCCAGGCCGTCGGTCGCGACGTCCTGCGTGGCCGACAGTGCGTTGACCACCGCAATGCCGACGAGCAGCCATCGCAGCGTCGACGACAGATCGAGGCACGCGAGGATCAACGACACCGCCGACGCCGCAAGCTGGAGCGAGAGCAGCCACTGCCGCCGGGTTCCGTAATGATCGACGTACGGCGCCCACAGGAACTTCAGCGCCCACGGCGCGAACAGCACGCCGGTCGCGCTGATCGCGATCAGCGAGAAACCCGACTCGCGGAGTACCACCGGAAGCGCCTGGGTGAAGAACCCGTACGGCAGGCCCTGCGCGAAGTACAGGGCAGCCAGCAGCGCGAGCGTGCCGGTCGGGATGCCGAGCCGGGCCGGTGCAGTCATGCGGACATGGTGGCAGAACGGTGTCGGCCGTCCCCGGCAGGCGTACACGAGACGCTGCGCCGCTTCCCGGACGCATCCCCGCATCACCGTCCCTCACCCGAGGCGCAGCCCGTTCCCGGTTCGGTGGGAGGATGGGGCACGTGCCGATGCCCTCGCCGTTGCCCGTCAGGAACGGGGTCGGGCCCACGCGATTGCGTGTTCCCACCTCCGGCCCGTGGGCGACGGTCGCCGAGTACGTCGTCGCACGATTCGACCACCTGGACGCCGACGATCTCTACCGCCGCTTCGACACCGGCGAGATCGTGGGGATCGACGGAGAACCGATCGGCCGGAGCACCGAGCTCGGAGCGCACCGATTCGTCTGGTACTACCGCGATCTGCCCGTCGAGGAACCGGTACCGTTCCACGAGGAGATCCTGCATATCGACGACGACCTCGTCGTCGTCGACAAACCGCACTTCCTGCCGACCACTCCGGGCGGGCGTTATCTGCGCGAGTCGGCGCTCGTCCGGCTACGGACGCGCCTCGACAACCCGGATCTGACACCGATCCACCGCCTCGACCGGGCGACCGCCGGACTGGTGATGTTCTCGGCCCGGCCCGCGACCCGCGGCGCCTACCAGTCACTGTTCGAGAGGCGCCGGGTCACCAAGGTGTACGAGGCGGTATCGGCTCTTCCGGCGGAGTGGGATCCGGCAGCGCCGCGGATCGCCGGACGTCCGGTACCCGTGCTGTACCGCAATCACATCGAGGCGCGCCGCGGCGAGCTGCGCGTCGTCGTCGACGACACCCGCGAACCCAACTCCGAGACGCTGCTCGAGGTGCTCGGGTCGGGCGTGAGCAGATCGGGACGAACCGTTCTGCACACCCTTCTCCGCCCGCACACCGGCCGCATGCACCAGCTGCGCGTGCACCTGGCGGCGCTCGGCATCGGAATCCTCGGCGACCACTGGTATCCCGTCCTGCTGCCCGAGACACCGGACGACCATTCGCTCCCGCTCCAACTTCTCGCGCGGGAACTGGAATTCGTCGACCCCCTGTCGGGCGCCGAACGCCGGTTCGTCACTCGGCGCATCCTGGACGAAGCACCGCTGCCGGAAGACTGAGCACGTTCGGCTCGGTCCGTGCTTCGTCATGCAGCCGTTACGGGATACCGCTACCCCTGGGTACCGAGGACGACCGGTCACGGCACGGAGACGACCCGGAGCGGCTGCGCGAAGAGGCGCCGATCCGAACGGAACTCCGCCGCATTCCGGTACCTGACAACCTGTCACTGTGCCGTAGGGGTAGTGCTCCGGAGCATGGATACACGCGTTCTCTGCGGCCGGCAGCCACGCGTCGAGCTCTCGGCGCGTTGCCCCCCGGTAGCATGGACCTCCGTGTCCGCCGAGAACCGCCCCGCCTTGACAGGTGACCTGACCAGCGCCGAACTGCTCCGTTGGTATTGGCGCAAGGACGAATTGGCCGACCTCGCCAGGCAGCTCGACATCAGAGCCTCCGGCAGCAAGGAACTCCTGAATCGACGGATCGCAGCGAAACTCGACGGCATCCCATTCGCGGAGCCGCAGCCGGCCAAGCGTGCGTCCCGGGCACAGCTGGCCGGTCCGCTGACTTCGGCGACGGTGATCCCCGAGGGCCAAAGGTGCAGCCAAGTCGTGCGTACATGGTTCATCGGGCAGGTAGGAACGTCCTTCGGCTTCGACGCGGAGATGCGCGCCTTCTTTGCGGACACCGACGGCACGCAGACCATGCAGGACGCTCTCGATCACTATCTGGCCACGCGCGATCAGGGCACGAAGTCCATCGACGGACAATTCGAGTTCAACCGATTCACCCGCGCATGGCATGAGGCGAACCCGACGGGGAGCCGGGACGATCTGCTTCAGGCCTGGAGACGCTACCGGGAGCTCCCAGTGGACCGACGGGGCCGGGCATAGTCCACGATCCGGTCCCATCGGCCACTGATCAACCGTAGGCAACGGGTACGGAGCAGGTGCGCAAGAAACGGGCGCTCACCAGCACGGTACTTCGCACTGATGAGCACCTGAGCTGAGGGAACGTAGCTCACTACACGTTGAAGCGGAACTCCACCACGTCGCCGTCGGCCATGACGTAGTCCTTGCCCTCCATGCGGACCTTGCCCTTGGCCTTCGCCTCGGCCATCGAACCGGCCGCGTCGAGGTCGGCGAAGGAGACGATCTCGGCCTTGATGAAGCCGCGCTCGAAGTCGGTGTGGATCACGCCGGCCGCCTTGGGGGCGGTGTCGCCCTTGCGGATCGTCCAGGCACGCGATTCCTTCGGACCGGCCGTCAGGTAGGTCTGCAGACCGAGGGTGTGGAATCCGGCGCGCGCGAGCTGCTTCAGTCCCGCCTCGGTCTGGCCGATGGATTCGAGCAGTTCCATCGCTTCGTCCTCGTCGAGTTCGAGGAGTTCGGACTCGACCTTGGCGTCGAGGAAGACGGCGTCGGCCGGGGCGACGGCCTGACGCAACTCTTCCTTGCGCTCCTCGTTGGTGAGGACGGCTTCGTCGGCGTTGAAGACGTACAGGAACGGCTTGGCGGTGAGCAGGTGCAGCTCGCGCAGCAGCTCGCTCTTCACCTCGGCCTGGGCGGAGAAGATGGTGCGGCCGTCCTCGAGGATCGCCTGCGCCTTCTTCGTCTCCTCCAGCTGGGCGACGAGTTCCTTGTTCTTCCGGGATTCCTTCTCGAGTCGCGGCAGTGCCCGCTCGATCGTCTCCAGGTCGGCGAGGATCAGCTCGGTCGCGATGACCTCGATATCGGCCATCGGGTCGACCTTGCCGTCGACGTGGACCACGTCCGGATCGTCGAACACACGCACGACCTGGCAGATGGCGTCGGCTTCGCGGATGTTGGCGAGGAACTTGTTGCCCATGCCCTCACCCGCGGAGGCGCCCTTCACGATGCCGGCGATGTCGACGAACGAGACGGTCGCCGGGAGGATGCGCTCGGAACCGAAGATCTCGGCGAGCCGGTTCAGCCGCGGATCGGGCAGTTCGACGACGCCGACATTGGGCTCGATGGTGGCGAACGGATAGTTCGCGGCCAGCACATCGTTCTTGGTCAGCGCATTGAACAGCGTCGACTTGCCGACGTTGGGAAGACCGACGATTCCGAGGGTAAGGCTCACGGAATCGGTATTCTACGCGGCCATCCCCGGCTCACTTCACCCGCACGCCACGCGTACCAACTGCGCGATGCGCGCAGCCTGATCTTCGTCGGGCACGGTCGATCCGTTGGCCGCGACTTCCTGAACCTTCGCGTTCACTTCCTGGTCGGATGCACCCTCGTCGATGAGAGGGCAGGTCTCGGTGACGATGGACTCGATGTCCTGCGTCTCCCGGTCGGCCGACAGCTGCGGGTAACCGGTGCGGAAGGCCGCGACGAAGACGTCGAGCTTCGCCTTGTCGAAGATGTCGCCGGCCCGCTCGGCCGCGCTGGACGCGACGCTCTGCACCGACGAGATGGCGCCCTCTGCCTGCTCCTGAACGCTCGTGACCGCGACATCCGCCGAGGAGCGCACGTCCTCGTCGCTGGGAGTGTCGTCGGAGCTGCACGCGGTGAGCGCGAAGGCGGCGGCGATCGCCACAGTCGCACCGGCCACACGCAGACGTCGGGTCGTGCTCGTTCGGTTCGTCACGTTTCGAGAATGCCACGGACGGGGACCCTTCATCGCCGTTTCCGTCGTGTCGTCCGGATCACGCGCGGCGCTCGGTGACCGTAGATTGGCGACTGTCGATCGGTATCGAGCTCGATACATGTCGGAAGGACCGTCGTTGACCGAATCGAAGACCGCGCCCCGCGGCAACAGCAGTGATAAGCCTTCGGTGACACCCGACCGGGCAAGCCTGCTGGGCACGGGCGGAATCTGGCTCGCCAAGTGGTCGGCCTGCCTCGTCGTCATCGCTGCTGCCGCCGTGGTGATCGGCTGGATCATCGAGAAGATGTGGGTGATCGTGCTGCCGGTCGCGCTCGCGATCGTCGTCTCCACGATTCTGTGGCCGCCCACCCGTTTCATGACCAAACGTGGCGTGCCGCCGGCCGGCGCGGCCGGCCTGACCCTGGTCATGTTCTTCGCGGTCGTCGGCGGCATCATCGCCGGGATCGTGCCTTCGGTGGTGTCCCAGATGCCAGACCTGGCCAACAAGGCCACCGAAGGCATCAACACCGTGCAGGAGTGGGTGAAGGGACCCCCGATCAACCTGCGCGACGAGCAGCTCGACAATGCCGTCCACGCGGTGGTCGAGCGAGTGCAGGGCAGTGCCGCCACGATCGCCGGGGGTGTGTTCTCCGGCGTGAGCACGGCAGGTTCGCTGCTCGTCACGCTCGCTCTCGTCCTTGTGCTGGCGTTCTTCTTCATCAAGGACGGCCCGCGGTTCCTGCCCTGGCTGCGCAGGGTGAGCGGCCGCCGCGCCGGACGCCATTTCGACGAGATCCTCAGGCGGATGTGGACCACGCTCGGCGGGTTCATCCGCACGCAGGCCCTGGTGAGCTTCATCGACGCTCTGTTCATCGGTATCGGCCTGGTGATCCTCGGAGTGCCACTCGCCCCGGTGCTGGCGATCCTCACGTTCATCGGCGGGTTCGTACCCATCGTCGGTGCGTTCGTCGCAGGTGCGCTGGCCGTGTTGGTGGCGCTCGTCGCAAACGGCTTCACCACGGCGCTCATCGTGCTCGTCCTCATCATCGCGGTGCAGCAGATCGAGGGAAACGTGCTGCAGCCGGTGCTGCAGTCGCGGTCGATGAATCTGCATGCGGCCGTGGTGCTGCTCGCGGTGACGGCGGGATCGTCGTTGTTCGGCATCATCGGCGCGTTCCTGGCCGTGCCTGTTGCGGCGGTGACCGCGGTGGTCATCCGCTACATCGGCGAACAGATCGACGAACGCGCCCGGGAAGGAGAGGACGAGACGAAGGCACTGCCGGCTCCGGGCGACACCTCGGTGCCCGATCCGAAGAACGCCAAGCCTGCCCCTCCGGAGCCGGCCGCCTCCGAGGAGTGAGGGACGGTCAGCTCGCCACGCGGACGGTGGATCCCGAGCGGCCACGGATCACGTGCAGCCTGCTCGGGATGCGCTGGCGCATCTCGTCGACGTGACTGACCACACCCACCACGCGGCCTCCCGCGCGTAGTTCGTCGAGCACACCCATGACGGCCTCGAGGGAGTCGGCGTCGAGCGAGCCGAACCCTTCGTCGATGAACATCGTGTCGAGCACGAGCCCACCGGCCTCGGCGGCGACGACGTCGGCGAGTCCGAGGGCGAGCGCGAGCGACGCCTGGAAGGACTCCCCTCCCGACAACGTCTTCGTCGACCGCACGGCGCCGGTGTACTCGTCGTGGATGTCGAGGCCGAGACCGCCGCGACGGCCACGGCTCTCGACCGCGTCGGAATGCACGAATTCGTAACGGCCACCGGACATCCTGCGGAGCCGTTCGGAGGCCGCGTCGGCGACCTCCTCGAGTCGTGCCGCGAGCACGTACGAGCGGAGCGACATCTTCTTGGCGTTCGAGCCCATCCCGGCCACGACGTCGGCGAGCGCGGACAGTTCGGCGTGCTCGTCGAGCAACGGAGCGAGTTCGGCGCAGGCACGCTCGAGCCGCCGGGTGTAGGTCTCGATGTCGAGGTGCCGGCGCTCGGCCTCGGTGGCCGCACTCAGAGCGGCTTCCACCGCGGCGGCACCGTCGTCCACCACCGTGCGGGCCGCTGTCACATCGGCGACCTCGTCCCCGCTGAGGGCGGCGATCGCGGGGTCGTTCAGCGTGGAGCCGGCGACGGCGCGTTCGTCGTCGGCGGCACGCAGGACGCGGTCGATCTCGACGAGTCGCTCGGGCCGCCGGACCGCGGCGAGAGCACTGTCCAGGTGAGCGAAACCCGCCTCGACGGCAGCGGTGCGGGCGTCGGCGGCACGCTCGTCGGCGGCCGTCCGCGCCTGGAGGGCCGCGGTGCGGGCATCGAGAAGTGCGGTCGCGGCGGCGGACAACGCGGCGACCGCCCTGCGCCGGGGGGCGAGCAGATCGAGGTCGCCGACGGCCTCGACGATGCGCTCGGTGATCTCGGTGATCTCGGCGGCGCGGACTGCGTCCTCGCGGGCGAGATCCGACAGTTCGGCGTCGAGCCGCTTCTCCTGCTCGGCCAGGACGGTGTCGCGCTTGCGCAGATCCTCGACCACCGCGCGCAGGTGGTCGAGCCGGCCCGCAACGGTGGCGGCCTCGTCGTGGGCGCGAACCGCCTCGGCGTGGGCGGCGGTGAGCTCGGCGAGTTCGACGTCGCCGCAACGCTGCCGGAGAACGGCGACGATCCCGGCGAGGTCGGTGGCGGCCTCGCGCGCCTCGGCCAGCGCGGTGGCGGCGCGCTGCTCGGCGGCGTGGGCGCCTTCTTCGTCGGCCTTCGTCGCGGTGTCGGGCGCCGGGCGGGCAGGCGCGGGATGTTCGGTGGAACCGCAGACCACACACGGTTCTCCGTCGGTGAGACGTGCCGCGAGTTCGGCGGCCATCCCGTCGATCCGCCGTTGCCGGACGTCGAGGTGCGCAGCGCGCGCCTCGTTGAATTCGGAGTGCAGCTGCAGCACCCGGCCTTCAAGGCGATCGAGTTCGGTTCGGCGCGAAGCGAGTTCGACGGCTGCCTCGAGTGCGTCGGCGGCGTGGGCGCGTGCGGTCGACAGACCCGCGAGCATGGCCGCTGCCCGCTCGGCCTCGGCGACCGCATCGGCGGCGGCGGCCGACCGCTCGGGCAGCGCGACACGCTCGTCGATCACCTGCTGCCGCTCGTCGGTGAGGGCACGCCGGCGCCCGGCGCGATTCTCGCGCTCGGCTTCGATCTCGGCGAGGCGGCGCCGGCGGTCGAGGAGGACATCGAGACGCGCTGCCTCCGAGGACCATTGCTCGCAGCGTGGGCGGATGATGTCGCGATCGGCGGCGGACGGCGTGGGCCCGATCGCGGCGAGCAGTTCGCGACCCTCGTCGTCGTTCCCGAGCGGCACCGCGGCGGCCTCGGCACGGGCGGCAGCCGCCTCGGCCTCGCGTGCGAGGCGGTGGGCCTCCCGATCGACGACGGTCACACCCACCGCTCGATGCGCGGCGTCGCGTTCGGCCGCCATGGCGGCACGCTGCGACTGCGTCTGCTCGAGTTCGGCGAGGACGTTCAGTGCCTCGCGGCGCCGGCGGAGTCGGTCGGCGAGAGCGACGACCTCGTCGAGCCTGCGCCGATTGGCTTCGTCGACGGTGCGGACCCGCGCGAGCGCCGCGGCGGCGGCGTCGCGGTTCTCCGCGGCCTCGGCGAGAAGCCGACCGGCCCATTCCACCGGGTCGGCGTCGGCGCCCGCTTCGATCCCGGCGGACGCGGCGACCTTCGCCGCGA
>NZ_LPZN01000046.1 GCF_001646655.1 Rhodococcus gordoniae | reverse complement strand
CCCCCCTGCTCCCCGCCACCACCAGCCCATCTTTCCCCGCCGCCTTGGCTAGCCTGTTCGAGTGAGTCACGGACATGGGCATTTCGGCCACAGCCACGGACACGGACATGGACAGGCCGAAAGTCCTACACCCCTCGGCCCCATCGCCGCGAAGATCGTCGTCGGCCTGCTGACCGGGATCGGCCTGCTGGTGCTCTTCGGCACCGCTCTGCTGTGGCCGAGCAGCCGCTCCGTGGACATCCCCGCCCCCTTCCGGACCACCGACGGCGGCGCAGTCGTCACCGAGGCCGGGACGGTCGTGGAACAGAACACCGGGCCGTGCGGAAGCCCGTCCTTCGGTCGCGTCTTCACCGGCGAACCGTCCCCGCCCGCGGTCGACACCTTCGCCTGCGAACGCAGCATCGTCGCCATCGAATCCGGGCCCGACGACGGCGCCCGCACGCTCCTCGAGGTGATCCCGGGCCCGGGCCAACCGGAACTGCAGGCCGACGACGAGATCCGCCTCGTCCGCCAGACCGACCCGTCGGGCACCACCCAGTACTCCTTCTACGACTACGCCCGCGGCTTACCGCTCGCGGCGGTGGTCGCGGCCTTCGCGATCGTCGTCGTCGCGATCGCCCGGTGGCGCGGTCTGCGCGCCCTGATCGGCCTCGGTGTCGCGTTCGGCGTGCTGGTGGTGTTCATGCTTCCGGCGCTCCTGGACGGCAAACCCGCGGTGCCGGTCGCGCTCGTCGGCGGTGCGCTCATCCTCTACGCGGTGCTGTATCTGGCGCACGGCGTGAATCTGCGGACGAGTTCGGCGTTGCTCGGCACCCTCGCCTCGATGGTCGTCGCGGCCGTGCTGTCCTATGCCGCGATCCGGTTGACGCACCTGACCGGTCTGTCGGAGGAACAGAACACCGACGTGCAGCTGTACATCGGGCACGTGTCGATCTCGGGCCTGCTGCTGGCCGGATTCATCATCGGCTCGCTCGGTGTGCTCAACGACGTCACCATCACGCAGGCGTCGTCGGCGTTCGAACTCGCCGGGCTCGATCCCGACTCGTCGCGCCGGGACATCTTCTCGGCGGCGATGCGCGTGGGCCGCGACCACATCGCGAGCACCGTCTACACGCTCGTCCTCGCCTATGCGGGCGGCGCGTTGCCGTTGCTGCTGTTGTTCTCGGTGGCCGGGCGGTCGATCACCGACGTGATCACCGGTGACGCCGTGGCCATCGAGGTGGTCCGCGCATGCGTGGGCGGCATCGCGCTCACCTTGTCGGTGCCGCTCACCACGGCGATCGCCGCCGTGCTCGCGCGCACCGATGCACCCGGACGACAGACGAGTGGCCGGCACGCGCGACGCGCGTGAGCCGGGGACTCGGCGACCTCAGGGCAGGCGGATCTGCGGCAGCGGCGGCAGCTCGATCGTCGGCAGCGGCGGCAACGGCACACCGAGACCCGGAATGGTCGGCGGCGGCGGCGCGGGTTCCGGCTCGGGTGCCGGCGGGACGGGGCGCGGTGTGTAGGTCGTCGGGACCGGTTCCGGAGTGGCCGAGGTGGTCGTGGTGACCTCCGTGGGAGCTACAGCCGGTGCCGGATTCGGACGCGGCGCGCTGGTGGTGGGCGGGACGTACGACTGGGTCGGGCTCGTCTCGTCGGCGGAGGCACCGGTGAATCCGGTACTCAGCGCCACGCCGATGACCGCGACCACTGCGAGGGCCGTGCCCGCGATCCCGGCGCCGGAGATCTGCCTGCCGCTGACCGACGGACCGCGACCGGCCAGCGACGACCACCACGGCTTCTTCGCGTCGGCGGACTCCGCGCCGGTGGCGGCAGCCGTGGGCGCAGCGGCCGCGGTGGCGACGACCGGGATCTGCTCGGTGTCGGCGCTCGTCGACGGGGGCCGGCCCGGCACGATGCGCGTGAGGGTGCTCACCGGTTGCGAGGTGGCCGGTTGCGCGGCGGCCATGGCCCCGCCCTTGGCGAGGACGAGTTCGGGCTCGTGCGGCACCACCAGGGGCAGGCCGAGCCAGGAGCGCAGCACCTCCTGTACGAGCGGGATGTGCGCACCGCCGCCGATCAGGACCACTGCCTCCGGGTTGCGACCGGCACGGGAGATCACCTGGTGCACGAACTGGGCCGACGACTCGACGCACTGACCGATGAGCGGATCGAAGGTTTCGCGCGACATGAGTACGACCCCGGCAGCGCCCGGCACCGCCACGGTGTCGCTCTGCGAGAGCTTCTCCTTGGCCTCGCGGCACTGCGCCGACAGTTCGTCGTCGGTGGCGGGGTCGTCGGGTCGCCACACGCCGTTGGTGTCGAGCTGGTGGTCGCGGATGACGTTGTCGAAGACCCGGCCGCCGATGCTGTCGGTGCGTTCGGCGAGCACTTCCCGGGAGACGAGGTCGACGACGGTGACGGTGAGTCCGGCGTCGCCGAGGTCGTAGAAGACTGCGGTGTTGCTCCCGAGTTCTCCGGTGGCCTGCAGATAGGTGACCGCGGCCTCGGGTTCGGAGACGAGCAGGTAGCGGTCGATGTGTTCGACGGCCATCGCCGCGCGCAGCCGATCGGCCTGGGCCTGGTCGCGGTAGACCAACCCCACACGCTCGATCGGGTCGCCCGCGACACCCGTCTGGAAGAGCACCCCGAGGGTGCCCGCAGCCAGACGCGCCGGATCGTCCTTACCCGTCTCGACCACCTGGAACTGGAATCCTGCGGTCGGGGATGTTCGATCCACCGGCCGCACCACCCGAACGGCGCTCTCCCCCACGGTTACACCGAGAATAGAACTCATCAGCCGCCTTCGACGTTGGTTGCGCCAGCTGCGTCAGCTTCCCCCGGCGCCCGAAATCACCGACGATGGTACAGAACGTTACCGGCGAGTCACCAGGGCCGTTAGGGTGACATACACCGGGACCGAGCACCCCGAAGGCCTCTCCCATAGGATCGCCGGATGCGGATTCTCTATGTGTGTACCGGAAACATCTGCCGCTCACCGACCGCAGAGAGGCTGACCACCGCGTACGCGTCCGAGGTCGGCCGCGATGATCTCTCGGCGCACAGCGCCGGCACCCGGGCCATGGTCGGCTACGGCATGGAACCCACCGCAGCACTCGTGTTGCAGCAGCTCGGAGGCGATCCGGACGGTTTCGCCGCGCGTCGGATCACACCGCAGATCGCGGAGGACTCCGACATGATCATCACGATGAGCGAGCGGCACCGGGCCAAGGTGATCCAGCTCGCGCCGCGCAGGATGCGCGCGACGTTCACTCTGCGTGAGGCGGCCCGGCTGCACGAGGCCACCGGAGCACAGACCGTCGCAGAATTGGCGACGGCCCGGGCGCAGATGTCTGCGCCCGGGCCGGAGGACATCGTCGACCCGATCGGCCGCGACGAGGAGACGTTCGTCGCGGTCGGATCCGAGATCGCCGACCTGCTGCTACCTCTCCTCGCCGGTCTCCGTTCCTGAATCGTTCACCGGGCGCCGCGGTGCGTGCACCACGGGTCGCGACAGCGGCTCGGCGGAGGAGTACGCCTGCGGCGCCTGGTAGGGCTCGCTGCCGTAGCGCTCCGAGGCGGGTTGCGGCGCGGGCGGGAACTGCTCCGCGGCGCGGTAGTGGTAGGCGTCGTTGCTCGGCGCCGGGTAGGCCTGCGTGGCCGGCGGCTCGACGTGACGGTGACCGTTCTGCGGCCGGGCCGTTTCCTGGGCGGGCGCCGACGGGGTCGGCTGCGACGGCTGTGCCGAGTGTGCCGGCTGTGCCTCTCGCGCCGGCTCGGCCGGCCGAGGTGCCGGGGCCGTCCGAGATGCCGGTGCGGTCTGCCCCGACGGATCGACGCGCTGCGCCGCCGGCGTGCTCGTCCGGGCGGCCGGAGCGGCGCCGTCCTTGTCGGAGCTGTAGTAGTACCGGTACTCGTAGGCCGTGCCGCGACCCTTGGTGGGGGTCATCGCGAGGATCGTGCCCAGCACGGGGGCGTTGACCGCACGCAGGTTGCCGACGGCCCGCGCGAACTGCTCGCGGGTGGTCTTGCCGTAGCGCGCGATGAGCAGCGCGCCGTCGGCGATGTTCGTCAGGATCGCCGCGTCGGTGACGGGCAGCAGCGGCGGCGCGTCGATGATGACGTAGTCGAAGCGCGACCGCAGGTCCTCGATGACCTCGCGGGCGTGCGCGGACCCGAGAAGCTCGGACGGGTTGGGCGGCAGTCCGCCGGCGGCGAGCACCCACATGCCGTCGAAGCGGGTCGGCTGGAGCACGTCCTCGAGGGTGGCCTGGTTCGCCAGCACGGTCGACAGGCCGGCGTCGCCGAGCGTGCCGAGGTACTTCGTCACGCGCGGACGGCGCAGGTCGGCCTCGACGAGCACCACAGAGTGGCCGGCCTCGGCGAGCACGAGAGCCGTGTTGACGGCCGTGGTGGTCTTGCCCTCACTGGGCAGCGAGCTGGTGATGACGATCGCGCGCGGCGGGTTGTCGACCTCGAGGAACTGCAGGTTGGTCCGCATCTCGCGGTAGGCCTCGGCGTCGCCGCTGTTGGCGTCGGCGAACACGATCGCCGGGTCCTCGTGCCGGGCCTTGTCGAGCGGGATCACACCCACCACACCGGTGCCGGCGAGTTCCTCGACGGCGCTGCGGTCCTTGATGGTGTTGTCGAGGCGGTCGCGCAGCACCGCGAGGGCGATACCGAGCAGCAGACCGACGGCCAGGCCCAGCGCGACGTTCCGCGTGGTCTTCGGCGTCACCGGCGACGACGGAGTGGCCGCGTACTGCTCGACCACCACGCGGGCGGTGGGCGGGCCGCCGTCCTCGGGGGTCTCCAGTTCGCGTGCCATGACGACGAATTCGTCCGACAGTGCGTTGGCGAGGTCGCGGGCACGCTCCGGCGACTCGTCGGTGACGGCGGTGTCGATGAGCACCGTGTCGGGGGTCGACGAGGCGGTGACCTTGCCGGCGAGGTCGACGGCCGACAGGTCGCCCAGACCGAGCGTGTCGAGGGTGCGCTGCGCGAGGGTGGTGCCTTCGAGCAGTTGGGTGTAGGAGGTGACGCGCTGCTGCGAGAACAGGTTGCCCTGGTAGATCTCCTGCACCGACGCGCCCGACGAGGTCGACACGAACAGGCGTGTCTTGGCTTCGTATTGCGGCGTGGTCAGCAGGGAGGCGCCGAGTGCGGCAAGAACCGCCACCACCGTCGTGACGGCGACGATCTTCCACCTCGCCTGCAGAATTCGCAGGTAATCATGTACTTCCATCAGGGCGTCTCCCTCGTTGCGGTAACACTGCGTGCGCACCCGGTGGGCGCGGTGTGGGGGTCGTCGTGGCGCTCGAGCACGCTGTCGAGCACCGGGCCGATCGCACGCACCGCGTCCGGATCGGCCAGTTCCGAGTGCGTGAACGGCACCGGATGTTCGACGACGAGACCGCGCACATATCGCTGCCAGGTGGCAGCGAGGTCTGGGTGCCGGTCGAGATCGGGTGCGGCGACCACCAGGTCGATGTCGCCGTCGTATTCGCTGAGGGTGTGCCTGCGCACCGCGGTTTCGACGGCCTGCGCGGCGGCGTCGGTGCGGCGGCGGACCTCGGCGACGAGTTCTTCGGGCAGCCCGGCGATGTCGGGCACGTTCTCTGCCGCGGGATGGGGCTCGGCAGGCAAGGTCTCGGGTGTGAGGGTGTCGAGCAGCACTACCGCACCGACCTGCTCACCGCGCTCGCGTAGTTGCACAGCCATCTCGTGTGCGATGGTGCCGCCCACCGACCAGCCCAGCAGGTGGTAGGGACCATCGGCGTTCACCTTACGGATCTCGGCGACATACCGCGCGGCGAGTTCGCCGATGCTGTCCGGAATGTCGTCGAAGCCCGTTGCCTGCAGACCGTAGACGGTGCGGCCGCCCAGATGAGGCGCCAATCCTGCGTACATCCAGGCGAGTCCGCTGATGGGGTGCACGCAGAACAGCGGGGGCCGTTCGTCGCCGCGACCGGCGATCTCGACGATGCTGCCGAGCGGGTCGCGGTCGTCGTCGCTGCGCGGGTCGCGCTCGTCATTACTGCGGCCGTGTTCGATGCGGTCGGCGAGAGCGGCGAGATCCGGGCTGGTGAACAGCCATTCGACGGGGACGTCGGCGCCGAGGGCGTCGCGCAGTTCACCGGCCACACCGACGGCTCCGATGGAACTGCCTCCGAGGTCGAAGAATCCGCGGTCGGCGGAGATCTCGTCGACGGGCAGGTCGAGGTGGGCGGCGAACACTGCGGCGACGGTCTGCGCGATGCGTCCCTGCGGCGCCACGAGCGGTTCGTCGGTCGTGCCGTCGGGTTCGGGCAGCGACGCACGGTCGACCTTGCCGGACGGCAACAGCGGCAACGCGTCGACGACGGTGATGCTCGCCGGCCGCAGGTGCCGGGGCAGCTCGGCGACGAGCGCGCGGCGCAGTGCGGCGACGTCGGGTGCGGTGCCGGTCTCGGGCTGAATGTAGGAGACGAGCACGGTGTCTCCGGCCCGCCCGGGCTGCGGCACGGTGACGGCCGCGGCGATGCCGGGGCGGGTCAGCAGCGCGGCGTCGACCTCGGCGGGTTCGATGCGGATCCCGTGGATCTTCACCTGATCGTCGATGCGGGCCACGTGATCCAGTACCCCGTTCGGCAGGATCCGAACCAGGTCGCCCGTGCGGTACAGCCGCGACCCGCCGTCGCCGAACGGGTCGGCGACGAATCGTGTTGCGGTGAGACCGGATTCGTAGCGGTACCCGCGGGCGATGCTGTCGCCGGTCACGTAGAGTTCGCCGACGGTGCCGCGCGGCACGGGGTGCAGGCGCGAGTCGAGCACGTAGGCGCCGGCACCGGCGACGGGCGTGCCGATGCCCGGCTTCTCGCCGCCGCTCAGCGGAGCGGAATACGAGACGGCGACGGTGAACTCGGTGGGCCCGTAACCGTTGACGATCCGGTGCCGCGACCAGCGGCTCACCAGCGCACCGGGCAGCGATTCACCTGCGGCGACGATCGTCGTGGGCTCGAACGCCTCGGGGTCGAGTGTGCCGAGCACGGTGGGCGTGAGGTTGAGGTCCGTGACGCGCTCGTCGACGATCAACTCCTGCAAGGGTTCCCCGGCGAAGGTGTGATCGGGGGCGATGACGAGGGCGCCGCCGTGCGCGTGGGCGGAGAGCAGTTCGAAGATCGCGGCGTCGAAGGTGTGCGAGGCGACCTGCAGTACACGCGATTCCGGTCCGAGGCCGAGCAGAGTGCTCTGGACGTCGAGCAGCGCCGCGAGTCCGCGATGGGTGACGTCGACGCCCTTGGGGGTGCCCGTGGTGCCGGATGTGTAGATCGTGTAGGCGAGATCGCCGGATGTCACTGCGGGGCGCGGTGGTTCGACGGCGTCGAAGTCGATGCTGCGGTCGGCGGTGAGGTCGATCCACGTCACGTGGCCGAGTTCGCGGTCGCCGACGGTCAGGCCGATGCGGGCACCGGAGCCGGCGAGGATCGCGGCGCTGCGCGCGTCGGGCTGGGTGAGGTCGACCGACACCCAGGCCGCACCGAGTTTCGTGATCGCCCAGACGGCGAGCGGCCAGTACTCGCTGCGCGGCACCGCGATCGCCACGAGGTCGCCGCGTCGCACGCCGTGCGAGGCGAGCACGGAGGCGATCTCGTCGGCGCGGGCGTCGAGTCCGCCGTAGGTCCAGGCGACGGTGCCCGAGCGCACCGCGATGCGTCCGCGATGCCGGTCGACGCTGGTCGCGAGGATCTCGGGCAGGGTGCGCGGCTCGACGGCGGGCGCCGACAGCGGCTCGGGCACCGGCACGGCGAGATCGCCGACGGCACGCTCGGGTTCGGCGAGCGCGGCGGCGAGTATCGCGACGAGGTCGGTGAGCATCGCGTCGCCGGTGGTGGCGTCGAACAGGTCCGTCGCGTACACCAGGCGCAGGTCCAGTCCGGCCTCGCGTTCGACGAGCTCGACGACCACATCGAACTGCGCGGCCGGTTCCCCGGCATCGGTGTCGGCGACCTGCACGTCCGGCAACTGCGGCAGCGCCTCCTTGACCTCGACGCGGTGGGTGAGCAGCACCTGGAAGAGCGGGCTGTACGACGGATCGCGGCGCGGCGCGAGCCGGGCGACGACCTCGTCGAACGGCACGTCGGCGTGCGCGAGTGCCCCGAGATCGGTGGCCCGCACCTCGCGCAGCAGTTCGGTGAACGGCCGGGACGGGTCGACGGCGGTGCGCAGCACCACGGTGCCGACGAACATGCCGACGAGCCGGTCGAGGCGCGCATCCGTGCGACCCGCGATCGCTGTGCCGACGGCGATGTCGGTGCGTCCGCTGCGACGCGCGAGCATCGCGGCGAAGACGGCGTGGACGAGCATGAATACCGTCACGTCGTGGCTGCGCGCCACCTCCCGCAGGCGACGATGGGTCTGGGCATCGAGAGTCGAGACGATTTGCGCGCCACGGTGGCTCGGCTGCGCGGGGCGCGGCCGGTCGGCGGGCAGCGGCAGCGGGCTGTCGGGCAGGCCGGCGAGTGCGGTTGTCCAGTAGCCGAGTTGGCGGGCCGCGAGCGAGCCCGGATCGGTGGCGTCGCCGAGCAGTTCGTGCTGCCAGCGGGCGTAGTCGCCGTAGGTGACGGGCAGCGGTTCGAAGACCGGCGCCGCTCCCCCGCGACGCGCGGCGTAGGCGGCGGCGAGATCGGTGAGCAGCGGTGCGACGGACGCGCCGTCGAACGCGATGTGGTGCACGGCGGCGGCGAGCACCCGGCGGCCGGGTTCGGCGTCGAACAACCGGATCCGCATCGGCGCCTGCGCGGTGATGTCGAAGGGGGTCGTGATCGTGGCAGTCACGGCCGCGGCGACATCGTCCGGCGCGGAGTGTTCGAGCACCGGCGGGTCGGCGAGCACCTGCACGTCGCCCGTGAAGGCGGTGCGCAGCACGCGGTGCCGGTCGACGACGTCGCTCACCGCGGCGGCGAGGGCGTCGACGTCGAGGTCGCCGGTCAGCGACAGCACGACCGGCACGAGATAGCCGGCGGTGCCGGTCTCGGCGCGCGCGACGATGCCGAGGCGGCGTTGCGCGGGGGCGATGGGCGGCGGGGTGTCGTCGTCGTAGCGGCGCAGCGCGATGCGATGGTCGTCGCCGGATTCGATGCGGGCGGCGAGCGCAGCGAGGGTGGGGGCGGCCAGTACCTCGCGCACCGGCACGTCGGTGCCGAACGCCTCGCTCAGCCGCGCGGCGAAGACGACGGCCGAGAGCGAGTCGCCGCCGGCGGTGAAGAACCCGCGGTGCGCGGCCGGACGGGCACCGAGCACGTCCTCGGCGACGGTGACCACGAGGTCCTCGGCGTCGGTGAGGGGCCGGTCGAGGGCGGCATCGTCGTCGAGTGCGGCGGTATCGTGCAGTTCGAGTGCGGCGACGTCGAGTTTGCCGTTGGGTGTGAGGGGCAACTGGTCGAGCACGTGCACGCGGGTGGGCATGCGGTGCGGCGGCACGACGAGCGCGACGCGCGCGGTGATGTCGTCGGCCGACAGGTCCGGTCCGGCCGCAAAGGCGACGAGCGTGCCCGCCACCGCGACCACCGCGGCCTGCCGGATACCGGGCTGGGCGAGCAGCGTCGCCTCGAGTTCGCCGGGTTCGATGCGCACGCCGCGCACCTTGAGCTGGCGGTCGGTGCGGCCGAGATAGCCGAGGGTGTCGTCGACGCGGCGGTGGACGCGGTCGCCCGTGCGGTACATGCGTGCGCCGCCGGGGGCGGCGACGAAGCGTTCGGCGGTGCGGGCCGGGTCGTCGAGGTAACCGGCGGCGAGGCCTTCACCGGCGAGGTACAGCTCGCCGACGGCGCCGGCCGGGACGGGACGCAGTCGCGCGTCGAGCACGTGGGCGACGGTGCCGGGCACGGGCTTACCGATGTTCGGGCGGGTGCCGGGTTCGATATCGACGAGGGTCGCGACGATCGTGGCCTCGGTCGGCCCGTACGCGTCGAGCATCACGCGGCCGTCGGCCCAGCGTGCCGCGAGCGACGGCGACAGCGATTCGCCTCCGGAGGCGACGACCTTCAGGTCGGGCAGGCCCTCGGGGTCGAGGGTGCCGAGCACGGTGGGGGTCGACAGGTAGTGGGTGATGCGCTGCTCGGCGAGGTAGCGGTGCAGGTCCTGACCCGCATACACGTCCGGGGGTGCGACGACGAGGGTCGCGCCGGTGGTGTGGGCGAGCAGCAGTTCGAGCAGTGCCGCGTCGAACTCGGGTGAATAGCCGTGCAGCACGCGGTCGCCGGGCTCGACCCGGTATCGCTCGGCCGCTTCGGCGGCGAGCGGGGCGAGTCCGCGGTGCGTCACCGCGACCCGCTTCGGGGTGCCGGTGGAGCCGGAGGTGGACACGACGTAGGCGGTGCCGGGCAGGCACGTCTCCCCCGCCTGCCGCGAATGTGTGAAGGCCGCACCGGTCTTGGTGATCGCCCACAGGGTGCGGATGTAGTCGACGCTGCGCGGGGCGTCGATGCGCACGATCTTCCCGTCCCGCGCGCCCTCGGCCCGCAACCGGCAGGCGAGGGTGTCGGACTGCTCGTCGAGTTCGCGGTAGGTGAGCGATTCGCCGTCGCCGCGCAGGGCCTCGCGATCGGGATGTGCGGCGGCGGTGGCGCGCAGCATCTCGGCGAGCGTGCGTGCCGGGGCGGGTTCGCCGCCGTCGAGGGCGGGCGCCGGGGTGTCGACCGCCACTTCACCGATGGTGCTGCCGGGTGCGCCGGCCACGGCCTCGAGGAGCGCGACGAATCGGGTGGCGAGCAGTTCGGCGGTGCGGCCGGTGAAGCGGGCGGCGTCGAACACGAGCGTGCCGGTGTAGCCGCCGGGGCGCGGGGCGAGGGTGAACTGCAGGTCGAACTTCGGTGTGTCGTCGAGGATTTCGCGGGCCTCGACGGTGAGCTCGCCGAGGGTGATCGGGCCGATGCCGAAGTCCTGCAACGCCAGCGCGACCTGCGGTGCACCGCTCTGCCGCTCCGACAGCAGCTGCTCGTAGGGCACGGTCACGTGGTCGAAGGCGGCGACGTCGAAATCGCGGACCTGGCCGAGCAACCCGGTGAACGACATGTCGGGGGCCACGCGGGCGCGCAGCACGAGCGTGTCGAGGAACGGCCCGACGAGCTCTTCGAGCTGCGCCCAGCGGCGTCCGCCCACCACCGCGGCGACGGCGATGTCGTCGCTGCCGCCGAGTCGCGCGAGCAGCACCGACAGCGCGGCGTGCAGCACCATGAACTCGGTGGCGCCGTGCGCTCGGGCGAGTTCGGCGAGCGCGTCGCGCACATCGGCGGGCACGGTGAAGTCGACGCTGCGCGCCCCGGTGTCGGTTCCGGGGGCGTCGGCGGGCAGTTCGGTGACGGTCAGTCCGTCGAGGGCGCGGCGCCAGTGCTCGAGGTCGCGTTCGGGGATACCGCGTTCGGCTTCCCACAGGGCGTAGTCGGCGTACTGCAGCGGCAGCGGCTCCCACTGCGGGGCCGTGCCGTTCACCCGGGCGAGGTAGGCGATGGTGAGGTCGCGCAGCAACGGTCGCAGCGACGTGCCGTCGGCGATCGAATGGTCGACGTCGAGGTGCAGCACGTGCCGGTCGGGGCCGGTGCGTTCGAGTCGCACGCGCCACCGGTCGCTGCGCGGCGCCTCGTGGATCTGCTGGTACACCCCGTCGCCGTCGACGATGTAGTCGGTGCGCAGGATCTCGTGGCGCAGCGCGACGTCGCCGAGCGCGGCCTGCAGGGCACCGAGGTCGAGCGGTCCGCTCAGGCTCACCTCGCTGCGCAGCCGGTACGCATCGGGGGCAAGGGAACTCAGACCCCACAGGCGGCGCTGCGCGCGGCCGAGCGGGATCCGTGCCGGTCGCGGCGAGACCGCGGCGGGCCCGGCACCGGTGTCGAAACCACCGGCGTCGAGAGCGGCCGCGAGTGCGTCGACGGTGGGGTTCGCGAAGACGGTGCGCAGCGGCACCTCGGTGCCCGTCTCGTCGCGCAGGCGTCCGACGAGGACGGTGGCGAGCAGCGAGTTGCCGCCGACGGCGAAGAAGTCGTCGGTGCGTCCCACCGTCGCACCGTCGCCGAGGACGTCGCCGATGATCCGGGCGACGAGCGCCTCGGTCTCCGTGCGCGGTTCGCTGCCGTCACCGGCGGTGGGTTCGGGCAGCGCGGCGGCGTCGACCTTGCCGTGGGAGGTGAGCGGGATCGCGGCGAGCGGCACGATCGCGGTGGGCACGAGGTGTG
Organism: Rhodococcus gordoniae; assembly: GCF_001646655.1. Classification (GTDB taxonomy): domain Bacteria; phylum Actinomycetota; class Actinomycetes; order Mycobacteriales; family Mycobacteriaceae; genus Rhodococcus; species Rhodococcus gordoniae. The sequence continues at coordinate 25,659 of NZ_LPZN01000046.1, read as the reverse complement.
CGGGCAGGACGCTGCGCAGCTGCGCCCGCAGGTCGGAGCCGTCGAGGTTCCCGCCGGTGACGTACGAGACGAGGCGACCTCCGCGCACGCGGGTCACCGCCCGTTCGACGCCGTCGAGTGCGGTGAGGGCGGTGTCGATCTCGCCGGGTTCGATGCGCACGCCGCGCAGCTTGATCTGGTTGTCGCTGCGGCCCACGAATTCGAGTGCACCGGCGCGGGTCCAGCGCACGAGGTCGCCGGTGCGGTAGCGGCGGCCGTCGGGTCCGGCGACGAAGCGCGCTGCCGTGCGTGCGGCGGCGTCGCGGTAGCCCGACGCGAGTCGCGGTCCCGAGACGTACAGTTCGCCGACCACTCCGGCGGGCACGGGACGCAGCCGCTCGTCGAGCACCTCGACGGTGACGCCGCGGACGGGGGTGCCGATGACGATGTCGTCGCCGGGGCGCAGGGGCTGCGAGTTGGTGACGAACATCGTGGCCTCGGCCGGGCCGTAGCTGTTGATCAGAGTGCGCCCGCCGCTCCAGCGGTCGACGATCTCGCGGGTCAGGCGGTCGCCGCCGAGCACGAGGGTGCGCAGGGCGGGCAGGTCGCGCACCGGCACAGTGGCGAGAGTGGACGGTGTCATCATCGCGTGGGTGATGGCGGCGCTGTCGAGCAGATCACCGAGGGCGGCGCCGCCGTAGCCGTCGGCGCCGGCCACCACGAGCGTCGCGCCGGCGATGCCGGCGGTGAGCATCTCGAGCATCGCGGCGTCGAACGACGGTGCCGCGACGTGCAGTACGCGATCGCCCGGGACGGCCGCGATGTATTCGCCGATGTCCTCGGCGAACGCGCTCGCGGCGCGCTGGGTGACGGTGACGGCCTTGGGATTTCCGGTGGTGCCGGAGGTGAAGACGAAATAGGCGGGGGCGTCGGGTGCGGGGTCGACGACGTCGGCGAGCGGATGCTCGTCGTCGGAGGTCACCTCGAGCCACCGCACGCTCGTCGGAAGTGCCGGTGCTTCACCGACCCCCACGCGCACCTCGGCGAGCATCTCGGCCAGGCGCGCGGTGGGGGCGGTGGGGTCGACGAGCATCGGTGCGGCACCGGCGCCGATGATGGCCCACACGGCGAGCACCGATTCGAGCGAGCGCGGGTAGGCGCACGCCACCGGATCGCCCGGACGCACACCGGCGAGTTGCAGGCGTGCAGCGAGAGCGTCGGAGTAGTGGAGCAGTTCGGGATACGACAGTTCGCGGTCGCCGTCGACGATCGCGAGTTCCTCGCCACCGGCGGCCGCACCCTGCGCCAGCCACCGCCGCAGCGATCGCGGCGCACCCAGTGTGGCACCCACGGCGGGCAGAGCAGTGTCGCCGTGCAGGTCGATCTCCCCGACCCGCACATCCGGATCCGCGACGGCCGCGCTGAGGATCGCGCGCAGACGATCGGCGTAGGCGGCGACGGTGTCGGCGTCGTACAGGTCTGTGCTGTAGAAGAATTCGAGGTCGATGCCGTCCTGCTGCTCGGTGACGGTGACCTGCACGTCGACATTGACGTGTTCGGTGTCGACCGGCTCGGCCGTGACGGTCAGGCCGGGCAGCGCGAAGGTCGAGGCGACGGGCCGCGCCTGCGACAGCGCCACCTGGAACAGCGGGTGCCGCGCTTCGCTGCGGGCGGGCCGCAGCTTCTCGACGAGCGTCTCGAACGGCGCGTCGGGGTTCGTGTAGGCCGCGAGGTCGCGGCGGTGCACCTGCGCGAGCAGCTCGGCGAAGGTGACGCCGGGATCGACGTCGGTGCGCAGCACGAGGGTGCCGGCGAACATACCGACGACGTCGTCGAGCTGCGGGTCGCCGCGACCGGAGACGGCGGTGCCGATCGGGATGTCGCGACCGGCACCGTGCCGCGCGAGCAGCGCCGCGAGCGCGGCGTGCAGCACCATGAACACCGTCGCGCGACCCTCACGGGCCAGGGCGTGCAGACCGCGGACGAGATCGGCGTCGAGCGAGACGGTGTGGGCGGCACCGTGTCCGGTGGGTTGTGCGGGTCGCGGCCGGTCGCCGGGCAGGGTCACCTCGTCGGGCAGGCCGGCGAGTTCGTCCAGCCAGTACGGGATCTGCTCGTCGGCGATGCTGCGCTGCCGGCGCGCGTAGTCGGTGTACTGCACGGGCAGTGTCGGCAGCTCGGGGGCCGCGCCGGTGAGGCGGGCTTCGTAGGCGACGGCGATGTCGCGCAGCAGCGGCGTGAGCGACCAGCCGTCGGCCGCGATGTGGTGCAGGACGACGAGCAGCACGTGCCGGTCGGGTGCCGTCCGGTACAGCCGCAGGCGGGCCGGGGGTTCGACGGTGAGATCGAAACCGGTGGTGGCGTAATCGCGGACGAACTCGTCGAGGGCGTCTTCGGGCACGGCCACCGGTTCGAGATCGGGGCGTGCCGCGGGCAGCACGGTGTACTCGTCGGCGGCCGGGTAGACGGTGCGCAGCGTGCGGTGCCGTTCGAGCACGTCGCCTACGGCGGCGGCGAGAGCGCCGATGTCGAGGTTCCCCTCGAGCCGCACCGCGAACGGCAGGTTGTAGCTCGGGGATTGCGGGTCGAGGCGGTTGATGAACCACAGGCGCTGCTGCGCCGCCGACAGCGGAGCCGGTGCGTCGGGGTCGGCGACGAGAGGCACACGGCGAGAAGGCGTATCGCTTCTGGTGGTTATGTATGAGGTCAAGGCCGCAATGGTCCGGTTCTCGAAGATGTCTCTCACGGTGACATCGGTGTCCAGCACATCCGACAGGCGGCCCGCGAGACGCGTGGCGAGCAGCGAGTTGCCACCGAGGTGGAAGAAGTCGTCGTCGGCGCCGAGGGTGCCGGGGGCGATCCCGAGCAGTTCGGCGCACAGGTCCGCGACCAGCTCCTCGACCGGCCCGTGCGGTGCCGCTCCCCCACCGGCGGTGATGTCGGGGGTGGGCAGCGCGGCGCGGTCGAGTTTGCCGTTCGCGGTGAGCGGCAGCGCGTCGAGGACCACGGCGGCCGACGGCACGAGATAGTCGGGCAGGCTGCGGCGCAGGTCGCGCAGGGCGGCGGGAGCGTCGCCGCCGACGAGATAGGCGACGAGCCGGTCGTCGCGCAGCAGCACCACCGCCTGACGCACACCCTCGCTGCGCAGCAGGGCGGCTTCGATCTCGCCGGGTTCGATGCGGTAGCCACGCAGTTCGATCTGCTGGTCGGCGCGCCCCAGATAGTGCAGGGCACCGCTGCTGTCGCGGCGTCCGAGGTCGCCGGTGCGGTAGCGGCGGGCGCCACCCGGGGCGGCGACGAAGCGCGTCGCGGTCCGGCCGGGGTGGGCGCGGTAGCCGCACGCGAGTTGGTCTCCGCGCACGTACAATTCGCCGATCGCGCCGGGCAGTGCGGGTCGCAGCGACGAGTCGAGCACGTCCACGGCGAGACCGGGCAGCGGCGCGCCGATGCCGGTCGCGGTGGCATCGCCGAAGGTGACGTGCACGGTGGTCTCGGTGATGCCGAACATGTTGACCGCCCGCACGTGCGGGTGGCGCTCGGCCCACGGACGTACGCGCGCGGGGTCGAGGGCTTCGCCGCCGAAGATCAGCAGCCGCAGGTCGTCGAGCGGCGCGTGGTCGGTGGCGGCGAGTTGGTAGAACGCCGTGGGGGTCTGGTTGAGCACCGTCACGCGGTGGCGGGTGAGCACGTCGACGAAGGCGGCCGGGTCGCGCACGGTGAGGTGGTCGACCATGACGACGCGGGCACCGGTGCCCAGCGGCGCCCACATCTCCCACACGGAGAAATCGAAGGCCGGCGAATGGAACAGCGTCCACACGTCGTCGGCGCGCAACCCGAATTCGCCGACGGTCGCGGCGAGCAGCGACAGCACGTTGCGGTGCGTCACCTGCACGCCCTTGGGGGTGCCGGTGGATCCCGAGGTGTAGACGATGTAGGCGCCGAGATCCGCGACGAGCGGGAAATCGAAGAGGGCACCGTCGTCGAGGCGGGCGGCCACCTGCGGATCGTCGAGTCGCACTGCGGGAAAACGGATGTCGGTGAGGTCGCTGTCGGTGACCACCAGGGTGGGTTGCGCGTCGTCGAGCAGGGCCTGCAGGCGCGTGGCGGGATGCGTGACGTCGACGGGCAGGTAGATGCCGCCGACGCGGGAGACGGCGAGGATCGCGACGACCAGTTCGGGGGTCCGCGGCAGTGCGACCGCGACGACGTCCTCGGCGGTGACGCCGTGTTCACGAAGGAGTGTGGCGAGCGCGCCCGAGCGCGACCACAGGGCGCCGTAGCTGAGGGAGTACCCGTCCCCCACCACGGCGACGGCCTCGGAATCGTCGGCCACGCGTTGCGCGACCAGCTCGGGCAGCGACTCGGCCGGAAGTTGCTGCGCGGCGCCGACGGGGGTGAAGTCGGCGCCGCACAACTCGATACCGCCGACCGGCACTGCCGGATCGGCGGTAACAGAGTCGAGGATACGCACAAACCACGACTGCCACTGCACAATCGTGTGCGAATCCAAAAGTTCGTCCGAGTACGTCAGGATCGTGTCCAAGCCGGCCGGTACACCGGTCTCCGAACGACGTTCCCGGACGGTCATCTCCAGGTCGACGCGGGCGGTGCCCACCGGGATCTCGCGGATCGTCGTGGAACTGCCGGGCAGCGCGAACTCGTCGAGTGAGAACGACTCGTACGCCAGGATGACCTGGAACAACGGATGGTGGGCGTCGGTGCCGGCGCCCACCGCGTCGACGATGCGGTCGAACGGCACGTCGGCGTGGGCGAAGGCGTCGAGGTCGGCGCGGCGGGTATCGGCGAGCAGGTCGGCGAAGGTGCGGCGCGGATGCACCCGCAGCCGCAGCGGCACGGTGCCGACGAACATGCCCACCACGTCGTCGACCGCGGCGTCGCTGCGTCCGGAGACCGGGGTGCCGACGGTGACGTCGTCGGTGGCGGCGAGCGCCGAGAGCAGCGTCGCGAGCGCGGCGTGCAGCACCATGAACGGTGTGACGTCGTGGGCGCGGGCGAGCTTGTCGATCGCGGCGTGCAGTTCGGCGGGGATCGTGAAGCTCGCGCGACCCGCGGTGCCCGTCGACGCCGCGGTGCGGGGACGGTCGGTGGGCAGCGCGAGCAGCGGCGGCGCGTCGTCGAGGGTCTGTTTCCAGAAGGCGAGCTGCCGGGCCGCGAGGCTGTCGGGGTCGTTCTCGTCGCCGAGCACGGCCCGGTGCCAGCGCGCGTAGTCGCGGTAGGTGACCGCCGGAGCCGGCAGGTCCGGCGATTCCCCGTCGCGGTGGGCGCGATAGGCGGCGACGGCGTCGCGTCCGAGCGGCAGCAGCGACAGGCCGTCGGCGGCGATGTGGTCGATCACCACGGCGAGCACGTAACCGGAGTCCGTCCGGTACAGGCGGGTGCGGATCGGCGCGTCGACGGTGAGATCGAAACGCACACGGGCGAATTCGGCCAGTTCCGCATCGAGGGCGGTGCCGGGGTCGACGGGCTCGAGGTCGAGTGTCACCGTCGGCAGCACGTGCTGGCGCGGGCCGGACGGGCTGTCGGGGAAGACCGTGCGCAGCGAGTCGTGGCGTGCGACCACCGTGGCGGCGGCCGCGCGCACCGCGTCGAGATCGGTGTCGGCGTCGAGGTCGAGCGCGAAGGCGATGTGATCGCCGCCGTCGACGCGGTCGGCCACGTCGAACCGGTTGAGCAGCCACATGCGCTGCTGCGCGGGGGCGAGCGGTACGTCGCTGTCGTCGTCGACGTGCACGAGCGGCAGGTGCTCGCCCGCGGGTTCCTCGGCGAGCAGGTTCGCGAGTTCGGTGACGGTGGGGTGCTCGAAGATGTCGCGCACACCCACCCGGCGACCGGCGACGCCCCGCAGACGCGCCGCGAGCTGGGTCGCGAGCAGCGAGTTGCCGCCGACAGCGAAGAAGTCGTCGGATCCGGCGACGCTCGGCAGATCGAGCAGGTCGGAGACGACACCGGCGACGAGTTCTTCGGTGGCGCTGCGATACCCGTCGGTGCGAGTCGCGGCGACCACCGGCTCGGGCAGGGCCGCGCGGTCGATCTTGCCGGTGCTGGTGAGCGGCAGCGCGTCGAGCACGGTGACGGTCGCGGGCACCATGTGCCGGGGCAGCCGCTCGGCGGCCCACTCGCGGATCTCGTGCGGGTCGAGGCGGCCGTTGCGGCTGTGCACGTAGGTGGCGAGGGTGTCGCCGCGCACCACGGTCACGGCGGTGCCGATGCCCGGGTGGTTCTGCAGGGTCGCGTCGATCTCGCCGAGTTCGATGCGGAAACCGCGGATCTTGACCTGATGGTCGCTGCGGCCGACGAATTCGAGGGCGCGGTCGTCGTCGTGTCCCGTCCAGCGGACGAGATCGCCTGTGCGGTAGAGGCGTCCGGCGCCGAACGGGTTCGCGACGAACCGGTCGGCGGTGAGTGCCGGTGCGTCGAGATATCCACGGGCGACGCCCTGTCCCCCGAGGTACAGCTCGCCGGTCACTCCCTCGGGCACGGGCCGCAGGCGTTCGCCGAGCACCACCGCGGTGACGCCGACGAGGCCGGTACCGATGGTGAGCCGGTCGCCCGGTGCGAAGGGTTCGCTCGAGGTGGCGAGCACCGTCGTCTCGGTGGGTCCGTAGACGTTGAGCAGGGTGCGGCCGGGTGCCCAGCGTTCGGCGGTCTCGACCGGCCACGCCTCGCCACCGATCGCGATCGTGCGGAGAGCGTCGAGTGCGGTGGGGTCGAGCTGGGTGGGCACCGAGGGCGTCGAGAACCAGTGGGTGATGCCTTCGGCGCGAAGCAGTTCCACCAGTTCGTCGCCACCGAACAGGTCGGCGGGCGCCACCACCAGCGTGCCACCGGAGGTGAGCGCCAGGACGTATTCGAGCACCGCGCCGTCGAAGGCGGGGGTCGCGAAGTGCAGCACCCGCGCGTCGGTGACGGTGCCGGAGGCAGCAGGCAGGTCGAAGCGCTCGATGAACGACTGCGCGAGCGGGCCGAGTCCGCGGTGCGAGACCACCACGCCCTTGGGCCGGCCGGTGGATCCCGAGGTGTAGACGACGTAGGCGGTGTTGTCGAGGCGCAGCGGTCGCACCCGATCGGCATCGGTGATCGGGCGGGCATCGCCCTCGACGGTGAAGACGATCGGCTCGATCCCGTCGGGCAACGCGACCTCGCCGTCGACGATCGCGTACCGCGCGCCGGATGCGCCGAGCAACCGGGCGATCCGCGCGGCGGGCTGGCCGGGATCGACGGGCACGAAGGCCGCGCCGCTCAGCGCGACGGCCGCGGCGGCGAGCACCGAGCGCGTCGACCGCGAGAGCACGACGGCCACACGATCTTCCGTCCCGATACCCCGCTCGATCAACGTCCACGCGAGCGGGCGTGCCGCCGTGCGGATCTCGACGGTCCGTCCACCGGGTTCGGTCACGCAGGCCGGCGACCGGTCGATGATCTCGGCGAAGGTCGCTTCCGTGCCGGGTTCGGCAGCCTCGACAGCCGGGGCACCGAGGTCGAGGTCGCCCACGGGCAGCGACGGATGCTGCGCGACCTGCGCGAGCACTCCGCTGAGGCGGGTCACCCAGCGGGCGATGGTGTCGTCGTCGAACAGCTTCGTGTCGTAGACGAGGCGGCCGGTGAGCGATCCGTCGCGCAGTTCGCGCAGCGAGATCTCGACGTCGAATCGTGCCTGCGCCGAGGCGATCTCCTGCGGCCGCACGGTGAGTCCGGGCAGTTCGAGGTCGGGCACGTCCACGTTGTCGTAGGCGAGCATCACGTGGAAGGGCGAGAAGCCCAGGGCGTCGACGACGTAGTCGAACGGCACGGTGGCGTGCGCGAAGGCGTCGAGGTCGGTGTCGCGGGCCTGCGCGAGCAGCGACGTGAACGGCTCGGCCGGGTCGACATTCGTCCGCAGGGTGACGGTGCCGACGAACATGCCGACGAGGGCGTCGAGGTCGGGATGGTCGCGACCTGCCGTTCCGGTGCCGATGGCGATGTCGTGCCCGGAGGTCCAGGCGGCGAGCCACACGGCGACGGCGGCGTGCACGGCCATGAAGGTGGTGGCGTCGTGTGCGGCGGCGACGGCCCGCAGTGCCGCGACCTGTTCGGCCGGCACCGTGAAGTCCACGGCCGCAGCGGGACCGAAGCCGCCGTTGCGGGGACGGTCGGTGGGCAGCGGCGCCGCGTCGGCGAGCCCGTCGAGTGTGCGTGTCCAGTAGTCGATCTCGCGACCGGCACGAGTGTCGGATGCCGCCGGATCGCCGAGGCGATCGAGATGCCACCGCGCGTAGTGCCGGTAGTGCAGCGGCAGCGGCGTCCACGCGGGCGCCTCCCCCGCCGTGCGGGCGAGATATGCGGTGGCGACGTCGGCGGTGAGCGGCACGAACGACGCACCGTCGAGCGCGATGTGGTGGGCGACGACGGCGAGCACGTGCTTGTCGTCGGCGAGTCGCAGCAGACGGATGCGGAACGGGATCTGCGCGGTGAGATCGAACGGTTCGGCCGCCCACTCGGTGATGAGCGCTTCGACGTCGCCCTCGGCGGTTTCGGGTTCGAGAGCGAATCCGGCGACGGCACGATCGAGCGGCAGCACGTCCTGTACCGGGCCGTCGACGTCGAGGCGGAACAGCGTGCGGAGGGTTTCGTGCCGGTCGAGGACGTCCACCACCGCGGCCTGCAGCGCCGGCAGGTCGAGGGCACCGTCGAGGTGCAGTGCGAACGGCAGGTGGTAGGCAGCCGGGTCGCCGTGCGCCCGGGCGAGCAGGAACAGTCGGCGCTGCGCTGGGGCCAGCGGCGACGGCCCGGCATCGGGAGTGGCGACGGGTCGCGATTCCGATTCGGGTCGCTTCGCCGCGGCTGCTGCCAGACGAGCAACGGTGGGATGGGCGAACACGTCGCGCAACTGCACGTCGCGGCCCAGTGCGGCACCGAGACGTGCGGCGAGCTGGGCGGCGCCGAGCGAATGACCGCCGAGCGCGAAGAAGTCGTCAGTGGTCGACGACGGCCGCAGATAGGTGGGCAGTTCGTCGGCGAGGCGGACGGTGAGATCGGCGGGGTCGACGTCGCCCACGACGTAGGCCGCGATGTGGTCGCCGCGGACGGTGACGGTCGCGGTCTGCACCTCGTCGACGGCGACGAGCGCGGATTCGATCTCACCGAGTTCGATGCGGTAGCCCCGGATCTTCACCTGCTGGTCGGCACGGCCCAGGAATTCGAGCTGCCCGTCGGTGGTCCAGCGGACGCGGTCGCCGGTGCGGTACATGCGACCACCGAACGGCGAGGCGAGGAAGCGTTCGGCGGTGAGGGCCGGTGCGCCGAGGTAGCCGCGCGCCACGCCCGGTCCCCCGAGATACAGCTCGCCGATCACGCCGGCGGGCACGGGATGCAGGCGGGCGTCGAGGACCACGGCGGTGGTGCCGTCGATCGGCCGGCCGATGGGCACACCCGCGCCGGGCGGCAGGGGGTCGCTGAGGGTCGCGAGGATCGTGGTCTCGGTGGGCCCGTAGGCATTGAGCATGGTGCGGCCGGTGGACCAACGGTCGGCCACGGCCTGCGGCAGCGCTTCGCCCCCGGCGTCGAGAACCTGCAGGTCGGGCAAGCCGTCGTCGGGGGTGACGGCGAGGATCGCCGGTGCGGTGATCGCGTGGGTGACGGCTTCGCTGCGCAGCAGGGTGGCAAGGGCCGGCCCGCCGACGGCGTCGCGCGGGCAGATCACCAGGGTGGCGCCGGCATCGAAGGCGAGGAGCAGTTCCTGCAGCGACGCGTCGAAGGACGGTGCGGCGAGGTGCAGCACGCGAGACGCCTCGTCGGCTCGGTAGCGATCGCGCAGCGTCGACACGAGCGCCGACACACCGCGGTGGCCCACCGCGACGGCCTTCGGGGTGCCGGTGGAACCGGAGGTGTGGATGATCCACGCCGCGTTGTCGACGTGCAGCAGACGCAGGCGATGCTCGGCCGTGAAGGTCTCACCGGATGCGTCGGCGGGCGGCGCGATGCGGGTGACGTGCCCGGGCAGCGCCGGGTGGTCGTGGGCGACGGCGATCCGCACGTCGCGCAGCACCTGGCCGAGGCGGCGGGCGGGAAGTTCGGGGTCGAGCGGGGTATAGGCGGCACCGGTCTTGGCGACGGCCCACAGCGCGACCACCGAGTCGAACGAGCGCGGCAGCAGCACCGCGACGCGTTCTTCGGGGGCGGCACCCGCCGCGACCAGCGCATGAGCGAGCGTGTCGGAGCGAGCGTCGAGTTCGCGGTAGGTGATGCTCTCGCTCCCGTCCACGACGGCGACGGCGTCGCGCGCGGCGTGACGGGTGAGGACGTCGGGCAGCAGTTCCGGCTCGGGCACGGTACGGCCACGGGCGGGCGCCAGGCCGTCGAGTTCGGCCGGGCCGGCGAGGGCGAGATCGCCCACCGCGACGCCCGCGTTCTGCACGAACTGCTTCAGGAATCCGAGGAAACGGCTGTGCAGCGACGAGAGGTGTTCGCCGCTGTAGAGATTGGGGTTGGCCTCGAAATCGACGCGCATGGTGCGGCCGGCGACGCCCGGGTAGACGTTGACCGACAGGTCGTCGACCGGTCCGGTGGACTGCACGTGGTAATCACCGATGACATCACCGAACGCGATCTGCGGGTGGAACATCATCAGGTTGACGACGGGACCGAAAGCGTTGCGCGTCTCGCTGTGCTCGCGACCCATCTCGCGCAGGTCGGCCAGCATGTCTTCGTAGCGGTAGCGCTGGTGGCGCAGGGCGCCGGTGAGCTCGACCTGCACGTCGCGGATCAGATCGGTGGCCGGCGCCGCCTGATCGACGCGCACCCGCAGCGGAACGACGTTGGAGATGGCTCCGGCGGAGCGACGCAGCGGCGCGGTGGTGCGCGCCGAGACCGGGAGCGTGAGCACCACATCGTCGGTGCCGCACGCGCGCGACAGAAATGCGGCGAAGGCGGCGACGACGATGGGGACGTCGGTCGAGTTCGCGTCGTAGGCCAGAGCCGTCACGGCGTCGGCGACCTCGGACAGCAGCTCGGCGCCGGCATGGCGTGCCGGCGCCGTCGGCGGAGCGACGCCTTCGACGAGTGAAATCGGCTCGGGCAGGCCGGAGAGCCGCTCGAGCCAATGGGCGCGATCGGCGGTCTGACGTTTCGACCCCGTGTATGCAGCCTCGAACTCGACGATCTTCTCGACGGGCATCGACGTGACGGGCGGTGTCTCCTCCCCCGCAATCCACGCCGAGTACAGCTCGGCGGAGCGGTTGAGCATGATCATCGCGCCGTGCCCGTCCAGAGCGATGTGGTGGACGTAGCTGGACAGGAAGTAACGACCGTCGCCGATATGGAGCAACGCCGTCGCGATCAATCGGTCGCGCAGCGGATCGATGGGCTGCGAGAATCGCTCGCTCATCCACCGGTGGGCCGCAGCTTCCGGATCCTCGCACGAGCGGAAATCCACGTACGGGACGTCGTCGTCGAACTCGACATCGACAACCTGCTCCGGAAGCCCTTCCTTCTCGACGAGGAACAGGAAACCCGACTCCACGTCGCGCGCACCCTGCACACATGCCTGACGAACGAGGTCGTGATCGAGCTCGCCCCGAAGTTCTACGTACTGGGCAATCGTGAAGGGCACATCGGGATGGAGAGCTTGCGCGTACCAGAGCCCCCGCTGACTAGGGGACAGCGGAAGTAGATGCACCACGCTCCCCTCGCCCTCGCCCGACACAATTCAGGACAGGGGACGTGCAGAATCCTCCCCTATCGTGCGATCGTGGACGGAGCCTCCCAACTCCACTGTCACGATCACCGTGCAGAAGTTTACTTACAGTCACGGTTACCCACCACTTGAACGGTCGGCCAGTTCGGAATCGGGTTATCGTCTCGAACGGAAACCACGAAGGGGGCACAAGCGGCGTGAACGATGTTACCGGTGAGTCACATTCGCCCGAACGGCGTCGACGCAAGGTACGGAGGCGTCTGTCCGACGAGGAGATCGCAGCCCAGCGCGCGAAGCGCCGTCGCGTGCAGATCGGCTGCGGTATAGGAGCACTCGTGGTCGTCGGATTCGTCGGCTGGCTGGGTTACGAAGGCCTGCAGGCGAAGTCGAATCTGGAGAAGGCGCAGAACTTCGCCACACAGGCGAAAGATGCTCTGCTCGCAGGCGATACCGACAAGGCTCGCGTCGCCGCAGCCGACGCCGATCGTTACGCCCAGGACGCCCAGGGTTCGGTCGATTCGGTGCCGTGGCGCATCGCAGGCGCCGTCCCATTCCTTGGCAGCCCGTTCGATTCCACTCGCCAGATGACCACCATTGTGAGCGGTCTCACAGAGCAGGTCCTCCTACCGGCGGTCGATGCAGGCAGTGCAGTCTCTCCCGATCAGTTGATTTTGGACGGCGCACGCATCAATCTCGCCGCCCTCCGGGACGCCGCACCCGTCCTCGAGACGACTTCCGCGGCCATCAGTAATCTCGACCAGCAGGCTCAGAATGTCGACAGCACGTGGCTCGGGGTGATCGACGATGCACGAGTCGACTTGCAGCAGCAGGTGTCCGAGTTGTCCGGTCTGCTGAACAACACGTCGCTCGCGGCGCAGATCGCGCCGGCAATGCTGGGCGCAGACGGTCCGCGTAGTTACTTCGTGGGTTTCCAGACGAACGCAGAGGCACGTGGCACAGGTGGACTGCTCGGCGGTTTCGCTGTCATCCGCGCAAACGACGGTGCTGTCTCCGTCGACGACGTCACGAGCAATCGGGAATTCCGGTTCGACTACGACCCGATCGACCTCGGTCCCGACTATCAGCGAGCATATGGCCACAGCCGCCCCACCCAGGACTTCCGTAACAGCAATGTGAGTCCCCACTTCCCGTACGCGGGCCAGATCTGGCAGTCGATGTGGCAGCAGGAGACAGGCCAGCGTGTGGACGGTGCGATCGCGACCGATCCCGTCGCACTGAGTTACGTCCTCGACGTGGTCGGGGATGTAACCCTCCCCGGCGGTGAGAAGATCACCGCGGAGAACGTGGTGGAGTTGACCGAATCCACGGCCTACGCACGTTTCGGCGACGACCAGAAAGCACGCAAGGCATACCTGGAAACGGTTGCGCAAACGGTGGTGAAGAAGCTGACCGGCAGCATTTCCAGGCCGCAAGCACTCCTCGAGGCTCTGGGACGCGCGGCAGGCGAAGGTCGCCTTGCGGTATGGAGCTCCGTCCCGGAGGAGCAAGACGTCCTCGCCACTACACCTCTCGGTCATGTCGTGCCCGATGACCCCGCGCCTTATGCCCACGTGGTGATCAACAACCTCGGTGGAAACAAGCTGGACTACTACTTGGAGCGCGAGATCGAGTACACAGCGGGATCGTGTGATGGGGAAGTCCGTGAGTCGAAGGTGACCGTGCGGCTCACCAACGGTCTCCCTCCAGGGGACTACACGAACTACGTTGCAGGAATGTTCGACAACCCTGTCGGTGCGCCCGTTGGCACGAACCTCACTGACGTCGGGTTGCTTGCGACACAAGGGGCCAAGTTGAAGAAGGTGACCGTCAACGGCACCACTGCCTTTGGATACACCGGAGTAGAACGGGGTCACCCGCTGTTCAATGTGCAGATCCCGGTGCCTCAAGGCGAGACGGTCGAGATTGCCTACGAGCTTGAGGAGCCTGCCTCTCACGGCGCTGCTCAAGTACCAACGCAGCCACTTATCGATAATCCCGTTGTAAATGTGCAAGTCCCCGTGTGTGGCTGATCTACAACGCCGCCAACCGCACGTTCATCCACGACCGTTCAGGACCACTCTTAGCGTTTGCAAGAACCGAACCAATTCAGGAAGACCTATGAACTACATCGATGCAATGAAGAGCATTGCTGCTGATCGCTATGGAATACTGTACAAGGGCGTTTCACAGCTTACATTCACAGACTTCCCGGACTATCCCAACGTAGGCGATTCAGCAATTGCCCTTGGGCAACTGAAGTATTTCGAAGAAAGCGCCATATCCGTTAAATCGGCATACTGCATCGCGACACTTCCGAAGTCGATATTCGAATCACGTGTGACAGTCATGATAAACGGTGGAGGTAATATCGCCGGCCTTTTCGACGGCATCGACGATCATCGAAACCGATTAGCACAAGAACTCCATCCCGATACCCTGCTCATCCAAGCACCTCAATCAGTCCATTTTGCAAGCCCGAGGGGAAAATCGCGTTTCATCGACGAATTCGCGACTCGACCGAATTTGAGAATGGCCGTAAGAGACCGCACCGCCCTGGACGAGCTCGCGGGAATTATCTCGGACCCGATACTAGCCCCCGACGCGGTGCACCATCTAGGCTTCATACCCTCCGCGAAACCGATCGCTAAGCATGTTGTTCTAGCACGGCGCGATCAAGAATCCGGATTTAGCGATGCTCCTATCGAATCATTTGACTGGAAGAAGGATGACCGACGACTTGCCGTGTCGTCCTCAATCCGTTGGAAATCGTTGCGGATACCCCCACTTGCTAGATACGTAAACAAATCGGTTAAACAGTGGCAGGAAATCGCCGAGAGTCGACTACAGCGCGGAGTGAACCTGCTCAGCCAGGGAGAAACCGTAGTTACGGATCGCCTCCATGCCATGCTCATTTCTCTCCAAATGGGCCGACGAGTAATAGCGATCGACAACAACAATCGGAAACTGAGCAAGTACGCAGACACGTGGTTCGGCAACACTCAGCCCGATATCCGTTTCGCAAACTCGTTCTCAGAGGCGATCGAGCTCGCTGGCTGACACGAATCGTACAGCCAAAAATCCAGAAGGTGAAATGAAGGATCTAATTTGGGCGTTCCTTGAACGTGTTTTCCCCCGCATCGCTTCTGCGCTTGTAATGCTCGGCATGACATTCTTCATTTCTCCATCAACTGTGGGAATTTACGCACTCGCAATCCTGGTAGTGACCTTCTTTCAATCAGCCACCGACGCAGCCATCCGCCAGATCGCCGTACCCGCACTACGGACCGAAATTGGGCGGGATTTCCTTGCTCGCTACTCCAAACGCACACCTATCGTAGGCGCATTATTCACCGCCCTTCCTCTGGCAGCGATCTACATAACGTTACCGGCTGATACCAAAGCAGAATTTATACCGGTGTTTATCTTCGTACTAATACCTACAGTCACCGCACGGCGTGTCACTACCATTGCATATCACCAGAAATGCGGTAACTGGAAGGCGCTTGCAAAGTTTCAACTGATCGCCGCGCTACTGTCATTTCTGGTGAGTGTTCCGGTCCTCCTCATAACGCACTCACTACTTGCGCCCGCTTTGCAGCTATTTATAACCGAACTCGGTTTCACAATACTCTCTCGTAGAGCTTTGGCCGAATGCGACGTAAAAGAGGATTCGCAAGGCGAGTCAGAAATAGTTCAGGAGACGCATAACCCCCACCGGGAATTCGTGCACCTTTCCCTATACTCCATGGTTGCATGGATACAGACACAAGCCGACCGCGTCATCATGGGACCTCTCGCAGGTGCTGCTCGTTTGGGTGAGTACACCGTCGCCACGTCAATCGCACGTAGCGCAGGTGACGCAATCTCAACCTCGACGGCCAATGTCCTACGACCTCGACTTTTCAACAGAGGTGACTCGGAAGCGGCGACCGTCCGTTCAGGTGCTGATGCGATTCTTCTCAAATCCACGCCAATCGCAGCAGCCGCAACCGCGACGACAATCGCTGGCATTGAACTTGTCCTGCGCCCCCTCCTCGACAATGAGTGGGACAGCTCCCTTGATGCCGCGATTATATTGTCGCTGACAACAGGTCCCACACTATTCGCCTGGTGCATGACTGTTATTCTCATTGCTGCAAAGCGAATCCGTTGGGCGGCACCGATCAAAATGATCGGTGCCCTGTGCGCACTACCAATAGCATTTGCAGCGGTGCAGTCTATCCAGTATGCCGCCACCTTGGCAGTTGTCCGCGAGGTGCTCGTGCTTGGCTTGCTGACCCTCGTTGCGCGTCGTTACACCCCATGGATTTCCTTGTGCATGATGCTTGGTCTCTACACCACCCTGACGACCATTGTCGCATTATTGCTCGGTACCTGACGGCTACGCTTGGAAGCAAATTCGCAGTTCGGAGCCACGTTCCGCGTGGCGGGCACAATTTCCTTGCAAATCAACCAAATGAGGGTTCGGACCTGCTCGCCGTCGTGAGGAAACCTCTCGGTTGCCCCCTAACCGTGACGTGCATTGCCAATTGCCAGTCGACAGGGAGAGATCTGGATGCTGAGCGTTCCGCCGACATCCCATCCGTGCTCAGCAATCTACGGCATGCGAGGTAGACATTACGAGGGCACGAGCCTCCGAGCGATCCTACCCGAACGTGATCGCCTCAAGGACAGCCGCTGCTATTGCTTCGTGGCCGACAGCATTTGGATTGAATGCATCGGCCACCTGCCCGCCTACTAGAGCACCCGCGGGACCGCGAAGCTGAGGTTTCGCGTAAAGGCGAGAGATGGGTACGAATACGCCTCCGGCGTTCCGACATGACTCACGGATCTCGTAGTCGTATCGCTTCGTCTTCGCTGACGGACCCCAGGTCCCGATGCATAATACCCCCGCGTTGGGGTTAGTGGTGCGGACGTTCGTCACCACGGCGTCATATCCCCCACGAAAATCGGTTGGATCGGTGCGGCCAACATCGTTTGTGCCTAGTTCTATCACCGCAAGATCTATCCCAGCCGGCGCAGGTTGCATCTGAGCAATGAACGACCATATCCGAATACCGCTTACAGCGTTTACTTGTTCACGTGCTTGCCCCCGTTTGGACGCTGCATGAATAATCCGCGACCGGAACGTAGTCAAATCGTCAGCTGTAGACGAGCCGATGGTCAACGTGCCGCCATAGAACAATAATGACGGCGAGGCCGGTACGATCGGTGTAGGAGCTGATGGACGTGGCAGAACTGATGTGTAGGTCGAGACGTAATCAGTCTCCTCTGACGCCCGGTTCTCGATAGTGAAGTACGTGCCGCAGGCGAGGACTAATCCACCCAGTATTAAGCCGATCAATATCATGTGTCGACGTCTCATGGTGCCCCTGCTGTTCCCGATATTATACCGCATGCCCACAATCTGAACTCCTCGTTCATGCTGGTCGCCGGCTAACGCGTTCCGGGCGTCTACACGAGCGCCGAATCAACCAACTTCAATATCTCCTGAGCGTTGATTTCTGGGAGAGGGGCGGCTCAGCGCCGCACTAATTCCATGTACGGCAGTCGCGAACTTGCGCGAAACCGCCCTAAGCTAAGCACAAACACATGACCACACCAGCAAGCCGCGTTCCGAGAGATGCATCGGTTTGAGAGTCTTTTGAAGTAGGACAAGACTCGAGATACCTCAAAAAACTCTATAGGGAATAATAGTACGTCAGAACCGAGGCGATTATCCTTCCAAGTCCCATATGGTCCTTATAACAGGTCGTGCAGCCAGGCGAACGAGTCGCTGACGGATAACTGGTTGGCAATCCGGGCACTAACGATACTCGCAAGCGTCACTATGCCAGTAGCCCACAGGAGCAAGCGAGAGTTCATGATATTTGGAGCCTGGCGGGTGCGCCAGAACCACCCCGCTCGGATTCCGGGTAATAGGTAGGCGGTGTTCAACTCCTAGCAACGAGCAGTCGCAGACGACGTGCCGATCTCCTTAGCTGGATTTCCCGCGCTCGTTGCGTAGTCCTTCACATCGTGAACGACGACACTACCGGCTCCAATGGTCGCACCTTGCCCAATTCGAACCGGACCAATTACGCAGGTGTTCGGACCGATATTTACATTGTCCTCAATAACGGGCGCGCCCAGACCACGTTTCGATCCCAACGTGGTGCAGTGACGCATCGTCACCGACGAACCGACGATACTGTCGTTGTGTATTACGAGGCCCATTCCATGATGCACCGCGAAGCCCGGCCCAATCTTGGTGGATGTTGGAATGTCAACACCGAATCCAGTCAAAGCGATAAGCCGATATATAGCCGAGACCGGTACTCCAAAAACGATCCGGACTATGGGCGCCCTAGAATTGCGGAGAGTCTGACTAGCCCGAAATAAGACCAAGACTAGTTGCATATGGGGGCGACCGCGATTGGCAGCAAAGTCCTGAAAAATGCCAGAATTCAACTTTTCCTCACAGGGGCTCGTTCCATGTCGTTGCGCGCCAACGCGCCGCACGGCGAATCCGGCACGTTCCGCTGGCGGACGTAAGCCAGGATAAATCCCGTTACGGCAGCCATCAGA
Organism: Rhodococcus gordoniae; assembly: GCF_001646655.1. Taxonomy (GTDB): domain Bacteria; phylum Actinomycetota; class Actinomycetes; order Mycobacteriales; family Mycobacteriaceae; genus Rhodococcus; species Rhodococcus gordoniae. The sequence continues at coordinate 7,421 of NZ_LPZN01000046.1, read as the reverse complement.
TATATAGTTGCGGTATAACCAACCAAATTACTAACTAGGCCGTTCACCAGTGCAAACGACAGGATACCGAGGAGGGCTGCACCTTCCCACCCTGGCACCTTAGCAACCTTTCGGGCATGCTTCGACATCGCTACGGCCCCTACAACCAAGAGGAGGACGCCAACCGCTCCCATGTCAACCATGACTTGAAAATACAAACTATGTGGAGGACCACCCATTGGCATTACATTATGGCTAGACGCCCCTAATCCATATCCCAGCAGCGGGTTCTCTTGCCATTCGTCGATTAATCGACGCCAGTTTTCGAATCGCCACTGAAAGGAATCGGCATCGGATTTTGATGCGGATTGGGCGCCCCAATTAAATTCAGCCACCCGGGCAGACAATCCAGACATGATGTAGCCTGCAGCCAGAACGGCCGCCACCGCTAATGATTGCAGTATTCGGCGCCCCGAGGAACGGGCGGGTCTAGTCCATACCACCACTAGAACTCCGACGATACACCCGACAATCCCCCCAAGACTACCGGTCAAAAGAAGACAGATTCCGGCCGCCAGGCATATTGAAAATGTAATCCGATCCCGCTTCTTTAGCCAGATCGCTAACAGTACGACGACCGACAATCCGAAGAACGCCCCTGCGGCATTCGGATGGCTGAACGTCGCAGTAAGTCGCCCAGCACGCGTGAATGTGCCCTCGATTGTTGTCAGTGCGCTCGCGAGCGCCACCACCGCTGCGGGCGCGATCATCCACAAGATGGTTGTTCTTGGTAAATTAGGTCTGCAGTACGCATATGCAAGAATAAAAATAGAGAGCGCTGACAACAACCGCATTGATTCGAGAATCAGGTCGCCGTCGATCCCGTATCGCCCAAACCCCACCGCTGTCCAAAATAATACAATCATTACGCCCGGAAATCCGAAACGCATCCAGCGGAAGGAACCCTGTCTGTTTGCGATATGGACAACGAGCGCATAGATCGATATAAAGGAAACAGCAAGAGTGAGAGAGCTTAGTAGCGCCGGCCGATTTCCTGTCGCAATACCGTAATCGGCCAGAGACCGTAGGACGACTAAGCCGATGATCAGCGGCCGTATTGGAATGACGGGAATAGCGAACACACAAACAAGACCACCTAGGATTAGGATGGGTGTCGTCATCGTGCTGCCTCCAGTCTTCGTGCCAACTGCCGCGACACGGTGGTGCACTTCCTCCGCAAGTAATCCCCTTCACGCTTGTTGAGGACTTCGTCCGCAAACGCGTGGATGGAGTCAATCATGCGGGTTGAACGCAACATCGCTGCCTGATCGGCGCCGGGGTCCCGAAGACCAGACAGAGCATCCCCGCCTAGCCCACATAGTCCGCGTGCCAGCGCTTCGTGTGCCTCTAACAGTAACGGTTCGACGCGGGAGGCAGCCTTCCACTCCCCGTCGCTTGTAATTTGCTCGCTGTGATGCCTGTACAGGAGCGCAGGCCATGCGGTGCGATGAATCTTCATACCCTGAGCGGCAATTCTGAGCCACAGATCGTAATCTTCTGCAAGGACGCTCCGATATCCCCCCACAGCTGAAATTGCACTTCGTCTAAATAGGGCGGTTGAATGTGCAATTGGATTTTCGATCAAGAGAATCCTATTTAGAGTGGCAGGACTCAACTTGCCCGGTCTTGTGGGACGGATAGACAACGGCTTCGGCCCCAAATGAATAACCGGAGAGAAAACAACATCTGCATCTCTGACACCCGTTTGATGTTTGAATCTCCATGGCAATACGATGTCGTCCGCGTCCATCCTCGCCACATACTCACTATCAGTAGAGTCGAGGAGCAAGTTCAAGGCATTTGCCAAGCCGCCGCAACCAGCAGATTCGATAACCTCAACCTTTGAGCAAGCGAGTGAGTCGAGGATATCTGGAGTAGCGTCGGTACTTCCGTCGTTGAGGATTACTAAGTTCGCGTCGCGTGGCAACGCACGCAATGTCGAATTCACCGCATGGCGGATAAACTTCTCACCGTTCCGAACTGGAAGAATAACTGATAAGTGCGGCATGCAATCTACTCCATCCGAGAGTTGCTGGGAACGCCGCGCTCAATCGCATTCGATATCCACCGGGGCATTACTTGAAGTGACGACTTCGCAGACACCACCTGTGCAGGGGCGCCGGCGACGGTGACATCTGCAGGAACATCTCTGCTAACGACTGAGTTCGCACCTACAACTGATCGGTCACCAACCCTGATATCGCCGTAGAGAACGGCCCCAGGCGCGATATATACGCCGTCGCCAAGGCTCGGAGCCCCGCCGTTCTGCTCGCCTAGATTGGTCGACGAGTGGATGCGACAGTACTTCCCGGCTCTAACTTTATCGTTAACAACGATACTGCCATAGTGGGGTATCGAGAGGCCACGACCAAACACCCCAGGCGGTATCGAGATGCCTAGTATGATTCCCACCCATTTGAGGTATACGCGTCGAACTAGACCGAGACGTCGAAATCCCAGAGCTCGCAACAGCTCAACACTGCGAAGTATTCGCTGGTAGTAGAGACAAGGCTCCGTCAGTCGGTAGTGGAACCTCCATCGCTCGTAGCCGTATGCCTCAAGATCCGCCTCACGAAATTTCTTGAAGTCACGAATGTTTGCGATTTCATCCCTTGCTACGACTGCTAAATATTCGTTTCTATCCGACATCCGCCATCGCTTTCGCCCATTCTAGATGAAGGCGGAGACCTTCCTCGATCGGTACAACCGGTTCCCATCCAAGCGCCTCGCGGATCTTAGTGATATCGCCTCCAGTTCGAAAAACGTCACCATTGACAACAGGCTCGCGCCGAATTCGGAGCGGACGGCCGCTGTACTTTGAGATGATATCGATAGCTCCGTTGACCGAGATGTTGCTACCTCCGGCTACATTGAATACTGATCCTGGCGCGACTTCGTTGTCCACAGCTGCAATGTTCGCCTTCACCACGTCGGAGATGTAGGTGAAGTCACGGACTTGATCGCCGCTACCGTAGAGGGTGATTTCTGTATTCTCCACTGCAGCACGAGTAAATCGTGTGAAAGCCATATCGGGGCGCTGGCCCGGCCCATAGACAGTGAAGTACCTGAGAGACACAGTAGGTACTCCAAAGTTTGCAGCGTATAAGTTGCAGAGATGTTCTGCCGACAACTTGGTCACCCCGTAGGGGCTTCGCGGTTGCGGTCGATCGAGTTCCGTAGTGGGATATCTTTCTGCGTCGCCGTACACGGAGGAGGACGAAGCGTACACGAGACGCTTTAGCGCACGGGATTCTCGGGCACACTCCAAGAGCCGTTGTGTTGCACGAATATTTGCGTCGATATAATCCGAGAAGTCATTTCCCCAAGACTTCCGCACGCCGGGCTGGCCGGCTTGGTGGAAAACAACGTCGACGTCCTCAAGAAGTGCAGAGAGGTCGACCAGATTGAGGTCTCCTTCCACCAAGTTGAAACGCTCGTGCTCCAGCGAAGAGACATTCAGTCGCTTGAGTTCGGGCGAATAATAATCAGTGAAGCTGTCGATCCCAACTACCGTATCGCCTCGCCCAACGAGTTCTTTCGCAAGGTTCGAACCTACGAATCCTGCAACTCCCGTGACTAAAGCCTTCACCCTACTACCTCACTTCGACGTCGATGTCGTGCCGATGCGCGCAGAACGCACGCTCATTCAGCGAATATTTTTTCAACAACTCGCGGTGCTTCGAGGTGTTCAACGGAAGCACGTGCCGCAGACCTACTGCATTCCCTAGCTCGGCCGACGAGCTCGGCCAAACGTCCAGCGTCTCGGTCCTTGGCGGTGAAGCCGTTGATTCCATCTTTTACCAAGGACCCGGTGTCCGAACCGGTCGTGACGACCGCGATCGCGCCCGACGCTAACGCTTCTACAAGTACGCGAGGATAGCCCTCGTACCCAGGATGGGAAGTCATGAGAAACACGCCCGCCCGGGACATCAGAGTAGCGACGTCTTTCGGTCCGACCCGGCCGTGGGCAGTAACCCTAGACGAGAGTCCCGCTCGTTCAATAAACTGGCACACTTCCTCAAGTTGGGTGCCACTCCCGACAACATCCATTGTCCATGGTTCGCCTGGGCGTTTCTCCAGAAGCTTTTCGAACGCTCGGACTGCGAGGAGTGGGTCCTTTGGCTCCTCTACGCGCCCAACCCAGAGGACCCGGAATTGATCGCGGTCCAACTCTGTTCGCTTGATCAACGCAGGGTCGAACCAAGTCGGCGAGAACTGTGCGGTTTGGTTCCAGCGCTTTACGACCGCGGCATATTCCTCGTTGAACACGAAGATCCTGCGTGAGTGGTCTACTACGGTCCGTTCGAGCTTGGCGTGCAGTTTACCCGCGAACCGCCAGATGGAGTCCGAGGTCTCACCTGTCAGTCCTGATTCTTGGGTGTGGATAAAATATGCGAGCGGTCTTTTCAGGATCGTGAGCAACGACAGCGCAGTATCCATACGGTGCGCTTGAACGATTTTCGCGTGCGGTAGACGCGAACGGTATCGGACTAGTCCTGCCACCAATCTGACGGAATGAGGAATACGACGCTTTTGGTCGGCAGGATCCAATTTGGCGACAGGGAGGAACCAGAACTTCTTACCTTCGAAAACGTGCGTTTCCCATTTCCCACAACGGGAGACGTCCTTCTCGGATGACGTATCTACGCCAACAACGGCGATATTCTTACCGTCGGGTGCGTACCGGAGCAAGCCCCGGATGCAAGTGTCGATTCCTCCCGGCGAGGGTCGTGCAGGATCAAACTGATGAACGATAAGACGGTCAATCTGCATCTGACTCATCCTATTGTGCTGGCCTTCCCTGCCCGGACCGTTGACAATCGAACGAAACTTCTCGCGCGCCACGGTTCCGGCGAAGAAGGGCGCCGACAGCAGGTATCTTCGCGCGAGTTTACGAGGCTCGACAGCCACGCGGAAGGCCCACTCCAGCCGATGCTCTCTGAAGAATTTCGGCGCACGACGTAGCGACCCTGCCGCAAATTCGATCGAGGCACCCACACACATCACGACACCTCTGTCGAGTCGCTCAACGAGCTCCAAGGCAAGTTGTTCCTGGCGAGGAACGCCCAAGCCCACAAATGTGATATCGGGGTTTGCCTCAGCGATTCGTTCGACAAGTTGAGCTCTTGCGTGATCGTCGTCAAACTCCGGTCGAGGAACCGGTTCCGTGCGCACCACGTCGAGTTGGTCATTTGCAGCCTTCAACTGCGTTGCTGCATCGACGCATGAGGTGCCAGCACCGCCCACGATTGCCACCGAGACCGGGTACTTACAAAGCTCGATCATCAGGTCAGATCCTGCAACCCGATCAACCTCAACAGGTTCTGGCACGAGGAAGCGGATCGCGCTGACGACCGGCCACCCGTCCGGTGGAGCGAAGTCCGCGAGCTCATACGCTCGTCTCAGTACAGGCTCGGATTTACTCTGCAGCACATGGGCGATGTTGGGAGTAACGACCAGGTGTGAGCGTGCCTCATCGAGCATGTTCAGGATCTTCCTGATCGCCTGATCGAACGTAGACGGATTGGTATGGATACCGCCTAGTGGGATCTTTTCCGAAGTGGTTCGACTATTTTGCTCGTGGAACCCATTATCGGAAACCGGCGGTGTCGTCGTGCGAAGGTCGCTCATCGTCCCACTCCCCGATAGGACCATCCGTTACCAGTCCAGTCGCTTGGCGTAAGGCAATTTCTCCCGTCGATAATCCGCTTCGCGCGGACCGCGTCAGCAAGCTTATTCGGAGAAAGCGTCTTGAACTCATCCCACTCAGTTAGTACAAGAATGGCGTCTGCACCGGCGCAAGCCTCGCAGACGCTCGTAGCGTATTCAAGAGTTGGAAATATGGCTCGAGAATTGTCCATTGCCTTCGGATCGTACACACTCACCGAGGCTCCTTGAAGCTGAATCTGTCCAGCAATATTTAGAGCCGGTGAATCACGCACGTCGTCGGAATCTGGCTTGAATGCTGCCCCAAGAATTGCGATGCGCGTGCCGAGGAGAGATCCTCCGACTACCTCGCGAGTCAACTCGACTAGGCGGGTTCTACGCCTCATATTGATATTGTCTACTTCACGGAGGAATGTGAGCGCCTCATCCGCACCAATTTCTCCGGCCCGGGCCATAAATGCGCGGATATCTTTAGGGAGGCAACCACCCCCGAATCCGATCCCAGCATTCAAGAAGCGGCGACCGATTCTTGCATCGTGTCCAATTGCGTCAGCGAGGACCGTGACGTCGGCGCCCGCCGCCTCGCAGACTTCAGCCATCGCGTTAATGAACGAGATTTTCGTTGCCAAGAATGCATTAGCCGCAGTTTTTACCAACTCGGAAGTTGCCAAATCTGTAAGGATAAACGGAATGTTCTCCGCTAATAGGTTGGCGTACACCTCTCTCGCGACTTCTTCTGCTCTGCCCGGTAGTGAAGGGTCTACGCCTAGGACGACTCTGTCAGGATGCAATGTGTCTTGTACGGCAAATCCTTCTCGAAGAAACTCTGGATTCCAAGCCACTTCGACCTGGTCGCCTACCGGCGACAGCGAGCGGGCTTTCATGCCCAGCTCCCGTGCTGTCCCTACAGGAACCGTCGACTTGCCGAAAATCACTGCCGGTCTCGTCAGCATGGGCGCAAGTGTGTCGATCACCGAGTGTACGAACGTCAGATCTGCAGCGTATTCACCCTTTCGCTGCGGCGTTCCTACCCCGATGAAATGAATGTCGGCGAACTCAGCGGCCTCTGTGTAGGAAGAAGTGAAGCGCAGGCGCCCACTTTCGAGGTTCCGCCGTAGTACTTCCTCCAAGCCCGGTTCGTAGAAAGGCACCTCGCCAGCTTCGAGCTTGGCGAGCTTCGAAGGATCAACGTCCACGCCCAGGACTTCGTGACCCAACTCCGCCATGCATGCGGCATGGGTGGCGCCCAGATAGCCAGTACCAAAGACGGCAATTCGGCAACTCATTCGGAAACTCCCTAATTATCTGTGCTTTGTTATGTATGGGCGCCGAGCGCCTCATGCTAGGTCTTCAGTAAGCGCCGTCGCTGGCGAGCACCGCCTTGACGGTCTTGCCGATGATCAACACATCCGAGACCATCGACCAGTTCTCCACATACGACAGATCCAGCCGCACCGACTCGTCCCACGACAGATCCGACCGACCCGACACCTGCCACAGACCCGTCACCCCGGGGCGAACCAACAACCGGCGCTGGACCCGACCGTCGTAGGCCTCCACCTCACGCCGCAACGGCGGACGCGGACCCACCACACTCATCTCCCCACAAAGAACATTGAGGAACTGCGGCAACTCGTCGATACTGAACCGCCGCATCACCTTCCCCACACGAGTAACCCGCGGATCGTCCTTCAACTTGAACAACGGACCCGCAC
>NZ_LPZN01000005.1 GCF_001646655.1 Rhodococcus gordoniae | reverse complement strand
AATCGGCGACCGGGCCGCGGGCGGGCTCGGGCAACTGGGGCAGGGCGGGCTGGATGCGGTGGGTGTAGCCGGCGGCCAGCACGCTGCCGGCCACGGCGATCCCGATCGCGGCGCCGATCTCGCGGGCGGCGTCGTTGACCGCGGCGGCGACCCCGTGTTTGGCCTCGGGGGTGTCGGCGACGATGGCATAGGTCGCCGGCGCGGTGCACAATCCCAGGCCCGCGCTCATGATCAGCAGCGGCCACAGCAGGTCGAGGTAGTGCGCGGCGAGTGTCAGCCGGCTCACCAGCACCAGCCCGGCGGCGATGGTGAGCAGGCCGGCCACGGTCATCACCCGTAACCCGACCAGGCTCGACAGCCACGGCGCGATCACCGAGATCACGACCAGCGGCACCACCATCGGCGCCAACGCCAGCGCCGAGGCCAGCGGCCCGTAACCGAAGACCAGCTGCAGGTACTGCACAAGCAGCAGGAATACCCCGAAGGTGACCAGGAACTGGATGGTCACCGACAGCGACCCGGCACCGAAACCACGGCGGGCGAACAACCGCACATCCAGCAGCGGCGCCGCCGAGCGCAGCTCGACGACCACGAAGGCCGCCGTCGCGGCCACGCCGACCCCGGCGGCGGCGGCGACGAGCGGGTCGGCCCAGCCGCGCGCGGGGAACTCGATCACGGCGAACACGATCGCCGCGACAGCGACCGCCACCGCCACCGCGCCCACCCAGTCCACCTGCGGATGCTCGCGCTGGCGGGACTCGGCGATGGTGCACGCCAACCCCGCCAGCACCGCCCCGGCCACGGTCAACCCTACGAACACCGATAGCCACGACCATCGTTCGAGCAGCACCCCGGCACCGAGAATCCCCAGTATCGCCCCGGATCCGGCGACCCCGGCCCATATCCCCACCGCCCGGCCGCGATGAGCGGGGGCGAACCCTGCAGTGAGGATCGACAGCGTCGAGGGCATCACCAGCGCGGCGCCTGCCCCGGCCAGCGCGCGCGTCGCGATCAACCAGGCCGGGTCGGACAGCAGCAGCGGCAGCGCCGAGGCGGCGGCGAACACCACCAACCCCACCACCAGCACCACGCGGCGCCCGTAACGGTCACCGACGGCGCCGGCGGGCAGCACCAGACACGCCAGCACCAGCGTGTAGCCGTCGACGATCCAGGTCAGCTGGGCTTGGGTGGCCCCGGTCGCAAGCGCGATCTGCGGCAACGCCGAATACAACGCCGCCATCGCCGCGACCACCAGCGCCACCGCCAGGCACGACACCGCCAGCATCCACCACTGGGCCCTGGTCCAGCGGGCGATCTCGACAGTGTCCGTTCCGGGTGTGGCCACCGGCACCTCCCCGACTTTGAAGACCAACGGTATCTGTACGAGACCATTCGTATCATAGTGGTTGGGGGGTGGGATAGAGTTCACCCATATCAAGAGTTCAACGACACGAATTCGGAGGAAGGCGCGTCCATGACCGACCCAGGCCCGGCGGCGACCGACCCGCTCGCCGCGGACGACGAGCAGGCCGATCCGCGACTGGCGCGCTCACGCAACCGGTTGCTCGACGCGGCCACCCATCTGCTGTCCACCGGCGGTGTCGAGGCGGTCACCGTCGAGGCGGTCACCCGCGTGTCGAAGGTCGCCCGCGCCACCCTCTACCGGCACTTCGGCAGCACCACCCAGCTGCTCGCGGCGACTTTCGAACGACTACTTCCCCAGGTCGACACACCGACCGGCACCGGGCCCGTGCGTGAGCGGCTCCTGGCGCTGCTCGCCAGCCAGGCCGACCTCATCGAACAGGCTCCGGTGCAGATGACCACCCTGGCCTGGCTGGCGATGGGTTCCATCGGCGAGGACCACCCCGACCCGGCCGCGGTCACCTCGCTGCGCGCGCGCGTCATCGAGCAGTACCGCCACCCGTTCGACCAGATCCTCACCAGTCCCGAGGCCCGCGCGATGCTCGGCGAGCTCGACACCACCTTCGCCATCATCGAACTCCTCGGCCCGATCGTGTTCGCCCGTCTCACCGGATTACGCAGCATCGACCACGACGACTGCACCCGGCTCGTCGACAACTTCCTCACCGCCCACCGAACACCCACGCCAGCAGACACCGCTATCGACATCGCCACGCCGTAACCACGGGCCCCGGTTCCGCGCGGTCAGAACAAGGTGTCGCGCACCCGCAGCGGCCGGTACCCGGTCGGGCCCAGCTGGGCCAGCTCGGCGTCGATGTCGACCTCGATCGCGCCGAAGAAGTTGATGTTGGCACTGTGGGCCGGGCTGATGTGGGCCAGGACCTCGTCATCGATACGCTGCCCGGTCCGGCGCATCTGCTCGACAGCGAACCCGTAATACTCTGTGGTCCAGGCGATCACAGCGTTGGTCGTCAAGGTCAGGCACCAGGCCTGCTCGGTCTGGTCCTCGAGGTGGCGCGCCCGGATCATCCCCTCATGGGCATAGAGCAGGTCGCGGCGCAGCGCGTGCAGCGACTCGCCCTTGTTGAGCTGCCGCGAGATCTTGCGCCGGTAGTCCGGATCGGAGAGGTATCTCGCGGCGTAAATGGTGCGCCGCAGCGCCCCGTACTCCTTGAGCGCCGCGGCCAGGGTGTTCTGCCGCCCCGACGCCGACAGCTTGCCGACCAACAGCGACGCGGTGGCGTGCCCGAACTTCAGCGATCCGGCCAACCGCAGCAGATCGTCCCAGTGCTCGGCGATCAAACCCAGGTTGGCCTTGCGGGTCATCAGCGGGCCCGCGTGCGGGAACCGGGCCTCGGCCTCGGCGCGCGGGCCCGGCCGGTACAGGGTGATCCGCCCCAGATCCCGGATCCGTGGCGAGAGCTGCATCCCGAGCAGGTCGAACAACCCGAAGTTGACCAGGGTGACCCCGTGGGTGTCGGTGGCGTGCTCGGTGATCGGCAGATCGGTGGCGTTGCCCAGGATCTCATCGAGCACGTAGTGGGCTTCGCGTTTGGTCGCCACGATGACCTTGGTGCCGTAGGTGGCGTGGGTGTCGCTGACATGGGTGTAGGTCGACAGGCCCTCGCTGGCGAAATAGCGGCTCAACGGCCGCGCCGTGGTCGACTTACCGCGCGTCGGGAAACGCTGCCCGTCGCTCGACGACAGTGTTCCGGCGCCGAACACCGCGGTCAGCGGCAGCCGCTGGTGGTAGCCGACCAGTACCAGGTTGGCCGCGCGCAGGGTCTCCTCGCGCACATACCACTCGTCGGTCCAGGCCAGGATGTCGTAGGTGATTCCGCACGCCTCGGCCATCCGGGTCAACCCCAGGTTCGTCGAGTGCGCCAGCAGTACCGCGATCAGGTTGCGTTTGAGCTCCGGCGTCCGGGTGGCCTGACCGCCGGCGTGGGTGAAGCAGTCCAGGTAGCCGGTGCGTTTGTCCAGCTCGATCAGCAGCGACACGATCGGCGCGAACGGCAGCATTTCGGTCAGCTCGGCCTTGAGCGTGATCGCCTCGGCGGGAACATCTTCCGCGCTCAGCGGCGAGATCACCAGATCCCCGCCCTCGTCCAGCCGGACCGGGCCGTCCCCGCCGGCCAGCACCTCCTCCAGCTCACCGAGAGCGTCGTGCAGTTCGGCGACCACGGTGGCCAGCGCGACGCCAGGATCGGCGGATCGCCCGACCAGGCCGCAGAACTCAACGCGTTGCGGTTCCCACTGCCCGGTGGTGAGCAGGTAGGCGGCCGGGTCGGCGTAACGGCGCGAGCCCGGCACGAACACATCCCCGCTGCGCAACCCGTCACGCAATCCGAGCAGCACACACAACTCCCAGTAGTGCCGATACGCGGTCGCGCTGCCGGATTTGCGGGCCTCGTCGAGGTAGCCGCGCCACTTCATCGGCACGAACCCGGTCGGGGCGTCATCGAAGACCTTGCGCCGCCCGGTCGCGTTCAACTCGCGCAGCATGTTCACCGCGATCAGCAACTCGGTCGCGGCGGTACCGCCGCAGAAGCGCACCGCTTCGAGCACCGCGGGGGTGAACTGACGCAGGTAGTTGTAGGAGGAATCCAACGCCGCCAGATGCCCGTGATCACGCGGCAACCTGGGCTTGGCCTGGGCGATCGCCGCGCGCAGGCGCTCCCACCCGATCTTCTCGCCGCGGATCAGCGCACCGATCTCCTCATCCGGAACGCCGGGGTCGGTGACGATTTCCAACAGATCGTCCAGCAGCGCCTGACGGTCCTCTCCAGTCTTCCCTCGTTCGGCCAGCCGCTGCTGCATCTTCCGTTCGGCAGCACCGAATTTCACCGAGATCGCCTGATCGAACAACGCCACGACCTCATCGAGGACATCGGTGCCGGACTGGGCCAGCACCGTGAGCAGGATCGGATACCGGCGTTGCGGATCCCGACGTTGCAGCGCTTGCGGACTCAGGCGCCGGCCCATCGTGGCCAAAAACCGGCGCCGCTCGGCGGGCAGCACCGACATATCCAGCCGATCAGCGCCCAACCCGCGCAGGAAACCCAGCTTGTCGACCTCGGCGCGGACCGCGGCCGCCGAGGCCTCCACCGGCCCGGTCGACAGCCACCGCAACCGCGAGATCCCCAGCGAAGCGTCGGTGACAAGCAAGCCGTCCAACTCCGCGCACCGCGCCGCAGTGAACTCGTGAGCGAGCCGGTCATAGGTTTCGGTCTGGGCCTGGTGGCGGGCGTGGGCGACCCGCTCGACCACGGTGACCGGGCCTGGCCGGATCACCTTCGCCGAGATCAGATACTCACACGCCAGCCGGAACAGCAGAGTCGGGGAATCGTGCTCCATCGCCCGCGCGAGCAGGAACTCATCGAGCTCCTTGAACTCGAGCGCACCGACCGCACGCCATCCCAGGTACCGCGCGGCCAGGCGCACATGCTCGGTGCGGGTCTTGGCTCGCCTGCCGTAGGCACCGATCACCACCGGATCCAACCGCAACTGCTCGGCGACACGAGCCACCGCCACCGGCGGAGCCGTGACCAGCCGATCCGGCACGAATCCCAGCCACGGCAGCGTACACAACGCGATCGCCAAGCCCAGCCGCTCGGCTGGGCCCCGGCCCCGGCCCGGATCCACGAACGCCAGATCCGCAGGCGTCAGCGTGAAGTACCGGAACAGCTCCTCGCGGCTGATCTCCGGGAATCCCCGCAGTCGTTCCAACTCCTCGTCCGCGAACATCCGCGTCGCCACGACCCCAGCCTCCACCAGCACCGACCAACATCATCATCGGCAGTCAAGCACCAACCAGTCGACAGCGCATGCCGAACTCGAAACCCCGTGCCCACCAGTCGGATACGCCAAATCCGCCCGATTTCCGGCGGATGCTACGGCTACCCCAAGGCAGACCGATCGCGGTATTCGCTTGCATTACCTGTATTGCTTGCCTGAATCTTCCGGCCGATCCTGCCCGTATCTGCCGACTACAGTCCCTCCAGAACTCCCATCAAATCCTGGAATAGTGCATCGGTTCGGGCTTCGATCTCGTCGAACATATCGGTGAGGTCTTCGAGTGCCTCGTGATCGCGGCTGCGGGCAGCGGTCCCACGCTCGTAGTAACCGGAGTCGAGTTCGATCTCCGGCTCGACCCAGGTATCAACGTCGTCCCGTTGGGGGACAGGTAGCGCCCGACGCACCGGGGCCCGGCCGGACAGATGAGCCCGCACCAGCACCGACACCGACTGCGGAGTCATCGGTTGCGCATAGGGGAGGTGTCCCCAGCGGTCGATCGGACACAGCAACGGTTGCCGGGCCTGCTCCACATCGAGCGGATCGACGATGATCTCGATCGGATCGGTCAGGTGATGGCGCAGCAGATGCGTGCCCGGATACTGGTCGAGAAACGCCTGGATCTCCGCCCACCGCCGATAGAGCTCGACCGCGGGGTTGTCCCCGGTCTCGGGATCCGGTGGGAGACGGAATCGTTCGCCGGCCCGGGTGGTGACCACGAGGATGTCGCCGTCGAGGCGGATGTCGCGGCGGCGCAGCCGGGTGATGTCGGTGAAGCTCATGCCGGTGGCGGCAAGGACGAGCAGGAGGGCGTCGCGGCGGCCGAACAGTCCGCTCGTCCATCCGGTGGTGGGCAGCTCGGCCGCTGTCTGCAGCAGAAGCCGAGACAGCCGATCGAAGCGTTCGGCGCGGGTGGTGTCGAGGTGCCGGCGCACCGTCTCGGTCCTCCCCGGGGCCGGGTAGCCGTGATCGGTATGGACGGCGTTGATCGCCGACAGACGGCGTCGCTGCGTCGCGACCGCCGCGGGGTGCTCGTGCAGGAACAGCGCCAGGGTCTCGGGGCCAGCCGGAATCGGCGACCGGTCGGCCGCAGTGCACCAGTCGGCGAACAGCGCCCAGTCGTGGCGATAGCGGACCGGGATCCGCAGGCCCAAGTCGGCCTCGTGAACATCGTTGCGGCGGATGTCTTCTCGTTCGGTACTGGTCATCGCGGTCACAATCCGAGATTCGTGACAGCGTTGCCGATGAGCGGGGCGTGTTCGCGGGCGTAGGTTTCGAGCATGGCGGGGGTGCTGTGCCCGGTCTGGCGCATGATCGCGTGCGCGCTCGCGCCGTTGCGGAAGGCCTGGGTGACGAACCCAGCCCGCAGCGAATGCCCACCGAGCTGTTGGACGATCTCGGGGTCGTAACCGGCCTGTGCGGCGCGGCGGCGGATCGCCTTGTGCACGGCCGCCCCCGACAACGCGGTGTCGGAGAGGTTGCCGTTCTTACGGATCGACCGCAACAGGGGCGAGCTCGGCACCATGCGCGGCCGCGACCCGCGGCACACGTGCGCTGCGAACGGTTCGGCAGTGCGGAGCAGACGGATGACGGCGGGCCGGCCCCCGGCGTCGAATGCGGCGACGACCTGCGCCCACCGCAGCCACGCACACGGCGGACAACTCGTGTGCGAGTGGGTGAACGGCAGGGCCCGGACACTCCCCCGCCCCTCCTGATCGGTCTTCGATTTCCGGAGCTTGATGTGCAGGCCGTCGAGCCGGTGCAGCGAGACATCACTGCACGTCAGCGCGACGAGTTCGCTGCGCCGGAACGCCCCGGCGAACCCCAACAAGAAGATGGCGGAGTCGCGGCGTTCGAGGACCTCCGCGGCCCAGCTGCCGCAGTCGGCCCGCGCACGCTCGACGATGGTGACGACGTCGGCGGTCAGCAGCGGCGCCCGCGGAGTGCGGGGCCGCTCCCCCACCGCGGCGTAATCGCGGCGGATCCCGGACAGGGTCGCGGTGACCAGCTCGTCCGCCCCGGGAGCGGGATGGCCGGCGCGGCGGTGGTGGAAGCCGATCCCGGCGACCCACCGGGCCAGCGTCGAGGGTGAGTAGGCCCGCTCCCCCACTTCCGTGACGGTTGCGGCGGCGCCCAGGAGGTAGGCGGCGACGGTGAGCGGATGCGCCGGCAACGGGCTGTGCCCTTCCCGCGCACACCACGCGGTGAAGCGCTGCCAATCGGCGGCATAGTTCCGGCGGGTCGACTCGGACCGCGACCGCGCCGCCGTCCCGGCCACCTGCGTGAGGGTCTCGACCGGCAAGGCCGGCACGGACGGCGTGGCGCGCTCCGAGGCGGTCGGCACGGAGGCGTCGGAGGGGTCCGGATGGCGCATCACCAGGTCGTCGGGCACGAAACGAGAGCCTACCGCCCCGCACCGACACTCTCGAGCAGGAAAACGCGCTCAGCAGGGGTTTCGACGGTGATGGTGCGCTAATGGCAATTAGCAGCACCGACACCGCACAAACCATGAGTGACATATCGCCGGGACGCCGAACCCACGAGTTTTACCCTGGTTGTAGGTTCTCGGTTTCAGTGTCAGTTTCTCGATTTCATGTCAGTTGGCCGTCAGCGGCGTGTCAATTTCTCAAATTCGTGTCAGTTTCGGGAGCCGGAAAAGTGCCCCGGAGCAGCGAGATTTGAGGTCAGGTACGTGCAGGACTCAGGCGCTCCTGTCGCGACGACCCTCGCTGCGGCAGATCCCCATCGGATGATCCTGGGACTGCCAGTACGGAAAGTCCGCAGTCACCCATCATCGGCACTATTCCGGGATGTTCTGGTCGGGCCACCAGCCGTGGTCACGCCGGGCCTGACGCGAACTTCGAGCACCGCCGATCAGCGCCGATCGGACGATGCAATCCCAGTTGCTTCACGCCGCATCACCTCGGCCATCAGCCGGCCTTTCCTATGATGTGCGAGGGGCACGGACCACTGGGACGTACGGTCGGTCCTCTGCCGATCGACTGCTTCGGTCGCAGAAGGAGAGACACGATGTTGTACACCGGCAGAGCCAGCGTCGACCGAATGTTCTGCGTGAAAGACGCGGACGATCGGGCTTGGGAAGAACTTCCTCCGTTGCCCGAGCCAGGCTTCGGTCTGCTCGCTGCCGACACCGGGATGGTCTACGTGTACACGGGGATGTCCATGGGACCACTCGACCTGCAGGTCGAGGTCCTCGGTGATGCTCCCGATCTCGTCGACAGCGGGTGGGAAGACATCGAGGAAGCCTCGCTGCAGACCTACTCGGATATCGCCACGGTCCTCACCGGCGCGGAGGAACCCGTCGATGGATTCCCGGACACGGTGCTCTCGGCCGGCACCGGAACCTATCGGGTCCGTGCCTATGCCGCAGGACGCGACCTGGCGTGGGATCTCGTCGTCGACGAGGTGGTCGAGCGATACAAGCTGCAGATCTGGCCGGCACCGTACGCGCCGCCTCGTATCGTCCAGCATCACAGCGCCCACGCAGTGATGGGCTACTAGAAACTCTGTCGGCAGGCAGGATCGAGTTGATTACGTTGTCGAGCGGACGACCCTGCGAACACATGAGGTCATTCTGAAACGGTCAGTAAGACGAGACCGGAATTTCTGAGGGTTCCGACAAGTTCGTGAGAACCCGGACTGACACGAATTTGGAAACCCACAGTTCCAAGGACCGTCCTACTGACACGTCCGGCGAGAACCTACACTGGTTGTAGGTTCTCGGTGTGAAGTGACACGCGAGTGGTCCAATTGCCAACCCTTCTGCCCAATCGTGCCTAGGGTCTCTCCAATACTACTGTTCTACTGGGAAAACGCTCGCTCGCAGTGCCGTCGGGCACTTGCCTTCCGCACGCAGCTCGAGGGCCGGATCGATGGGGGACGAACAAGGCATGACAAGTACGGCAAGCGGGGTGTCCGATCGGCAGGCCGAGTGCAGGCGCATCGTCTGGATCAACGGCGCTTTCGGAGCCGGCAAGACAACAGCTGCACGCCTACTCGCCCACGCTATTCCAGGGTCAGTCATTGTCGACCCTGAAGCGGTCGGCGCACTACTACGTCCTGTGCTCCAACCAGTTGCAGCCGTGCGCGACTTCCAGATGTGGAGCGCGTGGCGCACACTCGTTGCCGCAACGCTCAATGCAGTCGTGCACGAACTACCGGATGACGGCCCGCAGTTGGTCATCGTTCCCCAGACCATCACCGACGAGTCCTACTGGACACAGATCAGAGCCGCACTCGATCCACGAGTCGATGTGACTGGCGTCGCCCTGTACGTAGACTCCGGCGAGCATCGACGTCGCGTCACCGAGGACACAGAAGAGCAGGATGCATTGCGCTGGCGGCTTGGTCATTTTGATCACTTCAACACTGCCGAGTGGATACGCACGGCATTCACAAGCATTGACACATCGACTCTGACGCCCGAAGCTGTCGCAGCCGCGGTTGTACACGTTCTTCGGCCAAGTCCCCACAAAGGCCATCAAGGCACTCGGTACACATAGCTAGACTCAGCTGAGATCAGCGAACAGCACCGAACGGCGCGAGCCCGGCTGTGAGAGTCCGACGTCAGCCGCACCCGCATATGAACGGATGTTCGTGTCGGCCGGCGGTTTGGGCGCCACGGCGGACCGCAGACGGCGATTGCTGCATTTCGCGTCGGCTGGCTCGCCGACAGTGCCTCCGTCGAACACTTCCCCGGGTATCGAACTCGCCAGTTTCTCGATTTCATGTCAGTCGGCTCCGTCCGCGATGGCCAGCAAGGGTTCGCGGACGGTCGAATACCTGCCATACCGATTTCCGAGCAGGGCTCATAGGGTGGGGTGGGTCTGGTCCGGCCGCCGGAAGGACCGTGGATCCAGGAAGTCGGTGTTCTCGTCGAGCTTCGTCCAGGGTCGTGACAGGCCCGTCCTGTGAACGTGGCGACATGGCAGGTCCGTGCGCTGAACTGTCCGTATCCCGGTGAATTATCGGCATCCCCAGCAGGACCTTCTTTCTCGACGGCTACTGCATCGTCCGGTGGGCGGGAATGCCGGGTCCTGCCCGGTGGTGAGCTCGGGGTCGGTCATTCAGGGGGATCCGACGCAACCCGCTCCAGCTGAGTTGACCCATCACTTCGTTTTGAAACAATACTTTTTCGTTGGGTTTTTCTAAAATAGCTGTATGTCTCGGAACGGGTCGGCACGTCGCATCGGCAATGTAATTCGGGATCTACGTCGCACCCTGGGACTGTCCCGCCGACACTTGGCGGAACTGAGCGGGGCGCACGTACAGACGATCGGCGCCCTCGAGCGGGGAGATCAGCGGCCGAGTCTGGACCTGGCAATGCGCATCAGTGCCGCGTTCGACCGCACTGCACACTGCGACGAGCGCCATCAGCCATCCGGCGGCAGAGGTCCCGAGCCCCAGCTCCACCGCGAGTTTCGGCATGTGGGTGGTGAACATGTAGAGCGAATAACCGCATCCCGCGAAGCTGAGGCCGATCAGCCAGAACTGAGGATCTTTCAGTGCTTGATGAAGGCTGGTTGCAGCGAGCGTCGGAACGGGAGTCTTCTCCGTTTCCAGTCCCACATCGCCGGGGCCATTCCGGGCGCCGAACCAGATGACCGGAACGACGATGGCGAGCATCACACAGCCGAGGATCGCGAAGGCGGTTTGCCATCCGAACGTGGAGATCAGGACTCCTGCGAGCGGAAGTAGCAGTAGTTGGCCGGCGTTGATGCCCATCGAGCTGATCGCCAGTGCCTGGGGGCGCCGGCGTACGTGCCATCGCGTCACCAGGACCGATGCGGGCATCGAGCTGCAGCCGGCGAATCCGATCGCGACGATGATTCCGAAGAGCAGGACGAACTGCCAGAACTCTGTGACGGCCGCGAGAAGAAGGTAAGCCAGGCCCATCAGCGCGGCGCTGGCGGTCATCACCGTTCGTGGACCCGACCGGTCGATGAGCCAACCCATGACCGGCTGGGCCAGCCCCCACATGAGGGTGCTCGCTGCGACGGTGCCGCTCGTGGCTGCGAGTGACCACCCGAAGTGCCCCATCAAGGGCGGGATGAATTGGCCGATTGCCAGATTCAGCCCGAAGGCGCCGGTCAGCGATATGAACGCCACTGCGGTGATGCGTGTGCCCCAGCTGCTGTGCAGTACGGACCCGTCCATGAATCCCCCCTAAGCTAATGGATGTGTATTGCTTGGCCGTTAATTAGGTATCGCAGCACGAGAGCTAACGCAAATCAAACGGGGATACCATTAGTTCTATGACGCGACAGCCCCATCCCTCCCCGACTGCGCCCGTGAGCGGAGAACCCCTCGCCCTGGAATTGGTGAACACCACCTACATCGACGGAGGACTCCGGGGGCATCGTGTCGACGCACTGACCACCACGGACCAGCTCACCGCCTGGGCGGGCGAACATGCCGGTCAGTTCAGTGATGAACTACCCGCGGTTCTCGTGGAACGAGCCTGCACCCCGCGCACGCACGAACAGTTCCTCTCGCTGCGCGAGGCGCTACGCAGCTGCCTACAGTCCGTTGTCGAGCACGCAGTACCCAACGGCGACTCCCTCGCGGTCATCAACGGATTCAGCCGCTACAGCGGATCTCGCCTGGAAATCTCACCCGGGAACCCTGTAGTGGTGACGCGGCGGTGGCAGGTCGACGATCCGTGGTTGATCGCGCTCGGCGAAGTCGCGTCCGACGCGTGCCGACTGCTGATGCCGGATCTGATCGGCCAGGTGCGGGCATGCCCCGCGCCGGGATGCATCCTCTTCTTCGTCAAGTCCCATCCTCGGCGAGAGTGGTGCTCACCGGTGTGCGGGAACCGCGCCAGGGTCGCACGGCATGCCCGTGCCGGTAGGACGGCGCCAGGGACGGCCTGACTTTCTCGTCGCCAGTCTCGCGCCAGAGACAACTCCGGCCAGCGGCACCATCAGGTCCACCGACCCACCCCGGACCACAGCTCGCCGGCACCGCGGTGCGTCAGCAGGGCGTGTGCACCGTCGCGGGGAGTCGTCGACTGCGCATCGTCGGCAAACCGCCCCGAACGATCGTGCGCCCGATGGTGTTTTGCGCGTAGCGGTGCTCTCACGTGGTACCTTCGTAAGGTCCGCTGCGCCACTTCTGATGTGGCTGCGATCCCATCGGCGGCAGAATCAGGATTCCTAGTCGCGAAGCACGCGACCATCCGGCGCCGGTTCCTTTCCGGCGAACCGTTTCCGAACCACCACCAGCCGATCGGTCTGTCTGGCGTGCGCCGGACCGGCCAGGAAAGGGCCAACCTACGATGACCACTTCAATCCGTCTTCCCGGCACCGAACGAGAACTGCTCGAGACCGTGCTCGACCAGGCACGCGCCGATCTCCTCGACACGGTGCGCGGCCTGTCTGAAGCCGACGCCAGAATCCGCCTCGTGCCCTCGCTGACAACCCCGATATCCCTGGTCAAACACGCCGCGTTTGCCGAGCGAATGTGGTTCCAGCGCACGCTCGGACGACTCTCTGATGACGAATGCGACGGCCCACTGTGGGCACACGGAGGGTTCGAGGTGGGCGATGACGAGACGGTGACCGAGGTGATCGGGGAGTTCGAACGTGCCAGCGCCCGAGCCAGATCTATCGCGGCGCGGATCCCCCTGGATGAGACCCGTGAGCATCCGCACGTGGGAGGTGTCGTCAGCCTTCGCTGGATCTATGTGTACATGACTGCCGAGTTCGCCCGACATGCTGGCCACGGAGACATCCTGCGCGAACAGATCGAGGCCCGGTGACCGGCTCCTCCCCTCTTTCACGGGAAATCGGGCTAGCTAGCCTGCCCCGATGTTCCCACCGCAGAAGAGTCGTCCTATTGACGATCCTCAAACAGCACACCCCGCAACGGCCCGGGACTCGATCGTGTCCTGCGGAAGCCGGCCGTCCGACCGTCCTGTTTAACCGTCCTGCATTTCGGTCCCGTATAGCTGACCCAAACAGCACTATCGTCGCCTCACGGACGGAATCCTGATCGGCTATGCCCGATGCAGCACCGCGGGCCAAGACCTGCGAGCGCAACGCACAGCCCTCAAACGCCTCGGAGTCCCCGACGACCGGCTCTACACCGACAAGGGCTACACCACCGGACGCAACCGACACCGACCCGGTCTACGCGAAGCCCTCGCCGCCTGCCGCGAAGGCGACACCCTCGTCGTCGCCAAACTCGACCGCCTCGGCCGCTCCGCCGTCGACCTCCGGGCGATCGCCGACGAACTCGAAGCCAAAGGCACCCGATTGAGCATCGGCGGCTCCGTCCACGACCCGACCGATCCCACCGGAAAACTCTTCTTCGGCATGCTGTCGCTGATGGCCGAGTTCGAATCCGACCTCATCCGCGCCCGCACCCGCGAAGGCATGGCCGAAGCAAAAAAGGCTGGCCGACTCAAAGGCAAGCAACCGAAGCTGTCCGCCCTGCAGCGCAAACGCTTGCTCGCCGACTACGAATCCGGCGAATACACCGCAGCCCAGCTCTGCGAGATCAGCGGACTGTCGCGCTCCGCGATGTACGCCACACTCCGCCGCGCCCGAGAAGAGATCACCGCTTAACGGCAAACTTTCTTAAGAAGATCGGCACCAACGACTATCGCTGTGTCTTCGAAGCAGACCGGATAGATCAACATGGCCGGGGTCATGGCCGAACGGTTCTCCGCCCGGCCATGACCTGGCATTTCACGAGAGACCAGGATCAGTCCGATTTCCGTGGTTTTGTCAGCTGTCCGACGATACCTAGCACGCCGTTCGCAGTGGTGATGCCGGCCGTCCAGTCGAACATCCATGCCGCAACGCACCCCGCCACAACAGCAGGTACGGCCGCGACCCAGGGCACCCAACGACGCCCATCGGGAATATCAGAGTTACGAGGAGAGGTGAGGGAAGGTACCTTCATAGGTGTTTCCTTCGTTCGATGGAGCGTTCTTGAGAGGGACGAGACATATTCGAAGGGACAGATTGACTGCCTCGGGGTCGCGCCAACGACTCCGGGGCAGTGCCTCTTTCAAGGCCGGAACTATTGTCGCAAACCACTCTCCTTGGATGTCCACAAAGACAACACTTAAGCCCGGAGATGCCCGATAAGCTGGTCGAATGTCCCGAGGCTTCGGCGTCAAACAGCGTCAACTGCTGGACGCAATGACCATAAAGCTGGCCGAACAGCACAACGGCGTGAAGCATCGGTGGCGATGGTTCACCCTAGAAATGTGCGGACTCGTCACGAAGGCCACACCGCGTTCAGAGCGAGTCGCGCTGACGCGAGCCGTACGGCGAATGGCAGAACAAGGGATCCTCGAAACTACCGATGAGTTCCCATACAAGTTCTTCTGGATGCCATGGGGACCACTAGACATCCTAGGACCGGTATTCCGGCCAGGGCGCAAGCTCTGGTTCCGACCGGCGCCCGATGAAAACGTCAGGTACGTCGAGCACGTCGTCCGGTCCTCAACCAGTCCGCCAGATGAACTTGAGGACTTCGACGACGAGGACTGGGACGATGACGAGAGCTGGGACGACGAGGACTTCGACTACGGGAGCAACGACACTTCGTTCTGGAAAATGGTCGAGCTCCTACCGGACGACGATGTACTGACCGCCAATTTCGTACCGTGGTGGTACGTGGGAAACGAGGCTCTCAGCGAGTTCTTCGACTTGATCTACGAGCGTCAAACGGTGCGGGCGAAAGACTCGGAGATGGGCCACCACCTCGCGTGGGTCATCTTCGGCACCGCCCCTGGTCAGCGGCAAGATTGAAGTAGATCCTCCCCCCGACGGCAGAGCACCTTCTCGGGTCAATCGCGTTTACGGTGTTGACCAGGGGTGATCCGCCCCCGGACCCCCT
>NZ_LPZN01000045.1 GCF_001646655.1 Rhodococcus gordoniae | reverse complement strand
GCAGGCCGACGACGATCTTCGCGGCGATGGGGCCGAGGGGTGTAGGACTTTCGGCCTGTCCATGTCCGTGTCCGTGGCTGTGGCCGAAATGCCCATGTCCGTGACTCACTCGAACAGGCTAGCCAAGGCGGCGGGGAAAGATGGGCTGGTGGTGGCGGGGAGCAGGGGGGGTGTCCCCGCCACCGTCACCTGATCTCGCACAGGGGGGATGGCGATCGATCAGGGAGCCCGGCACCGTGCGTAGTACATAGTGCCGTAAGACAAATTACTGGTTTCGACCTCGACTTGGGAGGGATTGGCGTGTGTCCATGGTCACGAAACCGGCAAACTGTCCGATCGGGTAGGTCCCGCAGGCCGTCAAGCAGGGACTTTGGTCCCGAAAACGGCAAGGTCACCATTTGGCAACAATTCTCCGGCTCGGGGAGTCGGAGACCTCCTTCTACTGCTTGTAGGAGGACAGGAAGTTGCCGATCCGTTCGATCGCCACTGCGAGATCGCGGGCCCAGGGCAGCGTCACGATGCGCAGATGGTCGTGGTTCGGCCAGTTGAAGCCCGTGCCCTGCGTGACGAGGATGCGTTCCTGCAGCAGCAGATCCTGCACGAGCTTCTCGTCGTCGTGGATGTCGTAGACCTCCGGATCGAGCCGCGGGAAGGCGTAGAGCGCACCGCGCGGCTTCACGCAGCTCACGCCCGGGATCGCATTGAGCCGCTCCCAGGCCACGTCGCGCTGCTCGAGCAGGCGCCCACCGGGCAGTACGAGGTCCTCGATGCTCTGATAACCGCCCAGGGCCACCTGGATGGCGTGCTGGGCCGGCACGTTGGGGCACAACCGGGTAGACGCCAGCAGGTCGACACCCTCGAGGAAGCCGGCCGCGTGCTCCTTCGGGCCGGTGATGACCATCCACCCCGACCGGTAACCGGCGACACGGTAGGCCTTCGACAGCCCGTTGTAGGTCAGGCAGAGCAGATCGGGAGCCAGCGAGGCGAGGGAAGTGTGCTTCGAATCGTCGTACAGGATCTTGTCGTAGATCTCGTCGGCGAGCAGCAACAGCTGATGCTTACGGGCGAGATGCACGATCTGCTCGAGCACCTCGTGCGAGTACACGGCGCCCGTCGGGTTGTTCGGGTTGATCACCACGATCGCCTTGGTGCGTTCGGTGATCTTGGACTCGATGTCCTCGATGTCCGGGTTCCAGCCGTTGGTCTCGTCGCACAGGTAGTGCACCGGGGTACCACCGGCCAGCGAGGTCATCGCCGTCCACAACGGGTAGTCGGGTGCCGGGATGAGCACCTCGTCGCCGTCGTCGAGCAGAGCCTGCATGGTGATGGTGATGAGCTCGGAGACGCCGTTGCCCAGATAGACGTCGTTGATGTCGAACTTGGGAAAACGCGGCACGAGCTCGTAGCGCGTGACGATCGCGCGCCGGGCGGAGGCGATGCCCTTGGACTCCGAGTAGCCCTGCGCGTGGGGCAGCGCCGCGATCATGTCCTGCACGATCGTGTCGGGCGCCTCGAACCCGAACGGCGCGGGGTTGCCGATGTTGAGCTTGAGGATGCGATGCCCCTCGGCCTCGAGCCGCGCGGCGTGGGCGTGCACCGGCCCGCGGATCTCGTAGAGCACGTTCTGGAGCTTCGACGACTGCTCGAGCCGACGGCTGATGTGATGGTGAAGTTGGCCTTGCTCCTCGGTAGTCACGGGTTACATCGTGCCACCGCGCCGCAACACGATTTCATCCGCGTTTTGCCGGTTGCGGTAACGAGTTGGGAAACAAGGCGCGACGAATGTCCGGATCAGTGCGATGATCGAGGTCCATCTAGGCTCCACGTCGGGGTGACGTGGGGGAATGCAAGGAGCAAGTGGTATGGCGCAGGGCACCGTCAAGTGGTTCAACGCGGAAAAGGGCTTCGGCTTCATCGAGCAGGATGGTGGGGGAGCAGACGTTTTCGTCCATTACTCCGAGATCCAGGGATCGGGCTTCAAGACCCTGGACGAGGGAGCGCGAGTCGAGTTCGAGATCGGCCAGGGCCAGAAGGGCCCGCAGGCTCAGGGTGTGCGCGCCATCTAGGTCGCACCCCTTCGAGAATTCCGCGTACGACGGCGCCGCACTTTCGTGCGGCGCCGTCGTCGTGTGCTGTGCGCCACAAACATCGCAGCTGGACCTACCGGCCGGTAAGTACGGCTTGTATTGTGTAGCCGGGTCGTGGGGTTGCAGTTTGATTTCTCCGGTGCGGGGGGATTCGTACCGGACGGGTTTTCTTCTTGGGGGATAGGTGTTTGTGGATTCGGCGACTCCTCGCGGTACGAAGCCCGATCGGTGGACCGACCCCAAGAAACGCCTCTGGTTGTACGGACTCGTCGTCCCCCTGAGCCCGTTCCTCGCCTACCTGCTCGTCGAACACCTGAAGTTCGGCGTCTTCTGGGCCACGGGTGCATTGGTCATCGCCGTCCTGTGCCCGCTGGTGGACGCCTTCGTGAGACCGGACACGAGCAATCCGCCCGACAGCATGATGCGGACGCTCGAGAACGACCGGTACTACCGCTACTGCACCTATCTCTACCTCCCGCTGCAATATGCGGGCCTGGCCTTCGGATGCTGGATGTGGGTGTCGCAACCCATGGGCGGCGCCGAACGATTCGCGATGGCCGCCACGCTCGGCATCGTCGGCGGCGTCGGCATCAACGCGGCGCACGAGCTCGGGCACAAACGCACCACCATCGAGCGGCGCCTCGCGAAGATCGCCCTCGCCCAGTCGTTCTACGGCCACTTCTACGTCGAACACAATCGTGGGCACCACGCGCGCGTCGCGACTCCCGAGGACCCGGCCACCGCCCGCATGGGGGAGAGCTACTGGCGTTTCCTTCCCCGCTCGGTGTTCGGCAGCCTCCGCTCCGCGATCCGCTACGAGAAGGGCCGGCTCGAACGTCGCGGCACGTCGTTCTGGAATCTGCGGCACAACGACATCCTGAACGCGTGGGCGCTCAGCGTCGTCCTCTTTGCCGTGCTCATCGCAGTGTTCGGCTGGTCGATCGCCCCGTGGCTGGCCGTACAGGCCGTCATGGCGATCATGTTCCTCGAGGGCGCCAACTATCTCGAGCACTACGGGCTGCTGCGCGACAAGCGACCCGACGGTGGCTACGAACGCGTGCAGCCCCAGCACAGCTGGAACAGCAACCATGTGTGTTCCAACCTGTTCCTCTACAACCTGCAGCGGCACAGCGACCACCACGCCAACCCGCTGCGCCGCTACCAGACGCTGCGGTCGATGCCGCAGGCGCCGCAGCTACCCGCCGGTTACGCGGTGATGATCATCCTGGCCCTCTTTCCGCCGCTGTGGCGACGGGTGATGGACCCGCGACTGCTCGAGCACTACGGCCACGATTTCTCGCGGATCAACGTACACCCGTCCACACGCAAGTCCGTGCTCGCGCGTTATGCGCGCGCGCAGCGTGGATCGCAGTAGTCCACAGGCCGCCCGCTCATCCCCAGATCGGCGGCAGCGGGCCACGCGAGCCCGATTGCTCCGCTCGAGTGGGCGACGCTGTGCGGCATGGGGGAGATCATTCGCCGCAGCGAGGCGATCCGACGGGGCGTGACGCCCTCCGAGATTCGACGCTTCGTGCGCATCGGTACATGGACGCGCCTGTCACAAGGGATCTACGTGCCCACCGCCTCCTACGAGAGATCGGACGACCGAACCCGGCATGCCTACCGGGCGCGTGCCGCGTCGGCGAATGCTGTGAAGGAAAGCGCGCTCAGCCACGTCTCGGCAGCGGTCCTGCACGGCCTCGAGACATGGCAGTTGCCGCTCGATGCCGTGCATCTGACACGGAACCGGACCGGCGGGGCGACGACGAGCACCGCACGCGTGCTGCACTCCTCGCGATTCGGTGAAGACGAAGTCGTCGAAATCGGCGGTGTACGGGTACTGAATGTCGCGCGGACGGTCGTCGATCCGGCCGCCACCGTGCCGTTCGAGCACGCTGTGATCGTCGGCGACCACGCGCTACGCAACGGTCTGGTGACCGCCGAGGAGTTGTGTGTTGCCCTCGAACGGATGGGGCGCCATCCGGGACGTGCCCGCGCGACCCGCGCGGTCTGCTTCATGAACGATCGCAGCGACAGTGTCGGCGAGTCGCGCAGCCGCGTGCTGATGGTGCGCGAACAGTTGCCGATACCCCGAACGCAGGTCGACGTGTTCGACGCAACCGGCAAGTGGCTCGCGCGAGTGGACTTCCTCCTGCCCGACCACGGCGTGATCGGGGAGTTCGACGGGCGGGTCGAATACCGACGCGACGGGGTCGCGTCGACGGACGCCGAAGACGTGGTGTTCCGGGAGAAGTTGCGCGAGGACGCGCTTCGTCGTGCCGGCTGGGTCGTCGTCCGATGGACGTGGGCAGATCTGCAGACGCCGGGGGAGGTGGTGAGTCGGATCCGCGAGGCGATCGACTTGGCGGCACGGTCGGCTGAGCCGACAGGAGACTGGGTAGTGCGGAAGCTCGCAAGGTAGCAGAAAAGCTCGCAGCCCCAGTGACTAGCCGAGCGCGCCCGGCTTCGCCTTCGGTGCCTCGACCTCCGGCTTCGCCGCGGCCTTGACCGCCTCGGGCTCAGCCGGAGCCTCCGCGACCGGCTCGGGTTCAGCCGGAGCCTCCGCGACCGGCTCGGGTTCCGGCGTCGGCTCCGCCTTCGCCGGTGCGGCCGGAGCCGCAGCCTTCTTCGCGCCCGGACCCTTCAGACCGCTCTTGAGCTGCAGTCCGCCCGGCTTCGCCTGGGGGATCACCGACTCCTTGGGTTGCTCCGCAGGCGCCTCGGCCGTAGACGACTCCGCCGCGGGAGCCTCGGCAACAGGTGCCTCCTCGGCAGGTGCCGCCGGAGCCGCGGACGCCGCCGGAGCCGCCTTCTTGGCGCCCGGTCCCTTCAGGCCACTCTTGAGCTGCAGTCCGCCCGGCTTCGCCTTCGGCACCGCGGGTGCCTCGGCAGCGGGAGCGTCCGACGACTCGGCAGGAGCGGCGGGAGCAGCAGGTGCGGCCGGCTTCGCAGCGCCCGGCGCCTTCGCGCCCGGAGCCTTGAGACCGCCCTTCATCTGCAACCCACCCGGCTTCGCCTTCGGCGCTGCCGGTGCCTCGGCCTCAGGAGCAGAAGAAGCCTCGGACGACGCGGCCGGTGCGGCCGGAGCCGCAGCCTTCTTCGCGCCCGGCCCCTTCAGGCCGCCCTTCATCTGCAGGCCGCCCGGCTTCGCCTTCGGCGCTGCCGGCGCCTCGGCTGCCTCGGCAGCAGGAGCCTTCGCGCCCCCGGGAGCCTTCGGTCCGCCCGGAGCCTTGAGACCGCCCTTCATCTGCAGGCCGCCGGCCTTCGGGACACCGGTGGTCTTCGGAGCAGCCGGCGCTGCCGCTGCCGCCTCGACCTCCTCGACGCGCTCCTTCTCGACCTCTTCCGCGGTCTCCTCGACCTCGACCGGAGTCTTCGGCTGCTGGACGACCTTGATGTTGTCGCTGAGCT
Source organism: Rhodococcus gordoniae (assembly GCF_001646655.1). GTDB lineage: Bacteria > Actinomycetota > Actinomycetes > Mycobacteriales > Mycobacteriaceae > Rhodococcus > Rhodococcus gordoniae. The sequence continues at coordinate 11,761 of NZ_LPZN01000045.1, read as the reverse complement.
TCGCTGCCTCGACACGCGAGATGGATTCGAGCATGAGCTGCGCGACGTCGATGACCTCGACGCCCTCGCCCTTGCCCTCTTCCTGACGCGCCGTCACACCGTCGGTGAGCATGACGCGGCAGAACGGGCAGCCCGTCGCGATCTTGGCGGGATTGGTGGTGAGCGCTTCGTCGACACGGTCGATGTTGATGCGCTTACCGATCTTCTCCTCCATCCACATGCGGGCACCACCGGCACCACAGCACATGGACCGCTCGCCGTGACGCGGCATCTCGACGAGCTTCGCGCCCGACGCCGCCATCAGCTCACGCGGAGCGTTGTAGACCTTGTTGTGCCGTCCGAGGAAGCACGGGTCGTGGTAGGTGACGTCCTGGCCGACGGCCTTGACCTGGACCAGCTTCTTCGCCCGCACCAGACGGTTGAGCAGCTGCGTGTGGTGGACGACCTCGTAACTGCCACCCACCTGCGGGTACTCGTTGTTCAGCGCGTTGAAGCAGTGCGCACAGGTCACGACGATCTTGCGCTTGCTCTGCTCGACGCCCTCGAACACACCGTTGAGGACCTCGATGTTCTGCTGTGCCAGCTGCTGGAACAGGAACTCGTTGCCCGCGCGGCGAGCGGAGTCGCCGGTGCAGGTCTCGTCGGCGCCGAGAACCATGAACTTCACGCCGGCGGTCGCGAGGAGCTCGGCGACGGCCTTCGTGGTCTTCTTGGCGCGGTCCTCGTAGGCACCGGCACAGCCGACCCAGAAGAGGTACTCGTAGCCGTCGAAGCTGTCGGCATCCTGGCCGAAGACCGGGATGTCGAACTCCATCTCGTTGATCCAGTTGAGACGGTCCTTGGCGTTCTGGCCCCAGGGGTTGCCCTTGTTCTCGAGGTTCTTGAACAGACCTGCGAGCTCGGACGGGAAGTCCGACTCGATGAGCACCTGGTAGCGACGCATGTCGATGATGTGGTCGACGTGCTCGATGTCCACCGGGCACTGCTCGACGCACGCACCACAGTTGGTGCACGACCACAGGGTCTCGGTGTCGATGACGGGAGCGAGTTCGCCGCCCTCGACCAGTGCCTCGGTCTCGCCGACCAGCTTGCGGCCCGCTTCCTCCCGTGCCGATGCCGGGATCTTCGCAAGCTTGGCTTCGTTCGGATTGCCGTCGGCGTCGACCAGGCCGACCTCGTCGCCCCCGATGTCGGTGCGACCACCGGCGAGCAGGTACGGCGCCTTGGCGTAACCGTGGTCGCGCAGCGACGTGATGAGCAGCTTCGGGGACAGCGGCTTGCCGGTGTTCCAGGCAGGGCACTGCGACTGGCAACGACCGCACTCGGTGCAGGTCGTGAAGTCGAGCCAGCCCTTCCACGTGAAGTCCTCGATGCGACCGGCACCGAAGGTGTCCTTGTCCGGATCGGCGTCTTCCATGTCGACGGGCTTGCCGCCGGACATCATCTGACGTGCGGCGCCGAGGGCGGGACCGCCGTCGTCCTCACGCTTGAAGTAGATGTTGAAAAAGGCCGAGAAGCGGTGCCACGCGACACCCCAGGTGATGTTGCGGCCGACGATGTAGAGCCACACCATGCCCGACATGAGCTTGATGAATGCGAACACCGACACGAGTTCGGGGCTCTCCGGAAGGATCCGGGCGACCTGCATCGTGAAGAAGTCGGTGTAGGCGTTGTGATGGTGGTAGGTGGCGATCTTGCCGGCCTTCACCAGGATCATGCCCAGACCCTCGAGCAGCACGACCGCTTCGACGAAGTAGGCGGCCTTGAAGTTCGAGCCGCTGAAGCGCGACATCCGGCCGGGCTGACGCGGATGGTTGCGCTGGCGGATGTAGATCAGCGTCAGGATGCCGATCACGGTGCCGAGGCCGAGAATCTCGTCGATGAAGTGGTAGACGACAGTGTCGCCGATGAGGGGCCAATGGAAGTTCGGGTCGAAGGTCTGGCCGTAGGCCTCGAACCAGACGATCGCGCCGAGCATGAAGCCGACCATCACCAGCCAGTGCGCCCAGCCGACGGTACGGAATTTGACCATCTTCGTGTGCGCGAGGAATTCGACGACCATCTGCTTGAAGCGCGGGAAGAACGGCCGCCAGCGGTCCGGGGCCGGCTGGCCGACCCGGATCGTGTTGACCATCTTCAGCGCGCCGCTGATGAACGCGAACCAACACACGAGGCTCAGCAGCACGCCGATCGTGCCCAACGTAATCGTCAGGGCATTCATACGTGGCCTTTCGTGTCGGGGGCGGCGTCGTGCCGCCTGGTACAAGTCTCCGCATCGTAACGCACGATAAGTTACCCACTAGTAACTTGGGCTGAGCTGAGTTACCGACGAGTAATAAAATCCGAGATCGGATCGGAGAGGGTGTGCCCGGACACGTTAACGGTCAAACGTGACAGCTCCCCTCATCAGGATGTCCTAAGTCGACCGGGGAAGATCGCGAAAAAGTCTCGCTTCAGAGTGTCGTGCCACAATCAGGTCACTTTCGGGCGGATAGGGTATAACGCGCGAACTGTGATGTCGGATATGATCTGCCGCGTATGTGGAGTTCTGCTGCGGAGGTCAGTGTCGGGGGCCGTAGAACTCCATGTCGGTCACATAAATGGGGGGCGTCCCGCCGGGCGTGCGCCATGTCACAGAACGGAAACAGATGAAGCTCAAGAAGCTTGCCGCTGTGGCGACGATGACGATCGCCGCCATGGGCATCACCGCCGGAACTTCGTACGCCGCTCCGGCCGCAGCCGACGAAGACGCCATCAACTACGAGGTCCGGCCCGAGGGCGAGTCCGTCGTGACCGTCATCGACGCAGGTTCCTTCCAGGTCTCCGGAGACGGAAAGAGCGTCGAACTGCAGGACGACGAGGGCGACACCGTCCTCAGCCTGCCGCTCGCGATCCAGCTCGGCGATCTGCAGCTGCCCTTCGAGCGTGAGGTGAGCGAGGACGGCAAGACCCTGACGCTGACCCCGGTCACCGACTTCTCCAAGGCTGTCCCGGTTGCTCCCGAGGACAAGGTCGGACCGGCTCTCACGCCTGTCGCGCTGAAGCTCAGCGATGTCGCATCGCCCGAGGAGAACCTGAAGGCGCAGCAGAACTTCGCTTCCCAGCTGGGTCTGGCAAGTGCCATCGGCGGCGCGACCGGCGGGATCATCGGTTGCATCGTCGGCATCGTGACCGGAGCCCCCACCGGCTTCCTCGCTTCGATTCCGCTGTGTGCAGCCGGCGTGCCGATCGGCGCCGCGATCGGCACCATCGTTGCCGGAGGCCCCACGCTGGTCGTCGCCGGTATCGGCTTCCTTCAGGCACTGGCAGCTCCTCCGGGAACGACGGAGTGGGCCGAGACCAAGTAGTTCTTCGAACCACTGCGACCCCGCCACCTTCATCAGGTGGCGGGGTCGCGTTCGTTCGGAGCCGACTCGTGTGGAGCGCTAGCTCGTAAGGAGCATATGAAGCAGACCCCACCACACTTGCGGATCTGCGCCCAGCATGGCCACGCTTCCGGTGACGAGTGATCCCAGCATCGTTCTTCTCCCTTATGTCCCCTCGAACCGAATCCTCGCGAGCTTAACGTGATCCGATCTTCATCCGGCGGTGGGCACCGGGACCCTACGAGACGAGGCCCGGCCTCCGCGGTGCGGAAGTCGGGCCTCGTCGTCGTGTGAATTCGTCCTACCAGGTGCGGACCTTCAGGCCCGGGTTTTCGGCCAGGACCGTCTTGATCGGCGTGGCGAACAGTTCGGGCGTCTCACCGAGCAGGCCGCTGACGAACCCGGCGATCTCGCACATGCCGTACTGGCCGACGTTCGAGGCGCTGGAGATGCCGAGGGCGAGCGTGCCGGTGACGAGGGTGCCGCCGCTGTCGCCCTGCAGGGCGCACAGGTTGGTGGAGAAGCCGTTCTCGAGCACGCGGTGGCCGATCTCGACGTTCTGATTGGCGGCCGTCACGACGCCGCAGCTGTAGCCGGTGCGCAGGCCCGACTTGCAGACCGGGGTGCCGACGACGGGATCCGCGACGCCCGTGATGGTCAGCGGAGCGGCGAACGGAACGCGCACACCGTTGTTCTCGAAGCGGGCTGCGGCCTCGGCGGAGGGACGGATCAGCGCGTAGTCGCTGCGGTCGAGCACGGTCTTCTCGAACGAGCCGAGGTGCTGACCGAGGTTGTCGCCGACGAGCTGGTGGACCTGGGACGCCCATCGCGTACCGGCCTGGGCGCGGTTGGGGTCGCAGTGCCCGGCGGTGATGTTCACAGGACGTCCGCTGCCGTCCTCGGCGTTGAAGCCGAGCGAGCAACGGAGCCCTTCGCCGGCACCGAGCGCGGCATAGGCGTCGCCGCCGAAGAGCGCGTCGGGCGCGCCGAGACCACCGGCGATGGGCTGCAGGTCGGTTGCGCCCTCCGGGGTCAGTTCGGCGGGAGCGAACAGCACGCGCACGCCGTCGAGGAAGTCGGGGAGCTCGACGCCGGAGACGTTGTCGGTGCGCACGACGACGTCGTTGTTGACCACGTCGACGGCGATGCCGCGGATGACATCGGCGACGGCGGGCGGCTGGGTCTCGAGCCAGTCGCCCAGTGCGCCGAGCTGCTCTTCGAGGGCGTCCTCGCTGCGCTGCGTCTCGGCAACGGTGAATCCGGCGTCCTCGGCGGCCGTGCGGGCCTCATCGAAGCCGTCACCTTCGGTGAGGCCGACGGTGGGGGTGCCTCGGTCGTCCAGCCACACACCGGCGAAGACGGCGTCGAACTGCTCCCGTGCCTTCTCGGCGAACGCCGCAAGCTCCTGGCTGCGCTGCGCATCGGCGAGGAAGCGCTCGGCATCGATCTTCAGGTCGCGCTGCAACGCCTCGACGAGCTCGGCCGGCAGAGACGATGTCTGCGCGGGTTCGGTCTCGGGTTCGGCTTGCGCGATGGCAACGGCAGGACCGAGGAGCAGCAGTGCGGTCGAGCCGATGACAGCCGTCCGACGTGCGAAGGTGCGTCGCATGGATACCTTTCTCGTTCCTTCGCGGCCTGCGCGCGCGAAGGCGCCGTCCCCCGCGGATCGGCGTCCGTCCGATCCTAAGGGGTGATCGAGGAAGTACATAGGTACTTCTCGGTTACGTATGAGACTCGTGTGACTGTTGTGACGAACGGCCCGGATGTTCCGGGTGTTATGCCGGGTTCGACGCGGTACGGACCCGCGAGCCGGTGGCGTTCTCGATGTCCTGGATCGGAATACCGAGGCTGGAGGTGCCGCCGTTGGGCGCGAGCACCAGGTTGGCCTCGACGCAGTTCGGGGCGCCCGCGCTGTTCGATCCACTGATCACACCGAGCGCAAGGGTGCCGGTGACGATCGCGCCGCCGCTGTCACCCGCGAGGGTGCACGCCGAGGTCGCGAAGCCGCGGATGGTGCTCGAGAAGCCCGAGTCGTAGGTCAGCTGGGTTTCGATGCGATCGGCGACGACGAGACCGCACGTGAACGACGACGACTGTCCCGACTTGCAGACGGGCGCGCCGACGACCGGAACGGCCGTGCCGGTGACCGTGAGGGTGGAGCCGTTGCCGCCGCGGACCGCCGGGCGGTCGAGGCCGGCTTCGACACCTGCCTTGTCGAGGGTGACGATGCCGTAGTCGAGGGTGCTGTCGGTGCCCACCGTGGAGTCGGTGAACTTGCCGATGCGGACGCTGTCGTCGATGTTCGCGCGGTTGGGGAGGTAGACGGTCGAACCGCCGTCGGCGCGGGCCACCGCGTCGCAGTGTCCGGCGGTGAGGTTGACGGCGTCGCCGTCGGCGTCGACACCGTTGAAACCGAACGAGCAGATGCCGATCCGTTCGATGGGCGTATTGCGGACGTCGCCGTCGGCGGTGATGTAGGTGTCGCCACCCATCGGGGCCGGATCGTTCGGCGGCATGCCCGGCGACAACTGGACCTGCACGTTCGCCACGAGGGACGGAAGGTTCAGCGCGCGCCCGATCGGCGAGTTCACGATGTCGAGGACGATCTGGTTGTTGAGCACATCGATCGACGCGGAGTTGATCTGCGACGACACCTCACGCGGGAGTCCCGCCACCCAGCGGTTCAGCTCGGCGAGGGCCTGCTCGAGTCCGTCGGCCGAGACCGGCGCGACCGTCGCCCGGTAGCCGTCCTGGGCTGCCTTCTCTGCGGCCTCGGGGTTCGTGACGGCGATGACGGGCTTGCCGTCCTCGCCGAGCCAGGCGCCTGCGAACTCGGAGGGACGCTCGGAGCGGAAGTCGCGGGCGTAGTCACCGAGTTCCTGCGCCCGCGCGGCGCGATCGAGGTATTCCTCGGGCGTCAGACCCAGGTCGCGCTGGATCGCTTCGACGAGCTCAGCGGGAAGCTCGGGAGCAGGCAACTGTTCGGCGGGCGCCGCGCTCGCTGTGGAGCTCAGGGGCACTGCCAGCAGAACCGCGGATGCCGCTGCGACTGCGACGCGGCGGGTGGTGGAACGGACTGCGGCGCGCGACGCCGACGAGAGACGCATGGAAGCCTTTCGTGTGTTCGATGTGCTCGTGAACAGGTACTTCGAGGAGTCGTCGAGCCGACCCGCGGGACAGCCTACGGGACGGCCCGGCGACCGCCGATAGTGCTGTAGGTCACCACTGGGACTGTGCCCGCTGCTTAGTTATGCATCACGGGTTCTGGCCTTCGGGATTGGTGCCGTCCCCATTTCCGCTGCCGTCTCCGGGAGTGGTGCCACCGTCCCCGGGTCCAGGATCCGGGACGGAAGTGGTCGTGGTTGTAGTCGTGGTCGTCGGTGTACTTCCGCCACTGCTGTCTCCGCCACCACTGTCGCTGCTGCCGCCACCGGACGACTCGTCGGGCTGGCTCCGCCGCGACCAGCCGGTGCTCGTCGTGGTCGAGGACGTGCCCGAGGTGCTCGACCGCGACGAGGAAGAAGAGGACTGCTCGCTCGTGCCGGTGGTGGGATCGACCCAGGTCTGCTGTACGACCGGCGGGGCGGCCGGGCTCATCTCCTCGGCGGTGGCCGACTCGCTCGGCTCCGTAGTGGTGGTCTCCTCGGTGCTGCGGGGAGCCGGAGGAGGACTCGACTTCGAGGGGGTGGTGGTCGCGGGTGCTGTCGGTGTCTCGGCGACCTGCGTGCCCGCGGTGGCCGTGGGGGAGTCCCGCAGGCCGAACACCAGCGCGCCGACACCGACGAGCAGCGCGATCGCCGCGGCCGCCGCGATCGCGGTGACCTTCGACGAGCGTCCGGAGGGTTTGTCGTCGGTGGAATCGCCGGCAGCCGAGACGGCAGCGACGGTCGCCTTCGACGTGTTCGCGGCGGGTGCTGCGCCGGCAGCGGCGGGGGTCGCACCCGGAGGGGGAGTCGTCGTGATCTTCGCGATCACCGCGGTGATCTCGGGATCGAGTTCGCTGCGGCGGGGTTCGGCGAGTTTGGCGGTGGGCAGGATCTGCGTCGAACCGAGAAGATCCACCGAGCCGGCAGCGGCAGCGAGCGCGGCACCGCGCACCATCGTCTGGTGCGGCTCGGGAGCGAGAGCGCACCGCACGCCGAGACCGGTCTTCACCGACTGCGCCACGAGCTGCGCGGCGCTCGGGTCGACGGCTTCGTCGACCGTGACCACGATGGCGTCGAGGTTGCTCACGAGCCAGCCGAACGCACCGAGCGCGGACGAGAGCTGCGCCGCGACCGACGGGGCGTTGCCCTCGGCGAAACGGAACGCCTTGCCTGCCGCGACTCCCGAGCGCACGAGCGTGACGGTCGAGCCCTGCGGGTCGATGTGGTAGACCGCGACGAGTCGTCCGGTCTGGTGCGCGACCTGCGATTCGAACCAGGCCGCGGCGGCCTCGGCGTCGGAGACGAGCGAGACGTGGCGCAATCCGACGTAGTCGAGGGCGTTGCGCAGCACCGCGACCGTCGAATTCGGCCAGTCGGTGGGGTGCGTCGCCACCGCGGTGTACGGGGTGTCGCCGATGACAGTGGCCGCATCGGCGAGGAGGCATTCCATGGCCGTGGCGACCAGGTCTTCGGCGCGGGAGAGCGAACCGTCGTTGGCGCGGACCCCGCCCGAGTGGCCGAGGCGGTCGACGAAACCGGTGAAGGAGCTGGTGAGCCCGTCGACGACGTCGTGGTCGCCCAGCGTCGCGGTGCCGTCGGAATGCAGGTGGACGGCGGTGAACCGCTCGATCGGTGCGGGGTCCGGCCGTCCCGGCGTCGGTGAGGTGACCGCAACCGACGACACGGTGGTCCCCACCCTCAGGCCTACGCCTACGGACATGCCGGCTTGCCTCCATTCCGGTCGGAGTGTGTGCGACGGGATACATCTGCGCCGTGCCCCATGGCGCGGAGCAGCGACAGGAGCTCCGAGCGGGAACCGGCACCGAGTCGGCGCCGGATACGGGCGACATGATGTTCCACGGTCTTCGCGGAAATGTACAGGTGGTTTCCGACTTCCCGATAGGTGAGGCCCGAAACCACCAGGTCGGCCACCTGCGCTTCGCGTTCGGACAGTGCACCCGGCTTCTCCCGGGCGCGGAGGGGCGCGTCGTCCGGCTCGTTCGGGGGAGTGTCGGGGGCGGCGTCGACCGGTGCTCGACCACCCGGGCCGTCCTGCCTGATCGTCCGCGCGACCTGCAGTAATCCGGTGGCCACGGTGGTGTCGGCGGCGCGCAGCGCGGCTTCGCCCGCGAGCTTCGCGCCGTCCCACGGAAGACCCACGGAGGCGAGGGTCTCCGCCGCCTCCCGGATGCGTGTCGCGTCGACCTCGCCGCGCAGCACCCCGAGCCATGCATGACCGGCCCGCGCGAGCACCGCGGCGTACGCGGTGGTCTCCGCTGCCAACGCCAGGGCGCGTGCGTGGGGGACGAGGTCGGACGGCCGGTCCGCAGCGATCGCGGCCTGCACTCCGTACCAGTGCAGTGCCGCGCCCCACAGCGGTGGCTCGCCGAGGGTGGTCAGCAGCGCGCGGGCGCCGGCGACGAGATGGGCGACACGCGCGGATTCCCCGAGCCGGACGGCGCCCAGCCACAGCTCACCCAGCGGGAGCAGGCCGAACAGGTCGACGGAGTACTCGGCCACCACCGACTGCGCGGCCTGCCACCGCATCGTCAACGCTCCGAGGTCTGCGTTGCGTCGCGCCAGCCCGACCTGCAGAGCATGGAAGAACAGGAGGTCGCGCTGCCCGGTCACCTCGGAGGCGACGGCCTCGGCGATCGCGGCTGCGGCGGCGAGATCACCGCCGAGCATCTCGGTCCACGCCACCAGTAGCCGATTGCGCACGGTGGGCATCTCCGGCCGGCCCAGGATGGCGCGCGCGTGCCCGAGTTCGCCCGAGTGCAGGCAGAGCAGTGCGGCGACGGCGTCGACCGTGTCGGGCCAGGCACGCAGCGAACCGTCGGATCCCAGGCTCGTCAGTGCGCGGGCGAGGCGGTTCATCGCGATACGGCCGTCGCCGCCGACGGATTCGCGCAGGCCTTCCTCGAGCAGCCGTGCGGCGGAGGCCGACGAGGTCGGGGCACCCGAGGCGGCGGCACCGCGCAGATGTTCTGCGGCCGACGGCCGTCCGGCGGCGAGCAGCACGGTGGCGGCGAGAGGGGCGTCCGTGCCGACCCGTTCGGGTCCGAGCCATTCGAACAGGTCCGCGCTGCGGTCGAGCATGCCGCGATGCGCGGCGATACTCGCGGAGATCCGGGTGGCGGCGCGCACGTCGTCGACGTCGGTCGTGTCGGCGCGGTCGAGCAGCCGATCGGTGATCTGTTCGGCCTTCTCGAGATCCCCTGCCGCAAAAGCGACTTCGGCGCGCCGCACTGCGAGGGCATCGGGATCGGCTCCTGCCGGTACCGCGGCGTCGAGAAGATCGGCGGCCTCGCGCGGCGTTGCGTCGACCGCGAACTCCACGAGCCGTCGAGCGAGATGCGGATCGGTGAGGCCGATCGTGGCGAGCCCCCGGGCGAGGTGCGGCGTGAGTGTTCCGGCGTCGATGCGTGTCGCGAGGAGGCGGCGGGCGACGGCGAACAGGTTGTGTCTCCCGAGGACCGCGGCGGGCACGCCGCTCGCTCCCGCAGTGAGACTCGCTGCATCGGCCCCGAGCAGACCGCTCGCGCGGGCCGCGTCGACGAGATCGAGGGCCCGCTCGGCGGGTACCTCGAGTACGGCGGCGAGTTCGCCGGGATCGAGCGCCGCGCCGAGATCGACGAGAGCCAGAACTGCGGTGAGATCGAGGTCGGCGAGGAGCTGGCGGCGGATCGCCTCTCCGACGGCGTGCCGGACGTCGCCGTCCGTCCGCAGGGCCTCGAGAGCGGTGTCGACGAGGTTCGGTACTCCACCCGTCAGGCGGTGCAGCGCGCGCACCTGGGGCGGTGCGAGCCGGAGTTCGAACGACGCCGCACGACCGGCGGTTTCGCGAGCTGTCCACCGGCCCAGTTCCACCACCGTGCCGCTCCCCGCGAATGCTGCTGTCAGCGAACGCATCTCGGCGCGATGTGGACGCGGTTCGGTGGACACGACGATCCCCGTCGGCGCATCGCGAACGTGGTCGGCCAGATCCTGCAGTTCTGCGGCGGTCATGCGGTGCGCGTCGTCCACGATGCGCACGTCACCGAGATCGTCCCGGAGCGAAGCGAGTACGGCGGACTTCCCGGTTCCGGTGCCGCCGACGAGCAGCAGCCGCGGGGGAGCGGAGGTGGCCAGGGCGCGCGTGACCTCCCGGGGGACCGGTCGTCGCGGGGGAGCGGGGACGGACGTCATCGCGATCGGTCAGCGTCCGGTTCCGAGCAACCCGCCGACGACCTGTCCGGTGCCGTCGAGGACACCGCCGACCACGTTGCCGGTGCCGTCGAGCACCTGGCCGACACCGTTGCCGACACCCTCGACGACCGCGCCCGCACCCTGACCGGCGCCGGAGAGGGCGTCGCCGGCACCGCTGCCGCCCGTGCTCGGAGAGGTCGGCTGCGGCGCGGGCTGAGGAGCGGGTGCCGGGGCGGGGACCGGAGCGGGTTGCGGTGCCGGCTGGGAAACCTGCGGGGTCCCCCCGGGTGCCGCCGGGGCGGGGGCGGCCGGATCCGGTGCGGGCACGGCCCCGGTGGATGCGGTGCCGGCAGCGGGCGTCGCGGCGGCCGGGACAACGGTCACGGAACCGTCCGGTCCCTGCACCCGGATCGGGACGACCGATCCCGCCTCGGTCGCCGGCGTGCCGGTCGTGCCGGGGACGGCCGAACCGGTCGTCGTCTCGGTGGTCGGATTCCCGGCGACGGCTTCGCTCGACGGGCGCGTGTCCGAGCCGGTGGTCTCGGCCTCCGACGACAGGGTGCCGATCGCGAGCCCACCCCCGGCCAGGACGACGACGGCTGCGACGGCGGCGCCCACCAGGGCGAGGGAGCGGGCACGGGTGCGCGCGGGCGCACCGGTCGCGGCATCGACGACCGCCGGCCGGTGTGCGGCGGTGACCTGCGAAGTCTCGGCGGCAGCCACCACCGGCAGTGCAACCGTCTCGGGTTCGTCGTCGGGGGTGGGCGCAGGAGGCGCCGGAACAACGGCAGTTGCGGCACCGGCCGCGGCGGCTGCGAGCGCCGCCCCATGGGCTGCGGTGCAGGCGGGTCGCGGCGACGAGACGATCGGCAGACCCAGCTGCGACGAGATCAGTTCGGCGACGAGCGGGGTGGACGAGCCGCCGCCGGTCAGGAGCACGCGCCCGATGTCCGAGGGATCGAGGCCGGCCCCGCGGATCGCATCGTGCACCACGGCGAGCGACGCCTCGAGCGGTTCCCGGGCGAACTCCTCGAACTCGCTGCGCACCAGACGCAGATCGCG
>NZ_LPZN01000044.1 GCF_001646655.1 Rhodococcus gordoniae | reverse complement strand
CAACGCGTCGATCCGCCGCGGGCTCGTCGGCAGCGCGTCGAGGAACTTCGGGAACAACGCACCTTCGCGGTCGTTCGTCCCGAGCACGAGCGGAACAGGATGCGCCGCACCCGTCTCGTACGCCTCGAGCGGCTGGAGCGGAACGAAATCGCCGTCGACGACCGGGCCGAAGGGATGCAGACCGGGAGTCGCGCGCAGCACCTGCGCCCCGAGCCGGGAGCCCACCCGTCCGAGCTCGACGGGTGAGGCGTCGAGGAGCGCCCGGGCCGCCGACTCCGGATCGGCGCCGAGCAGTTCGACGAACTTCCGGCCCCATTCGGCCGAGCGGTCGGCGGTGACCACGAGATTCGGTGCCGGGCTCTGCGCGATCGCGGCGGAGAACAGTCCGCGCGCGGCGGGTGTCGCCAGCAGGGTGGTCACCGAGGTGCCTCCCGCGGACTCGCCGAAGATCGTCACGTTTCCGGGGTCGCCGCCGAAAGCGGCGATGTTGCGCTGCACCCACTCCAGTGCCGCGACCTGGTCGCGCAGGCCGAGATTGGAATCGAACCGCGTCGACTCGGTGGAGAAGGCGCCGAAGTCGAGATAGCCGAGCGCTCCGAGGCGGTAGTTGACCGACACGTAGACCACATCGCCGCGCCGGACCAGCGACTCGCCGCCGTACACCGACAGGGCACTCGTGCCGAGGGTGAACGCGCCGCCGTGGATGAACACCATGACCGGTCGAGGCGCGTGGACCCGTCCGGCCGGGGCGAGCACGTTGAGGGTCAGACAGTCCTCGTCGGGACGCACACGCACCCCACGACGCCCCGTCTCGGCATAACGCGGACGCTGCGGTGCGGCATTGCCGAACCGCGTCGCATCGCGCACCCCTGTCCAGGGCTCGACCGGTTGCGGCGCGCGCAGTCGCAGTTGACCGACCGGGGGAGCGGCGTACGGGATGCCGCGCCAGGCGAGGAGGTCGCCGAGCCGGGAACCGCGGACGGTCCCGTCGGCGAATGTGACGTGGGTCTCGGCCGTCATGCTCTGCACTGTACGTGACAGGGCGTCACAGTAGCCGCCGCCTCCGCGATCGGCGTCACCAGGCGTGGGCCTCGAGTCCCCGGTCCGCGAGCTCGGCCCGGACATAGGTGCGCAGCGTCGAGGTGTCGGGGAAGCGCTCCTCGTCGAGAGCCACGAACGCCAGCGTGTACCGCTCGTCGGTGTGGCAGGCGTAGACCGACAGCCGGGTCGCGGTGCGGGCCGGCCGGGTGTCGAGTCCCGGATGCATGGCACGCATCGCGATCCCGGTGGTGCGGTACGGACCCAGGGTGGTGAGTTCGCGGGGCACGGCGCCGATGTTGGAACACAACAGGTCCCGCTCGCCGGCGCCCCGCGCGACGCGGGCGGCGAGCAGGTCGGGGAGGAGCTGCAGGATCTCGGCCGGCATGTTGTGCGGTGCCCCTTCCCGCGGCTGCGTGTAGGCCTGCGCGGCGCGGGCGCGGATCGAGGCGACGGTGTCGCCCTCGTCGACGGAGACCCCCACCATCGACACACCGTTGGAGACGGTTCCGTCTGCCCGGTCGTCGATGGGAACAGAGATGCGCACGGGGAACGGGATCCGGGCGCGGCGGGCGACGCCGGCCGACACGGCGAGCAGCAGGGCGTTCGGAGTGCCGTCCTCCGTTGCTGCGAGTGCCGTCCACTGCGCGGCGTCGACGTCGACCAGCGCGGTGCGGGGCCGGGCGCGCACCGTCTGTGGTGCGGGTGCCTTCTCGGTGCGGGGTGTGTACTTCACGCTGCGCAGTCCGCCGCCGACCTTCCGGAGCAGCTGCATCGCGTCGCGCAGGTCGGAGTGACGACCGGGGTCCGGTCGCCGCGGCCGGTCGGCAAGGGCGTCGGCGACCGCGCGGACGAATCCCCGTGCGTCCGTCAGAACGTGTGAGCACACGATCGACAGCGCCGTGCCGCCGCTCGCGAGGCGGGTCGCGGCGAGTGCCCAGCCGGGACCGAGTTCGGGATCGACGTTCACGTTCGCGTGCTCGTCGGCCCAGGCGAGGAGTTCGTCGTCGGGAATGGGCGTCGCGGGATAGCGCAGCGGATGGACGTGGGTGTTCGGCTCGAACCGGGGGCGCGCGCCGGGAACCCGGGACCGGACCACGCGGCGTCCGAGGGGGCCTTCGGACAGCACGTCGTGGAGGGACAGCAACAGGGTCGCGTCGACGGTCTCGTCGGTGCGCCACAGGCCCTGCATCACCGACGGCAGGCCGGTTCCTTTGTGGCGGTGGAGGAACATCTCGTCCACGACGCTGAGTCGATTCACAGGTCCGACCGTAGCGCCGACCGTTGACCGAAGCACTGAACCGAGGTTCAATTCTTGGTGTGGCGTACCGGCGGACACCCGCAGTACAGGAGCGACTCGACGCGCAGCGCGAGGCGATCGCCGCTGCCGCCGTGGGATTGTTGAGCGAGCGCGGCTACAGCGGACTGTCCGTCTCAGCGGTCGCCGAACGCGCCGGCGTCGCCACCGGCAGTGTCTACCGGCACTACGTCGACAAGTCCGACCTCATGGTGCGCATCTTCCGGGAACTGTGCGGGCGTGAGGTCGAGGCCGTGACGGCCGCCGCCGCAGCCGGATCCGGTGCCGACCGGGTCAGCGCGGTGGTCGAGACGTTCTCCCGGCGTGCGCTGCGCAATCCCACCCTCGCCTACGCACTGCTCGCCGAACCGGTCGACGCCGCGGTCGACGCCGAACGGCTCGTGCTGCGTCGCGCTTTCGCGGCGGCCTTCGCGAACGCCGTGAACCACGGCATCGCGGCCGGTGAATTCCCTGGCCAGGACGTCGAACTCACCGCCGCCGCCCTCGTCGGGGCGGTCGGTGAGGTCCTCACCGGCCGCCTGCGCGGCGCGACCGATGGTCGCCTGCGCGGCGCGGCCGAATCCACCGTCCCCGATCTCGTCGTCCTCGCCCTGCGGGCGGCCGGGTGCCCTGCCGTCCGGAACGACATCGTGTCAGGAGTGAAGCCGTGAATTTTCCCGCCACCCATGAGGTGTTCAACCAGGCCCCGGACCTCGAGCCCTATCGGGCCGCCGACGATCCAGCCCTGCTCGAAGGGCTGCGCCGCGAGGGGGCGAGATGGGCCGAGGACGAGGTCCGTGAACTCGGCGCCCTGGCCGGCAGCCCCCGCGCCCAGGACTGGGGTCGCCTCGCCGACGAGTACCCGCCCGTCCTGCACACCCACGACCGTTACGGCCACCGCATCGACGAGGTCGAGTTCCATCCGCACTGGCACGACCTGATGACCGTCGCCGTCGAGAACGGCCTGCACGCCGCGCCCTGGCGCGATCCGCGTCCCGGCGCGCACGTCGCCCGGGCCGCGAAGTTCTACGTGTGGGGACACACCGACGCCGGGCACATGTGCCCGATCTCCATGACCTACGCCGCGATTCCGGCGCTGCGCCACAACGCCGAACTCGCCGAGCGCTACGAACCGCTGCTGGCCGCCCCGCACTACGACTTCGGGCTACGGGAACCCTCCACGAAACGGGGCCTCATCGCCGGGATGTCGATGACCGAGAAGCAGGGCGGTTCCGACGTGCGCGCCAACACCACCACCGCGACCCCCAACGCGGACGGCTCGTACACGATCGTCGGGCACAAGTGGTTCACGTCCGCCCCGATGTCCGATCTGTTCCTCACGCTCGCGCAGACCGAGCACGGACCGTCGTGCTTCCTGCTGCCGCGCGTCCTGCCCGACGGCACCCGCAACGCCATCCGCATCCAGCGGTTGAAGGACAAGCTCGGCAACAAGTCGAACGCCTCCTCCGAGATCGAGTACGAGAACGCGATCGGCTGGCTCGTCGGCCCGGAAGGTCGCGGCATCAACACCATCATCGAGATGGTGAACATGACGCGACTCGACTGCGTCATCGGATCGGCCGTGAACATGCGGGTCGCGACGCTGCGCGCGGTGCATCATGCCCGCCACCGGACGGCGTTCGGCGCGCTGCTCGTCGACCAGCCGCTCATGCGCAACGTCCTGTCCGATCTCGTCGTCGAATCCGACGCTGCGACGACGATCATGATGCGTCTCGCCGGGGCCACCGACCGCGCCGCCGGGGACGAGCAGGAAGCCGCTCTGCGTCGCATCGCGCTGGCCGTCACCAAGTACTGGGTGTGCAAGCGTGCACCCGCCCTGACGGCCGAAGCCCTCGAATGTCTCGGCGGCAACGGCTACGCCGAGGAATCGGGGATGCCGCGGCTGTACCGCGAGTCGCCGCTCATGTCGATCTGGGAAGGGTCCGGAAACGTCGCGGCGCTCGACGCCCTGCGGGCCATGGCCCGGCAACCCGACACCGTCGAGGCGTTCTTCACCGAGGTCCGGCTCGCGGAAGGCTCCGATCCCCGGCTCGATTCGGCGATCGCCCGGGTGGGCAAGGAGCTCGCCGACCTCGAGGACGCCGAGTACCGGGCACGGCGGGTCGTGGAACTGATGGCTCTCGTCCTGCAGGGAGCCCAGCTCGTCCGGCACGGGCACCCCGCGGTCGCGGAGGCGTTCTGCCGGAGCCGGCTCGACGACGACTGGGGCATTGCGATGGGCACCTTGCCGACCGGGGTGGACACCGCCGCGATCCTCGAGCGGGTCTGACGAGGGCGGGCCCGATCTTGCAGCGCTGTCACCTGTCGTAGGCCCCGGGCATACTGGAATACATCCTGCGAGATATCGAACACGGGTGGAGCCCGTCATGGTCGGCAGCAACGAATGGTGGGAGTGGGGTCGGCAGATCGCACTCGCGGTGACCGAGCCGCATGCACTGCACCGTGCCCGCATGATTGTGCGCGGCGTCGTCGCCGAATCCGAGGCGGTCAGCGACAGCCGCCGGGGCGACGCCGAGATCCATTCCGTCAATCTCGCGCAGGGCACTCCGGTCACGATGAGCCCCCGCCTGGCGTCGATGGTGCGGTCGGCGCTGTGGGCGGCCCGTATGACGGGCGGGACCGTCACTCCGGTCGACTCCGACGACGCCTCCGTCGACGCGGGTGCCATCCCGCCGATCCATCCCATCCCGACCTACCGCGACGTGCAGATCGAGGGAGACGTCGTGCTCGCCCCGTTCGGGGTGAGTCTCGAACTCGGCGCGACGGCCGTGGCCGACACCGTCGACTACTCGGCGGCGCTCGTCGCGAGCCTGCTCGAATGCGGGGCGCTCGTACGCATCGGCGATGTCATGGCCACCGCGGGTCACGCCCCGGCCGGGGGATGGCAGGTTCCGCTTCCGGATCGCGGGTCCGTCGAACTGCCGGCCGGATCGGCGATGGCGTCGCACACCAGCGATGTCGCCGACCCGGAGCGGTGGCGTCTGGTCAGCGTCATCGCTCCCGACGCGGTGTGGGCCGATGCGGCTGCGGCGACGGCGCTGCAGCGGGGGATCGGGGCCGTGTCGTGGCTCGAGCAGTACGACCTGCCCGCGCGTCTCGTCGACACTCATGGCCGGGTCCGGACCACCACGGCGTGGTCCGATCCGAAGGCAGCGTGACCGAGAGCGGTCACGCCCGATCGCGTAGGGTTCGGTAGGTCTCGATCAGGTGGTCGGTGGAGGCGTCGCCGGTGTCGGGGGTCTCGTCGCCGGTGAGTACCGCCTGCAGGGCGGTGGCCTGGGTCTTGCCGAGTTCGACCCCCCACTGATCGAACGAATCGATCCCCCAGATCACCCCTTGGACGAAGGTCTGGTGCTCGTAGAAGGCGATGATCTGCCCGAGCACCGACGGCGTCAACTCGGGGGCCAGGATCGTCGTCGACGGCCGATCGCCGGGCATCACCTTGTGCGCCACCAACGCCTCCGGCACGCCTTCGGCGCGGACCTCGTCGGCCTCACGCCCGAACGCCAGCACCTTGGCCTGGGCGAACATGTTCGCCAGCACCAACACCTGCATCGAGGTGGTGCCGTCGCGGGCGGGCAGGTCGTCGCCACTGCGGGCCAGGCCCAGGAAATCGACCGGCACGATCTCGGTGCCCTGATGCAACAACTGGAAGAAGGCATGCTGACCGCCCGTGCCGGGCTCCCCCCAGAACACCTCCCCGGTCGGGCAGCGCACCGCGGCGCCGTCCGCGCGCACCGACTTGCCGTTCGATTCCATGGTCAACTGCTGCAGATAGGCCGGCAACCGCGCCAGATCCTGCGCATAGGGCACCACCGCCCGGGAGCGGTGGCCGAGGACACTGGCGTTCCACACCCCGATCACCCCGGCCAGCAACGGCGCATTGTGCTCGGGGGCGGCGGTGGCGAAATGTTCGTCGATGGCGTGCATGCCGGCGAGGAACTCACCGAACCGCTGCCGTCCGATCGCGCACATCACCGCCAGCCCGATCGCCGAACCCACCGAATAGCGGCCCCCCACCCAGTCCCAGAACTCGAACATGTGCGCCGGGTCGATACCGAACTCGCGTACCCGCTGCGTGTGCGTCGACACCGCCACGAAATGCTGGGCGACGGCGTCCTCACCGAGGGCGTCGACGAGCCAGCGGCGGGCGGCGGTGGCATTGGACAGTGTTTCGAGGGTGGAGAAGGTCTTCGACGCCACGACGAACACCGTCGTCGCCGGATCCAGGTCGGCCAGCGCGGCGGTCAGATCCGCCGGGTCGACGTTGGAGACGAACCGTGCCGCGGGCCCGTCGTGGAAGCGGCGCAGCGCGCCGGTGACCATCGCCGGGCCGAGATCGGAGCCGCCGATACCGATGTTGACCACCGTGGCGATCGGCTGCCCGGTGGCGCCGCGCCAGCGTCCGTCGCGGATCCGGTCGGTGAACTCACCCATCCGGTCGAGCACGGCATGCACCTGCGCGACGACGTCGATTCCGTCGACGATCAGCGACGCCTCCCGCGGCAGCCGTAGAGCGGTGTGCAGCACCGCCCGGTCCTCGGTGATGTTGATGTGCTCACCGGCGAGCATCGCCTCCCGAGCGGCGGCCACACCCGTCTGCTCGGCGAGTTCGAGCAGGGTGTGCAGCACCGGGGTGTCGAGGCGTTGTTTGCTGAAGTCGACCACCAGATCCCCGGCAGGGATCGTCAGCGCCGAGACCCGGTCGGGTTCGGTGGTGAACAACTGCCGCAGTGACACCGATTCGAGCCGGTCGCGATGGTTTTCCAGAGCTTTCCACGGTGCCGTTGCGGTTACATCGCTCATGTCGTCGACAGTAGTGCGCCCCGAGGGGGTGTGCCCGGTGTGTGAAGGCGGGGATCCCGAGGTTCCCGGCAGCGAGCGGCTGTGGCGCGCATGATGGGGCATATGGATGCTGCAGAACTGATTCGGTCCGTCCCCACCGACCTGTTCCTCGGCGGTGAATGGGTTGCGGCCGAGAACGGAGCCACTTTCGGAGTCCACGATCCCGCGACCGGCGAAGAACTCGCGCGTGTCGCCGACGCCGGGCCCGGTGATGCCGTGCGGGCCCTCGACGCGGCCGTCGCGGCCGGTCCGGCGTGGGCCGCGACCCCACCGCGCGAACGCGCCGAACTACTGCGGGCGGTCTGGCAGAAGATCACCGACCGCGCCGACGACTTCGCGCTGCTCATGACCCTCGAAATGGGTAAGGCACTGCCGGAGAGCCGGTCCGAGGTGACCTACGGGGCCGAGTTCCTGCGGTGGTTCTCCGAGGAGGCCGTCCGCATCTCCGGTCGCTACACACCCGCCCCGGCCGGCACCGGGCGTGTCCTCGTGACCAAACAACCCGTCGGCCCCTGCCTGGCCATCACGCCGTGGAACTTCCCGCTCGCGATGGGCACCCGCAAGATCGGCCCCGCCCTCGCCGCGGGCTGCACGATCATCGTCAAACCCGCCTCCGAGACACCACTCACCATCCAGCTGCTCGCACAACTCTTCGACGAGGCAGGACTGCCCGCCGGCGTCCTGTCGGTGCTGCCGTCCTCGCATGCGAGTGAGGTCACCGGTCCGCTCCTCGAGGATCCCCGGTTGCGCAAGCTCACCTTCACCGGCTCCACCGAGGTGGGGCGCACGCTCGCCGAGAAGGCCGGTCGATCACTGCTGCGCACGTCGCTCGAACTGGGTGGCAACGCGCCGTTCGTCGTCTTCGAGGACGCCGATCTCGACGCGGCCGTCGAGGGTGCGGTGGCAGCCAAGCTGCGCAACGGGGGAGAGGCCTGCACGGCCGCGAACCGTTTCCACGTCCACAATTCGGTGCGCGAGCAGTTCGTCGCGAAGCTCACCGAGCGCATGGCGTCGTACAAGCTCGGGCCGGGAACGGAGCCCGACGCGACGCTGGGCCCGCTCGTCAACGAGAAGCAGAAGAAGACCGTGATCGAACTCGTGCAGGACGCGGTATCGGCGGGCGCCTCGGTGCGACTGGGCGGTGAGGCCGCGGACGGTCCGGGATGGTTCTATCCCGCCACCGTGCTCGACGACGTGCCGCACGAGGCACGCATCCTGAAGGAAGAGGTGTTCGGACCGGTCGCGGCCGTCACCGGCTTCGACACGGAGGAGGAAGCGCTCGCGGCTGCGAACGACACCAGGTACGGGCTCGCCGCCTACATCTTCACGCGCGATCTCGACCGGGCCCTGCGCGTGTCACATGCGCTCGAAACCGGCATCGTGGGTGTGAACCGCGGTGTCGTCTCGGACGTCGCGGCACCGTTCGGCGGGATCAAGGATTCCGGGCTGGGACGCGAGGGCGGCACCGAAGGCATCGAGGAATTTCTCGAGACCAAGTACATCGCCCTGCAATGAGAGCGGTGGGGAATCAGTGACCGGGACGGCCCCGCCGTCAGTGACCGGGACGGCCCCGCCGTCAGTGACCCAGACGGCCACGCCCGAGGCGGAGCAGCAGCATCGCCAGGGTGTGGCCTTCCTGGCCCAGTTCGCTGAACCGCTCGAGGACCTTCATCTCGCGGCTGTGCACGAGGCGGGTACCGCCGGATGCCATCCGGGTACGCCCGATCATGCGGGAGACCTCGGTGCGCCGCTTGACCGCAGCCAGGATCTCGGCGTCGAGGCGATCGATCTCCTTGCGGAGCTCCTCGATCTCGGCTTCGGTGGGCACTCCGGCGTCGTCGGCTTCTGCCGGCTCGCCGGAAAGGGAAGAATCGATGTGCGTGCTCATGTCGTCTCCTCGCATCTGCTCTGAAGGATCGCCCGTCTGGGAGCGGCTGTTACCGGTATCGGGTCGGGCCGGCCGTCGGGAATCGACAGCGACAACCGGAACTCGATCCGAGCCTGCAAAGGACAGAAGACATGGCCCCCAGTTTGCCACTCACCCTGTCGGCCCTGCCACTCGCCCTGATCGACGGTGCGGTCCGGATCCGTTGTCCGGGCGGTCCGGTAGTTTGGTGAAACGATGAACACTCCCGTCGCGCTCGCACACTCCCGCCCCGGATCCGATGCTCTTCTCGAAGGGCTCAATCCGCAGCAGCGGGAAGCGGTCACGCACGAGGGAGCCCCGCTGCTCATCGTCGCGGGTGCCGGCTCCGGCAAGACGGCCGTGCTCACGCGACGCATCGCCTATCTGCTGGCCGAGCGCGACGTCGCCCCCGGTCAGGTGCTCGCCATCACGTTCACCAACAAGGCTGCCGCCGAGATGCGCGAGCGGGTGGCGGCCCTGGTGGGGCCGCGCGCGAACGCGATGTGGGTCTCGACCTTCCATTCCAGCTGTGTCCGGATCCTCCGCGCCCAGGCCGCTCTGCTCACG
This sequence comes from Rhodococcus gordoniae, assembly GCF_001646655.1. Lineage (GTDB taxonomy): Bacteria > Actinomycetota > Actinomycetes > Mycobacteriales > Mycobacteriaceae > Rhodococcus > Rhodococcus gordoniae. The sequence goes on along the minus strand of NZ_LPZN01000044.1, from coordinate 181,600 downwards.
GGCATGAATTCGAATTTCACGATCTACGACGCCGACGACTCCCGTCGTCTGCTCACGATGATCGCGAAGGATCTCGAGCTCGACAGCAAGAAGTACTCCGCGCGGCTGCTGTCCACGCAGATCTCGAACCTGAAGAACGAGCTGATCGGGCCCGACGAGGCCGCGCACGAGGCGGAGACCGATTCGGCGGCCACCGAACTCACCCGCGTCGTCGCGCGGGTCTACGCGCATTACCAGCAGCGCCTGCGCACGGCGAACGCCTTCGACTTCGACGACCTCATCGGCGAGACGGTGGCGCTGCTGCAGGCACATCCGCAGGTCGCCGAGTACTACCGGCGCCGGTTCCGTCACGTGCTCGTCGACGAGTACCAGGACACCAACCACGCGCAGTACGTGCTGGTGCGCACCCTCGTGGGCGATCCGGAGGAGGAATCCGCCGTTCCCCCGAGCGAATTGTGCGTGGTGGGCGACGCCGACCAGTCGATCTACGCCTTCCGCGGCGCCACGATCCGCAATATCGAGGAGTTCGAGCGCGACTATCCGCAGGCCCGCACGATCCTGCTCGAACAGAACTACCGCTCCACCCAGAACATCCTGTCGGCGGCGAATTCCGTGATCTCCAAGAACACCGGTCGCCGCGAGAAGCGGTTGTGGACCGATTCGGGCGAGGGCGAACTCATCACCGGTTACGTCGCCGACAACGAGCACGACGAGGCGCGGTTCGTCGCAGCCGAGATCGACCGGCTCGTCGACGGCGGCGACACCACCTATTCCGACATCGCGGTGTTCTACCGCACCAACAATGCCTCCCGTGCGTTCGAGGACGTCTTCATCCGGCACGGGGTGCCCTACAAGGTCGTCGGCGGTGTGCGGTTCTACGAGCGCAAGGAGGTGCGCGACATCGTCGCGTACCTGAAGGTGCTCGACAATCCGGACGACACGGTGAGTCTGCGGCGCATTCTCAACACCCCTCGTCGCGGTATCGGTGATCGTGCCGAGGCGTGTGTGGCGGTCCACGCCGAGCGCCTCGGTGTGAGTTTCGGGCAGGCACTCACCGACGCCGCTGCCGGCAAGGTCGCGCTGCTGAACACGCGGGCGCAGAAGGCGATCGCCGGATTCGTCGAGATGATGGACGGCCTGCGGGCGATGCTGGTCGCGAGCGACGCCGACGGCAACGACATGGTCGACATCGGCGATGTGGTCGATGCGATCCTCGAACGCACCGGATACAGCGCCGAGTTGTCGGCGAGCGACGATCCCCAGGACGGCGCCCGTCTCGACAACCTTCACGAACTTGTCAGCGTGGCAAGGGAATTCAGTGCCGACGTTCGCAACGCGGCCGGGATCGTCGACGACGAACGCGAGGAGGGCGATCCCGAACCGGGATCACTCGCAGCGTTCCTCGAGAAGGTCTCGCTCGTCGCCGACGCCGACCAGATCCCCGAGAACGAGGCCGGCGTCGTCACGCTGATGACGCTGCACACCGCGAAGGGTCTCGAGTTCCCGGTCGTCTTCGTCACCGGCTGGGAGGACGGCCAGTTCCCGCACATGCGTGCCCTCGGAGATCCGGCCGAGCTGTCCGAGGAACGACGTCTCGCGTATGTGGGTCTCACCCGGGCCAGACGTCGTCTCTACCTCTCGCGGGCCGTATTGCGCTCGTCCTGGGGGCAGCCGCTCACCAATCCGGAATCCCGTTTCCTGCAGGAGATTCCGCAGCATCTCATCGACTGGCGACGCCTCGAGTCCACACCCGCGCGCGGGCAGGCGATCGGTTCGGGCACGGGTTCACGCTTCGGTGCGGGCGAGGGGCGAGGTTCGTCGGGCACCCCGAGTTTCGGTGCGGCGCGCGGACGCAACAACCACTTGGTGCTCGACGTCGGCGATCGCGTCAGTCACGACAAGTACGGTCTGGGAACGGTTCTCGAAACCCGCGGGTCGGGGCCCACGGCCACCGTCGTGATCGATTTCGGTAGTGCCGGCAAGGTGCGGCTGATGCTGGTCGGCGGTGTGCCGATGGTGAAGCTCTAGGGCTCTCCGGCCTTGCTTTCGGCCGTCTGCTCCCGCTGCGGTCGGCAATCAGTCGCGGTCGGGGCCGAGTGAGATGCCGCGTGTGGCGAGCCACGGAAGCGGGTCGATCTTGTCGACGCCGTTGAGGTGCACCTCGAAGTGCAGGTGCGGGCCGGTGGAGAAGCCGCGATTGCCCATGGTGGCGATCTGGTCGCCGGCCATGACCCGCTGACCCACGCTGACGAGCGACTGGTCGATGTGCCCGTACACGGTGACGGTGCCGTCGGCGTGGAGGAGCCGGATCCACATGCCGAATCCGGAGGCCGGACCGGAATCGATGACCTCCCCGTCGGCGACCGCGAGGATCGGGGTGCCGATGGGGCCGGCGATGTCGATGCCGGCGTGGAGCGTGCCCCAGCGGGCACCGAAGTGCGAGGTGAACGAACCCACGGCGGGAAGCACGAACAGCGGGCGGCGGGCGGCGGCCTCGCGCGCAGCGCGTTCCTCGCTGAACCGCTGACCCTTGGCCAGGAGATTCGAGAACTGCGACAGATCGTTCGGATCGGCGATGTTGAGCACCTGCGGAGCCTGCGACGGCTCGGCGTCGGCGCTCGGTGCGAACTGCGCGGCCTGGGGCACGGCGGTGGCGGTGATGACCGACGAATCTGCTTCACCGGCGGCGAGAGCGACCTCGGAGTGTCCGGTGCTCTGCCCCGGACCGCCGTTGGCTGCGGCCTGGCCGGCTGCCACAACGGCACCGGCAGCGACCGCGAAGACGGCGGCGCGGCCTTTGAGGGCGGTGGGGGGAGTGGGAAGTCGATGGGCTCCACCGCGGGAAGCGGGAGCGGTGACGTCGCTGTTCTCGGCGTGATCGCGCGAGAAGCGGTCGTCGCGGTCGGCGTGGCCGTGGGAATCGGAGTAGTAGGTCGCCTCGGGACCGGGGCCGGTGTTCCGGAAATCCAGCGTGGCGGCTTCCCAGGGATTCCAGTCGTCGGGGGCCGATTCGGGACGGCGGGTTCGGCTGCCGGCACTCGGACTGCCAGAGCGCATGCCATCCTCCGTTCGTGACCTCATCGTTACTTCGACCAGGCGACGGTAACGAAGCGATCGCGGGGGTGGCAAGCCGTAGTTCGTCCAGCAGACGTTATGTGAGTGGCATCACAGTTCAAACCAGGGCAAATTGGGACATGGGCCAGCCGATCGGGGTTCAAACACCGTTCTGCGACATGTCACGAGTTCGTTGTGCGCCCGGCAGGCGGGATCCGGTGCCGATGGGCAAGTGGCCACCTGTCATTCTGAACCGAGTGCTCCACTCGATCGTGGCGTCGGCCACGTTTCGGGAGGGGAACTGCGAAGTCGTTCCCGGAACCGACGCGCGCGTGACCTGTACCACATGGGACTGCCGCGCGTGATCCGCGGCCCGGCCGAGAAACTAGAGTCCGAAACGACCCGCTCGATACCCCGGAGCGGGCGTGAACGCAGACGAGACGGTGAGCAGATGGATCTCTTCGAATATCAGGCGAAGGAACTCTTCGCCAAGCATGACGTGCCGACGTCGGCCGGCCGTGTTACCGACACTGTCGCCGGTGCCCGCGAGATCGCGGAGGAAATCGGCAAGCCGGTGATGGTCAAGGCCCAGGTCAAGGTCGGCGGCCGCGGCAAGGCCGGTGGCGTGAAGTACGCCGCCACCGCAGACGACGCGCAGACCCACGCCGAGAACATCCTCGGCCTCGACATCAAGGGTCACATCGTCAAGAAGCTCCTGGTCGCCGAGGCCAGCGACATCGCGGAGGAGTACTACATCTCCTTCCTGCTCGACCGCACCAACCGCACCTACCTGGCCATGTGCTCGGTCGAGGGCGGCATGGAGATCGAAGAGGTCGCCGCCACCAAGCCGGAGCGCCTCGCCAAGGTGCCCGTCGACGCCGTCAAGGGTGTCGACCTGGCCTTCGCGCGCGAGATCGCCGAGAAGGGCCACCTGCCCGCCGAGGTGCTCGACGCCGCAGCCGTGACCATCCAGAAGCTGTGGGAGGTCTTCGTCAAGGAAGACGCTCTCCTCGTGGAGGTCAACCCCCTCGTCCGCACCCCGGACGACCAGATCCTCGCCCTCGACGGCAAGGTCACCCTCGACGCCAACGCCGACTTCCGTCAGCCCGGCCACGCCGAGTTCGAGGACAAGGACGCCACCGATCCCCTCGAGCTCAAGGCCAAGGAGAACGACCTCAACTACGTCAAGCTCGACGGCGAGGTCGGCATCATCGGTAACGGCGCCGGTCTGGTCATGTCGACCCTCGACGTCGTCGCCTACGCAGGCGAGAAGCACGGCGGCGTCAAGCCCGCCAACTTCCTCGACATCGGCGGCGGCGCGTCCGCAGCCGTCATGGCTGCCGGTCTCGACGTGATCCTGAACGACGCTCAGGTCAAGAGCGTGTTCGTCAACGTCTTCGGTGGCATCACCGCGTGCGACGCGGTCGCGAACGGCATCGTCAAGGCCCTCGAGATCCTCGGCGACGAGGCCAACAAGCCGCTGGTCGTCCGCCTCGACGGCAACAACGTCGACGAGGGTCGCCGCATCCTCGACGAGGCCAACCACCCGCTGGTCACCGTCGTCGCCACCATGGACGAGGCTGCCGACAAGGCGGCCGAACTCGCCTTCGCAGCGAAGTAAAGGGACACACAGAACAATGGCAATCTTCCTTACCAAGGATTCCAAGGTCATCGTCCAGGGCATCACCGGCGGCGAGGGCACCAAGCACACCGCGCTCATGCTCAAGGCCGGCACCCAGGTCGTCGGCGGCGTGAACGCCCGCAAGGCCGGCACCACGGTCTCGCACACCGACAAGGACGGCAACCCGGTCGAGCTCCCCGTCTTCGGCTCCGTCGCCGAGGCCATCAAGGAGACCGGCGCCGACGTCTCGATCGCGTTCGTCCCCCCGGCCTTCTCGAAGGACGCCATCGTCGAGGCCATCGACGCGGAGATCCCGCTGCTCGTGGTCATCACCGAGGGCATCCCCGTGCAGGACTCCGCGTACGCGTGGGCCTACAACGTCGAGAAGGGCAACAAGACCCGCATCATCGGCCCCAACTGCCCCGGCATCATCACCCCGGGTGAGGCGCTCGTCGGCATCACCCCGGCGAACATCGCCGGCAAGGGCCCGGTCGGTCTCGTGTCCAAGTCGGGCACCCTGACCTACCAGATGATGTACGAGCTGCGCGAGTACGGCTTCTCCACCGCCATCGGCATCGGCGGCGACCCGGTCATCGGCACCACCCACATCGACGCCATCGAGGCGTTCGAGAAGGACCCGGAGACCAAGGTCATCGTCATGATCGGCGAGATCGGCGGCGACGCCGAGGAGCGCGCGGCCGATTACATCAAGGCCAACGTGACCAAGCCGGTCGTCGGCTACGTCGCGGGCTTCACCGCCCCCGAGGGCAAGACCATGGGCCACGCCGGCGCCATCGTCTCGGGCTCCTCGGGAACCGCTCAGGCCAAGAAGGACGCTCTCGAGGCGGCAGGCGTGAAGGTCGGCAAGACGCCGTCCGAGACCGCTGCGCTCGCTCGCGAGATCCTGCAGTCGCTGTAAGCAGCTTCGCCGTCCGTGCGCGTTTCCGGTAGCTGTTGCTACCGGAAACGCGCACGGGCGTTTCAGGCGTCGATCCAGTCGACACCCGCGGGTTCGAGTTCGGCCGCACCGGACGTCAGCGATGCCACCCAGCCCTCCAGTTCGCCGCGCTCGCGCCCCGCGACAGTGAGGACCACCCTGTCCGCATAGGCGACGTCGAGCACCGCGACCCCCCGTCCCCGCAGTTCCGCCTCCACGCGACCCGCCTCGGCGTGATCGATCGCGAGGGTGAACTTCTCCTGCTGCCGGCGCTCGACGAGGGAAGTCTCGTCCAGCGCTGCGGCGACCGCGCCCGAGTACGCGCGCACCAGACCGCCGGCGCCGAGCTTGATCCCACCGAACCACCGGGTCACCACCGCCGCGACGTTCACGAGATCCCGGTGATGGAGGACCTGCAGCATCGGTATTCCGGCGGTGCCGCCCGGTTCGCCGTCGTCGCTCGACCGCTCCGCGCGCATCGACCGGTCGTCGCCCACCACGAACGCCCAGCAGTGGTGTCGGGCATCGGGATACAGTCGGCGTTGTTCGTCGACGAAGGCGAGCGCGGCGTCGGCCGTGTCGACACGGCGAACCGCGGCAAGAAAGCGCGAGTGCTTGACCTCCGTCTCGACCACGACATCGGGACCCGGGGCGAGAGTGTGCGGCATGGGCCCCATTCTCTCGGGTAGTCCCTAGGCTGGTAACTGCAGGACGAGCAACCGACACACACCGACCGACGGCAGGAGAATCGATGACATTCCCCGCAGGCGCATCCGCCCAGAGCAAGGTGGTGCCGTTGCTGCTGCCACTCGCAGTGGCCGTGCTCGGTGCCGTGAACTTCCTGCTCGGCCTCACCCCGTTCGTGAACATCACCTTCGGCTCCCAGGTGGCGCTCACCTCCTTCGATTTCGGCTTCGCCGTCGTGCCCCTGGCCTTCCTGCTCTTCGGTGGTGTGAGCGCCGCACTGTCGCTGTTGCCCGGCCAGGATCTGCGTGCCGTGGCCGTCGCGGCCTCGGGCGTCGGTTTCGTCACGTCGCTGTTCCAGCTGTTCCACCTACCCGAGGACACCGGAATCGCGTGGGGTGGTGTGACGATCCTCGTTCTCGGTTTCCTGCAGTTCGCACTGGCGCTCGTGGCGTTGCTGTTCGGTCTCGGCATCCTCGTGTCGGGGCGGTCGGGTGGCCGCGGCTCGTTCGGATCGCAGCAGGCCGCCGGGCAGTACCCGGGATCGGGTGGTGCTCCGGGATCCGCTCAGCAGCAGGGCTTCGGTGCGCCCCAGGGATACGGACCCCAGGGCTACGGGCAGCCGCAGGGTTACGGCTCCCAGCAGCCGGGAGTCGCCGGGGGGCAGTCCCAGTTCGAGGCGCCTCATCCGGGGCATCAGGCGTATCCAGGGCAACAGGGGTCGTCGGGGGAGTACTCCGGTGCCCAGCAGTACGGCGGAGGGCAGCAGTATCCGGGGTCGCAGCAGTACGGCGGAGGGCAGCAGTTCCCGGGTGGCCAGCAGTACGGCGGGGGAGCGCAGTATCCCGGTGCCCAGCAGTACGGCGCTCAGCCCTATTCGGGCGCGCAGCAGTACACCGGTGGACAGCAGTACACGGCCGCGCAGCCGACACAGCAGTACCCCGTGCAGGAGTCGCCCGCGACGCCGGAATCGACCGATCGCACCGACGCCCCGGCCGACCGGACCGAGTCCGGGACCCACACCACGGGCACGGACCATCGCGAGGAGACCGGCACCTCCGCGACCGGCGACCAGGACGCCACGCAGGCCTTCCGCGCCCCGGACGACCAGCGGTGAGCGGCGCGCCTGACACCACGATCGCCGCGACGGTGACACTCTCGACCCGATGACTTCGACGCTCGGCCGGTCGACCCGGCACGTTCCACCCGACGACGACCACCTGGACCCGGAGCGGTTCCGCATCCTGCTCGGTACCGCGGCCCGTGTTCCGGCGGTGACGCTCGCCGTCGTGGCCACGATCGTGGTGACGACGATGGTCGTCGCCAACAGCGACCTCACCGGTATCTACGCCGCGATCGCCGGAACGTGGCTCGCGCTGCACCAGGTGACGCTCACGATCGACGGCACGTCCCTCGGCGTGCTGCCGCTGCTGCCCACGGCGATCCTGCTCTGGCAGGCCGCACGCGGATGCGCATCGGCGGCCGACGCGATCGTCGAGAACAGCGGCTACGCCCTCGACCGGCAGGACGTCTCCCGCATCACCGTCGCAACCCTCGCGGGTCCGCTCCTGGTGACCGCCGCGTCGCTGATCGTGCTCCAGGACGCGGCGAGCGTGCTGCCGGTGACGCCACCGAACGCCGCAGCCGCCCTGGCATGGGTCACCGGCATCTACCTCCTCGCAGCGCTCATCGGTATCGGGTCCCGAGTGTGGAAGCCGGTGGTGCGGTACTATTCGGCGCCCGACTGGCTCGTGCTGGCGTTCCGTCCGGCGCTGCGGGTGCTGCTCGGGATGTTCGCGGCCGGTGGAGTCGCGGTCGTGGCAGGGCTCCTGTGGTCGTGGAACGTCGTCGGCGAACTGCTGGCGCGCGGTGACCACTGGACCGGCGTGCTGGGTCTGACGGTGATGTCGATCCTGTATCTGCCCAACGTCGTCATCGGAGCCGCCGCCGTTCTCGCCGGCAGCACCGTGCACTTCGGCGACATCCACCTGAGCCTGTTCGAGGCGACGGGTGGTGACCTCCCGGCCCTGCCGGTGCTCGCGGCGGTCCCTTCCGGCCCGGCCGCGGCGTTCTGGCCGGTGCTGCTGGCCGTTCCGGCGACGATCGGTGCGCTGCTCGGCCGCTTCGCCGCCCAGCGGACCCTGCAGGCGAAAGCCGACGGTGTTCCGGTCGGCAGCGCCGACGCGGCATGGACGGTACTCGCCGCCGCAGCGGGAGCCGGACTCGTCACGGCGCTGGCGACCTGGGTCGCGGGTGGCCCGCTCGGAGTCTTCGGCGTGGTCGGTGCCAACTGGTGGCTCGCCGGAATCCTCGTCTTCGCGTGGTCGGGGCTGCTCGGCATCATCACGGCCCAGCTGCTGATGTGGCGCGAAGGGCGGCTGGCCGCGGCCGCGCTGCGGGCCGACGCCGCGGTCGACGAGGAGACCGCGGAGAGCACAGCGGACGTAGCGGATGGGGACGACACGGACGACGCGGACGCGGACGACGCGGCGGACGCGGATGACGTCGACGCAGAGCTCCAGTCGTCCGAAGCCGACACTCCTGCACTCGAGGCTCCTGCGACCGAGGCTCCTGCCGCCGAGGACACGGCGGCCGACGAGGACGGCGACACTGCCGAGGACAGTGCATCCGAGGCGGACGACGAGCCGGTCTCGGAGAGCGACACCGACCCGGACTCGGACGGTGCCGCCGATACGGATTCGGAGGGCGTCATCGACGCCGAGGTCGTCGAGATCGTCGAGGAGGACGAGCTCGACGAGGAGGTCGCGAACAAGGCCGACAAGGGCGCCGACTAGGCTCTCCTACGGCCGGTCGATCGGCCGACCCACCTCGACTTCACAGGAGTGGACCCTGACTGCCTCGCGTGACCAGCTGCCGCCCACCGCGCCGGCGCGGCTCGTCGTCCTCGCCTCGGGTACGGGCAGCCTGCTGCGTTCGTTGCTCGAGGCCACTCGGACAGACGGATATCCCGCAACGGTCGTCGCCGTGGGTGTCGATCGCGAGTGCCCCGCGGAAGGGCACGCGGCCGACGAGGAGATCCGGTCGTTCCGCGTCGCACTGCGCGACTTCGAGGACCGTGCCGCATGGGACCGAGCGCTGACCGACGCGGTCGCCGCCCACGAACCCGATCTCGTGGTGTCCGCGGGCTTCATGAAGATCCTGGGCCCGGCGTTCCTGGACCGGTTCGCCGGTCGCATCATCAACACGCATCCCGCGCTGCTGCCGTCGTTCCCCGGCGCGCACGCCGTCGCCGACGCCTTGGCCTACGGCGTCAAAGTCACCGGTTCGACGGTGCACCTCGTCGACGGAGGCATCGACACCGGGCCCATTCTCGCGCAGGAAGCGGTGCAGGTGCTCGACGATGACGACGAGGACACCCTGCACGAGCGCATCAAGGTTGTGGAGCGACGGTTGCTTGCCGAGGTGGTCGCCGCCGTCGCCACCCGTGGAGTTGTTTCCGATGGACGAAAGGCCGTGATCCCCGGTGACCGAACGTAAGACTGTGCGCCGCGCGCTGGTCAGCGTGTACGACAAGAGCGGGCTGGTGGAGCTGGCGACAGGGCTCCACGCGGCAGGAGTCGAGCTGGTCTCGACCGGCTCCACGGCAAAGACCATCGCCGACGCAGGCGTGCCGGTGACGAAGGTCGAGGAACTGACCGGTTTCCCCGAGTGCCTCGAAGGCCGGGTGAAGACCCTGCACCCGCGCGTGCATGCCGGCATCCTCGCCGACACCCGCAAGCAGGACCACCTCGACCAGATCGCCGATCTCGGCATCGAGGCGTTCGAGCTCGTCGTCGTGAACCTCTACCCGTTCACCCAGACGGTCGCCTCGGGTGCAAGCCCCGACGAGTGCGTCGAGCAGATCGACATCGGCGGCCCGTCGATGGTCCGTGCCGCGGCGAAGAACCATCCGTCCGTCGCGGTGGTCGTCGACCCGGCTGCCTACGGTGACGTGCTCGCCGCCGTCGAGGGCGGCGGTTTCACCCTCGAGGAGCGCAAGCGCCTTGCCGCGCAGGCCTTCCAGCACACCGCCGCCTACGACGTGGCGGTGGCGAGCTGGATGAACAGCGGCTACGCGACTCCCGAGAACGACGAGTCGCAGTTCCCGGCGTGGACCGGCGCGACCTGGATCCGCGCGAATGTCCTTCGCTACGGCGAGAATCCGCACCAGGCTGCGGCGCTGTACGTGAACGAGGCCGGCGAGCCGGGGCTCGCGCAGGCCGAGCAGTTCCACGGCAAGGAGATGTCCTACAACAACTATCAGGACGCCGACGCCGCCTGGCGCGCCGCGCACGACCACAGCGAGCCGTGCGTCGCGATCATCAAGCACGCCAACCCGTGTGGCATCGCGATCGCCGACGACATCGCCACCGCGCACCGCAACGCGCACGAGTGCGATCCGGTCTCGGCCTTCGGCGGCGTCATCGCCGCGAACCGTGAGGTGAGCGTCGAGATGGCCGAGCAGGTCGCCGAGATCTTCACCGAGGTGATCATCGCCCCGTCGTACGCCGACGGTGCCGTCGACGTGCTCTCCCGCAAGAAGAACATCCGCATCCTGCGCGCCGATTCGCCGCAGTCGGCACCGGTCGAGATCCGTCAGATCTCCGGTGGTCTGCTCCTGCAGGAACGCGACGTGCTCACCGCGGACGGCGACTCCACTGCGAACTGGCAGCTCGCGTGCGGTGAGGCCGCGGACGAGGCCACGCTGCGCGACCTCGAATTCGCTTGGCGCGCATGTCGTGCCGTGAAGTCCAACGCGATCCTGCTGGCCTCGGGCGGCGCGACCGTCGGTGTCGGTATGGGTCAGGTCAACCGTGTCGACTCGGCGCGTCTCGCCGTGACCCGCGCGGGTGAGCGGGTCGCCGGGTCGGTGGCCGCGTCGGATGCCTTCTTCCCGTTCGCCGACGGCCTGCAGGTGCTCACCGAGGCCGGAGTGAAGGCGATCGTGCAGCCGGGCGGCTCGGTGCGCGACAACGAGGTCATCGAGGCTGCTCGCGAGGCGGGCGTGACCCTGTACCTCACGGGCGCGCGGCACTTCGCGCACTAGTTTCGAACACACCACGCGCGGCACCCGCGCGCACCGTCGCTCAGGCGGCGTGCGCGTGGGTGCCGTTGTCGTGTGCGGTGGGTTCGACGGTGCGCTTGCCGCGGCCGTCGGAGATGACGAGCTTGGCCGCGCCACGGTCGAGCAGCTCACGGATGAGATCCGCCGATGCGGCGCCGCTCTCGGTGCCGCCGACCCGGCTCAGGTCGATGGTGATGGCGTGACCGGTGAGGTCGTCGGGCAGTTCGGTCGACACGGTGCCGCCGGATTCGATTCGCAGTTTCATGGTGTTTCTCCTGTCGAGGTGATCTTGTACGGGTCGCGGTCGGGATGAAGAGCCGGGGATAAAGAAAGGGCACCCGGGGCCATGTGCCCCGAGTGCCCGAGAACGAGTCGTCGTCCGACTTCTATTCTCGGGATCGCTCCGCCGCGAAGTGGAAGAAAAGGTGCGAGAACGGTACGGAACACCCGGCTACGTACATCTGCTTGTATCGCATCGGACCGTACCTTTCTCGTGTGAACCAGTGGGTTAACGGAAGACCATACACGAACAACGCGGAATGGACATTTGTTATTTCGCGTCGTCGCCGATGATCAGTCCTCGAGCTTGTCGAGCCACGCCTCGAAGCCCGAGGTGAACTCCTCCGAATAGGGCAGATCCGCGATGTAGTCGGCGCCCGTGGACTCCTGGTCGCCGATGTCCTTGAGTGCGTGGTTGGTGTGCGTCATCCGCAGTGACGTCAGGCGGGTGTGCACGAGGGCCGCGTCGAGGGCGTCGACGTCCTCGACCCGCACCTGGATGTCCTTCGTGGAGACGCTGGTCAGTACCGGCAGGTCGCCGGCGACCTGCGCGGCGAGCATCCGCGGGTCGAGCGAGTCCTCTTCGGCGAGCGCCTTCGCGTTCGTCGGCACGAGACCGGCGTTGCGCAGCGGCTCGGGCAGGGCGTCGCTGAGCGTTCCGTCGGCGCGCAGCGACTCGACCGCCCCCGTCAGCGCGACCCGCAGTTCGTCGGCGATCTGAATCGGCAGCTGGCCGGCGGCGACCACGGCGTCGAGCTGCGCGTCGATCTGCGCGGTCAGCAGGTCGAGCAAGCGCACGGCGAGTGGTTCGAGCAGGCCCAGGCCGGCGATGGTGTCGTTGTCCTGTGCGAGCGACAGCGCGATGAGCGCGCCTTCGCTGTGCCCGACGACGTAGAGACGCTGCGCGTCGACTCCGCGCTGGGAGCCGAGAAAAGCGAGTGCGTCGGAGGCGGCGTCGATGAACGTCGAGAAGCCGAGATCGGCGACGTCCTCCACGCTGTACGGGCCGAGGCCGGTCGTGCCGCTGCCGAGCTTGTCGTACCGCAGGCTCGCGAAACCGTGGCGTTCGAGCACGTCGGCGAGGTGACGCAGCGTGCCGATCGATCCCGGGAGCAGCGCGCTGTCGCCGTTACGGTCGGTGGGGCCGCTGCCGGCGAGCAGCAGGACGCCGGGCACCGGACCTCTCATGGAGACGGGTACCCGCACACTGCCGTGCAGGGTGACGTCGCCGCTGGAAAAGGTGATCTCGGTGTCCGACATGTCATGTGTCTATCAGAAACCGCCGGGTCGACCCGTATCGAGGGCGCCCGGGTGTGCCGTCGGCTTCGTGCGTGTCGCACGGGCCCGGCGCACCCGGCGGTAACCCCGTACACCGAGCCATCCGAACAGGGCCAGGAGCGGGACGACGAGCAGGGGAGCGAGCAGCGAGATCAGCGACGTGACGAACGAGGTGACGCTCTCCACGATCGACAGCACCGGATTGCCGAAACCCGCTGTGGTCGCGGTGCTCGCGACCCGCGTACCCGTCTGCGCCGTGCTCACCGCCAGGGCGGTCGGGGCGCCGATGACGATGCCGGCGAGCGCCGCCGTCGCGGGATCGAGGCTCGCGAAGGCCGCCCACGCCGCGAGTGCACCCGCGATCGGCCGAGTGACCGTGCCGACGGCGGACAGGGCGTTGTCCACGAGCGGTACGAGATCGGCGACGACCTCCACGACGGTGGCGATCGCCAGGGCGACGAGCGCCGAGGTGGACCCGAGCCACTGCATGGATTCGTTGAGGACGACACCGAAGAGTTCGAAGTGCACCGCGGCGGACAGGAGCAGCAGTGGCAGGAAGGTACGCAGCCCGGTGGCGGCGGCGAGTCCCAGCCCGAGCAGGGCCGCCAGGATCCAGGTGTCCATGCGGCGAGTGTAGGTGGCCGAACCATGGGGATCACGGATGCCGAAACGACGGTTCGGTCGTACCTTGGGTGAGGTGACGTCACCCACACCGCGCCCCTCCACGGTCGGCGAGCTCCGCGCCTCCGGCCACGTGCAACGATCCGTCAAGGACGAGATCCGGCACAACCTGCTCGCCGCGCTGCGCGACGGTACCGATCCGTGGCCCGGCATCCTCGGTTTCGAGGACACCGTCGTCCCGCAGCTCGAACGCGCCCTCATCGCCGGTCACGACGTGGTCCTGCTCGGCGAACGCGGTCAGGGCAAGACCCGCCTGCTACGCACCCTGCCGCTGCTGCTCGACGAATGGACCCCGGTCGTCGCCGGTTCGGAGCTCGGCGAGCATCCCTACGAGCCCATCACCCCGGCGTCGATCCGCCGGGCCGCCGAACTCGGTGACGACCTGCCCGTCGCGTGGCGGCACCGCAGCGAGCGGTACGCCGAGAAGCTCGCGACGCCCGACACCTCGGTCGCCGACCTCGTCGGCGACGTCGACCCCGTGAAGGTCGCCGAGGGGCGCAGCCTCGGCGATCCCGAGACGATCCACTTCGGTCTCGTGCCCCGCGCCCACCGCGGCATCGTCGCCGTCAACGAACTGCCCGACCTGGCCGAACGCATCCAGGTGTCGCTGCTCAACGTCATGGAGGAACGCGACATCCAGGTCCGCGGTTACACGTTGCGCCTGCCCCTCGACGTGTTGCTCGTGGCGAGTGCGAACCCCGAGGACTACACGAATCGCGGCCGCATCATCACTCCGCTCAAGGACCGCTTCGGAGCGGAGATCCGCACGCACTATCCGACGCGGCTCGAGGACGAGATCGCCGTCATCGAGCAGGAGGCGCACCTGCAGGCGCGCGTCCCCGACTATCTGCTCGAGATCCTGGCGCGGTTCACCCGGCTGCTGCGCGAATCGACGTCCGTCGACCAGCGGTCGGGTGTCTCTGCACGGTTCGCCGTCGCCGGCGCCGAGACCGTCTCGGCTGCGGCCCTGCATCGCGGTGCGGTCCTCGGCGAGGACGATCCGGTCGCGCGTCCCGTCGATCTCGGCACCGTCGTGGAGGTGCTCCGAGGCAAGGTCGAGTTCGAATCCGGCGAGGAAGGAAGGGAATTCGAGATCCTCGATCATCTCCTCCGGCGCGCGACGGCCGAAACGGCCCGTTCGCGACTCGCGGGCGTAGATCTCGGGCCGCTGGTCGCCGCCGTCGAGCAGGGCGAGCCGGTGGTCACCGGTGAGCGGATCACCGCGAAGGTGCTGCTCGACGAACTCCCCGAACTGCCTGTGCTCGATGCCGTCGCCGAACGGCTCGGCGCCACCGACACCGGAAGTCGCGCTGCGGCAGTGGAACTCGCCCTCGAAGGGTTGTATCTGGCGCGACGGATCGCCAAGGACACCGGCGACGACGGCTCGGCGGTGTACTCCCGATGAGCAGGTCCGCCCGCTACGGTCCGTATGCCGGGGGCGATCCGCTCGCCCCGCCGGTGGACCTGCGCGACGCACTCGCCGCGATCGGCGACGACGTCATGGCGGGCGCGTCACCGAAGCGCGCCCTGCGGGAGTTGCTGCGCCGCGGTCACGACGGTATGCGTGGCCTCGACAAGCTTGCCGCGCAGGCGAATCGGCGCCGACGGCAGCTGCTCGACCGCACCAACCTCGACGGCACCCTCCAGGAGGTGCGCGAGCTTCTCGATCGCGCCGTGCTCGAGGAACGCAAAGAACTGGCCCGTGCCCTCGACGACGACGCGCGGTTCGCCGAGATGCGGATCGAGGAACTGCCGCCGTCGACGGCGCAGGCGGTGCAGGAACTCACCGACTACGACTGGCGCAGCGCGCAGGCCCGGCAGGACTACGAGAAGATCCGCGACCTGCTCGGGCGGGAGATGCTCGACCAGCGGTTCGCCGGGATGAAGCAGGCACTCGAAGGTGCCACCGAAGCCGACCGGCAGCGCATCACCGACATGCTGAACGACCTCAACGACCTGCTCGACAAGCATGCGCGCGGCGAGGACACCGACGAGGACTTCGAGCAATTCATGGCCGAGCACGGGGAGTTCTTCCCCGAGAATCCGCAGAACGTGGAGGAACTGCTCGATTCCCTCGCGCAGCGCGCGGCGGCGGCGCAGCGGTTGCGCAACTCGCTCACCCCCGAACAGCGCGACGAACTCGACGCTCTCGCACAGCAGGCCTTCGGGTCCCCGTCGCTGACGAACCAGCTCGACCGTCTCGACGGTCACCTGCGTGCCGCACGCCCCGGGGAGGACTGGACGGGTTCGGAACGGGTGCGCGGCGAACAGGGCATGGGTCTCGGCGAGGCCACCGCGGCTCTACAGGAATTGTCCGAACTCGACCAGCTCGCCGAGCAGCTGTCGCAGCAGTACGCCGGGGCGTCGCTCGACGACATCGACCTCGACGCGCTCGCCCGTCACCTCGGACCGGAGGCCGTGGCCGATGCACGCACCCTCGCCGAACTCGAGAAGGAACTGCAGCGGCAGGGCTTCTTCGACCGGGGTGCCGACGGGCAGTGGCGCCTGTCACCCAAGGCGATGCGCAGTCTCGGCGAGGCGGCGCTGCGCGACGTCGTCGACCGCATCTCGTCGCGTACCGGGCAACGCGAGTCGCGCCGGGCGGGTGTGCTCGGTGAACCGACGGGCGCGTCGAAGGTGTGGGAGTTCGGCGACACCGAACCATGGGACGTCGTACGCACCCTCACCAACGCCACCCTGCGCAGTCCCGGGCTGCCGGTGCGGATGTCGGTGCAGGACGTCGAGGTGATCGAGACCGAACAGCGGACGCAGGCGGCGGTCGCGCTGCTCGTCGACACATCGTTCTCGATGGTCATGGACGGTCGCTGGGTGCCGATGAAACGCACCGCGCTGGCGCTGAACCATCTGGTGTCCACCCGATTCCGCGGGGATGCGTTGCAGCTCATCGCGTTCGGCCGTCACGCTCGCGTGGTGTCGGCGTCCGAACTGGCCGGACTCGACGGGGTGTACGAGCAGGGCACCAATCTGCACCATGCCCTGATGCTCGCGGGTCGTCATCTGCGTCGTCATCCCCACGCGCAGCCGGTGGTCTTCGTCGTCACCGACGGTGAACCCACCGCCCATCTCGAAGCGGACGGCTTCGCGGCCTTCGACTACCCACCGAGTTCGCGCACCCTCGGGTTGACGGTGCGCGAACTCGACCACGTCGCGCGGCTCGGTGCCCAGGTGACGATCTTCCGGCTCGGCAGCGACCCCGGACTCGCACGCGTCGTCGACGTGCTGGCCCGGCGCGTCGGGGGGCGTGTGGTCGCGCCCGACGTCGACGGGCTCGGGGCGGCGGTCGTCGCCGACTACGTCCGCGCCCGCCGAAGGTCCTAGTCGGTCGAGGTACGCGCGAACGTCCACGTGGTGGTCGCGGCGACGGACAACAGTATCGCGGTCACCCAGAACACCGATGCGACGCCGGCGATCCCGGCGACGGCCCCGGCGGCAAGGGGCACCGCGACCTGCCCGAGACGATTACCCGTCAACCGCACCGCCAGCGCCGACGCGCGGTCGGACGGTGCGACGAGTCCGACCACCCACGTCATCGTGAGCGGCTGGCCGACACCCCAGAACATTCCGCACACGGCGAGCAGCGCGCCGATGACCCACGGATTCGGCACGAGCGGTATCAGCGCGACCGGCACGACGGTGCCCGCGGTCGCGGAGACGAGGAGCCACGTGCGCGGAATGTGCCGCAGCGCCCACGGCAACAGGGCGCGCGCGAGGATGGAGGCCACGGTGCGGGCGGTGAGCAGGATCGTCACCAGGAGCACACCGAACCCGAACTGCTCACCGAGCAGCGGGAGATAGGCGACGACGAGGTCGACGGACGCGAGGACCACCAGGCTCGACAGCATCGCCGGCTTCATGCCCTTCGTCGCGAGCATCGACAGGATCGACTGGGGTGCGCCGTCCTCCGCGGTGCGTCCCGATCCGGGTGGTTCGCGCAGACCCAGTACCAACGGCAGAGCGAGCAGCGAGACCACCGTCATCACCAGCAACGCACCCGTGGTCTCGACGGATCCGCTCCCGTCGCCGGAGGTCGCGGCGATCGCGCCGGCCACCGGCACACCGACGGCCTGCCCGACCGACACGCCCAACGTGATGCCGGCGAATCCGCGATCCAGTTCGCCCGGCGGCGACAGGATCGACACGAACGCCTGCCCGGACACCGTGACGAGCAGTTGTCCGAGTCCGAGCACGATATTGCCGAGGGCCAGCACGATCAGTCCCGAACTGAGAGCGATCGACCCGGCGCCGACCGTCGTGACGACGATGCCCGAACGGAGGACGGCGGTCGCGTGGCCACGATCCACGGCGCGTCCCATCAGTACCGCCGCCACCAGGGGGACGAGCGCGTAGAGGGCGGTGACGGCACCGATGGTCGCGGCGTCACCACCCAGCGCGAGGATCCGGTAGGAGACCAGCACACGGATCGACTGGAACGCCGCGTGCAGCAGAGCGGTGGACAGGCACAGGTACAGCAGCCAGTGACGCGGAGGAAGCGGCATGCGTCAGGCGTCGGCCGTCACGACCCGGTCGCCGAGCGGCGACCGCAAGGGGACGTCGAGGGTGCCGACGACGGCGACCATGACGCACATGCGGTCCTGCATCTCCGGCAGGGTGCCGCCGAGCAGCGTCACCGTCACCGTGTCGTCCGTTTCGGCGACGGTCGCGTCGACGCCGAAGCACTCGGGGGTGCCCGTCTCGAAATGCAGGGCGATCCGGTCGTCGCTCACCCGCGACCACGACATGATCGCCAGCGGATGCGCGTCGACGATGTCGGGCCGCGGCGAGAACTCCGTCGCCCCTGCCGGAGCCGGTTTCTCGGGCAGGGCCGGCACGTCCGGGGCGCTCGACCCGCAGGCCGCGACGAGCAGGCATATCGCAAGCACGATCATTCCCCGGCAGACGCGGACGACGGAACGCATATCTCCCACGGTATTCCTGTGCCGCGTGGTCATCACGCCAGCAGGGCGGCGGTCACGCCGATCGCAGGAATGGAGGCGAGGGTGGTGACGAGCGCGGCGTCGCGGGCGAGCACCGTGCCCCGGCCGTAGGCGCTCGCGTAGACGAACACGTTCTGCGCGGTCGGCAGCGCCGCGACCACGACCACCGCGAACAGTGCGTGACCGTCGAGGCCCACCACGAATCGCCCCAGCAGGTATGCGAGGACGGGCTGGACGAGGATCTTGAGCACCGAGGCGAGCGCGATGTCGCGGCGTGGGCTCGTCCCCTTCTCGAGCACCCGGACCCCCTGCAGCGACAATCCGAACGCGAGCAGCGCACCGGGTACCGACGCGCCGCCGAGCAGATGGAACGGCTGCAGCAGCGCGTCCGGCGGTGTCCACCCGCTGATCGCGATGGCGAGTCCGGCCGCGGCGGCCAGGACGATGGGGTTCTTGAACGGCGCGAGCAGGGTATCGAGGCGCGAGACCCCGGCACGCATCGTCGACAGGTCGAGCATCGTCAGCGCGATGGGGGAGAGCACCACGATCTGGAACAACAGCAGGGGCGCGACGAACGACGCGTCGCCGAGGACGAATACCGCGATCGGGATGCCGAGGTTCGCGGAGTTGACGTATCCGGCACACAGCGCCCCGATGGTCGCTTCGGGGACCGCACGTCGCAGCCGGAGCCTGGCGACGACGAAGTGCACGATCGCGACGGCGAAGGCGGTGGCCGCCGCGATGTAGAGGTTGGGCGAGAAGATCACCGACAGGTCGGACGTCGCGAGTACGTCGAACAGCAGAGCAGGAGTGGCGACGAAGAAGACGAGCCGGCTGAGCACCGTCTGGGCGTCGTGTCCGAGGGTGCCCAGGCGCCCCAGCGTGAAGCCGATGGCGATGATCACGAAGATGACACCGAACCCCGCGATCACACCCGACACGGTTGCTCAGTCTAAGGATCCCGTGGATGAATTCCTGAGGCAGGCGCCCGGAGTGCAGTTCTTGTCGATCGGAGCCGGATTTTTCGACGACAACTGCTCACTCGGGAACGTTCATCCACAGGGCGACGATCCGGGATTCCACGTCGAGCGGACGTTGTGCGGGCTTCCTCGGTGGGGGAATTCGACGAACCTTTCAGCGGCACCGACGCGCCGGCCCACTTCTCGTCGAAAGTCCCTACTGATTTCGACAAGACCTGCACACACGACGACGCCGCCCCTCCCGATGGGAGAGGCGGCGTCGGAAGCTTCGACCTACTTGCTGCTGACGTAGGGGAGCAGAGCCATCTCGCGGGCGTTCTTCACCGCGACGGCGACCTGACGCTGCTGCTGCGGGGTCAGGCCCGTGACGCGACGGCTGCGGATCTTGCCGCGGTCGGAGATGAAGGTGCGGAGCAGGTTGACGTCCTTGTAGTCGACGTACTCGATCTTCGCCGCGAAGAGGGGATTCTTCTTGGGCTTGCGTCCCTCGACGGCACGCGACTTCTTGGACGGTCCTCGCTTGACTGCCATATCTCGCTCCTCACCAGCTCGACTTGTGGACGCCGGGTAGTTCCCCGCGGTGGGCGAGTTCACGCACACGCACTCGTGAGAGCCCGAACTTTCGCAGGTGGCCGCGCGGGCGACCGTCCGCAGCGTCTCGATTGCGCAATCGTACCGGACTGGCGTCGCGGGGCAGACGCTGCAGTGCCCGCTGTGCTTCGTGGCGCTCCTCGGGGGAGGAAGACGGCCTGCGCACGATGTCCTTCAGTTCCGCGCGGCGCTCGGCGTACCGGACCACGATCACCTTCCGCTGCTCGTTGCGCGCGATCTTCGATTTCTTCGCCACGACTACTTCTCCTCACGGAAGTCGACGTGCTCGCGCAGCACGGGGTCGTACTTGCGCAGCACGAGCCGGTCGGGATCGTTCCGCCGGTTCTTCCGGGTGACGTAGGTGTAGCCGGTTCCGCCGGTGGACCGGAGCTTGACGATGGGCCGGAGCTCGTTGCGTGCTGCCATCAGATCTTCTCCCCACGGGCACGCAGGCGTGCGACGACGCTCTCGATGCCGTCGCGGTCGACGGTCTTGATCGCCTTGGCCGACAGGTTCAACGTGATGCGGCGGCCCAGTGAGGGCACGAAATAGGTCCTGCGCTGGATGTTCGGGTTCCAGCGGCGGCTGGTGCGGACGTGGGAGTGCGACACGGATTTCCCGAATCCGGGACGCCGTCCGGTGAGTTGGCAGGTGGCCGACACGCCGGCTCCTTCCTCGTAGGTAACGACAATCATTTTCGACAAAGTGCGTCGACGACTGTACGCTTCGGTTTCGTTAATGAAAATCGTTACCGAAAGGACCGATGTGGACACCAGGACGCCGCTCGTCATCGTCTGCGGATGGCGCGGACGCACAGCGCACGTCGCGCGGTCGCTCCTGCGTCCGGGCACCGCGGTCGTCCACCACGACCTGTCCGGTCTCGACCAGGGCGTGCTCCGCCGCACCGTGCTCACCGTCGAAGGCGAGCGCACCGAGATCCTCGAACTCGCCCATGGATGCGTCTCGTGCACGCTGCGTGAAGATCTGCTGCCGCTTCTCCGGCGACTACGTGACTACAGCACCGTCGACCGGATCGTCCTGCACCTCGACCCGCAACTCGAACCCGAGGCACTGTGCTGGGCCGTCGAACACGTCGTGGTGAGCGGGATCGTCGGTCGCGTCGACGGACCCGCGTCCCTCGACGTCCGGGTGGACGGCGTCGTGACCTGTCTCGACGCCGCGACGTGGCTCGAGGACGCGACGGGCGACGACGAACTGAACGAGCGTCCCGACGACGACCGCACCCTGGCGCAGGTCGTCGTCGGACAGGTCGAATTCGCCGATGCTCTGGTGGTGCTCCCGGGAGCGGACGGCTGGCAGCAGGCCCGCCTGCACGCCGTGCTCACCCGGCTCGCCCCGGACGCGCCGATGGCGTGGACGGCCGAACCGGACGTCGAGCGTCTGCTGCAGGAGATACCCGACACCGCGCGCCGCGGAACGATCGACGGGGCACACTCACCGCTCCTGCGCGGTCAACCTCCCCTCGACGAGGACTGCGGAATCCGCCTCGTCGAATTCTCCGCCACCCGCCCGTTCCATCCGGAACGTCTCCACCACGCGATCGACGTGCTGCTCGACGGCGTCGTGCGCGCCCGCGGGCGACTGTGGGTCGCCACGCAACCCGACAACGCGCTGCTCGTCGAATCCGCCGGCGAAGGACTGCGCGTCGCTCATGCCGGTCCGTGGCTCGCGTCCATGACTCCCGAGCAGCAGCGCGAGGTCCCGGAGGAACGCCGCGCGATGGCATCCCTGCGCTGGGACGAACGCTACGGCGACCGGGACACGAGCATCGTCGCCCTCGTCCACGACGCCGACCCTGAACTCGTCGACCGCACCCTGCGCGCGGCGGTCGTGACGGACGACGAGTTCGCCCGGCCCGATCTGTGGCCCACCTGGCACGACCCCTTCGGGCAGTTCCACGAAGACCCCTGTGACGACCTCCCGGCAGACCGCCGTGACAACGAGAGAGAAGGACACCGATGAAACCAGGCCTGCACCCCGACTATCACCCCGTCGTCTTCCAGGACGCCAACACCGGCGCGACCTTCCTGACCCGGTCCACCGCGACCTCCGAACGCACGACGGTGTGGTCCGACGGTCGCACCTACCCGCTGATCGTCGTCGACGTCACGAGCGACTCGCATCCCTTCTGGACGGGTGCCGCCCGCCTGCTCGACACCGCCGGCCGCGTCGAGAAGTTCGAACGCAAGTACGGCCGGCGCCGACCCTGAATCCGGCCCCGCGTCCGAGACGATCCGACCCCGAAGGAAGACGATATGGCAGTCCCCAAGCGCAGGAAGTCCCGTTCCAACACCCGCCATCGCCGGTCGCAGTGGACAGCGAACGTCCCCGATCTCGTGCCCGTCACCGTCGAGGGTGTGACAGTAAAGGTTCCCCGCAGACTCGTCCGGGCCGTCCTCACCGGTGATGTCGATCCCAGGGGCCACTGAGATGTAGGACTCGTCCGCCGCGGGTTCTCAGCGCGCTCTCAGTAGGTGCGGGCCACAATGGTGATCATGCGCATTCTGGTGGTCGACGACGACCGTGCGGTGCGGGAGTCGCTGCGCCGGTCCCTGAGCTTCAACGGATACACGGTCGACCTCGCCACGGACGGACAGGACGCCCTCGAACAGGTCACGGCGTCGCGTCCGGATGCGATGGTGCTCGATGTGATGATGCCGCGCGTCGACGGCCTCGAGGTGTGCCGCCGGCTGCGCAGTACCGGCGACGACCTGCCGATCCTCGTGCTCACCGCCCGCGACTCCGTCTCCGAGCGGGTCGCGGGTCTCGACGCGGGCGCCGACGACTACCTGCCGAAACCGTTCGCGCTCGAGGAACTGCTCGCGCGTCTGCGGGCGCTGCTGCGTCGCGCCACCCCCGACCCCGACAGCTCCGCCGACGAAGTGCTGCGCTTCGCCGACCTCAGCCTCGATCCGGCGACCCGAGAGGTCACCCGCGGCGACCGGCGGATCAGCCTCACCCGCACCGAGTTCTCCTTGATGGAGATGCTCATGGCGAACCCGAGAAGGGTGCTCACCCGCAGCCGCATCCTCGAGGAGGTGTGGGGATACGACTTCCCGACCTCCGGCAACGCCCTCGAGGTCTACGTGGGGTATCTGCGACGCAAGACCGAAGCGGGTGGGGAACCGCGGTTGATCCACACGGTGCGCGGCGTCGGGTACGTGCTGCGCGAGACCCCGCCGTGAGCCACCCGATGCGACCACCTCTTCTGCTCACCCGCTCGGTGCCGCTGCGCACCCGCGTCACGCTCCTCGCGGCCGGGGCGGTGGCGCTCGCCGTCGCCGTCACGTCCATCGCCGCGTACGCGGTGGTGTCGCGGGCGCTGTACTCGGGGGTCGACACGCAGTTGCGGGCGCGCGCCGCCGCCCTCGTCGAGTCGAGCACGCTCATCACCTACGACCCGCGCTACATCGGCGGGGCCCAGCTCTACAGCTCCGACATCAGCGTCGCCCTGATCTATCCGGATCTCGGCCGGTACGTGCCGCCGGGATCGTCGGTGCCCATCGGCGATCCCGAACTGGCCGTGGCAGAGGGCGACCGTGACCTGTCGCTGCGGACCGTCGCTCAGCAACGCGTACTGGCCCAGCGCATGCCCGACGGCAGCACAGTTGTGATCGCGCAGCGATTGCGTCCCACCGCCGAGATCCTCAACCGCCTGGCGAGTGTGCTGTTCATCGTCGGGGGCTGCGGTGTGGTGCTCGCCGCGGCCGTGGGCGCGACCGTCGGCCGCACGGGCCTGCGTCCCGTCGCCCGGCTGACCGCCGCCGCCGAGCGGGTCGCGCGCACCGACGACCTGCGGCCCATCCGTGTGACCGGCCACGACGAGCTCGCCCGGCTCACCGAGAGCTTCAACATGATGTTGCGCGCGCTCGCCGAGTCGCGGGAGCGGCAGA
This sequence comes from Rhodococcus gordoniae, assembly GCF_001646655.1. Classification (GTDB taxonomy): domain Bacteria; phylum Actinomycetota; class Actinomycetes; order Mycobacteriales; family Mycobacteriaceae; genus Rhodococcus; species Rhodococcus gordoniae. The sequence goes on along the minus strand of NZ_LPZN01000044.1, from coordinate 157,561 downwards.
GCCGGCTGGTCGCCGATGCGGGTCACGAACTGAAGACGCCGCTGACCTCGCTGCGGACCAACATGGAACTGCTCATCGCGGCGAGCCGTCCCGGTGCGCCGAGCCTGCCCGACGAGGACATGGCCGAGTTGCGAGCCGATGTCATCGGCCAGATCGAGGAGTTGTCGACGCTCGTCGGCGATCTCGTCGACCTGGCGCGTGAGGATGCGCCGGAGACGGTCTTCGAGGTCGTCGACGTCGCCGAGGTGGTGGACCGGAGTCTCGAACGCGCGCGTCGACGCCGCACCGACATCGAGTTCCGGGCGACCACCGAGCAGTGGTTCGTCTTCGGCGACCAGGCCGGACTCACCCGCGCGGTGGTCAACGTGCTCGACAACGCGGCGAAGTGGAGCCCGGCGGGGAAGGACGTCGTCGTGCACATGCGGCAGATCGCCACCGGGCTGATGGAACTGACCGTCGACGATGCAGGCCCGGGAATTCCGGAGGAGGAACGCGAGCTCGTGTTCGAACGGTTCTACCGGGCCACGACAGCGCGGTCGATGCCGGGATCCGGTCTGGGACTGGCCATCGTGCGGCAGATCGTCATGAAGCACGGTGGGACCATCGTCGTGGACCGTTCGGATCGTGGCGGTGCGCTGATCCGCATCGTGCTGCCCGGCACGTCCAGTCTCGACGGAGAGACGCAGCCCACCGTCGCGGGCTGAATCCGACAGGGAATTCGCGGGTACCTCTGAGGCGACTCTCAGCTCTCCGGTCCATGCTGGACGGAGAAGAGCGGGGTGCTCCCGAGGCGCCCCGCACGATCGGCCACCGCACGCCGATATCGACCGCGTGTGCGTCCGGTGGCCCCGGTGGACGAAGGTGAAGTGACGAATGAGTGAGGACCCCACCCGCGGCGCGGGAACACCGCAACCGCAACCGCAACCCCATCCGTACGGACCCGGCGGATACACCGGTCCCTACACGCAGGCTCCCCAGCAGCCGGCACCTCCGCCGCCGGCCACGGGGCCCGGCCGGATGCCGGGGCGCTCTGCCCTCGCAGTCGGCGCGATCGCGTTGGCGCTGGTGAGCGGCGGCATCGGTGGCGCGGTGGGAGCGTGGTCGGTGCGCGACTCGTCCGCTCCGGTCGTCAACTCCCTCGACGCGCCCAGGCCCGACACCCAGACGGTCGCCGCGGCGCCCGAGGGCAGCGTGCAGGCGGTCGCCGACAAGGTCGTGCCGAGCGTGGTGCGGATCGAGGTCGCGGGCCGTACCGGCGCGGGTGAAGGGTCGGGCGTGGTCCTGTCCTCGGACGGATTGATCCTCACCAACAACCACGTCGTGGCGGGTGGTGGTCAGGGGGCGCAACTGACGGTCTTCTTCTCGGACGGATCCACCGCGCCGGCGACGGTCGTCGGTGCGGATGCGGTGTCGGACATCGCTGTCATCCGGACCGAAGGGCGCACCGATCTCACTCCCATCGAACTCGGTGGCTCGGATAATCTCGCGGTAGGCCAGGAGGTCGTGGCCGTCGGATCACCGCTCGGACTGCAGAGCACCGTGACGGCGGGCATCGTGTCCGCTCTCGACCGACCCGTGTCCACCAGCGGGGACAACGCCAATCAGGCGTCGGTCATCGACGCGATCCAGACCGACGCGGCGATCAACCCCGGCAACTCCGGAGGTGCGCTGGTCGACATGGAAGGCCGCCTCGTCGGCATCAACACCGCGATCGCCACGGCCGGCGGACAGTCGGGCTCCATCGGCCTCGGTTTCGCGATCCCCGTGGAGCAGGCCCGGCGTGTCGCGCAGGAACTCGTCGATACGGGTAAGGCGACGCACGCGATCATCGGTGTCCAGGTTCCGTCCCGGGACGACGCCTACGGTGCGCGTGTCGTGGAGGTCGTGCCCGACGGGCCGGCCGACCGAGCCGGAATCCCGGACGACGCGCTCATCGTCCGGATCGACGATCGGGTCGTCACCGACGGCGACTCGCTCATCGCCGCGATCCGCTCCCGCGCGCCGGGGGACACAGTGAAGATCACCTACAAGACGCCCGACGGCAACGAGACCACGGTCGACGTGGTGACCGCGTCGGATTCGGCCGGACGATGAGGAACGACATGGACATAGCTCACATTCCGGTACAAGAGCCGCATGCTTTCGAGCCGCAAACTACCGTGGACCTCATGGAACTCGAAGCTCCCAGAAAAGGCCGCGCACTCGTCGTCGTCGTCGACGATCGCGTTTCCCACGGCGACAGCCCGGACTCCGCGGGTCCGCTCGTCACGGAGCTTCTCGTCGAGGGCGGCTTCGCCGTCGACGGTGTCGTGACGGTCGCGGCCGACGAGGTCGAGATCCGAAATGCGCTCAATACCGCGGTGATCGGTGGTGTCGATCTGGTGATCTCCGTCGGTGGCACCGGCGTCACCCCGCGCGATGTGACGCCCGACGCCACCGAGGACGTGCTCGACCACGAGATCCGCGGCATCGCCGAAGCGCTGCGATCGTCGGGCCTGGCGTCGGGTGCGATGGACGCCGGTCTCTCCCGCGGCCTCGTGGGTGTCTCCGGGTCGACGCTCGTGGTGAACCTCGCGTCGTCGCGCCCCGCCATCCGTGACGGGATGGCGACGTTGTTGCCTCTCGCCGCGCACGTCATCGAAGAGTTGTCGTGGATGGAGGAATGACGCCGTGTCCGACGACCGCGCTTCGTCGCGTGACGAAGTGACCGGCGAGCAGCAGACGAGCCGTGTCCGGATCGACCGGGCACGGCTGGCGCGCATCTTCGGCGACGTCCTTCCCGAGACCACTCGCGACGAGCGGCGTGAGAACGATCCGCGCAACGGCGAATCGGACGAATGGCTGCGCCGGCAAGTTCCGCCACACCACTCCGGTTAGTGATCTGCATCACTCTGCTCGGGTTGTACTGGTTCGGATTCCAGTTTGTTGTCGACCGCAACGAAACGTCGCCGCAACGGTCTGTTCACCTTCGCGTGGCCCCTGCGATATTTCAAGTATGTGTTTCCGGTCACATAAGGTATTCGGTCTTGCACTGTGGGTGCAGCAATAATATCCCCTCTACCTGCGGGTATGTCATCGGGTGTACCCGCTTACCTGTGATTCGAAGTTACGGATTCGAGGCGAATGAGCGCCCGATTTGAGAATTTTCGGGAGGTGACCCGGCGGCTGAGCAGCGGGCCGTCTATACCGCAGCGTTACGAAACCTAGCCATTGCTCTAGGAATGGTCACGGTCTAATCTCCCTCTCAGGTTCAAACCGGACGAGCCCAGGCTTAGCGGCCTGGGCTCGGTCACGAACCGGTAAAGCAAAACCGTGCGGACGATGGACGTACCGACACACCGGCGGCTGATCCGCCGGTGTGTTCGCTGTGGACAGCGGCCCGCGGGCGACAGGGCGATCACTTGTTGTCGGACGCGGCGCGCAACCCGGCACGCAGAGAACGGATGAGGCATTCATGAAGATTCAGACGCGACGCGGCTTTCGGGCCGCCCGCAACGCCACTGTGGCAGCAGCTGCTGTGGCCGGTCTGGTTCTCGGATCGGCCGGCGCCGCAGGTGCCGAGGTCAACGACCAGAACCGGATCGTCTCCAACGGCCACGAGGTCATCGTCACGCAGGAGGACACCTTCATCAACGGTGTGCCCCCGATCGGCGGCAGCCCGCTGAGCCGCGAATGGTTCCACAACGGACGCGGCATCGCGAACATCGTCGGCCCCGAGGCGGCGGACTTCGAAGGTTCTACCTTCCAGTTCGGTTATCAGGTCGCGTGGACGGCGTCGATCGACGGCGGCATCTCCTTCGGTTGGGAATCGCCGGACCCGTCCTTCACGGTCACGGCCGAGCCGGTGAAGTACGAGCCGGTCCTCGACGAAGCGGGTGAACCGGTATTGGTCGACGGTCAGCAGGTCTTCCGGCCGCTCGAAGTCACCGAGGTCGAAACGAGTATCGAAGGCGGCCTGCCCGGGATTTCCGCTGGCATCGAGCTGACTCAGGCGCCTGGTATCGCCGAGATCGTCGTCGCCGAGTCGGAGTTCGACGGTGATTTCAAGGAAGTCCAGATCGCCAACGTCCACGGCGCTGCGACCGGAGTCATCGGTCCGGTTTCCGTCCGTCCGTTCGTCCGTGTGATCACTGACAACGCCGACAACGTCACCACCTACGGCCAGGTCTGGACCCTCTAGTCCTGCTCCGCGCCATCCCGCAAGAAATCCCCACCACCACAAACGGAGTAATCATGGGAATCAAGTCGCGTGGCTTCAAGGCCGCTCGTAACGCCGCCGTCGCCGGTGCCGCTGTCTTCGGCCTGGTGCTCGGTGCCTCGGGTGCCGCCTCGGCCGAGGTCAACGACCAGAACCGCATCGTCTCCGACGGCCTCGAGGTCGTCGTGACCCAGGAGGACACCTTCATCCAGGGTGTCCCGGCTCTCGGTGGCAGCCCGTTCAACCGCGAGTTCTTCCACAACGGCCGTGGCACCGCCAACCTGATCGGTGAGGGCGCTGCCGACGCCGAGGGCACGACCTTCCAGTTCGGTTACCAGTTCGCCTGGGCCGGCAGCATCGACGGTGCCATCGGCGTGACCTACTCCACCCCGGGACTCGAGGTCGGCATCAAGCCCGCTGGACCTGAGGCCAAGGTCACCGACATCCTTCCGCAGGCCTACGCCGAGCTCGAGCTGACCCCGGCTCCGGGCATCGAGGAGCTCGTCGTCGCCGAGGGCGAGTTCGACGGTGACTTCAAGACCGTTCAGTTCTCCAACGTCCACGGCACGGCCTCCGGCGTCCTCGGCGCTGTCCAGGTCCGTCCGTTCGTTCGCGCCATCACGGCCAACGGCGACAACGTCACCACCTACGGCGCTCCCTGGACCGTCTAGGACGTAGACGTCCGGCTCACGCCGAACACAGCACGACAAGACCGGGCTCGCTCGAATCATCGAGCGGGCCCGGTCTTCTCATGCCCGATGCACACGTGCTCATTCCACGCGCGGCGTCGGCTTGGCGTGTGCGCCCTGAGCGGCCTGACCTGCCTGGGCCTCGAGGATGTCGCGGATCTGGATGAGCAGGTCCTCGGCGCTGGCCTGCTTGTCCTCCGGCTCGGTGACGAACTTCTTCTTCGCGGCATTGGCGGGGACGATGAGCACGAAGTAGACCACGGCGGCGATGATGATGAAGTTGATGATCGCGGAGATCACCGCGCCGATGTCGACGAAGGTCTCCGGGTTGCCGCTCACGATCTCGAAGCCCCAGCCCATCTCGTTGTCGCCGCCGATCGCGCTGATGAGCGGCTCGATGATGTACTGGGTGAAGGCCGTGACGATGGCAGTGAATGCGGCGCCGACCACGACCGCGACGGCGAGATCGAGGACGTTGCCCCTCAATATGAAGTCCTTGAAGCCCTTCAGCATGATGTGCTCCTTCTCGCGGCCTGTCCGCTGTGGCCGCGCACCCGAGGTGGGTCACACGGACGTCCACACGATAAACCGCCAGGTCGGTTCCCCGAGGTGATTACGCTGGGGAAACGAGCAGATGCTCAGTGGAGCGTCACGGTCAGAGCGCTGACGAGCGACGCCGCCGCGACCGCCGTGGCAGGTTCGGGTTCGAGCGCGACCAGCACGACCCTCTCGTTCCGATCCCGCGCCGAACCGCCGGATTCGGCCAGCACCACCACCGCGCCCCGGGCGAGGACGTGGGCACCGGGTAAGGAGCCGTCTGCGCTGTCGGTGACGGTGAGGACGTCGACGCGGTCGCCCTCACGGAGCAGTTCGCTCACGCCGGCATCGGCGAGCCGGACGGGCACCACACGTGCGTCGGGGAATCCGGTGGCCGCTGCGGCGAGGCGCGGGCCGAGGAGGCGGGTGTCGACGAGCGGTTCACCGGCCGGCACAGGACCGGCGAGGATATGTCCCACGGCGTCGTCGGCCTCGCGCAGCGTCCCGGCGACGAGAGCGGATCGATCGCGATCCACGTGGGCGACGTCGTCTGCGGTGAGGGTGTGCCCGGGCGCGAGATCTCTCGCCGCGACGACGACTCCCACACGATCGCTGTCGGGGTCGCCGCGCACAGCGAGGATCACTGCCAGCGCGGCGAGCAGTCCGGCTGCGATCCGCCGGGCCCGGACGAGACGCGACCAGCCGGGACGGAGGAGCTCGGCGAACCGGTCGGGCAGGGTGGGCTGCAGCGAGGTGTCCGCAGAGGAACGGTGTGGACTCGAGCGGTGCGGACGCGCGCGCTCACGCTGGAGGAACGGGAAGGGGCCGACGGGCATGCCCCGAACCTAGAAGGTGGCGACGCCCTGTCGGCCCCGATGAGTCCTCGGAAGCGGCGGTCTGTGGATGACTCGACCACCTGTGGACAAAGAAGTCCCGGAAGGTCAGCTCGCGGCGGCAGCGGGTGCGGAAGAGGCGCTGCTCGACGACGAACTGCTCGACGAACTGCTCGACGACGAGCTGCTCGACGAACTGCTGTCGCTCGACGAGGAGCTGCTCGAGCTCGTCGACGCGGATTCGCTCGCGGTGCTGCCACTGCGGGAGTCGGTGCGGTAGAAGCCGCTGCCCTTGAACACGATGCCGACCGAGTTGAACAGCTTGCGCAGCTTGCCTTCGCACTGCGGGCATTCGGTCAGGGAGTCGTCGCTGAAGGACTGCACGATGTCGAACTTGTTGTCGCAGGCCGTGCAGGCATATGAGTAGGTGGGCACCGGTTGATCCTCCGCCAGTTCGTCGTACCGCAGCATTCGTCGTACTGCAGTGTTGGCACTCTACAGCCGACAGTGCCAACGACGCTAGGGAGTGTGTTGTTCCGCACGGTCGTCGCTACCGAGCCGGACCAGCCCTTTCCCGGGTGTCAGCGCCCAGCCCATGCGGATGTCGTGAGGGTCTTCGGGGAGCTCGTCGACGAGTTCGTCGTCGCGCACCACGGCGATGATCGCGGCGGTGGGCGCGGCCAGGTGCAGGGTGCGGTCGTAGAAGCCGGCGCCGCGGCCGAGGCGGACACCCCGCGCATCCACCGCCAGGGCGGGGACGAGCACCGTGTGGGCCTCGCCCACCGCTTCGGGCGGAAGGATCTCGCCACCGGGCTCCCGCAGCCCGAAATCGGCCGCCAGCAGCGTCTTCTCTCCGAGATAGCGGGCCCACGACAGGGGTTCGCCGGTGCGTGTCACCGGCACGAGCACCGTCACCCCGGCCTCGGTCAGAGCATCGAGAAGTGCGATCGATCCGGGCTCCGAACCCACCGGCACGTACGCACACACCACCGACCCCGCCGGCGCCAGTGTCGAGGCCACCGTGGCGAGCGCGGTGTCGTCGATTCTGCGCCTCGCGGCACCCAGCTCGCGCCGAGCTGTAAGAATGCGGTCACGCCAGACCGCTTTCGGGGGTGGGGGCATGTCTACGCCTTACGATCGCCGAACCACCGTCCTCGGTGGCCGAAGTTTAGGGTGGGAGTCTATGACGAACAGTACGACCGGAGGCACGCGGCATTTCAAGACCGCGGTTGTCCCCGCAGCAGGTATGGGGACGCGGTTCCTTCCCGCGACCAAGACGGTCCCGAAAGAACTCCTTCCGGTGGTCGACACGCCCGGCATCGAGCTCGTGGCGGGCGAAGCTGCCGAGTCGGGTGCCGAACGCCTTCTCATCGTGACCGCGCCGGGCAAGGACGGCGTGGTCGCGCACTTCGTCGAGGACCTCGTCCTCGAGTCCAAGCTCGAGGAGAAGGGCAAGTACGAGCTTCTCGCCAAGGTCCGCAAGGCCCAGGGGCTGCTCGAGGTCGAGTCCGTGATCCAGGAGAAGCCGCTCGGCCTCGGTCACGCCGTGGCGTGCGCGGAGAAGGCGCTCGATCCCGACGAGGACGCGATCGCCGTGCTGTTGCCCGACGACCTCGTGCTGCCGGTCGGCGTGCTCGAGACGATGCAGCGCGTGCGCTCCAAGCGCGGCGGTTCCGTGCTGTGCGCGATCGACGTGCCCAAGGATCAGGTCAGCGCCTACGGCGTCTTCGACGTCGAGGTCGTGCCGGATGCCGCCAATCCCGACGTGCTCAAGGTGCTCGGCATGGTCGAGAAGCCGGCGGTCGAGGACGCACCGTCGACCTTCGCCGCCGCCGGCCGCTATCTGCTCGACCGGGCGATCTTCGACGCGCTGCGACGCATCGAGCCCGGAGCCGGGGGAGAGCTGCAGCTCACCGACGCCATCGCCCTGCTCATCTCCGAGGGACACCCCGTCCACGTGGTGGTGCACCGCGGCACCCGACACGATCTCGGAAATCCCGGGGGTTACCTGCGCGCTGCGGTTGACTCGGCGTTGAACACGGAAGAGTACGGGCCCTCGTTGCGCGAGTGGCTCGTCGATCGCCTGAAGCGCTGACTGCTGCGGACGGGCTGGAGGACGAGAAGCGGTATGCGGTCGGTTGAGGATCAGCAGGCCAGGGTCACGGCGGCGGCGGTCGCACCCCGGCCGGTCCGGGTGGCCATCTCCGAGGCGCAGGGTCTGCAATGTGCGGAGGAAGTGGTCACCGAGCGACCCCTACCCGGATTCGACCAGGCGGCAATCGACGGCTACGCCGTGCGCAGCGTCGACCTCCAGCCTCCCTCCGACACCGACGGCGAGTCCGCGACCGCCGAGGTGACCCTGCCCGTCGTGGGTGAGGTGCGCGCGGGTTCGCGTCAGCCGATCCGGCTCCAGCCCCGGCAGGCGGTACGCGTCGACACCGGTGCGCCGCTGCCGACGCTCGCCGACGCGGTGCTGCCGCTCGACAACACCGACGGGGGTGCCGCGCGCATCAAGGTGCTCGAACCGGTGCGTTCGGGCGAGTACGTGCGCCGCACCGGCGACGACGTCCAGCCCGGCGACATCGCCGTGCGGGCCGGGACGATCATCGGGGCTGCCCAGGTGGGTCTGCTCGCCGCGGTCGGTCGCGACAAGGTGCTCGTCCACCCGCGTCCGCGGCTGTCGATCATCTCCGTCGGCGGTGAGCTCGTCGACGTCGACCGCACCCCCGGACCGGGGCAGGTGTACGACGTGAACTCCTACGCGTTGGCCGCGGCCGCTCGCGACGCCGGAGCAGACGTCAACCGGGTCGGTATCGCGAGTACCGATCCGAAGCGCCTGCGGGAGGTCGTCGAGGGCCAGCTGATCCGCGCCGAGATCGTCGTGATCGCCGGTGCCGTGGGCGGCGGTGCGCTCGAGGAGGTCCGCGAGGCGCTGTCCGATCTCGGCGATCTGGGCGTCGAGCGGATCGCCATGCACCCCGGATCGGTGCAGGGTTTCGGGCGTCTCGGCCGCGACGAGGTGCCGACCTTCCTGCTGCCCTCCAACCCGGTGAGTGCGCTCGTCGTCTTCGAGGTGATGGTCCGGCCGCTGATCCGCATCGCGCTCGGCCGGCGCCAGCCGATGCGCCGGGTGGTCTCCGCCCGCACCGTCGCGCCGATCACCTCGATCCCGGGCCGCAAAGGTTTCCTGCGCGGTCAGCTCATGCGCGACGAGGCGACGGGCGACTATCTCGTGCAGGCGCTCGGCGGCGCCGCGGGCTCGTCCTCCCATCTGCTCGCCACCCTCGCCGAGGCGAACTGTCTCGTCATCGTCGACCCCGAGGTCTCCGAAATCCGTACGGGCGACCCGGTGGACGTGGCGTTCCTCGGGCAGCGTGGTTGATGTCCCGTCATCCCGGCTGGCCGGCCGAGCTCGGGCCGCTGCGGGTGGCCGGGGGCGTGGTGACCGTTCGATCGGTCCGGCTGCGCGACGCCGCGGCGTGGAGTCGCCTGCGTCAGCGCGACCGGGCGCACCTCGAGCCGTGGGAGCCGACCGGTGAGGCGCCGTGGGACATGCGCCATCACATCTCGGTGTGGCCGGGGCTGTACCGGAGTCTGCGGTCGGAAGCGCACAAGGGTCTGATGCTGCCGATGGCCATCGAGCTGGACGGCAGATTCTGCGGGCAGCTGACGGTGGGCAACATCGTGCGCGGGGCGTTGCGCTCGGCCTGGATCGGCTACTGGGTGGAGAAGGAGGTCAACGGTCTCGGTGTCGCTACCGCGGCCGTCGCTCTCGGACTCGACCACTGCTTCGGACCGGTCGGACTGCACCGCGTCGAAGCCACCGTGCGGCCCGAGAACGAACCGAGCCGCGCGGTACTGCGCAACGTCGGATTCCGCGAGGAAGGCCTGCTGAAGCGCTACCTCGACGTCCAGGGCCGATTCCGCGATCACCTCCTGGTCGCGATGACGGTCGAGGAGGTTCCCGGCTCGGTCTCGGACCGTCTGGTCCGTGCCGGTCGGGCGAGCTGGTCCTGATCTCGTCGGGTCTCGAGTCGGGTTCGTCCGATATGTAACGCAGGTTACTCGTAACTCGAGTAACAATCCCCAGCGGGTGTGGGATCTCTGTGATTAGAGTGAATGAAGTGTCAGATGGTTTCGCGTGACTCGAGTGACTTCTGATGTCGCCTGAGTCGGCGTTTCTGTACAGATAAATGTGGTGATGCCGCTAGCCTCAAGTAGGTCGGTGGGCGTCGACGGGCTGGTAGGGCGACGACTGGAGGGAGGACCACCGGATGCCGAACTCGCTTCTGTGGATCGGGCTCGTAGCCGTGTGGTTGTTCGTCCTGGTGCCCATGCTGGTCACGAAGCGTCCTCGAATCCGGCAGACGACCGACGCCGCGCTCGCAACTCGAGTTCTGCACCGCGGAGACGACGAGCCGATAGCCCCTCGCGGGCCGGCCGCCGGTCACCGCAGCGATCCTCACTGGCGTCCGAGTCGCGACCGCACGCACCGCACCCCCGCGGAGGACCGCATGAACACTGACCTCGACGACCGACCGGAGATCGACTCGGACGAGACCGATCTCCACGACGACGCAGCACCCGAGCGTGAGCCCGTCCGCGCGCACGCCCCGCAACGGCGGGGCCGCGGCGGATTCGATCCGCACGCCGATGCGGTCGCCAGCGCCGCGCGGTACGAATTCCGTCAGCGGGCCGTCCTCGGCCTGCTGATCGCCGCGATCATGACGTCGGCTCTCGCGCTGATCGTCTCGTCGCTCATGTGGTGGCCGGCCGGTCTCGTGGCCGTGGCCCTCGTCGGTTACCTCTTCTACCTGCGGCGCCAGGTGCGTCTCGAGCAGGAGATCCGGCGGCGTCGGCTCGCGCGACTGCAGCGGTCCCGCGCAGGCGGAGCCCGCGGAGACCACCACCACGTTCCGCAGCGTCTGCGCCGCCCGGGAGCCGTCGTCCTCGAGGTCGACGACGAGGACCCGGAGTTCGAACACCTCGATCGCTACGAGGACGACTACGGCATCGACCACGTGTACGACGTCCGTGCGAGCGACGGGTACGACGAACCCGGCGACTACGTCGTTCCTCGCGCAGCGGGGGAATGATCGTCCCCACGATGCTTCCGGCGGGGCCCGCACCGATTCGGTGCGGGCCCCGGCCCCTCTTCGGAGCAGGCCACGGAAATCACTCGTCACCTGCGCCGACACACCGATTTCGTGATGGACGGGGTGGTTTGCTAGAGTTTGCGAGTCGGTTCCCTCGGAACCTACGGGGCTGTGGCGCAGTTGGTAGCGCGCTTCGTTCGCATCGAAGAGGTCAGGGGTTCGATTCCCCTCAGCTCCACCCCCGAAAGCCTCGCCCTCGGCGAGGCTTTCGTCGTCTCCGGGCATTCGGTAGCGGGTCCGCGCAGAACCCGGCAGACTGTGTGGCATGGACCACAGGATGAGTGACGACGAGTTGCGTCGGGCGATCCGGGTACTGCGCGAGCGCGCCGATCTCGCGCGCAGCGAAGGTCGCCACGACGATGTCGAGATGATCGAACGCACCGTTCGGGACTACCAGGAAGAGATGGCCCAGCGACTCTGAGTTCCCGCCCGGTTGTTTCCTGGCGCGCCGGAGCGTTGTGTCGCCACGCCGGCGCTAGGGTGTCGCCATGGCGATCACCGACCTGCGTGGAACCACATTTCTTGTGACCGGCGCTGCCAGCGGGATCGGCCGCGCCCTGGCCCATGCCGCGTCCGATCGCGGCGCCCGCCTGGTGCTCACCGACCTGCAGGAGAACGCGCTCGACGACGTCGTCCGCAGCATTCGTGAGCGCGGCGGTACCGTACTGCACGCCGCAGCCCTCGACATCTCCGACTACGACGCCGTCACCGCATTCGCCCGCGACGTGCACGAGGCATGCGGGTCCCTCGACATCGTCGCCAACGTCGCCGGGGTGTCCGTGTGGGGAACCGTCGACCGGTTGCGGCACGAGCACTGGAAGCTCATGGTGGACGTCAACCTCATGGGGCCGATCCACGTCATCGAGAACTTCGTGCCGGCCATGATCGAGGCCGGTCGCGGCGGGCACATCGTCAACGTCTCCTCGGCGGCCGGACTGCTGGCCCTGCCGTGGCACGCCGCCTACAGCGCAAGCAAATTCGGTCTGCGCGGGCTGTCCGAGGTGCTGCGATTCGACCTCCGGCGCGACGGCATCGGCGTCTCCCTCGTCGTTCCGGGTGCCGTGCGTACACCGCTCGTCGACTCCGTGCAGATCGTCGGTGTCGACCGCGACCGCCCGGAGGTCCGCGAGCTCACCCGCCGGTTCGTCCGCCACGCCGCGACCCCCGAGAAGGTGGCCGAGCGCATCGTCGCCGGCATCCTGAAGAACCGCTTCATGGTCTACACGTCGTTCGACACCCGGTTCGGCTACTGGTGGGCGCGCAAGTTCGCGCCGCCCTACAACCTCGTCATGCAGGCTGCCAACGACTATTTCCGTCGCGTGGTCGGCACGAGATGACGTCGGTGGGTCCGCCCCCGCTCAGCGGGGCCGGACCCACCGACATCACGCCGACGCGCGGTGCAGTTCGGCGTGCAGGTGGTGCGTCAGCGGCGTGTCGGCATGGGCCATCCAGAAGTCGTAGACGAGCACATCGCCGTCGACCTCGAAACGCCGCCGGACCTCGTGCACGGGCTTGGCGTCGGGCGAGCGCTCCAGGGTGAGGGTGCTGAACTCCAGGACGCCGCCCTCGGGCCGGGCCCGCTGGATCTCGACGAACCCGGTGGGCTGCGAGACGAGCAGCTCGACGTCGTCCCCGCTGCGACGCAGGTAGCCGTTCTCGGTGTGCAGCGGGCGTCCCTCCGTCCGGTGCCGCGTACGGCTGACGTACATCAGGAAGGGCTTGCCGGGAATCGTGGCGAACTCGATCGTCTCGTCGTACGCGAAGTCGTCGATGGTGGGATAGTGGCCGTCGCCACCTCCGGTCCAGCGCCCGGCGAACGGTGCCAGGCACCCGAGCGGATCGTCGGCCATGAAATCTCCTCGTGTTCTCGGATCGGTGTGGTCTTCGCAATCGTTGTCGCCGTAGTCGACGCGCCTGACCCGGATGCCGCCGTCCTGCGCGATACCGTGAGCATATGAGTCATTGCTGGGGTGTCGAGTCCGAAGTCGGTGAACTCCGCGCCGTGATGTTGCACCGGCCCGGCGCCGAACTCGAACGCCTCACGCCCCGCAACAACGACCAGCTGCTCTTCGACGCCCTGCCGTGGGTGGCGCGCGCCCAGGAGGAGCACGATGCCTTCGCCGATCTGCTGCGCAGTCGCGGGGTCGAGGTGTTCCTGCTGGCGGACCTGCTCACCGAGACACTCGAGGCCAGTGGTGCCGCGCGGGTGCAGAGCGTCTCGTCGGCCGTCGACGCGCAGCGCCTCGGTCATGCGCTCGCGGAGGAGCTGACGGGCCATCTGCGTGCCCTGCCGGCTGCCGAACTCGCCCGGATCCTCATCGCGGGCATGACCTTCGACGAACTGCCCACGGTGGGCGGCGGCGCGGCTCCGTCCCTCGTGCGGTTGATGCACCACGGCTCCGACTTCGCCATCGCGCCGTTGCCGAACCTGCTCTTCACGCGAGACTCGTCGTTCTGGCTCGGATCACGGGTTGCGATCCCCAATCTGGCGTTGCCCGCCCGCCGGCGCGAGACCGGCCTCACCGACCTCATCTACGCCTTCCATCCGCAGTTCCTCCACGTGCGACGCGCGTACGAATCGCACACCGCACCGGTCGAGGGGGGCGACGTGTTGCTCCTCGCGCCCGGTGTCGTCGCCGTCGGGGTGGGGGAGAGGACGAGTCCGGCCGGTGCGGAAGCATTGGCGCGCAGCGCCTTCGACGACGGACTCGCGCACACGGTGCTGGCCGTTCCGATCGAGCAGCGACGGGCGTCGATGCATCTCGACACGGTGTGCACGATGGTCGACGTCGACGCGGTGGTGATGTATCCGGCGATCCGGGACAGCCTGCAGGCCTTCACCATCCACCGTGAAGACGGGACGGTGCAGATCTCGGGGCCCCGCCCCTTTCTCGAGGCCGCCGCCGACGCGATGGGAATCGAGAAGCTGCGCGTCATCGACACCGGTCTGGATTCCGTTGTGGCCGAACGTGAGCAGTGGGACGACGGGAACAACACCCTCGCCGTGGCGCCCGGTGTCGTCGTCGCCTACGAACGCAACGTCGAGACGAACACCCGGCTCGAGGATTCGGGGGTCGAGGTGCTGCGGATCGCCGGGTCGGAACTCGGTTCCGGCCGCGGCGGTCCGCGATGCATGTCGTGCCCGCTCGCGCGCGCGGTCCTGTGATCCTCGCGTGCAGTTCTCGTCAGAGGATCTCGCGCACCTTGTCGACGGGACGGGCGAGCACGGTCCCCTTGTCGGTGACGACGAGGGGACGCTCGATGAGGATCGGGTTCGCGACCATCGCCTCGAGCAGTTCGTCCTCGGACGCTTCGGCCAGGTTCAGTTCCTTGTAGAGCGATTCCTTCTTGCGGATCGCCTCGCTCGGTGTGAGACCCGCCGCATCGAGCAGCCCACGCAGCTCGTCGAGAGAGGGCGGAGTGTCGAGATACTTGATCACGGTGGGTTCGAGTCCGTTCTCCTCCAGCAGCGCCAAAGTGTTGCGTGACGTGCTGCAGCGCGGGTTGTGGTAGATCGTCGCCGTGGTTGCCATGGCCCGATTCTGCCCTGACCGACCCCTCGCTCCGATGCGCCCGGCAGCCGTGTCGCCCGAATCGTCCCTGTTGAAGGTGCCGGAGAGCGTCAATACGATGTCCGCGCCCTGAAGTTTTGTGAGTTCTCGAGAAAAGGCACGGAGCACGATGTTCAAAGGTTTCAAGGATTTCCTGCTGCGCGGAAACGTCGTCGAACTCGCTGTCGCGGTGGTCGTCGGTGCGGCGTTCACGTCCATCGTCACGGCGTTCACCGACCACATCGTGAACCCGCTCGTCGCGGCGGTGGGCGGCGACAACGATATGGGCTTCGGCTTCCGCCTTCTGTCGTCGAACGACGCGACCTTCGTCAACCTCGGCGCCGTCATCTCCGCGGCGATCAACTTCTTCATCATCGCGGCCGTCGTCTACTTCGTGCTCATCGTGCCGGTCAACGCGGCCAAGGCACGCTTCGCGCCGGAGAAGGAGCCCGAGGACGAGCCGCTGAGCGAGACCGATCTGCTCATCCAGATCCGTGACCTGCTCGAGACCGGCAGCTACAACCACGCCCCCGCCGAGGTGCCCTCGGCCGAAGCGCCGGTGAGGGTTACCGAGCGCTGATAACCTGCGAGAATGCTCGACCTCACCATCGATCCCGACTCGACCGTCCCGCCGTTCGAGCAACTGCGCCGACGCATCGTCGACCTGGTACACGAGGGTGAGCTGATCGCAGGATCGAAGCTGCCCACCGTGCGGGGCCTCGCCGACACGCTCGGCATCGCCCCCAACACGGTCGCCAAGACCTATCGCGAACTGGAGAAGCTGGGGGTGCTCGAGGCTCGCGGGCGAGCCGGGACGTTCGTCGCCGACACGGGCGATCCCACCCGCACGCGGGCCCAGCGTTCCACCCACGAGTACGTCGCCGAGGTGCGCGCCCTCGGAATGTCCGACGACGAGATCCTCGACTTCGTCTCGGCCGCACTGCGCGCAGGCTGACCGGCCGGTGAGCAGCGCGGAAAGGGTGCACGCCCCGTCCGGAATGTGACTATCACCTCGGGTTCGGTGATTCGGCTCCGAAGCCGGCCGAAACTTGGAAGGTTTGTCGCATGAACGTGCCTGGTGATCGGCCCGGCTCCGAGGAGATCTCGGGTGCCGGTGCTCCTGTAGAAGCCGAGTCCGCAGCGCAGCGGCCGCAGACCGACAAGGTGGTCTTCGGAGTCTCTGCCGCGCTGGTCGCGGCGATCGTGGTGTGGGGCCTGGCCGCCACCGAGAACTTCGGGACCGTCACCGGGAACATCCTCGACTGGGTCGTCGTCGAGTTCGGCTGGTTGTTCGTCCTCACGGCGAGCGCGTTCGTGTTCTACGCGCTCTGGCTCGCGCTGAGCCGCTACGGGCGGATCCCGCTGGGCAGGGACGGCGAGAAGCCGGAGTTCCGCACCGTCAGCTGGATCGCGATGATGTTCGCCGCCGGGATGGGTATCGGCCTGATGTTCTTCGGTGTCGCCGAGCCGCTCTCGCACTTCGTCGAACCGCCACCCGGCACCATCGGTGGCACCGGTATCGCGATGGCGACCTCGATGTTCCACTGGAGCCTGCATCCCTGGGCGATCTACGCCGTCGTCGGTCTGACCATCGCGTACGGCACCTTCCGGAAGGGACGCAAGCAGCTCATCAGCTCGGCCTTCATCCCGCTCCTCGGACGCCGGGCCGAAGGTCCGCTCGGCAAGGTCATCGATATCCTCGCCCTGTTCGCGACCCTGTTCGGTACCGCGGCGTCGCTCGGTCTGGGCGCTCTGCAGATCGGATCGGGTTTCGAGGTCACCGGCTGGCTCGAGTCGGCGGGAGTGATGCTGCTGGTCGCGATCGTCGCGCTGCTCACTCTCGCGTTCATCGCGTCCGCAGTCACCGGTGTGGCCAAGGGCATCCAGTACCTGTCGAACATCAACATGGTCCTCGCCGCCGTCCTGGCACTGTTCGTCTTCGTGCTCGGGCCCACGGTGTTCATCCTCAACCTCGTGCCCACCACCCTCGGCGCGTACGCCGCCGAGTTCGCCCGGATGTCGGCCCGCACGGCCGCATCCAACGACGCCGCGGGCGAATGGCTGTCGAGCTGGACGATCTTCTACTGGGCATGGTGGGTCTCGTGGGCGCCCTTCGTGGGCATGTTCCTCGCCCGCATCAGCCGCGGCCGCACCATCCGGGAATTCGTCGTGGGCGTCATCCTCGTCCCCAGCCTGGTCAGTCTCGTGTGGTTCTCGATCTTCGGCGGCGCCGGCATCGGACAGCAGCTGGACGGCCTGGACATCGCCGGTGCCGACAGTGTCGAAGGGCAGCTGTTCGGGATGCTCGGCAACCTCCCGCTCACCGGTGTCGCCACGGTCGTCGCGATGCTGCTCATTGCCATCTTCTTCATCTCCGGAGCCGACTCCGCCTCGATGGTCATGGGCACTCTCAGCCAGCGCGGCACCCTCGCACCCCGGCGCACGGTGGTGATCTTCTGGGGCGGACTCACCGGCGGGGTTGCGGCACTGCTGCTGTGGAGCGGCGGCTCGGAAGCCCTCAACGCCCTGCAGACGATGACGATCATCGCCGCCGCCCCCTTCCTCCTCGTGATGATCGGCCTGTGCGTGTCGCTGTACCGGGATCTGCAACGCGACCCACTCATCACGGGTGGACGCAGGAAACGGACGCTGCGCAGGGTCGAATGACCGAGCGGTCCCGGATCGAGGACGTCGAGTTCCTGCTCGACGTCCTCGATCTCCGTCCGGGCATGTCGGTTCTCGCGATCGACACCGGACCGGCCTCCGGTGTGGTCGCCGGACACCTCGGTCCGGACGCCCGGCTACGCGTGGTACCGACCGCGACGCGGCTCCACGAGTTCGTGGGCCGCGAGACGTTCGACCGCATCTACGCCGTGAACGTCCCCGACTTCCGCGAGGACACCGCGGCCGTGGCCGCCCTCGCGCCGATGCTGACCGACGACGGACGGTTGTGGGTGATCGACGGAGCAAGGGCCGGGGAGGACACCGGGACGATCTCGATGACGGTGAGCACCGTTCTCGCACAGGCAGGATTCGCGATCGTCGACATCCTCGAACGCGGGTCGCGGGTCGCGGTGTGGGCGGCGGTCGCACGGCGGCATCACGGGTGACACACGACGCCGCGTGCCTGCGGTGAGTTGTCGTCCACCACGAGTACGGTGTCGCCTGCCCGGCAGTTGCTCTTCGAGAGGAGTGCGCGTGACCGACACCGACAGATTCGACGAGACCCTCGACCGCGACTGGACCCGCTACGCGTCGCAGCTCGCCCGGCGCATCTCCGAACTCACCGGATCCGACGCTTTCGAGCTGCGCGCCGAGACCGCCTCGGGCGCCGCGGCCTGCGTGCGGGTGCGGGCGGGCTCCGGTGGGCGTGCCACCGTCGAGGTCACCGGATCCGAGCCGGTCACCCGGCCCGTCTCCGAGGCCGACATGCTCGCCCGTCACATCGTGTCGGTGCTGCGCGGTCGTGGAGAAGTGCCGCATCCTGCCTTCCTGCAGGCCCACCCACCGTCCGCCCTCGGCGACCTGCGCGAGCGCGTGAGCGACGCCCTCGCCCACGCCCTGGGCCGCCCCGTGCCGGTCGACGCCGACGGCGACTTCGTCGTGATCCTCGACTCCCAGGTGGTCTTCGTCATGATCGACGACGACGGCAACATCAGGTTGTGGGCGCCGCTGTTGCACGCGATCCCCGAGGACGACATCCCTGGAGCCGCGCCGAACGGCGGTCGCACCCACGCGCTGACCGAGCTCACCGAACTGAACCGGACGTGGTCGCACATCAAGGTGGTGCTCGTCGAGGACCGGCTCGTCGCCACCGTCGACCTGCTCGGCGATCCGTTCGTGCCCCACCACCTGTCCGAACTGCTCGAGCGGCTCAAGGGCTTCCTCACGGTCGTCGACGAGCGGTTCGCCCGCCGGTTCGACGGCGTCCGCTACGGCTCCGACAGAGAGCGCGAGGTCGATCTGCCCACCGAGGACACCGTCCTCGACGAACCGAACTGAAGCTCCGCTCAACGCCGGAGACGGGCTCCGCTCAGCGCCAGCTGGGGAGCCACAGCTGATCGTTCCAGTGCTCCGGAGTGATCGGCAGAGCCGTGAGGATCGGCCACAACCACACGAAGTTCGCGATCACGAGCCCGACGTACAGGCACACCACGAGCAACCCGGTCGTCCGCCGTTCCTTCGATGCGTGCGGCGAACCGAGGATGTCGCCGAGCACGAGCACGACACCCATCACGAGGAACGGCGCCATCGGCACCGCGTAGAAGTAGTACATCTGCCGGTCGAGGTTCGCGAACCACGGCAGGATCCCCGCGCCGTAACCGGTGAGAACCGCGGCCCACCGCCAGTCGCGGCGGACGAGCACCTGCCACAGCCCCCACCCGAGGACCGGCAGCGACACCCACCACAACGCCGGCGTTCCCAGCAGCATGACGGCCTTGACGCACTGCTCGGCGTCGCACCCGCCGATCCGCTCGCCGTCGGCGAAGTAGTACAGCATCGGACGCAGCCCCATCGGCCACGTCCACGGCTTCGATTCCCAGGGGTGCTGGTTGCCGGCCGAGTTCGTCAGACCGGAGTGGAACTCGAGGACGCTCGCGCTGTAGTACCAGAGCGACCGCAGCGCGGCGGGCACGAAGGAGAACATCCCGTCGTGCCCGATCTGCGTGCCGACCGCGTGACGGTAGACGCCGGTCTCGCTCGCGAACCATGCCCAGTAGGTCGACAGGTACACGCCGAGCGGAACGAGCACGAGGGCGTAGAGCGCGGGACCGATGTCGCGCACCGCCGTCCCCACCCAGGGGCGCTGCACCCGGTACGCGCGGCGCGCCGCGAGGTCGAAGGCCACGGACATCAGGCCGAAGAACGCGATGAAGTACAGACCCGACCACTTGGTGCCGACCGCCAGGCCGAGCAGAATGCCCGCGCCGAAGCGCCACCAGCGCACACCGAAGCGCGGACCCCACACACTGTCGAGAACACGGCCCTCGGCGTGGACCCGGGCCATCCGGGCACGCACGTCGTCGCGGTCGACGATCAGGCAACCGAAGGCGCCGACGACGAAGACCGCTTGGAAGATGTCGAGCATGCCCAGGCGGGACGACACGAAGGTCACGCCGTCGACGACGAGCAGCAGCCCGGCGATCGCACCGAGCATCGTCGACCGGGTCATCCGCCGCACGATCCGCACGACCAGCAGGACGAGCACGACACCGGCGACCGCGGCCGAGAAGCGCCAGCCCCACGCGCTGTATCCGAACAGGGCCTCGCCGAGCGCGATCAGCTGCTTGCCCACGGGCGGATGCACGACGAGCCCGTAACCGGGGTTGTCCTCGATCCCGCCGCCGGTGAGCACCTGCCAGCCCTGCGGGGCGTAGTGCTTCTCGTCGAACACCGGTGTCTTCGCGTCGGTGGGGTAGTTGAGCATCGTGAACCGCGTGATCGCGGCGAGTGCCGTGACGAAGGCGGTGACGATCCAGCCGCGGACCCGGTCACCGGGTAGCGGATCGGGTGCGGGTACGAGCGGGCCGGGACCGAGAATGCGGCGGTCCGAGGCCTGGGAAGGACTACGGTCCGGGGCCTCGGAAGGGCTGCGGTCCGTCACGGTCACCTCCCGATCGTAGGCTGAGCCGTATGCAGGCAGCCAAACCGGTCCAGGGCGCGAATCCGGGAGAGGGCCGGCTCGTGCTGGCCGCCACTCCGATGGGCGACGTGGGGGACGCCTCGACGCGCCTTCGCGACGCGCTCGGCACCGCCGACGTGATCGCCGCGGAGGACACCCGCCGAACCAAGGCCCTCGCCGCGGCGCTCGGCGTCACCATCACCGGACGGGTCGTGAGCTTCTACGACCAGGTCGAGGTGTCGCGGTTGCCGGGCCTCGTCACCGACATCGAGGACGGCCGCACGGTTCTGCTCGTCACCGACGCCGGGATGCCCTCGGTGAGCGATCCCGGCTACCGGCTCGTCGCGGCGTGCGTCGAGGCCGGCCTGCCGGTGACCTGTCTGCCCGGCCCGTCCGCTGTCACCACCGCTCTCGCGTTGTCGGGTCTGCCCGTGGAGCGGTTCTGCTTCGACGGGTTCCCGCCCCGCAAGCCGGGGCAGCGACGCGCGTGGTTCGCAGCGCTCGTCCACGAGCCCCGCGCGGTGGTGTTCTTCGAGGCACCGCACCGGCTCGCCGCGTGCCTGGCCGACGCCGTCGACGTGCTCGGCGGGACGCGCCGGGCCGCAGTCTGCCGCGAACTCACCAAGACCTACGAGGAAGTGCGGCGCGGAACGCTCGCCGAGCTCGCCGAATGGGCCGTCGACGGTGCGCGCGGCGAGATCACCGTGGTGCTCGAAGGGGCGGTCGCGGTCGCCACCGATCCCGTCGACCTCGTCGACGAGGTGGAACGGATGGTCGCGGACGGGATGCGGCTGAAGGACGCCTGCGCGGTCGTCGCCGAGTCGGCGGCGAAGTCGTCCGGTGCGTCCGTCTCGAAGCGCGAACTGTACGACGCGGTGCTGGGCGCCCGTCGCGGCTGAGAAGAACGCATATCGGACGCGCCGTGGGGTCCGAGGACACTCCGTGCCACGGAAGCCTAAACTCTGCCGGGTCCCAGGCACAGACGTCACCGGTCGGTCGGACGCTGTCGGGGGCTTGCGACGATCAGGAGGACGCGGATGGATTCGGCGAACGATTTCCTCGTCGGGGTGGCAGGGGTGGTGTGGGGGCCGTATCTGCTCATCCCACTGCTGTTGGGTACGGGCCTGGTGCTCACGGTGCGGCTGCGGGGCGTCCAGTTCCGCAAGTTGTGGCCCGCGCTGCGGCTGGGTCTGATCACCCGGCACGACGAAGGCGCCACCGAAGGCGACATCTCCCAATACCAGGCCCTGACCACCGCGCTGGCCGCGACGGTGGGCGTGGGCAACATCGCCGGCGTCGCCACCGCGATCTACTTCGGTGGTCCCGGGGCGCTGTTCTGGATGTGGATCACCGGTCTGGTCGGCATGGCCAGCAAGTACTCCGAGGCCTTCCTGGGCGTGAAGTACCGCACCACCGACGCCAAGGGTGAGCAGAGCGGGGGTCCGCAGTACTACCTCGCCCGCGCCATCCCCAACAAGTTCGGTCTCGTCCTGAGCCTGCTGTTCGCGGTGTTCGCCGTGCTCGCCAGCTTCGGCATCGGCAACATGACCCAGGCCAATACGGTCGCGACCCAGCTCGACGGCACCTTCGGTGTGCCCACCTGGCTCAGCGGCTTCGTGATGACGGTGCTCGCCGCGGCGGTCCTGCTCGGCGGTATCAAGTCCATCGGCAAGGTCACCGCCGGTTTCGTGCCCGCCATGATCGTGCTGTACGTGGGCGCCGGCATCGTCGTCCTCGCCGTCAACTTCTCGCAGATTCCCGAGGCCTTCGCGCTGATCTTCACCGATGCGTTCACGGGCACCGCCGCCACCGGTGGCTTCATCGGTTCGGTGTTCATGATCGCCCTGCGCTACGGCGTGGCCCGCGGCATCTTCTCCAACGAATCGGGAATGGGCAGCGCCGCGATCGCCGCGGCCGCCGCCCAGACCACGCATCCGGTCCGTCAGGGCCTGGTGTCCATGACGCAGACCTTCATCGACACGATCATCGTGGTCACCTTCACCGGTCTGGTCATCATCACGACCGGCGCCTGGCAGTCGGGTGAGCAGGGCGCCGCGATGACGTCGGCCGCCTTCGCCGACGGCCTCGGTGGGGAATGGGGTCACTGGATCGTCGCCATCTCGGTCGTCTTCTTCGCCTTCTCGACGATTCTCGGCTGGTCGTACTACGGCGAGCGGTGCGTCGAGCGTCTCGTCGGTCGCCGCGGTGTGGTGCCCTACCGCGCGGTCTTCGTGGTCGTCGTGTTCATCGGTGCCACCACCCAGCTCGAGGTGGTCTGGAACTTCTCCGACGTGATGAACGGCCTCATGGCGTTGCCGAATCTGATCGGTCTGCTCGTGCTGTCGGGTCTGATCGCCCGGGAGACGAAGGCGTACCTGGATCGCGATCCGTATCTGTTGAACAGCCCCGTCGCGACGGACGATCCCGACGTCGTGAAGTAGGCCGGGGATACGCGAAGGGCCCCGCGTGATGCGGGGCCCGAACGTATGTGGAGCATGCCTCCACGCCGACCCGGAACTACCCCTCGTCAGTCCCTATCGGCGTGGAGGCCCCCGCCCCACGCTGCAAGGTCGAACCTTGCGTGGTCACCACTGTTCCGGACCGGAATGGGAGACAAAAAGTACCGACCGGCGCGGAACCGGTATCATCCCTGCTCAGGCATGGTGAGGAATTTTTCCGCAGCGGATGTTTCAGCGCGGAGAACGGGAGTACGAGGGGCGCGGAACGGATGGGAGACAGCGACGGAAAGGCTGGTTCGGCGCAGCGTCAGTTCTTCGCCGATCAGTTGCGGATGCTGTTCGCCGCCGCCGGCCGTCCCGCCCTCAAGAAGGTCGTCTCGGATGCCTCGAGCGTCGCCCGCGCGGTGGGCAGCGACCGGAGTGTCTCCGTCCAACGGGTCAGCGACTGGCGCAACGGCACCCGGATGCCGGCCGGCTTCGAGTCGGTGCATCCGGTGCTCGTGGTCCTCATCCGGGCGGCCCGGGAACTCAACGCCGAACCGCCGGCTCCCGGTCTGTACTCCCTGAAGCAATGGGAGAGTTGGTGGAAGGCCGCGCGTGGTCAGGCGAACGCTCCGCGCACCAAGGAGTCGGCGGCGGTTTCCGTGCCGCCCGGGATCCGTCCGTACAAGGGACTCGCGTCCTACCGCCAGAACGACGCCCGGTTGTTCTTCGGACGGACGCAGAGCGTGCGCAGCCTCGTCGATGTGGTGACGGCCTCCCACGGACAGGGACCGGTCGTGGTGACCGGTGCCTCCGGCGTCGGCAAGTCGTCGCTGGTGCAGGCCGGCATCATTCCGCAGTTGTGCTCCGCACCGGACTGTCACCCGGTGGTCCTCACCCCCGGCACCGACCCGGTGGCACGACTTGTCGACGCGCTGCCCGAGCTGGCCGACGTCGTCGACCCCACCGACCACGTCGCGGTCCACGCGGCCCTGCGTGCCGCGGCATCGCGGAGCTCGTCGTCGTTGCTGCTGATCGTCGTGGACCAGATCGAGGAACTGTTCACCCAGTGCAACGACAGTTCTCTCCGCGGTGCCTTCCTCACCCTCCTCGAGACCGCGTCGACCGGTACGGACGGTGACGCTCCGGCCCTCGTCGTCGCGACGATGCGCTCGGATTTCTACGACCAGGCCGTGACGACCCCGGTGCTCGCCCGGGCTCTGGAGCGGCGCACCAAGACCGTCCAGCCGCTCGACCGCGACGACCTGGTCGAGGTGATCACTGCTCCCGCCAAACTCGTCGGGGTCCGTCTCGAACCGGGTCTCGTCGATCTCATCCTCCACGACCTCACGGGTCTGACCGACGGCGAGATCAGCGGCACCGAACTTCCCCTGCTGTCCCACCTGCTCGATTCGCTGTGGGACAAGCGCAGCGGCGGCACGCTCACCGTCGCCGCATATCGCGCGACCGGCGGTGTCCGCGGATCCGTCGCCGCCGGCGCCGAACGGGCGTGGGAGAACCTCACCGACGACGCCGACCGCGCTTGCGCCCGGTCGATGCTCGTCCACCTGGTCTACGTCACCACGACCGGCACGGACGTCAAGATCGCGCGCCCGTTGAACGAACTGCTGGCGGTGGGAGGCAAGGATCGTGCCGCGTCGAAGCGCGTGCTCGACCATTTCGTGTCGGCGCGGGTGCTCGTCGTCGACGCCGAGTGTGTCGAACTCATCCACGACGCCGTGATCGACGCGTGGCCCCGGCTCAAGTCGTGGATCCAGCAGGACCGCGCCGGCGCCGCTCTGCGGCAGCAGATCGAGGCCGACGCGTTGACCTGGCTCGGATCCGGACGCAACCGCGAACTGCTCTACCGGCGCGGCCGCATGGATGTCGTGAGCGAGCAGAACCCGCATCTCGCCATGGCGGGGTCCTCCGAGGACCGTCGTGGACCGGTCGCGCTCAGCTCCACGGCCGTGGCCTTCCTCGATGCCTCCCGGCGGCAGATCGCTCGTGAGGCACGCGCACGCCGCGTCGGCATCTCGGCGATGGCGTTGTCGACGATCATCGCGTTCGTGATGACGGGTCTGGCCTGGGTCGCGAAGGGCCGGGCCGAAACGGAGCGGAGCGCCGCCCAGTTCCAGCAGATCGTCGCGCTGTCCGATTCCCTGCGCAACGAGGACCCCACGACCTCGGCGAATCTCGCGCTGGTGGCGGCCGAACTCCAGCCCGACAGTCCGGTCGCGTACTCGCGGCTCATCGCCAGCCAGGCCGTGCCCCTCGCCTACACGCTGAGCGGGCACAGCGGACCGGTCTACGGTGTCGTCGTCTCACCCGACGGCTCCACCCTCGCCTCGGCGAGCGACGACGGCACCGTCCGATTGTGGGCGCTCGACGGCGACGAACCGGTGGCGGTGGGCGAGCCGCTGCAGTTGTCGACGAAGTACATGGCGTCCGTCTCGTTCAGCCCCGACGGCCGTTTCCTCGCGATGGGTGCAGGTGACGGTGGGGTGTGGATCTACGACGTGACGGATCGTGCCGCGCCGCGCGTGGTGCTCGACCGGCAGGTCTACGCCGGCGGCGCCGTGCACAACGTGCGGTATTCACCCACCGGGCGGGTGCTCGCCGTGCCGTACGACGACGGACGCGTGGCACTCGTCGACACTGCGGATCCCGGTTCGGGCCGTTTCCCCGTCACCCTCGTCGACGAGCACGACGGCGGTGTCCGGACGGTCGCCTTCCGTCCCGGAGGGCAGATCCTCGCCACGTCCAGCGACGACCGCACCGTCCGGTTGTGGGACGTGAGCACGCCGTCGAGGCCGGTGTCGCTCGGTGAGCCACTGACCGGGTTCGGCGACGTCACCCATTCGGTGAGCTTCAACGGAGACGGTACGGTCCTCGCGGCGAGCAGCGACGACGGTGTGCTGCACCTGTTCGACACCACCGATCCACGCGCGGCCCGTCCACTGGGGGCGCCGACCAACGCCCACACCGGTGGGGTCTGGAACATCGCTTTCCTGCCCGACGGACGCACACTCGCGAGCGCCTCGTGGGACGGCACCGCGAAACTGTGGGACCTCGACCCCGCCACGCGCACGCTCGACGAGGTCGACCCGCCGCTGACCGGACACGGAGGTGGCGTGCCCACGCTCGCGGTCAGCCCGACGGGGAACACCCTCGTCACCGGAGGACAGGACGCCAACGTCCGGGTGTGGACGATGCCGCAGACCCGCGTGGCCGTGGCCGACGGTGCGCTGACCCGGCCCGCGATCGATCGGGCCGGAACCCTTGTCGCGACCGGCAGCTACGGCCCCGATGTCACCCTCTGGCGGGTCGGCCGGGGCGGCGACTGGAACCGTGCCGGCGGGATCGCGTTGCCGCGTCCGCTCGGCGGAGCCTACGTGTGTGCGCTCTCGCCCTCGGGGACCATTCTGGCCACGGCGCCGACATCCGGGGGCAGCGTGCAGTTGTGGGACGTGCGCGATCCGTCGGCACCGAAGCCGTTCGGCGACCCGGTGCCGCTGGCCACGAGGTTCACCTCCGCCGTGGCGTTCGGACCCGACGGCACGACCCTCGTGACCGGCGCCGACGACTTCTCGGTGCAGTTGTGGGACATCGCGGATCCAGCGGAGCCCGTGCCCTGGGGTGAACCGCTGACCGGGCCGAAGAATCTCGTGCGCAGTGCGGCCGTCAGTCCCGACGGCCGGAGCCTGGTGGTCACGAGCGCCGACAGCGAGATCTACGCGTGGGACGTCACCGATCCGCGCTCCCCGGGACGGGTGAACGTCACGGACGGGCACGCCACCGGGGTGAACACCGTGGCCTTCGGCGGTTCGAGCGACGTCCTGGTGACTGGTGGCGACGATCACGACGTCGTGGTCTGGGACCGCGCCGAGTCCGGAGATTTCGTCGCCCGCGACACCCGGTTGAGCGGCCACCGCGGCACCGTCTACTCGGTGTCGATCACCCCGGACGGCACCCGCGCGGTCAGCGGGAGCGACGACGGGACGGTCCGATTGTGGGACGTCGCCGACCCGGACGGGATGCACGAGATCGGTGGGCCGGTCACCGAGATCGGGACGGGACGCTGGCAGGTCACCTTCGCGCCCGACGGCACCATCGTCGCCGCCGGCGGCGACGGTCTGCTCCGCACGGGGGGGCTCGATGCCGACGCCGTGGTGGCCCGCATCTGCCGTTCCACCTCGGTGCGACTCGACGACGTGCTCGACCGCTACGAGTTACCGGCGCCACCGAACGGGGTGTGCTGAGCGCCGGCCCGGCTGTCGCCGAGCGTGAGGATGCTCGCGGCCTTGTCGAGGCATTCCTGCCATTCGGCCTCGGGATCCGAGTCGATGGTGATGCCGCCACCGACACCGAGCGCGCACACGCCGTCGCCGGTGTCGTCGTGACCGAACTCGACCGTGCGGATCGCGACGTTCAGTTCGGTGCCGGCGATCGGACTCGTCATGCCGACGGTTCCGCAGTAGACGCCCCGCGCCGAACCCTCCCATCGGGTGAGCAACGTGCGGGCCCGGATCTTCGGGCACCCGGTGACGGAGGCGGGCGGGAACGCCGCGTCGAGAATGTCGGCGACCGTCACGCCCGGTCGCCGCTCCGCCGCGACGGTGGACACCAGGTGCCACACCCCCGGGGCGGGCCGCACCGTCAGCAGATCCTCGGTCCGCACCGAACCGGTCTCGGCGACGCGACCGAGATCGTTGCGGACGAGGTCGACGATCATCACGTTCTCGGCGACGTCCTTGGCAGAGGCCCGTAATCGCGCCGGGTCGGCGGAGCGGGGGAGTGTGCCCTTGATCGGGCTCGACCGCATCGTGTCGTCGTGGAGGGAGACGAACAGTTCGGGCGACAGCGACGCCACTGCGCCCCAGGATCCCTGCAGGTAGGCGGCTCGTGTCGGGGCCGTCCGGGAGATTCCGTCGGCGAAGAACGCCAGCGGGTCGCCGTCCCACCGTCCGGTGAACCGGGTGCATACGCACGCCTGGTACACCTCGCCGGCGCGGATCGCCTCGAGGCACCGTTCGACGCCGCGGCGGTGCTCGTCGCGGGAGGGCGGCGTCCATGCGATGTGCCAGCCGGAGGCCACGGGCGAGGGATCGAGGACGGCGGAGGCGAGATCGTCGGGGCAGGGTGCGGTGCCGAGGGTCTCGTACCACCAGCAGCCGTCGGCGTCGAGGCGAAGGACGGTGTCGGTCCACCCGCTGGCGGCCAGGGGCAGCGCGGGGCGGTCCGGGACGCGATCCGGGTAGGCGAGGTATCCGATGCGTCCACCACCGATGAGTGGCCGGTCGCCGCCGGAGACGGGAGCATCCGGCGAGAGCGAGAAGGCCTCCGCCGGTGGTACGGATTCGACGGAGACGGACGGGACGAGCACGGCCGCAGCCCCGAACCACTCGCCCGACAGCGCAGCCGGGCCGGGGACGGCCAGGATCCGGGCGCGTTCCGCCAGTGCACCGAGAACGCGATCGACGGTGCCGCCGCGGCCGAGTCGTTCCATCCGCATGGCGTCAGCTTGTCATGGCCGGTCGGAGGCGCCGGGACGAGCCCCGAGATGTGTGAGCTTGTCGGGATTGCGCACTACGTAGACCCCGGTGACCAGGCCCTCGTCGATCTCGAAGTGCAGCACCATGTCGAGGACCCCTGCCGAACGGACGAGGACGCCCGGCATCGAGTTCAGCACGGCCGGCTCGATGGTCATGTCGGGCAATGGGTGCCGGACCAGCCCGAGGAACAGTCGGGCGACCTTCGTGGCGCCGAGGACCGGGACCCGGGCCGCATTGACCTTGCCTCCGCCGTCGGCGAGGTACACGACGTCGGGAGCCAGCAGCGACAGCAATCCGTCGAGATCGCCGGTGGTCGCCGCGGTAAGGAAGGCGGTGACCACCCGGTCGGTCTCGGCGCCCGCCGGGGTGAAGCGCCGCTGCTTGGCGTGGACGTGCGCGCGGGCACGGTGCGCGATCTGCCGGACGGCGCTCTCCGTGCGGTCGACCGCGTCGGCGATGCGTCCGTACTCGAAACCGAACACCTCGCGCATCACGAAGACCACACGTTCGACCGGCGTCAACGTCTCCAGTACCAGCAGCATGGCGGTGGACACCGCCTCGGCGAGTTCGACCTCGTGGGCCGCGTCGGGAGCGGTGAGGATCGGTTCGGGCAGCCACGGCCCGACGTAGTCCTCCCGGCGGCGCTGCGCCGACCGCAGCGAGTTCAGCGCCTGGCGCGTGACGATCTGTGCCGCGTAGGCCCGCGGGTTGTCGACGGCATCGGTGTCGGCGCGGGCCCAGCGGAGGTAGCTCTCCTGCAGGACGTCCTCGCTGTCGGCGACGCTGCCGGTGATCTCGTAGGCGATCGAGAACAGCAGTCCCCGATGTTCGGTGAAGACGTCGTCGCCGGTCATACGTGCGCATTCTCCCGTGCGGCCGTGTCCGGTCCGCGCCGGGTCGGCAGGGCCCGCCCGCGCGCCTGGAGTTGCATGGTGCGGATGGTCCCACGAACGACGGCTTCCTTCACCGGTGCTGCGAACCGTCCCCGCACCGCCCACCTCGAGGGGGTGTCGTCGCGGGCGGACAACTGCACCACGCCGCGATCGCGGCCCAGCGAGACGCAGGTCGAGACGAACCCGAGCGAGAGCGGTGCCGGTTCGCGTCCCTGCAGCAGTTGCCACACCGTGTCGGCGCCGTGGCTGCCCAGCGGCATCGCTGCCTGGCAGCTCATCCGCAGGTGGTCGTTGCCCTCCACCACCACCGCGTCGCCCACTCCGACGATCGGTGTGCCGTCGACCGCCTGAAGGGTGTCGCGGACCCGGAGGCGGCCGGCGTCGTCGACCGGCAGTCCGCTGCGACGGGCGAGGTCGGGGACGGAGAAGCCTGCCGTCCGGACCACAAGGGTCGCGGGAATCGCGGTGCCGTCGTCGAGTTCGACGGACTCCTCGTCGATGCGGGTGACCCGTACTCCCGAGCGGAGCCGGACGCCCAGCTCCTCCAGCCGGCGACGGATGTAACGCCGTGTGCCCTCGGGTAGGCCGGCGCCCGGATCGCCGACGAGGACGAGTGAGTGTCGCGGATGTGCCTGTGCGAGTTCGGTGACGGTCTCGACGCCGGTGAGGCCACCGCCGATCACGACGACGGACGCGTGATCGTCCACGGCCACGAGTGCGTCGTGGAGAGCTGTGGCCGAGTCGAGGTCGGCGACGGAGAACACTTTCTGTGCCTCGGGAATCGCGCCGGGAACCGATGTGCTGCCCACGGCGTGGACCACCGCGTCGCACCGCAGGACCGTCCC
Organism: Rhodococcus gordoniae; assembly: GCF_001646655.1. GTDB lineage: Bacteria > Actinomycetota > Actinomycetes > Mycobacteriales > Mycobacteriaceae > Rhodococcus > Rhodococcus gordoniae. The sequence goes on along the minus strand of NZ_LPZN01000044.1, from coordinate 127,240 downwards.
GTCGGCGAGGGCCACCGCGTGCGGTTCGATCCGTTCGGCCGAACCGACATGCAGCGTCGCCCGCGGATGCAGGAGATCGGCCAGGTCGTGCGTGGCGGTGCCGGATCCGGCCGCCACCTGGTGGAGCCGGACCCGTTCGACGAAGACGGCGCGCGGGTTCACCACCGTGACCGCGACTTCGGGATGTTCGGCCAGGAGTCGGTTCGCGGCCATCACCCCGGCGTACCCCGCGCCTACGACCACCACGTGGAATTGCGTTGTCATCGCTCTCGTCCCTTCGCTGTCGGAAGTGGTGCTACCGACGTGACACCGCTCGCGGCGCGGATGTGACACGACGTGGGCACAGCATGCTGTGATGTCCGTCACCCGGGTGATCGACCGCCTGGATGATCGGCCTTCAGCGATCGACGGGCTGGGGCCCGGGGGTGAGCGAGGCGGCGTCGGCCGCATCGCGACCGGCGTGGAAGCCGTCGGCGTCGACACCCCGGCTACGCGAGTCGCGGGTGACGGGAAACAGTCGCCGGAACTCGGTGTCGACGGCATCGGACCGACGGGCGAGGATCGGCGCGAGGGTCGTGATGGGTACCCGCGCCTCGGCTGCGGCGTCGGCGGTGGCCCGAACGTCGGCCTCGCGGAGACGTTCGCCGATCCGATGCGCGTAGCCGGTGAGGAAGGCACGGCGGAAGGAGGTCGCGGACGATCCTCGCCGGCCCGCCGTGCCGGCCGCCCGCACAGCCCGCCCGGCCTGCACGAGCAGCGAGGTGAACAGCATCTCGGCCTGCTGCAGGTCGGTCGCGGTGCCGACGATCGTCGCGATCTGTACGCGGGTGAACCACACCGTGCGCACCCGGTTCGCATCGCCGATCGCGGTGAGAAGCAGGACCTTCTCCCGGATGTACGGATTGTGGAGGTGGATACGCCGGCCCACGACGGGGTCGGTGCGGGAACCGGGTCCGGCGAGCAGTGCGGCACCCACTGCATGGCGGGAGACGAGTTCCTGCGCTTTCGCGGTGAGCGCTTCTGCCTCGTCGGGGAAGTCGGTGGATTCGGCCTTCGACAACAGTGCGCGGATGCGTTCGAGAATCCGGATGTCGGGCGGCGAGGAGACAACGGTGCCGGCGGAGCGGACGGACGGCCACCGTGAGGGCGGCGGCATGAGGATCGCGAAGGACGGCAGGTACTTCCAGGTGAAGGCGAGGCCCTCGATCTCGAAGCGGGTGGCATCGGAGGCGGCCCGGCGCAGACCGTCGGCCAGTGCCGGGGCTTGCGTGGCGTGGACGAGATACGGGTGTCGTCGGGAGATCTCGTCGATCTGCCGTACCCACTCGACGGGGGCGCGTTCGGCCGCACGCCGGATCTGCGCATCGAACAGCATCGTGGCCGCGGTGAGCGCGACGTCGGACGTGCCGCCCGAACGGGCCGTCACGTGCAGGATGTCGGCGGGCTGCCACCCCCGCTCGTAGGCACCGCCCAACTCGGAGAGGAGAGCGTGCTCGTTCAGGTCACCGTTTCGAACGTGTGTTCTATCGCTGCGCATGCGCCGCAGTGTGGCGCACGGCACCGACAGGTTCCGGTGGCGCCGCAGAACGCGCTGGCCGGTGTTCTCCGGAGCCGGACGGAACCGTGTGGTGAGACCTCAGTCCTCGTCGACGTATCGCGGGAACACCGGCGCGGGCGCGGGCAGTGCCGTGCCGGGAGCCAGACGGGTGGCGACGGCGTCGAACTCCCGCGCCTCCGGTGCCTGACCGAGCAGGTCGAGGATCTTCGCACCGGAATCCGGCATCACCGGCTGGACGAGCAGACCGACGATCCGCACGACCTCGAGCGTGACGTAGAGGACCGTCGCCATCCGCTCGGGATCGGTCTTGCGCAGCACCCACGGCTGCTGCGCGGAGAAGTAACGGTTGGTTTCGCCGAGCACGTGCCAGATCGCTTCGAGACCCAGATGCAGGGCCTGGACGTCGAACTCGGCGCGCACCTTCCCCAGCAGTGCGTCGGCCTGGGCGAGCATGGCCTCGTCGTCGGCGGTGAACTCGCCCGGCGTGGGCACCGTACCCTCGAGGTTCTTCGCGACCATCGTCAGGGACCGCTGTGCGAGGTTGCCGAGGTCGTTGGCCAGATCGGCATTGATGCGGGTGACGATGGCCTCGTGGCTGTAACTGCCGTCCTGGCCGTAGGAGATCTCGCGGAGCAGGAAGAAGCGCAGCTGATCGAGGCCGTACTGCTTCACCATCTCGAGGGGATCGACGACATTGCCGACCGACTTCGACATCTTCTCGCCCTTGTTGAACAGGAAGCCGTGGACGAAGACCCGCTCGGGCAGTTCGAGGCCCGCGGACATGAGGAAGGCCGGCCAGTACACGGTGTGGAACCGCGTGATGTCCTTGCCGATGATGTGCAGATCGGCCGGCCAGTACCGGCGGTACGACTCCGCCTCGGTGTCGGGGAAACCGGCCCCGGTGAGGTAGTTGGTCAGTGCGTCGACCCACACGTACATGACGTGATCGGGATGGTGGGGAACCGGAACTCCCCAGTCGAAGGTCGTGCGGGAGATCGACAGGTCCTTCAGGCCACCGGAGACGAAGCTGACGATCTCGTTGCGGCGGGTCGCCGGTGCGATGAAGTCGGGCTGGTCTTCGTAGAGCTTCAGCAGCTTGTCCTGGTAGGCGGACAGGCGGAAGAAGTAGGTGGATTCCTCCGTCCACTCCACCGGGGTGCCGGTGTCGGTGGAGATCCGCGAACCGTCCTCGAGCAGCGTGGTCTCACCGTCGGTGTAGAACGCCTCGTCGCGGACCGAGTACCACCCCGCGTAGGTGTCGAGGTAGATGTCGCCTGCGTCGACCATGCGCTGCCAGATCGCCTTGCTCGCCTCGAGGTGATCGGCGTCCGTGGTGCGGATGAACCGGTCGTACGAGATGTTCAGGGCCTTGTCCATGGCCTCGAAGACGTCCGAGTTCCGGGACGCGAGTTCGGTGACCGGGATGCCTTCCTTCGCGGCGGTCTGCTGCATCTTCAGACCGTGCTCGTCGGTGCCGGTCAGGAAGCGCACATCGAAGCCGTCGAGACGCTTGAACCGCGCGATCGCGTCGGTCGAGATGTACTCGTAGGCGTGCCCGATGTGCGGGGCGCCGTTCGGGTACGCGATCGCGGTCGTGACGTAGAACGGCGGGCGGGTGGGATCGCCGGCAGCCGGGCGGGAGGAATCAGGCGCAGTCATGGTGGCCAGTAGTTTATAGGTCGTGAGCGCAGCCCGTCCCGCCCCCGAAGCCCCACAGCCGTTGAGTCCGCTCGTCGACGCCCACACGCACCTCGACGCGTGCGGTGCCGAGGACGCCGCGACGACCTCCGCGATCGTCGACCGTGCCGCGGCGGTGGGTGTCGGACGCATCGTCACCGTCGCCGACGATCTCGAGGCGGCGCGGTTCGCGGTGCGGGCCGCGCACTGGGACGATCGGGTCTACGCGGCCGTCGCCATCCATCCGACCCGCGCGAACAGCCTCGACGACGCCACCCGCGCCGAGATCGCGACACTCGCCGCCGACCCCCGGTGCGTCGCCGTGGGGGAGACCGGCCTCGATCTCTACTGGCCCGGCAAGCTCGACGGATGCGCGGAACCCTCCGAACAGGAGGAGGGCTTCCGCTGGCACATCGACCTCGCGAAGCGTCTCGGCAAGACCCTGATGATCCACAATCGTGAGGCCGACGCCGAACTGTTGCGCATCCTGCACGACGAGGGTGCACCCGAGACGGTGATCTTCCACTGCTTCTCGTCGGATGCAGACATGGCCCGCCGGTGCGTCGACGCCGGATACCTGTTGAGCTTCTCGGGCACCGTGAGCTTCAAGAACGCGAAGGCCCTGCGCGAGGCGGCGCCGCTCGTGCCCCGCGAGCTGGTGCTGGTGGAGACCGATGCGCCGTTCCTGACGCCGCATCCCTTCCGGGGCGCGCCGAACGAGTCGTACTGCCTGCCGTACACGGTGCGCGCGCTCGCCGAGGTGCGCGGCGAGGACGCCGACGAACTGGCCGCGGCCACCACCGCGAACGCCGAGCGGGTGTACGGACTTTCGTAAAGGGCACGCGTGCTCTCACGGGCGTCGTGAGAATACGGGCATGCGTTCCTTCGTCTACAACTCTCATCCGGTACGTGTGATCTTCGGCCCCGGTACCGCTTCGCGGGTCGCGGACGAAGTGCGTCGACTCGATCGTTCGAGGGTCCTGCTGCTCGCCGGCGAGCACGTGCGACCGCAGGCCGAGCTGGTCGAGACGGCACTCGGCGATCTGCAGGTCGCGCGGTTCGACGGCGCGGTGATGCACACGCCGGTCGAGGTGACCGAGCGGGTCCTCGGTCGGGTCACGGAGAACGATGTCGACGCGGTGGTCGCGGTCGGGGGCGGCTCCACCACCGGGCTGGCCAAGGCGTTGGCGGGCCGCACCGGGATCGACCAGGTGATCCTGCCGACGACCTATGCCGGGTCGGAGGTGACGCCCGTTCTCGGCGAGACCGCGGGCGGTGTGAAGACCACGCGTTCGTCGCCCGACCTTCTGCCCGAGACCGTGATCTACGACGTCGACTTCACCATGTCCATGCCCATTCCTCTGGCATTGACCAGCGCGATCAACGCGATGGCCCACGCGATCGAAGCCTTGTACTCCGAACAGGCGAACCCGATCGTCGACGCCCTCGCGCTCGAAGCGGTGGCCGCGATCGCGCGGGGTATCCCTGCCCTCGGTGCGGATTCGGCGGATCCCGAGGGACGTTCGGATCTGCTGCTCGCCGCGTGGCTCGCCGGTACCTGTCTGGCTTCGGCGGGTATGGGCCTGCATCACAAGCTCTGTCACGCCCTGGGCGGTTCGTTCGACCTGCCGCATGCCGCCACACACACCGTCGTGCTGCCCCACGCGCTCGCCTACAACGAACCGTCGGTGCCGCACGTCATGGCCCGCGTCGCGCAGGCCCTCGGCACGGAATCGGCGCCCGCGGGGGTCTACGACCTCGTGGCGGCGGCCGGTGGACCGACGAGTCTCGAGGAGCTGGGGATGCGGGAGGCGGATCTGGACGAGGCGGCGCGGTTGGCGACCGCGAAGCCGTATCCGAATCCGCGAGAGGTGACGGAGGTGGGGGTGCGGCGGTTGCTGGGGGAGGCGTTCGCGGGCACCCGTCCCGAACCGGCACGAACGGTGTAGTTGAAGCTACAACTATCGGTTGCTATTTTAGTTGTCGCTTCAACCGAACGGGGCTCTCCGGCCTCCGAATCGAAAGGCTCGACATGAAGACCCCTCTCGTCCGCGACATCGGCATCCTGATCGCCCGGCTCGTGATCGGCGTCATCTTCCTCGCCCACGGCTTGCAGAAGTTCGACACGTGGGGATACGAAGGCACCAAGGCCGGCTTCGAAGGAATGGGTGCTCCCGCCCCGGCGATCTCGGCCTTCGTCGCCACCTGGACCGAAATCCTCGGTGGGCTCGCGCTCATCCTCGGCGTCCTCGTCCCCCTCTTCGGGGTCCTGCTGTTCCTGCTCATGCTCGGCGCGTTCTTCATCGTGCACATCGAGAACGGCATCTATGCGAGCGACGGTGGTTTCGAACTCGTCGCCGCACTCGGCGCGGGGGCTCTCCTCCTCGCCGCCGTCGGCTCGGGAGCCTTCGGTGTCGATCGTGTCCTCGCGCGGAAGGTTCCGCTGCTGCGCGCGGCCTGACCTGCGATTTCGAGGTGCTGCGGACGATTGCTCCCGATCGTCCGCAGCACCTTTCGTGTGGAAGCGCGCGCTTTCGCATGTGCCGTGTCGTTCTCCCGCGCGACCTCCCGGGATGGAGCACGTCACATATTGTGCAGCGCCGTCGGTCACGTCACGGGGTGCAGGTGCTCCGGCGCCCGATTCGAGAGGAATTCCACCTTCCGAATATCGCCAGAAAGAGGCAATTTCGGACATCCGAAATGATCAAGGTAATACCGGTTCGATATTTGTGATCTGCGTCGTGATCTGACAGAGATCATTATCTGCGCTGTTAGACGGCATGAAGTTGCAATAACAATGCCGTCTCGTTACCGTGCTGTGATCACAATCGTCGTCCGTCTGGAAATAATCGTGTCACCTTTCACCAAGATCAATCGCGTCAAGTCGCCGGTGTTCTACTCGGTGGTCGCCGCTGTCTTCGTCACCCTCGGTGCCGGTGGTGCCACTGCTGTGGTCCAGCACAAGGACGTCGTCCTCGACGTCGACGGTGAGCAGCGTGCCTTCGGCACCATGAACTCCAGCGTCGGGGACATCCTGGCCGCCGCCGGCTACACCGTCGACGAGAACGACGTCGTGGCCCCGGCCGTCGACTCGTCCGTCTCCGACGGCGACACCATCGTCCTGCGTCAGGCCCGCGAGGTCCGTCTCACCGTCGACGGGGAGGAGCGCTCGGTGTGGACCACCGCGCTGACCGTCGACGAGGCACTCGACCAGTTCCGCCTCTCCGACGACGCGTACGTCTCCGCGTCCCGTTCGCGCCGCCTCCCGCTCGACGGCGCGGATCTCGAGGTCGTCAACCCCAGGACCGTGCGCTTCGCCGACAACGGTGCGCCCGCCGCCGAGGTGCGCGTCGCCGCGCCGACGGTTGCGGAGTTCCTGAAGATCCAGGGAACGAAGCTCGAGCAGGCCGACAGTGTCACTCCCGCCCTCGACGCTCCGCTCGAGGACGGCATGGAGGTCGTGGTCACCCGCGACCGGACCGAGTCGCGGACCGAGAACCTGCCGATCGCCCCGCCGGAGAACCGTGTGGACGATCCGAACATGATCGAGGGGGAGACCGCGCTGAACGACCCGGGTGCTCCGGGCGAGCGGTCGGTGACCTTCGACGTCCACACCGTCAACGGTGTCGAGGTCGGACGCACCGAGACGGCGTCGACGGTCCTCGCCGAGCCGCGGCCCGTGGTGGTCCGCGTCGGCACCAAGCCGAAGCCTGCCGTGCCGGCCTCGGGGCGCGCGTCCACCTGGGATTCCATCGCCCAGTGCGAAGCGACCGGCAACTGGGCCATCAACACCGGCAACGGCTTCTACGGCGGCCTGCAGTTCACGCAGCAGACGTGGGCCGGCTTCGGCGGTACCCAGTACGCACCGCGCGCCGATCTCGCGACCCGCGAGCAGCAGATCGCCGTCGCGGAGAAGGTCCAGGCCGCCCAGGGCTGGGGCGCGTGGCCGGCCTGCACCAGCAAGCTCGGTCTGCGCTGACCGGCGCGGGTGTGCGCGGTGTGACCTGCTCCCGAGTGCGCTAGGTTCACCACGTGTCAGCAGACGATCCCGAAACCACTCCGAGGGCCACCCCGGCTTCTCCGCGCGGCCTCGCCGCGCTGCTCGGACCCGCAGAGGTCCGCGCACTCGCGGAGGAGTTCGGGGTACGCCCGACGAAACAGCTCGGCCAGAACTTCGTGCACGACGCGAACACGGTGCGCCGCATCGTCAACGTCGCAGGGGTCGGTGCCGACGACGTCGTGCTCGAAGTCGGGCCGGGCTTGGGTTCGCTCACCCTCGCGCTGCTCGACGTCGTCGACCGCGTGATCGCCGTCGAGCTCGATCCCGTTCTCGCGCAGCGCATTCCCGTCACGGTGCAGGAGCGGGCCCCGCAGCTGGCCGACCGGTTCGACGTCGTGCACATGGACGCGATGAAGGTGTTGCCGAAGGATCTTCCCGTCACGCCCACCGCGCTCGTCGCGAACCTGCCCTACAACGTGGCGGTACCGGTTCTGCTGCATCTGTTCTCCGAATTCCCCTCTCTCCGAACGGCTCTGGTGATGGTGCAGGCCGAGGTCGCCGACCGGCTCGCGGCCGAACCGGGCGGCAAGATCTACGGCGTGCCCAGCGTGAAGGCCCGGTTCTTCGGCGACGTCCGCAGGGCGGGTGCCGTCGGACGTGCTGTCTTCTGGCCCGTTCCCCAGGTGGAATCGGGTCTCGTGCGCGTCGACCGCTATGCCGAGCCCCCGTGGCCGACCGACGCGCAGACGCGCGCCCGCGTGTTCGCCGTCGTCGACGCGGCCTTCGCTCAACGCCGAAAGACGTTGCGCGCCGCGCTGAGCGGCTGGGCCGGTTCGCCCGGGGAAGCCGAGAGGCGCCTGCTGGCCGCCGGTATCGAACCGTCGACGCGCGGGGAGAAGCTCGACGCCGCAGCCTTCGTGCGACTCGCAGGCGTGGAGTGATCGGCGGCTCGCCGTTGTCGTGATGGGCAGCTCGCCGCCGTCGAGTGATCCCGATCACCCTTCCTGGCGGGCGCACTCGATCTGTGGTTAAGTTGTCCTCGGTCGTTAGGTAGTGTGTTCGTGGTTTACCCCTCGCACATTTCTGGTTGCGAGCGGATGCGATAGCCACGATGGAATCGTCTCAGCCGTGTAGTGACAGACCCGGGAGCCGAAACCGACTCCCGACGAGACAGAACGTCTATATCCGTTCTGCCTGCAAGTGAAGGACAGCAACATGGCTGAAGGTACTGTGAAGTGGTTCAACGGCGAAAAGGGCTTCGGCTTCATCGCTCCCTCGGACGGCTCCGCTGACGTCTTCGTGCACTTCTCCGAGATCCAGGGCCGCGGCTTCCGCACCCTCGAGGAGAACCAGCGCGTGAGCTTCGAGATCGGCCAGGGCCAGAAGGGCCCGCAGGCCACCGGCGTGAACGTCATCGGCTGATACCGATAACTCTCCGAATCCGGGCCGGCACCTCGAAGGTGCCGGCCCGGATTCGTTGTGTCCGGTCAGCCGATCATCGCCCCGTAACCGGTGATACCCAGGCCGGACGAGCCGGTCGACGATCCTGTGGAGTCGGCCGAACCGGTCGCCACTCCGGCGGAGCCGGTGGGCGGGTTGACGCAGTCCACGAGATTCAGCGAGCGCAGGACCAGGTCGCCGAGCGAGCAGACGCGCGGCGGAGCCGGTTCGGCCGAGGCGACGCCGGCGGTTCCCAGCGAAGCTGCCGCGGCGATGACGCAGACGGCGACCGCATTGCGTACAGATCGAGTCATATTTCCTCCACAGTGTTCACGAGTCGCCCGATCGTAGAGCGTGGCCGCGGCGGTCGGGAAGCTTCCGTATCCCGAGTAAGCTCTGTACTCGTGCTTTCCGTCGTGCCGACCCCCGTGACAGTGCGGGTCCCGTCCAAGGTCAACCTGCATCTCGCGGTGGGCGACCTCCGTCCCGACGGCTACCACGACCTGCACACCGTCTTCCAGGCCCTGTCCCTGTACGACGAGGTGTCGGTGGTCCCCGCCGACACCCTGAGCGTGACGGTGCGCGGAGCGAACGCCGATGCGGTACCCACCGACTCGACGAATCTGGCCTGGCGCGCCGCCGAGATGATGGCGGAGCGGGCCGCACGCACCCCCGACGTGGCGATCACGATCGACAAGGGCATCCCCGTCGCAGGCGGGATGGCCGGGGGCAGTGCCGACGCGGCCGCGACGCTCGTCGCGCTCGATGCGCTGTGGGGGATCGGGGCGTCGCGGGAGGATCTCGCGGATCTCGCCGCCCGGCTCGGGAGCGACGTGCCGTTCTGCCTGCACGGTGGAACGGCGATCGGAACGGGGCGGGGCGAGCGACTCGTCCCCGTTCTCACCCGCGGCACCTTCCACTGGGTGCTCGCCCTCGCGAAGGGCGGCCTGTCCACTCCCGTCGTCTTCCGCGAGCTCGACCGTCTGCGCGCGGAGGGCGAACCCCACCGGCTCGGCAGCGCCGACGCGGTGCTCTCCGCGCTCGGCTCCGGCGACGCCCGCGAACTCGCGCCGCTGCTCGGCAACGATCTGCAGGCCGCGGCCCTGTCGCTCGACCCCCTGTTGCGGCGCACGCTCCGGGCGGGTGTCGAGGCCGGCGCTCTGGCAGGCATCGTCTCCGGGTCCGGCCCGACCTGCGCGTTCCTCGTCGAGGACCAGCACGCCGCCGTCACCGTGAGCGCCGAACTCGCCGGTGCGGGTGTGTGCCGCACGGTGCGGGTCGCGTCCGGCCCGGTGCCCGGCGCCCGCGTCGTCGACGCCGCCGATCCCGCCCACCCCTGATCCCGCTGCTCCCGCAGTACATCCCCGCAATTCTCGGAAGGCGTTGCTCCACGTGGCGAATCTGATCAACCTCGAACAGGTTTCGAAGTCCTTCGGCATCAAGCCGCTGCTCGACTCTGTGTCCCTCGGCGTGAACGAGGGGGAGCGGATCGGGGTCGTCGGCCTCAACGGTGGCGGCAAGACGACGATGCTCGAGGTGCTCGCCGGTATCGAGGAACCCGACTCGGGCCGCGTGAGCCGCGTAGGCGGTCTCCGCATGGCCGTCGTGACCCAGCGCGGCGGGTTGTCGGAAGGATCGACCGTCGGTGAGGTCGTCCTCGGCCCGCTCGGCGTGGCCGAGCACGAGTGGGCGGGCGATGCACGCATCCGCTCGGTGCTCACCGGTATCGGCATCGACAATCTCGGTCTCGACGCGGTCGTCGACGGCCTGTCCGGGGGTGAGCGTCGCCGGGTGGCCCTGGCGGCCGCTCTCGTCCGCGATCTCGACCTGCTGGTCCTCGACGAGCCCACCAACCATCTCGACGTCGAAGGTGTGCAGTGGCTGGCCGAGCATCTGCTGTCGCGGCGCAGCGCCCTCGTCGTCGTCACCCACGACCGCTGGTTCCTCGACACCGTCGCGACCCGCACCTGGGAAGTGGTGAACGGCCGGGTCGAGAGTTACGAGGGTGGTTACAACGACTGGATCTTCGCGCGTGCCGAGCGCTCTCGTCAGGCCGACGCGATGGAGGAGCGCCGCCGCAACCTCGCCCGCAAGGAGCTCGCGTGGCTGCGTCGCGGTGCCCCCGCCCGCACGTCCAAGCCGAAGTACCGGATCGAGGCCGCCGAGGCGCTGATCGCGAACGTGCCGCCGCCGCGTGACACGGTTGCGCTGGCGTCGTTCGCGAAGCGCCGCCTCGGCCGCATCGTCATCGAACTCGAGGACGCCACCCTCACCACCCCGGACGGACGCGAACTGGTCCGCGACCTCACCTGGCGTCTCGGTCCGGGCGAGCGGATCGGTCTCGTCGGCGTCAACGGCTCGGGCAAGACGACCCTGCTGCGCACGCTCGCGGGCGAACTGGAGCCGGCCCGGGGACGTCGCGTCCAGGGGCAGACCGTCGAGATCGGCTGGTTGCGGCAGGAACTCGACGACCTGCCCACCGACATGCGGGTGCTCGAGGCCGTCCAGGAGGTCGCGGAGCGGATCACGCTGGGCGACAAGGAGATCTCCGCCGGTCAGCTCGCCGAACGGCTCGGTTTCACGCCGGCCCGTCAGCGGACCCCGGTCGGCGACCTGTCCGGTGGTGAGCGTCGCCGCCTGCAGCTGACACGCGTGCTCATGGCCGAGCCGAACGTGCTGCTCCTCGACGAGCCCACCAACGACCTCGACATCGACACCCTCCAGCAGCTCGAGGACCTGCTCGACGGCTGGGCGGGAACCCTCGTGGTCATCAGTCACGACCGGTACCTCGTCGAACGCATCTGTGATTCGACGTGGGCACTGTTCGGCGACGGCCGGCTCACCAATCTTCCCGGTGGCATCGAGGAGTACTTGCGCCGGCGCGCAGCCATGGGCGACGGGGACGTGCCGTCGGTGGCGTCGACCGTCGCGAAATCCGCTGACGCCGAAGAACAGCCGAAGAAGCGTGACGGTGCCGCGGAACGTGCCGCACGCAAGGAACTGTCCCGGCTCGAGCGTCTCGTCGCGAAGCTGACCGAGAAGGAGGAGAAGCTGCACCACGACCTCGCGGAGGCGGCGACCGATCCCGACCGTCTCCAGAAGCTCGATGCGCAGTTGCGCGAGGTGGTCGCGGAGAAGGAAACGGCCGAGGAGCAGTGGATGGAGCTCGCCGAAGATCTCGACTGAATTCCCTTGGCCTCGAGTCGGCTCGAGGCCACAGGATGGGCGTCGTCGGAAGGAACGCTCATCAGGAGGATTCATGTCCGTCACCGGAACATCCGGTAGGTCGAGGCTCCTCCCCGAGTTCGGGCGGAGACCTACAGGCCGAGCAGCTTGCCGATGATCTCGTTCATGATCTCGTTGGTGCCGCCGCCGATGCCGAGAACGCGAGCGTCGCGGAAGTGCCGCTCGACCTCGCTCTCACGCATCAGGCCGATACCGCCCGCGAGCTGCACCGCCTCCATGACGGCGTGGTCGCACACCTTGACGGCGTTGTTCTTCGCCATCGAGGTTTCGAGCAGCATGCCCTCGCCGTTGACCCACCGTTCGGCGACGGACCGGCAGAACGTCTGTGCCGCAGTGATCTCGGTGGCGAGCTCGGCGAGACGGTGACGCACGACCTGGCGCTTCGACAGCGGACGGCCCATGGTCTCGCGGGACTTGACCCACTCGACGGTCAGATCGAAGGACCGCTGAGCGGTGGCGACGGCCTGGAACGCCAGCGACAGGCGCTCACCCTGGAACTGCTGCGCGATCTGGCCGAAGGCCGAGTTCTCGGCGCCGATCAGGTTGCTCACGGGCACACGCACGTCGTCGTAGAACAGCTCGGCGGTGTCGGAGCACAGCCAGCCCATCTTGTCGAGCTTGCGGGAAACCGTGAAACCCGGTGTGTCCGCCGGGACGACGACGAGCGAAATGCCGCCGGCACCGGCGTCGCCCGTGCGCACCGCGGTGGTGACGAAGTCGGCACGCGTGCCCGAGGTGATGTAGAGCTTCGCGCCGTTGATGACGTATTCGTCGCCCTCGCGGCGCGCGGTGGTCCGGATGTTCGCGACGTCGGACCCGCCGCTCGGTTCGGAGATCGCGAGCGAGCCGATCATCCGGCCCTCGAGTGCCGGTCGCGCGAAACGCTCGATGAGATCGGCGTTGCCCGACGCGACGATGTGCGGGGTCGCGATGCCGTGGCTGAACAGCGCCGAGATCAGCCCCGAGGAACCGCCGGCGAGGATGATCTCCTCGAGGATCGCGAGCATGTCGAGCGCGGTGCCGCCCGAGCCGCCGTGTTCCTCGGCGACCGAGGCGCCGAGCAGACCTGCATCGGCGGCCTTGCGGTGGAGTTCGCGGGGGATCTCACCGGCGCGTTCCCACTCGTCGAGATGGGGGACGATCTCCTTACGGGTGAAATCGGCCGCGAGCCGACGCAGTGCCTTCTGCTCGTCTGTGTCCCAGCGGATCACTCCGGTGGTGGTCATCGCTATTCGCCCTTCCAGACGGGTGCGCGCTTCTGCATGAAGGCCATGACACCTTCGAGGGTGTCGGCGCTGGTGGTCAGGCGCGCGAGCGCCTTGCCGGTCAGTTCCCATGCCTGGTCCTCGGCGGGAACGTTGCCGTCGATGATGCCGCGGGCGACGGTCTTGCTCGCCTGCACGGCGAGCGGGGCGCCCTTCGCGACGTCGGCGGCGAAGGCAAGCGCGGTGTCGAGGACTTCGGTTCGCGGGACGACCCGGTTGACCAGTCCCCAGCGCAGGGCGTCGGCGGAGGACATCGGCTTGCCGGTCAGGACCAGTTCCATCGCGACGGCGCGTGGGATCGCCTGGCCGATGCGGAACACCCCGCCGGCTCCGGCGATCAGGCCGCGGTGCACCTCGGGCAGCCCGAATTCCGCAGTGTCGGAGGCGACGACGAGATCGCTCGCGAGGGCGAGTTCGGTGCCGCCGCCGAGTGCGGTGCCGTTGACCGCCGCGATGACGGGCTTGGAGATGTGGTGCTTGACGACACCCGCGAAACCCCAGTGGGCGGTTTCGGGTGGAGTGACCCCGTCCGGTCCCTCGGTGCCGAGTGCCTTGAGATCCGCACCGCCACAGAAGACGGCGTCGCCGGCGCCGGTGAGTACCACGACGCGCACGCCGCGTTCGGATTCGGCGCGTTCCCAGGCCTCACCGAGCGCCCGGTGCACCTCGGCATTGATGCTGTTGGCCGCCTCGGGACGGTTGATGGTGACGAGCAGGACGTGCTCGCGCTTCTCGACGAGAACGACGGGTTCGCTCACGACCGGGGCTCCTCGGGGGACAGGTGCTCGATGCGGGTGACGGTCAGGTGACCGCCGTTGTCGGTGACGTGCACGGTCTCGCCGACGATGTCGGCGCCGGCGGCGAGAACCGCGGCGCCGGTGGCGTCGGTCCGGCCGGAGATGCGCCGGCCGTCGGGGGTGAGGCCGACGAGGAAACCGACCGACGGGTTGCCGTCGCGACCGAATTCTGCGGTGGCCGTGACGATCTGGACTTCCCCGCTGTAGTCGGTCGCTGCCTCGGGTGCGGACGGTTCGAGCAACACGTGCTCCGGGTCGCCGACGTAGCCGTCGGTGTGGGGGGCGCAACCGAGGACCACGACGTGCTGGTAGGTCAGGTAGCCACCGTTGCCGTGCACGAGGGCGAGCTCGCCGTCCCGGCGCAGGCGCCCGGCCACCGACACCACAGAGTGCAGCGTGTAGCTGTTGAGCGGTCCGCCGAAGAAGGAGTGGCCGCCGGTCACCGACGGGACGGTGTCGCGGGGGAGGCCGAGCTGCTCGACGAGCAGTTTCGGCACCACGGGGAAGCAACTGTAGGCGTCGATGATGTCGAAGTCGCCGGGGCGCAGGTCGGTCGCCGTCAGGGTGCGGCGCAACGCGTCGTCGAGTGCGGCGGAGCGTCCGAAGTCGCCGCGCGCCAGCACGTCCGACGGTTCGGTCGCGCCGGCTCCGCCCCACACGTAGAGCAGGTGGTCGTCGGGGACGCCGAGTTCGCGGGCCACGGCGAGCGAGGTGACGACCACGGCCGCGGCCTGGTCGACGAACGGCATGGCGTTGACCATCAGCGGGTACGGGTCGGTGACGAGACGGTTCTTGCCGGCGATGGTGCGGATGTCGTCGGCGGTGCGGCGCTCCGGGCTCCAGGACGCCGGGTTCTCGGCGGCGAACTCCGAGAAGGCGGCGTACAGGGTCGCCGACCAGTCGAGCGATTTCTCGCGGGAGTGCCCGAGATCGTGGCTGAGCCGGTTCTCGAACAGCGGGTAGACCCGCGTGGGGACGATCATGCCGGCGCGCTGCATCGCGGGGCTGCCGAGGTCCTCGCTGCCGATCGGTGTGGGGCCGCCCGGAGCGGTGGTCCATCCGAGCGTGGCGGGATCCGTTCCGGCCTTGTACGAGTTGGTCACCGAGGCCTGCGCCTCGCCGCCGACGAGCAGCGCGACGGTGCTGGTGCCCGCGGCGATGTCGTGGCCGATGCGGTCGAGCAGGGCCGCCGGCCAGTGGCCGCCGATCGGGCTCGTCGAGGTGCGCCGGGGTGCGGCGCCGAGGCGTTCGGCGAGCAGACCCGGCAGGTCGTCGTAGTCCCAGCTCGCGGTCTTGATCGCGTGGATGGTGTCGATCCGCGTCGCGAGATCGGCACCGGTGTCGGCGATAGCGGCGAGGGTGGCCTCGTGGATGAGGTCGAGCGGTTCACGCGGGTCGGCGGGCGCACCGGCACGGCCGGAGCGCAGGTCGCCGACGCCGATCACGACGGGAACCCGGGTGGGGTCGGTCATGGTGTTCCTTCGGTCTGCTCTGGGGGAGGAGGGCGCCGCCAGCTTAATGCGGACTGTTTCAGTCTGTAAATCGAGGAGTGGTCTGGCACACTTACCCGACGTGACCGAAGTACCCGCCCCGCGGCGCCGCGGCCGTCCTCGCGACGCCGATCTCGAGGACCGCGTGTTCGACGCCGTGCTCGAGGTGTATTCCGAAACGAGCTGGCGTGGTTTCACGCTCGACGCCGTCGGGCGGCGTGCGCGGGTGGGTCGCGCCGCCCTCTACCGCCGGTGGTCGAGCAAGGACGATCTTCTGGTCCAGGCGCTGGAGGCGCGTAGCCCGCTGCCCGTCCCGATCGACACCGGCGCGCTCCGATCGGATCTCGTCGAACTCGCCCGGCAGCTGTTGCGCGGCTACCGGACCACCTCCGGTCTGGTGAGCCTGCGCGTGGCACTCGACGCCCGCGCCCATCCCGAACTGCTCGCCCGGCTGACCCTCACACTCAACCGCAGCCGCGTACTCGCGGCCCGCACGATCGTGCACCGGGCCGTCGAGCGCGGCGAGCTCCCCGCCGACACCTCGGCGACACTACTGCTCGAGATGGTCACCGGCACCGTGCTCAGCCACGCCCTGTTCGCGTTGACGACGCCGGACCAGGGCATCGATGTCGAGTACGCCGAACTCGTCGTCGACGCGACCATCCGCGCGCTGCGCCGTCCGGAGCAGTGACCGAGGAGTGCTCCCGTGACCGAATCGCGACCGAGTGAGACCTGGTAACAGTGTGATTCCTGCCGTCTGCACAGGTCTTCCGGGCTAGCCTGGAATTCGAATACTCGCAGAGGGGGGTCCCAATGGGAGGCCGACGATGGATGTGCAGGCGGTAGCGGAGATCACGCGGCTCAAATACCGTTATGCGCGAGCGCTCGACACGAAGGACTGGGACGAACTGGCGAACACTCTGACCCCCGACGCGCACGCCGTCTACGGAGAGCATCTCGTTTTCGACTCGCGCGACGCCTTCATCGGTTTCCTCGAGAACACGCTGGGCACACGTCTGATCACGGAGCACACATGCTCCCATCCCGAGATCGACATCGCCGACGACGGCCGCAGCGCCACCGGGGTGTGGTTGTTGTCCGACACCGTGATCATCCCCGAGGACGGGATGCTGTTGCGCGGCTCGGCCTACTACCACGATCGCTACAGCCTGGACGACGACGGATGCTGGCGGATCAGCCGCACCGGATATCAGCGGAACTGGGAGACGGTCACATGCATGGGCGACTCCACGTCGGTCCGGTTGACCACCAACCGGTGGGCGATGCTGCAGCAGCCGAAAGCGTCCTGAGAAGGCGCGGCGAGATGTTCTCCGAAGCCTTCGGTGGTTTCCCGCGCCCGGGTGCGTTGCCCTACCTGACGGTGCCGCGGGCGCACGACGCGATCGAGTGGTACACCCGGGTCTTCGAGGCCTCACTGACCGCCGAGCCGGTCGTCATGGACGACGGTCGTGTGGGCCACGCCGAGCTCCGATTTCCCAGCGGAATGATCTATCTAGCAGACGAATTCGCGGAACTCGGACTCACCGCGCCGCAGGAGGGAGCGGTCTCGGTGAGTCTGATGCTCGAGGTGGCCGACACCGATGCCGTGCTCACCCGCGCCCGGCTGGCCGGTGGTTCGGTCGAGAGGTGGATCAACGAGGCCCACGGCCATCGCAACGCCACCCTGCTCGACCCCTTCGGGCATCGCTGGATGCTCGTCGGTCCGTTGACCGGCAAGCTCCCGCCCCCTCGGGAGTGAACCGCCCCCGTCCCGCGCCGGTACCATGCGGCGATGAGCGAGATCGCGCGTCGCAGTGAGTTTCCCGACACCCGCGGCTGGATCCGGGCGTTGCCCGCCCGTGCGGCGTCCGCGCCGGCGTTCGAACCAGCGGTGTCCGCGCCGGCGTTCGATCCGGCGCCGACGCCGCAGGAGACCTTCCTTCGATGGCTCACCGACGCCGTCGAGGCCGGTATCGCCGAGCCGCACGCCGCGACCCTGTCGACCGTCGACCCGTCCGGGATGCCCGACGCACGCACACTGCTGATCAAGGACGTCACCGACGACGGCTGGTGGTTCTCCGGCGACGACCGCTCGCCGAAGGGGCGCCAGCTCGATACGGCGCCGGCCGCCGCGCTCACCGTGTACTGGCGTGAACTCGGCCGGCAGGTCCGCGTGCGTGGGCCCGTCCTGGTCGGCCCACTCGAGGTGTGTGCCCGCGACTTCCGGGAACGGTCGGTCTTCGCCCGCGCCGTGGCGTCCACGGGCCGTCAGAGCGAGGTCCTTGCCGATCCCGCCGAGTACGACCGTCTCGTGCAGGAACGTCTGACCGCGCTCGAACACGATCCCGAGTTCGTCTCACCGCACTGGACCGCGTGGTGCGTCGCCGCCGGGACCGTGGAGTTCTGGCAGGCGGATCCCGGCCGGCGGCACCTGCGTCATCGCTACCGGCGGAAGGGGGATCGATGGGCCGCCGAAGAACTTCATCCGTGACCGGTAGGCTCCCGCCCGTGAACGAGTCCTTCATCCGCACACGCGTCGCCAACGGAGTCGGCGAAGTGCAACTCGACCGTCCCGGTGCGCTCAACGCGCTCGACCGGTCGATGATCCGCGACGTCCGTTCGTCGCTTCTCGCCTGGCGCGACGACCCGGCCGTCACGGCAGTGCTGGTCACCAGCACGTCCGACCGTGCGTTCTGTGCCGGTGGCGACGTCAAACCGGTGCGCGAGGTGGCCCTGGAAGGACGCTTCGACACCGTCCGGGAGTACTTCGCCGACGAGTACCGTCTCGACGAACTCGTCGCCACCTACCCCAAGCCTTATCTCGCGGTCCTCGACGGCGTCACGATGGGCGGCGGGCTCGGCATCTCGGTGCACGGCGCGGTGCGTGTCACCACCGAGAAGACCACCATGGCCATGCCCGAGACGGCGATCGGGTTCGTCCCCGACATCGGGTCCAGCCATTTCCTCCCGCGACTGCGCGGCACCACGGCGCGCTGCGACGCGGTGGGGATGTATCTCGGGCTCACCGGTGCCCGCATCGATGCCGGCGACGCGCTGGCCGTCGGCCTGGCCACGCACTACGTGCCCAGCGCACGCATCGACGATTTCACCGACCGCATCCGCGCGGGCCGGTGGCGCGACGCCCTCGACGAATTCGTCGAACCGGCACCCGAATCCTCACTGGCGCAACGCTTCCCCGACATCGAGATGGTATTCGGCGACGGGACGGTGCTCGATATGGTGAGCCGCCTCGACGTTCTCACCGACATCGACGCGACGTGGGCCGAGCAGACCCGCACGGCGCTGCGGTCGTTGTCGCCGACGAGCGTGTGGGCCACGGCCGAACTGATGCGCCGCGGTGCGGAGAGCACCCTCGAGGAGTGTTTCGCCCGCGAACTCGACGTGGCCGTGCGGGTCGCCGCGACCCCGGACTTCGCCGAAGGCGTGCGCGCCGTCCTCGTCGACAAGACCCGCGATCCGCGCTGGTCGCCTGCGGCTCTCGAGGATGTGGACCCGGTGGCGATCGCCGCTCTGTTCGGCGACCGATAAGCCCGCCCGGCTGCTCTGTTCGCTCTAGCGGGCGCGGCGCTGCGGTACCTGCAGGTCGACGACGATGGGCTGCCCACCGAGGGTCGCGTGGATCTCCGGCTTCTCGAGACCGCCGGCCAGCAGGTACTCGCCGAGCAGCGTGAGCAGTTCGTCGTCGTCCGCTATCGGGTCGCCGTGCGAGCCGGTGTTGCGCGAGTCGCGCGAGGTCAGTTCGTTCTGTGCGAGTCGCGCGGCGATGCGCACCGACGCAACGCCCATCGAATTGCGCCGCGACAGGACCGGGCTCGGCGCGGTGACGGTGCCGAGGCTCTCGGTGGCCGTCGTCGTGGTAGTGGCGGGCCCGCTCGCGGAGCCGTTCGTGCCGGTGCTGCTCACCAGGGTCGTTCCTTCCTCGGAATTGCCGGCGCCCACCCCGCCGGCCGGGTCACCTTCGAGCGACGATGCGTCCCTCGTGCGGTGTGTTCCGGTATCCGGCGTACTCGTCAGTGGGGTACTGCTCGGGAGGGGAGTGCTCGGCAGCGGGTAGACGAAGGTCCCCGAGCGCTTCGCGCGTCCGGATCGTCTGCTCGCATCCGCCGTCCTACCGGACGGCCGGTCCTCGCCGGCTGCGGCCGGTACGTCGTCGTTCATCGACACAACTCCTGATTCCACCCGAATACGTCGGATCGACGGAAGGGAAAGTATCAGTAAAATCCGCTGGACGCACTACCCGCCCGGCATCGCCGGGACGCTCAGTCGGTCGCGGCGACGAGCGGTTCGAGGGTCAGTTCCGGCATCTCCTTGAGGATGTACTGCAGCCGCCACTTGTCGCTGACGAGCGCGAGGAGTACACCGTCCGACCGGGTGAACACCTCGATGCCGCGCTGGCGGTTCAGTTCGTCGGCCGAGGCCGCGTCGGTGCGACGCGCGAGCGTGTATCCGAGGTTCTCGATCCTCGGATCGACGTTGTATTCGGCCTTCATCCGCGCGGCGACCACCTCGAACTGCATCGGGCCCACGGCCGCCATCACCGGCGAGGCGTCGCCGCGGATGTCGTTGCGGAGGATCTGCACGACACCCTCGGAGTCGAGCTGGTCGACGGCCTTGCGGAACTGCTTGTACTTCGAGGCGCTCTCGGCCCGCAGGATCGCGAAGTGCTCGGGGGCGAACGACGGGATCGGCGGGAACTCCACCTTCTTCTCGACGTAGAGGGTGTGGCCCGGCGCCAGCGCGGTGGCGTTGACCAGACCGACGACGTCGCCGGGATAGGCGTTCTCCACCGTGGAGCGTTCGCGGCCGAAGACGGTCAGCGCGTACTTGGTGGCGAAGGGCTTTCCGGTCTGCGCGTGCGTGACCACCATGCCGCGCTCGAAGACGCCCGACACGACACGCATGAACGCGAGCCGGTCGCGGTGGGCGGTGTCCATCCCTGCCTGCACCTTGAACACCACGGCGCTGAACGGGTCGTCGACCTCGCGGGGCGTCTCGTCGACGGCGACGCGGGCCCGCGGCGGCGGTGCGAGCGTGACGAGGGTGTCGAGGATCTGCCGCACGCCGAAGTTGAGCATCGCCGACGCGAAGATCACCGGCGAGGTCTGTCCCGCGAGGAACATCTCCTGATCGTGGTCCTGACCGTTGATCGAGAGCAGTTCGGACTCCTCGGCGGCCTCGACCCAGGTCTCGCCCTCGAGAGCGAGCGCCTCGTCGGCGGACAGATGCTCCTCGGGTGCGATCTTGGCGCCACCGGCGGTGCGGGTGAACTTGATGTACTCGGCCGGGGCGCCGTCCTCGCCGCGACGCAGCAGGCCGCGGAAGTCACCGGCGATGCCCACGGGCCAGAACAGGGGGGTCGGCGTCAGGCCGATGCGCTCGTCGATCTCGTCGAGCAACTCCAGCGGCGTCCGGCCGGGGCGGTCCCACTTGTTGATGACGGTGACCACGGGGATGCCCCGGTGGCGACACACTTGGAACAGCTTCAGGGTCTGCGGCTCGAGACCCTTCGCCGCGTCGATGAGCATGACGGCGGCGTCGACGGCGGTGAGGACCCGATAGGTGTCCTCCGAGAAGTCGGAGTGGCCGGGGGTGTCGACGAGATTGACGACATTGACGATCTCGTCGTCGGTGCCCGCGACATCCGAGGGCGTGTAGTTGAACTGCAGGGCGGTGGAACTGACGGAGATGCCGCGGGCCTTCTCCATCTCCATCCAATCGGAGACCGTCGACTTGCGGCCGGCCTTGCCGTGGACCGCACCGGCCTCGGAGATGACCTTCGCGTGCAGGGCGAGCGCCTCGGTGAGCGTCGACTTACCGGCATCGGGGTGCGAGATGACGGCGAAGGTGCGTCTGCGCTCGGCTTCGGCACGGACCTCCTTCGCGGATGCGGGCTTCGGGGCGCCGGAAGACTGCGCAGGCTCCATCGTGCCGGTGGATTGACTGTCGGCCGAAGCGTGCGGGGTGCTCAACGGGAAAAACCTCTCGAAGGGGGCAGGGAGTAGGGGCGCTATCGCCGCCGACTCGTTCATGTTACTCGGCGATTCGGTGTCGATTTCCGCCAGATTCGATCACGTTTCCCGAAGGTGGCCCCACGCCCACCCCTCGGAGGCGCACGCTGATGTGCAACTACCGGATCTTGATCGAGGTCGTGCACCACCGGACGAGGAGCGGGTCGTGAGCAGGTTCACCGAGGAGATGTATGCGACGGCGGAATCGGACTCCGGGGCTCTGGTCACCGGCGAACCGGATGCGCCGCTGCGACAGAACTGGGGACTGATCCACCGGCAGGCCCGCCGTATGGCCGGTGCCCTGGCTGCCGCAGGCATCGGCCCCGGCGACTCGGTGGGCGTCCTCGCAGGACAGCCCGTGGACATCGCCCCGGTCTGCCAGGCGGTGTGGATGCGCGGCGGCAGTGTGACGATGCTGCACCAGCCCACCCCGCGGACCGATCTGCAGTCGTGGTCGCGCGACACCGAGGTGGTCCTGCGGATGATCGACGCACGCGCCGTCGTCCTCGGCGCACCCTTCGAGATCGCGGAGTCGCTGCTGCGCGAACGGGGCATCTCCGTCGTCACCGTGGAGCGGATGCGGGAAGGACATCCGGTCGATCCCGTGGATACCGCGGAATCGGACATCGTGCTGCAGCAACTCACCTCCGGGTCCACCGGTTCGCCGAAGGCGGTGCGGATCACGCACGGCAACTTCTACGCCAACGCGACGGCGATGATGGACCGCGTCAAGTTCTCGCTCGACGACGACGTCATGGTCAGCTGGCTGCCGTTGTTCCACGACATGGGCATGGTGGCCTTCCTCAGCGTCCCCATGCAGGTGGGTGCGGAGGTTGTGTCGGTGACGCCGCTGGATTTCCTCCGCTCGCCGATCCTGTGGGCGGAACTGATCAGCAAGTACCGCGGAACCCTGACGGCTGCACCGAATTTCGCGTACTCGCTGCTGGCCCGGAAGTTGTCGCAGGCGCCGGACGGCTCGCTCGACCTGTCGTCGATGCGCTGGATGTGGAACGGCGCCGAGCCGGTGGACCCCGACACGATGGAGGCGCTCGCGGACGCCGGTGAGCGATTCGGTCTCGAACCCTCCGCCCTCGCCCCGTCCTACGGGATGGCCGAGACCACGCTCGCGGTGTCGGTCCCCGATCCGGGGCGGGGGATGGTGCTCGACGTGGTGGATCCCGACCTGCTCGAAGCAGGTGGGATGGCCGTGCCGAGCACCCGCCCCCACGCGCGCCGTATGCCCACTCTCGGGCGTCTCGTGGCCGGTCTCGAGGGGCGCGTCGTCGACCGCGACGGGCAGGTGCTGCCGCCCCGCGGTGTGGGCATCATCCAGTTGCGCGGCGAGGCCGTCACGCACGGCTATCTCACCGTGGACGGACCCGTGTCCGCGCAGGACGCGCAGGGCTGGCTCGACACCGGCGACGTGGGCTATTTCACCGAGGAAGGGCTCGTGGTGGTGTGCGGCCGGGTGAAGGACGTCATCATCATGGGCGGCCGCAACATCTATCCCACCGACATCGAGCGAGCGGCGGGGACCGTCGAAGGGGTGCGTCCCGGCAACGCCGTGGCCATCCGGCTCGACGCGGGGGACAAGCGCGAATCGTTCGCGGTGGCGGTGGAGAGCAAACTCTCCGACCGCCCGGAGGAGGTGCGCCGCATCGAACACGACATCGTGCACGCGGTGGTCGCCGAGGTGGGCGTGCGGCCCCGCACCGTCGCGGTGCTCGGGCCCGGCAGCATCCCGAAGACCTCCTCGGGCAAGCTGCGTCGCGGTACGTCGTTGGCGCTGCTGACGCGCGCCTGACGCCGCTCGTGCGCGTTTCCGGTAGCAGCCGCTACCGGAAACGCGCACCGTCAGTGGATGCGGTTCTGAGCACCTTCGAGGCCGAGCTTCAGGAGCAGTTCGACGGCGTCGGCCCCTTCCTCGCACCACACGTCGAGTTCCTTGCGTTCGGTGGCCGAGAACGGCTTGAGCACGAAATCGGCGGGATCCTGCCGGCCGGGCGGGCGACCGATGCCCATCCGCACCCGCAGGTAGTCCTTGGTGCCGAGCGCCGACGAGATCGACCGCAGGCCGTTGTGCCCGTTCTCGCCACCGCCGAGCTTGAGCCGGATCGTCCCGAAGTCCAGGTCGAGTTCGTCGTGCACGACGATCACGTTCGCGGGCTCGACCGAGAAGAACTTCGCCAGGGCGGCGACCGGCCCACCGGACAGATTCATGTAGGTGCGGGGTTCGGCGATGATCACCTGCCGGCCGTCGAGCCGGGCCTGCACGATGTCGGCGTTGCTGCGCTTGTGCGCGGAGAACTTGCCGCCGACGCGTCCGGCCAGCACGTCGGCCACCATGAATCCGATGTTGTGCCGGGTGTTCTCGTACTTGGGCCCGGGGTTGCCGAGACCGATCACGAGCGCGGTGTCGTCGCCCACGTGCAGATCCTTCCGTGCATTCGAACGACGTGCGGCGCGCCATCCCGGGGGATGACGCGCCGCACGAGTGACTTACCGGGAGCCGGTGATGGCTCAGGCCTCCTCGGAAGCCTCTTCGGCGGCCACGTCGCCCTCGGTGCCCTCGAGGGCACCGGCGGAGGGAGCCTCGACGATGTTCACGAGCAGCAGCTCGGGATCGTCCTGGAGGGTGGAGCCGGCGGGCAGCTCGACGCCACCGGCCAGGATCTGGGTGCCGGGCGCGGCGCCCTCGATGGAGACGACGATCTCCTCGGGGATGTTCAGGGCGTCGGCCTCGAGCTTGATGGTGTTGACCTCGTTGACGACGAGGGTCGCCGAGGCGGGCTCGCCGCGGAGGACGACGGGCACCTCGACGGTGACCTTCTCGCCCTTCTTCACGACCAGCAGATCGGCGTGCTCGATGTAGCGGCGGATCGGGTGGACGACGACCGACTTGGTCAGCGCGAGCTGCTCGTCGCCGTCGATGTCGAGGGTGAGGACGGCGTTGGTGCCGTGGGCACGCAGCACGGCCGCGAACTCGAGGTCGGGGAGGCCGAGGTGCCGGGGCTCGGTGCCGTGGCCGTAGAGGACGGCGGGGACCTGGCCGGCGCGTCGGGCGCGGCGTGCGGCACCCTTGCCGAACTCGGTGCGGACGCTGGCTACGAGACGATTCTCGTCGGACATGATGTGACGGCTCCTACGCTGGTGGCACTTCGTGGTCGGGTGTTCTCGAACGAACGGATCCGACACGTGCGACCGGGGAGCACATTGCTTCCGTCGCAGCCGCGTCGATCACGGTGATCCAGCGATATTGCGGTTCACCCTCGCCGAGACAACTCGAACCACATTACCGGACGACATCGAGCCGGGACAAACAGCCCTGTCGACCCACGGTGCCGAGCAGCGCGTGACCGGCGCGCGGCTTCACGAACGGACGAGGTCGTGCACCGCGCCGAGGAATCTGTCGACGTCGGCGGGGGAGACGAAATAGTGCGGTGACGCCCGCACCACCGAGTGCAGGTCGCGCGCGGTCATGTCCAGCAGGGTCGAACTGCGACCGCTGACCGTGACCGTCACCGACCGCTCGGCCAGGGCGTCGCGGACCTCCCGCGGGTCGCGTCCGTCCACGGTGAACGAGACGATGCCGCTGTGCCGCTCACCGAGGTCGGTGACGGTCACGCCGCCGATGCCGGCGAGCCCGTCGCGCACGTGCCCGGCGCGATAGGCCACCGCCTCGGCCACGGCGTCCACCCCCAGCTCGAGGAGATAGTCCACGGCTGCGCCGAGCCCGAGCCGGGCCGCCACCCCGGCCTCCCACATCTCGAAGCGGGCGGCGTCCGGCGCGAGCTCGTAACTGTCGGGCGAGGTCCACGAAGCGCTGTGCAGGTCGAGCACCGCCGGTTCGAGTGCGGTCACCAGCCGCGGCCGCACGTAGAGGAAGCCGGTGCCACGGGGACCGCGGAGCCACTTGCGTCCGGTGCCCGACAGCGCGTCGACGTCGAGTTCGGGCACGCTCACCGGTAGCTGTCCCACCGACTGGCACGCGTCGAGCAGTACGAGCGCACCGACCGCGTGCGCGGCGTCGGCGACCTCCCGTACGGGATTGACCAGTCCGCCGTTGGTGGGGGCGTGGACGACGGACACGAGTCGCACGCGTTCGTCGAGCATCCCCTCGAGTGCCTCGACGTCGAGGCGACCGGACGGATCGGACGGCACGACCTCGACGGTGGCGCCGGTGGCCCGCGCGCGCTGCAACGCGGCGATCGCGTTCGCGGCGTACTCGGCCTGCGAGATCAGGATGCGGTCGCCCGGTCGCAGCGGCACGGCGTAGAAGAACGACGTCCACGCCCGCGAGGCGCCGTCGGACAGCGCGATCGAGGTCTCCGGTACGTCGAACAGGCGACCGAGCGAGGTCTTCACGGCGGTCAGGTCGTCGAGCCGCTCGTCGGCCGCCACGTACCCGCCGACCTCGGCCTCGCGGCGCAGGTGCGCGAGCATCGTGTCCAGCACCGGTGTCGGGGGCAGGGACGATCCCGCGCTGTCGAGGAAGACCCGGTCGAAACATCCCGGTGTGTCGCGTCGAGCCGCCTGCAAGTCCAGCACGGACCCGCACCTCCTTCTGCCGACCGTATCGTCGGGGTCGAGCCTGCCCGCTGGTGTCCGTTCGCGCACGTACCGGTGCGTTATCCGCGCGTCGTGTCCCCGGGCGGGTTAGTCTCGACCGCATACCTGGCGCACCGGCCGAGGGGGTGGACGAATGGCGATGGCAGTCGATGCCGCAGCCTCCCGTGCCCGGACGGTACTCGGCTCCCGTGCGGACGCCGAGGATCATGTCCGCAACAGGGCGTTCCGGCTGGGAGTCCCCAGGCTGATCGGGGTCGAGCTCGAGTGGCTCACCGCCCGGGCCGACGGCACCGAGTCGCGTCCCGAACTCGCGACCCTCGTCGAGGCGCTCGGACCGCACGCCCCGCGCACGGTCGCGCCGTCGTCGTCCGCGCGGCCCCTGCCGTCGGGCAGCGCGGTCAGCGTCGAGCCGGGTGGCCAGGTGGAGTTGTCCAGCGTGCCGTGCACCTCGGCGCGGCAGGTGTGCGATCGGCTCACGGCCGACCTCCGCATGCTCCGGGCGCTGCTCGCCCGCCGGTCGGTGATCATGCTCGACCGCGCCGCCGACGAGGTGCGGCCTCCGCATCGTCTGCTGCGGACCCCGCGCTACGGGGCGATGGAACTCCGTTACGACCGCATCGGCCCGATGGGCCGGTTGATGATGAACAGTACTGCGTCGGTTCAGATCTCCGTCGACATGGGACGCGACGAGGTGGAGGTCGTGCGGCGCTGGGAGCTGCTGCACGCCATCGCCCCGGCCATGATCGCGGCCTTCGCGTGCTCGCCCCGGCTGCGGGGCGCTCCGGAAGGCGACTGGGTGTCGCAGCGGATGCGCACGTGGCTCGAACTCGATCCCGACCTCACCCACGTCCACCACCCCGGCGACTACCCCGCGTGGGTTCTCGACGCGCCGCTGACCTGTGTGCGCTCGGATCAGCCCGAGTGGTACGCACCGCCCGGCGCGACCTTCGCGGCGTGGCTCGCGGGCGACCTCGACGCCGACATCCGGCGCCGGCCCACCGTCGACGACCTCGACTACCACATGACGACGCTGTTCCCGCCCGTTCGTCCGTGCGGCCATCTCGAGGTGCGTTACCTCGATGCCCAGCCGGCCGACTCGTGGCAGGTGCCCGTCGCAGCCCTCGAAGCGCTGCTCTCCGCTCCGGAGGTCTCCGCGGAGGCGTGTGCGATCGTCGCCCCGGTGCGCGACCGGTGGGCCGAGGCGGCCCGGGTGGGTCTCCGTTCGCTCGAATTGCGTGCTGCCGCAGCGAGCCTGCTCTCACTCGCAGCGGAGTCCTCGCGCGACATGCGGTTCACCGCGGCGCTCGACGCGGCCGCGGCGCGGTGCCTGCGCGGGCTGGCGCCGGGCGAGGAGGTGCGGTGACCCCTGCTCGTGCTGCGCTGAGGCGTCACCTCGAGCGGGCGCGTGCCCGCACCGAGGCGCTCACCTCCGTGCCGGAACACGATCTCACCGCACAACATTCACCGTTGATGAGCCCACTCGTGTGGGATCTGGCGCACATCGCCAACCAGGAGGAGTTCTGGCTCGTGCGGGCCGCGGGCGGGCGGCCACCCGTGCGCGGCGACATCGACGATCTCTACGACGCGTTCCGGCATCCCCGCGCGACCCGCACGGAGCTGCCGCTGCTCGACCCCGACGGGGCCCGTCGCTATGCGCGTGCCGTCCGCGATCTCACCTGGGACGTGCTCGAGCACAGTGCCTTCGACGACGAGCTGACCCGCGACGGTTTCGTCTTCGCGATGGTCGCACAACACGAACAGCAGCACGGCGAGACGATGCTCGCGACGCATCAACTGCGGCAGGGCTCTCCGTTGCTCGACGCTCCGGAGGCGCCGCGCACCGGAAGCGTTCCCGACACCGCGCGGGTCCGGATTCCGGGCGGTGCATTCGAGATGGGCACGTCCACCGATCCGTGGGCCCTCGACAACGAGCGGCCGGCCCACGTCGTCGACGTGCCGGAGTTCGAACTCGACGCGGTGCCCGTCACCAACCGGCGTTATCTCGAGTTCGTCGACGACGGCGGTTACGCGCGGCGCGAACTGTGGAGCGAGGTGGGCCGGCGGCATCGCCTCGACGCCGGACTCGAGGCTCCGCAGTTCTGGAGTCGCGACGAAACAGGTTGGAAAAGGACGGTGTTCGGTAGAGCGGTGCCGCTGCATCCGGACGAACCCGTCGTTCACGTGTGTTTCCACGAAGCCGAGGCGTTCGCCCGCTGGGCCGGCGGACGTCTGCCGACCGAGGCCGAATGGGAGAAGGCGGCACGCTGGGATCCGGCCACCGGTCGCAGCCGTCGATTCCCGTGGGGCGACGAGGATCCCGGTCCCGAACACGCCAATCTCGGTCAGCGCCACCTCGGTCCGGCCGTGGCAGGTGCCTATCCGCGTGGGGCGTCACCGCTCGGAGTGCACCAGCTGATCGGCGACGTGTGGGAGTGGACGTCCACACCGTTCACCGGGTATCCGGGCTTCCGCGCATTCCCGTACCGCGAGTACTCGGAGGTCTTCTTCGGTGAGGGCCACCGGGTGCTGCGCGGAGGATCGTTCGGCACCGACGAAGTCGCGTGCCGCGGAACCTTCCGCAATTGGGATCTCCCCGTCCGCCGTCAGATCTTCGCCGGGTTGCGCGTCGCATACGGGACGGGCGATGTGTAGACATCTGGCGTACATCGGACCGGAGACGAATGTCGCCGCACTGCTGTCGACCGGGACGAATTCGCTGCTCCGCCAGTCCTGGGCACCCACCGACATGCGTGGGGGAGGAACGATCAACGCCGACGGATTCGGTGTCGGGTGGTGGAGTGCGGAGGGCGTCTTCGGACGGTACCGGTCGGCCTCGCCGATCTGGTCCGACTCCTTCCTCCGTGAAGGGCTCGGCTCGGTGCGCTCGCGCACGATCGTCGCCGCGACCCGCTCGGCCACCGAGGGGATGCCCGTCGAACGGTCGGCGGCCGCACCCTTCTCCGACGACCGGTGGGCGTTCAGCCTCAACGGCGTCGTCCGGGGCTGGCCGGGATCGCTCGTCACCCTCGCCGGCGCGCTGCCCGTCGCCGACCTGCTGCGGCTCGAATCCCCTACCGACGCCGCCACGCTGTGGCTCCTGCTGCAGTCGCGGTTGCGCTGCGCAGACCCGGAACCGGCATTGATCTCGCTCACCCACGACGTGCTGTCACTCGCGCCGGATTCGCGGTTGAACATGTTGCTGTGCAACGAGTCCGGGATCTGGGCCACGGCCTGGTACCACTCGCTGTGGACGTTCGTCGACGAGCAGACCGCGATCGTGGCGTCCGAACCGTTCGACGACGACAGTCGCTGGAAACCCGTACCCGACCGGCATCTCGTCGCCGCGGTGCCGGGCAAACTCATCGTCTCACCACTGGAGGTCGGCCCACCGTGATCGTCGACGTACATCTGCGCCCCGAGGACCTCGATGCCAAACTGCGCGAGGACGCACGGCGCGGACTCACGTCCGATCCCAAGTACCTGTCGCCCACCTGGCTGTACGACGCGCGGGGCAGCCGACTGTTCGAGAAGATCATGCGGCTGCCCGAGTACTACCCGACGCGCACCGAGTTCGCCCTGCTGCGACAGCACGCCGCCGATTTCGCCGAGTCCGCCCGTCCCGAGATGCTCGTCGAACTCGGCTCCGGCTCGTCCGAGAAGACATACGTGCTGCTCGATGCCCTCGGACCGTACCTCCACACCTATGTACCGCAGGACGTCTCCGAGCCGGCGCTGCGTTCGGCCGTCACCAGATTGACGGCGGAGTATCCGAACGTGACGGTGCACGGTGTCGTCGGCGACTTCACCGATTCGCTCGCGCATCTTCCTGCCGGTGGCACACGCGCGATCGCGTTCCTCGGCGGCACCATCGGCAACCTCGTCCCGAGCGAACGCGCCCAGTTCCTCGCCGGCACGGCCGCGATCCTCCGTCCCGGCGAATGGCTGCTCCTCGGGGCGGGACTCGTCATCGACCGCGACACTCTGCTCGCCGCCTACGACGACGCGGCCGGAGTGACGGCGGAGTTCGATCGGAACGTCCTGCGCGTGCTCAACGACCGGCTGGGTGCCGACTTCGACCCGGAACGGTTCGTGCACCGTGCCGTCTGGGACGCCGAGAACGAGTGGATCGAGATGCGACTCGAGGCGACCGAGGCGATGGACGTCCGGATCCCGGGCCTCGACCTGGAGATCTCCTTCACGGAAGGCGAACAGATCCGGACGGAGATCTCCGCGAAGTTCCGTCTCGCCGGTCTCGCGCAGGAACTCGCCGATGCGGGATTCGTCGTCCGGCACGAATGGGTCGACCCCGACGGACGGTTCGTCCTGATCGGCGCCTCCCGGCAGTAACCTCCCGAGAACTCCCGCAGTTCGGCCGCCGGGGAGGATTCGACACCTGCCGAGCCGGCACGGGAGGCTGGACGACATGACGTCCTCTCGTCCCGTGCTGACGACCCCGGTCCTGTTGCTCATGGCCGTGGCGACGGGTCTGTGCGTGGGCGGCAACTACTTCAACCAGCCGCTTCTCGACTCCATCGCCGAGGCGCTGGACACCTCCCGGTCGGCTGCGGCCTCCACCGTGACGGTCGCGCAGGTCGCCTATGCCCTCGGCCTGTTGTTCCTCGTCCCCCTCGGCGACATGTTCCCGCAGCGGCGACTGGCCGTGATGCTTGTGCTGGCCGCGGCCGCCGGGCAGGGGCTGAGCGGATTCGCGCCGAACATCGGGGTGCTCGTCGCGGGCACCGCGATCGCCGGTCTGTTCTCGGTCGCGGCGCAGGTGCTGGTGCCGTTCGCGGCGACCCTCGCCACCCCCGAATCGCGTGGGCGCGCGGTCGGCACCGTGATGAGCGGGCTGCTCGTCGGGATCCTCGTGGCCCGGAGTGTCGCAGGCATCCTCGCCGAACTCGGCGACAGCTGGACGACGGTCTACCGGGTGAGCGCGGTGGCCATGGTGATCGTGGCCCTCGCGTTGTGGCGGGTGCTTCCGGCGACACCGCCGGCGGTCCGGCAGGGCTACGGCAGCACTCTGCGATCGCTCGGGACGTTGATCGTCCGGCATCCCCGCCTGCGGACCCGGTCGATTCTCGGGGGACTGGGCTTCGCATCGGTGGGCGCGTTGTTCTCGACGATGGCGTTCCTGTTGTCCGACCCGCCGTTCGGCCTCGACGACCTGCAGATCGGTCTCGTGGGCCTGGCCGGGGTGGCCGGTGCGGTCGCGGCAACCGTCGCGGGACGGCTCGTCGACCGCGGGTACGGACCGCAGACGACTGCCGTGGGCGTGGTCACGCTGGTCGCGTCGTGGGCCGCGCTCGCCGCGGGCGGGAGCTCGCTGGTGTGGTTCGTCGTGGGGATGCTCGTCGTCGACCTCGCGTTGAATCTCGTGCAGATCACGAATCAGAACATCGTGTACGCCCTCGATCCCGACGCTCGCTCCCGCGTGAACTCCGTCTACATGACGGGCTATTTCGTCGGGGCCGCATCGGGATCGGCGCTCGGCACGGCGGCGTGGTCGGTCGGCGGGTGGCCCGCGGTGTGTGTGCTCGGCGTCGGTCTGGCGACGCTCGCGGGCGTAGTGTGGGTGCTCGACCTGCGGCTCGCGGCCCGGATGCGGGCGACTTCGTCTACAGCGACCGGCGGACCGGCAGCAGCCTGAGATCGCGCGCCCGGCCGATCGCCTCCACCCGGGTGTGGACCCCGAGCTTGCGATAGATGCTGCGCAGCTGGGTCTTGATCGTGTTGTGCGAGACGAACAGCTTCTTCGCGATGTCGGCGTGGGTCGATCCCAGTGCCAGCAGTTCGAGAACGTCCGTCTCTCGCGGGGACAATTCGACGTGGGTCACGGGCTCGGCGAAGACCGACCCGACGGGCCCGCCCGGAACCGGACGACCCGACAGGGCAACCAGATGTTCGGTGACATCGCCGGGGAGGGTGGTGAACGCACGGCGGTTGCCGAGGGACTCGGCCAGAGCGCAGGCCCGCCGCCAGTTCCTCGCGGCGCCGTTCTCGTCGCCGAGGTCGAGGTGGGCGCCGGCGGCGACGAGCAACGATTCGAGATGGGCGCGCGGATATCCGCATTCCGTCCACGGGACGCGCTTGAGTTTCTTCAACGCGGCCTCGGGATGACGGGTGAACAGTTCGGCCCGTCCCGCCGCCACCACGCACATCGGATGGTCTGCCGACTGCTCGGCAGCGAGGGCACGCGCCAGGTTGCCGTTTCCGAGCGCCAGATGCAGATCGATCTCGGCTGCGCCGAGCATTCTGCGACAGAAGGCTCCGTGTCCGTACAGGTCGTGGTGCGACGCGATCAACCGGTGCAATCCGGTGAGCCCGTCGTAGGCATGACCCGTGGCCAGGTCGTAGGAGGCACGCGCATAGGCGACGAATCCCCAGAGTTCTTCCGAGACGCGGGGTACACCCACTGTGTCGAGATATCCGGCAGCCTCGTCGAGATCCAGCGCGTCCAGATGAACGAGCGCGGAGGCCACTCGGCCGCTCACCTTGACCATCTCGCCCCAGCGACCTTCGGTCTGCTCGGCGCGCCTCTCGATGTGCAACCATTCCCGCGCCCGCGGAAGGTCGCCGACGGCCGCCCAGTTCAGGGCCGAACTTCCCGCGGCGTTCTGGACGGCGAAGGCGATGTTCGCGGCATAGGCACCGCGGTAGGCGCGCCGGAAGGCGGCGGTGGACTCGGTGAGATATCCGGCGAGCTGGAGCGTGATCGCCCACTGCAGGCGCAACAGCGGAAGCTGGGGGGCGAGGTCGTCGGGTCGATGCTCGAGGATCGACCCGACGAGCGGTTGTAACAGCAGGGTCAGTCGCGCGGCTTCACCGAATTCGCCCGAGACCCGCAGCGTCAGGGTCTGTACCGTCGCGACGTACACGGCCTGGGCGGCTTCGGCCGTCCTCCCGAGCTCGACGAGTTCGTCGACGTCGGTGGACAGGGAGGCGTGCAGGATCGAATGCTCGTCGAGCATCTGCGTGAACAGCGCGCGACCGGCCAGTACCGAGGGGTGGTCCTCGAGTTCCCCATCCGGGATCTGTCTGAGCACCTTGACGAGAACGTCGAAGGAACGCTCCACCATGTGCGCCCAGGACTCCTCGACGATCGTCACGGCGGTCTTCCAGTCGCCGGCCTCGACCGCGTAGATCGACGCTTCGGCGGGATTTCCGGCGTCGCGATGTGCCCGGGCGAGTTCGCCGAGCAGGGCGTCGGCGTGCCCGGGTCGTGCCCGGCGGGAGATCTCCAGGACGCACGAACGCACCGCGTCGGGCCAGCGCCAGGTCCGGGGATCACGGTAAGGGGAATCCATCAGAAGCCCCGCTGCGGCGAGCGCGGTCAGCCGGGCTTCGGCGTCGGCCACGCCGGTCAGCTCGGCTGCTTCGTCGGCGGTGAGGCTGTGGGCTACCGCGACGGAGTATGCGAAGTCGCACTCGGCGGCGTCGAGGTCGTCGAGCAGGCCCTCGACATGGGTCCGTACGAGGCATTCCAGTGCCGTGGTCGGCAACCCCCGGTTGTCGATCAACCGCTGCGGGCGGTTACGGGCGAGTCCCGTGGCTGCCGAGACGAGGGCGGGTACACCACCGAGCACGCGGGACACCGCCTCGCATTCGCCGTCGGAGCGTGCGGTTCCGGTGGAGTTCAGCAGCCGGGTGGTCTCTCCGACGGTGAACAGCAGATCGGGGGCCGGGATGTACGTGCATTCCATCCCGCGGGTGATGACCTCGCTCAGATCGATGTTGTTGCCCGGAAGGCAGACGATCGCATCGAGTTTCGGACAGTGATCGAGCAACCGCAGAGTTTCCCGGAGGATCCGGGCCGCGTTCGGTGCCGGCACGCAGGCAAGAACGAGCAGACACGGTGATCCCAGATCGCGGAGGGCACGGACCACCCGATCGAACGGCGAGCCGTCGGTGGTGACCTCGACGGCCGGATGGTCGACGAGGATGTCGAGGACACACTCCGGCAGGTCGCCGTCGCCGGGGCGGGTGAGTTCGGGAACCCAGACGACCGTGTGGTCGGGTGCGCCGCCCTGGTGGAGCCATCCGGCGACGAGGGTGCGTTTGCCGAAACCGGGGGGAGCGTCGATCACCGTCAGCGTGGAGCACCGGTCGAGGCACGCGAACAGACGGGGGCGTGCCAGAGCCGAGGACAGTGAACGCCACGCGGGTGCACCGACGCGAGGGGAGTCGGAAACACTCACGCGCACTCCTTCGGAAGGCTTCGGTCCGGATCTGCGCAGGCGGGAAGGCCCGAACAGTGCCCCCCGACAGGCCTTGGTCGATCACAGACTACCTGGTCCGTTGTCGTGAGGTGCGGTAACGAGAG
Source organism: Rhodococcus gordoniae (assembly GCF_001646655.1). GTDB lineage: Bacteria > Actinomycetota > Actinomycetes > Mycobacteriales > Mycobacteriaceae > Rhodococcus > Rhodococcus gordoniae. The sequence goes on along the minus strand of NZ_LPZN01000044.1, from coordinate 92,846 downwards.
CAGTTGTGAGGTGCGCTAACGACGGCAGCCCCGGCACCGGACCGTCGAGCGAACTCGTCGGCGCGGGCGGGGCTGCGATCGTAAGCCGGCGGCTAGCGGCCGGATGCGCTCAGACGTGCCTTCTCGAGTGCGGCGAGGGTGCGGAGGATCGTCGCCTTCTGCTTCTCCAGGTCGCTGCGCCGGGCACGGGCGGCAAGGCCGCTCTGCTCGGCGACGAGAGTGAGCTGCGCGTCGATCGCGGAGAGTTGGTCGAGCAGAGCGAGGGCACGGGTCTGGATCTCCTCGACGTCCACCGCGTCCGTGCGGACCGGGGCGGCGGACTTCGCCGGCTTCGACGCCGGCGAGGACGAGTTCCGGGTCGCGGCAGCCGGACGCGCCGACGCCTGAGCGGAGGTACCGACATGGCTGTCGGTGATCGCGGTGGCGCGGGGCCGCAGGGCCTTGCGCACGAGCGCCGGATCGGGCTGCTCGGCGAGACGGATGTCGTTGAGGGCACGGCGGGCCTCGCGAGCGGCGAGGCGGTGCTCGTGCTCCTCCTCGTCGTCGGACTGCAGGGTGCCGCCGATGGGCCGCAGACCGTACATGCCCATGAACTTGCGGGCCTCGTCGATGACGGCTTCGTGCTTACGGCATGTGGCACAGCGAGGTTCGTTGCGGAAGAGTTCGACCGAGTCGGTGTCGCCACACCAGACGCACGCACCCGGCGACCATCGTCGGACCGTTCGGATTGTCGCGTTTTCCGTAGGGGCTTCGAGAGTTTGCGCGTCGGTCACGAGGTGCCACTTTAGGTGAAAGCGGAGTTATGCAGGGGAGGGGGTCCCGCCCGACCTGCGACGATTTCGCGCGGCGTGACGAAGATCATTCCCGTCCCGGCGCGTCCTCAAACCATTGCGCCACACAGCATTTCCATACCACCCGGTCTGCCGGATCACGTTGCGGTGGCGGCGGTGAGCCAGCGCACCAACGGCCGGAACTCCCGCCACGCCGAACGCACCTCCTCGAGAGTGCGCGGAGTGTCGATCCAGGGAGGTGAGATCTCGGTGCGACCGGCCCACAGTGACCGGTGCCGCATGAGTTCGATGCGGGGATGATCGGCGTCCACGCCACGCGGCCGGGACTTCAGCCGGTCGCCCCCGATCTCGTAGCCCGACCGTTCGAGCTTGCGCACGATCCTCCCGAGTTCCGGACCGCGCCGCTCGTGATCGACCGCTGTGCGGTAGCCGGCGATCTGCTCGGACGAACCGTGGAACAGGCCCGCGGACAGCCGCAACCCGGCAGCGTTGATCTCGACGTAGTAGCCGACGCTCTGCGCGACGGAGACGAATCCGCCCTGATGGGTCTTGTACGGCAACTTGTCCCTGCTGAACCGTACGTCGCGGTACGGGCGGAAGACCTTGCCCTCACCGAACTCCTCCCCGAGTTCCGAGAGCAGGGCAAGCATCGGGCCGCGCACGCAGTCGTCGTAGACGGCCTTGTGCGCGGCCCAGAATGCTCTGCTGTTGTCGGCCTCGAGATCGTCGTAGAAGTCGAGGGCCGCGACGGGAAATCCGGTGAACACCCGGACAGTCTGCCCCGTCGTGGAACCGAAGGTCAGGCGACCCCGTTGAACAGCGAGGTCACCGAGCCGTTCTCGAAGACCTCGCGGATCGTCTGCGCGAGCAGCGGGGCGATCGACAGCACGGTGAGGCAGTCGAACTGCTTCTCCTCCGGGATCGGCAGCGTGTTGGTGACGATGACCTCCTTGGCTCCGCACGCGGCGAGGCGCTCGGCGGCCGGATCGGAGAGCACGCCGTGGGTGGCCGCGATGATGACGTCGCCCGCACCGGCCTCCTTCAGGATCTTCACCGCGCCGGCGATGGTGCCGCCGGTGTCGATCATGTCGTCGATGAGGATGCAGGTGCGGCCTTCGACCTCACCGACCACGCGGTTCGACTTGACCTGGTTGGGCACGAGCGGGTCGCGGGTCTTGTGGATGAACGCCAGCGGCGCACCACCGAGAGTGTCGGCCCACTTCTCGGCCACGCGCACGCGACCGGAATCGGGGGAGACCACGGCGATGTTCTCGACGCCGTACTTGCCGCGGATGTACTCGGCGAGCTGACCTTGCGCGTGCATATGGTCGACCGGGCCGTCGAAGAAGCCCTGGATCTGATCGGTGTGCAGGTCGACCGTGATGATGCGGTCGGCGCCGGCGGTCTTGAGCAGATCGGCGATCAGGCGAGCGGAGATGGGCTCGCGCCCACGGTGCTTCTTGTCCTGACGGGCGTAGGGGTAGAACGGCAGGATCGCGGTGATGCGCTTGGCGGAACCACGCTTGAGCGCGTCGATCATGATGAGCTGTTCCATGACCCACTGGTTCAGCGGGAACGGGTGGCTCTGCAGCACGAAGGCGTCCGAACCGCGCACCGACTCCTCGAAGCGCACGAACGTCTCACCGTTGGCGAAGTCCCGTGCCGTCTGCGGGGTGAGGGGGACGCCCAGTTCCTTCGCGACCTGTTCCGCCAGCTCGGGATGAGCCCGGCCGGAGAAGAGCATCAAGTTCTTCTGGTTGTCGATCCAATTGGTCACTGGTTCTGGCCGTCCTTCTGCCGATCGTGGTCGTGCTGCTGCTGTGCTCTCGATGCTGCCTCGGCAGCGGGGGTACCGGCGCGATTGCGCTGGACCCACCCTTCAATATTGCGCTGTGGCGTACCCGACACCGCCAGCGCCCCCGGAGGAACGTCGCGGCGGAGTACTGTTCCGGCGCCCGTGTAGGCGCCGTCGCCCACCGTGAGGGGGGCGACGAACATCGTGTCCGACCCGGTGCGGACGTGCGATCCGACGACCGTGCGGTACTTCTGCACCCCGTCGTAGTTGACGAACACGCTCGACGCTCCGATGTTGGAGTGCTCGCCGATCTCCGCGTCGCCGACATAGGTGAGGTGGGGAACCTTCGAATGCGCCCCGATCTGCGCGTTCTTCGTCTCGACGAAGGCGCCGAGCTTGCCGCACGCGCCGAGTTCGGTGCCGGGACGCAGGAAGGTGAACGGTCCGACGGTGGCCTCCGCGCCGATCACCGCGTGGGAGCCGTGGGTGCGCACGACGCTGGCGCCCGCGCCGACCTGCACGTCGATGAGAGTCGTGCCGGGGCCGATCTCCGCGTCGTCGGCGACGACGGTGCGGCCGCGCAACTGCACGTCGGGATGGATGGTGACGTCGCTGCCGAGAACGACGTCGACGTCGATCCACGTCGACGCCGGGTCGATCACCGTGACACCCTCGCGCATCCAGTGCTCGAGCAGACGCCGGTTGAGTTCGGCGGTCAGTGCGGCCAGCTGGACGCGGTCGTTGACGCCGGAGACCTGCACGGCGTCGTCGGTGTGCACACCGCGGACGGCCAGGCCCTCTCCGCGGGCGATCTTCACGACGTCGGTCAGGTACAGCTCGCCCTGCGAATTGTCGTCGCTCAACTTGCCCAGGGCCGACCGCAGCGCGGCCGCGTCGAAGGCGTACACGCCCGTGTTGATCTCCTGGATCGCGCGCTGCGTCGTGGACGCGTCCTTCTCCTCGACGATCCCGGCGACATCACCGTCGGTGGTGCGGACGATGCGGCCGTACCCGGTGGGCTCGGACACCGTGGTGGTCAGGACGGTGACCGCGGCCGGCTCGGGGTCGAGGTGCGCGGCGAGCAACTCACGCAGGGTGTCGGGGCGGAGCAGCGGGACATCGCCCGCGGTGACGACCACCGTGCCGTCGAAGTCGTCGGGCAGGGCGCCCAGGCCGCACTCCACGGCGTGACCGGTGCCGAGCTGATCGTCCTGGACGGTCACCCGGATCTCGCGGTCGAGACTCTCGGCGACGGCGGTCACCTCGGCGGAGACCTCCGCGCGGCGATGCCCGACGACCGTGACGAGATGGGAGGGTTCGAGCGCGACGGCGGCGTGGAGGGAGTGGGCGAGCATCGTGCGGCCACCGAGGGTGTGCAACACCTTCGGTGTCTTCGACCGCATTCTTGTTCCTGCTCCGGCTGCCAGCACGACGATCGCGGTCTGCACCTGCATGTAGCTCCCTCGACACGTTTCTGCACGCCGGTCCGTGCGTGCACCGGGGAAGCGCTGAGGCTCCCCGGGACGGTTCCCGCTCCGCCGCCAGGACTCGAACCTGAACTATCTGAACCAAAATCAGAGGTGCTGCCGATTACACCACGGCGGACTGCCACACCTCCGCGGCGGAACCGGCGGACGTGCGCCCCCGATCCTTGCACGAGACGGCGTCGGCGTCGAACCTGGGGTGGCGGGATCGGGAATGGATAGGCTGTCGAACGTTCGAGTACGCCCCGCCGCCGAAGGAGGACATGTGTCGCAGGCGTCGCAGAAGCGGACCGAGCGCACTCCGCGGATCCGGATGACGGGCACGCAGCGTCGGGAACAGCTCATCGAGATCGGCCGCGCCCTCTTCGCCGAGCGCGGTTACGAGGGCACCTCCATCGAGGAGATCGCCCAGCGGGCGCAGGTCTCCAAGCCCGTCGTCTACGAACACTTCGGAGGCAAGGAAGGTCTCTACGCGGTGGTCGTGGACCGTGAGATGACGGTCCTGATGTCGATGGTGACCGAGAGCCTCACGCGGAACCGTTCGCGGATCCGCGTCGAGCGCGCGGCGCTCGCCCTGCTCACCTACATCGAGGAACGCACCGACGGTTTCCGGATCCTGGTGCGCGACTCGCCGATGTCGGCCGAGGAAGGCACCTACTCGAGCCTTCTCAACGAAGCGATGCGGCAGGTGGGGGAGCTGCTGTCCGGCGACTTCTCCCGCCGCGGCCTCAACCCCGACTTCGCTCCGCTCTATGCCCAGGCGCTCGTCGGTATGGTCGCCACCACCGCGACATGGTGGCTCGATCGCCGCACCCCGTCGAAGGAAGATGTGGCAGCCCACCTCGTGAACCTGTGCTGGAACGGCCTGATCGGTCTCGAAGCGGACCCGAAGCTCGGGGAGCCCCCGATTTCCGAATAGTCCTCTCGTTTTCGGGAGCGTCTGCTCTCTACTTCCGGGTAAGCGGCGTTATCGTAGGGATACCCGTGAGAAGGCAGGCTGTGGTGGGACGACAAGTACGCGCAGAGGTGACGCGCGAATCCGTGCTGCAGGGCGCAGCGACCGTATTCGTCCGCGACGGATACGCGGACGCGAATCTGGGCGACATCATCGAGGAGGCCGGTGTCACCAAGGGGGCGCTGTACTTCCATTTCGGTTCGAAGGAAGAGTTGGCGCGCGGAGTGATCGACTCCGGGTATCTGCGCTTCGCCGCCGCCGCCGAATCCAAGATGGACCGCCGCTCCCCGGCTCTCGAGACACTGATCGATCTGTCCGTACTCCACGTCGACATGGCCGAGACCGATCCGGTGGTGCGGGCGATGTTCCGGCTGCTCGTCGAGATCGGCGACTACCAGGGCACCGAGCACCGGCCCTACGAGACCTGGCAGAGCACTCTGCAGGAGCTGGCCACCAGGGCGGCCGAGGAGGGCGACCTCGTCGAGGACGTCGACGTCCACGCCGTCTCCCTGCTGCTCCTCGAGCAGGCGATGGGCGCTCGGATCATGGCGAACGCCCTCAAGGCGATCGATCGGCTCGCCGAACGGACGGGCTCGATGTGGCGGATGATCCTGCCCGCGCTGGTGCCGGCGAACAAGCTCGAATATTTCCGGCAGTTCGTGGAGCGCCGCCTGCGGCTGCCGTCGTGAGTTTCGGTCCGTTCTCCGCCGACGAGGCACCCGCAGCGCTCGCGCGCCTGCTCGACCGGTTCGGTCCCGACACCGCCGTGACCATCGGTGTCGTGCCGCCACTGCTGACGATCGCCCAGGCCGCCGACGTCCTCGGCTGTTCCCGCCGTTACGTGGCCCACCTGGTGGACACGGGCGCGCTCGCCGCCGACTTCCACGGCCTGCACCGGCGCGTGTCGCGCTCCGACGTCCGCGAACTCGCGATCCAGCAGACGGAGGTGGTCACGACGGTCCTCGACGGTCTCGCCGACCTCACCCGCCGCGAGGGCCTGTACGACCCGTTCTGACAGTACTGTGCGAGCCGTGACGACAGCATGGACGGGCCCACGATTCGACGAAGGGTGACTATGCCGGTTCGAGTGGTACTCGGTGCGACGGTGCTCTCCCGTCCCCGGCTGCGTGATGTGGCGCTCGCCCTGGCCGAAGAGGGCCTGTATCAACCCTTCTGGAGCGACGGAATCGTCGCGGAGGTGGACCGCCTGCTCCCGCGGGAGCTGTTGCGCCCCGCCCGCGACTTCCTCTTCGCCGAACTCGACCGCGCCTTCCCCGATGCCCGCGTGGTCTGGCCCACCACCGTCCTGCGCGAGGTACCGCACGTGACGGGCCCGCGGGAAGCGCACGTGACGTCGGTGGCGTTGCTGTGCCACGCCGACGCCGTGATCACCGCCGACCCCGAGCTCACCGGGGCGCTGGAACGCTCGGGCATCGAAGCGTGGACTCCCGACGCGTTCGTCACCTTCGCACTCGACGCGGATCCCGCCCGCACCCGCACAGCCCTGCTGAGAATGGTGCGACGTCGCTGGCTCACCGACGACGCCCGGCGGGAGGCGGGCGACGACGGACTGCTCGCCGGGCTGGCCGGCTGGGCGGCCCGTGAGCTCGGTGCCAACAGCGCCGACCTGCTCGCGCCCCGGCGCGGTGATCCTCCTCGCGCCCCGGCGCGGTGACGCACGAGGGGACAGCGGAATAGACTCGACAAGGTTCTCGTCCCACACTCAGGAGCGCCTTCCTTGTCTGCTGTGCCCCCGGCCGCTGTCCCACTGTCCGGATTGGCGCGGATCGCGCTGGCCGACCACCGACTGAGCAGGATCGGCGATCTCGCCGGTTCCGCCGAACAGGAGATCGTCGCACCGCCCTCCGCCCGGCCGTTCGTCGCGGCGGCGCTGGCCGAGAAGACGCCGCTGCTCGTGGTCACCGCCACCGGACGCGAGGCCGACGATCTCACCGCCGAACTCACCGAGATGCTCGGCGACTCGGTCGCACAGTTCCCCTCGTGGGAGACCCTGCCGCACGAGCGCCTGTCTCCGAGCGCCGACACCGTGGGCCGTCGCCTGCACCTCCTGCGTCGCCTCGCCCGTCCCGATGATCGCGACCTCGGACCCGAACTCGGGGTCGTGGTCGCCACCGTGCGGTCGCTGGTGCAGCCGATGGCACCCGGACTCGGCGAGATCGATCCCGTCACCCTGCGGGTCGGCACCGAACACGACTTCGAGGAGCTCGTCGAGCGACTCGTCGAACTCGCCTACACCCGGGTCGACATGGTCGGCAAGCGCGGCGAGTTCGCGGTGCGCGGCGGCATTCTCGACATCTTCCCCCCGACCGCCGACCATCCGGTCCGCGTCGAATTCTGGGGCGACGAGGTCACCGAACTGCGATGTTTCTCCGTCGCCGACCAGCGGTCGATCACCGAGGTCGACGTGCCGGTGCTCATCGCGCCGCCGTGCCGCGAACTGCTGCTCACCGAGGAGGTCAAGGCCCGGGCCGCGCAGCTCGCCCAGGACAACCCGGCCGACGCGGCGCTCGTCGAGATGCTCGACAAGATGGCCGGGGGCATTCCCGTCGAGGGCATGGAAGCGTTGCTGCCGGTGCTGCAGTCCGGCGAGCTGCAGTTGCTCACCGACGTTCTGCCCGCCGGCGCGCACGTGCTGATCTGCGATCCGGAGAAGGTCCGCACCCGGGCGAGCGATCTCGCCCGCACCGGGCAGGAGTTCCTCGAGGCGTCGTGGACGGCGGCTTCGCTCGGTGGTGCGGTGCCGCTCGACACCTCGAATCTCAACGGAGTGGACGGGAAGAAACTCGATCTCGGCGAGTCGGCCTACCGATCGCTGCGCCAGGTGCGCGAGGCCGCGCAGGCGGCAGGGACACCGTGGTGGACGCTGAGCCCGCTCGCCTCGGGTTCCGAGAGCGAGATCGTCCTCGATGTACAGCCGGCACCCGAGGTCCGCGGTTCCGAGGACCTGTTGTCGATGCTGTTCGTGAACCTGCGCGCGCACGTCACCGCCGGTGGGCGTGCGGTGATCGTCGTTGCCGGCACGGGAACCGGGCAGCGCGTCCTCGAGCGGCTGAAGGAGAACGAGGTCCCCGCCGCGAAACTCGAGCCCGGCTCCGAACCGGTGCGCGGGCAGGTCGGTGTCATGCGCGGCTGTCTGCACGAGGGCGTGGTGCTTCCCGGCAACGACGACAATGTGGTGCCGGGCCTGGTCGTCGTCACCGAAGCCGACCTCACCGGCAACCGCGTCGTCACCGAGGGACGCAAGACGCCCGTCAAGCGCCGCAACCAGGTCGACCCGCTCGCCCTGAACGCCGGCGATTTCGTCGTCCACGACCAGCACGGCATCGGCAAGTTCGTCGAGATGGTCGAACGGACCGTCGGTGGCGCCCGCCGCGAATACCTCGTCATCGAGTACGCACCCGGCAAGCGCGGCCAGCCCGGCGACAAACTGTTCGTTCCGATGGAACAACTCGACCAGCTCTCCCGTTACGTCGGTGGCGAACTGCCGTCCGTCAGCAAGCTCGGCGGATCCGACTGGGCCAACACCAAACGCAAGGCCCGCAAGGCGGTTCGGGAGATCGCCGGCGAACTCGTGCGGTTGTACGCGGCGCGGCAGGCCTCACCCGGCCACGCCTTCGCGCCCGACTCGCCGTGGCAGAAGGAGATGGAGGACGCCTTCCCCTTCACCGAGACACAGGACCAGCTCACGGTGATCTCCGAGGTCAAGGCCGACATGGAGAAGCCGGTACCGATGGACCGCGTCGTGATCGGCGACGTCGGCTACGGCAAGACCGAGATCGCCGTGCGCGCGGCGTTCAAGGCCGTGCAGGACGGCAAGCAGGTCGCGGTGCTCGTCCCCACGACTCTGCTCGCGCAGCAGCATCTGCAGACCTTCACCGAGCGGATGGCGGCCTTCCCCGTGACGGTCAAGGGATTGAGCCGGTTCACCGACGCGGCCGAGTCGCGCGCGATCATCGAGGGCATGGCCGACGGCACCGTCGACATCGTCGTCGGCACCCACCGCCTGCTGCAGACCGGCGTCCGCTGGAAGGACCTCGGTCTCGTGGTCGTCGACGAGGAACAGCGTTTCGGCGTCGAGCACAAGGAACACATCAAGGCGCTGCGCACCCACGTCGACGTGCTCACGATGTCGGCCACGCCGATCCCTCGCACCCTCGAGATGAGTATGGCCGGGATCCGCGAGATGTCGACCATCCTCACTCCGCCCGAGGAACGGCATCCGATCCTCACCTATGTGGGCGCGTACAACGACAAGCAGGTCGCCGCGGCCATCCGGCGAGAGTTGTTGCGCGACGGTCAGGTCTTCTACGTCCACAACCGGGTGAGCTCGATCGACAAGGCCGCCAAACGGCTTCGCGACCTCGTTCCGGAGGCGCGGGTCGCGGTGGCGCACGGGCAGATGAACGAGGACACGCTCGAGAAGACGGTGCAAGGCTTCTGGCAGCGCGAGTTCGACGTGCTGGTGTGCACCACGATCGTCGAGACCGGTCTCGACATCTCCAATGCCAACACCCTCATCGTCGAACGGGCGGATGCGCTCGGCCTGTCGCAGCTGCACCAGTTGCGCGGACGTGTCGGGCGTTCGCGGGAGCGCGGCTACGCGTACTTCCTGTACCCGGCGGAGAAGCCGCTGACGGAGACGGCCTACGACCGGCTCGCCACGATCTCGCAGAACTCCGATCTCGGCGCGGGTATGGCCGTCGCCATGAAGGATCTCGAGATCCGCGGTGCCGGAAACGTTCTCGGCGGCGAGCAGTCCGGTCACGTCGCGGGTGTCGGCTTCGACCTGTACGTGCGGCTCGTCGGTGAGGCCGTCGAGGCATACAGGGCAGCAGCCGACGGCCGGACCGTCACCACCGACGAAGCGCCCAAGGAGGTGCGGATCGACCTTCCCGTCGACGCGCACATCCCCGCCGACTACGTCGCGTCCGATCGGTTGCGTCTCGAGGCGTACCGCAAGCTCGCGGCCGCGAACGACGATGCGGCGATCGCCACGGTCGTCCACGAACTCGTCGACCGGTACGGCCCGCTGCCCGAGGAGGTTCAGCGGCTCGTGTCCGTCGGCAGGCTCCGGCTGCTGTGCCGCGAGTACGGCCTCGAGGAGGTCGCCGTCACCGGAACCCAGATCCGGATCTCGCCGATGGAACTGCCCGACTCGAAGCAGATGCGGCTCAAGCGGTTGTATCCGGGCGCGCAGTACCGCGCGACCAGCGGCCTCGTCCAGTTGCCGATCCCACGGACCGGCGGTGTCGGATCGGATCGGGTGCGGGACGTGGCGTTGCTGCAGTACATCGCCGACTTCCTGCTGGCGCTCGACGGCAAACCGCAAGGGATGGTGGACCTGAACAGCGCGGCCACGGTGAATGCATGACCGACTACACCGCTCTCGTCGAGGCGGCGGCCGTGATGGACAGACTGTGGTCGTTCGGGGGTTGGGAGGTCACCCAGACCCACGAGAGCCTGCGCCGTTATCTGATCGAGGAGACCTACGAGGTGCTCGACGCCGTCGAGTCGGGCGATCCGGACGAGCTCCGTGAGGAACTCGGCGACCTGCTCCTGCAGGTGCTGTTCCACTCGCGGATCGCCGAGGCGAACGGGCAGTTCACCGTCGAGGACGTGGCCACCACGCTCGTCGCCAAGCTGGCCGCACGGAGCCCGCACCTGACCAACGGGCACACCGGCCCGCTCGACGTCGCGGAACAGGAGGCGGCGTGGGAGGTCGCGAAGAAGGCGGAGAAGGCCCGGGCGTCGTGTCTCGACGGGATCGCGATGGCGCAGCCCGCACTCTCCTTGACGGACAAGGTGATCGAGCGTGCCACTCGGGCCGGCCTTCCCGCACATCTCGTCCCGGCCGAGTTGCGGTTGGTACGAGTCACCGGGGACGGTGATGCGGAGAGCGCGCTGCGCAGTGCCACAATGGATTTCGTGGCGGCCGTGCGGGCGGCAGAGAAAGCGGCCCATGCCGACGGCGTGCCCTACGGCGCCCTGGATACCGATGCGTGGGAACGTTACTGGGAGAAGTGAAATCCGGTGGATGCGTCGTCGAGGCGCCTCGGCTCCGCGCGGGCGCGTAGCGCTGGAGCGACGGGCCGGCCTCGGAGGAGTCCGGCGACCCCGCCCGCGTCCAGGGCTCGGCGGTATACCGACATGGCCTCGCGCGCTGCCTCGACGGTCTCGTCCACGTCGGTGTCGGTGTGCGCTGCCGAGATGACGAACGATTGACCGAGCACTCCGCGCGTGAGCATCTCCTGCAGGAACAGCGTGCGGAACTGCTGTGACGGCTGCAGATCCGGATCGCGGGTGACGAAGATCAGGCAGGAGGGCCGCCCGAGCACCTGGACGTACCGTTCGACGCCGAGATCGGACGCCGCCGCATTCACCGCATCCGCGAGCCTGCGACCGGCCGCCTCCATCCGTCCGATCGGATCCTCGGTGGCGTACGCGCGCACCACCGCGCGGAAGGCGGCCAGCCCCCCCGATTCGGGTCCGTGCGTGGTCGACAAGAGGAACACGCGGTCGCTGTCGGTGCGCAGACCACCGAGCTCCATGAATTCGCGCCGGCCTGCCAGGGCGGCGACGGGGAAACCGTTCCCCATGGCCTTGCCCCAGCACGACAGGTCCGGGCGGATGCCGTACACGCCCTGTGCTCCGTGTTCGGACCAGCGGAAGCCCGTGATCATCTCGTCGAAGATCAGCAGCGCACCGTGGTGATCGCACAATCGGCGTACACCTTCGAGAAAACCGGGAGCCGGTTCGGCGAGGGCCGTCGCGGCCTCGAGGATCACGCAGGCCGTCGGCTGTGCCGACAATGCCCGCTCGAGAGAGCCGAGGTCGTTGTACCGGAACCGATGTGTGTGTTCACAGGTCTCGTCCGGGATCCCGGACTTCATGGCGGTCGTTCCGATGAACCAGTCGTCGACCGAGAAGAAGGGCTGATCGCATGCCACGACGTGCCGACGACCGGTGACCGCACGTGCCAGTCGTACCGCGGCAGTGGTCGCATCGGACCCGTTCTTCGCGAACTTCACCATGTCTGCGGCGGGTACGAGGGCGAGGAAGTCCTCGGCGGCGGCGAGTTCGAGGGTCGTCGGCCGAGTGAAGTTGGTCCCGTTCGTCACGGCGGCGGTGACGGCATCGACGACGGGTCGATAACCGTGCCCCAGAGTGACCGAGCGTAGTCCCATGCCGTACTCGACGTAGTCGTTGCCGTCGGCATCCCATACTCGGGCACCTGCTCCTCGTTCGAGCACGGGGGTGATGAACTCGGGGTATTGATCGGATCCGCGGGCGTAGGTGTGAGCGCCACCGGGAACGAGCTCGTGGAGGCGTGCCTGCAGTTCGGCAGATCGAGCGAAGAATCGATCACGGTGGTCGGACGGGTGCGTCATGAGCGAACTCCATCGCTCGGAGAATCGTCGAGAATCCGATTGTGTCATCAGCACTGTCGAACCTCGTGGGGAACGAGTGAATTCGACGTTTCCTGTCTCCGTATCGCTCCGCTCGTCGCCCGCGGGAGACGGGCGCTCACAGAATCGGGTATTGTTCGGTACGGATCGTCCTTCCTTGTCGGACCGGACAATTCGGTCCGACAGTCAGATATTTCTCCGACCGTTCGAAGTTCGCGAGTGCCCGAAGGTGCCGACATGACGAATCGCGTCCTCTCTCCGACCGGCGGTGCTTCGTGCGAGGTTCGCGTTCTCCTCGAGAACGGGGAGTACTGGCTCAACAACAAGGGCGACCTCGCAATTCTCGACGAGACCGTACGGCGGTTCGCCGAGCGATGGCCGCACGCCCGAATCGGGGTGCTGACCTCGGCGCCCGCGTTGCTGCGAGCCTATGAACCGCGTGTCGACGCGATCTGCTACCAACGGGGTGGAAGTTGGCCGCGCCGCCGCCGACGGCCGGGGCCGGCAAGCCTGCTGGGCCCCGGGATCGCGGGTGCTCCGATGAATGCTTGGGACGCTGCGGTCGCTGTGCCCGGCCGAATCACCCGGCGGGTGCGGCGTGTGAGGGGAACAGCGGACGAAGACCGGACGGTGCCGGATGCAGTGGCCACCGCTTCCGTGGTGGTTGCGATCGGAGGCGGATACATGACCGACATCGACCGGTTCCAGACGGAACGGACCCTGACATTGCTCGAGCGGGCCGCAGATCTGGGAATTCCCACCGCGATGACGGGACAGGGGTTCGGTCCGCTCACCGCGCCCGACCTCCTCGAGCGGGCCGCGCAGGTTCTGCCGCGAGTGGATCTGATCGGGCTCCGCGAAGACCTGCGCGGACCGGAACTGCTGCACTCCCTGGGTGTCCCTGCGGACCGCGTCGTGGTGACGGGGGACGACGCGGTGGAACTCGGCTACTCCACGCGGCGAGCGGAACTCGGTACGGATCTCGGCGTATGTCTGCGAGTGGCCGAGTATTCCCCGGTCGGTGCCGCGATCAGCGACGCGGTGGGACGTGCGGTGCGCGAGAAGGCCGCTGCCCATGCCGCCCACCTCGTCCCGCTGATCGTGTCCGAACACGACGCAGAGGACCGAAGGTCGACGATGCCACTGCTCGCCGAGTATTCGGGGACGATCCCGCCGCTCGGCAGGTTCGCCGGCGCACGGGCACTCTCGCACCGGGTGGGGCGGTGCCGAATGATCGTCACCGGTGCCTACCACGTGGCCGTCTTCGCGCTGTCGCAAGGGATCTCGGTCGTAGGGCTCTCGACGTCGCGTTACTACGACGACAAGTTCGCCGGATTGAGCTCCATGTTCGGTACCGGAATCGAGACCGTCCGGCTGGACGAGGACGGAATGCCGGACCGCCTCCGTGCGGTGATCGGAAAGGTCTGGGCCGACGCGCCGGACATGCGTAGTGAGCTGCTCACGCGCGCGGAGCGGCAGATCCGCGCGAGCCGGGCGGTCTTCGACCGCATCGGCGACCTCGTGGAGCTGCCGGTCAGCGCGCGGCGCGATCCGCAATCCGATCCTTCTCCGCCGCCCACATCTCCGCGGTGATGGCCCAGAGGTGGTGATCCTTCCGGGAGCCGCCCACATCGAGATAGCCGACCATGGTGCCCTCCCGGCGCATCCCGGTCTGCTCGGCACAGTGCGCCGCGGGAACGTTTCCCACGCACACGGGTGCGGTGATGCGGTGCAGCCCGAGGGGACCGAACCCGTAGTCGGCGAGCATCCGGGCGGCGGCCAGGGCGACACCCTTGCCGGCGAGGGTCGAATCGATCCATATCCCCGCCTCTGCCAGACCCGCCCACCGGTCGATATGTTCGAGATTGAACTGTCCGGCGAACAGGCCGTCCACCTCGATGACCAAGGGCAGGGCACGTCCTGCCCGGGCCTCGCTGCGGGCGTGCAGGTACTCGTCGACCCATGCCTGCTCGCTGTGGCGTTCCTCCCAGGGAAGCGAGGACGAGGTCCAGAACGGTTCGATGAACCGCCGGTCGCGGATCCGGAGTGCTTGCCAGCGAGACCAGTCCGACAGACGGGGTGATCGGAGGACGAGGCGATGCCCCGACACCTCGACGGGACCCAGTCGCACACACAGGCTGTAACCCTGCTTGCACCGGAGCCGGTGGCGCAAGGGGCGGGTATACAGTCTTCCCGCCGTGGTGAGCACCACGAACGGCCTGGGACGCTTCATGCGTTCACCTCTGCTGGGCGACTCCGACGGGGCGGACAATGAAACGGCGACCACCGGCGGTGGAGGGTGTGGATCCAGCGTACTCGCCGGGACGGGAAGGATTCGGTCGGAACGGCCGAATCGGCCGGACGGGAACCGGACCGAACGGGACGAACGCCGCACGACGGTCCGAACATCCGTCCGGTCGCGTCCTCCGGTGATAGCGTCCGTACAAGGGACGGGGACCGAATCGAAAGAGGCGACACATGATCCGGCCCGACAGCGACATTCCACCGCCGCCCGCTACCCACCGTCGAGTGCCGTGAGCGCGCGTCGCGTCGCCCTGGTCCACGAACGGTTCACCGAGATCGCAGGCTCGGAGCAGGTCGTCGAACAACTGGCGGTGCAGTGGCCGCAGGCGAGGGTCCACGTCCCGATCGCCCGACCGTCCGGTATCCCGTCCCGGCTGCGCACACGGATCGACACGACGTGGCTCGACGGGCTCTACCACCTGTCGGGGGAACGTTCGTACGCCCCTCTTCTTCCCTTGATGGCGAGAAGCTTTCGAAGCATGAAGCTCGACCGCGCCGATATCGTCGTCATCAGCCACCATGCCTTCGCAAGCCAGGCGGTCTTCGCCACGACGGCACCGACGATCGCATATGTGCACAGTCCGGCACGGTGGGCATGGGACGCATCGTTGCGTGAGGGCGAGGGCGGTGGTCGTCCGGGAGGAGTCGCACTCGGGTTGCTCGCCGTATCCGCGCGGCGTGCCGAACTTGCTGCCGCGCCCCGGTTGTCTCGTATCGTGGCGAACTCCACCACCGTCGCCGACCGCATCCGCCGGTGGTGGAACCGCGACTCCGTGGTCGTCCACCCACCGGTCGACACCGAAGCATTCACCCCCGACAGCGGTGTGCCGCGGGAGGACTTCTTCCTGCTCGCGGGACGCCTCGTTCCGTACAAGCGGCCGGACCTGGCGATTCGGGCGGCGAACACTGCGGGGGCGCGTCTCGTGGTCGTGGGTGACGGTCGCAGTACGGAGCACTGCCGGAAGATCGCAGGGGAGACGGTGGCCTTCCTCGGACGCGTTCCGCACAGGCAGCTGGTCGACATGTACCGACGCTGTCGTGCAGTGGTGATGCCCGGTCTCGAGGACTTCGGGATCGTGCCTGTCGAGGCGATGGCCTGCGGCACACCGGTGATCGCCCTGGGCGCGGGCGGAGCTCTCGACACCGTTCTACCCGGATCGACCGGGCTGCACGTGTCCGGCGGCACCGATGCGGAACTGGTCGACAACTTCGCCACCGCGATGAGGGATTTCGACGGGAGGAATTACGATCCCGGGAGGATCCGATCGCAGGCGGAGACCTTCTCCCGGCGCATGTTCCGGGAACGGATGCGAGATGTCGTCGATCAGGTGACGAGATGACACGGTCGACCGGAGGTGTCATCCGGCGGGGCGCCGATCACCGAGTGGTTCCGTTTCCACCGTGCCCTTCGTGGTGACCCGCAATCGCCAGTACCGTCCGTCGTCGTCCCGGAGGATCGGACCCGACCCGGGCCGATCCGACAGCCACGATCCGTCGGCGAGGATCGCGGACAGCGTTTCGCCGTCGCTGTTCTCGGCTCGCAACAGATCTCCGTCGTCGACCGCGCGGGTCACCACGGGCCCTACGAAGGTCCCACCCGAGAGGACGCCGCGCCCGACGACGTTCCAATCCTCGGGGAAAGTGGCGAGGTCGATGTCGGTGGACGCGCTCGAAACGAGATTGACCGCGGTGCCTTCCGGGCACCCTTCCGGGTCGATGCGCAGTTCGGTCGGAAACACCTCGGTGTCCGGATCGAAGCGCACGTTGGCGAGATAGGGCTGGCGGCAGTAGATCAGATCCAGACACACGCTCCGGGCTGCGATCTTGCAGTTGACCAAGCCCAGTTGGGAGGGCCCGCCGCGGCCGCGTTCACCGACGGACAGAGCGGTGTCCGCCCCTTCGAACCACACGTTGGTCAGCCACCAGTTGTTGGCGGCACCGTCGATGCGGATGTGCCGGTCGGTCGTCCTCGGATCGTTGTCGGACACGAATTCGACATCGGTCAGGGACAACCCGGCGTTGTGATCGTTTCCGGTGCCCAGGACCCCGATGTAATTGTTCGTCAGTTTCGAGGCCGTCAGATAGTTCTGGATACACGAGGTGACCATCCCGATTCCGAAATTGTTGATGTCGCAGTCGACGAAGGTGGTTCCGCCCGTGTTCCCTTCCAGGACCACGCCCTGCTGGGCGCGGTAGAGCGGGAAGTTCTCACTGAGATGGCTTCCTCGCAGGACCACCGAATCGAACGAACACCGGAACGAACCGGACAGTGACACGGCGACGGCTTCCGGACCCGTCAGATAGACACCGAGACGTGCGAAGCGGACACGGTGCCGATCACGAAGCGAGATCAGCGGTCCGCCCCCTTCGTAGAACACGATGGTGACGTCGCCGCCGTCCCCGGTCACCGTGGAGAAGTCCGGCAGATCGGGCCAGGCGGTGACGCGGTAGTAGCCGGCCGGGAGGTACAGGACAGCGGGCCCGTCGCCCGCGGAGGCCGCACGGGCGATTGCTTCGGTGTCGTCTGCCGTACCGTCACCCACAGCACCGAAGTCACGGACGTTGCGTCGCTGCGACACGCTCGACACCTCGGGAACCTCCCGTTCGACATCGGGGACCGGTGCCCGCGGCGAGCAGGCCAGGGGAAGTGCTGCCGCGGCGCCGAACGACGCGGCGAGCATTTTTCGCCGGTTGAACACCATATCGGCCATTCTCGTCCACCTGGAGGGACGCTAGGGGGAATACGCGAGTCCGAGATCCGCTGCCGACCGGGAACTCCGGCGCTTTCTGGCTCGAACGGATCGGCGAGTACGTGCCGTGTCGGTCGTAACGGCCCCGAGGAGTCTTGCTCCGGACGCGCCGAAGACATCCGCAGCGGCTTGCACCCGGGGCGCTTTCGTGGTGCCGAGTCGAACCACGGCGATCGATGCGTCGCAATGCGTCGAGATATCGAGCGCGGCAGAGTCCGTGAGCACCGGAGCGGCGACCACGAGAATGTAGTCGAAGCGATCCTCCAGCGCCGAGAGAAGGCCGGCGAACCGATCCGTTGTCAGCAGGTCCGACGTGCGCTCGTCGGCGGCGCCGAGTGGGACGATCGAAACCCCCGACTCCGACCGGACGGGAAATTCGGTCAGTGGCGGGTACTCGTCCCGCAGCCATTCGGCGACTCCGGGTACCGACTGCATATCGAGAAGTCGAGTGACGCCCTCGCCGGACGTGTCGGCATCGATCAGAGCGACCCGAGCGCCCGTGTCCGCCAATGCCTTGGCGAGCCGCGTGGCGACGCGCGGGTCGGACTCCTCGGTGAAACTCGTGAACATGACCACCAGCCGATCCCGGCCCTGGCGTGCTGCGGTGATGTGTGCGCGCAGCCGCCCCACATCTCTCGTCGCGTCGATGCTGTGAGATGAGATCGTACCCAGGACCGGCACGCCCGCGGAACGGGCGAGCTGATCCGGGGTGCGGACCGTCGGATCGAGCTTGTCCCGGAAGAAGGCGAGCAGGAAGCCGAGGCCGAGTCCGGCGATGATGCCGAGTGCGAGATTGCGTTTCGCGTTCGGGCCGATGGGTTCGGTGGGCAATGTGGCCGGATCGACGACAGACACGCGGGCGGCCGGCGCCGCACCGACCACGGTCGTTTCCATCTCTGCGACGAGCTGCGCGAATTCGTCCGAAACGGCACGGGAAAGCTGACGTGCCGTTTCGGGAGTGGAGTCGGTCACCGAGATCTCGAGCAGGGTGGTGGCCGGCGGGAACGTCGCCGACACCTTGCCCTGCAGTTCGCTCGGTGAGATGGTCGAGCCGAGCCGGTCGACGACTCGCTCGGCGACGGTGGCCCCCGTCGCGACATACGGATACGACGTGATGCGCTGTTGCGCTGCAAGGCCGCCCTGATAGGAGTCGTTGACCGATGTGCCGGTCGCCATCGATACATACATGCGGGTCGTCGACACGTAGACGGTCGGGATTGTGGACGTGTATGCCCAGGCAAGGGCCGCGCAGGCGAGGGCCGTCGCGAGAATGATGTGCCACCTGCGGCGCACGATTCCCAAGTAGTCACTCAATGCCATGGTTGCACCCCTCTTCTCATTCCCCGACGACTGCGCTGGACGTGTGTGTTGACGGAGCCGTGGCTGCCGTGGAGGTGGTGCGTTTGCGGTATTCGCGAACGGTCATGTCGACGAGCCAGACCAACACGACGAGCTGGAGGGATTTGCCGATCACCTCCATGCTGCCGAGGAACCCCCGTTCGAAAAGGATCGGGGATGCCGTAATCGCCAGTCCCAGGGCCACCACGACGATGTGTCGGGCCTGCAACGCCCGCACGCCGAGCAGGAGCAACCCGAGGGTGAACAGCACACCGACGGCGACACCCGGATATCCGGCGATGACGAATCCCTCGTTGATGTTTCCGTCGGCGAGGGAAACCGAGATCCGGCTCATATCCATGGACGACCCCCGCACCTCGACGGCCCAGGCGGTCCCGGATCGTAGCTTCTCGGCGCCGAGGAGCTGTGCGGGAATCAAACTCTGGAGACCGTGCTGGGCGACTTCCAGAGGAGTCCTCCACGGACGCATGACCATGTAATAACTGTCCGTAGCAGCTTCGAGCAGATCGAATCGCCGCAGGATGCTCAGATACGGCTGTACCGACGGAGGATAGGCCGAATCCCGTGGCAACGCCTCTGCTCGTACGTAGTCGGGTTGTTTGATCGACTGCAGCCACCCGAACGCGCCGATACCCACAGCCGAGATCAGGACGATGCCCACGACTCGCAGACGGGACCAGCCGTGTAAGGCGAACCGGACGGCCACGGCCATGGCGGCGCTCATGACGGGTGTCTTCGACTCGACTGCCACCGTCCACAACAACTCGATCGTGAGCAGCGCAGCGAGCAGGACGAATGTCGTTCTTCGGTCCGTGGGCCGGATGAAGATGATCAGCCCGATCGCGCCGACCGTGGCGAGTTGTGCGACGAAGCCGAGAACAGGATCGGCGCTCTGAACGTCTCCGGCTTGACCGGTCGATCCCGTGAGGTACATGACAGCGCGGCCGACGATGCCTATCGCGTACACGGTTGCAAGAGTGGGAACGAAGTCGGCGGTGGATTGCCGGGAGGGAGTGGTCCGGGGGCGGCGGTGAGCCCAGATCGCATAGGCCACTACGGCACCGGCGTATACCCACAGGCCGAATGCCACCGGCTGCAGAACTTCCGAGACGCCGCGGTCGTAGCCGATCGCAGCGAGGCGCGGATCGGCGATGTTGTCCGCGTATCGCGGTTGCGGCTGCACTGTCAACAGCACCAGAGGGCGTGCGACGTAGGACAGGGCCCAATAGACGGCCTGCGCGATCAAGAACACCCTCGCGACGCCGGGGATGAAGGCGGCCGCTACGACGATCGCGATCAGAGCCGTGCTCACCAGGGCGAGCTGGATGTCGGGAGAGTTCACGGCGTACCCTTCCCTGTCCCGGATCCGACCGTGCCCGACGTCGACGATCCCTGCGCGTCCCTGCCCTCGAGTGCGGCGACGATCTCGCGTGCGCGGTCGACGTACCGATGGTTGCCGGTCACGATGCGGCGGTGTCCGGCCTCGGCGACGGCTCGCGCACGCTCAGGACGACGGTCACACCACCGGAGGATCTCGTGCAGCTCGTCCACCGCGGAGAACAGCAGACATTCCCGGCCCTCGGTGAGAAGGGCGGCATGCTCGTCGGTGCGTTGCCCGACGAACAATCCGCCCGCGGCCGGCACCTCGAAGGTGCGGCAGGTGTGCGTGTCCCGATTGTCGGAGTTGAGGAGAACCAGATTCGCCGTCACCGATGCGATCGCGGTGGAGAAATGTTCCCCGTACACCGGGCCACGCACCATGGCGTGGGTGTGACGCAATTCGGGCACGCGTCTCCAACCGGGGCCATGGACGAGCATCCTCTCCCCGTAATGTCCGGCCAGGGCGAGAACGGCGGAACGGCGATCGGGACGGCAGTTGCCGACGAAACCGAGTAGGTACCGCTGTGGGTCCCGACGTGCCGAAAGGCGGTGCCAGGCGGGATCATAGGCGCTCAGTACGAATTTCACGGCGGCTCCTCGGGTGGCGAGTTCCGGGACGTTGTGCCGTTTGGTGGTGACCACGAGATCCCACTCGTGTTCGTGCCGAAGATAATCCGGCGTCGTGTTGTACGGGTTCGACGCGTCGTCGGGGCTGTAGTGCACGTGCAGACGGGCAGGCGTATCGAGCAATCGGATCTGGTCGAGATGCACTGTCCGGAAACAGAACAGCACATCGGGAGACAGGGCGGTAGCAACCGATTCGATCCGGCGATGTACGGACCCGAGGTCCCACGGAGCGCGTTGCCGGCGCATCTTCGAGTAGAACCACGGTGGCGAGAATCGGGTGGGTAGGGTCACGGCAGTGGTGTCCACGACGACCACGTCGTGCCCCGCCTGACGGAATCCGTCGGCCAGCGAGCGGGCGTTGCTACCCACCCAGTCGTCGCCGACGAAGAGGATCCTCATCGTTTCTCTCCCCTGCAGGTGGGGACGCCGATCTCGTCGACGTTCTCGTCGGAGGGCCGGGTACGCCGCTCCTGCAGCACGAGATGCCTGGTCCGGAGGAGGTACCACAACGCAACGCTGAACTCGCATGCCACAGTGCCGTAGACGAGCGCCCACACGGAGTGGGTCCGGAACGCCACGTAGAGCGCAAGAGCAGCGACGCAGGTACCGACGATGGAGCCGATCAGTACACCGGAGGTGTCTTCGCGTACCGGCAGGACAGCTGTGGTGACGAGCGAACTCAGAGCCGTGGCGGGAAGTATGAGTGCCTCTACGCGCAGGAGTGGGACGGCATGAACGAATTCGCTTCCGAACACGAGCCGCACGATGAGCGGCGCGGCGACCCACAGCGCCGCGGTCGCGACGACAGCGATGCCCACGCAGACAAGCATGGCGAGGCCTGCGCGCCGCCAGAATCGTTCGTCGTCACTGCTGCGCGCCATCCGTGGCAGCAGAGCGAAGCCGATCGGATCGAGCATGGACTGCACGGCGCGCACGAGTCGGTCACCGGCCGAATACAAACCCAGGGACGCGGCGTCGAGCACGGAAGAGTAGATGGCTGCAGCTCCCTGACCGTAACTGACCACCAGGAGGCGAGACGTGAATACGGGGGCGGCCATGCGCACGGTGGGCACGACCCGGCACGGCCGGGCCGGACGCCCGTACTTGTGGAGCGAATCCCGCCAGGTGAGCGCGACGGTGAGGATCGACGATGTGAGCATGCACAGCATGGCGACGGATGCGCTCGGATAACGAGGCAATACCAGCAACAACAAGGCAAGATAGGCGAGTCGGCCGACCCCCTGGTAGAGCGTGGAGGCCACGAATCGGCCCTGTCCGATGAGGATCCAGTCCTCGGAGATCGACCAGAAGCCGCCCGCGAACAAACCGAGCAGGATCATGTGGATGTGAGGATCGACTTCGACCGTCGATCCGGCGAGGAGTGCGGCGCCCAGCGTGACGAGCACCGTCACACGGATGGCGAGGTAGTCGCCGCGGATCTGATTGACATCGCTGGTGGGAACCTTCGCTGCCAGGAATTGAGTGATTCCCAGATCGACGAGCAGTGATCCGATGAAGTAGGCCGACATCCCGATCGCCAGCAGGCCCAGACCCTCGGGACCGAGGACGCGGGCGATCAAGGGCAGGGTCACAGCCGTGACGAGATACTGGCCGTACTTACCGAAGCTGACGAATCCGATGTCCCGTACGAGAGTGACAGCACGCGTCATCCGGCGTTCTTCGCTCACGAGGTGCTCACCTCCTCGCGGGAGGGCGCACCGACCGTACCCAGGAAACGTGCGACCGCCCGCGCGGACTCGGTGATGTCGAAGCATCCGGCCCGCTGCCTGCCGGCAGCAGCGAGGCGACAGCGAAGTTCGCGGTCACGAATGAGCGTGTCCAACGCCGCGGTGAGTGCGCGTCGGTTGCCGGCGTCCACGAGCAGTCCGTTCACGCCCGACTCGACGATCTCGGCAGGGCCGCCCGGCCGAGAAGCGATCACCGCGCATCCGGCCCGCATGCCCTCCACGACGACCTGACCGAACGGTTCGGCAAGGACTGAGCAGTGCACGAGGATATCGGCGCGCCGCATGTATTCTTCGGGGTCTTCGACGTGGCCCGTGAAGGTCACCGGAAGATCGAGCTCTGCGGAAAGTCGTTCGAGATGCTCGCGGTAGGACTCTTCACCGAAGAAGGTGCCGCCGACGAGATAGATGCGCGAGGGCCGCACCGTCGTATCCGCCGCGGCCCGCAGGAATACGTCCTGACCCTTCCACGGCGTGAGTCGTCCGACAACCGTGACGATCGTCCCCGCCGGATCGTGTTGCTCGGGATGAGGGGTGGCCGGTGTGAGGTCTACTCCGGGATATGCCACGAGGGCGCGCCGGCGGGGGAAGAGCGACGACATCGTGGATCTGCTGTTGGCGATGTAGCCCCGGCTGAGGACTCGTCCCAGGATGCGTACGACCGGAGCGAGTACGCGTCCGAAGTATTCCGTGGAGACCCGGTCGTGCACGTGCCAGACGAGGGGGAGTTTCGCCCGCCACGCTGCCACGGCCCCCATGATCAAGGCCTTGGAGCTCTCGGCGATGAGCACCGTGGCCCCGGTGTTCGTAGCGACGTTACCGAGATCCCAGCCGACTCGGACCAAGCGGAACGCCCCCGCGAACAATCGGGTGAGGCGGGGGTCGGTGATCGTCATCTTCCTGCTGTCGAACGTGCGGGACAGGATCCGAGTGTCGAATCCGTCCGCGCGCATCCGCTGGGCCATCGGACCGTCCTGCGCGTACGCTACGGCGACGTCGATACCGAGATCCCGCAACGCGAGTGCCAGTCGGGCCGTGGCGATCTCCGCGCCGGACGGGGCGGCCGTGTGGGTGACGAAAAGGATCTTGGTCACGACGTCAGCTCCTTGTACAACGCGACGTGTCGTTCTGCCGCCGTACCCCACGAGAACGTCTCTGCGTGCGCACGGCACTGCTGCCGCCCCGGCGCCCGCCCCGAGAGAGCCGTTGCGATCCGGTCTGCCAGCGCTTCGGGATCGCCGGCGGGAACGATCAGTGACGGATCGAGTCCCCGCACTGCGTCGGGTAGTCCGCCACAGTCCGTGACGACCGGCACGCGACCGGCCGCCAGCGATTCGAGCGCGATCAGCCCGAAACCTTCGAGTGCTACCGAAGGGACGACCGTCACCGCCGCCTCTTCGTACAGGCGGCTCAGCCGGACGTCGTCGACGTGACCTTCGAAGGTGACGGAACTGCCCACTCCGGAGCCGGCGGCTTGCGCGCGCAGCGCCGCTTCCTCGCTGCCGGTGCCGACGATCACGAGGCGCGCGTCGGGATGCGCAGCAAGAACGTCAGGCCAGGCACGGAGCAGGAGGTGCACACCCATTCGCCGTTCGAGGCGCCGAACGCACAGCACAGCACCCGACGAGGCGGGGACCTCCGAAGTTCGGAAACGATCGAGATCGACTCCGGGGGGAACGATCCGGATGCGTTCTTCCGGAACACGATACGAATGCGTGAGCACATCCCGAAAGTGTTTCGACAGCACAACATATCGGTCCGCGTCCGCGTATCGGATCCGCTCGATCAGGTACTTCGAGTATGCGGCTGTCCTCCCCGAACCTGCCATCAGGCTCTCGGCCGCCCAGGGGCCGTGAAAATGCACCACGAGTGGATGTCGGCCCTGGCGACCGCGAGCGGGGCGACCGTAGAGGCCGAAGTGGCGATCGATGATCGCCTCCCGTGGCAACACGGTGTGGTCCCGGAAGGCGGTCCAGGCACGACGAAGGGTGGATCCGCCGATGGGTCCCCAGCTGTGCCCATCGAGTTCGGGGTTGCCGAAGGCAGCCGCCGAGACGTCGACGTCCGGACGCCGGCGCAGGGTTCGGTAGAGATCGGTGAAATACCGGTTCAATCCGCCCGGAGCCGCAGTGAACCACTCGGATCCGGTCATATGGACACGGAGTGCGTCGGCGGGACCGCAGGCGGGGGAAGTCACGGCCCGACCGCTGTCGTCGACTGTTCCGTGCCGGTGTTCTCGTCCAGCAGCCGACCCCGTGAGGATGCGCTGCGGTCCCTGCCGAAATGCGGGTACTCTCCCACACAGGCTCGAGTCGGTACTTCCCGCGATCGGTCGTCCGGGTGGTGGAACCCCTCCGGCGACGGAACTCGAACGTCACGGAGGGTTCTCATGTCCGCCACGATCTCGATCTGTGTCCCGGCGTACAACGCTGTCCGGACGCTCGAGGCGACTCTGCATTCGATCCTCGAGCAGGATGCCGACCTCGACGTCCTGGTGCTCGACAATGCGACCCGGGACGGTACCGCAGATATCGCACGTTCCTTCGACGACCCGCGCCTCCGGGTGGTCCGTAACGACGAGGTGCTGTCGATCGGTGACAACTGGAACAAGGCGGTCGCCCTGTCCACCGGCGAGCTCGTGAAGATCGTGTGCGCAGACGATGTGCTCCGTCCGGGATCGATCGAGGCGCAGGAGAAGGTGATGGTCGACCCCACGATCGCCCTCACGTCGGCCCGATTCGATGTCATCGACGAGGCCGGCGAGATCCGGGAGAGCGGCTTGGGTATACCGGGACTGGAGGGCCTGCACACGCCTCGCGCCCTGATCGGCACAATCGTGCGGCGCGGACCGGCCGACTTCGGTCCCACGGCGGCCGCGATATTTCGTCGTGAGCACTTCGACCGGGTAGGGGGCTTCCGTGGTGACCTGGTGTTCCCCATGGACGTGGACCTGTTCGCTCGCGTTGCGACATTCGGAATGTTCTTCGGTATGCCGGAACGGGTGGCTGCATGGCGGGACTCGACGTTCAACCTGTGCAGTCGAACGTCGTCGTTCAGCAAGTTGACGGACATGATGCGCTTCCATCACCGAATCGCAAGGGATTACCCGGACTTGGTTTCCTTCGGAGACGTGATCGCCGGCGACGCTCGTCTGGCGCGCGCAGCGCTGGAACGTGTGTCGGTACGGTCCCGTGGGCTGCTCGCGGTGCTGCGTGGCTGACCACTCGGCGACCGGTACGGTGCGCTGAACCGGCTGTGTGCATCATCGCCCCTTCATCGTGATCACCGCGGACACGGTGCGCAACAGGATCTTGATGTCGAACCACAATCCCCAGTTCTCTATGTAGAAATTGTCGTAGCGGGCGCGAGCAGCGATCGAGGTGTCGCCACGTAGCCCGTTCACTGCCGCCCATCCGGTCAGTCTGGACGGAACACGATGTCGCGCAGAATAGTTCGGAATAGTCTCACCGAACTGGTGAACGAAGTGCGGTCGCTCCGGTCTCGGTCCGACAAGAGTCATGTCACCGCGGACGATGTTCCACAGCTGTGGTAGTTCGTCGAACGACGTCGCGCGCAGGATCTTGCCGAGGCGACCGAGCCGGGCATCCTGTGCGATACACCAGTTCGTTGCGGATTCGTTCTCGTCCAACGGTTTCAGCGTGCGGAACTTCAACAGGTCGAACTCTCGTCCGTCCAAGCCCACTCGCCGTTGTCGAAACAGTATCGGAGCCGACCGATCCGAGAACCACACCGCCACCGCGGTGAGTACCAGCAGTGGTGTCAGCGCTACCAGGATGACGGCGCTGAAGACCCGACTCGTCCACAGCTTGATCTTCCACCTCAGGGAACGGTGGGCCGCTCGGCGCACCCGCATGAGGGGCATCGCCCCGATGCGTTCCATGTCGCCGCTCACCGCCGTGATCTCCCACAGCCGGGGGACGAGGTATATCTCGCAATCGAGACGGTCGCACTTGCGGACGATCTTCAACATATCGCAGTCGCGAGTGAACGAGAAGGCGAGAATGGCTGTTTCGATCCTGTTGGCGCTGAGAAACTCCCGTAGCCTTCCGCTCAACGGCAGGACCGGCACGTCGACCCGGCGCACGGTGTCGGGTCTGGGGTCGTCGTCGAGCAGACCGACCAACTCGAGGCCGCAGGCCGGTTCGCCGACTATCTCCTCCGCCAGCATCCCGGCGATGTCGCCACCCCCCACGATCACTGTCCGTCGACGTCGTCGTGAATTGCGTCGTACGTGCCGTTCCATTGCGTACGCGCCGATTCGGGACACCGTCGACGCGGTGAACGCGAGCGCAGTCAGCCTGACGGCTCCGAAAGACGAACCATATGGCTGGAACATGAGTGCTGTGATCACCCCGGCCAAGGTGACTGCGGCGAGTATCCGGGGCAGATCGTCGAGCACCGAAAGGGTCAGGTGGGAGCGATAGGCTCCCATCATCGCCATGAGCAGGACGAGGGTCGTCGCGGTGGGGAGTGGCCTGTCGGCCCCGGTGAGCGCAAGCGTCCCCGAAAGGACGGCGAGATCCGAGATCGGTGTGGACAGAGTGATGTGCGCCCGAATCCGTGAGCCGAGATGGCGCCGCGGATGTGGTGTCGGAGTAGGCGACTGGGAAATAGAGAGGGTGGCCTCGTCGAAGACCGGTGAGGGCCGGAGAGGCGCGACCTGTCGGGCACGACGCGTGTTGGTGGTCACGACGGTCTCCCGAATCCGATGCTCATCCGTGCAGGTCCCGAGGGGGGAAGGGTGCTCGTCCCCATCAGATCGCCGAGCGTGCTCCATCGACCTTCCAGTTCCGGATAGTGTTCCTGCACCTCGATCAGCAGGTCGGGCAGAGTCAGAAGCACATGATCGGGTCGACGACGCAGAAGCTGTTCCGGTGAAATGATCGGAATATCGGTACCCGGCATGCGTCGTCCTTGCTTTGCGGGAGACGCGTCCGCGACGCCTGCGACGAGACGCCGGTTCAGGCGAGCGCGGGCGAACAATGAGACTGCTCGGGATGCGGCACCGTAGGCGTACACGCTGCATCCGCGACGATTCATCGTTGTGAGCAATGTTCTCAGCGCGACGGACTGGCCGTCAGCCGTATCCTGCAGTGCACGCGCGGCGGTGGGGTCGGTGATGCCGGCCTCCCTCTCGTGGGCCAGAATCTGTCGTACCGAGAGCGGCAGTGTCCGGGGCACGGTGGGCGTCGCGGCGACGAGGACGGTGCCACCGTAGAGATCGAACGTCCACGCGTCGGCCACATGCAGGCCGGCGTGGGCGAGCAGGCGCCGTGCAGTGGTCAGCGAGTAGTAGGCGAAATGACCGTGCCGTAGGGCAGTCCACTGCCGGTGCGCGAGTATCGCTGTGAACGTGTGGAACTGAAGCAGCAGAACGCCGTCGGCGGTGAGAGCGGCAGCGCGCTGCCGGAAGGCGGCCCTCTGGTCCGGGGCGTGCATGATCCCGAAGCTGTCCACCGCAAGAGACGCTCGCTGCCCGGCGGGAACAATTTCGTAGCCCCGATCGGCGAGCAGAGGCAGCCAGGTGCCGCCATGCGGACTACCGAACTCGGTGACGGTCCCGCCGGTGAGCCAACCGGCATCGGCGACCTTCCGGACGGCGCCGGCGGCCTGGTCGCGCAATGCCTGCGGCTCGACACCGCGCGGTTCGTCCGGGACGGTGTCGTCGTCGACGAGCTGGGAGAGGCCACAGTCGCTGCACATGGCCATTGCCAACGGGTGCGACGTCTCGGCGGCGGTGACAGGGGTACGGTCCGGAGGGAAATGGTCTGCTGCGGGCATCACGCCGAGATCGAGAACTCGCTCGAGGCCCGTTCCGCCGCAGCCGCGACAGGCTGTCATGTCGGTACCTCGCGCAGGCGATTCGGGCATCGTCCGGGGACACGATGCGCGACAATCGACTGATGCGTGCCGACACCGCCGACTTGTGCGACGTACGAGTGTTCCGTCCCGAACCCTTCCGGGACGATCGGGGTCTGTTCACCCGCACGTTCGACGCACGGCTCTTCGACGCGGAGGTCGGGCCGACCGGCGTGCGGTCGTGCGATCTTCTCCAGGATTCCCAGTCGCGATCGGTACGAGGGGTGGTGCGAGGCATGCACGGCCGCACCGGCCGTGGGGAGGCGAAACTGGTGCGATGTGCTCACGGAGCCGTGCACGACGTGCTTGTCGACGTTCGTCGCGATTCGCCCACGTTCGGTCGTCAGCAGGTGTTCCGGCTCGATGACGTCGAGTTCGCGCACCTGTTCGTCCCGCCGGGTTTCCTCCACGGATTCCAAGTACTCACGGACACCGCGGATGTGTGTTATCGCATCGATCGGGAGCACGATCCCGCGGAGGATATCGCGGTGCGTTATGACGACCCGGATCTCGCGATCGCGTGGCCGCTGCCGCTCACCGTGCTCAGCGCACGCGATGCCGCAGCGGGAAGTTGGCGTGATCTTCTTGCGGCACTGTGATTCGTGTGCGAGTACTTCAGGCATCCGGGACTCCGATCCGCTGGAAGCGCATCGTCGAGTCCAGTTCACCGATCTCCTGGAGTCGATTCAGGCGGGCGAGCCGCGTGAAGCGCGTAGCGAATGCGTCGCCGGTCAGGCCGTACCTCCGATAAGCGTCGTACAACTCGGCGGCGCCGTCGCGTACCGTCCACCTGGCCTCGTACCCTTCGAAGACGTGGCGAACCCTGGAGAAGTCGACGCGGTAGGACCGCGGGTCCGGGCCGCTCTCGCCGGTGACGGTGACTGTGGAGCCGGGAACGATCTCTGCCACGGCCTGGGCGATTCGAGCGACCGTGACGTTGTTGACCTCACTGCCGATGTTGAAGGCCGAGCAGTGGACCCGGTCGGCGGGTGCGACGAGAGCATGGGCGAAAGCCTCAGCGATGTCCTGTGCGTGCACGAGGGGACGCCATGGCGTTCCGTCCGACAGGACGCGGACCTCGCCGGTGAGAAACGCCGATCCGACAAGGTTGTTCAGGACGATGTCGGCGCGAAGGCGCGGTGAGTACCCGAATGCTGTCGCATTGCGCAGGAATACAGGGGAGAAACCGGAGTCGGCCAAGGCAGCGACGTCGTCTTCGACGCGCACTTTGCTCTCCGCATACGGAGTGACAGGGCGCAAAGGGGCGCTCTCGTCGACAAGTTCGTCGCCGGCCGAACCGTAGACCGAACACGTCGAGGCATAGAGGAACCGGCGTACGCCTGCTGCCTTGGCACACCGAGCAAGCCGAACGGAGGCCTGATGGTTGATTTCGTAGGTGATTCGCGGTTCGAGGAAGCCGAGCGGATCGTTCGACAGCGCCGCGAGATGGATTACCGCGTCGAAACCCGCGAGCTGAGAGACGTCGACGTCGCGCAGGTCGAGGCGCAAGGTGGGTGGATCGTCGGGAGCGGGGCCGAGGAGGCAATCGGCGAACAGGCCGGAGTCCAGCCCGGTCACGTGGTGGCCGTACGAGCGGAGCACAGGAACCATGACCGATCCGAGGTAGCCCTGATGGCCGGTGACGAGTACGCGCATGTCACGCCTTTCCGAAATGGACGACGGCCTTCTCCAGCACGAACGCCTCGGCGTGTGGGCGCCGGCACTGCACGCCGCGAAGCCGGGACAGGCCGAGGAACGCCTGTTCGTCGAACCAGTCGTGCTCGATCTGGGACGGGTAGTACTTGAGCAGGATTCGTGTTTTCTCTTCCGCGACCTTGCGGGGGAGCGCATGGTAGATCGCGGGCCGAGGAGTGTCGTTCTCCCACTTGATGATTTCGTAACCGAGAATGAGATGGTCGCGGAATACGGTGGGAACCAACTCGGCAAGCAGTCGATGATCCTGGTGGGCGTCCCCTCGGTGCGGTGCGAAAACCACGTCCGGCGTGCACGTGTGCCGGAAGGCCTCGAGGGCGAACTTGATCGCCTCCCAGTAGCCGGGTGCGCGACCGTCGGGGATGTCGAGGACGGTGATCTCGAGCTCGGCTCCGGGACAGAGCGCCTTCAGCGCGTGCCGCTCCTCGATCTCGCGTGCCGAATCCTCGCCGGAGAGCACGAACGCGTGAACGCGCACGGAACCGGGTGCCTGGGCGGCGAGGGTCAGCAGCGTGCCCCCGAGGCCGATCGCGATGTCGTCACAGTGCGCCCCCAGGACCGCAATCTCCCGGATGTCGCCCGTGTGCAACTCGATCACGGGGTCACCGCCGGGCGGGCCGACTCCCATACGGTCCAGGGGTGGATGCCACGAGCGTAGTTGTCGTCCAGTTCCGCACGCTCCTTGAACGTGTCCGCCGGTTTCCAGAACCCACTGTGCCGATAGCCGTACAACCGGCCCTGGCCGGCGAGTGCGCCGCAGACGTCGGCCACCAGATCGCCGCCGGGGGGAAGGAGATCGAAGATCGCCTGGCTCAGGACGAAGTACCCGCCGTTCTCCCAGATGGGGAACCTGCTCACAGGAACGATTTCCTTGATCTCGCCGTTCTCCGCTACGTCGACGCAATGGAACGACGACTGCGGAGGTACGACCAACATCGAGGCCGTAGCGCCCGACCGATGGTAACGATCGATCATCTCGTCGAGCGGGGCGTCGGTGAGGACGTCCGCGTAGTTGGCGAGGAAGTACTCGTCTCCCTCGAGGTGCCGGCGGACACGGCGGAGACGTTCACCGATCGCCGACTCGAGTCCGGTGTCGACGAAAGTGATCCGCCAGTCGCTGATGTCGGTGCTGAGGCAGTCGACGGTGTTGTCGTGGAGGATGAAATCGTTCGATTGCTCCTCGTGGTAGTCGAGGAAGAAATTCT
Organism: Rhodococcus gordoniae; assembly: GCF_001646655.1. Taxonomy (GTDB): domain Bacteria; phylum Actinomycetota; class Actinomycetes; order Mycobacteriales; family Mycobacteriaceae; genus Rhodococcus; species Rhodococcus gordoniae. Next base: position 61,431 of record NZ_LPZN01000044.1, on the reverse strand, counting down.
TGATCTCGGACGCTCCGTACCCCAGGCACAGGATGAACTCCTTGTGACCGAAGTGCGCGTAGTACCGCATGATATGCCACAGGATCGGCCGGGGGCCTACCATCTGCATGGGCTTGGGAATCTGGTCGTTCCGATCGTTACGCATGCGCATGCCGTAGCCACCGCAGAACAGTACAACCTTCATGATGTTGTCCTCCAGGACAGTTCGGGTTCGCCGATGGTCGTGTGAATGGTGGGGAGTGGCAGGACGAGGCGTCCCTTCCACTCCGCGATATACGCGAGCTGGCGGGTCAGTTCGGGCTCGAGGTTCCAGGGCAACGCGAGGACGACGTCCGGCCGGTCCTGGGCGATCCGCTCGACGGGCTCGATCGGGATCCGCGTCCCCGGCGTGAAACGTCCGTGCTTGTACGGATTCCGATCGACGGTATAGGACAAGAGATCCGGTCGGATGCCACAGTAGTTGAGCAGCGTGTTGCCCTTGCCGGGTGCTCCGTAGCCGACGACCGAGAAGCCTTCGTTCCGGCACTGGAGGAGGAAGCGCAGCAGATCGAGGCGTGAGGTGCGTGCGAGCGGTTCGAGCCGGAAATATCCGGTGGGATCGTGTAGCCCTGCGCGCCTTTCGATCTCGAGAATCTCGGCGACGCGCGGACTCGGGTCCTGTGCTGCCCGTTCGGGCCGCGCCCACACACGGATCGAACCCCCGTGGGTGTCGAGCAGTTCCACGTCGACGATCCGGAGGCCCCCGGACGCCAGCGCTCGCGCGGCAGACAGCACCGTGTAGTACTGGAAGTGCTCGTGATAGATCGTGTCGAACTGCCCGAGTGCCACCAGGTTCAGGGCGTGGTGGACCTCGACGCTGAGCCAGCCGTCCTCGGCCATGAGCAGGCGCAGCGCACGCGTGAATCCGACGAGGTCGGGTACGTGAGCGTAGACATTGTTCGCGACGACGAGATCCGCCGGGCCGTGTTCCGTCCGAATATGTTCGGCCAGTTCGATATCGAGGAAACCGGTGTGGGTCGGCACGCCGGCTGCCCTGGCGGCCTCCCCGACATTGACCGACGGTTCGATGCCCAGGCACCGGATGCCGGCGTCCACCGCGTGACGGAGGAGGTAACCGTCGTTGCTCGCGACCTCGACGAGGGTCGAGTCGGGCCGGAGCCGTCCGCTTCCCAGTGCGTCGTGCACGAAGCTTCGAGCGTGATCGACCCACGACTGCGAGAACGAGGAGAAGTAGGCGTACTCGGTGAAGGTGTCCTCCGGCGTGATCAACGCGGGTATCTGCAGCAGCAGGCAGTCCTCACACAGGCGCAGGTGGAGTGGATATGTGCATTCCGGGAGGTCGAGCTGCTCGGCCGTGAGGAATCGTTCACACGGGGGAGTGGCTCCGAGGTCCAGGATGCTGGTCAGGCGGTCCGAACTGCACAGACGGCACTTCATGCAGGTGCCCCCTCGGTGGGAAGAGCGTGTCCGATCTCGAGCCCCGAAATCGATGCCCCAAATAAACCATACCTGGAGAAGGGAAACAAGCTAAAAAAAGACCTTATGTTGGTTTTGCAGAACCTTTGAAACCATCCGTTTCACCCCTTAGGCTCGTACTCGTCCCATTCGATGTGCCGGTGTCGGGCAGTGCACGCGAAGCAGGGGGGGACGATGTAGTCGCGTTTGGAGGTTCTGCCCGATGTCGTTTCAAATCGTGGAACGTCGCGAAACTCTGGTGGCCGGTGTGCCCGTTCGAAGTCCGCGGCGAGCCCTCGGCAAACTTCGTGATCCACACCTCGAAATCGCGTGGTCGGCTGTGCTCAACGGAGACACGTCCGGACCGTTCGCGACCGCGTACACCGATCACGCGGAGGACATAGGGTCCTACTACACACAGACAGTAGGGTTCTGCTGCGAGTCGATCGATGACGTACCCCCCGGCTACGTCATCTCCCGTGTCCCTGCCGGCACCTATGCGAAGTTCTCGGTGGTGGGGAGCCGCTTCACCGATATCTTCGACGACCTGTGGCGGCAGATATGGGATGCCGAAGCGGAGGGGAGGATCATCCGAGCCTTCACCGGGGATTTCGAGTCCTATCCCCACGCATTCGGAATCGACCTGTACGTCGCGATCGTCGTTCCGGGACGCGGGGAGGAGTGATGACTTTCACCGTCGTGAAGGTGGGGCCCTGCCTCATGGGTGGGCTGGTGGTCCCAGGCGCCGAACCGGGTGTCTTCGGGGAATCGGGCAGTTTGACCGATTTCACGCTGGAACGGTTGCGTTCCCGGAAGATCCGCGACCTCGTCGCCGTATTCGTCTGCCATCCGCGGGCAGGGTGGTCCGCGGTCTTCGGGTATCGCCTGGATGATCCGGACGATCTTGTGATCGGAGATTCGATGGTCCGGCTCGGAGAGCGGTACGCCGCCCGCTTCGTGCCCGACGGTCCGTCGCCGGATCCCTACAAGGATCTCTGGCGCCAAGTGGAGATGGCGGAGAAAGAAGGCGCCATCTCACGCACATACGACCAGGAAGTGGCCTACATACCGGAGCGGGGCGAACCCGAGTTGTACATCTCGGTGTTCTGAGAACGCCCGGCCACCGAGCGCGCATCCGTGTCGGGGGCGCTCGGTGGGACGCCGGGGGGAAAGGTCGTCGTGGATCCCCAACCGTTGTTCGCGCACCACACGCTCCATTTCTGGGACGAAGACTCGGGATATCACTTCGTCGCCGCCTCACCGGAGAGTGAACCGGGTTTGTGGTCGCAGTTCCTCGATGGTGCATATGACGCCTACCGGCGTTTCGACGTCGAAGTCGCTCTCGAACACGACCTGATCCGCGACGGAACGTCGACAGCGTTGTTCTTCGTTGCGGTCGCTGTCGACGGCACCGTGCACGGCGGATCACGCGCTCTCGGTCCGTATACGAGCGTGACCGAGTCGCATCCGTTCGTCGAATGGACGGATCCGGCCGCCCGGGCGGAGATCGCCCGCATCCTCGAGCCTTGTATTCCCCATGGTCTCGTCGAGGCCAAGACGGGTTGGGTGGCCGACGACGTTCCGCGGCGTCACGAACTGAGTGCGGGAGTGGCGCGCACGGCGACCTACTTCATGGAACTGCTCGGCGCCAGGTTCCTCCTCGGGACAGCTGCGGACAACGCGTTGGGGATGTGGCGGCGTGCGGAGGCTTGCGTCGTGGATGACGTTCCTCCCACTCCGTATCCGGATGACCGTTATCGCACACGGATGTTGTTGTGGGATCTCGCGTGTTGCGATGCGTCCAGAAGGAGCAGAGAAATCGAGAAACTCCTGTCTTCCCGCACGATCCCGGGGTGGTGGAACCTCTCACGGTCGCATCGGAGGATCGACGATCGGAGAGAATCGAACGGGGGGGTGCCGTGAACGTCCGCGAACCGCGTTTCGAGGCAGTTCTCCTGGCGGAGGATTGCGACGAGGACATGGTCGAGTTCGAACGACTGCAGGGCCGGGGAATCACCCTGGAGGATCGACTCGACGAACAGCTCGCGGGTCTGGCGGCGCTCGGGTCCGGCGTCGACAACGACGGCGCGCCAGGCGAATATATCCACGACGAAGCCGCTCGGTGGGCCTACTACCCCTGGCGCGAGGTAGCGGTCCGGGTCCTCGGTCCTGCCGGTTTCGACCGTCTCCGGCTCGACCGTAACCGCAACAAGATCACGGCGGAGGAACAGGCACGTCTCCGATCCGCCGCCGTCGGGGTGGTCGGACTGAGTGTAGGGCACACGGTGGCGTACACCTTGGCGTTGGAAGGTGCCTGCGGTGTACTGCGGCTCGCCGACCACGACATCCTGGAACTGTCCAACCTGAACAGGATTCCCGCCTCGGTCCTGGACCTCGGGGTGAACAAGGCTGTGATCGCCGCGCGGCGCATCGCAGAGCTGGACCCCTACCTGCCGGTCGAGGTGTGGACGGAGGGGGTGACGCCCGAGTCGGTCGAGGACTTCTTCGAAGGACTCGACCTGGTGATCGACGAGTGCGATTCGTTCGATGTGAAGTTGTCGATCCGGACGTGCGCGGCACGACGACGAGTTCCCGTCGTGATGCACACCAGCGATCGTGGGCTGCTCGACGTCGAGCGGTTCGATCTCGATGGCGAACAGCAACCGTTTCACGGGTTGCTCGGCGACCTCGATCCGGAGACGTTGAGAACGCTGTCGAATCGGGACAAAGTCCCGTACGTACTGAGATTGCTCGACGCGAAGCAGATCTCCGAACGGCTTGCAGCCTCACTTCTCGAGGTAGGGGAATCGCTGGAAGCGTGGCCGCAACTCGGTGCAGACGTCGGCCTCGGTGGCGTCACTGTCGCGACTGCGGTGCGCGGGATCGTCCTCGGCGGTTCCGTCGCTTCCGGTCGGTGCCGAGTCGACCTCGACCTTCGTCTCACTGTGCCCGAGCCACAGTTTCCGGTCCCAACGGAGCCGGAGACAACACAGCCGAACGAGAACACCTGGTCGGACTCGGTCGCTGCCGTCGTCGACGCCGCGACCCGGGCACCGTCCGGAGGAAATTCGCAGCCGTGGACGATCGTCGTCGAACCGACACGGCTGACCTTCGCGCTCGCCACCGAACCCGAACCGGTACTGATGGATCTGTATCGCCGAGGCAGTTGCGTTGCGCTCGGAGCCGCCCTCCACAATGCTCGAGTGGCCGCAGCCGCCCACGGGATTCTGGGTCCGCATACGGTGGTCGATGGTCCTGACGAAGCTCGGCCGGGCATTCCGCTCGCCCGGCTGGAGCTGGGAACCGGTTCGGATCACGAATTCGCGGCGTTCTACGGACCGATGCTCGCCCGCGCCACCAACAGATTCCCCAGTGATGATCACACGATCACGCACGGCGAGCTCGAAGCGATGCACGCAGCCGCCGATCTCGTCGACGGACGCATCCGGATCCTCACAGGCAGCAACGATCTCGCCGCGATCGCAGAGATCTTGTCGGAGTCGGACCGCGTGCGGTATCTGGACAGGCCGCTCCGGACCGAGATGATCGGCGAACTGCGATGGCCGGGCGACTCCCACCCGGAAAGCGGAATCGAGGTGGTCTCTCTCGGGCTCGACACGGCGGAGTCGGCCATGCTCGAGGTCGTACTGCGGCACGATGCTCTCGACCGGCTCGGCGAGTGGGGGCTCGGGGGTGGTCTCGGGAAGATGACCCGCGACCGAGTGCTGGGAAGCGCGGGACTCGTCGCAGTGTTCACCGACAGGCGCTCGGGGGCGGACTACATCCGTGCCGGTGCGACCGTCGAGAGTGTGTGGATCGCGGCCCAGGCGGTCGGCTTGGCCGTTCAGCCCGTATCTCCGATCTTCCTGTATGCCGATACGCGAGCCGACTTCGAGCGATTGAGCCGTGACCATTCCGACGTTCTACAGGTGTTGCAGCGGAACTTCGCCGATATGCTGCAGGTGGACGAGGACGATGGGATCGCCCTCTTGTTGCGTATCGGTCGGACGACTGCGGGCCCGGTCCGTAGCAGGCGTCGCGCCGATCGTGTCCTGCGCGCCGACGGACTTCTCCTGCGGTGACCCGACGACGGAGACATCATGCCCGATGGCAAGAGGACCCTCGAAAGTCTGGTCACCCGGATTGCGGCGCGGCTCATGCCCGCAGATGCTGCATCCCACGACCGGGTCGTCCGTCTCGTGCTGCGCGATCTGGTCGAGTTCCTCGGCGTCGATACGTGCTTCCTTCGCTACAACGACCATGACATCGGCGCGACGATTCTGGTGGCGGAGTGGCCACCCCGCGAACACGTACCGGATCCGGATCCTTTGGGAGTGGTCTACTTCCACAGTGCAGACCCCGTCATGGCCGCAGCCCAGGACATGAAGGAACCGTTGTTGACCGAGGGGAACGATACGAACGGTCTGCAGGCGGGGAAGGACACGCAGGGTTATGCCGACCGGGTGTTCGCCGCCTCCGGGATGTCCGGTGTGTCGTTGGCGGCGGTCCCGCTCGTGTCCGGCCGGATCACGACAGGCACATTGGGGCTGGTGAAACAGACGACGCGGCCGTGGAGCGAGGAAGAGGTCAACGCCCTGACGCTCATCGCGGCGCTGCTCGCTCAGGTACAGGCACGCATCCGTGCAGAGGAGGATCTCCGGCGGGCGGCCTACCATGACTCGCTCACCGGCCTGGCGAGCCGGCGCGCATTGTTCGAGTATCTCGACAAACGGCTGGAGGACGGCGCTCCCGGTCCCGTGGGAGTGTTGTTCCTCGACCTCGACAGGCTCAAGGCGTTGAACGATTTCCTCGGGCACAAGGCCGCCGATTCGTATCTCTGCCGTATCGCCGATCGCCTCTCCGAGGGAAGTGAGTCCGACGATCTCGTCGCCAGGCTCGGTGGCGACGAGTTCGTGGTCGTACTGTCCGGTCCTTCGTCGCCGGCGGAGGCGACGAAACGGGCGGAAGTGCTGCAGGAGGTGGTGGGGGCATCCGTCGCGCTCGGCGGTCAGACCGTCGGCCGAGGTGTCAGTGTCGGCGTGGCACTCGGAACTCCGGGGCAGGTAGGTTCGGCGACCCTGCTCAGCCGTGCCGACCAGGCGATGATGGTGGTCAAGCGCCAGGGGGGCAACGGTGTCGGCGTGTTCACCGACGACATGAACGAGAAAGGGGACCGGCGCACCATCATCGAGATGAACCTGCGGACATCGATCGACGATGATCACCTGACCTTGGAGTATCAGCCGGAGATCGACCTCCGTACGGGCATGATTCTCGGCGTCGAAGCTTTGGTGAGGTGGAACCACTCGCCGCTGGGGCTTCTCCAGCCGGGAGAGTTCGTCGAGGTCGCCGAATCCACGAATCTTGCCGGCGAACTCGGCGAATGGGTCATCACGCGTGCATGCGCGCAACTGGCGGGATGGAAACGTGAGATTCCGGGACTGCGAATCACCATGAGCGTCAACGTTTCACCGGTCCAATTGGTGTCGCTGGATTTCGATGCGACGGTGAAGTCCGTCCTTCGACGCTACGATCTGGAAGGTTCGGAGTTGTGCTTGGAGATCACCGAGAACGTCGTTGTCGGTGACCTCCAACGGACGAGGGACACCCTGCGACGGCTCGAGAGGCTCGGAGTCCGAGTCGCGATCGACGATTTCGGTACGGGATACAGTTCGCTGGGGCATCTGAAGTCCCTCCCCGTGGACACTCTGAAGATCGACCGGGGCTTCGTGCAGAATCTCGATCACAGCGAGGAAGATCGGGTCATCGTCGATTCGATAGTGGGTCTGGCCTCGTCGTTCGGACTTCGAGTCGTTGCGGAAGGAGTCGAGTCGACAGGAGCGGTGAGAGAACTTCTGGATCTGGGTTGTGTGCGCGCTCAAGGATTTTTGCTGAGTCGGCCCGCGACCCCGGATCGACTCGTGGGGATGCTCCGTGCCGGCAGGATCCGGCTGCCCTGGAGTCCGGAAGGTGGGGTAGGGGCAAGAAGGTCCATGGCACGGCGATGCCGGGAACCGTTCTGAAAGTTGGTTATTGTGCTATAAAAAATCTTAAGGTATGTTTTTGACGGCAGGATGCTCCGGCTCCGACGCAGGGTTCTCGTCGACTCGTGCTGAGCGCAACGGTGCGTCTCGGGAATCTCCGGGGGAGTCCGTCCCCTCGCGGACTCCACCTTCCCGACCGGTGCCGGCGGTCTTCGGGGGACTGTCGGCGCCGGCCTGCTCTTTCTCCCGTGTGGAAGATGGAAGGGTGCCGTCCGATCGAGAACCCCGACGCTGGCTGTGGCCGGTGGTCCTGTTCAGTGCGCTGATCGCCGTCGTCTTCGTGGCGGTCGAGTCCGCCCTGCACTCACCTCGGCAGCCGTCCGTCGAGATCCCCGACGGTGTCCCCCCGGCGCCCGGCCTCCCCGTCCCACCCATCGATGTGAACGGTCCCGGCCGCACGGCCGCGCAACTCGCCGACTGGGCCGAACCCCAATCGCGGGAGCTGGGCATCCCCGTCACCGCCCTCGAGGCGTACGGGCACGCGGCGGTCGTCCTGGCCGTCGGCACGCCGGGTTGCGGCCTGTCGTGGACGACCCTCGCCGGGATCGGCAACGTGGAGAGCAGCCACGGCCGGTTCGGCGGCGCGTCCCTCGCACCCGACGGCAGCGTCTCTCCTCCCATCCGGGGTGTCCCGCTCGACGGCACCCGGGGCAACGCCGAGATCCGCGACACCGACGGGGGCCGACTCGACGGCGACCCGGTCCTCGACCGGGCGGTCGGGCCGATGCAGTTCATCCCCGAGACCTGGGAGAGGTGGGGAGTCGACGCGAACGGCGACGGGATCGCCGACCCCGACAACATCGACGACGCGGCCCTGGCCGCGGGCCGCTATCTGTGCGATCGCGGTGGCGACCTGACCACCGCGGAGGGGTGGACGAACGCCCTGATGGCCTACAACCGGTCCACCGAGTACCTCATGCTCGTCCGCGACCGCGCCGCCGCCTACGGGGTGGGAGTGCGGCCGTAGACGGCACCGCGCCGGGCCTCGGGCGCGCCTGTGCCTCACACGCAGGTCGCGACCGTTAGGCTGTCCCCAGCGTGCAGACACCGCAGCGTGAAAGTCCATCGAAGGAGAATCAGCCAGTGGCCATCATTGAGCAGGTAGGAGCCCGCGAAATCCTCGACTCCCGTGGCAACCCCACGGTCGAGGTCGAGGTGCTGCTCGAGGACGGAAGTTTCGCCCGCGCTGCAGTGCCGTCGGGCGCCTCCACCGGCGAGCACGAGGCCGTGGAGCTGCGTGACGGCGGCGAGCGTTACCTCGGCAAGGGCGTCGAGAAGGCCGTCGAGGCTGTCCTCGCCGAGATCGGCCCGGCCATCATCGGCCTCGATGCCACCGAGCAGCGCACCGTCGACCAGGCGCTCCTCGACGCCGACGGCACCCCCGACAAGGGCCGTCTCGGCGCGAACGCCCTCCTCGGCGCGTCGCTCGCCGTCGCGAAGGCCGGCGCGGAGTCGTCCGGGCTCGAGCTGTTCCGCTACGTCGGCGGCCCGAACGCCCACATCCTCCCCGTTCCGATGATGAACATCCTCAACGGTGGCGCCCACGCCGACACCGGCGTCGACGTCCAGGAGTTCATGGTCGCGCCGATCGGCGCCCCGACCTTCAAGGAATCCCTCCGCTGGGGTGCCGAGGTCTACCACTCCCTCAAGTCCGTGCTCAAGAGCAAGGGCCTGGCCACCGGCCTCGGCGACGAGGGCGGCTTCGCCCCCGACGTCGCGGGCACCAAGGCCGCGCTCGACCTGATCAGCGAGGCCATCGCCAAGACCGGCCTGAAGCTGGGCAGCGATGTCGCGCTCGCGCTGGACGTCGCGGCCACCGAGTTCTACACCGAAGGCACCGGCTACGCCTTCGAGGGCCGGAACCGGACGGCCGCCGAGATGGGCGCCTTCTACGCCGAGCTGCTCGGCCAGTACCCGCTGGTCTCCATCGAGGATCCGCTCAGCGAGGACGACTGGGAGGGCTGGGTCGCGCTCACCGAGGCGATCGGCGACAAGATCCAGCTCGTCGGCGACGACCTGTTCGTCACCAACCCGGAGCGCCTCGAGGACGGCATCGTCCGTGGCGCCGCGAACGCGCTGCTCGTGAAGGTCAACCAGATCGGCACCCTCACCGAGACCCTCGACGCCGTCGACCTCGCGCACCGCAACGGCTACAAGACGATGATGAGCCACCGGTCCGGCGAGACCGAGGACACCATCATCGCCGATCTCGCCGTCGCCGTCGGCAGCGGACAGATCAAGACCGGCGCGCCCGCCCGGTCCGAGCGTGTCGCGAAGTACAACCAGCTGCTGCGCATCGAGGAGTCCCTCGGTGACGTCGCTCGCTACGCCGGCGAGCTCGCCTTCCCGCGGTTCTCCGTCGAGGGCTGACCGGCGGCATGAGTCAGCGCGGTAGATCCCGTCCCGGCGCGAGGCGTATCCGCACCGAGGGTGTGCCCGGTGCCCGGCGTCCGGGCCGGGCCCGGCCCGCGGGATCTACCGCCCCGGCCGAGCACTCGGCCGAGAACGCGGGTGCCCGGCCTGCCGGCCGCGAGGACCCCGTTCATTCGTCGCCCGGTCGCGGCCGACCGGGCGGTTCCGGGCGAGCCCGGCCCACGCGGGTCGGTGCGCCCCGCGACTCCCGCCGCCCCCGCACCGAACGCACCGTCCTGGGCCTGTCCACCGGTCGCGCCGTGGTGCTCGCCCTCGTCGTGTGCGGTCTCGCCCTCACCCTCGCGGTGCCGCTGCGCACCTACGTGAGCCAGCGCTCCGAAGCCGAACAACTCGCGGCCGAACGCGTGCAGCTCGAACAGGCGATCGCGGCCCTCGAGGAGCAGAAGGCCCGCATGGAGGACCCGGCCTGGGTCCGCGCCCAGGCCCGTGAGCGGCTGCGGTTCGTCGTGCCCGGTGAGACCCCCTATCAGGTGCAGCTTCCGGGTGACGCTCCACCCGAACGCGAGGAGCGCGAACCCGAACGGCCGACGACCGGCGCCTGGTACAGCGACCTGTGGTTGTCGGTATCCGAGCCGGCACCCGAACCCCTGCCCGAACCCGTGCCGCAGCAGATGCCTGTGGCACCCCCAGAACCAGGAGATGTCCCCGGGTGACCGATCCAGTCACGCAAGAAGACCTCGACGCCGTCGCCGCCCAGCTCGGGCGCGAACCCCGCGGGGTCCTGGCCATCGCCTACCGTTGCCCCGACGGTGCGCCCGGAGTGGTGAAGACCGCGCCCAAGCTGCCCGACGGCACGCCCTTCCCGACGCTCTACTACCTCACCGACCCGCGCCTCACGGCCGAGGCGAGCCGGCAGGAATCCGCCGGGGTCATGAGGGAGATGACCGAGCGTCTCGGTGCCGACGAGGAGCTGGCCGCGGCCTATCAGCGCGCTCACGAGTCGTACCTGGCCGAGCGCGATGCGATCGAGTCGCTCGGCACCGACTTCACCGGCGGCGGCATGCCCGAGCGCGTCAAATGCCTGCACGTGCTCATCGCGCACTCGCTGGCCACGGGGCCGGGTGTCAATCCGCTCGGCGACGAATCCGTCGCACTCGCCGCCGATGCGGGTCTGCGCGGTACCGCGATTCCCGCCGACTGGCCCACCTACGCCGAGCTACGCGGAGAAGAGCAGTGAGGGTCGCGGGAATCGACTGCGGCACCAACTCCATTCGTCTGCTGATCGCCGACGTTGCGGAGGACGGCGGTCTCACCGACGTCACCCGTCTGATGAAGGTCGTGCGGCTCGGCCAGGGCGTCGACGCCACCGGTCGTCTCGCGCCGGAAGCGATCGAACGCACGCGGGTCGCGCTGGTGGAGTACGCCGACCTGATCCGCGAGACCGGTGCCGCCGCGGTGCGCATGGTGGCCACCTCCGCGACCCGCGACGCGAGCAACCGCGAGGACTTCTTCGCGATGACCCGCGAGGTGCTCGGTGCCGTGATTCCCGGCGCCGAGGCCGAGGTCATCACCGGCGACGAGGAAGCACGCCTGTCCTTCGCCGGTGCTGTCGGCGAACTCGACTCCGCGCGTGGACCTTTCGTCGTCGTCGACCTCGGAGGCGGGTCCACCGAGGTCGTGCTCGGCGACGCCGCCGGAGTGCACGCCGCCTACTCCACCGACATAGGCTGCGTGCGTCTCACCGAACGGTGCCTCCACGACGACCCGCCGACCGCCGAGCAGGTCGCTGCGGCACGGGAGGTCGCGGAGGGCAAGATTCGCGAAGCACTCGAGCGGGTGCCGGTCGACCAGGCACACACCTGGGTGGGTGTCGCGGGCACCATGACCACCCTCGCCGCGCTCGCTCTCGAACTCGACGAGTACGACTCGGAGAAGATCCACCTGTCGTCGGTGCCGTTCGACCGCCTGCGCGAGGTGTGCGACGGTCTCGTCGCCGCGACTCGCGAGAAGCGCGCGGCGCTCGGTCCCATGCATCCCGGCCGCGTCGACGTCATCGGCGGTGGCTCGATCATCACCACCGTCCTCGCCGAGGAACTGGGACGTCGAGCGGGCATCACCGAGCTGGTCGTGAGCGAGCACGACATCCTCGACGGCATCGCCCTGTCCGTCGCCCACTAGTCTTCGATTCGGGTGGCGTCAGCCCCGCCTTCCGGGGCTCGATCCACCCGAATCGGCGAATGTGTGGTTGACTGTGTCTCGGTCGAAGTTTTTGTTCGCGTCTTACCCACGCTCGCAAATCCTTGTTGCGGGCGGTTGGTTCTCCTTTCGGAAGTCACCGCATGTGATGGCGGCCTCGCTCTACCGAACACTCGGCGGAGCTCGACTACACGACAGAAGGAGACAGACATGGCAGAGGGAATCGTGAAGTGGTTCAACGCCGACAAGGGATTCGGCTTCATCGCCCCCGAGGACGGCAGCGCTGACGTGTTCGCGCACTACTCGGAGATCCAGTCGGGCGGCTACCGCAGCCTCGACGAGAACCAGCGCGTGCGTTTCGAGATCGGTCAGGGCGCCAAGGGCCCCCAGGCCACCGGAATCACCGTGATCTGATTCGATCTCCCGTCCCCACTGGGGATTCGAGACATCATCAGGCCCGCCTCGTCATTCGAGGCGGGCCTGACGCATGTACGGAGGTCGGTCAGATCGTCCCGCAATTCGACGACGGCGCAGTGCCGGCGAACCGGCCGTCGAGGAAGTCGAGCGCGCCGGGCAGGCCGATCACGGCAGCGGTGATGTGGTCGGCGCTCGGAACCGGTTCGGTTCGTACGGGCACCCCAGCGTCGCAGTACCTACGCAGGGTGGCGGAGACGGAATGCAACGGAATCAGCGCATCGGTCGGTGAATGCCATTCGTAGACCGGGGCATTCGGTACCGCCGGAAGCTTCTCGATGCTGTTCTCGTTCAGCACCTCCCGGACGGGCGGGCTGTCGAGCAGGGCCATGCCCACCTCGGCGTCGGCGACGTCGGCGATGCTTCGGCCGGCACCGGCAAGCAGGATCTCGTTGGTGCACGCATTGGCGATCCGGTCGCGCAGTTCCCGGCCCGCCGGATTGAGCTGCTCGCTGATGGGCATGCGGTCGGGGTATTCGCGTTCGAGACCGAGAGCGGCCGCCATCGCCAATCCGAAAGCAGGATGCGCGGATTCGCCGAGTCCCTTCGCCATCTCGCCGATGTCCATGGGAACCCCACCGTAGGCGCTGCCGACGAGGGGGATCTCCGGTGCGTAGGTCGGGGCGAGTGCGGCGGCCATCGCCGTGGCCATCCCGCCACCGGAGTAACCGGCGATGCCGACCGGGCTGTCCGCGAGTCCCAGCGGTGCATGACGCTGCGCGGCCCGGATGCCGTCGAGGGTGATCTGCGCACCGACCTTCGCGGCACCGTAGGCACTGTTCGGTCCGAGATGGTCGGGGACGGCCAGCGACCAGCCGCGCTGGATGGCGATGAGCAGGCCGGGCGACTCCCGGATTCCGCGCATCGGGTTCGTCGCGTACAGCGCGGTCGACGGCGCGCACTCGAGCCCCAGCGCATTGATGATCGCCTGGTACGACACGAGCGGGCGACCCGGCGCTCCTCCTCGCGGTGACAGCACCGTCGTCACGGCGGAGATCGGCGCGCCCGCAGAGTTCGTCGAGCGGAACTTCAGTTGGATCGCGTCGGTGCCGGGGAACCCGAGCGGCGGGGGGACGACGCGGGCGGCGAGGACGTCACCGGGCTGCCGGTCGGCGATGTCGTGCGGGGTGTCGTAGAAGGAGTCGTGCAGGGCTGCGGGATAGACGATGCTCTCGGCGAGGGCCGAGGGTGCGATCGCCAGGCCCGGAGCAACTGCGAACGCTGCGGCGGCGAGCGCGATACCGAGACGCCGGGCCGACGGCCGTGCGGTCCTGAAACCCATACATCGTCCTTCTGTTCGCGCCGGGCCACCACCGGCTGTCCGTTCTGTACGTCTTCCGCAGAATGTCTACCTGTTCGGGGGGTACAAGACAACGAAGGGTGTTCACATCCGGCCGGATCGACCTCCGTAGTCGTGAAGGAGGTCGCCGACAACCCGGATTCGACTACGAAAACATGTTCGAAGATCGCGACCCGGCGCGGTCGCCGGAAGCCCCGAACGCTACTGTGATCCCCACGCCCCTATAGCCCAATTGGCAGAGGCAGCGGACTTAAAATCCGCCGAGTGTCGGTTCGAGTCCGACTGGGGGCACCGGTCGAAGGTCGGTCCTGAGCCACTCGCTACCGTTCTTGCCATCCGCCTCGGCAATTGCCGTAGCGGCTGACGATTCTCGTCGCGGATGGACGTGTGAACCGGAAGTCGACGAGGGCGCACCCGGCCTCTCGCCGGAGAGAAGTCCCCTGCGGCTGCCCATGGCCGGGCACGTGGAGGGTGTCGACCAGTAGATCCCCGAGGCGGGCGACTATCTCGGCGACATCCTCCGCTCCTCCTCACGACGTGAACGATGCAGGACCTCCATCAGTTCGTGCTCGAGCGCCACGAACTCGCTCGACACGCACGTCTCCAACGTTCGCGGCCGGGGCAGGGGCACGTGCACCTCGTGCTGCACGCGGGTCGGACGCGGACCGAGGACGACGACACGGTCGGACAGCAGCACCGCCTCGCGCACATCGTGCGTCACCATCAGCACCGTCCACCGATGCTGCTGCCACACCTCCTGCAGCCACAGCTGCATCTCGGTGCGGGTGAGCGAATCCAGCGCCCCGAACGGCTCGTCGAGCAAGAGCACGTCGCGCCCTTGCAGCACGGTGCGGGCGAGCGACGCGCGTTGACGCATGCCACCCGACAGTTGGTGCGGAGCAGCATCCTCGAAGCCGGACAGGCCGAAGGTCGGCAGCAGCTCGCGGGCGCGGGCTCGGGCGTCGGATCGTCGCACACCCTGCACCTCGAGGCCCAGGGTGCAGTTGTCGAGCACCGTCCGCCACGGGAACAGCAGGTCCTTCTGCGGCATCAGCGCGACCCGTCCGGGCGCGGCGGGACAGTCGCCGATGAGAACCTCACCGGCGTCGGGCTGTTCGAGTCCCGCGACGATCGAGAACAGTGTCGACTTGCCGCACCCGCTCGGTCCGATGAAGGACACGAATTCGCCCGGCGCGACGGAACAGTCGATGCCGTCGATCACCGCCCGGTCGCCGTACGCCTTGTGGACCGACGCCACCGTCACTGCACTCATGTCGCATCCTTCGTGAGCGCCCACGGCGCGACCAGCCGTTCGACGACGTACGTCAGCGCGTAAAGCGTGAGCGACAGGACGGCGGTGACCGCCACCGCCGCGAGCACGAGATCGGTTCGGAACGAGTTCTTCTGGGCGCTCATGTAGATGCCCAGACCGGATGTCGCGCCGACGTATTCGGCGAAGACCGCACCGACCACCGCGTAGGTGATGCCGATCCGCAGGGCGGTGAAGAAGCGGGGGAGTGCGCCGGGCAGGCGCACGTAACGGAACTGCTGCCACCGCGACGCACCCATGCTGCGCAGCAACGCTCCCGCTTCCCGGTCGGCCGCCGCGAATCCTTCGAGAAGACCGATGGCGACGGGGAAGAACGTCACCAGCGCGATGACGAGGATCTTCGGCAACAACCCGAAACCGAACCAGATGATCATCAACGGCGCGATCGCGATGATCGGCAGGGTCTGCGACACCACGAACAACGGCACGAAGGCCTGTCGCAACCACGGTGAGAAGTCCACCGCGATCGCGAGAGCCCACGCGAGTGCCAGTGACACGGCGAACCCGACGAGGGTCACCTGCAGCGTGGACCAGGCGTGCCCGGCGATGTCGACGCGATGCACCCACCCCTGCGTGAGAACGCGTGCGGGGGAGGGCAACACCTGCGGGCGGATACCGCTCACCACGACGTACGTCTGCCAGATCCCGACCAGCACCCCGGCGACGAGTACGGCGGGAACGAATCGACGTGCGCGGCCCGTGTTATCGGTCTTCGAGATAGTCATCGGTGACATAGGTCGACCAATCGGGCTCGGTCGTCAACGGGCTGCCGTCGGGTCCGGACAGCAGGCCGTTCTCGTAGAGAAACCGGGCGTAGCCCGACCATTTCCCGGCGTCGAGGACCCCGACGGCACCGGAGGCGTCGCGCATGTACTCGGCGGCGAGCATGCGCTGACTCTCGTAGACGAGTTCCTCGTCGGGGAAGGCACCCGGATTCGCGTCGATCAGGGCGCGTGCCCCGCGATCGGGGTCGTCGGCCGCGATCCGGTAACCCTGGTCCAGAGCCTGCACGAAAGCGCGGGCCTGCTCCGGGTTCTCCGCCATCCAGTCCTCGTTGCCGTCGACGACGATCGCATACGCGTCCGGGAAGCCGTAGTCGGTGAAGCGGAAGTACCGCATCGGCAGGCCGCGGTGCTCTGCCTCGAGACCCTCCCATGCCAGGTACGACACGGTGAAGTCCGCGGTGGACGAGTAGACCGCCTCGTACGAGGACGTTCCGAGCGTCACGTTCTCGAACTCCCCGCGGCCGCCGTCGTTGCGGATCACCTCGGCGAGCATCTCGTCCTCACCGGGGTTCGCGAAGCCCGCGAAGGTCTTGCCGTCGAGATCGGCCGGCCGCGTGATCTCGGCATTGTCGGCCCGCACGGCGATTCCCGTCGCCCAGTGCTGCAGGGGTGCGAGGACCGCGACGGTCCGCGACCCGGCGGCCCTGGCGATGGTGGAGCCGGCGTGCGTGGAGATCCCGAACTCGGCGCTCCCGGCGTCGACGAGGGTGTCGGGCGTCGCATTGTTGTACGGCAGGATCTCGACGTCGAGGCCTGCATCGGTGAACAGCCCCTCCTGCTGCGCCACGTACAGGCCGGTGTGGTTGGTGTTGGGCGTCCAGTCCAACGCGAATCGGATGGTGTCGCTCCCGGAATCGGACGAGCACCCGGTGACCGCGGAGAGTGCGGCGACGAGGGTGAGCAGTCCGGCGAGAGTCCGCCGCGCGTTCACTGCGCGGAGCGGGAGCGGAACGATATGGGGGCAGGCACGGTCATGTCGGGACATCCCTTCGTCAGCATTACCTGATCAGGTTCGACGGGTGTGATCTCAGCCCCGCTCGTGCGGAGCACCCCGTGTCACGGGCGACCCTAGCACTGCGGCTCCCACACGCACCTCCGGGGCGGCGTCGGTCTGCGTACGACTACGCGACGCGAGGACGGCGAAGGGTCCGTCGGTGAACCCCGACGGGCCCCTTCTTCTGCTGTTTTCCGTGGAGCAGACCCCGCTCGACGGTATTCGGGCGTACGAACCGCTTCGGCGGTGTTCGATGCACACGAACCGAGCGGGGGTGCGTGCATCGATGGGAGCCGTAGTAGCTGCTGCGGTGGTCGGAAGTGCCCTGACGGCACCGATGGTGTCAGGACCGGCACCGGCGTCGCGTGCCTCTCGTAGGTCGGACTCGGACAGACACTGCACGACCAGTACGAGCTGTGGCACCACGAACTTCGCGATCCCGCGCAGCGGAGGCGGAAAGTGTTGTGCGGCGGACAGTCTCTCGGCGATTTCATCACCGGCTGCTTCGCGGAACGGGACTTCGACGGAGATCGGTCTCGACGGCGTTCCCCGGTCTGTTCGGCGACGCACCCACGGTGTCGCCGGAGGTCTTCGAAGATCCGGGAATCGTCCACCGGTGGCTCGACTACGACGAGGAGGGCACAGCGGCGTCGTCACCCCGACGAAACGCGGTGCACCGATCGGGGGAGCGAGGTGACGTCGATTGCGGGGCCGGCGCGGAATCACACCGCCCGAGACGGATCATCCGCACGAACGCAGATCGGTTCTGCCCGGCTACGACCATATCGACGTGCTCACTGCGGCAGCCGAACAGAACGCAGCCGAACAGAACGACGGGCAGCCCGAGCCGGTATCGCCGGCACCGGCCGACTACGCGGCCGGGTGAGGTGCGATCAGGCGCCGCGTGCGGAGAAGAGCGAGGTGTAGTCGTGCGGGCCGCTCACCTCGGCGACAGCGGTGACGGCGTCGATCTCGGCGTCGGCTTCCGGAGTGGTGGGCGCGAGGAAGAGAGGGTTGTCGAATTCTTTGTTCTGGCTCATGGCCGTCCTTTCGGGTGCGGTCGGGGAGACCCCGGCCGTGGGGCAATGCGAAGAAGAGGGGCCGCGGTACACGCGGCGGGGAACTCTCACGTCCGGTCCGGAACCTTCGGGCACCGAGGTGCGAGGTTGCTCATCCCATGCGAGCCGAACGATGCTCCCACCCTACACCAGAAGCTTCGCGCGACGTTTGATCGGCGAGTTGCGTGGGAAGACACTCGGCATGGCTACCTACAGAGTGATCGATCCGACCGGTAACGTCGTGGACACCAAGGAAATCGAGAGCGCGGACGACGCTCACGCCTGGTTCGTCGACCAGCGCGCCGACAACAGCGAACTCGGCTGGCGCATGGAAGCGCAGAACGAACAGGACGGTACCTGGCACTTCTTCGACGACACCGAGGGCACCTCGAAATAGTCCCCACACACACGCGGTGCCGGTAGTCGCAACTACCGGCACCGCGTGTATCGGGGACTACTTCTTGAAAGCGTCCTTGACGTGCTCGGCGGCATCCGAAACCTTGTCGCCGGCCTGCTTCAACCCGCTGGAGGTCTGGTCGCCGCGACCCTCGGCTTCGAGATCACGATCACCGGTTGCCTGACCGGTGTTCTCCTTGATCTTGCCGCCTGCTTCTTCTGCCTTGTGCTTTGCCTTGTCGACGAAGTCGGCCATGGGTCCTCCTATGTCATCGAACGTTGCCCTTACGGAGTACCCGACTCGAACCGAGCGAAACCGAACACGGCGTACTCGTCCGTGTCAGACTTCGACGACAGACAGCCAGGAGGAGATCGATGTCGCATCCCACCAACCCCGGGCCCGAGGGCGACGACCCGATCGGTGACGCCCCGGACGCCGACCCCGAACTCGTCCGCGACGGTCCCGTGCAGCACCGTCGATCCGCGGGGGCGGTGATCGCCACCGTCGCGGTGGTCGTCGTGATCGTCGTGCTGCTCGTCGTCCTTCTCTGAGCGCGGCGAGGGATCACAACCAGTCCCGCTTCTTGAACAGCACGTACAACGCGATCGCCGACACCGTGATGATCGCGACTCCGGTGAGCATGCCCCACCACTCGCCGAAGCCGGGATAGGGCACGTTCATGCCGTACCAACCGGTCACAGCGGTGGGGACCGCGATGATCGCGGCCCATCCCGTCAGTTTCTTCATCACGATGTTCAGACGGGCGTCCTGCAGCGACAGGTTCGTCTCGAAGACGGTGTTCACCATCTCGCGGAGCGACTCGGTCCACTCCGCCGCCCGCATCACGTGGTCGTACAGGTCGTTGTACGAGCTGTCGAGTTCGGGGTGACGGTTGTTCTCGGCGCGGGTGCGCATGACCGCGTTGATGATCTCGCGCATCGGCAGCACCACTCGCCGAAGTTGCACGAGTTCCTTGCGGAGACGGTAGACGCGACGCTGGATGTACCGAGTGGACGCCTGATCCTCGAAGAGGCAGTCCTCGAGGTCCTCCGCGGCGTCGTCGAGTTCCTGAATGGTCTCGAACTGCCCGTCGACGACCGTGTCGAGCAGGCCGTGCACCAGCGCCCCGGGCCCGTACTGGAGCAGGTCCGAGTTCTCGTCCCACCGGCGCACCACCTCGTCGATGTCGAACGGGCTGCCGCGCCGTACCGTCACGACACCCCGGGGCAGGACGAACGCGGAGATGCGGGTGGTGTGCAACCGGGACTCGTGAGCCTGATCCTCGTCCTCGGAATCCGGAGAGAGGTGTGTCGCGTAGACGGTGAGGAAGGTGTGCGTGGCGTAGCGGGTGGCCTTGGTCCGTTCTCCCTGCGCGAGCGAATCCTCGACCGCATACGGGTCGAGGTTCCATTCCTCGGCGAGTTCGAGCAGGTCCGCGTGCTCGGGGTTCCACAGGTCCACCCACACGAGGGCGTCGGCGTCGGCAAGATGATCCGACACCGCGGAGAGGGGAAAGCCCTCGTCGACGAGTTTCCCGTCGGTCCATCGCCGGGTCCGGATAGGTCTGTCGTTTCGGTCCGTCACCTCGGCAGTGTCCCCGAATCCCGCGGGGTTCACACCACGGGACGATCTTCGTCCTCGGCGAGTCGTACCGCGCGTTCCAGGAACTGCGCGTCGACCCGTGCCCAATCGTCCGGCCACCGGTCCTCCTGCATCCGTCGGTGGAGCGCCCCGAGAGTGCGGGTCGCTCGTGGGCCGCCGTCGACGAGATAGCGCACCATCCCGCGCGACGCGCACTCCGCAGCCACCATGGCGAGCGTGCGTTCGGCCTCCTGCGTGCGTCCGTCGGCGTTCAGGCAGCAGACGAGCAGCCTGATGGCCTGCAGGTGTGCGCGGGGACGCAGGTCCGCGGTGCGGCGTACCCACAGCTGTGCCCAATCGACCGCGCGTTCCGCGGCGCCGGATTCGTCGCTCTCGCAGAGCAACCGGATGGCGGTGGCGTCCTCGAGTTGGAGCCTGATCTCCACGGTGCCGTCCGGATTCGGGCGGTCGGAACCGGGCATCGTGCGGGTCGGGGTCGGCACAGCGCCCAGTCCCAGACGCACTCGCTCGTTCTCGAGGCGTGCCCGTAGCCGCGGCAGGTCGTTGAGCGCTGCTGCGCGCAGTCCTTCGTCCAGCAGTGCCGTCGCGGATTTCCGATCGCCGTGCATCATCTTCATGCGTGCTGCAGTCGCGAAGCGTGCGATCATGAAATCTGTTGCCCCGCCGTCTATTCCCAACAGGTTGCTCTCGTCGAGCAGTGTCTCGGCCTCGGCGGTCCGTCCTTGTTCGTAGAGCAACTCGCCGAGCATCGCCGCGGCGAGCCGGCCCGAATGCGTATGGATGCCGCCGTGGCGGCGGGCTCGCCGCAACGCGGTGCGGAAGTACTTCTCCGCGCCCTCGACGTCGAGTTGTTCGTTGACGGCGATGCCGCACAGGCACTGCCCGTAGATCGCGGCGAAGGGTCCTCGGGTCTCGCGATGGAAGGGCGCCGCCCATTCCTGACGACGCACGGCCGAATCGAAGTCGAAACGGAAGATGTCGGCGTAGGACGCGAAATCCGCTGCGGCCGAGACGACCCACGGATGCACGGCCGACGGATCGTCGAGACATGGAGCGACGAGCGCGTCGATGCCGTCGATCCGATCGGAGTTCATGAGCAGAGAGGCTTCGACCGCATCGGCCTCGAGGCGCAACGCGTAGGGATCCTGGCCGGCCGTGACGCCCGAGTCCACGAGGTCGCGCACGGTCGCCAGAGCGCTCCGGGCGAGACTCAGCCGCTGCAACGCGCTGTTCGCCCACGCCTGCGCCAGCAGCAACCGCGGTTCGCGTGCGACGGCCTGCGGCGGCAACGTGTCGATCAGCGCGAGCAGGGGAGCGATGTGCCCGTGCTCCATCAGATACATGCCGTCGGCGGCGAGCAGATCGACGGCGAAATCCGTATCGCCGGCCTCCATCGCGTGGTCGACGGCCTCACGCAACATGTGATGCCGCGCAAACCAGTCGGCAGCCGTGCGGTGCAGTCCGGCGATCTTCTCCGGATGGTCGCGCTCGAGGCGGCGCCGGAGGAAGTCCAGGAACATGTGGTGGTACCGGAACCAGACACGCTCGTCGTCGAGGTGCCGCAGGAACAGGTCGCGTTCCTCTGCTTCCTCCAGGACGGCCTGACTGCGCGGGTCACCGGTCAATGCTGCGGCAAGGCTGCCGCTGACGGATTCGGTGATGCACGTGGCCAGCAGGAACTCGTACATCCGGGGTTCGAGTGTGGAGAGCACGTTGTCGGCGAGGAACTCACCGATCGCGTGGTGCCGTCCCGTGATGTTCTCGATCATCCATGACGGATCGTCGCTGTCGCGCAACGACAACGACGCGAGTTGCAGTGCCGCCACCCAGCCTTCGGTGCTTCGGTTCAGGTCCTGGACGTCCTCCGGCCCGAGGTCGATGCCGCTCACGCCGCGCAGGAACGAATCGGATTCGTCGACGTCGAAACGCAGTGCAGTCGAATCGAGTTCGACGAGCTCGTCGCGCACCCGCATGCGGCTCAGCGGAAGGCCGGAACGGTTGCGGCTGGTCACGACGAGTTGCAGGTGGTGGCAGCCCCTGTCGAGCAGGAAGTCGAGGGCGGCGCACGTCTCGGGCGAACTCACCCGGTGCCAGTCGTCGACGAAGAGTGTCGCGGCGGTGTCGGATCGGTGCAGATCGTCGATCAGTGTGGACAGTACGTAACGTTCGGCGTCGTTCCCGTGAACGTCGAGGATCTGGGCGAGTTCGCGTGCCAGCGAAGGCCGCACCTGTTTCATCGCCTCGATCAGGTGCGCGAGGAACCACAGCACGTTGTCGTCGTCGTCGTCGACCGTCAGCCAGGCGACCTGGGCACCCTCGTCGGCGAGAACGTCCCGCCATTGCGCGGCGAGAGTGGATTTCCCGAAACCCGTAGGGGCGTGGATGGCGATGAGACGACGTCGTCGTCCGGCCTGCAACAGCGAGATCAGCCGACGGCGTTCGACGAGCGGACGGGTGGTCGACGGCGGACGGAACCTGGTCGACGGCGCGACGGTCGGTCCCGTGGGGCCCGAGAGCACCCCCGACGACGGCCCTGTGACGGGCAGATCCGCCGGTGTCTGCGGTGGACTCGTCGGAGGAGGACCGGGCAGGGCCATCTCGTCGACCGGTAGGCCGTGAGCTCGTTGGATGTTCCGCAGGATCTCGCCGAAGGCGGCCGCCGTCTGGGGCCGGTCGTCGGGGTCGGTGGCCATTCCGCTTTCGAGCGCGGCGCACACGTCGTCGGGGATGCCGTCGTCGCGCAGATCGGGGATCGGTTCGGAGGTGATGCGGACGAACTGTGCGACGACCCTCTCGCACTCCTTCCGCTCGAAGGCCGCGTGCCCGGTGATCGCGGCGAACAGCGTCGCGGCGAGTCCGTACACATCGGCCGCGGGTGTCGGTGCCCGGCCGCGCAACACCTCGGGTGCGGTGAACGCCGGGGAGCCGGTGATCTCCCCGGCCGTGGTACGGAAACCGTCGCCGATGCGCGCGATGCCGAAGTCGGTGAGCTGCGGCTCGCCGTACTCGGTGAGCAGGATGTTGCCCGGTTTGACGTCGCGGTGCAGCACGTCGGACCGGTGCGCGGTTTCGAGAGCACCGGCCATCCTGACGCCGAGCCGGACCGCCTCGGGCCACGACAGCACCCCGTACCGGCGCAGGCGGGTGTCGAGCGAGTCGTGCGGGTGGTAGTGCATCACCAGATAGGGCAGGTCGTCCGTGGCACCTGCATGAAGCACGGTGACGATGTGCGGATGCCCGGACAGCCGTCCCATCGCCCGTTGCTCCCGCAGGAATCGCTCCAGATCCGCGGGTTGGGGCGCCCACCGGAGGACCTTGACGGCGACATCGCGGTCGAGCGATTCCTGCCTGCAGCGGTAGACGACACCGAAACCGCCGCGGCCGATCTCCTCGGCGCCGGTGAAACCGGCGTCGTGCAGCGCACGCACGATCGCGGACTCGGCCACGTCGACGATCGGTGCGCGTTGAGTGGTGGCCGGATCGTTCTCGGGCATCGGCGCGATCACCTCGGGGAGCTGTTTCCCCAGGATAGTCTCGAAATGTGCACGCCCGCCGCAGATCGTGCGTCGCCCCTGGTCTACCGTGGTCCGGCCGGACCACGGTGCCTCACCGGGAACGGACAAACGACACTGCGACCAGAAGTGGGACATAGATGAAGAAGACTCTCGCGGCGCTGTTCGGTGCAGGTGTGGTCCTGCTCGCGGCGGCGTGCGGATCCTCGGACGGATCGGGCTCGGCCGAGGAGACCACCACCACGACGGCGACCGCCTCGGCCTCGGCGGAGGCCGGCACCACGGGCACCACCGTCGAACTCGGCAAGAGCTACGAAGAGAACTGCGAGGCACTGCTGCCCTACCTCGACGAGCTCGAGGGGTGGGGTCAGGACCGCGCCGCAGCGGCCCAGGCCGTCGCCGACGCGCAGCAGCAGCTCCCGGCATGGCAGGACCTCAGCGAAGAGGAGCAGGCCGACACCCTGCGTGCCATCGAGAACGCCGGGAAGGGCGAGTGCTGACGGTCGAGTGTTGATCGACGAGTTGTACGACAGGTTGAGGCGCTTCCCGGACGTGGAAGCGCCCAACCTGTTCGCCGTCGACGGGGCCGACCGTCTGCTCCTCGACGAAGCCGCCCCCGTCCTCGACTCGGCCTCGCCGGGCACCGTCGTCGTCATCGACGACCAGTACGGCGCGCTGACCCTGGGCACGGTCGTCCGCTTCGGGGTGGAGGAGATCCGGGTGCATCAGGATTCGGTGGTGGCCGAGCGCGCCCTGGCCGCGAACGCCGAGCGTGAGGGCCTCACCGATCGTTACCGCTCCGGCGCTCTCGACCCCGATCTGCTCGCCGGGGCCCGCGTGGTGCTGCTACGGCTTCCCCGCTCGCTGTCGGCGCTCACCGAGATCGCCGAGACGATCGCCCGCCACGCCGACCCCGAGGTCGTCGTGTTCGCCGGTGGCCGCGACAAGCACATCGGCCTCGCGATGAACGACGTGCTCGGTGCGTCCTTCGCCGAAGTCCGTGCGTCCCGGGGACGCCAGAAGTCGCGGGTGCTCACCGCGCGCGGGACGACGCCCGGACCCGCCTCGTATCCCGTCCGTGAGCACCTCGCCGAACTCGACCTCACGGTCGTCGCGCACGGCGCTGCCTTCGCCGGCCCCCGTCTCGACATCGGTACCCGATTCCTCCTCGACTTCTTCCCCCGCATCCATGCGGACGTGCAGGTCGCGGTGGATCTCGGCTGCGGCACCGGCATCCTTGCAGCGATGCTCGCCCGGCAGCTTCCCGACGCCCGGGTGATCGCGACCGACCAGTCCGCCGCCGCGGTCGCCTCCGCCGCGGGGACCGCCGCCGCGAACGGCTTGTCCGACCGTGTCGACACACTCCGCGACGACGCCGCCGGCTCGATCCCGGCCGGGTCGGTCGACCTCGTGGTGTGCAATCCGCCCTTCCACCTCGGCGCGGCCGTGCACACCGGCGCCGCCCGCAAGATGTTCGACGCCGCGGCCCGGATCCTCCGGCCGGGAGGACAGATGTGGACGGTCTACAACCGTCACCTCGACTACCGCCCCGCGTTGTCCGGCATCGTCGGCGCGACCCGCGTCGAGGGCCGCAACCGCAAGTTCACCGTGACCCGGTCGGTACGGAGCCGGTAGAGTCCGATTAGTCCGAGCTTTCCCGACGATCGGGAACTCGTGAGGTCACTGCCTCGTTGAACGGACAGAAGCGACCACGAGAAGGGAAGTGCACGGTGCGCACCACCAGTAACCCGGTGTTCCGCAACCTGCCCAAGCAAGAGGGCGGCGGATACGCCACGTTCGGCTCTGCGACGGCGGGCGCCGCGCAGGCCACTCAGCAATTCGGGCAGCCGCAGACGGATCCGTGGGCACGTCCCACCGACCAGCGGACCATGACGATCGACGATGTCGTCACCAAGACCGGCATCACACTCGGCGTGCTCGCTGTCTCGGCCCTCATCTCCTACGTGCTGGTCAACTCCAACGTCGACCTGGCGGCCCCGTTCGTCATCGGTGGCGGTCTGATCGGCCTCGTCCTGGTGCTGGTCGCGACGTTCGGCCGCAAGATGGACAACCCGGCCATCGTTCTCGCCTACGCCGTGGCGGAAGGCTTCTTCCTCGGCGCGCTGTCGTTCATGTTCACCGACATCACCTTCGGTGGCACGGGCGGCGCGACCCTGATCGCTCAGGCCGTCCTCGGCACCTTCGGCGTGTTCTTCGGCATGCTCGTCGTGTACCGCACCGGCGCCATCCGCGTCACCCCGCGCCTGACCCGCATGATCGTCGGCGCGCTCGTCGGTGTCCTGGTCCTGGCTCTGGGCAACCTCATCGCCGGCTTCTTCATCGACGGTGGTCTCGGCCTGCGCGACGGTGGCCCGCTCGCCATCGTCTTCAGCCTCGTGTGCATCGGCATCGCGGCGTTCAGCTTCCTGCTGGACTTCGATTCCGCCGATCAGCTGATCCGCGCACAGGCTCCGGAGAAGGCCGCGTGGGGCGTCGCCCTGGGCCTGACCGTCACCCTGGTGTGGCTGTACGTCGAGATCCTGCGACTGCTCAGCTACTTCCAGAACGACTAGCAGGACTCCACGAAGACCCCGGGCCACGGTCCGGGGTCTTCGTCGTCCTCGGAGGTGGACCGTGTTCCCGGGCCGGCAGGGGAGCGTGTACACCATCACCCCGACGAAAAGTCACGACGTGGGAACATGGAGTCATGCGCATTGCGGATTCCGTCGTCGACCTCATCGGAAACACACCTCTCGTCAAGCTCAACACGGTGGTGAAACCCGGCTCGGGGCTCGTAGCGGCGAAGATCGAGTACCTCAATCCCGGCGGCAGCTCCAAGGACCGCATCGCGGTGAAGATGATCGATGCGGCCGAAGCGTCGGGTGAACTGAAGCCGGGCGGCACGATCGTCGAGCCCACCTCCGGCAACACCGGCATCGGCCTGGCCCTGGTCGCGCAGCAGCGCGGCTACAAGTGCGTGTTCGTGTGTCCCGACAAGGTCGGCGAGGACAAGCGCAACGTGCTGCGGGCCTACGGCGCCGAGGTGATCGTGTGCCCGACCGCCGTCCCGCCGGAGCACCCCGACAGCTACTACAGCGTCTCCGACCGTCTCGCCCGTGAGCTCCCCGGCGGCTGGAAGCCGAACCAGTACTCCAACCCGGGTGGCCCGGCGAGTCACTACGAGACCACCGGCCCGGAGATCTGGAACGACACCGACGGCAGGATCACGCACTTCGTGGCGGGCGTCGGCACCGGTGGCACCATCTCCGGCACCGGTCGGTACCTCAAGGAGGTCTCCAACGGTGCGGTGAAGGTCGTCGGCGTCGATCCCGAGGGCTCGGTGTACTCGGGGGGCACCGGCCGGCCGTATCTCGTCGAGGGTGTCGGTGAGGACTTCTGGCCCACCGCCTACGACCCGTCGATCCCCGACGAGATCATCGCCGTCTCCGACGCCGACTCGTTCGAGATGACCCGTCGCCTCGCCCGTGAGGAAGGGCTGCTCGTCGGGGGCTCGTGCGGTATGGCCGTCGTCGCCGCACTGCGGGTCGCCGAGCGCGAAGGCCCCGACGCGGTCGTCGTCGTGCTGCTGCCCGACGGTGGCCGCGGCTACATGTCGAAGATCTTCAACGACAAGTGGATGGCCAGTTACGGCTTCCTCCGTGCACCGCTCGACGGTAAGCCCGACGACTCCACCGTCGGTGACGTGCTGCGCGGCAAGAGCGGCGACCTGCCCGATCTCGTGCACACCCACCCCTCCGAGACGGTGCGCGACGCCATCGAGATCCTCCGCGAGTACGGCGTGTCGCAGATGCCGGTCGTGGGCGCCGAACCGCCCGTCACCGCAGGTGAGGTCGCCGGCTCGGTCAGCGAACGCGAGCTGCTCAGCGCCGTCTTCGAAGGGCGCGCGAACCTCGCCGATCCGGTCGAGAAGCACATGAGCCCGCCGCTGCCGAACATCGGCGTGGGTGAGTCCATCGACGCCGCCACCAAGGCGTTCGGCGACACCGATGCGCTCATGGTGATCGACGACGGCAAGCCCGTCGGCGTCATCACCCGCCACGACCTGCTCGGATTCATCTCTCAAGGCCGATAGGACACAGATCTTCATGACCGACCAGAACCAGCACGGTTTCGCGACCCGCGCCATCCACGCGGGGTACGAGCCCGATCCGCAGACCGGTGCCGTCAACGTGCCGATCTACGCGTCGTCGACCTTCGCCCAGGACGGCGTCGGCGAGATGCGCAACGGCTTCGAGTACGCCCGCACCGGCAACCCCACCCGGCGTCCCCTCGAGGCGAACCTGGCAGCGCTCGAGAACGGCGCCTACGGCCGCGCGTTCGGCTCGGGTATGGCCGCCACCGACTGCCTGCTCCGTTCGGTGCTGCGTCCGGGCGACCACCTGGTCATCCCCAACGACGCCTACGGCGGCACCTTCCGCCTCATCGACAAGGTGTTCACGCAGTGGGGGATCGAGTACACCCCGGCCGCGGTCAACGACGCCGACGAGGTGCGCGCGGCCGTCCGCCCGAACACCAAGCTCGTGTGGGTCGAGACGCCCACCAACCCGCTGCTCAACATCGGCGACATCTCGGCGCTCGCCGACATCGCGCACGAGGGCGGCGCCAAGCTCGTCGTCGACAACACCTTCGCGTCGCCCTACCTGCAGCAGCCGATCACCTTCGGTGCCGACGTGGTGCTGCATTCGACCACCAAGTACATCGGTGGGCACTCCGACGTGGTCGGCGGCGCGCTGGTGACGAACGACGAAGAGCTCGACACCGCCTTCGCGTTCCTGCAGAACGGCGCGGGTGCCGTGCCGGGTCCGTTCGACGCCTTCCTCACGCTGCGCGGCATCAAGACGCTCGCGGTGCGGATGGAGAAGCACTCCGACAACGCCGAGAAGCTCGTCGACTTCCTGTCGGGACACCCCGCCGTGAGCACGGTGCTGTACCCGGGGCTCGAATCGCATCCGGGCCACGAGTACGCGGCTCAGCAGATGCGTCGCTTCGGCGGCATGATCTCCGTGCGCCTCGCCGGGGGCCGCCAGGCCGCGCTGGACTTCTGCAAGCGCACCGAGATCTTCACCCTCGCCGAGTCGCTCGGTGGCGTGGAGTCGCTCATCGAGCATCCGGGCGCGATGACCCACGCCTCCACGGCAGGCTCGTTGCTCGAGGTCCCCGAGGACCTCGTCCGCCTGTCGGTGGGCATCGAGGACGCCGCCGACCTGCTCGCCGACGTCGAGCAGGCACTCGGCTGACGGGCCCGTCCGGGTAACTCGCACGAGAACACGAGAAGAAGGCGTCCTCCGGGGCGCCTTCTTCTCGTTGCGTCCGCATGAAGAGAACGGTCCCTGTGCGAGTGCCGGATCCACGACCGTTGCGATCACCACACCGACCGGAGATGCCGGTCGCCATGTTCTGCGTCCGGTCGTGCAGGTGAAGGTCGGGGGCGACGTGCGGAGAAACCGCATCGTCCCCGGAAGCAGTGCCGCGGGCCGTACGATCCAGTGGTGACGGACAGCGAACATCCCGAATCCGCCCTGTGGGACACCGTGCTCGATACCGTACGGCGCCACGGACCCATGACGATCGACGAGGTGGCCGACCATCTCGAAGACCACGGATTCGGCTCCGCCGAGCAGGTGATGATCGACCTCGAACAGTCGCAACCGCATCCGCTGCTGTTGTGGTTGTCCGACGACCGTGTCGCGGCGACGGATGTGCTGTTCGAGGGCAGGACGCTCACGCACCGTCTCACGGCCGACGATCTCGCCCGGAACTCGATCCCGGTCGACGACATCGAACCGCTCCTGATACTCGTCTCCGAGGACGACGAGTTCGATCTCGTGCAACCGGCAGAATCCGAAGAGACTGCAACGCAGGATGACCCGGATGCGGGGGTGGGCGGCCGTCGGGAGATGATCGTCTTTCCCGACGGGGCGCTGGCGGGTCACGGACCGGGAGATCTGATCGCCCTCACCGCGCGGGACGGCCGCCTGTCGTTCGCGCCGGTCCACGGTGAAGCCCGAAGCGGCGTGAGCGAATTCGTGCACGCGCTCGAGCAGGGGATCGCCCGCGAACAGGTGGCGAGCCTCGAGACCGCGTTCGTCGACGTACTCGCCGAATCGTCCGGGACGTTCTCCGCGCCGTCCCTGCCGCTCGGGGAACTTCTCGCCGAGGCCGGCTTGGTGCGCAGTGGGGATCTGGTGGCGCCGAACGGATTCGACTTCGACGGATACTTCGACCGGGCGATGTTCGAGATCTACGCCGAACAACTCGGGATACCCGTCGACGCCGTGCCGGGTGTGGCCCTGTTCGCGTCGCTGGTCGAAGCATTCGAACGCGGCGACGACGACGATTTCGAAGAACGCTTCGCCGTGGGGAAGTCGGGTCTGTACTCGGTGCTGTCCGATCCCGAGATCGCCGAGACCGTCCACGACGAGCTGGTGGGGGAGAAGCTTGCCCCCGAGGCGATCGAGCAGGCTGCGCTGTGGTTGCTCGATCACGCGCCCCGGCGCGCGGCGGGCGCAGCGCACTGGATCGCCGGCCGCGCGGCCGAGTCCACCGGACGGATCGCGGAGGCCGAACGGCACTACGAACGTTCGGCCGATCTCGATTCCGCCTTCGACCTGCCGTTGTTCGATCTGGCACGGTTCGCCTCCGACCGCGGGGATGCGGTGCGGGGTCTGTCCCTGCTCGCCAGGGTGCCGGGTGGCGACGAACATCCCCTCTACGAACTGCTCGACCGGTACCGGCCGAAGGAGGTCCCGGGCCTCGGCCGCAACGACCGTTGCTGGTGCGGGTCGGGCCGCAAGTACAAGGCATGTCACCTCGGACGCGCCGAGCATTCGCTCGAGGAGCGATCCGACTGGCTGTATATGAAGGCGGCCATGCACGCCCTGGAACCGGCGTGGGCGGAACACCGGGTCGCCCTGGCGGAGGCCCGTTCGGGTTACGGGGACGACGACGCCGTGGCCGAGGCGGTCGCCGATCCGCTCGTCGAGGACGTCCTGTTGTTCGACGCCGGCGCGTTCGCCGATTTCGTCGAGCGTCGCGGGGAGTTGCTGCCCGAGGACGAGTCGGAGCTGGCCCGCTCCTGGCTCGCCGTCGCGCGGTCGGTCTTCGAGGTCGAGGCGAGTGTGCCGGGGGAGACACTCGCGCTGCGCGACGTCCGCACCGACCGGGTGGTGGAGGTGTCCGCGCCCTGGCTGACGGGTGAGATACCCGCCGGCACGCTGCTGTGTGCCCGCGTCATGCCGGTAGGCGAAGGGCGATGGGTGATGCCGGGCGGATGCGAGCCGGTGACGGAGGACCAACGGGAGACGCTCGTCGCCCTGCTGACCGAAGAGACGGTCGATCCCGTGGACATCATGGACGTCCTGACCCACCCGGACGCCGCCGACTTCTATCCGGCTCCGTAGTTCAGGTCACTCCGGTCACACGAATCCCACCGGTCTCAATACTGGAACGTGTTCCTGAATATATGTGATAAGAACATTCGGAAGCCGTACTGGTGATCGACCTCACAGTTACGGTGGGAGCGGTTGATGGATGGATGTGGGGGTAGCGGATGTCGATGGACCCGTCTGCGGTCATCGTGGCAGTGGCTACGGCAGCAAGTGCGCTCGTGCAGGGCGTGGACCTACCGGCAGAGATCAAGGATCGGATCGACGGGGCGATCGAGTCGTTCGAGGCAGGTGCGGAGAACACCGACACGGACGTGGCGAATTTCGTCGCCTCGTTGCCCGAACCGATGCAGCAGGGTGCCCAGCAGGCGGTCGCGGACGCGACAACGGCGGTCGCGGGGGCGATCGAGCCCCACCTGCCCGAGGAAGCGGCCGCAGAGTTGCATCCCGCCGATCCGCAAGCGGCTCCGCCCGCCCTGGCGCCCGAACCTCCGGCCGCCCGGCCGGCGCCGTTCGGGATACCGGTGCAGCCACCGGTCACCGGCACGGTCGGAAACCCGCAGCCGGGAGCCACGATCCCGGGCACCGGGATCACGTTGCCGTCGATCCCGGCGATCCTTCCCGGAACGCGGCTCGCGCCCATCGGCGCGATCGCGGTGTTCGCGCCGTGGCTGAAGAAAGCGGGCGAACTGTGCGAGGGTGTCTCGGCGCCGGTCCTCGCCGCTCTCTACTCCGCAGAGAACGGTTTCCGATACGGCCCGGCCGCCCCGGTCTCCCCGGTCGGTGCGCGCGGCCCTGGGCAGTTCATGCCCGGTACCTGGGACCAGTACGGCAAGGATGCCGACGGCGACGGCAAGGCCGACGTCCTCGGCATCGCCGACCCCGTCATGGCCTCGGGCAAACTCCTGTGCGACAACTACAAGCTCATCGACGACTGGAAGAAGCGCGGTCTGGTCGAGGGCGACACGCTCGATCTGACCCTCGCGGCCTACAACGCGGGGGTCGGCGCGGTGAAACGTTCCGGTGGCATGCCGTCCGGTCATCCCGACTACGAGAACCAGACGAAGCCCTACGTCGCGAAGATCCGGGCGACCGAGCACGTCTTCGCGCGTATGCTCTCGCCGTTCCTGGGCCGGGGTATCGGAGGCGGCGCCGGCGACATCGGCAACCGCGTCGTCGACCTCGCGTTCAAGTACCTCGGCCTGCCGTACGTCTGGGGTGGCGGCAACATCAACGGGCCGTCCGGTGGCGGATTCGACTGTTCGGGCCTGACCTCGTACGCCGTCTTCGCCGCGACGGGTGTCGCGCTGCCGCGTACGTCCGAGACCCAGTGGCACGTCGGCACCGAGATACCGCTGTACGCGGCACGTCCCGGCGACCTGCTGTTCGGCAACTGGCAGGCCGGTGGTCCCGGCCACGTAGCGATCTACATCGGCGGCGGGCAGATGGTGCACGCACCCACTACCGGCGATGTCGTGCGGGTGGGGCCGGTCTTCCCCGGCATGAAGGCGCGCCGCATCTTCTGAGAAGGCGCACCTTCCGGAAACCTGCCGGGAATGCACGAGGGCCCGACCGGAGAACATCCGGTCGGGCCCTCTGCACGAAGCTCTGCCTAGGAGCTCTGCTTCACGGGATCAGCCGCGGTAGGGTTCCGCGCTCACCAGCGTCACCTTCATGGTGTTGCCGTTGGGCAGGTTGTACTCGCGGGTCTCGCCGACCTTCGCGTCGATCAGGGCGCCACCGAGGGGCGAGCTGGGGGAGTAGGTCTCGAGCTCGCTGTTGCGGGCACCCTCTTCGCGGGTCGCGATCAAGAACGTCTCCGTGTCGGTCTCGTCGCCTCCGTAGTAGACGGTCACGACGGAACCGGGGAGGGCGACGCCCGACTCGGTCGGAGCGACGCCGACCTTGGCGGTGCCCAGCAGCTCCTGGAGCTGACGGATGCGGGCTTCCTGCTGGCCCTGTTCCTCGCGGGCCGCGTGGTAGCCGCCGTTCTCCTTGAGGTCGCCTTCCTCGCGACGCTCGTTGATCTCGGCGGCGATGACAGGACGATTCGCGATGAGCTGGTCCAGCTCGGCCTTGAGTCGGTCGTACGACTCCTGCGTCAGCCAGGTCACCTGGGTCTCGGTCATCCTCGATCACTTCCTTCGGGTTGGAGCCCCCGGCTCCGTGGACAAGTCGTGCACATGCAACGACCGCAACAGCACGACCGCCGTCGTCCCCCCATGGCTTCAGGCTGAACGGAAGTCGTACTGTCTGTTGATGCTCTTATGCAGCAATACACGGCCCCAAAGGGTGGAACCGTGTATCCGGCCATTTTAGCATCTTTGCGGTCCGCACTCCGGGAAAGCGCTGGAAGGCGGGTGTGGGAGCAGGATCAGGGTGCGCGCAGATAGTCGGGCGCCTCGGTACTGCAACCGTAGCTGTCGCCCATACCGGGACGCTGGGACGTCTTCACCGTGGAAGTGAGCACGACGGTCTGCGAATCGGACGCGGGGACGAGGACCTCGCGCCGGCCCGTCTCACTCCCGTCCTTCGAGCGGGCCCGGATGATGCAGACGGAATCCTGCGACGGATCGTCGCGCGTGACCTTGAGTTGGATGTCGATGGTGCTGTCGTCGATGATGTCGAAGGCGACGACCTCCGACTCGATCGGAGTCGAGTTGTTCTGGAACAACACGAACGCCAGGACGAGCCCCGCGAGCAGGCCGGCCACGGTGAAACCCCAGCGTTTGCCGCGTGTCGATACGCCGGAGCCGGGGTATCGGGACGACGGGTACCGGTCGGTGGGGGTGGTGTTGCTCATCACTTTGCTTTCGCAGCGGGAGAATGGATCGGGCGTCGCCGCAGGGCCACGGCTGACGACGGAATTATCAGGTGGAACTATAGAGGACGGATCCGGTGCGACCGCGACGCGGGCGCGGGGACGGTTCCGGCGAAGCAGACGACCTGAGGTGGAGGAATACACGTGAGCGGACTACGGCTCATGGCCGTGCACGCCCATCCCGACGACGAGTCGAGCAAGGGCGCGGCCACGATGGCCCGGTACTCGGCCGAGGGGCACGAGGTCCTGGTGGTCACGCTCACGGGCGGAGAGCGCGGCGACATCCTGAACCCCGCGATGGACGTACCGGGCATTCGCGAACGCATGAGCGAGGTGCGTCAGGAGGAGATGGCCGAGGCGGCCCGCATCCTCGGAGTGCGCCAGCAGTGGCTCGGCTTCGTCGATTCCGGCCTGCCCGAGGGCGACCCCAAGCCGCCGCTGCCCGAGGGATGCTTCGCGGTCATCCCGCTCGACGAACCGGTCCGCCGGCTCGTGCAGGAGGTGCGCGAGTTCCGTCCCCACGTCATGACCACCTACGACGAGAACGGCGGTTACCCGCATCCCGACCACATCCGGTGCCACGAGGTGTCGGTCGCGGCGTACGAGGCGGCGGCCGATCCGGATTTCCATCCGGAGCTGGGCGAGCCCTGGGCGGTGCGCAAGCTGTACTACTCGCACGGTTTCATCCGTAAGCGGCTCGAGTTGTTCCGCGAGGAGTACGAGCGTCGCGGGGAGCCGTTCCCCATGGAGCAGTGGCTCAGCAAGTGGCGCACCGAGCAGGGCGACATCATGGGACGCGTGACCACCCAGATCACCTGTGGCGACTACTTCCCGAAGCGCGACGACGCGCTGCGGGCGCACGCCACCCAGATCGACCCCAACGGATCGTTCTTCGCGGTGCCGTTGGACATTCAGCAGAAGGTGTGGCCGACCGAAGAGTTCGAGTTGGCCAAGACCCGCGTGACCACGGAGCTTCCGGAGACGGATCTGTTCGCGGGCATCGAGGACGGACAGGGCGAATGACGATAGGTACGCTCGCGGTCGATGTTCTGGCCGTCGAGATTCTGGCCCAGGAGCCGACCGGCCCCGAGTTCGGCAAGGCGTCCCCGCTCGGACTCGCCATCGTGGTGGTCCTGCTGGTTGCGACCGCGCTGCTGATCCGGAACATGAACAAGCGGCTGAAGAAGCTGCCCGAGAGTTTCCAGCCGGAGCATCCCGGGCCCGACCAGGCCGTGGACGACGGCACGTTGCCGGGTGCGATCCCCGGCACCGCGGATGCGGAGGGGGCGGGCGAGCCGAAGAAGGTCACCGGCCCGGAGCGTCCCGAACCCACCAAGGGAAGTTGACGACCCTCCGCCGCCGAGGGTTCTCCTTCCGTAGCGTGGGGGCATGGCGAATCGACTGGCCGACGCCCTGAGTCCCTACCTGCGGCAGCACGCCGACAATCCGGTCCACTGGCAGGAATGGGGCGAAGCCGCTCTCGCCGAGGCGGTCGAGCGCGACGTGCCGATCCTGCTGTCGATCGGCTATGCGGCCTGCCACTGGTGTCATGTCATGGCGCACGAGTCGTTCGAGGACGAGGCCACCGCCGCCGTCATGAACGAGAACTTCGTGTGCGTCAAGGTCGACCGCGAGGAAAGACCGGACATCGACGCGATCTACATGAACGCGACCGTCGCGACGACAGGCCGGGGCGGGTGGCCGATGACCTGCTTCCTCACGCCCGACGGTGGCCCGTTCTATTGCGGCACGTACTACCCGAGCACGCCGCGTGGGGGCATGCCGTCCTTCACGCAGCTGCTCCATGCGATCACCGACACGTGGCACAACCGTCGTGACGAGGTCGCGCAGGCCGCCGAGGCCGTCGTCTCCGAACTCCGTCGCAGCGGCGGTGGACTGCCTGCCGGGAGTGTCGCGATCGACGGTGCTCTGCTCGACGCGGCGTCGGCCGCGATCGCCGCCGACGAGGACCGCGAACACGGTGGCTTCGGTGGCGCACCGAAATTCCCGCCGTCGAACCTCCTCGAGGGACTGCTGCGCGGATACGAGCGCACCCGCTCCGCCGACACGCTCGGTCTCGTCGAGCGCACGACCGGCGCGATGGCGCGGGGCGGGATCTACGATCAGCTCGGGGGCGGGTTCGCGCGCTACAGCGTCGACGCCGCGTGGACGGTGCCGCACTTCGAGAAGATGCTCTACGACAACGCGCTGCTGCTGCGGCTGTACGCGCACCTCGCGCGGGTGACCGGTGCGGAACTGCCGACGCGCGTCGCGCGGGAGACCGCCGAGTTCCTGCTGCGCGACCTGATCACCCCCGACGGCGGATTCGCGTCGGCCCTCGACGCCGACACCGACGGGGTCGAAGGCCTCACCTATGTGTGGACGCCCGACCAGCTCGTCGAGGTGCTGGGCCCGGACGACGGCCGGTGGGCGGCGGACGCGTTCACCGTCACCCCCGGCGGCACCTTCGAGCACGGCACCTCGGTGTTGCAGCTGCTCGACGAGCCGGACGATCCGGCGCGACTCGCCGACGTGCGGGCCCGCCTGTTCGCCGCTCGCACACGGCGCCCCCAGCCCGGACGCGACGACAAGGTCGTCACCGCGTGGAACGCCTTCGCGATCACCGCGCTGGCCGAGGCAGGCGTCGCGCTGGGTGAACCTGCCTGGATGGACGCCGCGACGAGGTGCGCGCAGTTCCTGCTCGACCGGCACCTGATCGACGGCCGGCTGCGCCGCGCGTCGCTCGGGGGTGTCGTCGGATCACCGGCGGGTGTGCTCGAGGACTACGGGGCTCTCGTCACGGCGCTGCTCGCCGTGCACCAGGGGACGGGGGACCGGCGCTGGGTCGAGCGTGCGACGGAACTCGCCGACGTCGCGCTCGCGCAGTTCGCGGATCCGGAACGTCCCGGTAGCTGGTTCGACACCGCACACGACGCCGAATCGCTGGTCGCCCGGCCCCGCGATCCGGTCGACGGGGCGACGCCGTCGGGAGCGTCGCTGATCGCCGAGGCGCTGCTCGGCCTGTCCGCGCTCGTGCACGACGACTCCCGCTACGCCGATTCCGCCGCGCTGTCGCTGTCGACGGCGGCGATCCTGTTCGAGAAGGCGCCACGGGCGGGAGGGCACTGGCTGACGGTCGCCGAGGCGTCGGTGCGCGGGCCGCTCCAGGTCGCCGTAGCGGGCGGCGGTGAACTCCTCGACGTGGCCCGCCGCCTCGCGCCCGGGGGAGCGATCGTGGTGGGCGGCGAACCCGACTCGTCGCCCTTGCTCGCCGGTCGTCCCCTGGTCGACGGTGGCGCCGCGGCCTATGTGTGCAGGGGGTTCGTATGCGACCGTCCGGTGACGACGGCGACAGGTCTCCGCGAGGTCCTGTCCGCGGTCTGATCGGTCAGGGCCAGGCGGACGCTGTGCGTGAGTCGAGGAAGTCGCCTTCGCTCGTCACCGGCGCCTCGAACATTCCCGCGCTCGCGTCGATCAGGAATCGGGCGAATCCCGTCCAATCGGGTTCGATGCCTTCGCGTTCGAGGCGTGCCTCGTAGTCGGCACACGCATCGACGACGAGCTTGCCCAGCAGTCGCGCCCGTCCGGTGACGACGGTGTCGGGCAGGTGGGCGACGCATGCTCTGGCTCGTTCGATCAGGACGTCGAGGTACGGATCTTCGACGGTCGTTCTCGCCGCGATGTCGGCCATCGACGGTACCGCTCTCAACTGGCGTAGGAATCGAGCCCGCCAGCTCGGGACCGGCATCGAGGCGAGTTGGTCGGTGAACGGCAGGATGAGGCAGCTCAGGTAGTCGCGGAGGTCGGGTTCGGGCCCGAGCAGGGCCAGGAGTTCGACTCGTCGCCGGCGGGTGTCCTCCGCGTAGCGGGTGAGCATGGCGCGGACGAGTTCCTCGCGGTCACCGAAGTGGTAGTTGACGGCGGAGTGGTTGGCGTTACCGGCGTGTTCGGCGATGCGCCGATTGGACACGCCGTCGACGCCGTGGGTGGCGAACAGTTCTTCCGCCGAGTCGAGTAGCGCTCGTCGCGCCTGGTCCCCGTGGGTGCTCACGCTTCTCCTGTCGCCTTCTTCTCGGCCGAACGGCCCGCTGATGGATGGAACGAGCGTCACCAGTGTCTCAGCTTGGCATATTCAAGACACGCAGCGTAAATTTTTAAGTCACGTAGCGTATTTCTGTGGAGCCGATATCGGCCGGAAAGCGTGCAGTCCGTGTCCGGATATCGAGGAGTTCATTCATGACCGATACCGCTACCAGCGAGAAGAACGAGCCGCCGGGAAGCGACGGCCTCACCGAGGCCGAACTCGCCCGTGCGCGGAAGGAGCACATCGGCCGCTACATCGCGATCTTCGTGATGCCGTTCCTGATGGTCGGAATGATGATCACCGGCTATCTGTACGCGATGCACGCGCCCGCCCCGCACGACATGCCGATCGCCGTCGCCGGATCGTCGCAGCAGCAGGCCTACGACTTCGCCCGCGCGCTCGAAGACGCCGACGCCGAGGCGGTCGACGTCCGCGTGATCGGGACCGACGATCAGGCGCGCGACCTCGTGCTCTCGCGGGAGGTTGCGGGTGCGGTCACGCTGTCCCCGCAGGGCACTGCCACCGTGTACACCGCGGGTGCGGCCGGGGCGTCGCAGTCGTCCGTGGTCACCGGACTGGTGGTTCCGCAGGTGCTCGCGCAGGGTCTCGATCTCACCGCCGAGGACCTCGCCCCGCTGCCGGACCACGACATGGCCGGCCTGGGTGTGATGTTCATGGTGCAGGCGCTGATGCTCGCGGGCTACATGCCCCTGAGCATCATGCTGTCCAACTCGCCCGAGCTGCTGCGATTCCGTCGCATCGTGCCTCTGCTCGCCGGATGGTCGGTGCTGATCGGCACACTCGTGTGGCTCGTCGCCGGCCCGATCCTCGGCGCGATCGAAGGCCCGATCGCGACGGTGCTGGGAATCTGCTGGCTCTCCATCTTCGCCGTGGGCTCGGTGCAGGTGTTCCTCACCCGGATCCTCGGACCGATGGCTGTCCTCGCGGGAATGCTCTTCGTGATGGTTCTCGGCGTCCCCGCGTCGAACCTGGGAATGTCGGTCTACTCGCTACCGTCGATCTACCCGTGGTTGCACGGCTTCCTGCCCACCGCGGCCGCCGGCGAATCGCTGAGGTCGGTCGTCTACTTCGGCGGTGAAGGCCTCGGCGGCCACATCCTGGTGCTGGTCGTCGGTACCGTGCTGGCCCTCGCCGCGACACTCGGTGTCGACGCCCTGAAGCGTCGCCGCAACCCCGATGCCGGTGATCCCGAGATCACGATGCCCTCGCTCACCACCGGGCCGCGTCCGCAGAGCGACCGAGTGCGGTACCTGACCCTGGCGTTCTTTCCGTTCGCCATGGTTGTGCTGATGCTCTCCATCATGCTCGGCGCGATGTACCAGCCGACCCCGCGTGAGATGCCCGTCACCGTCGTCGGCGCGACCGCCGAACAGGCGGACCGGACGGTCGCCGGTCTCGAACAGAGCATGGCCGGTCTGTTCGATCTGCGAATCTCGGATTCGGTCGACGACGCGCGCGCCGAGGTGCAGGACCGTGAGATCGTCGCGGCCTTCGTCCTGCCGTCCGCCCAGTCGCCCACCGCGACGCTGATCACCAACGAGGCTGCGGGTACGAGCCAGCAGCAGGTCGCGCAGCGGGTCTTCGAGCAGGTCGCCGGGGGCATGCATCTGCCCCTGACCGTCGAGAACATCGCACCGCTGCCGGGTTCCGACACCATGGGAACGGTGACGCTCTACGTCGCGATGGGCTGGATCATGTCCGGTTTCATGGTGATCGTCGTGGCCGGCGGTGCGCAGCCCGCCGCGATGGTCCTGCGGCAGATCGTGCCCATCGCCGCGGGATGGGCGCTGTTCATGTCCGCCGTGCTGTGGGTGATCGCCGACCCGATCACCGGGGCCGTCGACGGGCACTTCCTCCCGCTGTGGGGTATCGGGATCCTCGCGACGTTCACCACCTCGATGTTCACGTTGGCGCTGCACCGCCTGTTCGGGCTGCTCGCCGTCGTCCCTGCCGTCGGCATCCTCATGTTCGTCGGCGTGCCCGCCTCGAACGGTGCGATGTCGGTGTACATGACGCCGGAGGTCTTCCGGTTCCTGCACGGTGTGCTGCCGATGCCGGCCGCTGTGGAATCGGTGCGGTCGGTCCTCTACTTCGGAGGTGACGCCGTCGGCCCGCACCTCGTCACGTTCACGATCTGGGGAGTGGTGTCGCTGCTGTGCGTCATCGTCATCGATCGCATCCGTGCTGCACGCAGCGGTGAGTCGAGCGAGCAGTCGGAGGACGTGGCCGGGGCGGTGCGGAGCTAGGAGACCGGGGCGGCCGCCAGCGCGATGTTCGGGGTCTCGATGTCGTTCTGCTCGAAGGCCTCGAGCACCGCGCGGGTGAGGCTGCGGCGGATGGCCCACTGCTTGCCGGCGCGTACGCGCACCGTCAGGCGGAGGGTCACCGCACCCGCGGTGACGGAGTTGACGCCCAGTAGTTCGGGCTTCTCGAGTACGTCCGGCGCGATGTCCTCGCGTTCCACGCCGTCGAGGACGGCGCGCAGTGCGATCCGGCAGGCGCGCTCGACGTTGACGCTCGGCGCGATCGGGACGTCGACCACGGAGACGGCATGTCCCTGGCTCATGTTGCCGACGCGCAGGATCTCGCCGTTGCGGCAGAACCACAGGGTGCCGTCGATGTCGCGCACGGTCGTCACGCGCAGACCGACCGACTCGACGGTGCCCACCGCGTCGCCGAGGTCCACCACGTCGCCCACGCCGTACTGGTCCTCGAGCAGCATGAACATTCCCGAGATGAAGTCCCGCACGAGGTTCTGCGCACCGAAACCGAGCGCGACACCGGCGATACCGGCCGAGGCGATGAACGGGGCGACGTTGAAACCGAGGGTGTCGAGCGTCTGCAGCACCACCCAGGCGAGCACGACGATCGATACACCGGACTTGAACACCGAACCGATCGTCTGCGCGCGCTGGACCCGGCGTTCGCGAGCCTGGGGGTCGCCGATGGCACGCTCGGCTCGTTCCTGCAGCGGCGCGAGGAACGATCGTCGTGGTGTCCCGGATCGCACGCGTGGCTTCGTCATGCGGTCGATCAGCCGGTGGAGGACGTAGCGGAGCACGACGGCGACGACGATGTAACTCAGGATCGCCAGCGGCCGGTGGATCAGCCAGTCCCGGTTGGTCTCGGTCAGTTCGAAGGCGAGCAACGGAATAGACATCCCTCGCGAGTCTACAAACGCGTGACAGTCGCTTCGGGTGGTGTGAGAAGTTGCACGAAGTGACCTGTGAGGTTTCAGTCCAGAATCACAAGCCACACCGCGATCGCGTGACACAGGGCCGCGACCACCGTGGCCGCGTGGAAGAACTCGTGGTGTCCGAAGGTCGCGGGCCACGGGTCGGGCCAGCGCGTGGCGTAGAGAATCGCTCCGCCGCTGTAGAACAGGCCGCCGACGAGCAGTAACAGCATCGGGGTGAGCCCGACCTCGGCGACCAGCTGTCCGGCGACGGGCACGATCGCCCATCCGAGCACCAGATACAGGGGTACGCCGACCCATCTCGGCGCGGTCGGCCACAACATCTTCAGTGCCACACCCGCGAGCGCTCCCGACCACACGACGATGAGCAACGGCCGTCCGGATCCGGGTGGCAGTGCCAGCGTCGCGAACGGGGTGTAGCTGCCCGCGATGAACACGAA
The DNA here is from genome assembly GCF_001646655.1 of Rhodococcus gordoniae. Lineage (GTDB taxonomy): Bacteria > Actinomycetota > Actinomycetes > Mycobacteriales > Mycobacteriaceae > Rhodococcus > Rhodococcus gordoniae. The sequence continues at coordinate 19,943 of NZ_LPZN01000044.1, read as the reverse complement.
GATCATCGAGTGGTCGGCACGCTTCATCCACACGCGCGCCCGCGGACTCCAGGTGAGGCGGTGGTAGAGCGCGCTGATCCCGAACACGCCGCACACCGTGAGGCTGTAGACGGTCGCGGGAAGCACGGCGCCCGGGCGGGCGGCGAGGAAGGCCGCGGCCGAGACGAGTGCGGCGCCGGCGATGACGGCCACACCGAACGCCCAGGCGTGGATCCATCCGCGCATCCGCGGTGTGACGGGCAGTTCCTCGAGGCCGAAGGCCGTCATACGTGCGCTCCTCCCTGTACCGAACGGTAACCTACGCGCCCGTAGGTTCGTTCCGTCGACACGTTACAACGTGGGACCCTGTGGCGGGAGACTCTGTGACCGCCGCCGCGACCGCCGGTACCCCTGGGCGTAATGTGACTCGGGTGGTGATGACGGGGTGAGCGTCCGCGGATTGCTGTACCGGCTCTACGAGCGCCGGCTGCTGAAGGAACTCGACGGGGCACGGCATCCGCGGCACGTCGCGGTGATGTGCGACGGCAATCGGCGTTGGGCGCGCGAGAACGGCTTCACCGATGTCAGTCACGGCCACCGCGAAGGTGCCAAGAAGATCGCCGAGCTGCTGGGCTGGTGCGACGCCGCCGGCATCGAGAGGGCGACGATCTATCTGCTGTCCACCGAGAACCTCCGACGCGAGCCGGAGGAGCTCGACGCACTGCTCGAGATCATCTCCGACGTGGTGGAGGAGATCTCCGCGCCCGGGCAGAACTGGAGCGTGAAGATCGTCGGCACCACCGACCTCCTCCCGTCCGATCACGCCAAGCGACTGCACGAGGCCGCGGCCGGAACCGCCGGACGCACGGGCACGCACGTCAACGTGGCCGTCGGGTACGGCGGTCGCCAGGAGATCGTCGACGCCGTGCAGTCGCTCCTGCGGGTGCGCTACGCGCAGGGGCTGCGCGGTGAGGACCTCGTCCAGTCCGTGACGGTCGACGGCGTCGACAGTCACCTCTACACGTCCGGTCAACCCGATCCGGATCTCGTCATCCGCACCTCCGGCGAGCAGCGGCTGTCCGGCTTCCTGCTCTGGCAGTCCGCCTACTCGGAGATCTGGTTCACCGAGGCGTACTGGCCCGAGTTCCGCCGGGTCGACTTCCTGCGCGCCCTGCGCGACTACGCCGCACGGCACCGCCGTTTCGGCGCCTGACCGGACTGCCCGGTCCGGCGCGGAACGGCGGGCCGCTTCAGAGCTTGCGCAACCGGAGCCGGTTGATGGCGTGATCCGAGTCCTTGCGCAGGACCAGGGTCGCGCGCGGCCGTGTCGGCAGGATGTTCTCCACCAGGTTCGGCAGGTTGATCGAGTGCCAGATCTCCTTCGCGGCACTCATCGCGTCCCGGTCCGACAGGTTCGCGTAGTGGTGGAAGTGCGCCTCCGGATCGGCGAAGGACGTATTACGCAGCGCGAGAAAGCGCTCCACGTACCACTTCTCGATGTCCTCGATCCGCGCGTCGACGTAGATCGAGAAGTCGAACAGGTCGGAGACCATCAACCGTGGCCCGGTCTGCAACACGTTCAGGCCCTCGATGATGAGGATGTCCGGCTGACGGACGATGTGGTACTGCCCCGGGATGATGTCGTACGAGATGTGTGAGTAGATCGGCGCCGCAACCTCTTTCGCGCCGGACTTGACCTCGGTGACGAACCGCAGCAGCTTGCGCCGATCGTAGCTCTCGGGAAAGCCCTTGCGATGCATGATGTTGCGCCGCACCAATTCCTTGGTGGAGTAGAGGAAGCCGTCGGTGGTCACGAGATCCACCCGGGGGTGATGGTCCCACCGTGCCAGCAGCGCCTGCAGCACACGGGCCGTCGTGGACTTACCGACAGCCACCGAGCCGGCCACGCCGATCACGAACGGCACCTGCTGATCGGGATGCTTCTCCCCGAGGAAGGTCGCCGTGGCCGCGAACAACCGCTGCCTGGCCGCGACCTGCAGGTGGATCAACCGGGCGAGGGGCAGATACACCTCCGCGACCTCCGCGAGGTCGATCTGCTCGCCCAGGCCCCGAAGCCCGACCAGTTCGTCCTCGGTGAGGACGAGGGGAGTCGACTTCCGCAGCGTCCGCCACTGCTTGCGGTCGAACTCGATGTACGGGCTCGGTTCGTTCAGACGAGCCATCGGCACGGCTTCCCGGCGGCGCGGTGGATGCGGCGTTGCATGTCCATGTAACGGATTGTGCTCGCTGACACACGGTGATGCCGCGTCGGGGTCCCCACTCCGGCAAGTTCTCCCGTGTCGGGCCGCCGACGAGAGACTAGGCTCGGCCGGTATGGGAGCCGACGACTTCGTGAACGAATATCTGCTGCTGGGTCTGGCTTTCGACAGGCTCGAGGAAGGATTCGTCGACGCCTACACCGGCGATCCCGCGCTGCGGCGGAAGGTCGAGAACGCTCCGGCTCCCGATCCCCGTGATCTATCGCACATCGCGCGGCGCCTGCGGGACGAACTGCGCGGTGCGGGTCTGTCCGACGAGCGCACCCGCTTCCTCGACGTGCATCTGCGCGCACTCGACTGCTCGGCCCGCAAGTTCGCAGGGGAGGAGATCGGTTTCGTCGACGAGGTCGAGGCGTACTTCGACGTGCGCATCGCTCCCGGCGACGAGGACACCTACCGCGACGCGCACCGTCGCCTCGATGCGCTGCTTCCCGGCCCGGGTTCGCTCACCGAGCGGATGCAGGCCCACCGCAAGTCCGAGGTGATCCCTGCGGATCGCCTCGCCGACTGCGTCGAGGCGTTCTCGGGCGCGCTGCGCGAGAAGGTGCGGGCGGTCTACCCGCTGCCCGATACCGAACGTGTCGAGTACGAGGTCGTCGGCGACAAGCCGTGGTCGGGTTTCAACTACTACCTCGGTGACTACCGTTCGCGGGTCGCGATCAACTCCGATCTCGAACAGACCATGGCGCACCTGCCGCGGCTGATCGCGCACGAGGCGTATCCGGGGCACCACACCGAGCATTGCCGCAAGGAGGCCGGTCTCGTCGCCGCCGGGCAGGCCGAGCAGACGCTGTTCCTCGTCAACACCCCGCAGTGCCTCATGGCCGAAGGCCTCGCCGATCTCGCGCTCGAAGCGATCGTCGGCCCGGGCTGGGGGAAGTGGGCGCAGGAGATCTACGCCGATCTCGGGCTCCGCTTCGACGGCGAACTCGCCGAGGAACTGGCCGAGGCGTCCGAGCAGTTGCTGCCGGTGCGTCAGGACGCCGCGTTGCTGCTCCACGACCGCGGGCGCAGTCACGACGACGTGGTCGAATTCCTGCAGCGCTGGTCGCTGTCGAGCCCCGAACGTGCCCGGCAGTCGCTGCGGTTCCTGTCGTCACCGTTGTGGCGCGCCTACATCAGCACCTACGTCGAGGGCTACCGGCTTCTCGGCGGCTGGCTCGGGCAGGTTCCGGTCGGAGCCGAGCGTGCCGAACGGTTCCGGCGCCTGCTCGACGAACCCTTGGTGCCCAGCAGCCTGCGGTGAACCGCAGGTCGGTCGGGTACCGGCTACCGGGGCGGTGGACGGCCTTCGTAGACTGGAGGTCGTATCCCTGACGCCCTCTGCTTGGAGAGATCTCGATGACCGCTGCGCCCGGCGCCGACGTGAACACTGCCGCACTGAACGACCTCGACCCGGAGGTCGCCGAGGCCATGGCCGGCGAGTTGTCGCGTCAGCGCGACACGCTCGAGATGATCGCGTCGGAGAACTTCGTGCCGCGCGCCGTGCTGCAGGCCCAGGGCAGCGTCCTGACCAACAAGTACGCCGAGGGTTACCCCGGCCGCCGCTACTACGGCGGCTGCGAGAACGTCGACATCGTCGAGGACCTCGCCCGTAACCGCGCCAAGGAGCTGTTCGGCGCCGAGTTCGCGAACGTCCAGCCGCACTCGGGCGCGCAGGCGAACGCCGCGGTGCTCATGGCGCTGATGACGCCCGGCGAGAAGCTGCTCGGCCTCGACCTCGCGCACGGCGGCCACCTCACGCACGGCATGAAGCTCAACTTCTCCGGCAAGCTGTACGACGTCGCGTCCTACGGGGTCAGCAAGGACGACCACCGTATCGACATGGACGAGGTCCGCGACATCGCCGTGCGCGAGAAGCCGAAGGTCATCGTCGCCGGCTGGTCCGCCTACCCGCGTCACGAGGACTTCGCGGCCTTCCGCTCCATTGCCGACGAGGTCGGTGCGTACCTGTGGGTCGACATGGCGCACTTCGCCGGCCTGGTCGCCGCGGGGTTGCACCCCTCGCCCGTGCCCTATGCCGACGTCGTCTCCACCACTGTGCACAAGACCCTCGGTGGTCCGCGTTCCGGCCTGATCCTCGCCAAGCAGGAGTGGGCGAAGAAGATCAACTCGGCTGTCTTCCCCGGTCAGCAGGGCGGACCGCTGATGCACGCCATCGCTGCGAAGGCCGTGGCGCTGAAGATCGCCGCCGGCGACGAGTTCAAGGACCGTCAGCAGCGCACCCTGTCCGGTGCCCGGATCATCGCCGAGCGCCTGTCGCAGTCCGATGTCGCCGACAAGGGCATCTCGGTGCTCACCGGCGGCACCGACGTGCACCTGGTCCTGGTCGACCTGCGCAACTCGCAGCTCGACGGCCAGCAGGGTGAGGACGCGCTCCACGAGGTCGGCATCACCGTCAACCGCAACGCCGTGCCGTTCGACCCGCGGCCCCCGATGGTCACCTCGGGCCTGCGCATCGGCACTCCGGCGCTCGCGACCCGCGGTTTCGGCGACGAACAGTTCACCGAGGTCGCCGAGATCATCGCGCAGACGCTCATCGGTGGCGCCGACGCCGAGTCGCTGCGCACCCGCGTGAGCGCCCTGGCACAGTCCGTGCCGCTGTACGAGGGCCTCGAGGACTGGCGTCTGATCTGACGGTTTCCTCCTGTCGCCGACCGGCCCGCACCGACCTTCGGTGCGGGCCGGTCGCGTATCCGGGACGGGACGCATCCCACCGCGCGAGTTGGTTAGGGTAGCCTACGCATGCCGACATCGTCGGCCGTCGCACGTGCACCCCGACCAGCAGAAGGAAGTCGCATGGCCATCCCGAGCATCGATCCGTACGAGTTGCCCACCGGCGACGAGATTCCCGCTGCTCGGGTGGACTGGACGCTCGATGCGTCCCGCTGCGCACTGCTCGTCCACGACATGCAGAAGTACTTCATCGACGCCTACCGGTGCGACGCCGAGCCGCTCGCGACCGTGGTACCCAACATCGTCCGCCTCCGCGAAGCGTGCCTGGCCGCCGGTATCCCCGTCGTCTACACCATGCAGCCCGGCGACCAGCATCCGTCGCGTCGCGGCATCCTCGCCGACTTCTGGGGCGTCGGCCTGAGCACCGGTCGCGACACCGAGGTCATCGACGAACTCACCCCCGGCCCGGACGACATCCAGGTCACCAAGTGGCGGTACTCGGCGTTCCAGCGCACCGATTTCCGTCAGCTGCTCGCGCACAACGGCCGCGACCAGCTGATCGTCACCGGTGTCTACGCCCACATGGGCTGCATGCTCAGCGCCGCCGACGCCTTCATGAGCGACGTGGCACCGTTCATGGCCCTCGACGCCACCGCCGACTTCTCCCGCGACGAGCACCTCACGGCGCTGCAGTACGTCGCGAAGCGGGTCGGCCGCGTCGAGACCACGAACGCACTGATCGAATCGATCGTCGCGTCGGCGCGCTGCCGCGACCGCGAGGCCGAAGAACTCACCGCGTCGCTGCGCTGACCCGAATCCGGATTTCGGCGGATCCGACCCCGGCGAGCGGGGTCGGATCGACGACGTTCGTGCATACCTCTGAGGCGCACGAACACTCCCGAGACGACGTTTACGGAAACTTCACCGACACGCATACTCCACCAGCGAGCGAATCGTCCGGATCGGCGTTAGCGTCTGGGGTGTAGGCGGCGCAGGTGCCGACTACACGGGAGGTCCCTGATCGTGTGGCTGACACAGTCCGAACGAGGGGGCCGGCACCGGGCCTCCGTGGTCGTGACGACACCGGGGACCCACCGGCCCACCGAATACGTCCGGACGGTGCCGTCCGGGCCGAGGAGCCCCACGTGAACGCAACACGCTCCGTCCCCACCCGTTCCGGTCCTGCCGCTGCGAAAGAACCCGCTGTACGCACCTACGTGCTGGACACTTCTGTGTTGCTCTCCGACCCTTGGGCGGTCACCAGGTTCGCCGAGCACGAAGTCGTCCTTCCGCTGGTGGTGATCGGCGAACTCGAAGGCAAGCGGCACCACCACGAACTCGGCTGGTTCGCCCGCGAATCCCTCCGGCTGCTCGACGACCTGCGGCAGCGGCACGGACGCCTCGATCAGCCCATCCCCATCGGGGACGAGGGGGGCACCCTGCACGTGGAGCTCAACCACACCGATCCGATGGTCCTGCCCGCCGGATTCCGCACCGACACCAACGACTCCCGCATCCTCGCGTGCGCCCTGAACCTGGCCACCGAGGGACGCGACGTGGTGCTCGTCAGCAAGGACATCCCGTTACGCGTCAAGGCCGGGGCCGTCGGCCTCGACGCCGACGAGTACCACGCCCAGGACGTGGTGATCTCGGGATGGACGGGCATGACCGAACTCGAGGTCGATCGGGAGCTCATCGACGAGATGTTCTCCGAGGGCATCGTCGACATCGACGACGCTCGGGATCTGCCGTGCCACACGGGGATCAGGCTCCTCGGCGGTTCCTCCAGCGCACTCGGCCGGGTCACCGCCGACAAGCGGGTGCAGCTCGTCCGCGGCGACCGGGAGGCGTTCGGACTGCACGGACGCTCCGCCGAACAGCGCGTCGCCCTCGACCTGCTGCTCGACGAATCCGTCGGCATCGTCTCCCTCGGCGGCAAGGCCGGAACCGGAAAGTCCGCGCTGGCACTGACGGCCGGACTCGAAGCCGTCCTGGAAAGACGAACCCACCGCAAGGTGGTGGTCTTCCGGCCGCTCTACGCGGTCGGCGGGCAGGAACTCGGCTATCTTCCGGGTACGGAGGCCGAGAAGATGAATCCGTGGGGCCAGGCGGTCTTCGACACCCTCGAAGGACTCGCCAGTCCGGCGGTGCTCGAAGAGGTGCTCAGCCGCGGAATGCTGGAAGTGCTGCCGCTCACGCACATTCGTGGCCGGTCGCTGCACGATTCGTTCGTCGTCGTCGACGAGGCGCAATCGCTCGAACGCAACGTGCTGCTCACCGTCCTGTCGCGGCTCGGTGCGGGATCGCGCGTCGTGCTCACCCACGACGTCGCCCAGCGCGACAACCTGCGTGTCGGCCGGCACGACGGTGTCGCGGCGGTCATCGAGAAACTCAAGGGGCATCCGTTGTTCGCACACGTCACGCTCACGCGCAGTGAGCGCTCGCCGATCGCGGCGCTGGTGACGGAGATGCTCGAGGAGTTCGCTCCGGGCGCCTGAACCCCGAGCGCGATCGAACGGCGCGTCCGGCATCCCGCCGGGCGCGCCGTCGTCGTCAGGCCTCGTCGGAGGCGGTCTTCTCGGAGAGGGGGCCGAGTTCGGCCTCGAGGACTTCCTGGACCACGCGCATCGCGGCGAGTCCGGCGGGGGCACCGCAGTACGCCGAGCAGTGGATGACGGATTCGACGATCTCCGCGCGGCCGAGCCCGTTGCGCAGCGCTCCGCGGACATGGCCGCGCAACTCGTTCTCGGCACGCAACGCGATGAGCATGCCGAGGTTGAGCAGGCTGCGGCTGCGCCGGTCGAGACCGGGGCGCGACCACACGGCACCCCAGGCATGTTCGGTGACGAATTCCTGCATCGCCTCGGAGTCGGTGCCGCGGGAGCGTTCGAACGCTCGCTCGACGAAGTCGTCACCCATCACTTCGCGCCGGATCTCCAGACCCGTCGTGAATCCCGGAGTGTGCTCGGCGTCGGACATGTCATCGCTCCCTGCTGATCCGTCACCGAACGGTTCGGTGACGAACGGATTCTATGCGGGCGTCGACGATCAGGAACGACGTAGTACGGCGCGCAGTACCCCCACGGCGGTGCCGCGGAGGAAGGTGAGGACGTCGAAGTGGTCGTCCCACACGGCGATCCGTCCGTCGCGTAACTCGAAGGTGCCGCACACCCAGAACTCGATGCGCACCGGGCCGAAGCGCAGGATGTCGGTGCGCTCGGTGAGCACGGTGTCGCCGTCGGCCGCGATGTGATGGACGACGACACCGAATCCCACCGCAGGTCGTGCGAGACCGGCGAGGATCTGCCGCACCCGGGAAGCGCCGCGGATGGTGGGGAGCCAGGTGTTGTGCCACGCGATGTCGTCGGTGATCAGCGAGGCGGCGCGGTCGATGTCCTCCGCGGCCGTCGCCTCCAGGAAGTCGGTCACCGTCGCGACGGCGTTCTGTCCGGTGGCGGTCGGTGTGCTCATCGCTCTCCTCGGCGTCGGCTGCGTCGCATGGTAACGGGCACGGACCGGTGGTGGAACCGGATTCGCGCATGCCACAGAATCGCCCGAAACCGGGTTGTGTCGCGGGCGAGTCGGGCACCCTGACATCAGGTACCCGTCCTCACAGCGACAGGAGCGAACCGATGAAGCGAATTCCCCGACGCAGAGCGGCGTTGGTGGCGGCCGCGGCGGCGGTCGGACTGGTCGTCGCAGGCTGCAGCGACGACCAATCGGCGGAGGATACGGTGGGCAGCGCGACCAGCGCGGTCCAGTCTGCCGCGGAGGGCGTGGCGTCCGGGGCGCAGAGCGCCGTCGAATCGATCACACAGGGCGACGATTCGCCCGAGGCCTCGGAACCCGCAGCGGATCAGTCCAGCGCCGTGCCCGGTCCGGGCGGTGAGCAGGTCGAACTCAGCGGACCCATCCTGCAGAAGTACAACGAGGTCGGTGGTGCGTCGAGCCCCCTCGGTGCGGCGACCGGTGAGCAGGAGGAGGTCGGCGACGGCTACGTCGCGGAGTTCGAGGGCGGCATCATCGCGTGGAGTCCCGATACCGATTCCCACATCGTGTGGGGTGAGATCCGCACGGCCTGGGAGGCCGCGGGCGGTGCCGGTGGCGACCTGGGCTTCCCGATCAGTGACGAGGAAAAGAACGCCGACGGTGCGAGGAGCAACTTCCAGTTCGGGTACATCACCTGGTCGCCCCGAGCCGGGACCGAGGTGGTCCAGGAGTGAGGTGACTTCCGGACCAACCGGCTCGGGTCGGTGACCCCTCGCTGTTCGCTCACGTCTTCGCCATCCGCTACAGCAAGTTGCTGTAGCGGATGGCCGAATTCGTAGCGAATGCAGACGGGGACGGTCGGTCGGAACTCTGCGGGTCAGGACTCCTCGTCCACCCGCGTCATCGCCAGGACGTCGAGGCGACGGTCCAGTTCCTCCTCGCTCAGACGGTCGCCGACGAGGCCGCGGTCCACGACGGCCTGACGGATCGTCTTCTTCTCCTTCAGAGCCTCCTTGGCGACGGCCGCGGCCTCCTCGTAGCCGATCGCCGAGTTGAGGGGAGTGACGATCGACGGCGACGACTTCGCCAGCGTGCGCAGATGTTCGACGTTCGCGACCAGCCCGGTGATGCAGCGATCGGCGAACAGCCGGGAGACGTTGGCGAGCAGCCGAATCGACTCGAGGACGTTCCGCGCCATGACCGGAATGTAGACGTTGAGTTCGAAGGCTCCCGCCGCACCGCTCCACGCCACGGTGGCGTCGTTGCCCACGACCTGCGCGGCGACCTGGGTAACCGCTTCGGGGAGAACGGGATTGACCTTACCCGGCATGATCGAGCTGCCGGGCTGCAGATCGGGGAGCCGGATCTCGGCCAGGCCGGTGAGCGGACCGGATCCCATCCAGCGGATGTCGTTGGCGATCTTCGTCAGCGACACGGCGACGGTGCGCAGCGCACCGGAGACCTCGACCAGGGCGTCACGTGCGGCCTGCGCCTCGAAGCTGTCGCGGGCCCGCTGCAGATCCTCGAGTCCGGTGGTCTCGACGAGCACGGCCACTACGCGCGGACCGAAATCCGCCGGCGCATTGAGTCCCGTGCCGACCGCGGTGCCACCGATCGGCAGTTCGCCGAGGCGGGGGAGTGTCGCACGCAGACGTTCGATCCCGGCCTCGATCTGACGGGCGTATCCACCGAATTCCTGGCCCAGGGTCACCGGGACCGCATCCATCAGATGGGTGCGGCCGGACTTGACGACGGTGCGCCACTCCTTCGCCTTCCCGGCGAGGGCTCCGTGCAGGTGCTCGAGGGCAGGGATCAGGTCCTTGACCGTCGCCTCGGTCGCAGCGACATGCGTCGCGGTGGGGAAAGTGTCGTTCGACGACTGCGACATGTTCACGTCGTCGTTGGGGTGGACCGTGACCCCGGCCTTCGCGGCGAGTGAGGCGATGACCTCGTTGGTGTTCATGTTCGAACTCGTGCCCGAACCGGTCTGGAAGACGTCGATCGGGAACTGGTCGTCGTATTCGCCGGCGGCGATCGCATCGGCGGCGGCGATGATCGCATCGGCCCTCTCCGGATCGAGCAGACCCAGGTCCTTGTTCACCCGGGCGCAGGCGCTCTTGAGCAGACCGAGCGCGCGGATCTGTGCGCGTTCGAGTCCGCGCCCCGAGATCGGGAAGTTCTCCACGGCGCGCTGCGTCTGGGCGCGCCACAAGGCGTCGACCGGAACCTGGACCTCGCCCATCGTGTCGCGTTCGATACGGAACTGCTGAGAAGACTGTTCGGTGTCGGTCATGTCCTCCACGTTATGCCGCCGGAACGAACGAGGAGGGGCACTGCGACGAGAACTCGTGGCAGTGCCCCTCCTCGGGAGCGATCGGTGGCGATCAGGGCATGGGAGGCGGCGAGCCGGCGACACCGTGGAAGTCGATGGACGAGAACTCACTGAGCTTCTGCAGACGGTGGTACGCCTCGATCATGCGCACCGTGCCCGACTTGCTGCGCATCACGATCGACTGCGTCTCCGCGCCACCCGCGGAGTAGCGGACACCGCGGAGCAGCTCGCCGTCGGTGACGCCGGTCGCGCAGAAGAAGATGTTCTCGCCCGTGACGAGATCGGTGGTGGTCAGGACGCGATCGAGATCGTGTCCGGCGTCGATCGCCTTCTGACGCTCGGCGTCGTCCTTCGGCGCCAGGCGACCCTGCAGTGCGCCGCCCATGCAGCGCATCGCGGCTGCGGCGATGATGCCCTCGGGGGTACCGCCGATGCCGAGCAGCATGTCGACACCCGAACCCGGACGTGCAGCGGCGATCGCACCGGCGACGTCGCCGTCGGAGATCAGACGGATGCGGGCACCCGCCTCACGCACCTCCTTGATGATCTGCGCGTGGCGCGGACGATCGAGGATCGTCACGGTCAGGTCGGCATGCGCGATGTTCTTCGCGTTCGCGACGCGGCGGATGTTCTCCGCGATCGGAGCGGTGATGTCGATGACGTCGGCGGCCTCGGGACCGACGGCGATCTTCTCCATGTAGAACACGGCGGACGGGTCGAACATCGCACCGCGCTCGGCCACGGCGAGCACCGCGATCGCGCCGGGAGCACCCTTCGACATGAGTGTCGTGCCGTCGATCGGGTCGACCGCGACGTCGCACAGCGGACCGTCGCCGTTGCCGACCTCCTCGCCGTTGTAGAGCATGGGCGCTTCGTCCTTCTCGCCCTCACCGATCACGACGACACCCTGCATCGACACGGAGCTGACCATGTGGCGCATCGCGTCGACCGCGGCGCCGTCGCCGCCTTCCTTGTCGCCGCGCCCGACCCACCGGCCGGCCGCCATCGCCGCGGCCTCGGTGACGCGGACCAGTTCGAGTGCGAGGTTGCGGTCCGGCGCTTCGCGGCGTGGGGTGCTGGCCGTCATGGGCTACTGCCTCCTGGAGACTTTCGGTCGACGCGGGTTGCGCCGGCAGAGGGAGCGGTCGCCGAGGGCGTCCGCACGATCCGTGTGTGTCGCACGGTTATTGTCTCATCACGGCCGATGGTGTGGGCTGTCGGACCCGCCCGGCCTGAACATGCCTGTTCCGCAGCTGTCAGACTGGACGGGTGGCATCCAAGAAACCTCGCATCCTGCAAGACGGTCGCGATATGGCGTGGTCGTTGATCCCGCTGCTCGTGCTGATTCTGTTCATCGCCGCGATCGCCAGCCAGTGCGAGTTCAAGCCCGGCGGACCCACAGCGGGCCCGGTGCCGAGTTTCGACATCGATGCCGGTCTGAAGTACGACGCGACGGAACTCGCATTCCCCATCCGTCATCCCGAGGTCCCCGAGGGCTGGCAGCCCAACTCCGGTAGCCGCAGCATCGTCTCCGGTAACCAGGGCGGCGATTCGAGCACCGTCGGTTTCATCACTCCGGAGGGTCGCTACGTGCGTTTCACCCAGTCGGATGCCGGTGAGGACGAGCTGGTGCGATTCGTCGCCGGGGGAGCCCGCACCGCCACCGACAGCCGCTCGATCGAGGGGCACGACTGGGTGGTCTACGGCGGCGAGGGAGTCGAAGCGCTCTGGGTGTCCGACTTCGGCGACGTGCGCATCCTGATCGGCGGCTCCGGCGACGAGGCCGAGCTCACTGCGCTGGCCACCGCTGCGGGCAGGGCCGAACCGCTCGAACCCTGATCCGGGCCGGGGCGATCGAGGTCAGTCCTCGTCGTCTTCGTCCTCGTCGTCCGCGAGCGAGAGTGCCTGCTCGACGCGTTCGCGGGCGCCGGCGAGATGCTCCTCGCAGCGTTTCGCGAGGGCCTCGCCGCGTTCCCACAGCTGCAGAGAGTCGTCGAGGTCGAGGCCGCCCTGTTCGAGCATCTTCACGACGTTGACGAGTTCGTCCCGAGCTCGCTCGTAGCCGAACTCCCGCACATCGGCGTTCGCGTCGTCGGTTCCCGCGTTCGTCACTGTTCCTGTCTTCCTTGTCGTTCGTGTCCCATGACGGCGGCGCGGGCCGCGCCGTCCGCAACCCGCACCCGCAGCTGGGTGCCGATCGGCATCTCGCCGAGTGTGCGTACCACCTCCGGGTCGCTGCCCGGCACGATCCGCTGGACCACGGCGTAGCCACGCGCCAGGGTCGCCGCGGGGCCGAGGGTCCCCAGCCGCGCCCGCAGATGTTCGAGCGTCGACGACTCCGACGAGATCAGCCGGGTGACGTCGCGTCGTGCCGCCTGCTGCAGCCGCTCGAGCTCCTCGTATCGCCGGTCGAGGTCGCGGAACGGATCGGCCAGGACGGGACGCTCGCGCATCTGCGCGATGACGTGTTCCTCCCGGCGCACCCAGTTGCGCAGCGCGGCCGCCGACCGCGCCCTCAGCTCGTCGACCAGATCGAGTTCGGCGACGGCATCGGGCACGACGCGCTTCGCGGCATCGGTGGGGGTCGCGGCCCGCAGGTCGGCGACGTGATCGCACAACGGACTGTCGGGCTCGTGGCCGATCGCGCTGACCACGGGGGTCGTGCATGCGGCGATCGCGCGGCACAGCGCTTCGTCGGAGAACGGCAGCAGATCCTCGACGCTGCCACCGCCACGGGCAAGAACGATCACGTCGACGTCCGGATCGCTGTCGAGCGCCTCGAGAGCCTCGATGAGTTGTGTGACCGCGGTGGGGCCCTGCACCGTCGCGTGGCGAACGTCGAACCGCACGGCCGGCCAGCGACGCTGCGCGACCGACAGCACGTCGCGTTCGGCTGCGCTGCCGCGGCTGGTGACCAGGCCGACGCGGCGCGGCAGGAACGGCAAGGGTCGTTTCAACCGCGGGTCGAACAGGCCCTCGGCGGCGAGCAACGCGCGCAGCCGCTCGAGGCGCGCGAGCAGCTCCCCGATGCCGACGGCCCGGATCTCGGTGACCCGCAGCGCGAGGCTGCCGCGACCGGGCCAGAAGGTCATCTTCCCGAACATGATCACGCGGCTGCCCTCGGTGATCGGCACCCCCGACTGCTGCAGGAGCTGCGGTGAGCAGGTCACCTGCAGGGACATGTCCACCGACGGGTCGCGCAAGGTCAGGAACGCCGTCCGGGTGCCGGGACGGGCGTTGATCTGGGTGACCTGACCCTCGACCCAGATGGTGCCGAGCTTGTCGACCCACCCGGCGACCTTCTGGGCGACGGTGCGGACGGGCCAGGGCTGCTCCGCGGAGTTCGGTCGTCCCGCGTTCTGTCCGGCCGTCACTTGTTACGCGCGCTGGTGATCCGGTTCGACAGCATCGTCACGAACGGAGTACGCGCGGCGTGAGCATTCTCGTAGTCGAGCAACGCTGTGAGTTCGTCCACCGACAGCGTGCGCAGACGGGCCCGCAACTGGGCGAGGGTCAGCGAGTCGTAATCGAGGTACTCGACGATCTCGGACCGGTCTCCGGAGGCGTCGGCGACCTTCGTGTCCGTGCCTTCGGCGGCGGACTTCGTGCCGGCCTTCTCCGCTGCGGCCGTCTTCTCGGGTGCTTTCGAGGTCGCCGCACCGGACTTCGCCGGTGTGACCGCGGTCTCGGCGGCAGGCGCATCGGGCTCGGTCTCCGGCGGGATCGAGTACAGGGCGAATCGGCCGGGAGCGCCGTTCGAGGCGGCATTCGTCGAGGGAGCGGCGTCGTCCGACGGGGAGGAGCCGTCGTCGTCGAAGGTCGCCCACTGTGCGGTCTCGGCGGGCTCTCCTCCGAAGACCTCGAAGAACTGGTCGCCCTTGATGGCGAGCGAGGTCATCACCTGTTGCACCCGCATCGTCGTCTGCAGGATCTGGCTCACCGTCGTCATCGGCAACGACACGGCTGTGCTCGGCAGCTTGAGGGTCTCTTCGTACGCGGTGACAGCAACGCCGGCAGCCACCCGTGCCAGGAACGGTGGACGGATCATGCCCCAAGACTGCCCGATGATCGGCGTGATTGGTAGCCGGGTGAGCCCCTCGGTTGCGAGCTGGGAAGCCCCTCTCCGACGCGCCCCGTAGTCTGGAGGCATGTCTGCGCCTGTTCCACTCGAAGTCGGGATCACACGGTCCGCCGGCCCCTCTGCCTCCGGAAAGCGCGTTCTGCTCGCCGAGCCACGCGGTTACTGCGCCGGCGTCGATCGTGCGGTCGAGACGGTCGAGAAAGCGCTCGACAAGTACGGCGCGCCGATCTACGTCCGCAAGGAGATCGTCCACAACCGCCACGTCGTCGACACGCTTGCCGAACGCGGCGTGGTCTTCGTCGACGAGACCGACGAAGTGCCCGAAGGCGCCGTCCTCGTGTTCTCGGCGCACGGTGTGTCTCCCGCGGTCCACGAATCCGCCGCTGCCCGGCAGCTGCGCACCATCGACGCCACCTGCCCGCTGGTGACGAAGGTCCACCAGGAGGCCAAGCGTTTCGCCCGCGACGACTTCGACATCCTCCTCATCGGTCACGAAGGGCACGAGGAGGTCGAGGGAACCGCAGGTGAGGCCCCCGACCACGTGCAGCTCGTCGACGGCCCCGACGCCGTCGACTCGGTGACCGTGCGCGACCCGGAGAAGGTCATCTGGCTGTCCCAGACCACCCTGAGCGTCGACGAGACGATGCAGACCGTGCAGCGCCTGCGCGAGAAGTTCCCGCAGCTGCAGGATCCGCCGAGCGACGACATCTGCTACGCCACCCAGAACCGGCAGGTCGCGGTGAAGGCGATGGCGCCCGAGTGCGATCTGGTGATCGTCGTGGGGTCGCGGAATTCGTCCAACTCCGTGCGACTCGTCGAGGTGGCCCTCGGTGCAGGTGCCCGGGCGGCCCACCTGGTCGACTACGCCAAGGAGATCGATCCGGCCTGGCTCGAGGGCGTCGAGACCGTCGGTATCACCTCGGGTGCGTCGGTCCCCGAGATCCTCGTCCAGGGCGTCGTCCAGTTCCTCGACGAGCGCGGCTTCCACGACGTGCAGTCGGTGACGACCGCCAACGAGACCCTGGTGTTCGCCCTGCCGCGCGAACTGCGCGCGTCGCGTCGTTCCTGAACAGGTAGTCCCTGAAGCGAAGACGACCGGTCACCGCCGTGAATCGGCAGGTGACCGGTCGTCTTCGTCGTTGTGCGGGTCAGTCCTCGTAGCGGTCGCGGTACCGCACACGCGGGGGCTCGTAACTCTGCGTGGGTGCGGGTGCGGGTGCGGGTGCGGGTGGCCGGCCGGGTTCCGGCTCGGGTGCCGGACGGCGCCGCGGCTCGCGCCTCTCCGGCTGCACCGGATCGGCAGGTCGGGAAGCGCGAGCACGCTGAGCAGATCCTTCGGCGCGGACACGCTGTGCACGAGGAGCGGGCTGCTCGGCCGCCGGAGGCTCGGGGCGGGCGCGGCGACGCGGACGGGTGTCGGCGACCTCCCGGACCGACGCCTTCGCGGCCGGCGCCCCCCGGCCCGGGGTGGCGGTCGACGGTCGTCCCCGGGTCGCGCGCCTGGTCGGACGGTCGTCCGCGGCTCGGGACGGGCGGTCCTTCGGGGCACGCGGCTTCGCGCGCTCGCGCGGCGCCCGGGCCCGCACCCCGGTGTTCTGGCGGGTCGCGAAGATCCGGAAACCGCCGATGGCCAAGACCAGGACGGTTGCCAGCAGCATCGCCGGGAAACGGTTCACCAGCGGATAGGCGACGTTGAGCGCGAGATCCTTCAAGCCACCGGTGCTGCCGGAGGAGACGAGCTCCTGACCGATCGGCACCGCGAGGAGCAGCAGCAGGGGCGGCTGGGCCATGGCCGTGAACAGTCCGCGATAGCGCACCGCCACCACGGCCGCGAGGCAGCCGAGCACATAGAAGACGGTGAACGCAGTGGTCAGTTCGTTCCCGCGTGCGCTGTCGAGCAGCACCCCGAGAAGCGTCGTTCCGGCTGCGATCGCCACGGCACCCCACCAGGGCACACCGGGCACCGTAGGCACCAACGACCGCATGTCGAGCGGCACCGCCGAACGTGCACGTTGGGTTGCAGACACAACGTAGACATTAGCGTGACGATGTCAGCTCGCTTCGTCGACAGGACCGTCCGCGACGGCTCGTTCTGTCAGGGTGCTGCGACGCGGCCACGCGTCGACACGCTGGACCTCGGGCACCTCGCCGTCGAAGATCTCCAGGTCGTGGAGTTTGCGGGCCGTCACTCCCACCCGGGTGTCCATCGACGAGACCGTCAGGTTGAACGAATCGACCGCCTTGCCGAGCTGGTTGCCGAGCCGGTCGAGGTGCGAACCCACCACACCGAGCCGTTGGTACAGCTCACGGCCCAGCCGGTGGATGGTCGCCGCATCGCGGGAGAGTGCTTCCTGCCGCCAGGTGTGGGCGATGGTGCGCAGCAGGGCCACGAGCGTGGTCGGGGTGGCAAGGATGACGTTCCGGGCGAAGGCGTGCTCGAGCAGATCGGGATCGGCACCCAGCGCGGCGTCGAGGAACGGATCGCCCGGCACGAACAGCACGACGAACTCGGGCGTCGGGTCGAAGGACTCCCAGTAGGCCTTGCCCGACAGCTGGTCGACGTGGGTGCGCAGCTGCCGTGCGTGGCGCGTGAGGTGACGGTCGCGCTCGTCGGGATCCTCGGACTCGGCGGCATCCAGATAGGCGGCGAAGGGCACCTTCGCGTCGACGACGATCTGCTTGCCCCCGGCGAGGTAGACCACCAGGTCGGGGCGCATGCCGTCCTTGCTCACCTGGGTGTCGAAGTCGCAGTGCCGCACCATCCCGGCGAGCTCGACGACTCGTTCGAGCTGGATCTCGCCCCACCGTCCGCGCACCTGCGGCGCGCGCAGAGCGGTGACCAGCTGCTGGGTGCGTGTGGACAGCAGCTGCGACGCGCGGTGCATGCCTTCGACCTGCTCGCTCAACCCCGCGTAGGCGTGCACGCGGTTGTGTTCGACGTGCTCGACCTGCCGGGCGAGCGCCCCCACCGCCTCGTTCAGCGGGCCGACGAGTCGCGACACCTGGTCGCCGATGGCACCGGACTGCCGCCTGGCGGCGTCCTCGCTCACCGCAGCGAGCGATTGGCGCAACTGCTCCTCGTTGTCGCGCAGGGCCGCCAGCCGGGCCTCGGCACGGACTGCGCGTTCGCCGTCGCGGGAGGCTCGGAGCAGCCAGCCGAGCACCACCCCGAGACCGAGTGCGACGAGCAGGCCGAGTGCCGTGAGTGCTGTCATGGGGCGGATGATGCCGCATCGAGGCGACATCCACCCGACATCCGGGGATGTCGGTCCTCTCCTCTACCGTCTGTGCCATGCGGATCCTGCACACCTCCGATTGGCACATCGGCCGCACTTTCCACGGTGTCGACCTGCTCGCCGACCAGGCGCGTGCGTTGCGGGCCGTCGCCGATCTCGTGGCCGAACGCGGGATCGACGTGGTGGTCGTGCCGGGCGACGTGTACGACCGGTCCATCCCCAGTTCCGATGCGGTGGCCGTGTGCAATGCAGGACTCGAGGCCATCCGCGAAGCGGGGGCGATCATCGTCGCCACCTCCGGCAACCATGATTCGCCGGTCCGGCTCGGGGCGGGGGCCGCCTTCGCAGCGCACGGCGGTCTGCACCTGATCACCCGCGTGTCGCAGATCGGCAGCCCGGTCGTCCTGCACGACGAACACGGCCCGGTCTGCTTCTACGGCATCCCGTATCTCGAGCCCGAGATCACCCGGGCCGAGCTCGGTGTCCCGGAGGCCCGCTCGCACCAGCAGATCCTCGACGCGGCGATGGAACGCGTGCACGCCGACGCCGCGGGTCGCGACGCCCGCACCGTCGTCCTGGCCCACGCCTTCGTCGTCGGCGGCGAGCCCAGCGACTCCGAGCGGTCCATCTCCGTGGGTGGCGTCGAGACGGTCGCCGCGTCGTCGTTCGACGGCGCCGACTACGTCGCACTCGGTCATCTGCACTCTCCTCAGACGGTGAGCGAGACGGTCCGGTATTCGGGATCCCCGTTGCCGTACTCCTTCGGCGAGCGCTCGCACCGCAAGGCGGTGTTCGTCGTCGATCTCGACGCATCCGGTGCGGCGTCCGTCGAGCGTGTCGACCTTCCGGTGATCCGCGAACTCACCCGTCTCGAAGGCGAACTCGACGATCTGCTCGCCGATCCGGCGCATGCCGGGGTCGAGGATCACTACGTCTCCGCGGTGCTGACCGACGCGATCCGCCCGCTCGATGCCATGCGTCGCCTGCAGGAGCGGTTCCCCTGTGCCGTGCATGTCGAATGGCAGCGACCGGCCGGGTCCACGGAGGGCAGCTATCGCGACAAGGTGCGCGGGCGCAGCGACCGCGACATCGCCGCGTCGTTCCTCACCGATGTGCGTTCCGAACCGTCCGAGCGCGAGCGCGACTGGATCGACGACGCGCTGAGGGAGGTCGACCGCCGTCGCGGTATCGGCGACGAGAACGGCGCGTCGTGGCGAACGGACGTGTCGGCATGAGACTGCACCACCTCGAGATCGCGGCCTTCGGTCCGTTCGCCGAGACCGTCGAGATCGACTTCGACGAACTCGGCGCCGACGGCCTGTTCCTGCTGCACGGTCGGACGGGCGCGGGTAAGACGTCGATCCTCGACGCGGTCGCATTCGCGCTCTACGGCACCGTCCCCGGGGCGCGTGCCGACGGCCGTCGGTTGCTGTCCGACCACGCGCGTGTAGGTGCGGTGCCGAAGGTCCGGCTCGAAGCGACCATCGCGGGTCGCCGGCTGTGTATCGAACGCAGCCCCGAGTTCGAGCGCCCGAAGCTGCGCGGCACCGGCACGATCAAGCAACAGGCCAAAGCCACTCTCACGTGGCTCGACGGTTCGGGGGAGAACCTGTCGCGGATCCCGGAGATCGGCGATGTCGTCAAGTCGCTGCTGGGAATGAGCGCCGAACAGTTCTTCCAGGTGGTGCTTCTGCCGCAGGGCGATTTCGCCCGGTTCCTGCGCGCAGGCAGCGAGGAGCGCGGCAGGCTGCTCGAGCGACTGTTCGACACCACCCGTTTCGGAGACGTCGAACAATGGTTCCGTGATCGCCGGGGAGCCGGGACGAAACTGCTTGCCGAGCAACAGAAGAAGGTCGAAGTACTCGCGGCGA
>NZ_LPZN01000043.1 GCF_001646655.1 Rhodococcus gordoniae | reverse complement strand
GGGCGGCAGCGTCGGCAATCGACCCCGTCGGGGTCGCGCGTGCGGATCAGTCCGGATCGTCCGGATGCTTGCGCAGGTGAAGGATGCTCATCACGAGACCACCCCACAGGGTGATCAGAGCGAGGATCATCATGCCCATGGCTGCCGTACTCACTGGGTACCTCCGGTGGACGAGTCGGGTCCGGGGACGGAGTCACCGGACGGAACGGAGACCTGGGCGGATGCGAGCGGACGATTCTCGTCGAGCTCGTATTCCTCGTCGATCCCCTTGCGCCACGGGACGAACGTCAGGAGCACGGCAAGGACGATCACGCCGGCCTGCACGCCCCACCCGAAGGCGGTGACCAGGCTGTCGGGAAGGCCACCGTAACCCTCGCGGATGCGGTCGCGGACCTCGCTGAAGAGCATGTAGCCGAGAACCAGTGGGGTGACGATGCCCGTGAACACCATCCATCCCGTTCCCACCCGGAAGGACGACACCGAGTTGAGGTGGTCGCGGAGTTCGGGCAGGCGCCGGTAGATCCAGGCGACCACCACGAGCGCCACGAAGGCGACACCGACGATGCCGAACTGGTTCGCGAAGCGGTCCACCACGTCGAGAGTGTTCAAGCCGGTCGTGGTGGGGAAGAGCAGCAGCGACACGATCGCCGACACACCACCGATGGCCAGGACGGCCGGCACCCGGCCGAGACCGGTCTTGTCCTGGAAGGCCGAGACGGTCACCTGGATGATGCTGATCATCGACGTGAACCCGGCGAAGACCAGCGAGCCGAAGAACAGCACGCCGAAGATCGGGCCACCCGGCATCTCCGAGACGATCGTCGGGAAGGCGATGAACGCGAGACCGATACCGCCCGCGACCACCTCACCGACCTCGACACCCTGGGCCTGGGCCATGAAGCCCAGGGCCGAGAACACACCGATGCCGGCGAGCACCTCGAAGCTCGAGTTCGAGAAACCGACGACCAGACCCGACCCGGTGAGGTTCGTCCTGCGCTTCAGGTACGACGCGTAGGTCACCATGATGCCGAAGGCTACGGACAGCGAGAAGAAGATCTGCGCGTACGCCGCGATCCACACACTGGTGTCGGTCAGCGCCGACCAGTTCGGGCTGAAGAACGCATCCAGACCGGTCGTCGCACCGTCGAGGGTCAGCGACCGGACGACGAGCGCGCCGAACAGCAGAACCAGCAACGGTACGAAGAACCGGTTGGCGTTGCCGATACCGCGCTGGACGCCGAGGGCGAGCACCGCGAGCGTCGCGATCCAGACCAGCAGCAGCGTCCACGCGACGCCCGGCACGAAGTTCAGGCCGAAGGTCGCGTCGGTGTCCTGGTTCAGGAACGAACTCATGAAGAAGCCCTCGGGGTCGTCACCCCACGCCTCGGTGATCGAGAAGAAGGTGTACCGCGCGGCCCACGCCACGATCACCGCGTAGTACACGCCGATGACGAAGCACACCAGCACCTGCCACCAGCCGATGAACTCGGCTCCGCGGCGCAACCGGCGGAAGGCCAGCGGCGGCGACCCGCGGAACTTGTGCCCGATCGCGTAGTCGACCAGGAGGAGGGGGATGCCCGCAGTCAGCAGCGCGACCAGATACGGGATCAGGAACGCGCCACCCCCGTTCTCGTATGCGATGTACGGGAAGCGCCAGATGTTGCCGAGTCCGACCGCCGAACCGATTGCGGCCATGATGAACACCGACCGGCCCGACCAGACCTCCCGTTTACGTGTGACCTCGTGCTGTGCCACGGACCTCGTCCCTCCATTCATTCGGATGGAGCAACGCTAGCGCCCCGACCGGCGCACGGGCGATCTTTCGGGTAGGCGTCTTCAGTCGTCGTCCCAGATCCGCAGATCCGGGGGAGTGTCGCCCTCGTCCTCCTCGCCGACGTTCCGGTAGCGGAACGCGAAGACGATCCAGCCGACGGCGGCGACGAGCACGAAACTGATCAATCGGTACACCACCACCGCCGACAGGGCCTGCGCACCGGTCATCCCGCTGGCGGTGAGCGCCGGGACCAGCACCGCGTCCATGACGCCCAGCCCCGCGGGAAGCAGCGGGATGGCGCGGCTCGTGGCGGTTCCGGCCGCGTAGGCGACCGCGATACCCGCCAGGCTCGGCGCTCCACCGACCGCGTACGCGGCGAACGCCAGGCACGCGCCGTCGCACACCCAGTTGCTCACCGACCAGCCGAACGCGCGGGCCGCGTGCGGACGGTCGAGTTGCACCGCGCTCAACTGATCGACGATCTTCCGCCACGCCCGGGCACCCGCGTGTTCGGGTTTCTTCCGCAGACGGTTCAGCCCGCGCAGGGCGATCAGGCCGATCGACTCGAACGAACCCGGATTGCCCGCCGCGTACTGGATGAGCACGACCAGCAGCAGCAGACCGCCGATCGAGAAGATCAACGAGAACGGGTTGTTGCTCGCGCCGACGAGCAGAGCGCCGACGAGGCCCAGCAGCGCGAGCCCGGCGGCCTGGAGGAGACCTGCCATGACCAGCTGCCAGGTCGACACCACCGGGGATGCACCCCAGTGGCGCATCTGCCGGTAGGTGAAGGTCGTCCCGACCACCGGTCCGCCCGGAAGGGTCACGCTCATGGAGTTCGCCGCCAGTGCCACCGAGAGCGATTGCCGCTGCGAGACCTTCACGTCCGCCGCGGACAGCAGTGCCCGCTGAACCCGAGCGAAGGTCGACATCTCCGCCATCGACGCGCACACCGCCGCGAGGACCCACCACCAGTACAGGTGCCCGAGGCCGCGGACGCTGTCGGACAACTCCGGCCACACGAGGACGATCTCGACGGTGAGCACCACGACCAGCAGTGCGCCGATGAGCCACTTGAGCCGGCGCCGCCGTTTCGGGGTGAGCGGTCCCGTCTCGGCGGTCGTGCCCTGGTCCGGTTCCGTCTCGTCGGCCGTACCGTCGTCCGGTTCCTCGTCGTCCGGTCGTCCCGGTTTCACTGTCTCGTTCGACATCTAGTCGCCGGGCCAGCTGGACAGGGTGTGGCGGTAGAGATCCTCGACCTCGGCGATGTGCTCTCCGAGCTTCTTCCGCGACCAGCCGTTCACGTCGATCGGTTCGAGTACCGCCACGTCGACGGTGCCCGGACGCAGCAGGGTCGAGTGCTTCCACAGGATCTCACCGGTATTGCGGATCACGACCGGCACGATCGGGACACCGGCCTGCATCGCGATGTGGAAGGCGCCCTTCTTGAATCTGCCGATCGCCGGTGTCAGCGATCGTGTGCCCTCCGGGGCGATGACGAGCGACGTCCCCTGCCGGATGGTCTCGACGACGGGTTCGAGTGCCGCGACCGCCTGCTCGGTGTTGGTGCGGTCGACGAAGGTGGCACCGACGAACCGCAGGAGCGGTCCGAACAGCGGATCGTCGGCCATCTCCTTCTTGGTCACGCCCGTGAAGTCCTGCCTCAGGACCTTGGCCAGCACTATCGGATCGAGCTGACTCTGATGGTTGAAGATGAACACCGCCGGTCGCACGGCCCACGCATTCGCCTCCCCGACGATGCGCACGTTCACGCCGGCAAGCGCCAGTGAGACCTCCGAACCGATGTTGATGATCGAGTCGAGGGCGGTCTTACGGCTGCGGTTGACCAGACCCAGGCCGAGGCCCGTCCACACCGAGCCGAAGAAACCGCTGTATGCGGCGACGGTCCGAACGAGCTCCCGCGCACCCGGCGTACCACGCGGCCGGAAACGCATGATCGGCCAGTCGCGTTCGACGGCTGCGCGCGCGAGGGTGCGATCGGGGTTGGTGGCGGTGGGGTTGCCGGTGGTGGCCAGGAACTCCACGTCCTCGCCACCGTTGGAATAGGTGTAGCTGGCCTCGGCGTCGATACCGTGAGTCTCGATGAAACTGCGCGCCGCTTGCGCTTTTCCGCTGCGCCACAACGATTTCCCGTCGACCCGCCCGGTGAGCACGCCGTTCTCCACCTCGAGGGGGGTGAACAGGATGTGCTCGACTCCCAATGCGTCCCCGGCGGCCTGGATCTGGTAGCGGGACGCCGACGAGGCGATCACCACCGTGTGACCCGCATTCTGGTGCGCCCCGATGAGCTGCCACGCCTCCGGATACAGATGCCCGGCGATCGTCGTCATGAACAGCCGGTTGCCGATCTCGTAGAGTTCGTCCTCGGTGTGACCGCGCCACGCCTTGAAGGCGATCGCGACGAAACGTTCGAAATCATCCTCGGTCTCCGTCCCGCGGAGTCCGTTGATCATCGTCGCGGCGAGTTCGGATGCGGAGACCTTTCCGGCGAGCACCCGATCGCGGAAGAAGTGGACACCGGAGAACCCGTGCACGATGGTGCCGTCGAAGTCGAAGAAGGCCGCCACCTGGGGTCCGTGCGGACCCGTGCGCACCCGTTCGAGGGCCTGCTCGAGATTCACCGCTCCACCTTTCTGTTCGACACGTCGAGCGACTCGGCCAGCGCGACCCGCTGCGCCAACGCCGACAACTCCGTTGCGAATGCCGTCCTGCGTTCGCGGACGATGGCGCTGTTCTCGTTCCGGTCGAGCAGTCCTCGATTGCGTGCCAGGTCGAGTGCGGACGCGAACAACTCCGACGACACCGATTCCGGTCCGTACAAGCGGCGCTGCAGCAGCATCTGCCGGCCCACCGCCACACACTCCGCGAGGAAGGCGGCGCGGTCGATCTCGAGCTCGGGGTCCCGCACGGCGAGACGCTCCGCCACGACGAGTTGCGCGTCGAAGAACGACCGCAGCGTGCGGTGCGACATGAAGAAACCGGTCTCGACGAGGCCGGTGAGCGCCTCGTCCTTCGTCGGCAGGGCATCGCCCCAGGACGGGACGAGCCAAGCCAGCTCGCCGCGAATCTGGGCCTCGAAGGTGTCGCGGTCGGGGAAGAAGAACTCGAACTTCAGCAGGTCGCGGAGGTTCTTCGCCTCCTCCCACGCGACACGAGCGGGATCGTCGCCGGGATTGGCGTGCGCGTACAGGATCGCCAGTTCCATGATCGAGCGGTTGACGAACCAGTGCACGCCGCTGTTGCGGTAGAACGCCGCCACGAGATGCTGGCCCGGCTCGATGGAATAGACCGGTTCCTCCCCGCCTGCGTAGGTGGTGACCACACCCGCGTGGGTCAGCGACGAGAGCACATCCTCGAGCCCGCCCTCGACGTCGAGGATGTGCAGGCCGCCCTGCGGAACACCGCGACGGTCGAGATAGCGGCGGACCGGGGCGATCACCGCCCGTACCTCCTCGAGCGTCAGCGAGCGGTCGCGTACACCGAGCAGTGCCAGGGTGACCAGGCAGTTCACCGTCACCGGGGTGTTGCAGTTGATGCCGACCGCGGTCTCGAAGGCGACCTTCTGCAGCGCTTTCCGTCGCAGTGCTCGCACTTCCTCGGGATCCGTCGGCGCCGCGGAGGGGCCGGCGGCGAGAGCCGGTGCGGTCAGGTCCGGATCCCCACCGGCGACCAGCAGTTCGCGCATCGACACCGGATCACCGAACCGCACGTACACGTTCCCGGCCCGCTTGCGCTGGTTGCGGGCGTAACGGACGAGCCAACCCAGCCCTTCGGGCTTCTTCGTGGCGCCGGTCTGTTCGGCGGCGACCGCCGCGACCTCGGCCAGGCCCTCGTAGGTGATCGACACGGGCACCAGCATCGCGTCCTCGACCCGCCCGCCGCGGATCGCGTTGGCGACGTAACTGAGCAGGCCGTAGCGCGGGGCCCGGAGCTTGCCCGTCCGGGTCCGGCCGCCCTCGAAATACCATTCGAGGTTGAACCGCTTGCTGAGCAGGAACGCGAAGTACTCCTCGAGCGCCGCCTTGTACACGTCGTCGTCGGCGAAACTGCGCCGGATGAACACCGTGCCGGTGCGGCGGGCGACGGGACCGATCGGCCAGAAGGTGAGGTTGGCTCCGCCCATGATGTGGTTGCCGGGAAAGTCGTTCGCCGCCAGGATGTCGCCCAGGACGAAGGCGTCGGCATAGGACCGATGCGACGGAAGGAACACCAGGGAGTACCGGCGGTTGGACTCGCGCAGCGCACGCAGGCCGGACTCGTCCGCGTGCACCGTCCAGGCCGCCGCGTGCAGCGGCCGCATCGCCTGCGTGAACAGGTCGGTGACCAGACGCGACTGCACGGCCACCAGTTCGTCGAGCGCACTGCGTGCCCGCGCGTCGATCTCGGCGCGCGACAGACCGTGCTCGGCGGCGATCTCGTCGAGACGGCGCCGGAAGAGCGACGAGTCCATGATCTGTGCGGCGACGAGCCGAGGGACCTTGTAGCGGTCCCCGATCACGGCACGTTCGGCGCGTTCGAGTGCGACGACGGCGCGGCGGGTCACGTATCGCGCGAGGGCCTCGTCGTCGGCGGCGCCGCGCTCCGCGGCGAGCGCGGCACGTAATTCGGACAGGCGGGCCGGTTGGGCCACGACGATCCGGTGGCGGTCGGCGCCCTTGCGCACGAGCCACTTCTGCAGCAGCAGATTCGGGTTGCGCGGGTTCGTCAGGGCGAGGACGTCGGAGAACCGCACGCGTCGCGCACCGTCCCGCTCGGCTGGGAGCCACACGACGCGCACGGGCAGGATCAGCGGGTCGTCGGTGCGGGTGACGAGCTGGTCCACGAGCACCCGGGAATCGAGTTCGAGCGATTGCGGACCGGTCGGCGTGCGGTACTTGGCGGGTACCTCGTCCGAACGCAGCCAGTCCTCGATCATCGTCCGTTCGAGTGTCGTCGTGTACGCCACGACCGCCACCGTC
Source organism: Rhodococcus gordoniae (assembly GCF_001646655.1). Classification (GTDB taxonomy): domain Bacteria; phylum Actinomycetota; class Actinomycetes; order Mycobacteriales; family Mycobacteriaceae; genus Rhodococcus; species Rhodococcus gordoniae. Next base: position 4,867 of record NZ_LPZN01000043.1, on the reverse strand, counting down.
GGTCCGCCGGGTGCCCTCACGGTGTCGTCGCTTCGCGGTCGCCCCAGTTGGTCGTTCCTCATCTCACCCCGTCCAGAAGTCGCCCCGGTGTGAAAGTTACCTGTCGTGGCCGTTTCGTTCGGGCGATCCGGACGATCGCAGAGACTTCGCAGATGCACCGGTGGAGTGCCTGAACGACAATGTGGTGGACGAGAGGGCTCGGTGGACCCGCCGACGGCAGGGAGGACGCAGTGACCGCAGGTACCGGACCGGACGGTGGCGAACATGCAGGGCTCGTCGAGTACGCGGGGCTGCGGGAGACGCACTCGTCGGTGGTGTTCTTCGTCGGCGATCGCGTGCACAAGATGAAGAAGCCGCTCGACCTGGGCTTCCTCGACAACCGCACGCGGGAGGCCCGCGAGCGGATCTGTCACCGCGAAGTGGAACTCAACCGCCGTCTCGCGCCCGACGTCTACCTGGGGGTCGCGGACGTCTACGGCCCGGATGGGCAGCCGTGCGAGCACCTCGTCGAAATGGTGCGGCTCCCGGACGACCGGCGCCTGGCCGCGGCGGTCCGGCGGGGGGAGGACGTGTCGTCGGTGATCGACGAAGTGGCCCGGCAGGTCGCGGCGCTGCACGCTTCCTCGCCGCACAGCCCCGGCATCGACCGGTGTGCCTCCGCGGATTTCGTCGCCGAGTTGTGGGATCTCAGTCTCGACCATCTCGGTGGGCTGGAGGTGGGAGCGGATCGCGCCGACTCGTCGGCACGGATACGCGAGTCCGTGCATCGTTATCTCGCGGGCCGGACGGCCCTGTTCGACGAACGCATCGCGGCGGGCCGGGCCGTGGACGGACACGGCGATCTGCTCGCCGACGACATCTTCTGCCTCGACGACGGCCCGCGCATCATCGACTGCCTCGAGTTCGACGACGAACTGCGCTACGGAGACGCGGTTCTCGATCTGGCCTTCCTTGCAATGGATCTCGAACGTCTGGGCGCCGAGGCCGCGGCACGGCGGCTGCTGGAGCAGTACGCCGAGGTCTCGGGTGATCGGCCGCCGCCGTCGCTCGTGCACCACTACATCGCCTATCGAGCGCTGGTGCGAGCGAAGGTGACCGCCCTCCGCTACGAGCAGGGTGATACGGGGGCGCGGGAGACGGCCGCAGGCTTCCTCGACCTGCTCGAGTGCCATCTCGACCGCGGACGTCTTCGTATGGTGCTCGTGGGGGGTGTCTCCGCAACCGGTAAGACGACGCTCGCGCGCACGGCCGGCGCGTATCTCGGCGCGGAGGTGGTGCGCAGCGACGTCGTCCGCAAGGAACTGGTGGGGCTGCGGCCCACCGCCCGGACCGGCGACGGAACGGACACCGGCCTGTACGCGCCGGCGCATTCGGAGGCGACCTACCGGGAGATGCTCCGCCGCGCCGGGACCGCGCTCACCCGCGGACGATCCGTCGTGCTGGACGCGACCTGGTTGTCGTCCGCGCAGCGCGACGCGGCCCGCAGGGTGGCCGACGACACGGCAGTGGATGTGATCGAGATCGAATGTCGTGCGGACGAAGGAATCCTTCTGCAGCGGATGGCATCCCGAACTCAACGCGGCGACGATGCCTCCGATGCGACTCCCGCCGTGCTCGAACGGCAACTCCGGCGGAGGGACCCGTGGCCGGAGGCGTTCCGGATCGACACGGGCGTCGAGACCGTCGACGAGACGCGACTGGAGAGCATGCTCGGTCCGGCGCCCTGGTGATCGCGTCGATCGAACGGGGAACGGGGACCGCTTCCGTCGAAGCGGTCCCCGTTCCCCGGAGGAGCCGGTCTAGGACGTGCGCGCGATGAGCACCGGGCACGGGGCCTTGTGCAGCAGGTTCTGACTCGTGGATCCGAGCAGTGCGGCGCGGAACTGGCCACGACCGTGGCTTCCGACCGCGACGAGCTGGGCGTCGTCGAGGTGCGCGAGCAGGACCTTCGTCGCCGGGCCCCGGTCGATCACGCGGTCGACGGTGACCTCGGGGTGACGGTCGCTCCATCCGGCGAGGGTCTCGGCGAGAACCGCGGTCTCCGAGGTCTCCACTGCATCCCAGTCGACCAGCGCGGCGGTGGCGCCGACGCCGAGAGCGGCATCACCGATCCACGAGTGCACGGCACGGAGGGGGACGTTCAGGGCCGAAGCGAGGTCGAACGCGTGAGTGACTGCGGCCGAGGACAATTCGCTTCCGTCCACGCCGACGACGATCGGCCGCGAATCGGGCAGCGGTGCGTCGGTGTCGCCGCGCCACACCACCACCGGACACGGTGCATGGTTCGCGACACGCAGGACGGTGGAGCCGAGCAGGAAGTTCTCCAGTGCGCCCGCGCCGGTGGCGCCCATGACCACCAGACGGGCATCCTCGGCGGCTTCGAGGAGCGACTTGGCCGCGGGGCCGGGGCCGATGAAGCTACCGATCTCGAGATCGGGGTGATCGGCGCGGACGCGCTCGGCGGCGTCGGCGAGGAGCTTCTTGCCGTCCTCCTCGAGCTGCTGGATCATCTGCGACTGCACCAGCACCGCGGCCTCGCTGTAGAAGATGCCCTCCGGGGGCATCGAGTGCACGAGGTGGAGGGGTGCTCCGATACGCGACGCGACGGCGCCGGCCCATCGCGCTGCCGCTACAGCCGTTTCGGAGCCGTCCACGCCTGCGACGACTGCCTTGCCGGTGCTCGGTGTGCTCATCGATGTCTCCTTCTCGTTGCGGCGCCCGGCTTCCCGTGTGCCGGTCGGCTCGAGGTCACGTTACCGCCACGACGCGGTGGTGACCCGCTGTCGACGGTCTTCATGATCCCCGATCGGACAGGACCGGACCAGGGCCTTCGGACCTCGGTCAGCTCCACAACCGGCGGGCCGATCGGTGGGCCTTCCTCCAGCCCTCGTCCAGGTGCGCGGCCTGTGCGTCGCCGATCTCGCTCTCGATGCGGAACAGGATCCCGAGCCCGAAGCTGGTCTCGGCGGTGTGGCCCTGCTCGGAGAGCATGTGCAGGAGGTGTTCCCGGGCCACCACGGAGTCCTGGAATTCGCCGAGCAGATCCTGGAAGGTGTCGAACCGGTCGAGGATCCGCCCGGAGCGCTTCGGATGCAGCGGCGCGATCACCTCGATGGCGTACCGCATCCGTTTGGCCCCCTTGCGGGCCCGGTGCATCAACTCGTCGCGTTCGGCCGTGCTCTCGGCATCTCCCACCTCGGCGACGCGACGCGACACCTTGTCCGAGAGCGATTCGATCGCATGCAGCAGTTCCTTCCGCGCGACCTTCGGTCGTGCACCCACCGCTTCGGTCGCGGGGGCGAGGTCGTCGATCGCCGAGTCGAGTCGGGCGAGCAACGCGACGTACCGGTCGGAACGGAGGGTGTCGACGGCCTCGAGACGTGCAGCCTCGGATGCGGCCGAGAAGTACTCGTCGATACGGGCTCGCGTCGCTTCCCGGTGCGACTCGACCGGGATGTCGGCGACGCGATCCGCGAGTCGTTCCCATTGGACCTCGAGATCGCGCGACGGGCTGAGACGTCTTCCGAGCCAACGCAGTTCGTCGACAAGGTCGTCGTCCACGGCGATCTCGCCGGAGTAGGTCTGCAGTGCGCTGCGCAGGCGCCGCGCGGCCTTGCGCATGCTGTGCACCGAATCGGGAGCGTCGCGACGCACCGCGAGGTCCGACAACTCCAGAGTGTGCAGTTCGGCTGCGAGATAGTCGCGAACGGGGAGCAGGCCCTTCGCGATCCGCGGTCGGGTGGGGATCAGATCACCGAGCACACGGTGCAGTTTCGAGGGGCTTTCCGAGCGGGTGATCCCGGCCGCCGCGAAGCGCTTCTCGAGCGCCGAGAGGAAGCGGCCGATGGTCTTCTCGTCGAACGAGGAGTTCCATTCGACCTCGATCTCCCGCCAGCGGATCTCGGACCCGTCGGCCCGGCGTACGGCGTCCACCTCGTCGACGACCACCTCCGCGAGGAGGTCGCCGTCGGGAGAGCGGAGACGGTGCCGATGCCGTTGTGTGACCAGCAGGGCGGCCAGGCTCAGCGGCGCACCGCGAAGGAGCCCGCGCAGCAGCGACGACAGGTCGGCGGGGATGTCCTCGGCCGAGTCGTCGCCGAGGGGGAAGTGCAGTTCGGTGCGGGTGTCGACACCGGACGGGAGCTTGAGATGCCATCCTGCGTCGTCGCCGCCCTCACGCCTGCGGAGCGTGATCTTCGAGCGCAGCAGGTTCAGGTCGGCAGTGTCGTAGTACTGGGCCGACAGTTCGAATCGGTCGACGTCGATCGCATCGACGGACGGCAACCCCGCCAGGTCGGGGAGCGGCTGGTCGCCGGTGGCGGAGTACTTGCGTTCGGCCTCCTCCGCGGCGGCCGGGGACGGTGTGCTGGGCATCCATCTGCTCCTTCTCGGTACGCGTCGCCTTCCACCTTGCCATGCGGTCCGGTATGCGGTGATTCGTCCGGCTGTGATCTGCCGATACCGGGCAAAGAGCACTTCGGCCCTGGTCAAGGCTCGGTTCCGGGGTGATCATGGTTCGACGCGGGTCCGGAGGGTAGTGATGAAGGTTCTTGTTTCGGTGGCCAGTCGGCACGGTTCGACCGCGGAGATCGCGACCGCACTCGCCGCGTCGATGCGCCACCGCGGCGCACAGGTCGACGTGAACGCGCCCGAGCACGTCGACGATCTCGGCGCGTACGACGTCGTGGTGCTCGGCAGTGCCGTCTATCGCGGTCGCTGGCTGCGCAGCGCACGGGAGTTCGCCGAGCGGTATGCGTCCGAGTTGCGCGAGCGCGACGTCTATCTCTTCTCGTCGGGCCCGGTCGCTTCGGGCGGGCGACGGGTCGACACGTCGTACGACGCGTGCGCCGTCGCCGAACGCGTCGGG
>NZ_LPZN01000042.1 GCF_001646655.1 Rhodococcus gordoniae | reverse complement strand
CCGTCGCCGAACGCGTCGGGGCCTGCGAGCATCGCACCTTCCCGGGAAAGCTGGATCCGGCGGTGCTCGGCACCGGCGAACGGATGGTCGTCAGGATGTTCGGCGCCCCCTCCGGTGATTTCCGGGACTGGGATGCGATCGGAGCGTGGGGTGCGCGGATCGTCGCGCGGACGGCCGGCCGGGAACACGATCTCGACCGGGTCGGATCGGCTCCCGCGCAGCGTGGGGCGCGACGCTAGGGGATCAGTCCGAATCGCCCCGGTAGTGCGAACTCAGTTCGGCGGCGCGGTCCCAGATCGACCAGTCGACCGGGCGTCCCGCCAACTGGGCCTCGACCACTTCGAACCCGGCGTGCCAGCCTGCGCCGTGCGCGAGGGCGTCCTCTTCGTCGTCGGTGGTGTGGGTGAGGGTGAGCCAGCACCCGCCGGAGCCGTCGGGAGTGATCTCCCAGTGCAGAACATCGGCGTCCCAAAGGTATTCCAGGATCCGTCCGGTGCGCACCGTGAGGACGCTGCCCGTGGTGGTGTGTCCTTCCGGGAGTCCGAAACGCCGGGTCTGTTCCTGTGTGGATCGGAATTCGAGTGCCGCTCCGGGCGTGAGTTCGAATTCGACGTCGGCAGGGAACCAGGCGCGGAGGTGCTGGGGATCGGTGAGAACGCTCCACACCTTCTCGGGGGTGTAGGGGAACGAGCGTTGGAACCGAAGAGCGACCCTCCCGTCGTAGGTACGCGAGATGATGCCGATATCCATGGGAACCTCCAAGACGAGAACTCGCCGGTCAGCGGGGTCCTGGCGTGTTGTTACCCCATGCTGCCAGGTTTCGTCGGCTTACGAAGCGGGTCGACCGACCTGTGATGGGATCGTGGAACGACACCGATCGCGCCAGTAACTGCAGTGGATTCGAATAGTCTTGTGCCCCAACCTCGTACACCTCCGGATAGAGGTTGTCGCCGAGAATGGGGATTCCCAGCGAGTTCATGTGGACACGGAGTTGGTGCGTCCTGCCGGTGCGGGGACGCAAAAGGTAACGGGCACGGTCGCCGGCCGTGGCCACGACGTCGATCCGCGTCACCGCGTCGACAGGACCCTCGACCTCGCGTGCCTGCAGGACGCCGCGCTCCTTGACGATGCGGCTGCGTACGTGGAGGGGGAAGTCGAGATGCGGTGCGGCCGGAGCGATCGCTTCGTACTCCTTCTCCACGAGACGCCGGTCGAACAGGGTCTGGTACGCGCGTCGCGCCTCGCGCCGGACGGTGAACACCAGTACGCCCGCCGTGAGCCGGTCGAGCCGATGAGCGGGGGACAACTCGGGAAGATCCAGTTCCGTGCGCAGCCGCACCAGGGCCGTCTCCGTCACCCACGAGCCGCGAGGTGTGGTCGCCAGGAAGTGCGGCTTGTCGACCACGAGCAGGTTCTCGTCCCGATGGAGGATGTCGATCTCGAACGGGACGCGCGGCTGGACCGGAGGATCACGGTAGAGATACACGAATTCGCGTGGGGTGTACGGCGTGGAGAACGTGATCGGAGTTCCGTCCTGTACGACCACTTCGCCGCATTCGATCTTCTCCGCAATTCGGGTCGTATCGCTCGGGAAGCGCGCCGCCAGGAACTCCGCTATGGTCTCCCAGCTGGCATTTTCCGGCAGTCGCAGGCGGGTGGGGTTCAAGCCGTCGCGAACGGGGAGGGGAGCGTCGGGCACGGATCGTCAGGTTAGTCGCACCGCGGGATTCCCGGTGCCGACGCTGTGTCGACAACGTGCCGAAGCCGCGTCGATAACACGGCCGGGCTTTCCACGATAACGATTGTGTGCAAGCCTGCTTAAGGTTTCTGCACCGTCGATACCCTGGGACGGAAGTGAAGAATGTTACTGGAGTGCAAGGGGAGCTTGTTGTGACGATTTCGGCGAAGACCGGAACACGTCGGCGGGGGGGACGCGCTCTCGTTCGGCTACTGGTGGCAGCGGTGGTACTTCCACTGGCCCTCGTGTTCACGGGAGTCGGGGCCGGGACGGCCTCGGCCGACC
>NZ_LPZN01000041.1 GCF_001646655.1 Rhodococcus gordoniae | reverse complement strand
GGATCTGCACACCCCGCTCGCGCAGGTGTCCGTCCTGACCGCCGCCGAGCGACGGACGATCCTCGACGACTGGAGCCACAGCCCGGACATCCCGTTCGACCCGGAGCTGACGCTCGTCGATCTGCTGCGGGAGAGGATCGAGGCGGCCCCCGACGCACCGGCCGTGGCCGACGCCCGTGTGACGCTCACCTACGCGCAGTTCGGCGCGCGGGTGCACCGCCTGGCCCGGTATCTCGCCTCCCGGTTCGATCTCGACCGGCCGCACGCGCGGGTCGCGCTCGCGCTGCCCCGTACCGTCGACGCGCTGGTCGCCATCCACGCCGTCCTCGAGACCGGCGCCGCCTACGTCCCGCTCGACGTCGACCAGCCCCTCGACCGCCTCGGCCACATCCTCGGCTCCACCGATCCCGTCTGCGTCCTCACCGCCCGCGTGACCGACGACCGGGTCGGTGAGGTCGCGGGCGCACCCCACCGCGTCGTGCTCGAGGATCTCGACCTCGACGCCGTGTCCGACGCTCCGCTCGACGACTCGGAGCGCCGTCCGCCGACACCCGAGACGATCGCCTACGTCATCCATACGTCCGGCTCCACGGGCAGACCGAAGGGTGTCGTCGTACCCCACCGCGGGCTGGTCAACCTCTTCCACAGCCACCGCGCCCAGGTGTTCACCCGTGCCGCCCGCGAGGCCGGCCGCGAATCCGTCCGCCTCGGCCTGGCCTGGTCGCTCGCGTTCGACGCGTCGTGGCAGCCGCTGCTGTGGATGCTCGCCGGGCACACCGTCGACATCGTCGACGAGGCGACCCGGCGCGACCCGGCGGCGCTCGCACGCCGCGCCCTCGACGAGGGATGGGATTTCGTCGAGTTCTCACCGAGTCAACTCGAGCAGTTCGTCGACGACGGCCTGTTCCCGGACGGCACCGTGCCCACCCTCGGTTTCGGCGGCGACGCCGTCTCCGAGCGGTTGTGGAACCGCCTGCGCGAACGCCGGGGCGCGGCCTTCAACTTCTACGGCCCCACCGAGTGCAGCGTCGACGTCCTCGTCGCGGAGGTCGCCGACGCCGAGACACCGGTGGTCGGCCGGCCCGTCGCCAACCTGCGCGTCCACGTCCTCGACGCGGGACTCGCACCCGTGCCGGCCGGATCCGAGGGCGAGCTGTACGTGGCCGGGCCGGGTGTGGTCCGGGGATATCTCGACGCGCCTGCACTCACCGCGAGCAGGTTCGTCGCGAATCCGTACTCGGAGGACTCCTCGGGTCCGTACGCCCGCCTGTACCGCACCGGCGACCTCGTGCAGTGGACCGAGGACGGCCGCATCGTCTACCGCGGCCGGGTCGACAACCAGGTCAAGGTCCGCGGATTCCGCATCGAACTCGGTGAGGTCGACGCCGCCCTGCTGCGCATCCCCGGCGTGTCCCGTGCGGCGACAGTGGTGCGCACCGATCCCTCCGGTGTTGCGCAGCTCGTCGGCTATCTCGTGGGGCAGGACGTGCCCGAACCGGTCGAGGCGCGCCGCCTCGTCGCCGAGTTCCTGCCCGGGTACATGGTTCCCGCCGCGCTCGTCGTCCTCGACGAGCTGCCGTTGACCTCCAACGGCAAGCTCGACCGCACGGCGCTGCCCGAACCGGACTTCTCCTCGATGGTCTCGTCCCGCACCGCGGAGACCGAGACCGAGCGGGCGCTGTGCCGGATCTACGCCGACATCCTGGGTCTCGACACGGTGGGCGCGGACGACGACTTCTTCGCGCTCGGCGGCCACTCGCTCAGCGCCGCGACACTGCTCGCCCGCATCCGTGACGAGCTCGGTGTGGAGTTGCCGATCCGGACGGTCTTCGATCATCCGCAGGTCGTCGCGCTCGCCGCGCACTGTGGAGACCACCCGACCGCCGCTCCGGCCGGACCGGCGCTCGTCCCGCGCGGTGAGAGCGATCCGGCGGCCCTGTCCCTTGCACCACTGTCGTATGCGCAGCAGCGGCTGTGGTTCATGTACCGCATGGAAGGGCCCAGTCCGACCTACAACGTCCCCATCACGGTGGACCTGCACGGACCGGTCGACCCGGATGCGTTGCGGCAGGCGGTCTCCGACGTGCTCGCGCGCCACGAGAGTCTGCGCACCGTTCTCGTCGAGCGTGACGGCACGGGGATGCAGCAGGTGCGCGGAGTGGAAGAAGTTGCCGGGGTCGCCGTTCCCTTCGCGGTCGAGACCGTCGACCGCGACGCGCTCACCGGGCGCCTGCATTCCGAGGCCCGGCACGCGTTCGATCTCGAACGCGAGATCCCGTTGCGGATCCGGTTGTTCACGATGGCGCCCGACGAGCACGTGATGCTCGTGCTCGCCCACCACATCGCGAGCGACGAATTGTCCACACCCCTGCTGCTGCGCGATCTCGGCACCTTCTACTCCGCGCACGTCCGCGGCGACTCCCGCGAGCCTGCACCGTTGCCCGTGCAGTACGCCGACTACGCGATCTGGCAACGCGAACTGCTCGGCGACCAGAACGACGAGAACTCGCTCTCCGCACGGCAACTCGCGTTCTGGCGCGAGGAGCTCGACGGTCTCCCTGCCGAACTCGGCCTTCCCGCCGACCGCCCGCGTCCGGCCGTGGCGTCCTATGCGGGCGGCGGTGTCGAACACCGGATCCCGGCCGATCGTGCGGCGGGGATCCGGGAGGCCGCACGCGCGACCGGCACCACGATGTTCATGATGGTGCACGCGGCGGTCGCGCTCGCGCTCTCGCACAGCGGTGCGGGCGAGGACATCCCGCTCGGATCGCCCACCGCGGGACGGCCCGCCCCGGAACTCGACGACCTCGTCGGCTTCTTCGTCAACATGGTGGTGCTGCGCACCGACCTCTCGGGCGACCCCACCGTGCGGGAGCTGCTTGCCCGGATCAAGGACACCGACGTCGCGGCGTACTCGCACCAGGACGTCCCGTTCGACCGCGTCGTGGAAACCCTCAACCCCGAGCGCAGCGCGGCCCGGCACCCCCTGTTCCAGGTGATGGTGCAGTACCAGAGCCCGCCGGCGATCACGGGATTCGACGGCCTGACGCCTACACCCTCGTTCGTCGCGAACGACACCGCGATGTTCGACCTCACCTTCGGCGTCATCGAGGAATCCGACGGTGGTTTGTGCGTGCGCGTCGAGTACGCCCGCGACCTGTTCGACGAGTCGTCCGCCGAGGCCTTCGCCGCGCGGGTCGAGCGGGCCTTCGCCGCGGTGTGCGCCGATCCGGACGCGAGGCTCTCGCAGCTCGCTCTGCTCACCGCCTCCGAGCGTGAGGTGTTGCGCGCCGGTGATGCGACCGCGCTCCCGGATCGCTCCGGACCGCGGAGCCTGCCCGCACTGTTCGCTCGCACCGTGGAGCGCTACGGCGAGGAGACCGCGCTGGTCACGCCGTCGAGCCGTCTGACCTTCCGCGACCTGGATGCGTGGTCCGACCGGATCGCCCGTCACCTCGTCGCGAACGGGATCGGTCCCGAAGACGTCGTGGGACTGAGTCTTCCGCGCGAATCCGTGCTGGTCGCGGCGATCCTCGGCGTGTGGAAGTCGGGAGCGGCCTATCTGGTGCTCGACCCGGAGCAACCGGCCGACCGGAACGAGTTCATGCTCCGCGACGCGGGTGTGGGCGTCGTGCTCGACGTCGACGCGGCCGGATCGATCACCGGCCCCGGCCCGGACGTGCACCTGCCGGTCGTGCACCCGGACACCACCGCCTATCTCGTGTACACCTCCGGTTCGACCGGCACCCCGAAGGGTGTGGTGGTGCCGCATCGCGGTGTCGTGAACCTGTGGGAGACGGTGCGCACCCGCACCGTCGGCGATCCCGCGATGCGCCGCCGCGCCGTGCTGCTGAGCTACACCTTCGCGTTCGACTCGTCCGTCGAACCCCTCCTCGCTATGCTGGGCGGCCACACCGTGCACGTACTCGCCGAGGACCGCATGGCCGATGCCGAGGGGATCGTCCGGTACGTCCGGAGGCACCGCATCGACGCACTCGACTGCGGTCCGGTGCTCGCCGGTCGCCTGCTCACCGAGGGACTCCTCGACCCTGCCGCGCCGCACCGTCCCGAGTCGATGGTACTCGGCGGCGAGGCCGTCCCGGGTGAGCTGTGGTCGCAGCTCGCCGCGGAAACCGATGTGCGCGTGAGCAACATGTACGGTCCGACGGAATGCACCGTCGACGCGACCGGCGTCGTACTCACCCCGGGCAGCACCCCGAACATCGGAACGCCGATCCACGGCGGCCGGGTGTACGTCCTCGACGCCTATCTGCGGCAGGTGCCCCCGGGCGTTGCCGGTGAACTGTACGTCGGCGGCCCGCACGTCACCCGCGGCTATCTCGGCCGAAGCGCGCAGACGGCCGGACGGTTCGTGGCCGACCCCTTCGGCACCGGCGGCGAGCGCCTCTACCGCACCGGCGATCTGGTGCGCTGGAGGATCTCCGGCACCGACGGCCCGGTGCTCGACTACCTCGGCCGCACCGACGACCAGGTGAAGATCCGCGGCTTCCGCATCGAACTCGGCGAGATCGAGACCGTGCTCGGCGGCCACCCCGCAGTGAGTGCCGCGGCGGTCGTGGTCCGCGAGGACGAACCGGGTCGCAAGCGACTCGTCGCCTATGCGGCCGGGACCACCGACCCCGACACCCTGCGGGTGTACGTCGCCGACCGGCTGCCCGACCACATGGTTCCCGCCGTCACGGTCGTGCTCGACGAATTGCCGGTCACCCGCAACGGAAAGATCGACCGCAGAGCACTTCCCGAGCCGGTCTTCACTCCGGCCGCCGAGAGCCGGCTGCCGGCGGACGAACTCGAACAGCGTCTGTGCGAACTGACGGCGGGTGTACTCGGACTCGACGCCGTGGGTCCCGACGACGACTTCTTCGCTCTCGGTGGCGATTCGATCGTGTCCATCCAGCTGGTGTCCGCGGCGCGCGCCTCCGGGATCCGGTTCACCGCGCGGCACGTCTTCGAGCACCGCAGCCCCGCGGGTCTCGCCCGGGTCGCCGAGATCGAGGACGGTCCGGGGACGGTCGACGTCGAGGCGGCACTCGGCGAAATCCCGGCGACACCGATCGTCCACGACATGCTCGACCGTGGTGGACCCTACGCCCGCTACGCGCAGTCGCGGCTGCTCCTCGCGCCTACGGGGCTCACCGTCGAGCGGCTGACCGGCGGCGTCCAGGCCCTGCTCGACACGCACGACGCCCTGCGGGCCGTCTTCGACCCGCAGGGGCGGGTGCTCGACGTCCGCCCGGTCGGTTCCGTCGACGCCGCGGACATCGTGACCCGCGTGGACGTCTCGGGTTCGCCCGATCTGCAGGAGGCGATCGTCGCCGCGACCGAGGCCGCGTACGCCGAACTCGATCCTGCTGCGGGCGCGCTCGTGCGCGTGATCTTCTTCGACGCCGGTCCCGATGCGCCGGGGCGGGTGTTCGTCGCAGTGCATCACCTCGTCGTCGACGGCGTGTCGTGGCGCATCCTGGTGCCCGATCTCGCCGGCGCGGTCGACGGTGTCGTGCCGGTCCGCGCGGGCACGTCGCTGCGCCGCTGGGCACGGGGACTGCTCGACGGGGTGCCGACGCGCAGATCCGAACTGTCGTTGTGGCGGCGGATCCTCGCACCGGAGGGACGCGTGCGTCTGGCGTCCGGGGATCCGGATCCGGTGCGGCACACCATGGCGGAGACCGCGAAGGTACAGGTCGAGGTTCCGTCCGAGCTCACCGACGCGCTGCTCACCACCGTTCCCGAGCGGTTCCGTGCCGGCGTCGAGGACGTCCTGCTCACAGCATTGGCGCTGGCGTCCGCGCGGGTGTGCGGCGACGGGGCGATCGCGGTCGACCTCGAAGGGCACGGCCGTGAGGAACAGGCCGTCCCGGGGGCGGATCTGTCGCGCACGGTGGGCTGGTTCACCACGCTCTATCCGGTGCGCCTGGACGTCGGCGGGCTCGATGTGGCCGACGCGTACGCCGGGGGAACGAGTGCGGGGGACGCGTTGAAACGGGTGAAGGAACAGCTGCGAGAGATTCCCGACAGCGGAATCGGATTCGGGATGCTGCGGCACCTCGATCCCGTGGGCGGTCCGGAACTCGCGAGCGCCGGTGCCGTGGACATCGGATTCAACTATCTCGGCCGGTTCACGCTGGGGGAGACCGAGGGGCAGGCGTGGGCCGGCGCCCCGGAGAGTTCGGTGCTCGGTGGGGCCACCGAAGCCGACATGCCCGTCGCGCACGCCGTCGAGATCGGCGTGCTCACCGACGATTCCGGTACCGAGCCGGTGTTGCGCGGAATGTTCGGGTACAGCCCCGATCTCGTTCCGGCGGCGACGGTCGCCGCGCTCGCCGACGAGTGGATCGCGGCGCTGCGTGCGCTCGCAGGGCATTCGGCGGACGAGGACGCAGGAGGGTTCACGCCGTCCGACCTCACGCTCGACGACCTGGACCAAGCGGAGATCGACGATTTCGCGCTCGAATTCGGCTGACACGAAGCGCTTGGCGGGACGGTCTCTTTCGGTTAGCCTAACCAACCATGACCGGGGCGACGCGCCCCGGCGAGAGACTCTTGGGAGATCAACGATGCGCGTTCTGGAACGCAAGCGCGCGCGGGGCGCCGCGGCGCTCGGCGCGGCAGCTCTGCTGGCCGTCGGACTGGTGGGATGTTCGAGCGACAGCGAGAGCGGCACCGACTCCGCGGCGACGCGTACCTTCGAGGCGCAGAACGGCAGCATCGAGATTCCGGCCGACCCGCAGCGCATCGTGTCCTGCGGTTACGCGACCCTCCCGCTCATCCAGGCCGGCGCGAACCTCGCCGCCGTGTGCGAGTGGAGCCGCGAGCTCGACAATATGGACGAGGAGACCCTGGCCGCCTACGAGGCGCTGCCGAAGGTCGCCCCCGACGGCGCTGTCTCGGAGCTCAACTACGAGGCCGTCACCGCCGCCGATCCCGACCTCATCATCATGGGCGTCCCGGCCCGCGTGAAGGAACAGGTCGACGTGGCCAAGCTCGAGGCGCTCGCCCCGGTGGTCTTCGTCGGACTCACGGTCCCGGGCGAATGGCGCGAACTCGGTGAGCAGTACGCCGATGCCGCGAACGTCAGCGACTCCTACGGGGAGTTCAAGGAGGAGTACGAGGCTCGCGCCGCCGAGATCGCCGACAAGTACGCCGGCTCGCTCGGGGACCTGAAGTTCGCCGGTGTCTGCGGTGTGTGCGGCACCCAACCCGGTGAATTCTCCCGTGAGTACGCCTCGTCGTACACCACCAACCTGTTCGACGATCTCGGGCTCGACTTCTTCGGGGAGCCGACCGATCCCGAGTCCGTCCATGCCGAGTACCTGTCGGTCGAGCAGTTGCCCGAGAACCTCGGCGAGGCCGACGTGATCGTCTACGGTGTCGAGGCCGACGGTTCGCTCCCGCCGGAGCTGGAGGAACTGTTCGCCTCCCCGCTGTGGCAGGATCTGCCCGCCGTGAAGGCCGGCAACCTCGTCGCCGTCAAGCATTCCAGTGCGGCGACCTACGAAACTGCCCTTCTGGCGCTCGATTCCATCGACGCCGAGTTGGAGAAGCTTCCTGCCAACCGGAACCGGGAGTAGTTGCTGCTGCGGGCTCGCCCCGCGCCCTCGGCCGAACGGCCCCCGACGTCCCGACGCGGGGGTCGTTCGTCGTTCGTGCCCGAATCGACCGTCATATACCGAAAGCGACAGATGACCCGTTCCACCGCGCTCGAAGACATCGTCCCGCTCTCACCGCTGCAGCAAGGGCTGCTCTACCTGAGTACCGTTTCAGCGCAGTCCGGCTCGACCTCCGACGACACCGATGCGACCGACCCCGACGCCTACACGGTGCAATCGGTGGTGCGTCTGTCGGGCACGGTCGACGAGGCGCGGATGGCCGCCTCCGCCCAGGCACTGCTCGACCGCCACTCGGCGCTGCGTACCTGCTTCCGCCCGCGCAAGGACGGCCGCACGGCGGGTCTCGTCGTGTCGGGAGTTGAGAATCCCTGGCGCAGCGAGGATCTGTCGGGTCTCGAACGCGCCGAGGCGGAAGACCGGCTCGAGAGGATCGTCGAGGACGACCTGCACGAATGGTTCGATCCGACGCAACCGCCGCTCGTGCGCTGGACCTTCGTCCGCTTCGGCCCCGACGAGGTACGACTGCTGTTCACCGCTCATCACATCGTCGTCGACGGATGGTCGTCCCCGATCCTGGTGCGCGAACTCCTCGAGATCTACGCCGCCGGTGGATCGGCATCGGGACTGCCGTCCGTGCGCCCCTACCGCGACTACCTCGCGTGGCTCGGGCAACAGGACCGCGAGGCAGCCCGAACGCTGTGGCGCGAGGCGCTCGACGGCGTCGGCGAACCGTCGCTCGTGGCCCCGCCGGGCGCGACCCGCTCGTCGGAACGCTGCGACGAACTCGACGTGGCGGTCCCGGAGGAACTCGGCGCGACGCTGTCGGAACTCACCCGCACCATCGGGGTCACCCTCAACACGGTGCTGCAGACCGCGTGGGCGATGCTCCTGTCCGGTCTGCTCGGCCGCGACGACATCGTCTTCGGTGCGACGGTCTCGGGTCGCCCGCCGGAGCTCGTCGGCGTGGAATCGATGGTCGGGCTGTTCATCAACACCGTGCCGGTGCGGGTGCGGCTCGATCCCGCCGCGACCGTCGCCGAGTTGCTGCGCCGCGTGCAGCTCGAGCAGTCGCGCACCGTCGATCACCAGTATCTCGGCCTGTCCGACGTGCAGCGCGCGGTGGGGATCGGTGAACTGTTCGACACCCTCACCGTGTTCGAGAGCTATCCCGTCGACCGCGACGCCCTCGAACGGGCGCAGCGCGCCGGAGGAGTGACGATCACCGGCGTCGACGGACGCGACGCCACCAACTATCCGCTGGTCCTCACGGCCGGCATGTCGGACCGGCTCGTCGTCAAGCTCGATCACCGCCCGTCGCTGATCGACGCGGACGAGGCGACTGCACTGGGCGCCCGCCTCGTCGCGATCCTCGGGGCGCTGTGCGCCCGGCCCGACTGCCGCGTCGCCGACCTCGACGTCCTGCCACCCGCGGAACGGGAACGCGTACTGGGCACCTGGGCCACCGCACCCGCGGCACCGTCGACCGGCACCGTCGCCGACCTGCTCGCGCAGCGGTTCACCGTCGACACCGACCGCCCCGCGGTGGTGTGCGGCGAGCAGGAATCGACGTTCGGTGAACTCGGCGCGGCTTCGGCGCGACTGGCGAGGTTGCTCGTCGACCGCGGGGTGCGGCCCGACGACCGGGTCGGTCTCGCTCTGCCCCGGACCGGCGTCATGGTCGACGCGATCGCTGCCGTCCTCACCGCCGGAGGCGGCTACCTGCCGCTCGATCCGTCCTATCCCGCAGACCGCTTGCGGCACATGATCACGGACGCCGCACCGCGACTGGTGATCACCACTCGGGCCGTGCGCGCGAGTCTCGGGGACGTACTCGACGGCGCCGACGTGCTCACCCTCGACGACCCGGACGTCGAGTCCGCCCTCTCGGCATTGCCGGCCACCCCGCTCACGGATGCGGACCGGCGCGCTCCGCTCCGCCCCGGCCACCTGGCCTACGTCGTCCACACCTCCGGATCGACGGGGCTTCCGAAGGGTGTGGCCGTCACCCACGCCAACCTCGCCGACCTGCACGCCGCGCAACGCGTCGGCCCCATGCAGTGCGCAGGCCGCACACCACGTGACGGGCAGTGGCACGTCCTGCTCACCTACCCGTTCGCCTTCGACTCGGCGGTTGCCGCCCTCACCTGGCTCTTCGAAGGCCATGTGCTGCACGTGCTTCCCGACGAGTACCGCGCCGACGTCGACCACATCGTCGACTACGTGCGCACCCGCGGCATCGACTACGTCGACACCGTGCCCGTCCTCATGAACCGGCTGCTCGACGCCGGACTCCTCGAACCCGGCGGGCACATCCCCGCGACCGTCACCGTGGGCGGTGAAGCGGTGAGCACCGCGCTGTGGCAGCGACTCGCCGCGAGCGGTGTGGCGGCGACGAACTGCTACGGACCCACCGAATGCACCGTCGACGCGACCTCCGCGCGCATCGCCGGGGACACCGTGACGATCGGGGGTCCCACCCCCGGCACGAGCGTGCGCGTACTGGACCACTGGTTGCGACCCGTTCCCGCCGGTGTGGCCGGTGAACTGTACGTCTCCGGAAACGGCCTCGCCCGAGGTTATCTCGGTCGGCACGACCTCACGGCGGGACGTTTCGTCGCCGACCCCTACGGACCCGCCGGGGCCCGCATGTACCGCACCGGTGACGTCGTGCGCTGGACGGAGGCGGGCACGCTCGACTACATCGGCCGCGACGACGACCAGGTCAAGATCCGCGGCTTCCGCGTGGAACTCGGCGAGATCGAAACCGCACTCACCGCGCATCCGTCCGTACGGAACGCCGTGGTCGTCGCGCACACCGACGACCGGGGAACGACCCGGCTCGTCGGCTATATCGTCGGCGGCGAAGCCGACACCGCCGCGGTACGGGCCGCGCTCGCCGAACGGCTGCCCGACTACATGGTGCCCGCCGTCGTCGTCGCACTTCCTGTCCTCCCGCTCACGGCCAACGGCAAGGTCGACCGGAAGGCACTGCCCGAACCGGATTTCTCGGCACTGGCCGGTGCCGGGGAACCGCGCACCGAGACCGAACGGACGCTGTGCACCACCATCGCCGACGTTCTCGGCCTCGACCGCGTCGGTGTCCACGACGACTTCTTCGCCCTCGGCGGCGATTCGATCGTCTCCATCCAGCTGGTGTCGCGGTTGCGCGGCGCAGGGGTGCGCGTGACGGCCCGTCAGGTCTTCGAACTGCGCACCGCGGCCGGGCTCGCCGCGGCGTGTGAGACACCCGCCGACGAACCCCGGCGACCTCGCACGGCGGCGACCGGCACGGTGCCCGTCACTCCGATCGTCCACGAATCCCTCGCGTCCGGCTCGTTCGACTCGCTCCGCCGGTTCACCCAGTCGCGGGTGCTCGTCGCCCCCGCCGGCCTGCGGGAGAACGATCTGGTCACCGGCGTACGGGCACTGCTCGCGGCCCACCCGATGCTGCGCTCGCGGTTCACCGTCGGCGACGCGGGACCGTCGGGGCGTACTCGTCGCGGTGCGACATGGACCGTGCCCGAGAGCATCCCGGAAGCCGCGACGCTCGTCCGGCGAGTGGATCTCTCGACCACGGAACAGATTTCGTGGAACGATCTCATCGCTGAGGTGTCGTCGGAGGCCGTCGACGCACTCGACCCCGAGACCGGGGCGATGCTCCGCGTGACCTTCCTCGACCCGGGACCGCAGCAGGCCGGGCGCATCGTCGTCGTCGCGCATCACCTCGTCGTCGACGGGGTGTCCTGGCGGATCCTGGTGCCCGACCTCGCCGATGCCGTCGAAGCGGCCGCCCGTGGAAAGACTCCCGCGCCGGAGGACACCGGTACGTCCTTCCGGGAGTGGGTGGAATCGCTGGTCGAGGCGGCCGCATCCGACCGGGTCGCCGGATCGTGGCCGGTCTGGGAATCCGCTGTCGCCGCCGGCGACACCCCCGCCGTGGGAACCCGTGCCCTGGACCCCCGGCGCGACACCGTGTCGACCTCGGCGTCGGTCGAGGTCGACGTGCCGGTCGAGGTCACCGAACGCATCCTCACCACCGTGCCGGCCGCCTTCGGTATCGGCACCGGCGACGTGCTGCTCGCTGCCCTCGCCCTCGCCGTCACCGACGTGTGCGGCGGATCCGCCCTGCGCGTGCACCTCGAGGGCCACGGCCGTGAGGAACAGATCGTGCCGGATGCGGACCTCTCGCGCACCGTCGGATGGTTCACCTCGTTGTATCCCGTGACCGTCGAACTGGGCGGTGCATACACCCTCGAGGGGCACGATCCGCTCCGGGCCGTCGCCCATGCGGCCGAGTCGCTGAAGCGGATACCCGACAACGGGATCGGGTTCGGTCTCCTGCGTTTCCTCGGGGACGGCCGCGAGCGGTTCGACGGCTACCGGGCCCCGGAGGTGATGTTCAACTATCTCGGCCGGATGACCCTCGGCGAGACCACCGACTCGGCGTGGTCGGCCGCACCCGAGGTGGCCGCGCTCGGCGGTTCCGTCGATCCGGCCATGCCCCTCGACCACGTCCTCGACGTCAACGCGATCACGGAGGACGGACCGGACGGACCCGCTCTCTCGGCGGTGTTCACCTACGCCACCGGCGCACTCGACGCCGACCGGGCCCGCCGGATCGGGCAACGCTGGCTCGCGGCGCTGCACCTCCTCACGGACACGGTGGCGAGCGGAACCGTCGGCGCCCCGGTGCCGTCGATGCTCACGGCGCCCGGTCTGTCCGTCGACGAGGTCCTCACACTGCACGGTGAGAACCCCGGCGGTATCGAGGACGTCGTTCCGCTGACCCCCCTGCAGCGCGGGATGTACTTCCTGGCCGGACTCGACGAACCGTCGGGCTCGGGCAACGACGTGAAGGCCGCCGAGGGCGTCGATGTGTACACGATGCAGACCGACCTGGCTCTCGACGGCCGCGTCGACGCGGAGACGATGCACCGTTCGGTGCGCGCGCTCGTCGACCGGCACGCCGTGCTGCGCACCGGATATCGACCCGGTACGGCAGGAGAACCGATCGGCGTCGTCCGCCGGAGCGCCGAACCCCAGTGGACCGTCGTCGATCTCGGGACCGTCGATCCGGACGAGCTCGACACGCGGGTGGCGGAACTTCTCGCTGCGGATCGCACACGCAGGTTCGACCTGGCGGTCGCACCCCTGGCGCGATTCACGCTGGTGCTCGCGGGACCTTCACGGGCGCGACTGCTGTTCACGATGCACCATCTCGTCTCCGACGGCTGGTCCACACCGTTGCTCGTGCAGGAACTCCTGCAGCTCTACGCCGCCGGCGGATCCACCGCCGGACTCCCGCCGGTGGCTCCGTTCTCGGACTACCTCACCTGGCTCGGTGCACAGGACGTCGCGGCCGGTGTCGAGGTGTGGCGCGAACTGCTCGACGGAGTGGACGAACCCACGCTGGTCGCGCCGTCCGGTACGGCGCTGCGACCGGAATTTCCGGCGGAACTGACGGTCGCGGTGCCCGACGGGCTGTCGCAGCGCCTCGTCGAGGCGAGCCGCAGGCACGGGGTCACCGTCAACGGACTCGTCCGGACCGCATGGGGTCTTCTCGTCGGATCGCTCACCGGCAGAACCGATGTCGTCTTCGGCGCGATCGTCTCCGGGCGCGTCCCCGACGTGGCGGGTGTGGAATCGATGATCGGCCTGTTCATCAACACCGTTCCGGTGCGCGTCCGCGCGGAGGCGGGGGAGCCGATCACCGATCTCGTCACGCGGACCCACAGCACGCAGAACCGCGTGATGGACCATCAGTACGTGGGTCTCGCCGACATCCAGCGCGTCGTCGGGATCGGCGAACTGTTCGACACTCTCCTCGTCTTCGAGAACTATCCCGTCGACCGCGACGCCCTCGACGCGGCGCAGCGGGAGGGCGGCGTGCGGGTCGGATCGGTCGGAGGTTCCGATGCCACGAACTTCCCCCTGGTGCTGGTCGCCGGGCTCGAGGACGAACTGCACCTCGGTCTCGAGTACCGGACCGATCTGTTCACCGAGCACGACGCCGCCGCGCTGGGGGAGCGGCTCGTGCGCATCCTCGACCGGCTCACTGCCGAGAACCCCGGAACCGTGGCACAACTCGACGTGCTCACCAGCGCCGAGCGGGCCGGTCTGCGCAGCGAGTGGTCGACGACTCCCGCGGCGCCGTCCAGCGGAGCAGCGACCGTCGCCGACCTCCTGGCGCGGCAGATCGCGCGTACCCCGCACGCGCCCGCAGTGGTCGCGGACGGGACGACGCTGACCTTCGCGGAACTCGGACGACGATCTGCGCGACTCGCCCGGCTCCTCGTCGAGACGGGGGTCGGGCCCGAGACGGTCGTGGGACTCGCGCTACCCAGATCCGAGCACATGGTCGTCGCGATCGCGGCGGCGATCTCGTCGGGCGGCGTGTACGTGCCGATGGACCCGTCCTATCCGCAGGATCGGCTGGCGCACATGGTGGCCGACTCGCGACCACAGGTGATCGTCACGGTCGCCTCGGTTCTCGACGGCATCGCACCGGTCGCGGGGGACACGCGGATCGTGGTGCTCGACGATCCCGCCCTGCAGCGACAGCTCGACGAGTTGTCCACCGCTCCGCTGACGGACACCGACCGTCGCGGTGCGCTGCGCCCCCACAACGGCGTGTACGTCATCTACACCTCCGGTTCGACGGGACTGCCGAAGGGTGTCGCGGTCACCCACGCGAACCTGCTCAATCTGTTCGAGAGCCACCGCGCGGATCTCTACATCCCCACCGCGGTGGCAGCCGGACGAGACTCGGTGGGGGTCGGACACGCGTGGTCGTTCGGTTTCGACGCGTCCTGGCAGCCGACCCTGTGGTTGCTCGACGGGCACACCGTGCACGTCTTCGACGAGGACACCATGCGTGATCCCGAACGGATGGTCGCGTACACGCTCGAGCACGAACTCGATTTCCTCGAGGTCACCCCGTCCTTCCTCGACCGCATGCTCGCGGCCGGACTGTACGAGAGCGAACACCGTCCGGCGTCCGTCGGATTCGGCGGTGAGGCCGTCAATCCGGCGTCGTGGCGGCGTCTGCGGGAGCTGACCGACGGGCGGGCGTTCAACCTCTACGGACCCACCGAGTGCACGGTGGACTCGCTCATCGGAGCGGTCACCGACGCCGACACACCGTGCCTCGGCCGGGCCGTGCACGGCGCCGGCGCATATGTCCTCGACGCGATGCTCCGCCCCGTCCCGATGGGTGTGGTCGGCGAACTGTACGTCTCCGGTGCCGGTGTCGCCCGCGGATATCTCGGCCGGCCCGACCTGACGACGGTCCGGTTCCTGCCGAACCCCTTCGAGGACGACGGTTCCCGCATGTACCGCACCGGCGACCTCGTCCGGCGGGTGCGCGGCACTGACGGCCGGCCCGTGCTCGAATTCCTCGGCCGGGGCGACGACCAGGTCAAGATCCGGGGTTTCCGGGTCGAGCTCGGCGAGGTGGAGGCCGCACTGACCGCGGTGCGCGGCGTGCGGGACTCGGTGGTGAACGCGCACACCGACAGTCGCGGCGTGACACGCCTGGTCGGCTACGTGACCCCCGACGGCGACGTCGATCCGGCGGTGGTCCGTGCCGCGGTCGCCGAGCGCCTGCCCGACTACATGGTGCCCGCCGTGGTGCTGGTGCTCGACACCTTCCCCGTCACCGCCAACGGCAAGGTGGACCGCAAGGCCCTGCCCGAACCGGACTTCTCGTCGCTGGTCGGGGCGCGTGCGCCGCGCACCGGCACCGAGCGGGTCCTCGCCGATCTCGTCGCGGATGTGCTCGGGCTCGACCGGGTGGGGATCGACGACGACTTCTTCTCGCTCGGTGGCGATTCGATCGTCTCGATCCAGCTCGTGTCGAAGGTCCGGGCCGCCGGGCTGTGGATCACCACCCGCCAGGTGATCGAACTGCGCACCGTGGAAGCGCTCGCGGCCGCCGTGGACGACGACACGGGAGACACCCACCCTGTTGCCGTCGGCGAGGCGACGGGGGAGGTGACCGTCACGCCGATCGTGTGGGACACCCTCGAGCAGTGGACGGGCCTGTCCCGGTTCTCACAGGCACGCCTGCTCGTCGCGCCGGTCGGACTCACGCTCGGCGTTCTGCGGACCGCGGTCGAGGCGCTCGTGGCCGCCCACCCGATGCTGCGTTCGACCTTCCGCATCGACGACGAGGGACGGCCGTCGTGGACCGTCCCCGAGGCCGTCCCGGACCTCACCGGCTCGGTGCGGCGAGTGGACGCCACCGGACGGGACTGGGGCGAGCTGTTCGACGAGTATCGCGAGAACGCGTACGCCGCACTCGATCCCGCCGGCGGACGCATGGTGCAGCTCGTGTGGTTCGATTTCGGGCCGCACCAGGCCGGACGCGTCCTGATCGTCGTGAACCACCTCGTGGTGGACGGCGTGTCGTGGCGCATCCTCGTCCCCGACCTCGCCGACGCCGTCGAACAGGCCGAGCGCGGGGACACGGTGACACTGCCGTCGAGCGGCACACCCTTCCGGGTGTGGGCGGCCGAACTCGCCGAAGCCGCACGATCGGAACGGATCACCGCGTCGTGGTCGACCTGGCAGCAGGCGGTCGACACCGACGAACCGATACTCGGTTCGCGCCCGCTCGACCCGGCACGCGACACCGTCCTCTCGACCCGGTCGACTCGGGTGCAGCTGCCCGTCGACGTCACCGAACGGGTGCTGGCCGCGGACGTCGTCGACGACATCCTCCTCGCGGCCCTCGCCGTCGCGGTGGCGTCGGTCCGGGGCGGCGACCTCGTCCGCATCGACCTCGAGGGACACGGCCGGGAGGAACAGGTGGTCCCGGGCGCCGACCTGTCGCGCACCGTCGGCTGGTTCACGTCGATGTATCCGGTGACGGTGGATCTGACGGAGGTCGACGTGGCCTCCGCGTCCCGGGACACCGAGGCGGCGGTCGCGGCACTGCGCGCGGTGGTCCGCGCGTCGCGGGCGCGACCCGACAACGGCATCGGCTTCGGGATGCTGCGGCGACTGAACCCGGACTTCGGCGACCGCTTCGCCCGGTACGTGCCGCCGGCCGTCGTCTTCAACTACCTCGGCCGGCTCACGCTCGGCGAGGGGTCCGGCAGTCCGTGGTCGGGCGCACCGGGCGCCGCCGCGATCGGCGGCTCGGTGGATCCGGACATGCCGCTCGACCATGTCCTCCAGGTGGACGCGATCACCGAGGACACCCCGGACGGCGCGGTTCTGGAATGCGAGTTCGCCGCCGCGGCGGACGTGGTCGACGCGGACACGCTCGCCGAGATCGCGCGGATCTGGCAGGAGACGGTGCAGGTCGTCGTCACCGCGAGAAAGCTCACGGGCACCGCAACGTAAGGCACCTCCGGCACCGCGACGTAAGGCGCCTCCGGCACCGCGACGTAAGGCGCCTCCGGCACCGCGACGTAAGGCGCCTCCGGCACCGCCCGACGGTGCAGCATCCTGCACCGTGCATATATCGAAAGAAGGAGAACTCCGTGCTCGATCGCACTACCGTCCTTGCCGACACCGCCAGGATCCTGGACATCGACGTCGACGAACTCGATCCGTCGGCGAGCCTCGTCGACCAGGGACTCGACTCGGTGCGGTTGATGGCCCTCGTGGAGCAGTGGCGCAGCGCCGGAGTCGAAGTCGATTTCGTGGATCTCGCCTCGGCCCCCGACCTCGAGCAGTGGATCGCGCTGCTCGCCCGCGGATGAGCGGGTGATCGTGGCCGTCTTCGAGAAACTCTTCATCGACATCGACCCGCTGCGCACCAGCCGCGAATTCCGGTACCTGTTCACCGCACGCGTCGTCTCGCTGTTCGGTCTCGGTTTCCTCATCGTGGCGGTGCCCGTGCAGGTGTACCAGCTCACCGGCTCGACGGCGCAGGTCGCCGCGGTCTCCGCGGTGATCGGTGTCACCACCTTCGCGGCCACCTTCGCCGGCGGGGTGCTCGCCGACCGCTACGACCGGCGGAATGTCATCGCGATCGCGCGCGGCACCGCGGGCGTCGCCTTCGCCCTGCTGGCGGTCAACGCGATCCTGCCGGTACCGCAGATGTGGGCGATCTACGTGCTCGCCGTCGTCGACGGCATCGCGGGCGGGATCTCGTCGACCGCGCTCATGGCGGTCACTCCCAGCCTGATCCCGCGCGACAAGCTCGCCGCGGCCGGTGCGCTCATGGCGCTCACGGCCGACCTCGGCGCCATGATCGGCCCGGCCCTCGGCGGTGTCGTCATCGCCGCCGGTGGCGTGGGCGTGGCCTACGCGCTGGCCGCGTTCACCACGGCGATCACCACCTTCTGCATCACCCGCCTGCCGTCGCTGCCCCCGACGCATGTCGCGGAGGAATCACCGCTGAGATCGGTGATGTCGGGCTTCCGGTACGCGGCACACAACCGTGTGGTGGGCCAGGTGCTGATCGTGGGGTTCCTCGCGATGTTGCTGTCCGGCTGGGCCGTGCTCATCCCGGAATTCGCCGACGAAGTGCTCGGCGTCGGTCCGTCGGTGGTGGGCCTGCTCTACACGGCGCCCGCCGTCGGGGCCGTCGTGGGGTCGCTGACCAGCGGCTGGACCGGGTCGATCCGCCGGTACGGGCTGGTGGTCTACCTGCTCATGGCGGTCTCGGCCGCGGGTCTGGTGGGTGCCGGTGCGACCGGCATCCTCGCCGTGGTGCTGTTCGGTCTCGCCGCACACGGATTCGGTGACTCGCTCGCGGACGTCGTGCGGTACGCCACCGTCCAGCGCAACACCTCCGACGAGTACCGCGGACGGATCGCGGCGGTGTGGGGCGCGCAGGTGACGGCCGGTACCTCCGTGGGCGCCGTCGCGGCCGGAGTCGTGGCCTCCCTGGTACCGATCTCCATGGCCCTGACCGTCTACGGCGTCGCCGGTGTGGCCGTCATCGCGGTGATGTTCGTCTCGACTCCGACACTGCGGCGTTTCCGGGACGCGGGCGATCTCGAAGCCGTCGCCTGACGGACGGTCCCCCAGGACGAGAGGAGGCGGGGCCGGATGGACACCCCGGCCCCGCATCGCGTCATGCTCGTCCGTCGCGCGCCCACGCCTCCACTGCCGAATACCCTTCGCTGACACCCTGGGTGTAGGCGACGAGTGCCCCGTACAACCGGGAACCTTCGGTGGCGAGCTCGATGGTGCCCACCCAGTCGGCAGCGCGCGCCATGACGTGCGCGGAGATGTCCTGCCGGTCGCGTGTCGCGGACGACACGATCCGGAACGCCTCGTCCGCGATCCGGAAGGTCTCGGCGACACCGCGCCAGAAGTACTCCGCGTCCATGGCCGAGCGCAGCGACTCGTAATCCGTCGTGTCCTGCATCGCCGTGGCGTGTGCCAGTCGCTGCAGAGCGTGTTCCGCAGCCCCGACGGGGAAGTACGTCACGTCGTCGATGGTGTCCTTGCCGCCGCTTGTCGTTCTCACCGCAGAGATGGTGCCCGATTCCGAGCGAATACGAAACAGCGCACAGGTAACGGTATAGGCACGCGGCGTGTCGCCTACCCGGCCGCTGCCGGACGATTCGGGATCGAACACACGCACGACACGAGCAGTCCGGCGCACACCAGAACGGCGACGAACACCGGCGCCACCGAGTCCGCCAACTGCGCCGCACCGGGAGTTCCGGTGACGGTCTCGTCCGCCGCTGCGCCCCCGAGGGCTGCATTGGCCAGCGCACCGAACACCGCCACGCCCACCGCGCTGCCGATCGCACGTGCGAAGGCGTTCGCGCCCGTGACGACGCCCCGCTCGGACCAGTCGACGCTGGACTGCGCCGCGATCAGCGCGGGACTGGCGATCAACCCCATCCCGAGTCCCACGAGCACGCAGCAGAGCGCCACCTCCCAGGGAGCCGAATCCACCCCGACCTGCGTCAACAGCGCCGCGCCGCACAACAGCGGCACCGCACCCACCAGACCGGTGTTGCGAAAACCGATCCGCAGATAGAGTCGGCCCGACTGCGCCGCCGCGATCGGCCAGCCGATCGTCATCGTCGCCAGCGTGAACCCCGCGACGAGCGCCGTGGTGCCCAGCGAACCCTGCACGAACGACGGCACGTACGAGGTCAGGCCCAGCACGACCGCACCCACCAGGCACGACACCGCGCTGGTGGTGACCAGCACACGTCGCGTGAACAGCCGGATCGGCAGGATCGGCTCGGCGGCGCGGGACTCGATCCACACGAACACCGCGATCAGGGCTGCACCGGCGGCGAAGATGCCGATCCCGGTCGCCGACGTCCACGCCCAGGACTGCCCGCCCTCGAGCAGGCCGAGGATCAGCAGGGCGGCGCCCACCGCGAGTGTCGCCGCGCCGGCCCAGTCCACGCGCGGTCGCGGTCCCGACGGCGTGTCCTCGCGGAAGTTGCGGACGAGCACCCACGCCGCGAGGGCACACAACGGCACATTGATCCAGAAGATCCACCGCCACGACAGGAAGTCGGCGAAGACACCGCCCACGGCAGGGCCGATCACCGCCGACATCCCCCACACACTGGCGAGATAGCCCTGCGCCTTGGCGCGCTCGGCGACGGTGTAGATGTCCCCGGCGATGGTCTGGGCCATCGGCAGCACGGCGCCGGCGCCCAGGCCCTGCACCGCGCGGAACGCGATCAGCGCCGGCATGCTCCACGACAGCGCGCACAGCACCGAACCCACCGCGAACACCGCGATACCGAACAACAGGATCGGGGTGCGGCCGAAGACGTCGGAAAGTTTGCCGTACACCGGGACGAGCACCGCCTGCGTGAGCAGATAGGCGGAGAACAACCACGGGAACTGGGTGAAGCCACCCAGGTCGGCGACGATCGTCGGGATCGCGGTGGCCAGGATCGTGCTCTCGAGCGCCACGAGGGCGGTGGCGAGCATCAGGGCGACGAGGATCGGGCCCCGCTCGGACCCGAACCCGACGTCCACTCGCGACGATGCGGCCATGCCACTCCTGTTCCCACTCGTACGTTCGTTGTTCCACCCGGCTGTGAACGAGTGGGATATCCGCCACGGGGTGCGGTGCAGCCACTCGATGAGCACTAGGGTGTCAGCGTGCGTCCTTCACTCGAGTCCTACCAACACCTCGCCGGCGGCAAGGTGCGCGATCTGTACGTGATCGACGACGAGCACCTGCTCCTCGTCGCCAGTGACCGGATCTCGGCCTACGATCACGTGCTCGAGACCCCGATCCCCGACAAGGGGCGGGTCCTCACTGCGATGAGCGTGTTCTTCTTCAAGCTGCTCGACGCCACCAACAACCACCTCGCGGGAGAACCCGACGACGAGCGTATCCCCGAGGAGGTCCTCGGCCGCGCACTCGTGGTCAAGCGCCTCGAGATGGTGCCCGTCGAGTGCGTCGCCCGAGGCTTCCTCACCGGCTCCGGCCTGCTCGACTACCAGGCCACGGGCTCCGTCTGCGGTGTCACCCTGCCCCAGGGGCTCGTCGAGGCCAGCAGACTGCCCGAGCCGATCTTCACCCCGGCCAGCAAGGCTGCGCTCGGCGACCACGACGAGAACATCTCCTTCGACGACGTCGTCGAGAAGGTCGGTCTGAACCTGGCGATGAAGCTGCGCCAGGACACGCTCGACATCTACGACCGCGCCGCCATGTACGCGTCCGACCGCGGCATCCTGCTCGCCGACACCAAGTTCGAGTTCGGTCTCGACAAGGCCGGCAATCTGGTGCTCGCCGACGAGGTCCTCACCCCGGATTCGTCCCGCTACTGGGACGCGAACGAGTACGAGGAGGGCAAGGTTCAGCCCAGCTTCGACAAGCAGATCGTCCGGAACTGGCTCACCGGACCCGAATCGGGCTGGGACCGCGCCTCCGACCCCCCGCCCCCGCCGCTGCCGCAGCACGTCGTCGACAAGACGCGAGCTCGCTACATCGAGGCGTACGAACGTATTTCGGGACTGTCCTTCGACGATTGGATCGGCTGACCGCATATGACCTCCTCGAAGATCACTCCGCCGGTCGCGAAGAAGGTGCCGCTCGCGCGCACCCATCACGGGCACACCTTCGTCGACGACTACGAATGGCTGCGCGACAAGAACGACCCCGAGGTCGTCGCGTATCTGGAAGCGGAGAACTCGTACACCGAGGCGCAGACGGAACATCTCGCTCCGCTGCGTGAAACGATCTTCGAGGAGATCAGGTCGCGCACTCAGGAGACCGACATGTCGGTCCCCACCCGGATGGGTGAGTGGTGGTACTACGCCCGCACGGTCGAGGGCAAGCAGTACGCGATCCAGTGCCGGTGCCCGATCGCCGACGCCGACGATTGGACACCGCCGAACGTGACCCCGGGCGTCGAACTCCCCGGCGAACAGGTGCTCCTCGACGGCAACGTCGAGGCCGAAGGGCACGAGTTCTTCTCGCTCGGGGCGTTCTCGATCAGCCACGACGGCACGCTGCTCGCGTACTCGACCGATGTCGTCGGCGACGAGCGGTACACGCTGCGATTCAAGAACCTGGCCACGGGCGCGTTGCTGGCCGACGAGATCCCCGGCACCGCACCGGGGGCGACGTGGGCGCTCGACCACAGCCACGTCTTCTATCAGACGGTCGACGAGTCGTGGCGGCCCGACACCGTCTGGCGGCACAAGCTCGGCACCGCCGTCGACGAGGACGTGAAGGTCTTCCACGAACCCGACGAGCGGTACTGGGTGTCGATCGGTTCGACGCGCAGCGAGAAGTACCTCATGATCTGGGTCGGGTCCAAGATCACCACCGAGGGATGGGTACTCGAATCCGCCGACCCCACAGGCGAATTCCGTGTGATCCTGCCGCGCCGCGAAGGTGTGGAGTACGGCGCGGAACACGCGGTGATCGCAGGTGAGGACCGATTCCTCGTCCTGCACAACGACGTCGACCCCGAGACGGGGGAGAAGGCCGAGAACTTCGTGCTCGCCGAAGCTCCCGTCGACGACCCGTCCGCCCTGCGCACCCTGATCGGACACCGGCACGACGTGCGCCTCGAGGACGTCGACGCGTTCGAAGGGCACCTCGTGCTCGGTTACCGTCGGGAGGCCCTCACCCGGCTCGCGGTGTGGCCGTTGACCGACGAGGGCTACGGCACGCTCACCGAACTCGAATTCGGCGAGGAACTCTTCGCCGTCGGACCGGGCGCGAATCCCGAATGGACCCAGCCCACCCTGCGTCTGGGCTACACCTCGTTCATCACCCCGAGCCGGGTCTACGACTACACCGTGAGCACGGGCGAGCTGACGCTGCTCAAGTCGCAGCCGGTGCTCGGCGACTTCGACCCGTCGCTCTACGAGCAGCGCCGCGACTGGGCGACCGCCGAGGACGGCACGACGATCCCGTTGTCGATCGTCGTGCGGAAGGGCACCCCGGAGAACGCGCCCACGCTGCTGTACGGCTACGGCTCGTACGAGGCCAGTATCGACCCGGCCTTCTCCGTCGCGCGGCTGTCGCTGCTCGACCGGGGCATGGTGTTCGCGGTCGCGCACGTGCGCGGCGGCGGCGAGATGGGCCGGCACTGGTACGAGAACGGCAAGTCGCTGACGAAGAAGAACACCTTCACCGACTTCGTGGCGTGCGCGCGGCACCTGATCGACACCGGTGTCACGAGCCCGGAGAAGCTCGTCGCCGACGGTGGTAGCGCCGGTGGCCTGCTCATGGGTGCGGTCGCGAACATCGCGCCCGAACTGTTCGCGGGCATCCTCGCGAACGTCCCGTTCGTCGACCCGCTCACGTCGATCCTCGATCCGTCGTTGCCGCTCACGGTGATCGAATGGGACGAGTGGGGCAACCCGCTCGCGAATCCCGAGGTGTACGAGTACATGCGCTCCTACAGCCCCTACGAGAACGTCGAGGCCAAGGATTACCCGGCGATCCTCGCGATCACCAGCATCAACGACACGCGCGTGCTCTACGTCGAACCCGCCAAGTGGGTCGCCAAGCTACGCGCGACGAAGACCGGCGATGCGCCGTTGCTGCTCAAGACGGAGATGAGCGCGGGACACGGCGGTGTGTCGGGCCGGTACGAGAAGTGGCGCGAGGTCGCGTTCGAGTTCGCGTGGGTGCTCGAGACGTCCGGTGCCTACCGCGCGGAGACCGCTGCGGGCTGAGCTCGGTATCCGCTCGCGTTCTCGCTATTCGCCGCAGCAATTGCCGACGCGAATGACGAACTGTGTAGCCGATAGCAAACTGCTCACCTGCGCAGTTCGTACCGGACCTGCGGTCGACCGGCGCGGCCGTATTCGGTGAGTCGGGTCGCGGCGCCGTCGTCGGCGAGCCGTTCGAGATAGCGCCACGCCGTCACGCGTGAGACCCCCACGGCCGATCCGACTTCCGCAGCGGTTCGCGGCCCGTCGGCGTGATGAAGGAAATCGGTGATCTTCGACAGCGTGTCGGGGGAGATGCCCTTGGGTGTGGACGGACGGGAACTGCTCGTGCGCAGAGCCGACATGGCGCGATCGATATCGTGCTGGCCCGCCGCGGTCTCGGCGTCGCGCAACGCCGAGCGGTAGGCCACGTACTGTTCGAGCTTGTCCTGCAGTGCCGCGAAGGTGAACGGCTTGAGCAGATACAGCACCACACCCCGCGCGACCGCCGTCCGCACGACCTCCAGATCGCGGTTCGACGTGACGGCGATGATGTCGGGACTCGGACGACCGGCGCTCAGGCGTGCAGCCACTTCGAGGCCGCTCGTGTCGGGGAGCCCGATGTCGAGCAGCACCAGATCCACCGGTGTGCCCACCCGCGCAGCCGACGCGACCGCCCGCACGGCGTCGCTACCCGTGTGCGCGACACCTACCACCTCGAATCCGTCCACCCTCCCGACGTATTCGCGGTGGGCCTCGGCGATGAGCGGTTCGTCCTCGACGACGAGCACCCGGATCACGACCGGCTCTCCAGGGGGATCACGGCGACGATCATCGAACCCAGCGACGGTTCGGTGCGCAGAGTTCCCCCGTGACGCGCCACGACCTGGGCGACGAGTGCGAGTCCGAGGCCGCGCTGCTCGGACTTGGTGGAGTAGCCGCGCTGCATGGCCCGGGCCAGCACCTCCGGCGACATCCCCGGCCCGCTGTCGGCGACCTCCACGATCATCGACGAATCGTCCCGACGCACAGTCACCTCCACCCATGGGTCGTCCGACGCATGGGAGGCGTCGATGGCGTTGTCGATGAGATTCCCGACGAGGGTGACGATATCGCGCGCCGGGATGGACGGAACCGGGCCCAGTTCCGTGTCGTCGGTGACGGTCAGTTCCACACCTCGCTCGGCGGCCTCGTCGATCTTGCCGAGCAGCAACGCCGACAGCGCCGGCTCGTGGACGGCACTGGTCAACCGGTCGATCAGGTGCTGGGAGACCGCCAGTTCCTGCGTCGCGAACGCGACCGCGTCCTCCGTCCGGCCGAGTTCGACCATCGTGACGATGGTGTGCAGACGGTTTGCCGACTCGTGGGCCTGCGCCCGCAGCGACTCGGCGAATCCGCGGACCGAGTCGAGTTCACCGAGGACACCGCGCAACTCGGTGTGGTCGCGGAGGGTGACGACGGTGCCGATGCGACGCTCGTTCCAGTTCACCGCGTCGCTGTTGACGACGAGGGTGCGGTCGCGCGTCAGGTGCACCTCGTCGCGTGCCTCGCCGGTGGTTGCGAGTTCGCGCAGTGTCTCGGGCAGGGCGTCGAAGGGGACCGGCCCGGTCGGGGGAAGGCCGAGCAGGCGGCGTGCCTCGTCGTTGACGACGTCGACCTGCGGTGAGGCGCCGGGTGCTCCACCGAACACCAGCAGCCCTTCGCCGATCGAGTGCAGGACGGCGTCGTGGTGTTCGTACATGCGCCGCAGCTGGTCGGGATCGAGCCCGAGGGTCTGACGGCGCAGGCGCCGCGCGATCAGGTATCCCCCCGCCGCGGTGACCACGAGCCCGGCCGCCACCAGCCCGACGATGCCCGGAAGGCTCCGCACGAAGTTCTCGGCGATCCTCTCCCGTGTCACCCCGACCGACACGAATCCGACGAGCGTGCCGTCGTCGTAGACCGGCGCGATGGTGCGGATCGACGATCCGAGGCTGCCCGTGTACGTCTCGCTGAACGGTTGCCCGGACCGGGCCTCGTCGATGTGGCCGGTGTACGGGAGTCCGATCCTCTCCGGGACCGGATGCGTCACGCGGAGCCCGTCCGGGTCCACGATCACGACGAAGTCCACTCCGGTCGCCTCACGGATCTGTTCGGCGCGCGGCTGGAGCGTGGCGGTCGGGTCGGGGGCGAGCAGCCCCTCGGCGATCTCCGGGAACACCGCGGTGGTCACTGCGATATCGGTCACGCCGCGACGGGTGGCGTCGTCGGCGTCGCGCCGTTCGTCGACGACGATGAGCGCACCCGCCACGATCGCTACCACCGTGAACACGACCGACTGGAGGATGAGCAGCTGGCCCGCCACGCTCATCGGCGGTCTCGCCTGGCGACGGTTCACCGTTCACCTCCCGTGAACACTATGTACACAAACTTCTCCCGCGGCGACCCGGCTACCACCATGTCCTTATGTGGACGTGATGCCGGTCACCACCCGGGCGCGGAGCGGCCCCTACCAGGGTCCCGTAGTACCCGACCGAACCACGGTCGATTCCCGAGTCCTCGCCGGTGCGTCACCGCATCCCGTTATCCGTGAACATCGCGCGACGAGCCCGCGCATGATCGAAGGGCACTCCATGAGCACCACAACCGTGCGGGGCGAGAAACGCCGCGACCGTACCCACTGGCTGTACATCGGCGTCATCATCGCCGTCGTCGCCGGTATCGCCGTCGGATGGCTGGCCCCCGAGACGGGCAAGTCGCTCGGTGTCCTCGGCACCATGTTCGTCGACCTGATCAAGATGATGATCAGCCCGGTGATCTTCTGCACCATCGTGCTCGGCATCGGGTCGGTCCGGGCAGCGGCGAGCGTCGGCCGGATCGGTGGACTCGCGCTGATCTACTTCGTGGGCATGTCGACCGTGGCCCTCGCGATCGGCCTGGGTGTGGGCAACCTGCTCGACCCGGGCTCGGGGCTCACCCTCGATCCGGCCAACGCCGGATCGGGTGCCGAACTCGCCGAGAAGGCGCATGCCGCCGGCGGCACCGTCGACTTCATCGCGTCGATCATCCCCACCTCCCTGTTGTCCGCACTGACCGAGGGCAGCGTCCTGCAGACCCTGTTCGTGGCGCTGCTCGTCGGCTTCGCCATCCAGGGCATCGGCAAGTCGGGTGAACCGATCCTGCGGGGCATCGGCCACCTGCAGAAGCTGGTCTTCCGCATCCTGACGATGATCCTGTGGCTCGCCCCGATCGGTGCGTTCGGTGCCATCGCCAACGTCGTCGGCCAGACCGGTCTGAGCGCGGTCCTGCAGCTCGGTGTTCTGATGATCGCCTTCTACCTCACGTGCGTCGTGTTCGTCTTCGGTGTTCTCGGATCGTTGCTGCGAGCGGTCTCCGGTGTCTCAGTGTTCAAGCTCGTCAAGTACCTCGCCCGCGAGTACCTGCTCATCTTCGCGACGTCGTCGTCGGAGTCCGCGCTGCCGCGCCTGATCGCCAAGATGGAGCACCTCGGTGTCCAGCGCACCACGGTCGGCGTGGTCGTGCCCACCGGTTACTCGTTCAACCTGGACGGCACCGCGATCTACCTGACGATGGCCGCCCTGTTCGTGTCCGACGCGATGGGCAGTCCCCTGAACATGGGTGAGCAGCTCTCGCTCCTGCTGTTCATGATCGTCGCCTCGAAGGGTGCGGCCGGGGTCACCGGTGCCGGTCTGGCGACGCTGGCCGGCGGTCTGCAGAGCCACCGCCCCGACCTGCTCGACGGCGTCGGCCTGATCGTCGGTGTCGACCGGTTCATGTCCGAGGCGCGTGCCGTCACCAACTTCTCCGGCAACGCCATCGCGACCCTGCTCATCGGCACGTGGACCAAGTCGGTGGACCGCGAACGGGTCGACGAGGTGCTCAGCGGACGGTTGCCGTTCGACGAGAGCATGATGGTCGACGATCACGAGCCCGCTCCCGAGCGCGAACCGGCGAGCCTGGAGAAGGTCTCCGTCTGACCCGGTCCGTCCGCTACGACAACGGCTGTCCGCCACGGAAATTTTCGTGGCGGACAGCCGTTTCCGAAGCGGATCCAGGAGCATACTTCCGGGAGGAAGCACGCCTCGCTCTCCAGCCGCACAACTTCGGGGGTCGCTGTGAAGAACCGAGCTCGATTCGTCGATGTCCGAGGACGTCCCGCCCTCCATTTCGAGCGGGAGTACCCGTATCCGCAGGAACGATTGTGGAGCGCGGTGACCGAACCGGCCGAACTCTCGCGATGGTTCCCCGCCGCCGTCGACATCGAACTGCGCGAAGGCGGCACGATCACCTTCACCGACGATCCCGACACCGAGCCCACGAAGGGCACGGTCCTGGCGTGCGAGCCGCGCGGCAGCCTCGCCTACACGTGGGAGGGCGACGAACTGTGGTTCACGCTGAACCCGACTCCGCAGGGGTGTCTGTTCGTGTTCGTCAACGTCCTCGGCGACCGGGAGACCGCCGCGATGGTCGCCGCGGGCTGGACGGTCTGCCTCGACGAGTTCGACGCGGTGCCGGCGGGCGCACCGCCGTCGCAGACGACCGATTCGGAGACCGCATGGCGACCGGTCTACGAGTCCTACATCGCAGAGGGGTTCCCGTCGGGTGCTCCCGTTCCCGGCGAGGGGGAGGGACGAGCAGTTCCGGAAGCGGGTCCGGCGGGCCCGGAGACTTCCGGGGAGAAGACGTAGCGCTGCTGTTGGGGAGAGTGATGGAGCACAAGCTAGTTTGGAACCATGACCACGCCTCTCCAGGACATCCCGATCGACACCCTCTCGGGTGAACCCACAAGTCTCGGTGCATACGAGGGCCACGCGGTTCTCGTCGTCAACGTCGCGTCCAAATGCGGGCTGACCCCGCAGTACACGGCGCTCGAGAAGCTCGCGCAGGAGTACCGCGACCGCGGACTGTTCGTGGTGGGAGTGCCGTGCAACCAGTTCATGGGGCAGGAACCCGGCACGCCGGAGGAGATCCAGGAGTTCTGCTCCACGACCTACGGGGTGACCTTCCCGTTGCTCGAGAAGATCGAGGTCAACGGCGAGAACCGCCATCCGCTCTATGCCGAGCTCACGAAGCACGCGGACGCCTCCGGGGAAGCCGGCGACATCCAGTGGAACTTCGAGAAGTTCCTCATCGCCCCCGACGGCACGGTCGCCGGGCGCTTCCGTCCCCGCACGGAACCCGATGCGCCGGAGATCCTCGACGCCCTCGAAGAGATCCTTCCGGCCTGATCGACGTGCTCGGGACCGAAGCGCGTGAGGCGCTCTACGACATCATCCGCATGCGCCGCGACGTGCGCGCAGAGTTCGCCGGTGAGCAGATCGCCGAGGACGTGCTCTGGCGTGTCCTGGCCGCGGCGCACCATGCACCCAGCGTCGGCAACACCCAGCCCTGGGACTTCGTCGTCGTCCAGGACGAACAGCGTCTGAAGGAGTTCGCCGGGCACGTCGCCGGTTGCCGGCAGGCGTTCGCCGACTCGCTTCCCGAGGACCGGAAGAGCACCTTCGACCCCATCAAGATCGAAGGCATCATCGAGTCCCGCACCGGCATCGTCGTGACCTACGACCCCGAACGCGGCGGCAAGCACATCCTCGGCCGGCACACCGTCGACGAGTCCGGTCTCTTCTCGGCCGTCCTGGCGATCCAGAATCTGTGGCTCGCCGCGACCGCCGAGGGCCTCGGCGTGGGCTGGGTGTCGTTCTACGAGGAGGAATTCCTCGCCGACTTCGTCGGAGTGAGCGCGCCCGCGCGTCCCATCGCGTGGCTGTGCGTCGGGCCGGTCACCCGGCTCCAGGAGGTGCCCGACCTCGAACGGTTCGGGTGGCGCAAGGGTCGCCCGCTCGAAGAGGCGGTGCACCGCGACAGGTTCGTGGGACCGGATAACCAGAAATCCTGACCCGACGGGCGACGGCCGGCTCGTGGGTGCACGAGCCGGCCGTCACCCGCTCTCACAGCTCGGTCGCGACCTTCCACGCACTGTGGACGGCGCCCTCGATGTAGTCGACCCGACCGGCGTCCCCGACGACCCGGACGTCGACGCCCGAGCCGGCCAGCTCCTCGGCGAGCGGTGCCGCCGCCGACACCCCGGACGCGACGACGACCATCCGGGCACGTACCGACTTCGTCTCGCCGCCGACGGTGAACTCCACCGTCTCCCGCGTGATGCGCTCGACAGTCGCGTTGCGGTGCACCTCGAGACCCACCTCACGCGCGTGCTTGACGGCGGTCCACCGGCGCGGCATCGCCATCGGCACCCCGAGCTGCTGCCCCTCGGCGAGCAGGGTCACCCGGCTGCCGCGTTCGGCCATGAACTCGGCCAGTTCGAGGCCGACGAGCGACCCGCCGATCACGACGACGTCCTTCGCCATCGGCAGGAAACGCAGGAACCGCCGGCTCAGATCACGGATCCTCCGGGGGCTCGTGGTGATACCCGCGAGCTTGCCCAATCGGCCCATCATCCGCAGCAGGGGCGACTGGCCGGAGACGTCGCCCGCGCCCGTCATGAGCGCACGCATGCTGTCGCCTGTGTGCACGTGCGGCAGGTCCCCGCCCGGCACGGTGGGACGCTCCCGCACGGCGCCCGTCGCGACGACCACCACGTCCGGATTCAGGGCACGGATCGATGAGGCGGTGGCCTCGGTGCCGAGTCGCACGTCGATGCCGAGGCGGGCGACCTCGGCCGTCAGCCATTTCAGCAGCCGTTCGTTGTCGGGGGTGGTGAGGGTCGAGAACCACAGGGTCCCGCCGAGCCGGTCGGTCTTGTCGAGGACGGTGACGCGGTGTCCTCGCTCGGTGGCGACGCGCGCCGTCTCGAGGCCACCGGGCCCGGCACCCACCACGACGACGTGCTTCGGCGTCGCGCTGCGGACGAACGGCACGAGCGTCTCGTTGCCGAGCGCCGGATTGACCGCGCAGATCGGCGTGGCGTCCCAGAAGTTCTCCTGCACGCACACATAGCAGTTGATGCACGGGCGGATCTGCTCGCTGCGTCCCTCCCTCAGCTTGGCGACGACAGCGGGATCGGCCAGCAGCTGACGGCCCATCGCGACGAAATCGGTGACGCCCTCGGCGATCATCTGCTCGCCGACCTCCGGCAGCATGCGGCCGACGGTGATGACCGGAACGGACACCGCACGTTTGACGACCGCCGCGTTGTGGGTGTAGTAGCCGACCTTGTCCGGCAGGGGGCCGTCGGTGAAGTTCGCGAACGCGTTCAGTGCGGTGCCCGTGATGTGGATGGCGTCGGCCCCGGCCTGTTCGAACAATGCGGCGGCAGCGGCGGATTCCTCGACGGTGAGACCGTCCGTCTCCCCGTATTCCTGCCCTGCGAGGCGCACGATGACGGCGAGACGATCGCCGACTGCTGCCTTGACCGCGCGGATCACCTCGCAGGTCAGCCGGGCCCGGTTCTCCAGCGACCCGCCGTACTCGTCGGTGCGCTGGTTCGTGTAGCGGCTGAGGAAGGCACCGAGGACGTAGTTGTGCGCGGCGTGGATCTCCACGGCGTCCGCTCCGGCGGCCGCGACCCGGCCGGCGGCTTCGGCGAACATCCGGACGAGCCACTCGATGTCGCTCTCCGTGGCCTCGTTGTAGGTGGCCGGCTTTCCGCTCTGGATGGCGGCCATACGCTGCAGTTCCTCGGGCGTGCAGTCGGCCATCGCGCTCATGTCGCTCGGTGGCTTCGGAATGCTCGGCACGAGCTGCGGCCGGCCCTGCAGGGTGTCGATGCGTGCGACCTTGCCGTGGTGCACCATCTGGACACACAGTTTGCTGCCGGCTTCGTGAACGGCGTCTGCGAGAGCACGGAGACCGGGGATGAAACGGTCCTCCGACAATCCGGGTTCCTTGGTGCTGGTGCAGCCGGCCGGATAGGCGACCGCGCAGCAGCCGGTGACGATCAGGCCGGTACCCCCGGCCGCGCGGGCGACGAAATGATCGATGTCGCCCTGCTCGATCTCACCGTCCTCGCAGAGGTTCATGTCCATGGCGGGCATCACCACCCGGTTGTCGAGGGTGATGGGTCCGATGGTGCCGGGCGAGAGGAGGCGGGTATAGGTCTGATTCGGGACTGCCACGCCCGGACGTTATGTCCGGTCGATTGTGTCCGTCGACACAGTCCCGATCAGCGGGATGGGAGCCGGTACGGCCGGGTTTTCACCGGGACTTCCCCGGAAGGCCGGGTGTCTGTTCACCTGCATGGAGCAGGCTCTGCGTCATGAACGGACGGATGATCGTGTCGGTCTCGGGGATCCGGGACGTCACACGCGATGTCGTGGACGGATTCGCCCGGGAGATGGACGCGCGTGGCGTGCCGTTGTCGCTGCTCGTCGCACCACGCCTGAAGGACCACTACCGTCTCGTCCGCGATCCGGCGACGCAGGAGTGGCTTCTCGAGCGGCGTGAGGGTGGTGACGCGATCGTGCTGCACGGATACGACCAGGCGGCGACGAAGCGTCGTCGCGCCGAGTTCGCCGTACTGCCCGAACACGAGGCGCGCTTGCGCCTGCTCGCGGCCGACCGCGTGCTCGAGGAGACGGGACTCCGCACGCGGCTGTTCGCACCTCCGCGCTGGCTCGCGTCGCCCGGAGCGGTGGCCGCACTTCCGCAGGTCGGATTCCGGGTGATGGCGGACATCGCGGGGATCCGTGATCTCGCGGCAGGCACCGTGACGAAGTCGCGGGTGTACGGCATCGGCGACGGTGCGAAGTCGGAGCCGTGGTGGTGCCGGGCAATGGTGATCGGCGCGTCGCGGGTGGCACGGCGGGGCGAGTTGCTCCGGTTGGCGATCGCGGCTCCTCGGCTCGCCGAGCCCGGACCCCGGCAGGCGATCCTCGCCGCCGTGGACATCGCACTGCGTCACGGTGCGGAACCGGCCGTCTACAGCCGGCCGCGGCGTCCCACGGGGATCACCGCGGCGTGATCCCGGCCGCCTCGCGGGGCCTCCCGGTCGCCGCATTCGCTCGGTAGTGTTTGCGGCCATGGACGCTGACGTGATCGTGGTGGGGGCGGGACTCGCGGGACTCGTAGCGGTGGGCGAACTCGTCGACGCCGGCCGTACGGTTCTCCTGGTCGATCAGGAGAACTCGAACAATGTGGGCGGACAGGCCTTCTGGTCGTTCGGTGGTCTGTTCTTCGTCGACAGTCCCGAACAGCGGCGGCTCGGGATCAAGGATTCCTACGAGCTCGCCCTGCAGGACTGGATGGGCACGGCCGGCTTCGACCGCGAGGTCGAGGACCGGTGGCCGCGGCGGTGGGCCCAGGCCTACGTCGAATTCGCGGCCGGGGAGAAGCACGCCTGGCTGAAGCAGCGCGGCCTGAAGATCTTCCCGATGGTCAACTGGGCCGAACGCGGCGGGTACGACGCTGCGGGGCACGGCAACTCGGTCCCGCGGTTCCACATCACCTGGGGCACCGGTCCGGGTCTCGTCGAGATCTTCGAGCGCAAGCTCCGCGAAGGCGTCGAACGCGGACTCGTGACGCTGAAGCACCGGCACCGGGTCGACGAACTCGTCGTCACGGGCGGAGCTGCCACCGGCGTGCGCGGGGCGATCCTCGAGCCCACCGACGCGCCGCGCGGCGTGGCGTCCTCCCGCACCGTCGTCGGAGACTTCGAGTTCTCCGCCGGAGCCGTGATCGTCACCTCCGGTGGCATCGGCGGGAACTACGACCTCGTGAAGAAGAACTGGCCGAAGCGCATGGGGCAGCCGCCGAAGCACATGCTCAGCGGCGTGCCCGCGCACGTCGACGGCCGGATGCTCGAGATCACCGAAAAGGCCGGCGGCAACATCGTCAACCGCGACCGCATGTGGCACTACACCGAGGGCATCACCAACTACGACCCGGTGTGGCCCGGTCACGGCATCCGCATCCTCCCCGGTCCCTCCTCGCTGTGGCTCGACGCCACGGGCAAGCGGCTACCGGTGCCGTTGTTCCCGGGCTTCGACACGCTCGGCACCCTCGAGCACATCGTGAGCACCGGCCACGACCACACCTGGTTCGTGCTCGACCAGAAGATCATCGAGAAGGAATTCGGGCTCTCCGGCTCCGAGCAGAACCCCGACCTCACCGGACGCAGCATCCGGCTGCTGCTGCAGCGCGTCAAGGCGGGCGCACCCGGACCGGTCGAGGCCTTCAAGCAGCACGGCGTCGACTTCGTCGTCCGCGACACGCTCGCCGATCTCGTCGCGGGCATGAACGAACTCACCCCCGAGGCGCCGCTCGACTACGAGCAGGTGCGTTCGGTGGTCGAGGCCCGCGACCGCGAGATGGACAACAAGTACACGAAGGATCTGCAGGTCGCGGCGGTGCGCGCGGCACGGGCCTACGCACCCGACCGCGTCGTCCGCATCGCCGCACCGCATCGGATCCTCGACCCGAAGGCCGGGCCGCTCATCGCCGTCAGGCTGCACCTGCTCACCCGCAAGACGCTCGGCGGGCTCGAGACCGACCTGTCGTCGCGCGTCCTGCGGTCGGACGGATCGGTCTTCGAGGGGCTCTTCGCCGCCGGTGAGGTCGCCGGATTCGGTGGTGGCGGCGTGCACGGCTACCGGTCGCTCGAAGGCACCTTCCTCGGCGGATGCATCTTCTCGGGGCGGGCGGCGGGTCGCGCCGCCGCCCGCTGAACCTCCTCGTCGGAACAGAGCAGCGTCAGACCTCGACTCCGTCCTCGTGCGGCAGCACGCGGAACTCGGTGCCCTCCGGCGCCATCTCGCTGTACCGGCCGTAGAAGACGCCGCGACCGCTGTCGTTGACGATGCCCTGGTGGATCGGCACCGCGACCCGCGGATTCACGGCGCGCAGGTAGTCGATCGCCTCCCAGATCTTGAGCCACGGCGCGGTCGACGGCAGGGCCAGCACGTCCACGCGCTCGTGCGGGATGTACAGCGAGTCGCCGGGGTGCAGCAGCCGCGACGGATTCTCCTCGTCGCCGACGAGGAAGGCCGTGTTGTCGATGACGGGCAGGTCGGGGTGGATCACCGCGTGCCGTCCGCCGGTGCCGCGCACGGTGAGCGATCCGACGGAGAACGAATCGCCGGGACGCACCGCGGTCCAGTCGCCCTCGAGCAGGCTCGCGGACTGAGGGTCGGAGAACAGCTGCGCACCGGGATTGGCCTCGAGGAGCGCGGGCAGCCGGCCGGTATCGGCATGGTCGGGATGCTGGTGGGTCACGAGGATCGCGTCGAGGCCGGTGATGCCCTCGAACCCGTGGGAGAAATTTCCGGGGTCGAAGAGGAGCTTCGCGCCGAGGTGCTCGACGAGGATGCAGGAGTGGCCGAAATGGGTCAGGTGCATGTCGTCGAGTATGCCGCCGGAAGGAGCCCGACGACCGGCTACGGACAGGAACTCCGCTTCGGTAGCCTCCTCCCGCCCTCCGCCGCCCCGCGTGCGCGAACTCGTTGCTGCCGAGCGGCGTTGAACGGGTGTGACAGGTCTCGTACGAGGGGGACCTCGGCCGATGCCCGTCCCGGTGGCCGCGGCCGGTAAACTGCTGGATGTCCGGTGTCCGTCCCCGGGCGCCAGCACTACTACCGAGGAGCAGCACGTGGCGCGTGTCGTCGTCGAAGTCATGCCCAAAGCCGAGATTCTCGACCCCCAGGGTCAGGCCATCACCGGGGCGCTGTCGCGGCTGGGCTTCGCGGGCGTGACCGACGTCCGTCAGGGCAAGCGTTTCGAGCTCGAGGTCGACGGCAGCGTCGGCGACGAGGAGCTCGAGAAGATCGCCGAGTCGTTGCTCGCCAACACGGTGATCGAGGACTGGGCCATCCGGCGGATCGACGGTGACGCATGAGCGCACGCATCGGAGTCATCACCTTCCCGGGAACGCTCGACGACGTCGACGCCTCCCGTGCGGTGAATCTCGCCGGTGGTGAGGCCGTGAGCCTGTGGCACGGGGACGCCGATCTCAAGGGTGTCGACGCGGTGATCGTGCCCGGCGGTTTCTCCTACGGCGACTACCTGCGCTGCGGTGCCATCGCACGGTTCGCGCCGGTGATGGGCAAGGTCGTCGAGGCCGCGCAGAAGGGCATGCCCGTCCTCGGCATCTGCAACGGCTTCCAGGTGCTGTGCGAGGCGGGTCTGCTGCCGGGCGCGCTCACCCGCAACGCCGGTCTGCACTTCGTCTGCCGCGACGAGTGGCTGAAGGTCGAGTCGAACACCACCGCGTGGACCTCGCGCTACGAGGCCGGCGCCGAGATCCTCATCCCGCTCAAGTCGGGTGAAGGCCGCTACCAGGCACCGGAGAAGGTGCTCGACGAGCTCGAGGGTGAAGGTCGCGTGGTGTTCCGCTTCGCGGGCGACAACCCGAACGGTTCGCAGCGCGGCATCGCCGGCATCTCGTCGGCGAACGGCCGGGTCGTCGGTCTCATGCCGCACCCCGAGCACGCCACCGAGGCGCTCACCGGCCCCAGCGACGACGGACTCGGCATGTTCTACAGCGTGCTGGACGCGGTCGTCAACGCGTGATCGCCTGACCGGAGCTTCCGGCGAAGTCCCCATCGACCCCCCGGGTCCGGTGGGGACTTCGCTCGTTCCAGGGGTTTCGCGTGATCCTCCGAACCTGAAGTCCCGGAACCGGAGAGACGGAACGAGGGACCCCGCGACCGTCCCGATCGGCTGCGGAATCCCTCGTCCCTACAACCCCGGAGCTCGACCCCCCGATCAAGTCCCGGGCGCGATGTCGTCGTCATCCCCCATGCGCGACATCGCGGATCAGTTTGCCCGAGCCAGGTCGGTATGTCCTGAGTAGGACTACCCAAATCGGCCCGTTCCTCGACGGATATCACCTGTCGGTCCCCGGCGGTACCGTCGCGTCATGACAGCGACCATCGCAATGATCACC
Source organism: Rhodococcus gordoniae (assembly GCF_001646655.1). Lineage (GTDB taxonomy): Bacteria > Actinomycetota > Actinomycetes > Mycobacteriales > Mycobacteriaceae > Rhodococcus > Rhodococcus gordoniae. The sequence continues at coordinate 36,165 of NZ_LPZN01000041.1, read as the reverse complement.
TTCGACACGTCCGATCCGGGTCCGCTCGCGAGATGGTGGGCCGAGCGCACGGACGGGCGTATCGAGGAGGAGAACGACGGCTGGTTCTTCATCGTCGCCCTGCCGCAAGGCATCAGGCTGGGTTTCCAGAAGGTGTCCGATCCGACACCGGGGAAGAACCGCGTGCACCTCGATCTCACGGCCCCCGACCTCGACGCCGAGGTCGAGCGCTTCGTGCAGGCCGGCGCGAAGGAGGTCCACCGAGAGGACATGGGCGACGACTTCCGATGGGTGACGCTCGCCGACCCGGAGGGCAACCTGTTCTGTGTCGCCGGAGGGCACTGAGCCTGTCCGTGATGCGAAGATGCAGTCATGTCTTCCACGCGTGCCGATGCTCGGGGTCTCTGTAATTTCGTCGACCTGTCGCCGTCGCCCTTCCACGTCTGCGCCACCGTCGCCGCGGCGCTGAGCGAGGCGGGATTCGTCGAACTGCACGAGCAGCAGGCCTGGCCCTCCGAACCGGGACGCTTCTTCCTGGTGCGGGGCGGGTCGCTGCTCGCGTGGAGCACCGAGGGTGTCGCCGACGATCCGGCCGCGCCCTTCCGCATCGTCGGCGGGCACACCGACAGCCCCAATCTGCGCGTCAAGCAGCATCCCGACCTCACGTCGGCTGGCTGGCGGCTCGTGGGTCTCGAACCGTACGGCGGTGCGTGGCTCAACTCGTGGCTCGACCGCGACCTCGGGATCTCCGGCCGCTTCACCGTGCGCTCGGGTGAGACCACCGAGGACGTTCTCGTCCGCGTCGACGCGCCGGTCCTGCGGGTTCCGCAGCTCGCCATCCACCTGTCCGAGGACCGCAAGGGCGTGCACCTCGACCCGCAGCGTCACGTCGACGGCGTCTGGGGAGTCGGCACCGAACCGCGCTCGTTCATCGCGTGGGTCGCCGAGCAGCACGGTATCGACCCGGGCGCGGTGCTGGGCTGGGAGCTGATGACCCACGACCTCGCTCCGAGCGCGGTCGTCGGACCGGGCCGCGATCTGGTCAGCGCACCGCGCCTCGACAACCAGGGCACCTGCTATGCCGGACTGCACGCGCTGCTCGACGCCGCAGACCACGTCGCCGCGCACGGCGGCCCGATGCCGCTCCTCGCTCTGTTCGACCACGAGGAGGTCGGCAGCATGTCCGACCGCGGCGCCTTCTCGGAACTGCTCAACACCGTCCTCGAGCGGATCGTCCTGCTCCGGGGCGGCGGACGCGAGGAGTTCCTGCGTGCCCGCGCCGGCTCGATCGTCGCGTCGGGCGACATGGCGCACGCCACGCACCCCAACTATCCCGAGCGACACGAACCCGCCCACCGGATCGCGGTGAACGGCGGACCGGTCCTGAAGGTGAACCAGAACCTGCGCTACGCGAGCGACGCGACCGGCGCCGGCGCCTTCGCGCTGGCCTGTGAGCAGGCCGGGGTTCCGCTGCAGCGGTACGTGCACCGCGCCGACCTGCCGTGCGGTTCCACGATCGGCCCCATCACCGCGTCGCGGACCGGCATCACGACCGTCGACGTCGGCGCCCCGCAACTCGCCATGCACTCGGCGCGCGAGTTCATGGGCGCGGACGACGTGACGAGCTACGCGCAGGCCCTGACCGCTTTCCTGACCCCCGCGTCGTGACCGCGTTCGCCCACCCCGCCACGCCCACCGGTGACACACTGAAGACGGTCGTGTCCGATCGGCGAGAACGGGGGAATGCAATGAACGTCCCGTCCTATCCCGATCGGCTGCTGTCCCTCGACGAGTGGTCGGCCCTGCCCGAATCCGACGGGCACCACGTCGAGGTGTGCGAAGGCGTGCTGATCGCTGCGCCCCGGCCGGGAACAGCACACGATCACGCCGCGGTGACCCTGGCCTTGCTCCTCGACGAGAAGCTGCCCGACGAATGGTCTGCGATCGGAGGCGTCGAGGTGCTGGTCGCGGAGAACCCGCTGACGGTGCGGTGCCCCGATGTGATCGTCGTGGGACGGTCCCTCGTCGACGCCGACCCCGATCGGGCCCCGATCGCCGAGGTGAAGCTGGTCGTGGAGGTCACCGTCGACGGCACGGCCCGCACCGACCGGGTCACGAAGTTCTCCGAATATGCGGAGGCCGGAGTCCCGCAGTACTGGATCGTCGATCTCGGCGGGCCGCCCGTGCTCGCCACCTTCACCCTCGTCGACGGGTGGTACCGATTCGACGGCGAACACTCGGGCACCGTCACCCTCGATGCGCTGGGCACCGAGGTGACCGTCACACCCTCGGAGCTCGTGCCCGCACCGGTGAACCCCGTCGCCCCTGCACACCGATAGACTGGTCCGCGGCAGTTCCCGCCCGGCCTGCCGTTTTCGATCCCAGAGTGAAGGGACCCGACGCCCAGTGTCACCGCACGTGGATACCGTCTCCCACGCCGCCGAAACCCCCGACGCCGCTCAGCCCTATCGGGAGCTGGGTCTGAAGGAAGACGAGTACACCCGGATCAAGGAGATCCTGGGCCGGCGCCCCACCGACGCCGAGCTCGCCATGTACTCGGTGATGTGGTCCGAGCACTGCTCGTACAAGTCGTCGAAGGTGCACCTGCGCTACTTCGGCGAGACCACCACCGACGAGATGCGCGAGTCGATGCTCGCCGGTATCGGTGAGAACGCCGGTGTCGTCGACATCGGCGACGGCTGGGCCGTCACCTTCAAGGTCGAGTCGCACAACCACCCCTCGTACATCGAGCCGTACCAGGGCGCCGCGACCGGCGTGGGCGGCATCGTCCGCGACATCATGGCCATGGGTGCCCGCCCGATCGCCGTGATGGACCAGCTGCGCTTCGGTGCCGCCGATCACCCCGACACCCGTCGCGTCGTCGACGGTGTCGTACGCGGTGTCGGTGGCTACGGCAACTCGCTCGGCCTGCCCAACGTCGGTGGCGAGACCGTTTTCGACGCCTCCTATCAGGGCAACCCGCTCGTCAACGCGCTGTGCGCCGGAGCGATGCGCGTGGAGGACCTGCACCTGGCCCACGCCTCGGGTACCGGCAACAAGGTCATCCTGTTCGGTGCTCGCACCGGTCTCGACGGCATCGGCGGTGTCTCCGTCCTCGCATCCGAGACGTTCGACGACAGCGACGGCGGCCGACCCAAGAAGCTGCCGAGCGTGCAGGTGGGCGATCCCTTCACCGAGAAGGTGCTCATCGAGTGCTGCCTCGACCTCTACCGCGAGAAGCTCGTCGTCGGCATCCAGGATCTCGGCGGTGCCGGACTGTCCTGCGCGACCTCCGAGCTCGCCGCCGCCGGCGACGGCGGTATGCACATCAACCTCGAGCGTGTCCCGACGCGCGCGAAGGGCATGACCCCGGCCGAGGTGCTGTCCTCGGAGTCGCAGGAACGCATGTGCGCGGTCGTCACGCCCGACAACGTCGACGCCTTCATGGCCGTCTGCAAGAAGTGGGACGTCCTGGCGACCGTCATCGGGGAGGTCACCGACGGCGAGCGTCTCGTCATCGACTGGCACGGCGAGACCGTCGTCGACGTGCCGCCGCGCACGGTCGCTCACGAGGGCCCGGTCTACGAGCGTCCCATCGAACGCCCGTCCTCGCAGGACGCGCTGGTCGCGAACACCACGGCCGGCCTGAAGCGACCCGAGACCACCGACGAACTGCGTGAGACGCTGCTGAAGATGCTGGCGTCGCCGGCGCTGTGCAGCCGCAAGTGGATCACCGAGCAGTACGACCGTTACGTGCGCGGCAACACCGTGCTCGCCGAGAACGCCGACAGCGGTGTGGTCCGCATCGACGAGGAGACCGGACGCGGCATCGCGCTCGCCACCGACGCCTCGGGCCGCTACACCCAGCTCGATCCGTACGCGGGCGCCCAGCTCGCCCTCGCCGAGGCCTACCGCAACGTTGCCGTCACCGGCGCGACGCCGAAGGCCGTCTCGAACTGCCTGAACTTCGGTTCGCCCGAGGATCCGGGCGTGATGTGGCAGTTCCAGCAGGCCGTGCGCGGCCTCGCCGACGGCTGCGCGAAGCTCGGCATTCCCGTCACCGGCGGCAACGTCAGCTTCTACAACCAGACCGGTGCCACCGCGATCCTGCCGACCCCGGTCGTCGCGGTGCTCGGCGTGATCGACGATGTGCACCGCCGCATCCCCACCGGCATCGGCCTCGAACCGGGCGAGACGTTGATCCTGCTCGGTGAGACCCGCGACGAGTTCGACGGATCGATCTGGGCGCAGGTCGAGCACGACCACCTCGGTGGCGTTCCGCCGCAGGTCGACCTCGATCGTGAACGGCTGTTGTCGGAGATCCTCACCGCCGGTTCGCGCGACGGCCTGATCTCGGCCGCGCACGATCTGTCCGAGGGTGGTCTCGCGCAGGCCGTCGTCGAGGCCGCGCTGGCGGGCGAGACCGGCTGCCGCGTGCTGCTTCCGGAGGGTGCCGATCCGTTCGTGACGCTGTTCTCCGAGTCGGCCGGTCGTGTGCTCGTGGCCGTGCCGCGCACCGAGGAGTCTCGCTTCACGGGCATGTGCACCGCGCGCAACATGCCGTGGGTGCGCATCGGTGTCGTCGACGAGGGATCCGACTCCGTCGAGGTCCAGGGCCTGTTCTCGATCCCCATGACCGAGCTGCGCGAGGTGTGGGAAGGGACCCTGCCTGCTCTGTTCGGATAACCGTGCCGGCCATCCGGGTCGATCGGCTGGCGGCGTTCGAGGCCCGGCAGGGCCGGATCATCGCCGCGGTCACCGACTTCGGTGATCGCCACCCCCTCACCGCCCGGGTGTGGGGGTGGCTGGGCCTGGATTTCACCGGTATCGCGTTCGCCGCACTGTTCTTCTGCTGGTCGCTGACACCCTCGCTGCTTCCGCGCGACTGGCTCTTCCAGGGCCTCATCGGCGGCATCAACGCCGCGATCGGTTACGGCGTCGGGTGCGTCGTCGGCTGGGCCGTGGCGCGGTTCGTGCTCCCCGGGCGGCGGTGGTGGCCGCCACCGCTCCCGGTGCTGCGCGCGATCAAGGTCGCGGTTCCGGTCGCCGCCGTCCTCGCGTCACTCGTCGCGCTCGTCCTGTCCGCCGGTGAGCAACGCCAGCTCGCGGCGTTGATGGGGGCAGAGGGCAGCACCACGAGCGGATATCTGCGCACCATCCTGTTGAGCCTGGCCGTCGCCGCTGCCCTCATCGCCCTGTGGCGGGGGCTACGCGACATCGGGCGCTGGATATCCGCCCAGCTGAGCCGTCGCACGGGGATGCCGCTCGGTCTCGCTCGCACACTGGGCGTGCTCGTCGTGGTGCTCGCCACCTTCATGCTCATCGACGGTGTACTCATCCGCGGCACCTATGCCGTCGTCAATCAGGCTTTCGGTCTGCAGGACGACACCACCCGTCCCGGCGCCGTCCAGCCGGTCGAGCCCGCCAAGTCCGGCAGCCCCGAATCCCTCGCGCCCTGGGAGACCCTCGGATTCGAGGGCCGCAACTTCGTCGCACGAGGCCTGGATGCGGAGGAACTGGCCGCGGTCAACGGCCGTCCCGCCCTGGAACCGATCCGGGTGTACGTCGGTCTCGACACCGCCCCCACGCCGGAAGAGCGCATCGATCTCGTCCTCGACGAACTCGAGCGGACCGGCGCCTTCGAGCGGTCGACGCTCGTCCTGATCCCCACCACCGGCACCGGCTGGGTCAACCCCACGGCGGCCCGCGCGATGGAACTCGTCCACAACGGCGACCTGGCCATGGTGGCCTGGCAGTATTCGTACCTCCCGAGCTGGATCTCGTTCCTCGCCGACCGCGAGAAGGCGGCTGCCGCAGGCGAGATGCTGGTCGACCGGGTGTACGAACGCTGGTCGCAGCTGCCGGAGGACGATCGCCCCGACCTGTTCCTCTACGGCGAGAGTCTCGGGACGCAGTCCGGGGAGGGTGCCTTCGACAGTCTCGCCGAGATCCGCGCCCGGATGGACGGGGTGCTGTGGGTGGGCCCGCCCAACTCCAACCGCCTGTGGCGGCAGCTCGTCGAGCGCCGCGATCCCGGGACGACCGAGGTGCAGCCGGTGTACGCGGACGGTCTCGTCGTGCGTTTCGCCGACAGCCGGGAGGCGATCCACGAGCCGGACACACCGTGGTTGTCGCCGCGCGTGCTCTACATCCAGCACGCCTCCGATCCTGTCGTCTGGTGGTCGCCCGACCTGTTGTTCTCCCGCCCCGACTGGTTGTCGGAGCCGCCCGGACCCGACCGGCTGCCGCAGATGCGGTGGTTCCCGTTCGTCACCTTCTGGCAGGTCTCCGCCGATCTCACCAACGCGGCCGGCGTGCCCGACGGGCACGGCCACAACTACGGGTCGGCGGTGCTCGAGGGATGGATCGCGGTCACCCGGCCCGAGGGCTGGACCGAGAACGACACCGAACGGGTACGCATCGCCCTCGAGGCGTTCGCCGATCACGACGGGCCCGAGAAGTGAGCGCGCGGCCCACTGGGGGATTCCTCGCTGCGGGATGCGCTGCCGTGCTGGTCGCGTGGAACAACCTCGTCCTTCCGGCGGTGGATCTCGGTCCGCGGGGGAGAGCCGCGGCGAACGCCGGGTTCGGACTCGCGCTCGCCGCGGCGACCCGCGCGGCCGGTGTCTCCGCAGCCGAGCTCGGCTGGCGCCGTACGGGCAGGGGAGTGCTGTGGGGGACGGCATCGGCGGTGGTGCCGGTCGCGGCCTACGCCGTGATGCTCGCCGTCCCGCCCGTGCGACGACGGATGGCGGCGGGAGCGCGTCGCGCCGACCACACCGAGTGGGTGTTCGTGCACATTCCCTTCGGGACGGTCCTGGCCGAGGAGCTGATGTTCCGTTCGGTGCTGTACGCGCTGGCGCGCCGGGCGTCGCGACGCCGGGACCGGGTGCTCACGGCCGTCGCCTTCGGGCTCTGGCACGTCGTGCCCGCCCGTCACGCCGGGGACTCCGTTCCCGGAACCGTCGTGCTCACTGCCTCGAGCGGTGTGGTGTTCGACGAACTACGACGACGGACGGGCAGCGTCCTCGCCCCGATGCTCCTGCACCTGGCGATCAATGCCGGTGGCGCCGTCGCGGTGGGTGTCGCGACCCGTCCGGAAACCTCCGAGCGCGACGCGGGTCGTTAGGCTGCGGCGATATGGCACCACGGAGACCCGTCGACCCCGCCGAGCTGCGCACCGCCCTCGAGCGGGTCGGTCCGTGGGTGACGGGGGAGCGCGACGAGAAGCCGCCGCGACCCGACCTCGCCGCCGCGGTGCGGCTCAGTGCCCGCACCCTCGAGCAACTCGCGCCCGGATCGAGCGTGGAGGTGCGGGTGCCGCCGTTCGTGGCCGTCCAGTGCATCGAAGGCCCCCGCCACACGCGGGGAACACCGCCGAACGTCGTGGAGACCGATCCGCGCACGTGGCTGCGCCTGGTGGTCGGCAGCATCGATTTCGACGGGGCCGTGACCTCGGGGGCGGTGGAGGCATCGGGTGGGCGCGCCGCGGAGATCGGCCGGCTGCTCCCGATCGCCCGACTCTGACGTCCGGCGGGGTGCACAACGGGTGTGTGGGGAGGAGCACCTCCCGCGGGCCGTAGAATGGGGGGAGCCCCGCTTGTCCAGCCTCAGGGAGCACGTCCGTGACCAGTGCCGATCTGTCGGTCCACACACGTAATCTTCTCGCCTCCACCGAACCCGAGAACGAACCCCGCGAAGAGTGCGGAGTGTTCGGAGTGTGGGCTCCCGGCGAGGACGTGTCCAAGCTCACTTATTACGGTCTCTATGCGCTGCAGCACCGCGGACAGGAAGCCGCGGGCATCGCCGTGGCCGACGGTTCGCAGGTGCTCGTGTTCAAGGACCTCGGACTCGTCAGCCAGGTCTTCGACGAGCAGACGCTCGCCGCGATGACCGGGCACATCGCCATCGGTCACTGCCGCTACTCCACCACCGGGTCCACGACCTGGGAGAACGCGCAGCCGATCTTCCGCACCACCGCCTCCGGCTCGGGCGTCGCGCTCGGCCACAACGGCAACCTCGTCAACACCGCCGAACTCGCCGAACGCGGACGCCGCCTCGGTGTGCTCGATCCCACGCGGCCCGGCGCGGCGAATTCGGACTCCGACACCGTCGGTGCGCTGCTCGCCCACGGCGCGAAGAACAGCACGATCGAAGAGGCCGCGATGGAGCTGCTCCCGCAGCTGCGCGGCGCGTTCTGCCTGACCTTCATGGACGAGCACACCCTCTACGCGGCCCGCGACCCGTGGGGCATCCGCCCGCTGTGCCTCGGACGGCTCGACCGCGGCTGGGTCGTCGCCAGCGAGACCGCCGCTCTCGACATCGTCGGCGCGTCCTTCGTCCGCGACATCGAACCCGGCGAGCTGCTCGCGATCGACGCGAACGGTGTGCGCTCGTCGCGCTTCGCCAACCCCGAGCCCAAGGGCTGTGTCTTCGAGTACGTCTACCTCGCGCGCCCCGACTCGACCATCGCCGGTCGCTCCGTGCACGCGACCCGCGTGGAGATCGGACGCCGGCTCGCGAAGGAACATCCGATCGACGCCGATCTGGTCATCCCGGTGCCCGAGTCGGGCACCCCGGCCGCCGTCGGGTACGCGCAGGGTTCGGGACTCCCGTACGGGCAGGGCCTGATGAAGAACGCCTACGTGGGACGCACCTTCATCCAGCCCAGCCAGACCATCCGGCAGCTCGGTATCCGGCTCAAGCTCAACCCGCTGCGCGAAGTGATCCGCGGTAAGCGGCTCGTCGTGGTCGACGACTCGATCGTGCGCGGCAACACGCAGCGCGCCCTGATCCGGATGCTGCGCGAGGCCGGTGCCCTCGAGATCCACGTGCGCATCGCGTCGCCGCCCGTCAAGTGGCCGTGTTTCTACGGCATCGACTTCGCGTCGCCGGCCGAGCTGATCGCCAACGGCGCAGGCACCCGCGACAGCGTCGAGGAGGGGCACGACTACGACGAGATGGTCGAGATGGTGCGCCGGTCGATCGGGTCCGATTCGCTCGGCTACATCTCGATCGACGGCATGATCGGTGCCACCGAGCAGCCCGCATCCCGTTTGTGCGCTGCATGTTTCGACGGTCACTACCCGATCGCCCTTCCCACCGAACACCGGGCGGGCAAGGACGCCTTCGGCGTCGTCGACACCGATTCGGTCACTCCGACCGTGTTGGACAACGACAACGCGGACGTTCTCAGTCGGCCGTAGAAGCTGGTCGGGTACCGTAAGTGCCGCGGTCGGCCCGGTTCGGCGTGCGTTTCGCATGCCCGGACGCAGGTACCCGGCCCGCGCGTAGCCAGATTTTTCACGACAAGACACAACTCGAGGCTGGAGCCGACAACTCATGACCGAGGACGCAACCCCCGGAGCTTCCTACGCCGCGGCGGGCGTGGACATCGAGGCCGGTGACCGAGCCGTCGAACTGTTCGCCCCGCACGCGAAGAAGGCCACCCGCCCGGAGGTCATGGGCGGCCTGGGTGGGTTCGCCGGTCTGTTCGCCCTCAAGGGCGGATACAAGGAGCCGCTGCTCGCGGCGTCCACCGACGGCGTCGGCACCAAGCTTGCGGTGGCGCAGGCACTCGACAAGCACGACACGGTCGGTCTCGACCTCGTCGCGATGGTCGTCGACGACCTCGTGGTCTGCGGTGCCGAGCCGCTCTTCCTGCAGGACTACATCGCGGTCGGTCGCGTCGTGCCCGAGCGCGTCGCGGAGATCGTCGCGGGTATCGCCGAGGGATGCGTCCAGGCCGGATGCGCGCTGCTCGGTGGCGAGACCGCCGAGCACCCGGGCGTGATGGCCGCCGACGACTACGACCTGTCCGCGACCGGCGTGGGTGTCGTCGAGGCCGAGAAGCTCCTCGGACCCGACCGTGTGCGCCCCGGCGACGTCGTGATCGCGATGGGCGCTTCGGGTCTGCATTCGAACGGTTACTCGCTCGCCCGCAAGGTCCTGCTCGACATCGGCAAGATGAGCCTGACGGCGCACGTCGACGAGTTCGGTCGCACCCTCGGTGAGGAACTGCTCGAGCCCACCCGCATCTACGCCAAGGACTGCCTCGCGCTCGCCGCCGAGACCGAGGTGCGCACCTTCTGCCACGTCACCGGTGGCGGACTCGCCGCGAACCTCGCGCGTGTGATGCCCAAGGGGCTCGTGGCCGAACTCGACCGCACCACCTGGAGCCCCGCTCCGGTCTTCGGCCTCATCGCGCAGCGCGGACGGGTCGAGCGGGCCGAGATGGAGAAGACCTTCAACATGGGCGTCGGCATGGTGGCCATCGTGGCCCCCGAGGATGTCGATCGCGCTCTGGCGGTGCTCACCGCCCGGCACATCGACTGCTGGACGCTGGGCACGGTCCGCAAGGCGCAGGACGGCGCCGACGAGCGCGCGGTGCTGCTCGGAGATCATCCGCGCTTCTGACAGGCGCACGCGTCGCCCCACGCGAACACGACGAAAGGCCGGTTCCCCCAGGAAAACTGGGAGACCGGCCTTTCGGTTACTGCCGTGTCGTGAACTCGGAAGTCACAGACTCGAAGGCCGAGGACGGAAACGAGCGCCGCCCGGCCTCGCGTCGAATGCCGACCACACCGACGGAGGGGGAGCCGAAAGATCGGCCTCCCCCTCCGTCGGAGAGTGATTCAGGTCAGCGACGCCAGTCGTCGTCGTAGTCGTCGTCCCATCCGGAACGTTGCTCGGCGAAGACTTCGTCCCGCTGCGAGTTGGTTGCTCCGCCAGACAGCTCTCGCTGGAGGCTCTCGAAGTCGGTGGACGGCGAGCTGTACTTGAGTTGCCGTGCAACCTTGGTCTGCTTTGCCTTAGCCCGGCCGCGGCCCATGGCCAACCCCCTCGCGCTTTGACGGGGCGGCCTGGGGAAAAGTGGCGGCCCCGGTGTGTTGAGTATTTTCCTGACGCCCACTTTAGCGTGGAAAGTTCGGTTGCGCCTCCACACACCCGGCTGGGCCGGTGTCCGTTACGCCTCATAACGACCCGACCTGCATGAATGCTGGTGAAATGTGATAAAGATGCCCTTCAGAACACCCCCGGGACGGCCCGGACGGTGCCGACTCGCACGCCGCCGCCGAACACCGGCGCGGACGAGAGCATGGCCAGCCGTTCGGAGTCGAAGGTCGCGGAGCCCGCGGCGGTTCCCGAACCGAGGCGGTGGAGCAGGGCCGCGGTGAGCGGGAGGCGTGCCCGCTCGTGCCCGTCGTCGATCTTGAAAGCGAAGGATGTGCCGTCCGGCAGTGCACCGGCGTGGATTCCGTCGGCGCCCGCCTTGCACAGCAGGCCGCGCACCGCACGCATGAGCTTCAGGTCGTCCTTACCGGTGCCGGAGATGAGGAACGGATGCTCGCGCACCGCGTCGGCCACGGCGCGTTCGGGTGTGCCGGCCTCCGCCGTCGCCAGCCGCGAGTAGGCGCGGGCCAGATTGAACAGCGGGACGGGCACGATCGGCAGTCCGCAGCCGTCGATCCCGAGGTCGGTGTCCTCGATGTCGCCGGTCAGCTCGAGGATCGTCTCGGTCACCCACTGCTGCAGCGGGTGACCGCTGTCGGTGTAGCCGTCGGTGTCCCAGCCGTTCGCCGTGCACGCCGCGAGCATGGCCGCGTGCTTGCCCGAGCAGTTCATGTAGATCGACCGCGGTGTGCCTCCGGCGGCGAGCACCTCGGCGCGGGCGAGTTCGTTGCCGGGCAGGTCCGTCGGGCAGCGGAGATCGTTCTCGGTGAAACCCGCGCCGGTCAGGAGCCGGTCGACGGCCTCCACGTGGTCGGCCTCACCTTCGTGCGAGGCCGTGGCGATCGCGAGTTCCGCCGAGTCGCGGGGAACGAAGCCGGCGCGCAGCAGCGCGACCGCCTGCAGGGGTTTGTTCGACGACCGCGGATAGATCGGCGTGTGTACCTCGCCCACCGAGACGAGCACTTCGCCGTCCGGGTCCAGGACGATCAGCGACCCGCGGTGGACGCATTCCCGGAAACCCGAACGCACCACCTCGACCAGTTCGACGCTCAACGGGCCTCTCCCTTCCGTGACCGACCCACGGAACCCTTCTGTGGTCGTCCCGCGAGGCGCCGGGCCTTGGCGACGACGCTCGGAGCGAGACCGGACTGCTGCTCGAGCATCGCGGCGACCCGCTCGTGGCCCCGCCCGGTGAACAGATCGCGCACCGTCGCTCCGTGGGAGGGGACGTGCTCGACGACGATCCGATCGCCCGCACCCACCGGTCCCTCGACGATCACCTTCAGGTACGCGCCGCAGTCGCCCCGGGCGGTGAACCGCGTGGCCCAGTCGCCCTCGTGCGAACGGATCGCGAAGGTGCGGCAGGGCGTGCGCGGCCCGGTCACCTCGAGGAGCAGACCGCCCCCACCGACACGCCACCGCTCACCGATGACGGCGTCGGTGGGGGAGAACCCGGCGACGTGCAGATTCTCGCCGAACCAGCCGATGGGCAGTTCGCGGTCGAGTTCGGTGCCCCAGCGCCGCGACTCGGCCTGCGAGAAGGCGTAGACGGCTTTGAAACGACCGCCGTGGTTGGCGGTGTCGCACTGGCGGTCGCCGGCCAGTCCGAGTTCGCCGACGTGCACCGGACCGTCCACGGGACGCTTGTCGATCGCGGTGACGGGATTGCGTCGCAGTCCGGTCTCGTGCAGCGTGTGCACGATGCAGGCCGCTGCGACGGTCCCCGAGGTGGCCGGCCGCATGCCGGCTGTATCGGCGGTCACCGGCCGCGCAATCGCTCGACCGCCGCCCTTCCTGCCTGGATGCCGTCGTCGGGCGGGATGGAGTCGGGGTCGATGGATGCCGCGCACGGCCCCGCGACGAGCGCCGTGTCGGGCGTGATGGTGCGCTTGACGAGCGCGAGCGCGATCGGCCCGAGTTCGTGGTGGTCGACGATCGTGCCGATCCGCCCGACCGTGCGGCCTCCCGCCGTGATGTCGTCGCCCGTCTCCGGTCGTCCGTCGGCCGAGCCGTCGAGATGGATCAGGACGAGGTGTCGCGGGGGCTTACCGAGATTGTGGACGCGCGCGACGGTCTCCTGGCCGCGGTAGCACCCCTTGTCGAGGTGGACGGCGCCGTACTGGTCGGGGCCACCGATCCAGCGGGCCTCGTGCGGGATGGTGCGTTCGTCGGTGTCGACACCGATGCGGGGACGGACCGCTTCGACGCGCAGAGCGTCGAAGGCCCAGCTGCCGGCGGGGCGTGCGCCTGCGTCTCGCAGCGCGGTGAAGGTCGCGGTGAGCGACTCACGCGGCACCAGAAGGTCGAAGGAGTGCTCGGTGGGCCACGGCATCCGGCGCACGAACCCGCCGGAGGGCAGAGCGACGGCCGCGTAGGGCTCGGTCGGCAACGAGTCGATGCCCAGCGCGGACAGCACGGCCGGGCTTCCGGACTCCGGCCCGAGCAGGCTCAGCATCGCGAGTTCGTTGCCGTCGCGGGGTTCGGCCTTCGCCCAGAACACCATCTTCTTCAGGAAGGCGAGCAGATCGGGTCCGCGATCGGCTTCGGTGTCGATCCACGTCACGCCGTCGAGGTCGGTCTGCACGAAATGGTGTTCGACGCGGCCGTTCGCATCGAGGCTGAGGTTCTCGGCGGAGGAACCCGCGGGGAGCGAGGCGATGTGCTGGCTGGTGATGGTGTGCAGCCAGCTCAGGCGTTCATCGCCGGGGACGGCGATGACGAAGCGGGTGGAACGATCGACCACCGCGGCTGCAGTGGACGCGGCACGCTGTTCGCCGAGCGGGTCGCCGTAATGCCAGGGAAGTCCGGCATCGGGCCCACCGGAGGGCGAGGCGACTGCGCCGGGAAGTGCGAGAAGGGCGCTTTCGGACACGATCGGAGACTCGGTCACGACACCAGTCTATGGGGAACCGGCCGGCAGGTCTGCCAGTGGCTAGGCTGAGCCCCATGGCTGAGCGGGTGCTGGTGACGCTGGACGGCGAGGTGAGGGATGCGGACGCACCCCTTCTGCACGCCGACGATTTCGGTGTTCTTCGTGGCGACGGGGTGTTCGAGACGTTGCTCGTGCGAGGCGGTCGGGCGTGTGCGCTCGAACTGCACCTTGCCCGCCTCGTGGCGTCCGCGGCCTCCGTGCAGCTGCCCGAGCCCGATCGCGACGACTGGCGGCTGGCCGTCGATGTGGCCCTCGAACAGTGGGGCGCGGAGCGGGAGGGTGTCCTGCGGCTGGTCTACACGCGTGGTCGCGAGGGCGGCGACACCCCGACGGCCTTCCTGCTCGTGACGCCGGTGGCCGAACGTGTCGCCACGGTCCGGCGCGACGGTGTGTCGGTGGTGACCCTGGAGCGGGGTTACTCGACAGACCTCGCGCAGAAGGCGCCGTGGCAACTTCTCGGCGCCAAGACGTTGTCGTACGCGACGAACATGGCGGCGCTGCGCCACGCCGAGGCGGTCGGGGCGGACGACGTGATCTTCGTCAGCGCCGAGGGTTCTGTGCTCGAAGGTCCGCGTTCGACCGTGCTCGTCGCGCGCGGACGGACGCTGGTCACACCGCCGCCGGAGCAGGGGATCCTCCCCGGTACCACGCAGCAGGCGCTGTTCGATCTGGCCGGTGAACAGGATTTCGCGGTCCGGTACGAGCCGTTGCGCCCGGCGGATCTCGTCGTCGCCGACGGGGTCTGGCTGATCTCGAGCGTGGCTCTCGCGGTGCGTGTGCACACTCTCAACGGGCACGCGCTGGTGTCACGTGTGCAGGAGGGCGAGATCGAGGGTCTCGTGAGCAAGGCGGTCGACGCCGCCAAGTGAACGAGGCGGTCGACGCCGCCGGGTGAGTGGCGGCGGGTGTCCGCTGCGCTGTTCCACCTCCGATGTGACGTGTGTCCGATGTGTCGGGTGACACGAACGTGTTCCACTGTCCGCAATCGCTACTACATTCGGTAGTAACAAGGCCGGGAGAAGTGCTACCGGCATGATTGTGCGAACGAGAACCGCAGCGTCGGCCCACGCTCGGATTCCCGTACCGACCCGGGCCTCACCTCGGAGTGGCAATGGACGTCTTGGATCTGTCCCGGTGGCAGTTCGGGATCACGACGGTGTATCACTTCATCCTCGTGCCGTTGACGATCGGCCTCGCGCCGCTCGTCGCGATCATGCAGACGATGTGGGTGGTCACCGGCAAGGACCACTGGTACCGCCTCACGAAGTTCTTCGGGAAGATGTTCCTGATCAACTTCGCGCTCGGTGTCGCGACCGGCATCGTGCAGGAATTCCAGTTCGGCATGAACTGGAGCGAGTACTCCCGCTTCGTCGGCGACGTCTTCGGCGCACCCCTCGCCCTCGAAGGCCTCGTCGCCTTCTTCATGGAGTCGACCTTCCTCGGCCTGTGGATCTTCGGCTGGACACGGCTGCCGAAACTCGTACACCTCGCGACCATCTGGCTCGTCGCGATCGGCGTGAACGCCTCCGCCTACTTCATCATCGCGGCGAACTCGTTCATGCAGCACCCGGTCGGGGCGGTCTACAACCCCGAGACCGGACGCGCCGAGCTGACGAGCATCTGGGAACTGCTCACCAACAACACCGCGCTCGCGGCCTTCCCCCACGCGGTCGCCGGCGGATTCCTCACCGCCGCAACCTTCGTCGCAGGCATCGGCGGCTGGTGGATGGTCCGCAACATGCGACGCGCCGCCGCGATCCGCGCCTCGGAACCCGAAGAGGCACAGAAGCTCGAGGACGACGCCCGCGGACTGTTCCGCCCCGCGACCCGCCTCGGGCTGATGGTGATGATCATCTCCGGCATCGGGCTGTTCGTCACCGGCGACGTCCAGGCCAAGCTCATGTTCGAGCAGCAGCCGATGAAGATGGCCTCGGCCGAATCGCTGTGCCATACCGAGACCGACCCCAATTTCTCGATCCTCACCGTCGGCACGCACAACGACTGCGACGGCGTCGTCCACGTCCTCGACGTGCCGATCGTCCTCTCCTACCTCGCCCAGGGTGAATTCTCGGGCGTGACGCTGCAGGGCGTCGAGGATCTGCAGGCGCAGTACGAGGAGCAGTTCGGCCCCGGTAACTACAAGCCCAACCTGTTCGTCACCTACTGGTCGTTCCGCGCGATGATCGGCCTGGCCGCCGGTTCCGCGGCCCTGGCCCTGGCCGGGCTGTGGGTCACCCGCCGAGGCCGGGTACCCGATCAGAAATGGTTCTCGTGGCTGTCGCTGATCGCGATCCCCACCCCCTTCCTGGCGAACAGCGCGGGCTGGATCTTCACCGAGATGGGCCGGCAGCCCTGGGTGGTGCACCCCAACCCGACAGGCGTGGACATGATCCGGCTCACCGTCGACCAGGGCGTCTCCGATCACGCCGCCGGCACGGTGCTCACCTCGCTGATCGCCTTCACCCTCGTCTACGCGGCACTCGGAGTCGTATGGTTCTGGCTCATCCGCAAGTACGCGATGGAGGGTCCGCAGGAACACGACGCCCAGCCGCCGGGTTCCGGCGACGACACAGACGACACGCAGCCGACACAGCTGTCCTTCGCGTACTAGGAGTGGGCGGACATGGGACTTCAAGAAATCTGGTTCATCCTCATCGCAGTGCTGTTCACCGGCTACTTCGTCCTCGAGGGGTTCGACTTCGGTGTCGGCATGCACTTCCCGGTGCTCGGGCGCGGCAGGACCGCCGAGGCCGACACCAGGCGCCGGGTGCTGCTCAACACGATCGGTCCGGTCTGGGACGGCAACGAGGTCTGGCTCATCACCGCGGGCGGTGCGCTGTTCGCGGCGTTCCCGGAGTGGTACGCGACCCTCTTCTCCGGTTTCTATCTCCCGCTGCTGCTGATCCTGCTCGCCCTGATCGTGCGGGTATGCGCCATCGAATGGCGCGGCAAGATCGACGACCCGGCCTGGCGTCGCCGCTGCGACTGGGGGATCATCTTCGGCTCGTGGGTCCCCGCAGTGCTGTGGGGCGTGGCGTTCGCGAACATCGTGCGCGGCGTGGCGATCGACGCCGACAAGCAGTACATCGGCGGCTTCTTCGACCTGCTGAATCCGTACGCCCTGCTCGGCGGGGCGACGACGGCGCTCGTCTTCGCCCTGCACGGTGCGGTCTTCATCGCGCTCAAGACCGAAGGCGAGGTCCGGACCGACGCCGTGGCGCTGTCGCGGAAGCTGGCCGTGCCCGCGGTCCTCGTGGCCGGCACGTTCGTGGTGTGGACACAGCTCGCCTACGGCAAGGGCTGGACGATCGCCCTCGTCGCCGTCGCGGCGGTCTCCCTGCTCGCGGTGGTCGCGCTGACCGTCGCCGAGCGTGAGGGCTGGGCGTTCGTGTTCACCACCGTGGCGATCGCCGCGACCGTGGTCCTGCTGTTCGCGTCGCTGTTCCCGAACGTGATGCCCTCGACGCTCGACCCGGCGTGGTCGCTCACGATCGAGAACGCTTCGTCGAGCCCGTACACACTGAAGGTCATGACGTGGGCCGCAGCGTTCATGACTCCGGTCGTCCTGGCCTACCAGGGCTGGACGTACTGGGTGTTCCGCCGGCGTCTGTCCACCGACCACATCCCGCACTCGATCGGATTGAAGATCGGCTCGAAGTGACGACGACGCACTCCTCCGTCCCTGCCGACGCCTCCGCGCGCCGGCGGGGACCGGTGGACCCGCGGTTGTGGCGCTACTCGGCCGCGGCTCGCGGATATCTCGTCCTGACGGTGGCCACCTCGGTGGTCGATGTCGTGATGGTCGTCGTCACCGCGCTCATGATCGGCCGGGTGCTCGCAGGTGTCATCACCACCGACGCCCGGTCGATCGCCGACTGGACGACCGAACTGGTGATCCTCTCCGCGGCGATCGTCGTGCGGGTCGCGGTGACGTGGTTGCAGTCGCGGTACGCGCACCGTTCCGCGACCCGCGTGGTCGCCGGACTCGAGCACGACGTCCTCGATGCCGCAGCGAATCTGCCTCCGCGAGCACTCGATCCGCGACGCGACGAGATCGCGGTGGTCCTCACCCGCGGGCTCGACGGACTGAAGGACTATCTCACCGGCTACCTGCCGGCCCTGGTGCTGGCGGTGATCCTCACGCCGGTGACGATCGTCGTGATCGCCGTGCACGACCTCACCTCGGCGATCATCGTCGTGGTCACTCTCCCGCTGATCCCGATCTTCATGATCCTCATCGGCCTGCTCACCAAGGGCAAGGCCGACCGCACCCTGCGCGCGATGACCACCCTCTCGTCGCAACTGCTCGACCTGCTCGCGGGACTCCCGACACTGCGCGCACTCGGGCGCGAGAAGGGGCCCGCCGATCGCGTGCGCGAACTCGGCGACGAGCACCGCGCGACCACGATGTCGGCTCTGCGCGTGGCTTTCCTGTCCGGAACGGTGCTGGAATTCCTTGCCACGCTGTCGGTCGCGCTGGTCGCCGTGAGTATCGGTATGCGGTTGGTCTACGGATCGATGCCCCTCGAAGCCGGCATCATCGCGTTGATCCTCGCGCCAGAGGCCTACCTCCCACTGCGGACCGTCGGCAACAAGTTCCACGCCGCCGAGGACGGGATGGCCGCGGCCGACAAGGCGTTCGCCGTGCTCGACTCGGCTCCGGGCGAGGTGCACCCGCGAGGCGAGTCCGCGAGAACGATCGGCACCGGCCGAGCGGAGATGTGCGAGATCGTCTTCGACGGCATGAGCGTCCCCGGACGCGGCGGGAACGCCCCGCACCGACTCGACGCGGTCTGCCGTCCCGGGAAGATCACCGCGCTCACCGGTGCCAACGGGGCGGGCAAGTCCACGGCTCTGCTGGCGCTGCTCGGTCTCGCCCAGCCGAGCGAAGGGGCCGTGACCGTCGACGGCCGGCCCGTCGTGGGCGACGAGGGCTGGTGGTCGCAGGTGGCGTGGCTCCCGCAACGACCGGTGCTGCTGCCGGGCACCCTCGCCGGCAATCTTCGGCTCACCGGTGTCGACCCGGACACCACCGACCTCGACGACGTCTGTGCGGCCACCGGTTTCGACAGCGTGCTCGCCGAACTCCCGGACGGCTGGGAGACCGTCGTCGGGGCGGGCGGCACAGGTCTGTCGCTCGGCCAACGGCAGCGGCTGGCGCTCACCCGCACCCTCGCCTCCTCGCGTCCGGTGCTGCTGCTCGACGAACCGACCGCCCACCTCGACGAAGACACCGAGGCCACCGTGCTCCACACACTGCGCGGTCTCGCCGCGGCCGGGCGGACGGTGGTGGTGGTCGCGCACCGCCCCACCCTGCTCGCCATCGCGGACGAGGTCGTCACCGTCCACGCGGCACCGATCACGGAGGTGACCCGATGAGGGCCGCGGAGGAATCCCGATGAAGGACCTGCGCCGCGCGATGGCCCTGCTCGAACTCGAACCGCGCCGGGTGCTGCTCGCCGTCCTCGCCGGTGTCGCGACCCTCGGCAGCGCGCTGCTGCTCGCCGGCCTGTCGGCGTGGCTGATCGTGCGCGCGTGGGAGATGCCCCCCGTCCTCGACCTGACCGTCGCGGTCGTCGCGGTACGGGCACTGGGCATCTCCCGCGGGTTGTTCCGCTACTTCGAACGTCTGGCGACGCACGAGACCGCTCTGCGCGGCACGACGTCGGCCCGGGCGAATCTCTATCGGCGACTCGCGGACGGCGATCCGGCCGCTGCCCTGGGCCTCGGTCGCGGCGATCTGCTCGCTCGCACCGGCGCCGACGTCGACGCCCTCGGTGACGTCGTGGTGCGCGCACTCGTGCCCATCGCCGTCGCGTCCGTGCTCTCCCTCGCGGCGGTCGCGACCGTCGCCGTCATCGCGCCCGCCGCCGGTGCGGTGCTCGCGGTGGCTCTGCTCGTCGCCGGGCTGCTCGCGCCGTGGCTGTCGGCACGCGCGGCCGCACGCGCGGACGCCGATGCGAACGCGGCCCGCACCCGGTTCACCGAGGACGCGGTCACGGTGCTGGACCACGCGGCGGAACTGCGGGTCGCGGGACGGCTGGATCCGCTCACCCGGCGGGCCCGCGCCGCGAACGTCGCCTCCGTCCGCGCCACCGACCGGTCGGCGGTCCCCGCCGCGTTCGCCGACGCCGCCGCACCCCTCGCCGTGGGGGCGAGCGTGCTCGGTGCCCTTCTCGTCGGCATCACGGTCTTCGGTTCCGGACCCGCGGCCATGAGCCCGACGACACTCGGCGTCCTCGTCCTGCTGCCCCTGTCGGCGTTCGAGGCCACCGCCGCACTGCCGGCCGCCGCGCAGACCCTCAACCGAGCACGCCTGGCAGCCCGTCGTATCACTGATCTGCTCGACCGCGCCGATCGGACGGTCCCGCACGGCACCGCACCGGCCCACGGCCCCGGCCGGCTGCGTGCGGAGGGGCTACGAGGTGGATGGCCCGGCGGACCGGCCACCGAACCGGTCGACCTCGACGTGCGGCCGGGTTGTCGCGTCGCGATCGTGGGCGGCAGCGGCAGCGGCAAGACCACCGTGCTCATGACACTCGCGGGGTTGCTCGACCCACGCCAGGGCACGGTGACCCTCGACGGTGTCGACCTCGCGGACATCGATCCCGGTGCGGTGCGCCGGCAGATCGGGTTCTTCGCGGAGGACGCCCACCTGTTCGACACGTCGATCCTCGAGAACCTGCGCGTGGCGCGGGGTGACGTGGACGAGACCGAGGCGTCGGCCGCCCTCGGGGCGGTGGGGCTGGGGGAGTGGGTGGACGGACTCCCGCAGGGCGTCCACACCGTTCTCGGAGCCGGGGCCCGCACGGTCTCCGGTGGACAACGCCGTCGTATCCTGCTGGCCCGGGCCCTGCTGTCGCCCACGCGGATCCTGTTGCTCGACGAACCCACGGAGCATCTCGACGACG
Organism: Rhodococcus gordoniae; assembly: GCF_001646655.1. Classification (GTDB taxonomy): domain Bacteria; phylum Actinomycetota; class Actinomycetes; order Mycobacteriales; family Mycobacteriaceae; genus Rhodococcus; species Rhodococcus gordoniae. Next base: position 15,390 of record NZ_LPZN01000041.1, on the reverse strand, counting down.
AGAGCGCGGAGCGGCTGCAGCGGCTCCTCCTGGACCGGGATGCGTGTCTGGTCGGCCCCGAACGCAGCGTCGTGGTGGTCACCCACCGCCTACCCGCGGACACGGCCGCCGACCTGGTCGTTCGCGTCGAGAAAAATCCGTTGCACAGCTCCCCGGGCGAGGCGTAATTTCGCAGGTACACGAGGAAGGAGGTGGTCTGGAAGTGAATGATATTCGGACGCGTGAGGTGGCTACCCGCTAGCTGCTTGCCGACGACGGAATTCACCGACCGCGTGCGGCTGGCGAATCCCAGGTAGTCACCCGGCCCCCGAGTTCCCGGTCCGTCCGATCGGGACCGCCGAGATGCGAAAGAGATCCGTCCGGCGGTGCGGCTCGGGGGCTGTCCGCGTCTCGGGCGAGGTCGGCATTCCGGGTGTGCAAGATCATCCGTTGTGGGTACCCCGAGGGGGTGCCGGTACTTCAAAAAGCTCACGATTCGTTGAAATTACGCACGTCACCGGGGATTTTCTTCTCGTCCGCGATCATCGCGCTGCTCTTCGTCGTAGTGACGATCGCCTTCACCGACAGCGTCGACTCGATCTTCAGTACTGCGTCCAGCTGGATCATGACGAATCTCGGATGGTTCTACATCCTGGGCGTCACGACCTTCCTGCTGTTCCTCGTCGGAATCGCCTTCACTCACTACGGCCGGGTCCGGCTCGGCGGTGACGACGAACGGCCGGAGCACTCGACCCTGGCGTGGTTCGCCATGTTGTTCGCAGCCGGTATCGGCACCATTCTCATGTTCTGGGGCGTGGCAGAACCGATCTCGCACTTCGCGAACCCACCCATGCAGGACGTCGAGCCGCAGTCGGTGGAAGCTGCGGAAGAGGCCATGGGCTTCGCGCTCTACCATTTCGGGCTGCACACCTGGACCATCTTCGCGTTGCCCGGCCTGGGCTTCGGCTACTTCATCTACAAACGGCACCTGCCGCCGCGCGTCAGCTCGATCTTCGCGCCCCTGCTCGGGGGCCGTATCTACGGTCCCATCGGCAAGACCATCGACGTCGTGGCGATCATCGGTACGATCTTCGGGGTCGCGACCTCGGTCGGCCTGGGCACCCTGCAGATCAACGCCGGTCTCGCGCAGCTGTTCGACATTCAGGAATCCGGGATCATCCAGATCGCGCTCATCGCGGTCGTGACGGTGATGGCCGGTATCTCGGTGGCTCTCGGTCTCGACAAGGGCATCAAACGTCTGTCCAACATCAACATCGGCATGGCCGTGATGCTGCTGGTCTTCGTGCTCGTCACCGGTCCGAGCCTGTTCCTGCTCGAAGGCATGATCGAATCGGCCGGCATCTACGCCGAGGCCCTGCCGCGACTGGCGTTCTGGACCGACACCTTCGCCGACTCCGGCTGGCAGAACACCTGGACGGTCTTCTACTGGGCGTGGACCATCACGTGGTCGCCTTTCGTCGGTATCTTCATCGCCCGCATCTCCCGAGGCCGGACCATCCGCGAGTTCGTCGGCGGTGTCCTCGGTCTGCCCGTGCTGTTCTCGGTGATCTGGTTCAGCATCTTCGGGATGGGCTCGTTCCACATCGAACTCGAGGGCAACGGCGGTCTCGTCGAACGGGTCGTGGACGACGGCGACATCCCGGGTGCGCTGTTCGAGTTCCTCGGAAACTTCCCGCTCACCGGACTGGTCTCGGGGATCGCGATCATCCTGGTGGTGATCTTCTTCGTGACCTCGGTGGACTCGACCGCCATGGTGCTCGACATGATGGCCTCCGGCCACGAGGAGAAGGCGCCCATCCACCAGCGTCTGTTCTGGGCGGTGCTCATGGGCCTGGTCGCCGCGACCATGCTCGTCGCGACCGGCAAGGACGGCCTGGACGCACTTCAGCAGGTCATCACCGTGGTGGGTCTGCCGTTCTTCGTGATGGGCTTCGTCATGATGTACAGCCTCGTGCGCGGTATCCGTGAGGACCTCGGCGAACGGCCGGAACCGGTCACCCGGCAGTGGCCGGAGGTGCGGTCCGCCGAAGACCTCGAGGCGGCCGAGGAACTACCGGCCCCCGAGGTCGTCGTCCGGACGCGGGCCATCCCCGACGAGAGCGGGGACGACGGAACCGATGCCGAGGATGCCGGCATCGCGAAGGTACACGCGGACGAACTCGAGGCGCTCGGAGCGCGGGGGAGCGGCGCGCATGCACGGGAAAACCAGGGCACGACGGCCCTGAAGGACGACTGACAGGAGCGGGCCGGGCCGCCCCGTCGGGGATCAGGCCCGGTCGGCCCGGTCGGAGGGAAGAGGCTCGATCAGCCGATATGGCGTGACAAGCGGGCGGACATCCGGGGCTTCAGCTCGCCGTCGGCGGTGACGCGCTCCTCGACGTAGGCGAGATCGCCACCCTCGACGATGCCGTAGAGGCGCTTCGCTCCGCCGACGACCTCACCGGACTTGGTGCGGATCACCACGTCGGTCGCCAGCTCCCACGAGGACTGCGTGAGGGCGGTGCCGTAGAACAGCTCGACGACGCCGGAGCTGTGCGTCAGCAGCAGTTCGAGCGTCTCGGGATCGTCGCTGTCGGGTGCGCCCGTTCCGGACACACGCCAGAAGCCGCTCTCGCGCCGATCCTCGCCCGCGTAGGCACCCGATTCGTCGAGACGCCACGAACGCGCCTCCCACACGAGATACGGGCCGCCGTTGTGCGCGACGGTGATCTGCTGACCGAACGGGTAGTCGCCGGTCTCGGGATCGTTGGCTTCGCCCTCGCCGCGCCACACCCCGACCAGCGGCAGGACGGCGAGGAGGGCGGGGTTCAGGTCGGGGCCGAGCCGCAGGTTCGCGGTGTCCTCGGCGCCCGGGAGCCCGGACAGGACGGGGATGTTCAGCTCGGCGGTGACGCGAGCGCGTTCGGCGGCGCGGGCGATCGCCTCGTCGCCGCTACGCCGCGTACCGTCCGATCCGCCGTTCGTCACGATCCGTCGGAGACGACACGGTAGATGGTGTAGAGCGCAAACCAGGTGATGAGCAGCGCTGCGGCGACCAGCAGGATTTCGAAGAAGATGACCACGCGGTCATTCTAGACGGCGGCTCTTCCGGTACGACGAAGGGCTCCGCTCCTGATGGAGCAGAGCCCTTCGTGAGTGTTCCGGTCGTGCTACTTCGCGACCGTCACATCGACGTTGTGCACGCCGGGAGCGGTGGGGCTCACGGTGGAGGTGCCGTTGCCGGAGCTCGACAGAGCGCGGATCTTCCAGTCGCCGGGAGCGGCGAAGAAACGGAAGTCGCCGGTCGCCGAAGCGACGACCTCGGCCGTGAACTCGTCGGTGCCGTCGAGCAGGCGCACGAACGCGCCGCCCACGGGCTCACCGTCGGCGTTCAGGACGCGGCCGGTGATGACCGTCTCCTTCTCGGTGTCCACGCCGGCGGGCAGGGTCTGGGTCTGGACGGGTGCTCCACACATGTTCAGTTGACCTCCAGTTCGATCGGGGCGCCGACGAGCGAGCCGTACTCGACCCAGCTGCCGTCGTAGTTCTTCACATTCTGCTTGCCGAGGATCTCCTGCAGCACGAACCAGGTGTGGCTCGAGCGCTCACCGATACGGCAGTAGGCGATGGTCTCCTTGCTGTCGTCGAAGCCCTTCTCGGCGTACAGCTTCTCGAGTTCCTCGTCGGACTTGAAGGTGCCGTCCTCGTTGGCGGTGGTGCTCCACGGGATGTTGATGGCACCGGGGACGTGGCCGCGCTGCTGCGCCTGCTCCTGCGGCAGGTGGGCCGGAGCGAGGATCTTGCCGGAGAACTCGTCGGGCGAACGCACGTCGACGATGTTCTTGGTGCCGATCGAATCGATGACCTCGTCGCGGAAGGCGCGGATGGAGTAGTCGGGCTCGGCGGCCTTGTATTCGGTGGCCGGACGGGTGACCTCGTCCTTCGACAGCGGACGGCCGTCGAGCTCCCACTTCTTGCGGCCGCCGTCGACGAGCTTGACGTCCTGGTGGCCGTACAGCGTGAAGTACCAGTAGGCGTACGCCGCGAACCAGTTGTTGTTTCCGCCGTACAGCACGACCGTGTCGTCGTTCGCGATGCCCTTGCGCGAGAGGAGCTCGGAGAACTGCTCGCGGTTCAGGAAGTCGCGGCGGACGCCGTCCTGCAGGTCCTTGCGCCAGTCGAGCTTGACGGCACCTTCGATGTGGCCACCGTCGTAGGCGCTGGTGTCCTCGTCGACCTCGACGAAAACGGTCTTCGGCGCGTGGAGGTTCTGCTCTGCCCAGTCGGCGGAGACCAGGACATCGGAGCGAGCCATGGGTGTTCCTTTCGGTGAGGGAATCGGGAGGTTTGCGGGACCGGAACCCGGGCGGGCTCCGTGCCGGTGGAGGTGAGGGTGTCGAGTCCGGTGACCGCCGGTCAGGCGGGCACGCGACGCATCCGAGCGACCAGCGGGTGGATCCGGCAGCCGAGACACACGCCGAAGGCGGCGTTGAGCAGTGCCGCGAACAGCGCGAAGCCGGCCGCCACCGAGCCCACGACGGTCGCGCCGGCGAAGAACGCGACGGTTCCGACGAGGGCGAAGACGAATCCGACGAGCTGCGCGAACCGCAGCGGCTCCACCGGCTCGGTCTCGATCGGAGCACCGAGGCGGGGAGCGACGAGCCGCGCGAACAGTGCACCGTACGGGCTGCGTCGCGGGCCGAGTGCCGCTCCGAGAGCGAACACGATCGTCTGCAGGGCCAGGAGTACGGATGCAGCGACGGGAGAGAAGGCGGCGACGATCAGGACGACGACGAGGACGCCGGTCGTGATCCACGCCGCGAATCGGGGGCCGCGCACGTCGACCTGCCGTCCGGGCGTGCCGGAAGTGGATACGGACATGGAGAAGCTCCTGCTGGATTCTGATTCGCTGGGCGGAGGCGACGTACTACCGCGGGGCGACGTATCGGTGGAAGCGGCGTCAGCCGCAGCGTCGGGACGAACCCGCCGACACGTTCAGCAGGGACAACAACAGCCACCGAGGCGGCACAGATCGACTGCGCGGCGTCGGGTGAGCATCAGCTCGTGGCGGTTCTGCACGCGAGGGAGTTTAACCCACGTCACCGTGGTTGGGGGACCCCCGGGATCACAACGACGCGAGTGCTGTGCGCAGGTCGTCGGCCGTCGGAACGCCGGACGCGCGGAACCGCTCGCGCCCGTCGCCGTCGAAGACGAACGTGGTGGGCAGCGAGAGGACTCCGAGTTTCCGTGCCAGGGCGGGATTTTCGTCGAAATCGAGCTCGACCTCGCGGGCCGGGCCGCCGGCGCGGTCCAGAACCTGCACGACGACACGCCGCACCGCCGCACACGGTCCGCACCAGGGTGCGGAGAAGTGCAGGACCACCGGAACACCGTCCCCGATTCCTGCCGTGGCGAGCGCGGGATCGAGTTCGTGGGTCCCGGCCGGTGCGGCGACGCCGATGGCGCGGAGTCTGCCGGAACGGGTGCGCAGGGCCGTGCCCACCACCAGTGTGGCGACTGTCACGACCATGAGGACGATCACTGCGATCATGCCGGGCTCTGCACCTCCTGCAGATCGATGACGGCGTCGCGGGCCTCACCTTCGATGACGATCCGGGAGCCGCGCGCCTCGACGAAGGTGGGCCGGACTCCGAACGGCAGATTCTGCGGTTCGATCGTCGTCGTGAACAGTCCCAGCACCGCCGGCTTCAGGATGTCGGGCACCGAGAAATCGGCGCGTCCCTCGGGGCCGAAGTAGAGATCCGACGCGACGATGTGGACGCGGTCGCCGTCGAGCACCAGATCGGCCTGGACGCTGACCGTGGCCTCCACCGGTCCGACGGGCACCGTTCCGGTGAGGACGACCCCGCCGGCCGTCGTCGGCCCGGAGCCACCGGATCCGCCCGTGCCGTCGGACTTGTTCGCCGGCGGAGCGGAAACCTGCAGGTCGGGGATGCCGTAGAGCTGTCCTAGTTCGGTGGCGTCGAGCATGACCCGGCCGTACAGCAGGTCGACGGGCACGGTCCGGATCGACCCGTCGAGCAGTTCGCCGGCCTCGGCGTGCGCACCGATCAGATTGGCCTCGACGGTGATGTCCCCGAGCAGATCGGTGTGGACGTTGTCGGCCACGATCTCGACGTTCTCGTAGTGACCGTTGCGGGCCTGGAGGAGGAAGGGGAACCCGTGGATGGTCACCGCCGGATCGGATTCGAGAACGCCACCCTCCCGCAGCGCACGCGAGACGCGGTATTCCGACCACGCCGCCGCGCCGAAATCGGCGAGGACCGCGAGTCCGAGCAGGACTACGAGACCGAAGATCAGTTTGCGCACGCCCACCATTGTGTCGGATGCGCCGGAGGCCGGACCGGGCCCGTCCGCTCGGAGGCCGTTCACGGAATTGTCGTGCTTACATAGCGGTAACAATCGGGGCGTTACCCTGTTGCACGACGTTGACGACCCCTATCCGCGCTGGTCGCGCGAAGAACTGGAGGCCCGGTGGAGCTGCTCCTTCTGACCTCCGACCCGAATCCGGATGCGGTCCTGCCGTCCCTCACGCTGCTCCCGCATTCGGTCAGGCCGGCTCCCACAGAAGTATCGTCGCTGCTCGAAGCAGGTTCCGCGGACATCGCGATCGTCGATGCCCGCACCGATCTCGCGGCAGCGCGAGGGCTGTGCCGGTTGCTGGGCAGTACCGGCTCGGCCGTGCCGGTCGTCGCTGTGCTCACCGAGGGCGGACTCGTGGCCGTCAACCCCGAATGGGGACTCGACGACATCCTGCTGTCCACCACGGGACCGGCCGAGCTCGATGCACGCCTGCGGCTGCTGATCGGCCGCTCGGGAGTCGCGGTGGGGCCGGAGAACACGGGCAAGATCACCCTCGGCGAACTCACCATCGACGAGGGCACCTACACCGCCCGCCTGCGCGGACGTCCGCTCGACCTCACGTACAAGGAGTTCGAGCTCCTCAAGTACCTCGCCCAGCACGCGGGCCGGGTGTTCACCCGCGCCCAGCTGCTGCAGGAGGTCTGGGGGTACGACTTCTTCGGTGGCACCCGCACCGTCGACGTCCACGTCCGGCGCCTGCGCGCGAAGCTCGGCCCCGAGCACGAAGCGCTGATCGGAACCGTCCGCAACGTCGGCTACAAGGCGGTGCGTCCGTCCACCAGGGCCGGCAAGGGCGGCACTGTCACTCCCGACGTCGACGACGACGATGTGGACGGCACGCTTCTCGACGACCCGCGGATCCCGCCTTCCGGCGCGGGGGACACCGGCGCAGGGGACTCCGGGGCACAATTCGTTCCGTGAGCACCGATACGGAATTCGTCGACCTCCCGTCCGCCGAGCAGGCCGAAGCCGTGCGCGCCGTGTTGTCCCGGGCAACACAGGCCGACGGCACCGCGCCGATCTCCGAACAGGCGGTACATTCCCTCGGCCGGGAAGGCTCGGCCCGGCATCTCGTCGCGCTCGCGGGCGACGGTGCCGTGACCGGCTACGCGAACGTCGTGCCTGCCCAGGACGGCCATCCCGCGATGGCGGAGATCGTCGTCGACCCGTCGCGGCGCGGCCGTGGACTGGGCCGCGAACTCGTCGGACGTGCACTCGCCGAAGGTGGCGACGGCACCCGTGTCTGGGCGCACGGCGATCTGCCTGCCGCGCAGGCGGTGGCGCGACATCTCGGTCTGACGGGAGTGCGCGAACTCCTCCAGTTGCGTCGCCCCCTCACCGAGGACGACCTTCCCGCCCTCGAGGTCCCCGAGTCGGTGCAGTTGCGCACCTACGGCGGCCCGGAAGACGACGCCGAACTGCTCCGTGTCAATGCCGCGGCGTTCGAATGGCATCCCGAACAGGGCCGCTGGACGGCCGCCGACGTGGAGGAACGCCGACGCGAGTCGTGGTTCGATCCCGAAGGTCTGTTCCTCGCGTTCGACCCCGCCGAGCACGATCGACTGCTCGGCTTCCACTGGACCAAGGTGCACCCGGCCACCGCATCCGACCCGGAGCTCGGCGAGGTCTACGTGGTGGGCATCGACCCGTCCGCCCAGGGCCGTGGGCTCGGTCGCCTGCTCACCCTCGCGGGTCTGCACTACCTCCGCGATCGCGGTCTGCCCGGAGTCCTGCTCTACGTCGAAGGCGACAACACCGCAGCGCTGAACACCTACGGCAAGCTCGGCTTCGAGCGGTTCCACGTGGATGTCGCCTACGCCCGGAAGTGAACACCTCCGTTCCCCACGAAGGTGAACACCGCCCACCCGACACACCGGATCCGGGTGAAGTTCGAGTGATGGTCGCAACACCATCGCCAGGTGTATCCGGCGTGTTCATCCCGCGTTAACCTACGGTCGTCCGAGTGTCCACCGATTCCTCCTACCTTCTCTAACGGGTCGAGTACTGCCGACCCGGCGCCGGCACGGCCCGCGCCACGATGCCGCCGCCGTTCGGCGCCGCGGTCGTGTGAAGTTACTTCCGGAGGAGAACAGGTGAACCTCAAGCGCAATGGCGCCCTGCTCGGTGTTGTGGCCGCGGGAGCCCTCACGCTCGCTGCGTGCGGTAGCGACAACAACGCCGGATCGGTAGACGTCGACGCGTCCGCGTCCGCCGCGGCCTGCGACGGCAAGTCCAACCTCTCGGGTGCGGGCTCGTCGGCGCAGAAGAACGCGATGGACCAGTTCGTCTCCACCTACATCGCCGTGTGCTCCGAGAAGGACGCGACCGTCAACATCGCGTACAACCCCACCGGTTCGGGTGACGGCCGCACGCAGTTCATCGCGAACCAGATCGACTTCGCCGGTTCGGACTCGGCCATCAAGGACGAGCAGGCAGCGCAGGCCGCCGAGCGTTGCGCCGGAAACCCGGCATGGAACCTGCCCCTGGTCTTCGGCCCGGTCGCGCTGGCCTACAACGTCGAGGGTGTCGACGATCTCGTGCTCGACGCCGAGACCGCCGCCAAGATCTTCAACGGCTCGATCACCAAGTGGAACGATCCGGCCATCGCTGCGCTCAACGAGGGTGCCGCGCTGCCGGACGCGAACATCACCCCGATCGTCCGCTCCGACTCGTCGGGCACGACGGACAACTTCCAGCAGTACCTGGAGACCGCCTCGAACGGTGCCTGGACCAGCGGGGCCGGTTCCGACTTCACCGGTGGTGTCGGTGAGGGCGCGAAGGGCTCGGCGGGTGTCGCGCAGGCCGTCTCCGGTTCGCCCAACTCGATCACCTACGTCGAGAAGTCCTTCGCGGACCAGAACAACCTGAGCATCGCGAAGATCGACAACGGCTCCGGCCCGGTCGACCTGAACGAGGAGACCGCCGGTAAGGCCATCGCGGGTGCCGAGTTCGTGCCGTCCTCCGAGGGCGACCTCACCCTCGACCTGTCGTCGATCTTCGGCAGCACCGAGGAAGGTGCGTACCCGCTCGTGCTGGCCACCTACGAGATCGTGTGCTCCGGCGGCTACGATGCCGACACCGCGGCCGCCGTCAAGTCGTTCCTGATCTCCGCTGCCAACGAGGGCCAGGAAGGTCTGTCCGAGCAGGGCTACGTCCCGCTGCCCGACGCCTTCAAGAGCCGCCTCACCGAGTCGATCGACGCCATCGCCGCCGGATGACCGCGAGATCGCCCGGTCCCGAGTGACCGAGCGATCATCGACCCGCCCGTTCCTGACGAATACGCTGAGAAGGATTGCGAGCGCACATGAGTGACGCGCACAACACGTCGGTTCCCATCGCGGCCGACGAACCGACCCGCTCAGGAACGGGCGGTGTCACCGGCATCACGGAGGACACGATCAGCACCCCATCCCCATCCCCGGACCAGGCACGCAAGACCGTCGTGCGGCCGGGAGACCGAATCTTCAGCTCACTGGCATCGGGCTCCGCCGTCCTGATCTCGGTGATCATCGGCGCGATCGCGGTCTTCCTGGTCTGGCGCGCCGTCCCGGCCCTGCAGCGCAACCAGGTCAACTTCCTCACCAGCCGCGAGTGGATCACGCAGGACATCGCCGACATGGCGTTCGGTGTCCTCGATCTGTTCCAGGTGACGGTGCTCGTCTCGTTCTTCGCGCTGTTCCTCGCCATGCCCGTCGCTCTGGGCATCGCGATCTTCCTCACCTCCTACTGCCCCGATCGGCTCCGGAAACCGCTGGCGTACGTCATCGATCTGCTCGCCGCGGTCCCCTCGATCGTCTACGGCCTGTGGGGGATGCTCGTCCTCGCCCCGTTCCTGCGCCCCGTGGCGGAATGGCTCAACACCGATCTCGGCTGGTTCCCGCTGTTCGCCACAGGCAGCGGCTCCATCGTGGGCGGCGGAACGATCTTCACCGCCGGCATCGTCCTCGCCGTGATGATCCTGCCGACGATCGCCGCGGTCAGCCGCGAGGTGTTCGTCCAGACCCCGGTGGCCCACATCGAAGGCGCTCTCGCGCTCGGAGCGACCCGCTGGGAGGTCGTGCGGACGACCGTCATCCCGTTCGGCAAGTCCGGCTACATCAGCGGATCGATGCTCGGCCTCGGCCGCGCGCTCGGCGAGACGATGGCGCTGTACCTCATCCTGCGCACCACCTCGCAGGCGTTCTCCTGGTCGCTGTTCGACGGCGGCGCGACGATCGCATCCAAGATCGCGCTCGGCTACGCCGAATTCAACAACGACATCCAGGCGGGTGCGTACATCGCCGCCGGCCTCGTGCTCTTCGTGCTCACCTTCGTGGTCAACGCCGCCGCGCGCATGATCGTCGCAGGAAAGAAGGACTGATCCATGTCGACCACCACGCTCACCTCTCCGGTCAAGACCCCGGCCTTCCAGCGTGTCAGCGGACGTCGCCGCGCGAAGGACACCGCAGCCACGGTGCTCGTCACCCTCTCGGTCGTCGTCGCGCTGATCCCGCTCGCCTGGGTGCTGATCACGGTCGTCGCCAAGGGTCTTCCCGCGCTCGTGTCGCCGACCTGGTTCACGCACTCGCTGAGCGGACTGACGTCCTCGTCGATGGGCGGCGGCGTCTACCACGCTCTGGTCGGCACCCTCCTGCAGGGACTCGTGTGTGCGATCATCTCGATCCCACTCGGCGTCTTCGTGGCGATCTACCTCGTCGAGTACGCCGGCAAGTCCCGGCTCGGCCGGATCACGACGTTCATGGTCGACATCCTCAGCGGTGTCCCCTCGATCGTCGCGGCGCTGTTCATCTACGCCCTGTGGGTGTCGACCTTCGGCATGCCGAAGTCGGGTTTCGCGGTCTCGCTCTCGCTCGTGCTGCTCATGGTTCCGGTGGTCGTGCGCAGCACGGAGGAGATGCTCCGCATCGTCCCGCAGGATCTGCGCGAGGCGTCCTACGCCCTCGGTGTGCCCAAATGGAAGACCATCGCGCGCATCGTGCTCCCCACCTCGCTCGCCGGCATCATCACCGGCATCATGCTCGCCCTCGCCCGCGTCATGGGTGAGACGGCGCCGCTGCTGATCCTCGTCGGCTACGCGCCCTTCATCAACTTCGGACTGTTCGGCGGCGAGCAGGGCACCCTCCCGGGCGTCATGGTCGCCGAGATGAACAACCCCACCGCCGCCGGTTCGCAGCGCATCTGGGGTGCCGCACTCACCCTGATCCTGGTCATCGCGATCCTCAACATCGCCGCCAAGTTGATCAGCCGGTACTCGCAGGTCGGCAAGAAGTAGTCCGCAGACTTTTTCTCACATCGATACACCAGTAGGGAGCCGGTAATGGCCAAACGTCTGGACCTCAAGGACGTCAACATCTACTACGGCAAGTTCCACGCCGTGGCCGACGTGACCCTGTCCGTGCCGCCGCGGAGCGTGACCGCCTTCATCGGCCCGTCCGGTTGCGGCAAGTCCACCGTGCTGCGGTCGCTCAACCGCATGCACGAGGTGACCCCCGGCGCCTATGTCGAGGGCTCGGTCCTCCTCGACGGTGAGGACATCTACGATCCGAACGTCGACCCGGTCGGCGTCCGCAAGACGATCGGCATGGTCTTCCAGCGGCCCAACCCGTTCCCCACGATGTCGATCCGCGACAATGTCGTGGCCGGCCTCAAGCTGCAGGGTGTGCGCGACAAGAAGACGCTCGACGAGATCGCCGAGAAGTCGCTGCGCGGCGCCAACCTGTGGAACGAGGTCAAGGACCGCCTCGACAAGCCGGGCGGCGGCCTGTCCGGCGGTCAGCAGCAGCGTCTGTGCATCGCCCGCGCGATCGCGGTGCAGCCCGACGTGCTGCTCATGGACGAACCGTGCTCGGCGCTCGACCCGATCTCGACGCTGGCCATCGAAGACCTGATCGGTGAGCTGAAGAAGGACTTCACCATCGTCATCGTCACGCACAACATGCAGCAGGCTGCGCGCGTGAGCGACCAGACGGCGTTCTTCAACCTCGAGGCGACGGGCCGCCCCGGCGGTCTGGTGGAGATCGACGACACCGAGAAGATCTTCTCCAATCCCAGCAAGAAGGCCACCGAGGACTACATCTCGGGCCGTTTCGGCTGAGCCTGCCCCGACGTGCGAGACCCCGACCGGATTCGTCCGGTCGGGGTCTCGTCGGTTCGGAAGGTCGGTGACTCGAAGGTCAGTGACTCTCGGGGTAGACGGTCAGGCTGTCGACCTTCTCGACGAGCTGACGGATCTCCTCCTCGGTGGGGAGCTTGCCGGTCACGAGGAAGATCACCCGGCGACCCACCTCGACGGCGTGATCGGCGAAGCGCTCGTAGTAGCGGCCGAGCAGGGTGACGTCGACGGCCGCGGCGACGCCGTGCTCCCATTCGCGGTCCATGAGAACGGTGAACAGGTGACGATGCAGGTCGTCCATCGCCTCGTCCTCGTGGTGGAGGCGGGCGGCACGGGCGGGATCGCGGGTCTCGAGGATCTCGCGGGTCGCGGCACCGAGAGCCACCGCGATCCGTCCCATCTCGGCGAAGTACCCCTTCACCTCGTCCGGAAGCACATGATTGGGGTGACGCCGGCGGGTCGCCTTCGCGATGTGCAGTGCGAGCGCACCCATGCGATCGATGTCGGCCACGATCTGGATCCCGCTGACCACGGCACGCAGGTCACCGGCGACCGGACCCTGCAGCGCGAGAAGCTGGAACGCCTTCTCCTCGCAGATCGCGCCGAGTTCGGTGATCTTCTCGTGCTCGTCGATCACCTGCTCGGCGAGAGCGAGATCGGCTTCGAGAAGAGCTCTGGTGGACCGCTCCATCGCGGTTCCGGCGAGTCCGGCCATCTCCCCGAGGAGATCGCCGAGCTCGCCCATCTGTTCGTTGTAGACGACGCGCATAATGGCACAGCCTACGACCTCGACCGGTCCGAACGGCGAGCATCGTATGAACCGCAGGTGAACGGCATCGGCCGAACAGTGGCCTCTACGTGCACAGATCGTCGGCGGCGTTGGTGATCGCGAGATCCGCGGGAAGCTCCACCGACGACTCCGACCGGGTCTGGATCTTCATCGGGGCGAGCGGTGTGCCTGCCGGGGTCGGAGCGACAACGGTGCCGTCGAAGCTGGTGCCCAGGACGATCTCCACGATGCTGCCGAGCTGGGCGGACGGGGGAGCTTCCTGTAGGACCGCCCCGGGGAAGGCCGAGGCGACGGTCGCGGCATCGGCTTCCTGCCCCGCACCGAAGCGGATCACGGTCTGGGTGCTCGTGCCCGAGGCGTAGTTGCCGATCGAGTACACGGGGAAACCGTAGGCGGCGACGGTTTCCGCGGTCCGGTTCGCCAGGCCGGAAACACCGGAGGCATTCGAGACCTGCACCGACACCGACGAGGGATCGACGGCGAGCTGTGCCGGCAGAGGTTCGGCGGGTGCGGGTGCGGTCTCCTCCGGCACGTCCTCGCGTTTCTCACCCGGCAGGGGCAGGTCGTCGATGATGGCGGTGAAGATCGCCTCGATGTCGTCCGTCCGGGGAATCTCGTTGCCCCAGTCGTTGGTGCCGGCGGTGGGGATGGTGAGGAAGGACACCGCGCCGGCCTCGACGTTCTGCATCGAACGCCCAAGTTTGACGAGCGACTCGGTGTTGACGTTCTCGACGAAGGTAGCGCGGGTGAAGGCGCCGATGAACCCGTTGAGCTTCCCGGGATCGAGCAACACCTTGTTCGACAATGTCGAACGCAGCAGCGACGACAGGAACTTCTGCTGTCGGCTGATCCGGCCGTAGTCGCTGTTGCCCTCCGAATCGATCTTGCGGGCGCGGACGTAGTCGAGTGCGCGTTTCCCGTCGAGCGTATGGGTGCCGGGTGTCTCGATGAGGGGACCGAGCTCGTTGTCGATCAACGGTATGGGGGTACACACCTCGACCCCACCGATCTCGTCGACCATGGATTCGAAGCCGGCGAAGTCGATGCCCACGAAATGACCGATCTTCAACCCGGAGATCTTCTGGATCACCTTGACCAGACACTTCGGCCCGCCGAGCGCGTACGTCGCGTTGAGCTTGTCGCCTTCGGCGGCCGGATACAGTTCGGAATCGTAGTCGCCGGTCGCGCTGTCCCATCCGCGGCATACCGGGCGTTCCACGTCCAGATCGCGGGGAAACGACACCGCGACCACGCGGCTGCGATCCGCGGGGATGTTGACGAGAATGACGGTGTCGGCACGAGCGCCCTCGGCGTCGTCGACGGTTCCGGCTCCGATCGCACCGCTGGCGCCGGCGCGGGTGTCGGTGCCCACGATCAGGTAGGTCTCGTCGCCCGTCTGGCCGATCGGGTCGACGATGTCGTCCGATTCGGTGTCCAGTGCGGCGATCTGGGAGAAGCCGGCCTCCGTGGAACGGACGTATCCCCACACCGCACCGTTGCCCAGCAGCGCCAGGACCGAGACGAAGGCCACTGCCGCTCGCACTGCGAACCGGAGGCGTTTCCGCTTGCGTTGCTTGCTCTGAGCGAGACGGCCGAGGGTGCCACTACCCACCGGTCGGGGCAGCGCGGGGTTGTGTGCCTTCGCGTCGTCCTCGATGGGCGGACGGTCGTCCCCGGAAGGAACCGCGTCGATCTTGACGGTCGGCTGTTCGTCCACGACCGGCGGTTTCTGTCGAGGAGGTGGTGACTGCGACGCGCCGACGGGAGGTGCCGGTCGCGACTCCGCCCGAGGCACTGCCCGCGACTCCGCCTGAGGCACCGCTCGCGGTGGTGGCGCCGGGGCCGCGTGGGACGGAGGGCCGGTCATACGATCCGGTGCCTGGGCGCGCGGCGGGACGGGATTCTCCGGTGGCCGGGGACGGGACGGTCCCGGTGGCACTCGGGGCGGTGCCGGCGGTGCACCCGCTGCCGGCGGTGCCGGCGGTGCACCCGCTGCCGGCGGTGCCGGCGGTGGGTCCGTTTTCAGCCCTTCCGCCGGCGCCGCCCTCCTCTTGTTGGTTGTGTCGGGGTGCAGGAGGGTTCGTCTGTGTCGAGCGGGTCTGTACGGTATCTCATCCGTTATCTA
>NZ_LPZN01000040.1 GCF_001646655.1 Rhodococcus gordoniae | reverse complement strand
TAGACCAGGTCCCACAGGTCGGGGTTACGTTGGATCTCACTGATCTTGAACGATTGGATTTTGTTGCCGTGGGCGTCTTTCAGTCGCAGGACACGACTGGGCCCATCAGCGGAGAAGCGGATGCGAGTGAGATGGTAGGTATCGACCCAGCTGTCGTGCCATTGGACCCAGGTGGCTCCGGCTGCGGTCCAGTGGTTTCCCTTGCCGAAGAACAACAATAGTGAACTTCCAGGGATGATGACCCACATGATCCACCAGTGGATCCAGCGAAAGTCTCCATTGATGACGGTGAGGTACACGACCAAGATTGCCGCTATGAGGAATGCGCCGATGTATCGGTCGCGCACGGTGGGTTGGAGCCATTCGAGAACGGGGCCGAGATGCTCCGGTGTTTTCGGCGGCTTACGGGGATGTCTGTCGGCCGGTGTGTATTCGGTTACGTGGTGGATGCGTGGCGCGCGAGGTGGGCGAGGCTCGCCGTTAACCGCGTCGGGCAGCGGAGGAAGATCGGTTGCGTTCATTAATGTCCTCAGAACAGATTGCCCACCCAGCGTGCCGCAGACCCGGCAGCACCGGAGATGTCGTCCCAGTGTTCGATTACTTCGCCCACACCGAACGCGACACCGACCCCGGCGCCGACGGCGAGCAACGTGACGGGACCGCCGGCTGCGCTCGCGAGTATTAGTTCGGTCGCTACGG
Source organism: Rhodococcus gordoniae (assembly GCF_001646655.1). Classification (GTDB taxonomy): domain Bacteria; phylum Actinomycetota; class Actinomycetes; order Mycobacteriales; family Mycobacteriaceae; genus Rhodococcus; species Rhodococcus gordoniae. Next base: position 22,108 of record NZ_LPZN01000040.1, on the reverse strand, counting down.
TTCCTGCGACGAACCCACCGACATCCTTCGCGACTGCCTTTACCGCTTCTCCGGTTGTTTCGGCATTCATCACGTCACTTGCGGTCTGGCCAGCGGTGAGAGCCAGTCCTAGATAAGGAACTTTCGAGCCCACACCCGCCAGAGTTGATCCTTTGGGAAACAGGTCGCCGAGGTTACCGCCGACACTCGAAACGAACTTGTTGTCACCGAGCCCGGCAAGCAGTCGAGAGTTCTCCGCAGCGAACCGTGCAGCATCGTCCGCTCCGCCTTGGAAGGCTCGAACAGCCCTGGCGGCTGTTGCTTCAGGGTACGGATCGCCAAGTCGCGCCGCTTCGGCAGCAAGCTCACGCAGCCGGGCGAGGGTCGCACCTCGCGTAGCGGCTTCGTTGCCCCATTTCGACAGCTCGGAGACTGTCGTCGCTATGTATCCGCCCACGGTATGCGCCAAGAGCCATTCCCACTGGGCTTCTGCGTCCTTCAGGATCGTCGTTGGCCCGCGCAAGGCTTCCGCGAGCGCGCTGTGCGCCCCGGTTTCGGCCGCGCGACCTTCCGCAACGAGCCCCGCAGCCGCCTCGTAGGCTGCGATCTGCTTCGTCCGAAGTACCTGGGGTGCGATGTCGTACGAGTTCGGATCGACGCTGAGTGGCTCACCGATCCCGACGCCGAACTCCACGGGAATACCGGCTTCCGCCGCTGTCGCCTCGGCCTGCGACATGCGTGACCGGGCGGTGACGAGCCCGTCGGCGAATGCGCGCAGAGCAGCGGCAATCACGTCGATCTGGTCTGCAGCCTCGGTGGTCCCCGTGATGACGCGGTCGAGCGTCGTGCGGAACGCATCTCCCGCAGGGCTTCTGAACTCGTATTCGGATTCGGTGCGTCCGTCACGTGCCGACTTCAGCCGGTCGTTCACACCCGTGGCAAGGGCAGTGAGCGAATCCGCGCATGCGTAGCAGGAGGTGGGGTCGCCGAAGACTTGGGTGTCGAGGCTCATCCCTCACCGGCCTTCGCCATCTCCTGAGCAGTGTGCGACTCGGCGTCCTGGTAGGCGCGCAGACTGTCCTGGGTGGCGTCTGCTGCATCGGCCAGCGACCGGACCGCCGCGTCCAGCGCGGAAGCAATCGACCCGAGAGTGTCCACGAGCAGTGCGGTGGCGGCACCCGCGTCGGGTATCGGTGCTGGATCGGATCCGAGTTCGTCGATTCCCATCGCTCCGGTCGCCAGGTGCTTCGCGACCGTGTCGAGGTCGCCGATGTCGATGCTCACCGGGTCTCTCTCCTGCCGAGTGGGGCCTCGAACGGACGGTCGTCGTCCCCGACCGGGGGTGGCGGTGGTTGTCGACCGTCGAGCAGGACCACGTCGTACCCGGTGGTCCGGTGGATCTCCTGCAGCCCTGTGCTGTCGACGCCCATCCACGGCTGCTGCGGTCCACAACAGCGGACCAGTTCCTTCGGTGAGGTGTAGGCGGGCAACGCCAGCCGGCCGTCGGGCAGTGTGCGCATCTCGAGCCGAACGTGCCCGGAACTGTCGCGGCGTCGGATCGGCACATACAGAACGTCGCTCATCGAATCCCCCGATTCCGTCGTACCCCCCGTACGACTCGCCGCGACCTTACCGTAGCGGCGATGAGTTTCCGGCTCCTGCCCGGTCGGTATCTGCGACAGCACCGCTGCCCACCTACCAGGAGGCCGTCATGAACACCTTCACCGCATCCACCACCGGCACCCGCGACGACATCGCCGCGGCACCCTCACGCGCCGCCCGCATCGCAGGCCTGATCGTCAGCGGTCTCGTCGTCCTGTTTCTGCTGTGGGACTCGATCATCCACATCGCCAACGTTTCGCAGGTGCAGGACGCGATGGCCGATCTCGGGTTCGACCCGAGCCTCAACCGGGTGTTCGGCGTCGTCCTACTCGTCTGCCTGATCGCCTACGTCCTGCCGCCCACCGCAATCCTCGGCGCCGTACTCCTCACCGGCTATCTCGGCGGTGCTGTCGCGACGAATCTGCTCACCGAACAGCCCATCGTCAGCACGACTCTCTTCCCGATCTACACCGGAATTCTGGTATGGGGTGGATTGTGGTTGCGCGACATCGGGGTTCGTCGCATCATGCCGGTTCGCCCGTCGCGGTGACGACGACGAACGGCCCCACCTCGGTCACGGTGAATCGGGGATCGTCGAACAGTTCCTTGGGGAAGGTCACCGTGTACCGCCGCACATTGGGATCGTTCGGGTAGACGTCCTCGGCCAGACGCAGCGTGTAGCCCTCGGCGCCCTGTCGGAAGACGACGGCGTCGGGGGCTCTCCATGGCAGCTCCTCCCACGCGGCGAGCAGTTCGCCGGGGGAGGAGAGCTCCGGCCACTCCTCGATAGCTGCGGCCCGCGCGGAGAACTCCGCCAGCGGGTTGGCGTAGTGCGAGGTCAGGGCCTGGAAACCGAAGTACGGGTAGTAGGCGAGGAAAGACGTGTCGGCCGTGAGGACCACGTGGTCGTCACGCTCGCCGCCCAACTGCGACAGCAGGACGTCATCCACCTCGGCGTAATAGGACGCGGCACCGGCGGGTCGCTGATCGGCGCGTTCGCCGGCCCCGTCGGTATCGGTGTAGGCGACGGTGATCTCGCCGGCGAGTACCTGCGGAATGTTCTGCGCGAACGCCAGCGCACCCAGAGCCCCCACTGCCACGAGCACCCGGCGCACGCGCGGGTTCTCGCTGGTGGCCAGGCTGATCCACCGCGAGAAATCGACGAAGGCGAAGGCGCCTGCGGCAGCGAGCAGTACGAGCAGGATTACCTCGAGCCGGAACGCGAGCAGGGTGTTGCCCACGGCGGTCAACGCCATCGAGGCGAGGTACCACAGGTAGACCGCGATCACCCCGAGCCCGAGCGCCTGCGCCCGATGCGACGACGACGCCCGGCCCACGAGCCACACGGTGCCCAGCAACGACAACAGTCCGATTAGGGACATGTGGAACATCGGCAACGGCAGTCGCGCACCGGCATCGGGGAGATAGTGGGTCGCGGTCCCGGACTCGGACGGGGGATTACCGCCCAGCACGTCGAACACGAACGGCGCCCACACGATCAGAGCGACGAGGACCGCGATCGCCGCCATCACCACGAGACGCGTGAGGACGGGAAGAGCCGCGCGCCACGATTCACCGGCTCGACGCGCGAGGTATGCCGCGACGACGGCCATCACCGTCACCGCGAACGCCGCGATGCCGAGATAGAGGGTGTAGAAAGTCGCGGCGAGTCCGAGGAACAGGCCCGTCCCCACCACGGCGCCCCAACCCTGCCGTGCGCGTTTCCGGTAGTCGGAACTACCGGAAACACGCACGGGTGCGAACGCACCCCAGGCCAGCACCAACGCCGGCGCGACCAGCACGGCGATCACCGCTCCGTAGGGTTCCGGCGAACCGTAGGCCAGCACGACCAGCGTCGTCGCGGTGGCGGCGAGCACCGCCAGATCGGAGCGGACCAGTTCGGACCACAGCACCAGCGCGACGACCGCCGCGACCGCCAGCGAGCCGATCGCATACGGCTTGAACGCTTCCCAGCCGTCCATACCCAGCAGATTCGCGACACGGCCACCGATCCAGAACCACCCGGCCGGATAGAACGACGGCAGGTCGGCGTAGTTCATGTCGCGCAACGCCGCGCTGTCCGTCAGTCGTGTGAGGAACTGGGTGCGGAACTCCTGGTCGACGGAGATGCCGTGCAGGTAGAGGCGGGTCGCGGCGAGCGGCATCCCGAGGGTCGCGGTGACCAGGCCGGACAGCGCCGCCCACGACAGCACCCGCGCACCCGTCACCCATCTGCGGCGACGCAGCAGATAGATCGACAGACCGAGCGCGGCGAGCGCGGCGAACTGCATGACGGTGGTGACGGCCTGCGTCACGTTCGACGAATTGAACGCAGGCCACTGCACTCGGGCGAACGCGAACAGCCCCACCGCGGACACGACGATCGCGACGACCACCGCCATCGTGAGACGGCCTGCGGTCGTCGCGATCTTCCGGAGTGGGGCGACGGGAATGGTGGTGCTGCTCGCGTCTGTCACAGGAGCCGAGCCTACTGACACCACCGGTACCGGCCGGGGATCAGATGGGCAGCTTGCGGAAGATCGCGCGCGGCAGGTGACGCAGCACGATCATCACGAACCGGAAGGTGCCCGGCGCCCAGACGATCTCCTTGCCGCGATCGGAGGCCGCGACAGCGAGCTTCGCGACATCTTCCTTGTTCACGGTGAGCGGGGCCTCGTCGACGTGCGCGCTGAACTGCGTGCGCACCTGGCCGGGGCGCACGACGGTCACGCGCGGCCCGAACGGGCGCAGCGCCTCACCGAGTCCGAGGAAGAAGCCGTCGAGGCCGGCCTTGGTGGAACCGTAGACGAAGTTGGCGCGTTTGACGCGCTCGCCGGCAACCGACGACATCGCGATGATGCGGCCGAAGCCCTGCGCCTTCATCTTCTCGCCCACCAGCACACCCACGGAGACAGCGGCGGTGTAGTTGACCTCCGCGACCCGCACGGCCGTGCTCTGGTTCTGCCACAGCTCCTCGGCGTCGGCGTCGAGGCCGAAAGCGACGATCGCGATGTCGACGTCGCCGTCCTTCCATGCCTTGTCGATGACGGCCGGGTGGCTCGCGGTGTCGAGTGCGTCGAAGTCGATCAGGTCGACCTGGGTCGCGCCTGCGGACTTCGCCTGGGCGACGGCGTCCTCACGACGCGGGTCGCCGGGCAGGGCCGCGAGGATCACGCGGGCCGGTGCCTTGCGCAGGTACTCCTCGACGATGGCCAGGCCGATCTCGGAGGTGCCACCGAGCAGCAGCAGGGTCTGGGGATTGCCGACGGCGTTGATCATCAGTGGAGTTCCAACCTTCTGGACATATCGGAGGCGAAGACGTTCGTGGGGTCGACGGAGCGGCGCACCTTCAGCCACTCGTCGATCCGCGGGTACATGGCGTGGAAGGTCTCCGCGTCGGTCCGCGAATCCTTCGCGGTGTAGAGGCGACCACCGAACTCGAGGACCCGCTTGTCGAGCTCGCGCACGAACTCGTTCAGGCCCGGCTTGATCCGGAAGTCGACGCAGATGTTCCAGCCGGGGATGGGGAAGCTGAGCGGAGCCTTGTTCCCTTCACCGAACAGCTTGAACACGTTGAGGAACGAGTGATGTCCCGACGCCTGGATGTCGCGGATGATCTTCTTGAACTCCTCGACCGCTTCCGGCGGCACCACGAACTGGTACTGCAGGAAGCCGTTGGGTCCGTAGCCGCGGTTCCACTCCCCGAACAGGTCGAGGGGGTGGTAGAACGCCGTCAGATTCTGGACCTGGTTGTCGGCGTTCTTCGTCTTCCGGTAGTACAGCTCACCGATCACCGAGAAGTTGAACTTGTTGGCCAGCCCGTTCGGGAATACGTCGGGCAGGGTCAGCAGGGTCGGCGCGTCGAACTTGAGCGGGTCCTTCTGCAGCTTCTTCGGCAGCTGGTCGAGCTTCGCGAGGTTGCCTCGGGAGACTGCGGCGCGGCCGAGCTTCGGCTCCGGCGAGATGGCGTCGAACCATGCGCTGGAGTAGTCGTAGTTCGCTTCCGAACCGTCGCTGTGCAGGGCGATCGTCTCGTCGAGCGACTCGGTGCGGCGGCTGTCGGCGATGAAGTACGCCGTCTCCGTGGGGGTCATCTCGATGGTCGCGCGCAGGATGATGCCTGTCAGACCCATTCCGCCCACGGTCGCCCAGAACAGCTTGGCGTTGCGCCCGGTGGGGGTGCACGTGCGGACCTGGCCGTCGGCGGTGAGCAGGTCGATGGACTTGACGTGGTTGCCGAAGCTGCCCGCGCTGTGGTGGTTCTTGCCGTGGATGTCGGCACCGATCGCACCACCGATGGTGACCTGGCGCGTGCCCGGCAGGACGGGCACCCACAGACCGAACGGCAGCGCGGCGCGCATGAGCTGGTCGAGGCTCACACCACCGTCCACCACGACCTTGCGGGAGTCACGGTCGATGCTGTGGATCTTGTTCAGCGCCGTCATATCGACGACGAGCCCGCCCGCGTTCTGCGCGGGGTCGCCGTAGGAGCGTCCGAGCCCGCGTGCGATCACGCCGCGCCGCAGGTGCGACGGCTTCGACTCGTTGTCTTCCGCGACCCGCGCGACCGCCTTGGCGATCACTTCGACGTCGGGGGTGGACAGCACCTCTGCGGTGGTCGGCGCAGTGCGCCCCCAGCCGGTCAGGGTGCGGGTCTGGGTGGGGAGCGGCTCGCTCGCCTGCTCCGTAGCTGTCGTGGACATCGGGATAAAGGCTACCCGTGTGTCCTGGTCACCCGGCAAGATGCTGTTCCTCACGGGCGTTACCCTCGTCTGCGTGCCGGAATCCCACGACCATGTGCAGCCGCTGCCGGAGCATCACGCCCCACTGGCTCCCGAACTGCCGTTGACCGATTCGACGGCCGACGAAGCGCTGGACCTGAAGACGCAGCTCACACGGTTCGTCCTGACCGGTGGGTTCTCGGCGATCGTCGACTACGGCCTGTACGTCCTGCTCATGGCGCTGGGTGTGACCCGCGACGTGGCGAAGGCCCTGTCGTTCGTGGCCGGCACCACCACCGCCTACCTGATCAACCGCCGCTGGACCTTCAAGGCCCCGCCGAGCCGCGTTCGTTTCGCAGCCGTGGTGGTCCTCTACGCAGTGACGTTCGCCGCACAGGTCGGCATCAACCGTGTACTCAACGAAGCCCTCGGCGACGAGTGGTGGGTCACGCCCTTCGCCTTCGTCGTCGCCCAAGGCGTCGCGACGGTGATCAACTTCGTCGTCCAGCGGGTCGTGATCTTCCGCCTGCGCTGATCTGGTTGGTTCGACGGCGACATACACGGTCGGACCAACCAGATCCGAGCTGTGTGGAACCGGTCCGGCTCCTGTGGCGTCGAACCGGATATGTCACGCTCTCGAGCACACGCGATCATGGCCAGGCAGGACGGTGTCGTCACCCGCGATCAGGCGGTGCGGTGCGGTCTGAGCATCGCAATCATCGATCACTACGTGCGGTCGGGTGAATGGGTCTCACTGGTTCCCGGTGTGTATCTCCGTGCCGATCGGGAGCGGACCCCTTCGGTGCACCTTCGCGCCGCTGTCTACGGTGCGGGACGTGCGGCGACGGCATGGGGTCCGAGCGCCGCGTGGTGGCACGGAATCCTCGACAGGCCTCCCGCCCGTTACTTCGTCACCGTCCCACATGGGCGGGCCATCGTGAGAAACGGGAATGTGCACCTCCGTCGCAGGGACCTGCCCGCCGACGACATCGTGACCGTGCGCGGGCTGCGGGTCACAGGTGTACCTCTCACGGTGTTGGAGGCAGCGGTCGAGCTGAAAGAGGGTTCCGTCCTCATGGACAGAGCACTTCAACGACACACGTCGTTGGCTCTGCTGGAGCGGTCCCACCTGAGGAATCCGGGACGTCGTGGGTCGCGCGCTGCGGAGAAATTGTTGTGCACCGCCCGGGACGGCGGGCATTCCCAGGCCGAACGCATCTTCCATCGGGTGCTACGTCAGGCAGGGTTCACCGGCTGGCGTGCACACGTGATGAGCTGTGGATACGAGATCGACGTGGCGTTCGAGACCGATCGGGTAGCGATAGAGATCGACGGCTGGGCGTGGCATCGCGACGCGGAGCGTCATCGTCACGACACCGCACGACAGAACATCTTGATCAACGCGGGTTGGCATGTTCTGCGATTCACCTGGCACATGCTGACGCAGGACCCGGACGGGGTGGTCGGACAGATTCGTGCGGCACTCGCTCGGTGATCCGGTTGTTTCGACCGCGCCGACCGCCGTCGAAGCAACCGGATCGGGGCTATCGAGCGGTCCAGCCGGCGACGCCACGCACGAGCGTGAAGCTGACATTGCCGTCGATGGTGACGTATGCGGAGATCTTCCCGGCTCCGGTCTCCGAAGGAAGCAGGTTGCTGTTCGCCGGCACCTTCCCGCGCTCACCAGTGGTCTCGTTGTGCCAGTGCACGGTGCACGGGCAGAACGGGGAGCCGATACCACCGACCCACAGCGGCAGTTCGGGGGAGGCGGGGTCGGTTCGGAGCACAATCGGCGCGTTGATGAAAGGTGTTGCATTACCGGCGTATCCGCTCGAGCCCGTATCGAGGTACATACCCACCGTATTGGTGAACGACGTCCAGCCCGGGTCTGCGGAGGCGGTGGAAGCGCCGGTGACAACGAGACCGGCTGCGACGGCGGCCGTGATGCCGGCGCTCGTGACGCGCCGAAGAGTTGCATTCACATTCACAGTAAGGTCCTGACTGTTCGGAAATCGGCAAGGGCGCACTGTGAGAGCTATCGACAAGCGGGCCGGGATGTTACAAACCGTTACTCGTTCCCTGGAAGTGCGGGAGACGACCCGCGTCGCGGGCGTCGGCCAGGGTGGGTGCCGCCCGGTCCTTCGCCGACAGTTCGTAGGTCAGCGACCTGCCGTCAGGTCCCGTTGTCGGCCAATCGATCCCGATCTCCGGATCGAGCGGGTTCACCTCGTGCTCGCGGTCGGGGTTGTAGCCCGTCGAGCACAGGTAGACGACGGTCGAGTTGTCCTCGAGGGCAAGGAAACCGTGACCGAGGCCCTCGGAGAGGAAGATCGCGCGTCGGTCCTTGGTGTCGAGCAGCACCGAATCCCACTGCCCGAAGGTCGGCGACCCCACCCGCAGGTCGACGACGACGTCGAGCACCGACCCCGACACGCACGTGACGTACTTCGCCTGTCCCGGAGGCACATCCGCGTAATGGATGCCGCGCAGTACCCCGGCGGCGGACACCGAGCAGTTCCCCTGCGCCAGCTCCAAGGGGCGGCCGGACGCGTCGGTGAAACTGTCCTGCTTGAACCACTCGAGGAACACACCCCGGTCGTCGCCGAACTGTTTCGGCGTGATCTCCCACGCCCCGGCGACCTTCAGTTCGCGGTAGTGCACCTAGCGGTCCTTTCCTCGTTCGAGCAGATCGAGCAGGTAGCTGCCGTAGCCCGACTTCACCAGCGGCTCGGCCGCGGCGCGCAGTTGCTCGTCGTCGATGAACCCGAGGCGCCACGCGACCTCCTCGGGCGCACCGATCTTCAATCCCTGACGTTGTTCGATGGTGCGCACGAAGTTCGACGCGTCGAGCAGCGAGTCGAAGGTGCCGGTGTCGAGCCAGGCGGTACCGCGCGGCAGCACCTCGACCTGCAGTTTCCCCGCTTCGAGGTAGGTGCGGTTGACGTCGGTGATCTCCAGTTCGCCGCGCGCCGACGGCTTCAATCCTCGGGCGATCCCGACGACGTCGTTGTCGTAGAAGTACAGCCCCGGCACCGCGAAGTGCGACTTCGGGTCGTCGGGTTTCTCCTCGAGCGACAGGGCGCGGCCGGTGGAGTCGAATTCGATCACGCCGTAGGCCGACGGGTCGGATACCCGGTACGCGAACACCGCACCGCCGTCGATGTGGGCGAACCGTGTGAGTTGGGTGCCCAGGCCGGGGCCGTAGAAGATGTTGTCGCCGAGGATCAATGCGACCGGCTCGGTGCCGATGTGGCCGGCGCCGAGGACGAACGCCTGCGCCAGTCCGTCGGGCGACTGCTGAATCGTGTAGGTGATGTTCACCCCGAACTGCGAGCCGTCGCCGAGCAACCAGCGGAACTGCTCGGCGTCGTGCGGGGTGGTGATCAGGAGGATGTCGCGGATCCCGGCGAGCATGAGCGTCGACAGCGGGTAGTAGACCATCGGCTTGTCGTAGACGGGCACGAGCTGCTTGCTCACGCCCTGGGTGATCGGATGCAGACGCGAGCCCGTCCCACCCGCGAGGATGATTCCGCGCATGCCGGACAGTCTCGCATGAGTAGGCTTGCGCCAATGAGGCTGCTCGTCACCGGTGGTGCCGGTTTCATCGGCGCGAACTTCGTCCACCAGACCGTCGCGGAACGACCGGACGTGCAGGTCACCGTGCTCGACAAGCTCACCTACGCCGGCAACCGCGCCTCCCTCGACCCTGTCGCCGAGAAGATCACCTTCGTCCAGGGCGACATCGCCGACGCCGACCTCGTGCACCGGCTCGTCGCCGAGACCGATCTGGTGGTGCACTTCGCCGCCGAATCCCACAACGACAACTCGCTGGCGAATCCCGCACCGTTCGTGCAGACGAATCTGGTGGGCACCTTCACCCTGCTCGAGGCCGTCCGCAGGTACGACGTGCGTTATCACCACATCTCCACCGACGAGGTCTACGGCGACCTGCCGCTGAACGATCCGATCAAGTTCACCGAGACCACCGCCTACAATCCGTCGAGCCCCTATTCGTCGACGAAGGCCGGCTCGGATCTGCTGGTGCGCGCCTGGGTGCGTTCGTTCGGCGTCCGCGCGACCATCTCGAACTGTTCCAACAACTACGGCCCCTACCAGCACGTGGAGAAGTTCATCCCCCGCCAGATCACCAACGTGCTCACCGGCGTGCGGCCGAAGCTCTACGGCACCGGCACCAACGTGCGCGACTGGATCCACGTCGACGACCACAACAGCGCGGTGTGGACGATCATCGACGAGGGGGCCCTCGGCGAGACCTACCTGATCGGCGCCGACGGGGAGACCGACAACCGCACCGTCGTCGAAACCGTCCTCGAGCTGTGCGGCCGGGACCGCAGCGAGTTCGATTTCGTCACCGACCGCCCCGGCCACGACCTGCGCTACGCCATCGACGCGACCCGCCTGCGCACCGAACTGGGCTGGCAGCCCCGCTATCGTGACTTCCGGGAAGGCCTGGCGGCCACCATCGACTGGTATCGCAGCAACGAACAGTGGTGGACGTCACAGAAGCGCACCACCGAGGCCGCCTACAGCCGCATCGAACGCGTTCTGGGCGGATAACCTGCGCCGCAGAGGGCGTTCCGGGCACAATTCGCGAATGGGTCGAAACGCTTCTGCAAGGTGTGCGCAACCAGGACGCTCCTGTTCCCGCTGCTACTGTCGCATCGACTACAGCGGATCGACCACGAGCGGGGAGTAGCCCGATGGAGCAGGCAGCTGCCGGCGACACCACAACGATCGGACACGACGCGGACGCGCTGGACGAAGTCCTCACCGAGCCGGTGCGTCGCGACCGGCTGATCGTCCAGCGCGGCGTCTTCGCATCTCTGTCGCCGCGCGTGCCGGAGAAGATGTACGTCCACACGAAGGGTGGCGCGGCGTCCGACCGCTACGGGCTGCAGCTCGCCGACGGCGCGACCGCCCACACCAACACCTATTTCGGCCGCTTTCCCGCGACGTTCTGGCAGCGCTGGACCGACGTGAAGACCGTGAACCTGCAGCTCACCTACGGCTGCTCCGGTACGGCTGAGTTCACCGTGTGGGCGTCCGATGCACGCGGACGCGAGCGGATCGTGACGGTCGAGACGGTGTCGGGTTCGGGCGAGCTCGACCTCGAGTTGCCGATCGAGCGGTTCGTCGACGGCGGTGCGATGTGGTTCGCCGTCGATGCCGGCAACGGGTCGGTGCTCGTCTCCGATGCACGCTGGACGGTCGCCGCTCCCGAGCACCTGCGTCCCGCGGCCGTGGTCATCTGCACGTTCAACCGCGCCGACGACTGCACCGTCACCGTCGGCACCCTTGCCTCGGACGACGGGGCGATGGCCGACATCGAAGCGGTGTGCATCGTCGACCAGGGCACCGATCAGGTGCGCTCGCGCTCGGCGTTCGCGGAGGTCGCCGACAAGCTCGGCGACAAGCTCATCTACCTGACCCAGCCGAATCTCGGTGGCGCGGGTGGTTTCTCGCGCGGCATGTACGAGATCACCGGTTCCGCCAAGGCCGAGCACGCCAACGTCATCGTCATGGACGACGACATCCTGTGCGAACCCGAATCGGTGTTGCGTCTCAACGCTTTCGCGAACATGACCGTGCAGCCGACGATCGTCGGCGCCCAGATGCTGTCGCTGAGCAATCCCCAGGTCCTGCACGTCTCGGCCGAGCGTGAGGTGCTCGACGAGATCACCGCCGGCGCACTGACTCCGGGTGCGCGCATGGGCATCGACCTCGTGAAGAAGAAGCAGGACATGCGTTTCGACGCCGGCTGGAACGGCTGGTGGACCTGCCTGCTGCCCGCCGAGATCATCGCCGACTGCGGTCTGCCCATCCCGCTGTTCTTCCAGTGGGACGACATCGAATACGGCATCCGTGCCCGGTACGCGGGTCACCCCACGGTCACCCTGCCCAATGCGGGTGTGTGGCATGCCGACTTCTATCTCAAGGACTACGACGACTGGGCGCGCTATTTCAGCATCCGCAACGGTCTGATCGTCTCGTCCATCTACGGGCGCTTCGACGGTAACGACATGTCGAAGTACCTGTTCCGCAAGATCAGCGAGCTCATCGTCTCGATGCAGTACGGTCTCGCCGCGACCTTCGTCAAGGCTGCGGAGGACTTCCTCGCCGGACCGGACTTCCTCTACGACGGCGGCCAGTCCGTGCTGAAGGAACTGCGCGAACTGCGCGACCGCTATCCCGAGACGAAGCCGCTTCCGGCCGCGCAGGTGGGCAAGGAATCCGACCCGCACACGCAGATGTCGGTCTGGCAGTTCGAGCCCGACAAGAAGCGCGAGGGCCTGGTGCTGCTCAAGCGTGCCGTGCAGCAGTTCGCCGGCAAGGTCGACCGCCGGACGGTCACCGTTCCCGCTCACTTCGCATCGTGGTGGCACGTGTCGTTGTTCGACAAGGCCGTCGTCACCGACGCCTCGCAGAACGCCGTGCGGGTGCGTCACCGCGACAAGGACACCGCCGTCGACCTCGCGAAGCAGGCCGCCAAGGTGTGCTGGCAGCTCCGCAAGGAAGCGCCCCGGATGAAGACGGTCTGGCAGGAAGCGCTCCCCAAGCTCACGAGCCGCGAGAACTGGGCGCGCCTGTACGGCATCGACGGGTAGACCGTGAGGGCATGGTCGCTTCCCCTGCTGATCGGGGTTGCGACCGTGCTCGTCGCAGGGGCGTTCTCGTGGGTCCCCTCGCTGTGGTGGGACGAGGCCGCCACCATCTCGAGTGCCGACCGGTCGGTCGAGGGGATGCTCCGCGTCCACACCCGGATCGACGCCGTCCACGGCCTGCACAATCTGCTGCTGCACTACTGGTTCTCCCTCGTGGGCGTCGACGAGTTCACCGCCCGCCTGCCCGGTGTGCTCGCGCTCGGGGTGGGTGCCGCAGCCGTCACCGCGACCGGCCAGGTGCTGGCGGGTCGTCGCGTGGGGATCGCCGCCGGGGTGCTGTTCGCGCTGTCGCCGCGGGTGACCTGGGCGGCAACCGAAGCGCGGTCCTATGCCTTCGCGGCGGCGCTGGTCGCGGTGTTGTCGCTGCTGGTCGCGCTCGGGTGCACGACCGGCCGTAGACGGTGGTGGGCGCTGTACGCACTCGTCCTGCCGATAACGACGGTGATGTTCGTGTACTCCGCGACGGTCGTCGTCGCGCATGCCGTCACCGTACTGGTCCGTGGTCGTGGGCGCGGCGCGTTCCTGTTGTCCGCAGGGGTTGGCGCGGCCTTGTCGACGCCGTTCGTCCTGCTCGCCTACTCGCAGGCCGAGCAGGTCGCGTGGATTCCTCCGCTCGATTCGACGATCGTCCGCACGATCGTCCTGGACCAGTGGTTCCCGCAGGCCCCGTGGACGGCTGTGCTGTTCGCCGCGCTCACCGTCGCCGGGGTGATCGTCGCGGTCCGTCGTGGTGTGGAGCCGGGGGAGCGCACCCTACTCTGGCTCGCGGTACCGGGCTTCGCCGTGCCGATGGTGCTGCTGCTCGGCTACTCGCTGCTCGAGGACAATATGTACCTCGAGCGTTATCTGTCCTTCACCGTCCCCGCGATGGTGCTGCTGGTGGGCTGGGCCGCCGCCCGTGTCGCGACCCGCTGGTGGTCGATGCTGATCGTGCTGACCGCGGTCGCCGTCAGTGTCGCGCCGGCTTACGTGCAGCAGCGACAGCCGTTCGGCAAGCCTGGCGGGATGGACTACAGCGTGATCGCCGACCGGCTCGTCGAACGCTCCGAACCCGGCGACTGTGTGGCCTTCGAACCGCGCGTCTCGTGGGCGCCGACGTCGTTGCGCGCGGTCGTCGACGCCCGGCCCGACGCGGTGGAGGGCCTCGACGATGTGGGGCTGGGAGACGACGCCGTCGACCGCGTCAACCTGTGGTCGACCGACGCCCCACCTTCGGAACTCGCCCGACGCGCGGCCGCCCGATGCGAGGTGCTGTGGGTGATCGCCGACGGCGAGCGCGAGACCGGTTTCCGGGTGTGGCACCCGAACAACGTGTGGTGGCGGTTCGATCCCCACCGGTTCACCGAGACGGACACCTACCGGGAGCTCGGGGCCGTCGGTTTCCGGATCACCGACCGAGAGCCGATCAACCGCTCACAGTTGATCCGGCTCGAACCGGCTCAGACCCAGTAGGCGACACGCGAGCGGTAGTTGCGCATGGCGAGCAGGGCCACACCCCAGCCGACGACGGTGATGATCAGGACGATCACCCAGTGGTAGAGCTGCTGGTCGCCGCCGAGCAGCGGGGTCCGCACGATGTCGAGGAAGTGGTACAGCGGGTTGAGCTCGGCGATCCGCGCCCGGCCCTCGTTGCCGGTGCCCTCGAGCGTCTTCTCCGTCCAGATGATCGGCGTCATGAAGAACAGCAGCTGGACGATGCTGCCGAGCAGCGGCGCGATGTCGCGGTAGCGCGTGGCGAGGATGCCGAACACCAGCGACACCCACACCGCGTTGATCGCGATCAACGCCAGCGCCGGGATGGCGAGGAATGCCGTCCAGTACAGCTGACGGGGGAAGACGATGAGGATGCCGATGTAGATGACGATGTTGTGCGCGAACAGGATCATCTGCCGCCACACCAGCCGGTAGACGTGCACACTCAACGGCGTCGGCAGCTGTTTGATCAGGCCCTCGTTCGACATGAACACGTCCGAGCCCTCGAGGATCGAACCGCTGATCAGGTTCCAGATGATGAAGCCGAGCGCGACGTACGGCAGGAACTCCGGGACATCGAGATTGAACAGCGTGCCGTAGAGCACACCCATCGCGATCGCCGACACACCCGTGGCGATCGTGATCCAGAACGGGCCGAGCACCGACCGGCGGTAGCGCTGCTTGATGTCCTGCCAGCCGAGCAGCAACCACAGTTCGCGGTGGTTGAAGCCTTCGCGCAGATCCTGGAACGCGCGCCGGAACGAGCGTGAGGACGACTCGATGGGTTCGTCGTCGACGGTGAGGGCATCAGACACGGGTCCCGAGCCTACCCGCGGCGCAAATGTGACCTGTGGGGGCGCGGGGTGAGCGGGACTCCCGACGGATGCGCAGGTCCTGTCGATCTTGCACGATTTTCTCGACGAGACGTGCACGCCGGAGCCTGTGCCTACAGGCTCCACGTCTGCCGGCCGAGCACCCGGTTCTCGTAGTGGTAGACGTTGACGCGACTCGCGACGAAGATCCACAGGCCGAACGTGAGAGTCGTGTCGACCGCCGAGGGCAGCGCCAGCGCGGCTGTGAGGACGCCGAGTACGATACCGACGCCGAACACCACCAGCGCCTTCTTCCACAAGCGCAGGTACAACAGGTAGAAGATGCCGAAGAGGAACCCGAGCAGGTTCATGTTCAGCTTCATTCGCTGCCGCATCGGCAGGGCGCGGAAGGCCGCGGTGTACTCGGGAGACGTCTTCGTCAACCCCGGTGTGCCGTATGCGGCGAAGAATCCGAAGCGGAACCGCCACGTCTCGCTCAGGCCCTCGAACCTGTCGGAGCCGGCTGCGGGCATGCTGAGGTCGGTCATGATCCCCCCGATCGTCGCGGTCGTTCCCCCTGAACGACCCGCAACAGTATGCACATCTGTCACGCGGGAAACACGATCGGGTGCAATCGAAGCCGACGTTGTTGTCGAGTTCTCGGCGTTTCCTCGCACACAACGTCGGACTCGATGGCTCCTCGTCGTCCATATGGCCGGGGTCGCCCAGCCACGCATTGGCGACGAGCGCACCGGAGGTGATCGCGTACTTGTTGCGGCGCCGCCCGGTCGGGACGTGTCGGCCACCTCGTCTATACAGTTCTGTTGGTCTCCTTCGAGCAGGACAAGGTGGTAGCGCCGAGTGATTACCGGTGACGTCAAGAGCAAGGTCGACGCGGTCTGGGACGCGTTCTGGACGGGTGGCATCTCCAACCCGCTCGAGGTGATGGAGCAGATCACCTATTTGCTGTTCATCAGGCGTCTCGATGACGAGCAGACTCGTGCGCTGAACAAAGCCAACATGCTCGGACGTGATCCGGAGGGCAACCCGTTCCCGATCGGCACGGACGAAGAGGGCCGCGACTACAACGACCTGCGCTGGTCGGTGTTCAAGAACATGCAGGCCGACGACATGTTCCACACCGTCGGCGAGCGCGTCTTCCCCTTCATCAAGAACATGCGTGGTGAGGAGTCGACGTACGCGCACTTCATGAAGGACGCGCGCCTGACAATCCCGAACGCCGCGATGCTGGTGCGGGTGGTGGATCGGCTCGACAAGGTGCCGATGGAGAACCGCGACACCAAGGGCGACATCTACGAGTATCTGCTCGCCAAGATCGCCAGTGCCGGCCAGAACGGTCAGTTCCGTACGCCGCGCCACATCATCCAGTTGATGGTGGAGATGACGCAGCCCAAGCCGGGCGACCGCATCGTCGACCCCGCCTCGGGTACGTGCGGCTTCCTCGTGGCTGCGTCGGAGTACATGCGCGAGAACCATGCCGACGAGATCAACTCGGGCGCGGGTCGCGAGCAGTTCCACCACGACATGTTCCACGGCTTCGACTTCGACAACACGATGCTGCGCATCGGCTCGATGAACATGTTGCTGCACGGCATCGAACAGCCCGACGTTCGCTACCGCGATTCGCTGGCAGAGGCCAATACCGATGACGCGGGTGCCTATTCGTTGATCCTTGCGAATCCGCCGTTCGCGGGGAACCTCGATTACGAGAGCACCGCGAAGGATCTGCAGCAGATCGTCAAGACGAAGAAGACCGAACTGCTGTTCATGACACTCTTTCTTCGGTTGCTGCAGCCGGGTGGTCGCGCGGCGGTGATCGTGCCCGACGGCGTTCTGTTCGGTTCGTCGAAGGCACACAAGACGTTACGGAAGATCCTGGTCGAGGATCACAAGCTCGACGCTGTGGTGAAGTTGCCGTCGGGTGTGTTCAAGCCGTATGCGGGTGTGTCGACGGCGATCCTGTTCTTCACGAAGACGGATTCGGGCGGCACCGACTACGTGTG
The DNA here is from genome assembly GCF_001646655.1 of Rhodococcus gordoniae. Taxonomy (GTDB): domain Bacteria; phylum Actinomycetota; class Actinomycetes; order Mycobacteriales; family Mycobacteriaceae; genus Rhodococcus; species Rhodococcus gordoniae. The sequence goes on along the minus strand of NZ_LPZN01000040.1, from coordinate 4,814 downwards.
GTTCTACGAGGTGCAGTCCGATGGTTACTCGTTGGACGACAAGCGCACTCCGCTGCTCGGCGAGAGCAAGCTGGGTGTGCTTGCGGGTGAACTCTCCGACGACGAGCACTCGAAGAACAACCTGCCGGATGTGCTGAAGCGCTGGTTCGATCGCAACGACGGTGAACTGAGCCGTGAGCGTACGGAGCAGTCGTTCTGCGTGCCCAAGGACGACATTGCGGCGCAGGACTACGACCTGTCGTTGAACCGCTACAAGGAAATCGTCCACGAAGAAGTGGAACACCGTGCGCCCGAAGAAATCCTGGACGAGCTGGATCGGCTCGAGAAAGAGATTGCCGACGGGATGGCGCAGCTGCGGGGGATGTTAGCTGGGGGTGCTGAGTGAGCGAGTGGCCGCTTGTCCCCCTATCCGAGGTGGCCGACTGGGGCAGCGGAGGAACCCCGTCGAGAAGTAATCCCGAGTTTTATGGCGGAGATATTCCGTGGGCGACTATTGCTGATCTCACGGACGGACCCGTTCTCTCGACTGGGGAATCGATCACACGTGCTGCTCTTGCATCTAGTTCAGCAAAGCTGGTTCCAGAAGGATCTGTGCTGGTTGCGATGTACGGGTCGATTGGAAAACTTGGCATCCCACAGGTACCAATGGCCACAAATCAAGCGATCGCATTTGCTACTCCGCGTCAGGGGGTGCTTGATAGACGCTTCTTGTTCCATTTCCTTCGTGCTCAGCGTAGGCCTCTATTGGCGGCGGGAAGAGGTGGAACGCAGGCCAACATTAGTCAAACTATATTGAAGTCGTGGCAAATTCCTCTCCCGCCGCTGTCCGAGCAGTGTCGCATCGCCTCCATCCTCGACCACGCCGACACCCTCCGCGCCAAGCGCCGCGAAGCGATCGCCCGCCTCGACGAACTCACCCAGTCAATCTTCATCGACATGTTCGGTGATCCGGTTGTGAACAGGAAGGCTTTCCCGGTTGTACCACTCACTCAAGTGGGGCACCTCTACAGTGGGGGAACGCCGTCGAAAGCCACGCCAGACAATTGGGAGGGGTTCTTGCCGTGGTTCTCGCCGAAGGACCTTAAAAGGGATGATCTGTTCGATTCGCAGGATCACATCAACGAGCGGATCACAGACCGCACCTCGCTGAAGTTGCTACCACCGGATACGGTGGTGTTTGTTGTCAGAGGGATGATCTTGGCGCATTCCTTTCCTGTGTCCATTCTGCGCGTACAGGCAACTATCAACCAAGATATGAAAGCAGTTCTACCGAGTGTCGATGTGACTTCCAACTTCCTCGCGCACAATTTGCGCGTACAGACGAACAACATCTTGGCCCAGGTATCCACGGCGGGTCACGGGACCAAAAGGCTGGATTTTGACGGGATGTCACGAATTCCGGTCCTCCTTCCACCAATTGAATTGCAACGCGAGTTCGATGCCCGGATCGAACTTATTCGACATTTGAGAACGCGGCATCAAGTCGCGCTCTCAAGCGTCGATATGTTGTTTTCGTCATTGCAGGCACGCCTCTTCTGCGGCGCGTTGTGACGCTTCATGCGTCGCAGGGTTGTAGACGGTGGCTAACTGCGGCCGGTCTGCTGAGTGTGTTCACTCCTACAGTTGTCGCGGTCGGCGAGGGCTAATTCGAATAGCAAGGAAAACAATGGCTTTGAGTCCGGCGGCTTCGGAAGAGAACTTCCGCAGGCTCGAACGAGACGAAGAGATGTTGGCGGGGTCCATAGGTCTGATCTCGGCTTATCTCGAATGCGCTTTCCTGATCCGGCGCCCGAAGAAGTCGAACGGTGGACGCTGAGTTGCCTGCCGGCCACCAATCGAGGCTCACGGCTGTTCACGCTCAACATCGGCCCAATGGAAGTGTTGTTCGTCGACCGAGCCGACGCTTCGGGCGACGATCTGACAGCAGGGTTCATATCGCTGTACGTGTCGCGTTCCGTGCTCGAAGAAGAAGGCGGTACGTCGATCGAGGCGCTGGAGCAGTCGGCGACGGCGGTCGAGCTGATTCCGAGTCAGCTCGTCTCGGCCGACGGGGACGCGATCCGATTGGTTGCTCATGCCGCGGACGACACTGCCGTCGAGGAACTCGACGCGCTCATTGGCAGTGGACTTCCCATCCTTCGTTTGGTGGAGAAGCTGGTGGCGAAAGGGAAGGGTTCGTTCGAGCAGTACCACAACCGGTGGCTCGCTGCTGCCGTGCTCGACGAGATCGAACGAAACGCTGCGGCCTGAGAAGAGAGGAAAGAAGAGGGCGCCCTGCGGGCGGCTGTGCATGACCGATCGGAGACCCTACGGGTCCCTGTATTGCCTTCGGCCCCTTCCCCAACGCTGCCCGGTCGCCATGCCCCGATAGACCGTCTCGGCCAGCACTTCTGGCCCCACGTCGCAGGTGACGTGCGGCTTGTGCTGGACCCGGTCGTTCGTGTCGACCCGCACGATCGGGTGCTCCACCACCAGCTATGGAGACGAAGGATACTGGTGCCCAGTCGGTTTCGAACACGAGGAATAGCACCCCGGTTCGCAGCGTCGATGCGCTGACGTCGGACTGTGGGAGACGAGCGACGAGCTGCGTCGACGTGCCTCGGATACCGGAACGGCCCTCGCGCACGACGATGCAGAGAAACGCCTCGAGCCCTCCGACCATTACGGCCGGAGGGCAGAACAGTCAGGACGTCGGTGATGAACCTGGGGGCCAGGTGAAGAATCGGCCGGCGCGGACCAGTGCGCTCGCGGCTGACTGCGGATGCTCGCCTCTGGAAGGCGTGTGGATAGAATCCACCCTACGGTGCATGACAGTTCCGTTCTGTCGTGTGCCCAGACCCCGGAGTGGTGTTGGTAGCACCTTCCGGGGTCGACCTGTATTCAGGCCGGTGCAGGGATGATCGCACGGGCTGCATCCAAGGTCAACTCGAACGTGTGTTCCAATCCGATAGGGCTGTCAGGATTGAAGCCGCACTTCGATCGGGAACTCCGCCAAGCAAACCTTTCCGGAGGTCAGCCGCAGATTTACGATCCCAGGCCGGCTGACGGTCAAGGACACTCGCCCCACCAGAGACCGCCTGACGATCGCGTCTTCCCAATCTGGGACCTCGGCCCGAGTTGCACCAGGTTGGTCGATTTCCGGGGTAGTCCGACATATCCGTGCAGGTAGCGGCGGTGCGCGTTCGGAAGATGGCACACTAACGGCTCGGTAGACTTTCGGCCCGTGGCCGCCTACATCCGCAAAGTCCGCACCGCCTCGGGAGCAACCGCGGTGCAGATCGCGGCCAAACAGGGCCGCCGCGACAAGGTCCTCGAGCACCTCGGATCGGCCCACACCGACAGCGAACTCGCCGCCCTGCTCGAAACCGCCCGGGAAAGACTGCTCGCCGGCCAGCAGGAACTCGACCTCAACCTCGGCGCAACCACCAGCAGCGGACCGCCGACGATCACCGGCAAGCGGTCTCGGTGGTTGATCGAGGTCATCGCTGCTGCGTGGCGAGGTCTCGGCTTCGATGTGGTCGACAACGACGCGTTCTTCCAGCTCGTGGCAGCCCGCATCGTCGAGCCGACGTCGGTTGCGGACGCGGGCAGGGTGCTGCGGGAGATCGGGATCGCCCCCGCCCACCGCAACACCTTCGTGCGGACCCTGCAGCGGTGCACCGCCCACGGTTACCGCGACGACATCGCGCAGCGGTGTTTCGAGCATGCCGCTACCGCGGGGGATCTGAACCTGCTGCTCTACGACGTGACCACCTTGTATTTCGAAGCCGAGAAGGAAGACGAGCTCCGCAAGGTCGGATACTCCAAGGAACGCCGGGTGGACCCGCAGATCGTCGTCGGTCTGCTCGTCGATCGCACCGGATTCCCTTTGGAGATCGGGTGTTTCGAAGGAAACCACGCCGAGACTCGCACCATCGTGCCGATCGTGCGGCAGTTCCAGGCCCGCCACGATCTCGAGGGTGTGGAGATGGTCATCGCCGCCGACGCCGGGATGCTGTCGTCGACGAATCTGAAGGACCTCGACGCTGCCGGCCTGAAGTTCATCGTCGGCTCGAGGGTGACGAAGGCCCCGGCGGATCTGGCCAGTCATTTCCACTGGAATGGGGACGTGTTCACCGACGGGCAGGTCATCGACACGGTCACTCCACGGCACGCCAAAACCGTGGTCAACGACCTCACCCGTCGTAGTGAACCGGTGTGGGAGCCGGCCGACACCTCGGCGTGGCGGGCGATCTGGGCGTACTCGACCACCCGTGCCGTGCGGGACAACCAGACGCTGAACGCCCAAGAAGCCCGGGCCCGGGAGGTCGTCGACGGCACCCGTGCTGCCCGAACACCGCGGTTCGTCAAGAGCACCACGAAGGGCAAAACCCTCGACTCCGATGCTCTGGCCCGGGCGCGTTCGCTGATCGGCCTGAAAGGTTACGTGACCAACCTGCCTGTCTCGCTGATGAATCCGCAGGAGGTGATGGCGAAGTATCACGATCTGTGGCACGTCGAGCAGTCGTTTCGGATGTCGAAGACCGACCTGCGGGCCCGCCCGATCTTCAGCCACACCCGGGAGTCGATCGAGGCGCACCTGACCATCGTGTTCACTGCGCTGGCGATCTCGCGCTACCTGCAGGACGCGACTGGGATGTCGATCCGGAAGATCGTGCGGACCCTGCGTCCCTTGCAGGAAGTGACCGTCACCATCGCCGGGCACGAACACACCGCCTTCGATCCTCTCACCGACGACGCCGTGCACATCCTCGACTCCCTCGAGATCTCGAATCCCGGGTCAAAGTTGGCACACTAATCTGGTGCAACTCGGG
>NZ_LPZN01000039.1 GCF_001646655.1 Rhodococcus gordoniae | reverse complement strand
GCGGCCGCGCTCGCCGCCGGAGATCCGGCGGCCCTCGCGGCGCTCGACGCCGAGCTGTGTGCGGAGATCGAACTGGCCGGACGCGCCGCCTGGCACGTGCTGGCGGCGAGCTTCGGCGAGCGGCCCCGCTCGGCCTCCGTCACCTACTCCGCCGCGCCCTACGGCGTGGGCTACCACGTAGGGATCTGGACACCGTGAGCGCAGGAAGTACCGGCCCCGCCGCCGCACTCGTCCCGATCGCGGTGGTGGGTCCCACGGCCACAGGCAAGTCCGATCTCGGATTGGACCTCGCCGAGACGCTCGGCGGCGAGATCGTCAACATCGACGCGATGCAGCAGTACCGCGGCATGGACATCGGGACGGCGAAGCTCTCGCCGCACGAGCGTCGCGGCATCCCGCACCACCAGCTCGACGTCCTCGACGTCACCGAGACCGCGACGGTCGCCCGTTACCAGCAGGCCGCGATCGCCGATGTCGAAGCGATCCTGGGGCGCGGTCGCGTCCCGATCGTGGTCGGCGGATCGATGATGTACGTGCAGGCGCTGCTCGACGAATGGCAGTTCCCGGCGACGGATCCGCAGGTCCGGGCGAAATGGGAGGCGCTGCTCGACACCGAGGGGCTCGCCGCGGTCCACCGGGCGCTGCAGCACGCGGATCCCGCCGCCGCGGCGACGATCCTGCCCACCGACGGCCGCCGGATGGTCCGGGCGCTCGAAGTCGTCGAACTGACCGGGCAGCCGTTCGCGGCCTCGCAGCCGACGATCGGCGAGCCCCGCTGGGGCAGCGTGATCCTGGGCGTCGACCGTGCCACCGCCGAACTCGACGACCGCATCGCCCGGCGCACCGACCTGATGTTCGAACGCGGTCTCGTCGACGAGGTGCACGGACTCGTCGAGGTCGGACTGCGCGAAGGGGTCACCGCGCGACGCGCGATCGGCTACGCCCAGGTCCTCGCGGCCATCGACGGGGAATACGACCTTGCCCACGCCCGCGAGCGGACGTTCATCGGGACCCGGCGATACGTGCGGCGGCAGCGCTCGTGGTTCCGCCGCGATCCGCGCATCCACTGGCTCGACGGCGCCGAGCCCGACCTGCGCGGGACGGCCCTGCGGGTGGTGCGGGACGCACGGACGTCACCGGCCTCACCAGCCCGATAAGGTAGCGCCCATGGAGTTCAGCAAAGGGCACGGAACCGAGAACGACTTCGTGATCCTTCCCGATCCCGACGCCCGCCTGGACCTCGACGCCGGCCGGATCGCCGCTCTGTGCGACCGGCGCCGTGGGCTCGGTGCCGACGGTGTGCTCCGGGTGGCGCGGGCCGGCGCATTGGTTTCGGCCGGGGTGCTCGGCGAGCTGCCCGAGGGCACCGGCGCGGACGACTGGTTCATGGACTACCGCAACGGCGACGGATCCATCGCCGAGATGTGCGGCAACGGGGTGCGGGTGTTCGCGCACTATCTCACCGCGCGCGGACTCGAGAGCCGCCGCGAGTTCGTCGTCGGCAGCCGGGCGGGGGGCAAGCCCGTCACGGTGCACGAGAGCTCACCGGTCCTCGGCGAGGTGACCGTGGACATGGGGACCGTGCGCAGCCTGGGCGAGTCGGCGGCGACCATCGACGGGCGGGTCTATCCGGGCCTCGGCATCGACGTCGGCAACCCGCACCTCGCGTGCGTCGACCCGCACCTGAACGAGACGAGCCTGGCCGGTCTCGACCTCACCGCGCCCGGCTTCGACCCCGGCTTCTTCCCCCACGGGGTCAACATCGAGTTCCTGACCCCCATCACGGCCGGAACGGTCCACATGCGCGTCCACGAACGCGGCGTGGGGGAGACCCGCTCCTGCGGAACCGGCACGGTGGCCGCGGCCGCGGCGGCCCTGCGCTTCGACGGAGCATCCGACGGTGCGGTGCAGGTGCGAATTCCCGGCGGGTCGGTCGAGGTGCGGATCGAGGACGGTCGCGCCTGGCTGCGCGGGCCGTCGGTGCTGGTCGCGACGGGTGAACTCGACGAGACCTGGTGGTCGGCGCCGCACTGACGTCGGTGGCCGGTGACGCCGGTGGCGAAGGGCGGAGAAACTCGAATGCACCGATTCGGGCTTCGTGACACCATGGAGGTGTATGACGAACACTGAGCGCCCGTATCGCGCAACCACAGACGACAGCGCTTCGACCGCGTACGACGCGACCGGAGGCTGGACCGCCGAGGATCCGTCCGTCGGCGAGATGCAACTCGAAGACCGCAGCGCGTTGCGGCGTGTGGCCGGACTGTCCACCGAACTCGAAGACATCACCGAGGTCGAGTATCGCCAGCTCCGCCTCGAGCGGGTCGTGCTGGTCGGTGTCTGGACCGGCGGAACGGCCGCCCAGGCCGAAGCGAGCCTGGCCGAACTCGCCGCGCTCGCCGAGACCGCGGGATCGGAGGTTCTCGAAGGCCTGGTCCAGCGGCGCGACCGGCCCGACGCCTCGACCTACATCGGTTCGGGCAAGGCCGAGGAGCTCCGGCAGATCGTCCTGTCCACCGGCGCCGACACGGTGATCTGCGACGGTGAACTCACTCCCGCCCAGCTCACCGCCCTGGAGAAGGTCGTCAAGGTCAAGGTCATCGACCGGACCGCGCTGATCCTCGACATCTTCGCCCAGCACGCCACCTCGCGCGAGGGCAAGGCACAGGTCTCCCTCGCGCAGATGGAGTACATGCTCCCGCGCCTGCGCGGCTGGGGCGAGTCGATGTCGCGGCAGGCCGGTGGTCGTGCCGGCAGCAACGGCGGTGTGGGCCTGCGTGGTCCCGGTGAGACGAAGATCGAGACCGACCGTCGCCGGATCCGCGAGCGGATGGCCAAGCTCCGTCGCGAGATCAAGGCGATGAAGGCCGCGCGCGACACCAAGCGCACCCGGCGTCTGCGCAACAAGATCCCGTCCGTCGCGATCGTGGGATACACCAACGCCGGTAAGTCGAGCCTGCTCAACACGCTCACCGGTTCCGGTGTCCTGGTGCAGAACGCGCTGTTCGCCACCCTCGACCCGACGACCCGCCGGTCGGCGCTGCCCGACGGTCGCGAGTACGTGCTCACCGACACCGTCGGTTTCGTCCGGCACCTCCCGACCCAGTTGGTCGAGGCGTTCCGGTCGACCCTCGAGGAGGTCGCCGACGCAGACGTGCTGCTCCACGTCGTCGACGGTTCCGACCCGATGCCCACCGAGCAGATCAAGGCGGTGCGCGAGGTCGTCACCGAGGTGCTGCGCGAATCGGATGCGCCGCCGCCGCCCGAACTGATCGTCGTCAACAAGATCGACGCCGCCGATCCGGTCACCCTGACCCAGTTGCGCGGTGCGATCCCCGGCGCGGTGTTCGTCTCCGCACACACCGGGGAAGGCGTCGACGAACTGCAGGCCGGGCTGGCGGCCCTGCTCGAGGATCCCGACGTCGAGGTGAAGCTGCTCCTGCCGTACACCCGCGGCGACCTGCTCGCGCGCATCCACTCCGACGGTCAGATCCTGTCGTCCGCGCACGAGGTGGACGGTACGCGGGTGCATGCGAAGGTGCCGGCGGCGCTGGCGTCGGCATTGGTCGACTTCGCGGCCTGATGCCGGTCGTGCGCCGGGCGGCGCTGGTCGCTGCCGTCACGGCGTTCGTGCCGGTGGCGCATGCCGGTGCGCAGGACGGGGGGATTCCGGTCGCCGACCTCCCGAACGAGGTCCTGTGCACCCCCGGCGATCCCGCGCTGGCCGAACTGTCCGGCCTCGCAGCGATCGACGGACGGTTGTTCGCGACGCCGGATGCCGGGGGGGACGAGCGCATCCTCGAACTCGACGACGAATGCTCTGTGCGGCAACGGATTCCGACTCCTGTCGATCCGTACGACGTCGAGGATCTCGCTGCGGGCCCCGACGGCCGGTTGTGGCTCGGCGACCTCGGCGACAATACCGGTGTCCGCGAGACGATCGCGCTCATCTCCCTCGACCCCGAGACCGGGCAGGGCGACCTGCACCGCCTGACCTATCCCGACGGTCCTCGCGACGCCGAGACCGTACTCGTCTCGGCCACGGGCGAACCGGTGATCGTGACCAAGGCGCTGTTCGGGTCGAGCACCGTGTACCGGCCCGCACGCGGACTCACGATCGGCGACCTCCCCGTCCCGGGACCGGCCGCCCTCGAGAAGGTCGGGTCGCTCGCACTCGGGCCGTCGGACACTCCCGGCGGACCCGTTCCCGGTGCGTCCTCCTCGATGATCACCGGCGGTGCCGTCAGCGCCGACGGGACGGTCGCCGCAGTACGCACCTACACCGACGTGTACCTGTTCCACGTGCCCGACGGCGATCTCGCGGCCGCCCTGGTCGCAGGCCCTCGCTTCCGGATCCCGGTACCGGACGAACCGCAGGGCGAAGCAGTCGCCTTCACCACCGAGGGCGATCTGCTCACGGCGTCCGAGCGCGGTGCGACAGCGGCGGAGAACCCGCCGATCCGGATCCGTCGCGGTGCGACCGAGCTGTTCGTGCCCGCGGACGACGATGCCGCGGACGAGACGTCGTCCGCGGCATGGCCGATCGCGGGTGCGGGCGTGGCCGCCGGGGTGATCGCCCTCGCGGTACTCGGACTCGCCGTCCGGCGCCGCGCCCGCGAGTGAGGTCAGGCGTCGAGATCCGCGGCCACCAGCTCCACGACCTGCGTGAGGACCGCGTCGTCGTCGCAGGAGACCGTCACCTGCGTGCCCTGCCCCGCGCCGAGCGTCATGATCATCAGGGCCGAACCCGCGTCGACGGGCTCGCCACCGTCCACCGCGAGAGTGACGGGGACGCCGGCCGCGACGACGGCCTCGGCGATGATCCCTGCGGGACGGGCATGGAGGCCGATGGACGAACCGACGGCAACCGTGGTGCTGGGCATGTGAATCTCCTTCGTTGTGGGGAAGTGCACTGCGATCGGACGATCAGGAGTGCGCTGCTACGGGTTGCGGGTTCGCCTCGGCGGCGGCCCGGGCCGGACGGGTGAGCGATTTCGCGATGCTGACCGCGAGCGCGGCGATCATCGTGCCGATCACCAGTGCGATCAGGAACCACACGACGCGGTCGATGGCGAACAGGACGAACAGTCCGCCGTGGGGTGCGGTGAGCGTGACACCGGTCGCCATGACGATGCCGCCGGTCACCGCGCCGCCGAGCATCATCGACGGGATCACCCGGATCGGGTCGGCAGCCGCGAACGGGATGGCACCCTCCGAGATGAACGACGCGCCGAGCAGCCACGCGGCCTTGCCGTTCTCGCGTTCGGCCGTGCTGTAGAGGCCGGGACGCACCAGCGACGACAGCGCCATGGCGAGCGGCGGAACCATGCCGGCCGCCATGACCGCCGCCATGATCTCGAGGGAGGCGGTGTTGGCGACGTCGAGACCTGCCACGGCGAAGGCGTAGGCGGCCTTGTTGACCGGTCCGCCGAGGTCGAAGCACATCATCAGGCCGAGGATGGCGCCGAGCAGCACCGCGGAACCACCGGACAGACCGTTGAGCCAGTCCGTCAGACCCGTCGTGATCGCGGCCAGCGGACGACCGAGCAGCAGGAACATGAGCCCACCGACGATCAGGCTCGCGAGCAGCGGAATGATCACCACCGGCATCAAGCCGCGAGCCCAGGTGGGCAGCGGGATACGGCCGACCCACAGGGCCGCGAAGCCGGCGATGATACCGCCGACGAGACCACCGATGAAGCCGGCGCCGACGAAGACGGCGACCGCACCTGCGGTGAAGCCGGGGGCGAGACCCGGACGGTCGGCGATCGCGAAGGCGATGTAGCCGGCCAGCGCCGGGACGAGGAACGAGAACGCCAGCGAGCCGATCTGGTAGAGGACCGCACCGAGATAGGTGCCGAGTCCGCCCGCGGGCAGGTTGGTGAGCGTGTTGTCGAGGACGATGTCGGCAGCCGAGTCGGTGATGTCGGGACCGGCGAGCAGGAAGCCGAGGGCGATGAGGAGACCACCGGCCGCGACGAACGGGATCATGTAGCTCACGCCGGTGAGCAGGATCTGCCGCAACCGGGTGCCCCAGCCGAGGTCGCTGCCGCCCTCCGACTCGCCTGCCGGGGCGCCCGAGGCGGCCTCGACGGTGCGTGCGGACGGATCGGCGGAGGCCTTCAGAGCCTCGGCGATCATGGTGTCCGGCTCGTTGATCGCGCGCTTGACGCCCGACGCGATCACGGGCTTGCCGGCGAACCGTTCCCGGCCCTTGACCCCCACATCGGTGGCGAAGATGACGGCGTCGGCGCCGGCGATCGTGTCGGCGGGCAGAGGAGTGCTACCGCTCGACCCCTGCGTCTCCACCCGGACCGTCACGCCCGCCCGTTCACCGGCCGCCGCCAGCGCGTCGGCGGCCATGTACGTGTGCGCGATGCCGGTCGGGCACGCGGTGACCGCGACGATCGTGCGGCTTCCGGCGGGTTGCTCCGGACTCTGCGGAGGTGCGACCGCGGGCTTCGCGGACGCGGCGGGCGCCGGCTGTTCCGCCGCTGCGGCGGAGGTGGCAGCATCGGTGCCCGACGGCTCCGGTCGGGGCGGGAGGACGTCTTCGACCAGCGCGATGACCTCCTCGGCGGAGGCGGCCGCGCGCAGCGACGCGACGAAGTCCGGACGCACGAGTGCGCGAGCGAGGGCGGTCAGCAGCTTCATGTGGTCGCCGCCCGCACCTTCCGGCGCGGCGATGAGGAAGACGAGGTCGGCGGGTCCGTCGGGAGCTCCGAAATCGGCCTTCGGAGACAGTCTGGCGAATCCGAGCGAGGGCGTGGTGACCGCTTCGCTGCGGGCGTGGGGGATCGCGATTCCGCCGGGAAGACCGGTGGCCGACTTGGCTTCCCGTTCGAGGACGGCTGCGGTGAGCGCGTCGGCGTCGGAGGCGCGGCCGGTCGCGGCGAGGCGTCGGGCGAGCGCGGCGATGACGGAGTTCTTGTCGGGTCCCAGGTCGGCGTCGAGCGCGACGAGTTCCGTACCGATGATCGAGGAACCGCCTGCGGGGCCGGAGGTGGTGTCGGACATGACGTTCCTTAGGAGTGGGAGGGGAGCGGTCGGGGTCGGCGGTGGACGTCGGTGACGTGCACTCGGGAGGGGTCGACGGAATCGGGAGTGGGAAGGGCGGTTCCGGGTAGTGCGACGGCCGCGGTCCCGTAGGCGACTGCGAGTCGCAGGCACTCGGCGGGTTCGTGACCGGCCCGTTCTGCGAGCAGATATCCCGCGAGTGACGAGTCGCCGGCACCTACCGTGCTGCGGACCGTGACGTCGGCGGCGGTGGCACGCCAGGCGCCCGCCTCGGTGACCAGAACGGCGCCTGCGCCTCCCAGGGTGGCGAGGACCGCCCCGACGCCACGGTCGACCAGGACCCGCCCTGCATCGACCACGGCGCCGACATCTCCGGAAGCGGCGCCGGATTCGAGTTCGTGGGCGTCCGCCCCGGTGAGCTGGGCGAGTTCGTCGGAATTCGGCTTGATCACGTCCGGGGCGGCCGCGGGGAACCGCGCGGCGAGGGCGAGCAGCGGCCGCTCGGAGGTGTCGATCGCGATGCGGCACCCGAGGCTGCGCAGGGCATCCACGAGATCGGCGTACCAGGATTCGGGTACTCCGGGAGGGAGGGAGCCCGACAGGACGGTCCACGCGGCGTCCTGCGCGCACTCGAGCAGGGCGGCGTGCAGTTCGCCCAGCGTGCGTCCGGTGCAGGGAGTTCCGGGTTCGTTGAGTTTCGTGGTGGTGCCGTCGGGTTCGGCGACGGTGATGTTGTTGCGCGTCGGCCCGGAGGTGGGCACGGCCCGATGCGTGATGCCCTGCTCGTCGAGTGCGGTGAGCAGCGGGTCGCCGGTGTTGGCCGGGAGGACGGCGACCACCTCGGTCGAAGCGGCGTGCAGCACGCGGGCGACGTTGATCCCCTTCCCGCCCGGATCGACGGTCGATCGCTCGGTGCGATGCACTCTTCCGCGTTCGAGTGGGCCCGTCAGCCCGACCGTGCGGTCGAGACTGGGATTGGCCGTGAGCGTGACGATCATGCCGTCACCACCTCGATTCCGTGTTCGATGAGTTGACGGCGGTCGGTGTCGTCGAGGTCGGTGTCGGTGACCAGGACGTCGATCGGTTCGAGCGACGCGAAGCTCAGCAGGTTGCGCCGGCCGACCTTCGACGAATCGGCAACCACGACGACCCGGTCGGCCGTGCGCACCATGGCGCGCTTGATCGCGGCCTCGTCGGCGTCGGGCGTGGACAGTCCGTGGTCGATGCTCAGGGCGTTGGTGCCGATGAATGCGACGTCCACGTGGACTGTCGAGAGGGTGGTCAGGGCCTCGGCGCCCACCGCGGCCTGGGTGACTCCGCGGACACGTCCGCCGAGCAGGTGCAACTGCACGGTGTTCATCGCCGCGAGACGTGCGGCGATCGGCACCGAGTTGGTGACGACGGTGAGTTCGATCTCGGGTGGCAGTGCTCCGACGATCCTGCCGGTGGTGGTGCCCGCGTCGAACAGCACGCTGCCCCCCGACGGTGGGAGGAAGGCCGTGGCCGCGGCGGCGATGCGGTCCTTGTGCTCGGCGCGGGTGTGTTCGCGTTCGGATAGGGCGGGTTCGGCCACGGTGAGCGAGGCGGCCGGAATGGCACCCCCGTGGACGCGTCGCACGAGGCCCAGGCGTTCGAGATGGGCGAGGTCGCGCCGCACCGTCTCGGTGGTGATGCCGTAACGGTCGGAGAGGGCGGCGACAGACACGCGGCCACGAGCCGCCACCAGCGCTGCGACCGCCTGTTGTCGTTCCTCTGCGTACACCGTCACTCCTGGGGGTACCCGATTTGTGGGATATAGATGTTGGTTTATGTTGTTTTACGCCCGTCTGTGTTGACATGTCAAGGCTTGTGAGTAATCTGGGTCACAACGAACCACCGCGGTGAGGAGATCTCCATGGAGCAGTCGGTGTCCGCCCTGCACGGCACCCCGGTCGTCCCCGGTATCGGATACGGACCGGTCGTCCGGCCCGTTGCGCGTCCCGTCGTCCCGGCTCAGGGCACATCCGTCCCCGACACGGCGCGCGAAGCCGAGGTGGGCAGATTCGAGGAGGCGGCGAGGGTGGTGACCGAGCGACTGCGGGCCCGCGCCTCCCGCGCCTCGGGTGCCGCCGCGGAAGTGCTCCAGGCCACCGCGGTACTCGTCGAGGATCGCGCCTGGCGCGGAGCGGCCGCGACGAAGATCCGTTCCGGCGCCGACGCGGTCGGCGCCACCGTCGGTGCCACGGAGCAGTTCGCAGCACTGTTCGAGAAGATGGGGGGTCTGCAGGCGGAGCGGGTCACCGACCTGCTCGACATCCGTGACCGCGTGATCGCCGAGTTGCAGGGCGCTCCCGAACCCGGGCTCGAGATGCCGGACGAACCGTCCGTGCTCCTGGCGACCGACCTCGCACCCGCCGACACCGCCGGTCTGGACCCGTCCGCGATCGTCGCGCTCGCCACGTCGCTCGGAGGACCCACGAGCCACACCGCGATCATCGCGCGTCAGCTGGGCATCCCGTGCGTCGTCGCGGTGGCCGGCCTCGACGACGTCCCGGTGGGGACGACGGTGCTGGTCGACGGCGCGACGGGCCGGATCGTGCTCTCACCGGACGGCGCCGAGGCCGCTGCCGAGGTCGAACGAGACCGCATCGAACGCGAACGTGTGGCGGGCTGGTCCGGTCCCGGAGCCACCGCGGACGGGCACCCGGTGGAGATCCTCGCCAACGTGCAGGACGGATCAGGCGCCCGGGCGGCGCGGCACACGCCGGCGCAGGGCATCGGACTGTTCCGCACCGAACTGTGCTTCCTCGACCGCGACGCGGAGCCGACCGTGGTGGAGCAGTCCGACATCTACGCGGAGGTGTTCGAGGCGTTCGAAGGACGGAAGGTCGTCCTGCGCACACTCGATGCCGGATCCGACAAGCCTCTCCGCTTCGCCAACCACCCCGACGAGCACAATCCCGCGCTCGGGGTCCGCGGTATCCGCATCACCACGTCGGCGCCGGGTGTGCTCGACCGGCAGCTCGACGCGGTGGCCGAGGCGGCCTCGCGCACCGGTGCCCGGCCCTGGGTGATGGCGCCGATGGTGGCGACCGTGTCGGAGGCCGCCGATTTCGCTGCGCGGGTGCGCGAACGCGGGCTCTCACCCGGGGTCATGATCGAGGTGCCGTCCGCGGCCCTGCTCGCGGATCGGCTGCTCGAACATCTGGACTTCCTGTCGATCGGTACCAACGACCTCGCGCAGTACACGATGGCGGCCGACCGGATGTCGCCGCAGTTGGCCGCCCTCACCGATCCGTGGCAACCCGCGGTACTCGCATTGGTGGCACGCGCGGCACAGGCAGGCACCGCCGCCGGCAAACCGGTGGGGGTGTGCGGCGAGGCGGCGGCCGACCCGCTCCTCGCGTGTGTTCTGGCCGGGATGGGCGTCACCTCGCTGTCGTGCGCGGCGTCGGCGGTGACGGGCGTCGGCGCCCGGCTCTCCTCGGTCCCGATGGATCGCTGCCGCGAGGCCGCAGAGGTGGTCCTCGCGACCGACGATCCCGTCGCGGCACGGGCCGCCGCCGCGAAACTGCTGGACTGAGCGGCACGACCGGGACGACCGGTTCTACGATGTCCTGTCGTGACCGAACGAGCGAAGACGACCGGACGCACCACCACGGTCCGAGGGTGGGCACTGCACGGCGACGGGCGTCGCATCAACCCCGGTGCGGTCGTCGCACCACACGAGCGACTGTCCTGGCCGCGCACCGTGGGCATCGGGATGCAGCACGTCATCGCGATGTTCGGCGCCACACTGCTCGTGCCGACGATCACGGGTTTCCCCGTCACGACGACGCTGCTGTTCTCCGGGATCGGTACGGCACTGTTCCTGATCATCACGCGCGGACGGGTGCCCAGCTATCTCGGTTCGTCGTTCGCGTTCATCGCGCCTCTGAGCGCCTCGGCCGGTTCCGGCCCGGCCGCGCAGCTCGGCGGGATCGTCGCCGTCGGCATCGTTCTCGTGCTGATCGGTCTCGTCGTCAAGGCAGCAGGTTCGCGCATCATCGACGCGGTCATGCCGCCGGTGGTGACCGGGGCGATCGTCGCCCTGATCGGGCTGAACCTCGCACCGACCGCCACCGGATCGTTCGAGGCGCAACCGCTCGTCGCCACCATCACGCTCGTGGTCACGCTGCTCGTGACCGTGGTGGGACCGGGCATGCTGGGACGGCTCGGCATCCTCGTGGGTGTGATCGTCGGATGGATCTTCGCGGCGTTCACCGGAGCGATCGCCTCCGAGCGCATCGACGCCATGCGCGACGCGGCGTGGTTCGGATTGCCCGATCTGCGCGGCCCCACCTTCGAGCTGTCGGTCGTCCTCCTGGCGCTTCCCGTCGTCGTCGTGCTGGTCGCGGAGAACGTCGGGCACGTCAAGGCCGTCGCGGCGATGACCGGGCGGAACCTCGACGACATGGCCGGCAACGCGCTCATCGCCGACGGTCTCGCGACCACCCTGGCCGGCGCGGGGGGAGGTTCGGGAACGACGACCTACGCAGAGAACATCGGCGTCATGGCCGCGACGCGCGTGTATTCGACCGCGGCGTACGCCGTCGCGGCGGTCACCGCTGTCGTCCTCGCCTTCTCACCGAAGTTCGGTGCATTGGTCTTCACCGTGCCCGACGGTGTCCTCGGTGGCGCGACCCTCGTGCTCTACGGCCTGATCGGCATCCTCGGTGTGCGCATCTGGATCGACGCGAAGGTCGACTTCACCGACCCTGTCAACCTCACCGTCGCGGCCGCCGCGCTGGTCGCCGGCATCGGCGATCTGACGCTGGCGATCGGATCGGTCGAACTCGGGGGCATCGCGTGGGGTTCGATCGGCATCCTGGTCGCGTATCCCCTCCTGCGCAGACTTGCGGATCTGCGGCACTGATCCTGGCCTGGGGGTAGTCCGGGTCACAAAATCCGCTCGGTTGTGTCAGCGTCACGGCGCGATCGTCTGCATACCGTGAGTATGTCGAACGACCTCTCACACAGGAGCGCAGATGGAACGCACCCTTTTCGAGCCCGAGCACGACCTCTTCCGGGAGTCGTACCGGAAGTTCCTCGAACAGGAGGTGGCCCCCTTCCACGAGCAGTGGGAGAAGGACAAGATCGTCGACCGTGAGGTGTGGAAGAAGGCCGGCGCGCAAGGCTTCCTCGGCATGGCGGTGCCGGAGGAGTACGGCGGCGGCGGAATGGACGACTTCCGCTACAACGCCATCATGGCCGAGGAGACCACCAAGCTCGGCTTCAGCGGGCTGGGCTTCATGCTGCACAACGATGTCGTCGCGCCCTACCTGCTCGAGCTCGCGACCGAGGAGCAGAAGAAGCGCTGGCTGCCCGGTTTCTGTTCCGGCGAACTCATCACGGCTATCGCGATGACGGAGCCGGGCACCGGCAGCGACCTGCAGGGCATCAAGACTCGCGCGGTGCGCGACGGCGACGACTGGGTCCTCAACGGCGCCAAGACGTTCATCACCAACGGCATCCACTCCGACCTGGTGATCGTGGTGGCCTGCACCGACCCCGAGAAGGGTGCCCAAGGCTTCTCGCTGCTCGTCGTCGAGCGCGGCATGCCGGGTTTCGAGCGAGGACGCAACCTCGACAAGATCGGTCTGGCCGCACAGGACACTGCAGAACTCAGCTTCGACGATGTGCGTGTTCCGGCGGCCAACCTGCTCGGGCAGGAGGGCATGGGCTTCATCTACCTGATGCAGAACCTGCCGCAGGAGCGCCTCGCGATCGCGGTCGTCGCCGCCGCAGCCATGGAACGCGTGCTCGACGACACGATCCAGTACTGCCGCGACCGCAAGGCGTTCGGCAAGCCGATCGGCAAGTTCCAGAACACCCGCTTCGAGCTCGCCGAGCTCGCCACCGAGACCCAGCTGGCCCGGGTGTTCGTGGACCGGTGCATCGAGCTGCTCAACGAGAAGAAGCTCACCGTCCCGGAGGCGGCCATGGCCAAATACTGGACCACCGACAAGCAGGTCGAGCTGATCGACCGCTGCCTGCAGCTGCACGGCGGCTACGGCTACATGCGTGAGTACCCCGTGGCGAAGGCGTACCTCGACGCCCGCGTGCAGAAGATCTACGGCGGCACGAACGAGATCATGAAGGAAGTCATCGGGCGCGGTCTCGACATCTGAGGCATGTACGAGAAGACCGGGGTGGCTCCGCACGGCGGAGCCACCCCGGTCTCGTTCGTATCCGGTGAGCCCGAAGATCAGATCTTGCGGACGACCGTGACGACCTTGCCGAGAATGACGGCGTCGTTGCCCGGGATCGGTTCGAACATCGGGTTGTGGGGCATGAGCCACACGTCGCCGTCGACCCGCTTGAACGTTTTGACCGTGGCCTCGCCGTCGAGCATCGCAGCGACGATGTCGCCGTTGTCGGCGACGTTCTGCTGACGGACGACCACCCAGTCGCCGTCGCAGATCGCGGCGTCGATCATCGACCGGCCGACGACCTTGAGCAGGAACAGCGAACCTTGGCCGACGAGTTCGCGCGGCAGCGGGAAGACGTCCTCGACTGCTTCCTCGGCCAGGATCGGGCCACCGGCTGCGATTCGGCCCACGACGGGAACCATTGCCGCAGAGGGAATCTCGTCGGTCGAGGAGGTGGCGACCACCTCGGGGGACGACTCGGGAAGGTGGGGTGGCTCGAGGCCGCGTACGTCGACGGCCCGGGGGCGGTTCGGATCCCGGCGCAGGAAGCCCTTCCGTTCGAGCGTGCGCAGCTGGTGCGCGACGGACGACGTCGAGTTGAGTCCGACGGCGTCGCCGATCTCGCGGATGCTCGGCGGGTACCCCCGTTCGCTGACGGAGTCGCGAATGACCTCGAGGACGCGCCGTTGGCGCTCGGTGAGTCCTGTGGTGGGATCGCCGGCCGTGGGTCC
Organism: Rhodococcus gordoniae; assembly: GCF_001646655.1. Taxonomy (GTDB): domain Bacteria; phylum Actinomycetota; class Actinomycetes; order Mycobacteriales; family Mycobacteriaceae; genus Rhodococcus; species Rhodococcus gordoniae. Next base: position 4,671 of record NZ_LPZN01000039.1, on the reverse strand, counting down.
GCCCCGGCGGGCCGTGGATGTTCCGTCCGCCTTCATCGTGACCTCCGTGCGGCGAGTGTCGGATGGGTTGCAAGTTGCCTTTCGAATCTATCGACATCTCGCGCGTATATCAAACAGATGTTCGAGATTCACCCCCTCGAGGAGCTGACGGCGGGGCGGGGCTCGTGGTAGAACATTCGAACAGACTTTCGTTCGAACACATGATCGAGTGCTCGACGGGGTCGGCAGACCACGCACAGCGACACGGAGGATTTCCGATGAGCAGAGCGGTTCGGATCGACACGGCGGTACGACGGGGGCCGACAGTTCGGGCGGGCACAACAGTTCGGGCGGGCACAACAGTTCGGACGCGCACGGAGGAGCGGACCGTCTCGGGCCCGGGTGGGGGCGACCCGCACCGCATTCGGCCGATCGCGACATCCCCGGTGCACCGCGCTCGTGTCCCGTCGCGGACGAGAGTGCGCGTCGTCACGTCCTCTCGTGAGCCCTTGCACCGCCGGTCGGAGATCACGCCACGCAGCCGTCGGCCGGCGGAACAGACGAGTCGGCGGCAGATGGCGGCGACGCTGCTGCTCACCGCGCTGGCCACCACGTTGCTCCTCGTACTCGCCCACGTCCGTACCGGCGAAGTGATCTCGCAGAGTGCCGGCACCACGGTCACGGTCGTGGGCGAGGGCGAGATCCTGGAGGCGTCGGCCGCCCGGCCGGCGCCGGATGCCCCGGTCGGCGTCACCCTGGCGAGGATCGCCGAATCGGATTCACTCGACGGTACTACCGCGCCGGCCGGAAGCCGTCTCCTCGGGCCGGATTCCGGCCGGGAATGACGGCGCCGTGGCCCGCCCCGACCCGCGACCCGCGCCCGAACCGGACAGGCGGGTATTGTCCAACACTGTCAGTCACACCACTCCGTGTGGTTGCGGCGGTGTCGGCCCACTCGCGAGTGGAGACGGTTCCGGTCGGGAAGTATTGCTTCGGCGCCGACGTCGCGACCCGCACGGGCACGACGAAGGAACCGACATGTACTGCCCGTATTGCCGCCATCCCGACTCTCGGGTGGTCGATTCGCGCGAGGCAGACGAGGGTGCCGCGATCCGTCGTCGACGGGCGTGCCCCGAATGCGGGCGCCGTTTCACCACGGTCGAGACGGCCGTGCTGTCCGTCGTCAAGCGCAGCGGCGTGACCGAGCCGTTCAGCCGCGAGAAGGTCGTGCGCGGGGTGGCGCGCGCCTGCCAGGGACGCCACGTCGACAACGACGCACTGAACAAGCTGGCACAGCAGGTCGAGGATGCGGTGCGCGCCAAAGGCTCCCCCGAGATCCCCAGCCACGAGGTGGGATTGGCGATCCTCGGACCCCTGCGCGATCTCGACGAGGTCGCCTATCTGCGCTTCGCGTCGGTCTACCGTTCTTTCAGTTCGGCAGAGGATTTCGAACGTGAGATCCACGAACTGCGCGAACACCAGAAGTCCCGCTCCGCCCCGGCCGACTGACCACCCGGCCGACTGTTCCGGACAGATCCGGTCACGATGGCCGATCCGGGCGCTACCGGATGGTGTCGATCGCCTTGACCACACGCTTTTCCGACACCGGGATCCGGGTCCCGAGATTCTGGGCGAACAGGCTCACGCGCAACTCCTCGATCATCCAGTAGATCTCGACGACTTCGGGTGCGGTGCGTCGCTCCTCCGGCAGGCGTGCAAGCAGCTTGTCGTAGGCTCCGTAGACGCGATCGAGCACATCCATTCCGGCAGCGTCCCGATTCGCACTCGCCGGCAACGACTCCAGGCGCTGAGCGGCTGCGGTGAGATAGCGCGGTAGATCGACGATCCGCCGTGAGCCCAGGTCGGTGACGAAGCCGGGGAACAGCAGCGACTGCAGCTGTTCGCGTACGTCGTCGGCAGCCTCGCTGTTCGACCGATCGAGAAGCACACCCACCTCGTGGGCGCGCGACAGGACGGGCACAACCGCTTTCAGCAGGCGAGCGACTCGCCCCGGCAGGTGGGAGCGCACCGTGACCGCGAGCGTCTCGAACTCCTCGGGGGTGCGCACGGGTGCGCCGTGCGCGGCGATGAGTTCGTCCACCGCGCAGGCGCGGCAGTCCTCGATCAGCGCCTCGAACGACCCGTCCGGGTTCCGCCCGAGCGCGAGCCGCTCCATGTTGGTCAGCCCCGAGGTCACGGCCTTCGCCTTCGTCGGTGCCGACGAGAGCAGCAGGGCGCGCAGCCCCTGACGTGTCGCGTTCTGCTGGGCCTGCGGTGTGCTGAGTACGCGTACCGCGACGCCGTCCTTCTCCGCGACCAGGGCGGGATAGCCGGTGACCTTCCGGCCGCCGACCTCGCGGGTGACGGTCTCCGGCAGGTTCCCGAGGGTCTCGGCCGTCCACACCGCCGCCGCGGGACGTTCGGTGCCCGCAGCAGCGCGCGAGACCTCCGCTTCGACCCGCGGAGCCAACTTCTTCCGCAGGGCCGCCAGGCTCTTGCTGCGGCCGAGCACGGTGCCGCGCTCGTCGACCGCGGCGAAGGTCATCCGCAGATGGTCGGGCAGCGCACCGGGATCGAAGTCCGAGGGCTCGATCGTGCACCGGCCGAGCCGGGACAGCTCGCGGGCCATCGCGTTGACGAGCGGTTCGGAGCGCGGCGTCACCGACGCGAGTGCGGCCGCCGCGAAATCGGGAGCCGGGACGACCTGTCTCCGAAGGTGTTTCGGCAGGGTCTTGATGAGGGCCGTCACCAGCTCGGTCCGCATCCCGGGTACGAGCCAGTCGAAACCGACGGATTTGAGGTTCGCGAGCAGCGCGACGGGGACACGGGCGGTGACACCGTCCTCCTCGGTGCCCGGCTCGAACTGATAGGTGAGGGGGAACTGGATCTCGCCCTGGCGCCAGGCATCCGGGTAATCGCCCTCGAGCACCGAGGCGGCGTCCTGGTTCACCACCGTGTCCGGGGTGAAGGTCAGCAGGTCGGGTTGCTGCTTGCGGGTCTTCTTCCACCAGGTGTCGAAGTGCCGGGCCGAGATCGCTTCCGGGCCGACCCGCTGGTCGTAGAAGTCGAACAGGGTCTCGTCGTCGACGACGATGTCGCGCCGCCGTGCCCGGTGTTCGAGTTCTTCGACGTCCTCGAGCAGAGCGCGATTGTCGTGGAAGAACCTGTGCTGCGTGCGCCACTCGCCCTGGACGAGGGCGTGCCGGATGAACAGTTCGCGCGAGACCTCCGGATCGATCCGTCCGTAGGGCACGGGACGCTGGGCGATCAAGGGGATGCCGTAGAGCGTGACACGTTCGTAGGCCATCGCCGATTCGCGGCGCGTCGACCAGTGAGGTTCCGAGTAGGTGCGCTTGACCAAGTGCGGGGCGAGCTTCTCGACCCACTCGGGTTCGATGCGCGCGGCCGTCCGGGCCCACAGACGTGAGGTCTCCACGAGTTCGGCCGCCATGACCCAGCGCGGTGGTTTCTTGAACAGCGACGACCCGGGGAAGACCGCGAACCGTGCGCCGCGGGCGCCGAGGAAGTCGCGCTTGTCGCCCTCGCGAAGACCGATGTGCGACAGCAGACCTGCGAGCATCGACTTGTGGACGTCGTCGGGGTTCACGTCGCGGTGGTGCGTCTGCCAGCCCATGTCGACGGTGATCTGACGCAGCTGCCCCTGCAGGTCCTGCCACTCGCGGATCCGCAGCCAGTGCAGGAATTCGTCGCGGCACAGTCTGCGGAACCGGCTCGACGACAGTTCTCTGCGCTGTTCCTTCAGGTAGTCCCACAGGCGGAGGTAGGCCAGGAAGTCCGAGCCCTCGACCGCGAACCGGGCGTGCTTCTCGTCGGCGGCCTGCTGGAATTCCGTGGGCCGCTCGCGCACGTCCTGGATCGACAGCGCCGCGACGATGATGAGCACCTCGCGCAGGCATCCGTTGCGGTGGCCCTCGACGATCATGCGGGCCATGCGCGGATCGACGGGCAGCCGGGCGATCTCGCGACCCGTCGCGGTCAGGCTCGGCGCCTCGCCCTTCTTCGCGGGTTCGAGCGCGCCCAGTTCCTCGAGCAGAGCGATACCGTCGCGGATCGCCCGGGGATCCGGCGCCTCCACGAACGGGAAGGCTTCGATGTCGCCGAGTCCGAGCGCGGTCATCTGCAGCACGACCGATGCGAGGTTGGTGCGCAGGATCTCCGGTTCGGTGAACTCCGGTCGCCCCTCGAAGTCGTCCTCCGAGTACAGACGGATGCAGATGCCGTCGGCCACACGACCGCAGCGTCCGGCGCGCTGACGCGCCGAGGCCTGCGAGATCGGCTCGATCGGCAGTCGCTGCACCTTCGTCCGCACCGAGTACCGCGAGATACGGGCGGTGCCGGGGTCGACGACGTAGCGGATGCCCGGGACGGTCAGGGACGTCTCGGCGACGTTGGTGGACAACACGACCCGGCGGCCCGCGTGCGGCGTGAAGACCCGGTGCTGTTCGGCCGCCGACAGGCGTCCGTAGAGCGGCAGGATCTCGGTGTTGCGGAGTGTGCGGTCGCGCAGGGCGTCGGCGGTGTCGCGGATCTCGCGCTCGCCGGAGAGGAAGACCAGGATGTCGCCGTCGCCCTCACGCTGGAGTTCCTCGACGGCCTCGCACACCGCGTCGACGGGATCGCGGTCGACGAGTGTCTCACCCACCTCGACGGTCAGTGGGCGATAGCGCACCT
>NZ_LPZN01000004.1 GCF_001646655.1 Rhodococcus gordoniae | reverse complement strand
TGGGTCCCCTTTCGTGTTTCTGTAGCCGGAAGATATGCCGGCCCAACGGTTGCCGACAACCGAAACGGCGCTGCTCCCCGGCTCGGGCCGGGGAGCAGCTCTGTATCAGGAGCGCGATGCCTTCGGACGCGCGACCGGCCGGGGCAGAGCACGCGTCAGACGAGGCGCCCACCCGTGCGACGGCCAGCGCTTGAGACCGAGCCGGTCGGGCGTGACACGAGTATTGACGAACTTTCCCTCGAGCTCGTCGTCGGCTTCCCCGACGAACCGGTAGAGGATCGTGCCGCCGTTCTCTTCGGTGCGAGCGGCCGCCTCCCAGCCTGTGGCGCGGTAGACCGCCCGGACGATGTTGTCGGCAACGACGATGATCGGCAGTCCGTCGATTCCGCGAGCGGCCGAACCCGCCGGCCACGGCTTGGATGCGAGTTCGCGCACCGCCGCGGGGGAGGCCTTCTTCGCCTCGTTGACCCGGAGCACCACGCACGGCGTCGGCAGTTCGGGAGCGGGCGAGGCCGAGTACTGCCGCACGAGTTCGGCGATCGGAATCGCGGTGCGGTCGGCTTCGGATTCCTCGGTGGAGCCCGCCAGATTGGTGAGCACCCATTCGCCGCGGTGTGGTTCGGTCAGTCCGAGTGCCGCGATGACCGCTTCGGCCGTCACGGCGGCGGTGTGGTCGCCGTCCGTCTTGGGGTTCAGGGCGTCGGCGACGACGAAATGCTCCACTGCGTAGCCGGACTCGTAGACGGTTCGGATGCGCCGCAGAGCCGCCTCGGTCTCCGGTGTGGCCAGCGGTGCCTTCTCGCCGGACTCGGCGAGCTTCGAGGTTTCTCCGAGTGCGGTCCACACCAGGGCGAAGATCCGGTTTCCACGTCCGGCACCGATGTAGAAGATGCTGCGGTCGCGCGGGTCGAGCAGGGCGTAGACGTAGGCACCGAGCTGGTCGCAGATATTCTTCGGAAGCAGTTTCGGGCTGGGAGCGCGATCGTCGACGTGGTTCACGAGGGCACGCAGGACGGTCAGGCGCAGCGCTACCGGTACTTTGCCGGCGGACCCGCCGAACAGTTCGCGGTTGGCTACGTCCACGGAACCGAAGGTGCGCCCGATGTGACGACTCAATGCGCCGAGCGCGTGGGTGAACTCCGCAAGTCTCTGGCGTGGATCGTCCGCTGTGTCCGGCAACTCGTTGCTGGTCAGGAACATCTGGATCTCGGGAGATTCCAGCAGAGTTTGGGCAATGTTCGGAGGAACTGTCCACACTGTGCGCATAGAGCGACTCTAGGCCACACAGCACATCGGGGAGCCGCTCCGCGCAGGCGCCGCGCCGCCGGATCCGACGGAGAAACCCGAGGAGAACCCGGGCGGGATAAGCTCGCGAGCCATGACAGCGGTGCTGACCCGTTCCCGTTCTCGGCTGTTGCGGGACACCGCGTCGTCCGCGCAGGTCGAAGCGCTCTTGATCACCGCGGTGGCGACCGTCCTCGTCACGCGTCTGTACCTCCATCTGACGGGCTATCCGCAGGTCGGCGGGTCGGTCCTGCACATCGCGCATGTGCTGTGGGGTGGGCTGCTCATGATCGCCGCGTTGATGGTCTCGATGACCTTCATCGGCCGGGCACCCGATCGCATCGCGGTGATGCTCGGCGGTATCGGCTTCGGTCTGTTCCTGGACGAGGTCGGCAAGTTCGTCACGAAGACCAATGACTACTTCTACCGCCCGTCGGTGGCCATCATGTATGTGGTCGTCGTGTTGTTGCTCGTGGCCAATCGGGCGGTGCATCTCCGTCGTGGCCCCTCGGCCGACGAGTATCTCGCCAACGCGGCGCTCACTGCGACGGACGGGCTCACCCACGGTCTGACACCGACCGATCGCGACCAGGCGCGAGTACAGCTCGAACGCGCTCGGGAGGGTGGGGTCGATACCGAGGTCGTCGAGCATATCGACCTCCTTCTCACTCGGTGCCGGGAGGTGCCGTCGCGTTTCTCGTGGGTGTCGATCCGATTGCCGGATCGTCTGCGGGGCGACCGGAGCGTGCGGGTGGCGGCGGCTCTGCTCACGCTGTTCTCCGCCGGCATTCTCGTCAACGCGGTTGCCACGCTGCAGGAGGATCTCGCCGAGCGGACGAACGACGTGATGACCGTGATCCAGCTCGTCGGCTCCGCCGTCACCGTCCTGCTGTGCGTGGTGGGTTCGGTGGCCCTCTGGCGCCGGCAGAGATGGGCCGTTCGTGCGCTCCGCACGGCCGCGTTGATCACCGTCTTCTTCGTCGACGTCCTGGAGTTTGCCGTGCAGGAGTTCGGAGCTCTGCTCAACGTCGCCGTCGGCGCTGCGGCATTGTCGGTGTTCTCACACCATCTGCGGCAGGCATCCCGCCACGAGGCATTGCCGGACACGGCGTAGCGGTATGGGAATCCTGTCGCGGTCGGGGCCGACGAATCACGGCACCGCCGCCCACGGTGTGCCGTTCGTCGCATAACGTATAGACCGTGAGCATCCCAGCCTCTGACGCCACCGGTTCCGCGTCTACCTGGCCCGCGCTACTCACGTGGCGTGCGGTCGATGTACCTCGGATGGAGTCGGTACGAGTACAGCTCTCCGGCCGCCGCATCAAGGCATCCGGCCGCATCGTGGCTGCGGAGTGCACCGATCATCCGGCATTCAGTGCGTCCTACGACCTGGTGACGGACGAGAACGGTGTCACCCGCAGATTGTCGGTACGCACGACGCTCGCCGCAGGTGAGCGCCACATGTCGCTCACGAGGTCCGAAGAGGGCATCTGGATGTCCGACAACGGCATCAACCATCAGCGGTCCACCTTCGGTGGGGCACTGGATGCGGACGTGGTGTTCAGTCCGTTCTTCAATGCTCTGCCGATCCGCCGGCACGACCTGCAGACCGGAGCCGCCGACGTGGAGGTGCCCGTCGTGTACGTCAACCTCATCGATCTCAGCATCGAGGAGGCCACGGTCGTCTACAGCAGCGCGTCCGACGGAATCCACGTGTTGTCGCCGCGATCGTCGTCGTCGGTGACCGTCGACAAGGACGGCTTCGTCCTCGAATATCGGGGTCTCGCTTCGCGGATCTAAGGCTGTCCCGACGCCTCCACCGCCATGGCCACAGCGAACGCGGCCGATTCGGCGGGGTGGCTGCCGTGCCCGCGGGTACCTCCGGTAAGCCCGACGACCTGGAGTCCGACCGGCGTCGAATCCCCATCGGGGGCCGGCACCGACACGGCCGGAACACCGAGGACACTGAACGGGATGCACATCTGCAGCAGCGGCGCGCGCAACTCCACGGGATCGCTCGTGAGCGGCGCCGAACGTACACCGGTCGTGACGGTGATCAACGCATCGAGCTTGTCCACGCTGCGGAGGCGATGCACGACGTCGTGACGTAGTCGCGTCACCGCTCGGGCCGCCCGGATGTAGTCGTAGGCGGGCCGGTCGCGTTGCGCGGCCAGCAGAGCGGCCGTCGGGGGTTGATAGCGTCCGGGATCGGCCTCGAACCACGCGCGATGCGTCTCGTACGCTTCCGAACCGGTGACCACGGGATACAGCTCGAGCATCTCGTCGGTCTCGGGCAGTTCCACGTCGACGACGCGGGCACCCAGATCGGTGAGGGTGCGACACGCAGTCTCGACCGCGTCGTCGAAGACGGGCGACAGATCCCAGATGCCACCACGCAGCCGTCCGATGCGCAGTTCGGAGACCGGGGTGCGCAGGTGCGCGATGCCGGGAAGGGCGCCCCATGCGAGCGACGAGTCCAGGGCGTCGGTTGTGAGCAGACCGATGTGGTCGAAGGTCGTCGACAGCGGGAACACGCCCTGCTCGGGCAGCGCCCCGAAGCCCGGCTTGAAGCCCACGATCCCGCACAGCGCCGCCGGGGTGCGCACGCTGCAGCCCGTGTCGGTTCCCAGCGCGACGGGCACGATGCCCCGTGCGACCAGCACTGCGGATCCGGACGAGGAACCGCCACTGATCAGATCCGGATCGTGCGGATGCGCGGCTGCCCCGGATGCGTTGACCAATCCGGTGGGTCCGTAGGCGAACTCGTGGAGATGGGTCTTCGCCACCACGATCGCTCCGGCCTCACGGAGTTTCTCGATGATGCGGGCATCGCGCCCGGCCGGCGGTGCGTCGGCGAGGACCGCGCTGCCGCAGCGGGTGGGGAATCCGGCGACGTCGATGTTGTCCTTCACCGCGACCGCGACGCCGTGCAGGGGGCCGATCCAGTTCCCCGCGGCGATCTGTTCGTCGGCGAGGGCCGCGGCTTCGAGGGCAACCTCGTCGTTGCGGGCGGCGACGGCGTTCTCCCAGGGGGTGCCGGTGAGAGCGCCGAGTTCTGCAAGGACCGAGCGGACGTGGTCGGTGGCGGTCGTCTTGCCGGTGGCCAGGGCCGATGCCGTGTCGCGGAGGTTCATCGCGTCCACACTCCACCGCGACGTCCGGCTTCGCGGAATACTGCGATCCAGCCGTCGTCGCCGGGTTGCGTGCCGACGATGGGGTCGCGGCGGCGCTGCTCGTAGCGGGTCCGGGCCTCGTGACCGGCGCGGGTGAGAGCGGAGGTGCTGCGGTCGGCGAGCTGCTCCCGGGCCGTCGTCAGCACGTCGAGGGTTTCGTCGAGTGCGACGAGCAGGGCCTCGGCATTGCCCTCGCACATCGCGTCCACCAGGGGCGGGGCCGTCGCCGCAACCCGCGTGCCGTCTCGGAACGAGCCGGCGGCGAGACCGAGCGCGAGATCACCACCACCGGCGCCCGACAGGGCCAGCGCTTCGGCGAGCAGATGGGGGAGATGGGACACCCGCGCGACCGCCGCGTCGTGTTCCCCGGACTCGGCGGGTACGACGACGGAGCCGCAGTCGAGCGCGAGTTCGGCGACCTGCCGCCACACCTCGGGATCGGTGCCGTCGTCGACGGTGATCACCCACACCGCGTCGCGGAACAGCTCGGCGGTGCCTGCGGTCCATCCGGACTCGGCCGTTCCTGCCATGGGGTGTCCGCCCACGAAACGTCGCGACAGGCCGTGTGCGGCGACGGCAGCGGCCACTTCGGCCTTGACGCTCACCACGTCGGTGAGTGCGACATCGGGTGCATGTTCGGCCACCGCCTCGAGGATGCTGCCCACCGCCGGCATCGGCACCGCGATCACCACCAGGGCGTCGGCGTGGGCTGCGCGACGCAACGTGGCGGTGAGGTCGGTGGAGGCGTCGAAGCCGTCGGCGACAGCAGCATCGACGACCTGCGCGGAGCGGTTGTAGCCCCATGCCTGTCGGCCCGTCGTCGCGGCGGCGCGCAACAGCGAACCACCGATCAGGCCGAGACCGAGGACACAGACGGGCGGGGAGGACACGGCTGAGGACACCTTCTCAGGTTGGCATATCGCGTGCTGGGCTTCATTCACCGGACGCGGCAGACTACCGTTGCGCCCATGGCTGCACAGCGTGTAGGGAACAAGAGCCCTTCCGTTACCCCGAGTGGGAACCCCACGGGGAATTCGAACGACGACCTCGACGGTTTCGCCGTTGCCGTGACGCGTGAGGAGGGTCGTTGGAAGTGCCGGGCGTTGGCCGGTGCTGCACTGACGAGTCTCGACGCTGCGGTGACCGAATTGAGGGAGCTGAGAAGTTCCGGCGCGGTGTTCGGTCTGATCAACGTGGACGACGAATTCTTCGTCATCGTGCGTCCCGCACCGTCGGGAACGAGACTGTTGCTGTCCGACGCGACGATGGCTGTCGACTACGACATCGCCGCCGACGTCCTCGATGCGCTGAACGTCGAGATCCCCGACATCGATCCCGACGAACTCGACGACATCGAACCGTGGGAGGAAGGCGACCTCGGCATCCTCGCCGACATGGGTCTGCCCGAGCCTGTGCTCTCGGTGATCCTGTCGGAGACCGACCTGTACCCCGATGAGCAGCTCGACGAGATCGCGCAGCGACTCGGTTTCGACGACGTCCTGGGTAACACCCTGGACAAGCTCCGTTAGATGGGTCTGCGCGACGACGAGGCACTGATCCGGGTCGCGCTGGAGACCGCCGCTGCCGCGCCCGCCGGTGATGTGCCGGTGGGCGCGGTGGTGTTCGGGCCGGACGGCACCGAGATCGCGAGAGCCGCGAATTCCCGCGAGGCCACCGGAGACCCCACAGCGCACGCCGAAGTGCTCGCCCTGCGCGCGGCAGCACAGGTCTACGGCGACGGATGGCGTCTCGAGGGCGCGACCCTCGCCGTGACTCTCGAGCCCTGCACGATGTGCGCGGGTGCGCTGGTTCTGTCCCGAGTGTCGCGTGTGGTCTTCGGGGCGTGGGAACCGAAGACGGGCGCCGTCGGGTCGCTGTGGGACGTCGTGCGCGATCGGCGTCTCACGCACCGTCCGGAAGTGCGCGGTGGTGTGCTCGAAGCCGAGTGCGCTGCGGTGCTCGAGGAGTTCTTCCGCGAACATCGTGGTCCGGCATCGGAGCTGTGACCAGGGGATTTCGGCTGAGCCGCTTGATCCGGTAAAGTCTTCTAGCGGTGGCGTGTCCGAGCGGCCTAAGGAGCACGCCTCGAAAGCGTGTGACGGGTAACCCCCGTCCGTGGGTTCAAATCCCACCGCCACCGCCAGAGAGCCCCTCACCTGTTCCCACAGGTGAGGGGCTTTTCTCATGTCCGGAACGACGATGGGAGCGACTGCCCGGGCACGCTCGGCGATGTCCGGCTCCGAGGTCGAGGAAAATCCGTTGGCGCTCGCGCCGGCTACTGCTACCTTCAGGGAAGCCGTGCGAGTGAACGAGGAGGTGGTACCCGTGAACGCAGTATCGACGTGGGTGCTCCGACTCGGCGTCACGGTCGGACGATAGGTCGTCCGGGAGCGCCACCAGAGCACTCCCCGAAAGGCACGACCATGCATTTCGAATCCGAGCGGCCTCTCGACGACGGCCGCATCGTCGAACGTGAATTCGTCCTCGACGACATTCCGGGCCTCATGTGGACGCCCGCTTCCGCATCGGCGTCTGCCCCGGTGCCGTTGATCCTGCTCGGCCACCCTCCTCTCGGACTGCGCAGGATGTATCCCCGTCTGGTGGCCCGGGCCGAGCAGGCCGCAGCCGAGGGCTTCGCGACCGCCGTCCTCGAACTCCCCGGAAGCGGCACCCGCCCCCGGTGGCCCGCCGTCGAGCAGGCGCGTATCGACCTGCATCGTGCGATAAAGACGGGCGAGCCGGTGAGCGCCGCGATCGTCGACGCACTCGTCCTCCCGTTGGTCGACAGAGCAGTGCCGGAATGGCAAGCACTCCTGGACGACCTGCTCATGCTGCCCGAGGTCGGCGGCCCCGTCGGATGTTCGGGGGGAGTGATCTCCATCGGTATCCGGTTGGCAGTGGTCGAGCCTCGCATCGTGGCCGCAGGTCTGTACGCGGGGAGCTTCGTTCCTCGCGTGATGTTCGACGAGGCTCGCGAACTCACCGTTCCGGTGCACATGCTGCTGCAGTGGGACGACGAATCGAACGACCGCCGGGCGGCCCTGGACCTGTTCGATGCCATCGGCTCGAAGGAGAAGACACTGCAGGCCAATATGGGCGGGCATACCGGCGTCCCACCGTTCGCAGTCGAGGACGCGTCCAGGTTCTTCGTGCGCCACCTGCGCTGATGCAACCGGCTGCATTCGCACGGGCCTTCCCATAGGTTCGCGCCTGCATGCTCGCAATCGGGAGGGGGAATAGTGGAGCGCGTCTGCTCGACGATGGTCGGACGCGCCGGATCCGACGTCCCACCGGCCGTTCTCGTGCACGGGGTGCCGGCCTGAGGAGACGACGAGACCTAGGGTTCGGTCGGCAGCGGTCCTGGGGCGCGTCACGTCGGCTGATCCTGATGGACCGACGCGGGCATGGCGACTCGCCGGATCTCGACGGGGCCTGTCGCACCGACTACGAGGTGGACGCCGCCGACATCGTCGAACTGCTCGGCGACGGCGCCCACCTCGTCGGGCATTCGTACGATGCGGTCGCAGCGATCCTCGCGGCGGCGGAACGACCGGACCTGGTGCGTTCGCTGTACCTGATCCAGCCCGGGTGCCTGAAGGTTGCGGAGAGCGAACCGGTGGTCGCCGAGAACCTCGCCCGCGCTCGCGGGTCACAGGCGGCGCTCCCGCCCGAGTTCACTGCGGAGGACTATCTGCGTCTCACCACGGAGAGCGTCGGCATGCTACCGGCGGAGGCCACCCCGAAGCGGCTACGTGCAGCGTCGACGTCGATGCGGGAGACGCCGTGCTGGGATGCCGGCATCCCCCTCGAACCGATCGCCGCGGCGCCGTGGCCGAAGCTCGTCGTCGTCGGCGACCGGGCGGGCGCCCCCGACGAATACAAGCGGCTGGCAGGAGATCCGCTGCCATCCGACAACGACGATCGCCGTCCACGGCGATCCCAGGGCAGCACCGTTCACGAGCATGAAGTCCGACGCGCGGCCCGCGCCGATCAGGGCCCACACCTCGGGACGATAGGTCGCTCGGTAACCCCTCGCCGTTCCCGCTCCGAATCGTTCCGCAGGCGGTGTCGTGCGCATCCAGGTCCCACAACTCCGAGTCGACCACCGGTCCGCCTGTGGACGCCGGCGGATGGGTGGCCGGTCGTCGTCAGAGTTCGCGCCAACTCCCGTCGTTCATGTCGTGCCCGTGTGCGGCCATCAGCATGAGGCCGCCGTCGACGGGAATGGAGCGGCCCGTCAGGTACGACGAGCGAGGGGACGCAAGGAACGCGACGACGGACGCGACCTCGTCGACGTGCCCGGGTCGTCCGGTGGGGTTGCCCGGTCGCTCCTCGTGGAAGGCCTCGGATTCGTCCATGCCGGTCATGGGCGTGGAGATCTCACCTGGAGCCACCGAGTTGACCGTGATGCCGTACCGGGCCCATTCCAGCGCCAGACATTGCGTGAGCATGCCGAGTCCGGCCTTCGCCGTGCAGTAGGCGGACGCGCCGAAGCGGGGGATGTGCTCGTGGACGCTCGTGATGTTGACGATCCGGCCGCCTTTACCGGAGTCGATCATGTGCCGCGCGGCGCGCTGTGCACACAGGAACGGGCCGTCGAGGTCGGTGGCGAGCATCTCCCGCCACCGGTCGAAGGACAGGTCGAGTACTTCGTCGCGGTGCCCGGTGCCGGCGTTGTTGACGAGCACTCCGAGACCGCCGAGTTCGCCGGCGAGTTCGTCGATCACGTCGGCGGTGTCCGGTCTGGTCAGGTCCTGCCGGGCCACGAAGCATCGTTGTCCGCGCTGCTCGACCGCGACACGGGTGTCCTCCGCCCCGGCCTCGTCGGTGTGGAAGGTGATGCCGACGTCGAAACCCTCGGCGGCAAGCAGTTCGGCGGTCGCCTTGCCCATGCCGGAGTCGGCGCCGGTGACGATGGCGAGTCTGTCGTGAGCTGGAGTGGTCATGCGTCGTGGTTACCCGTGAGTGCCTGCGGCACACAGTGAACCCACGGCAGACTGAGGGCCATGCGTCTGTTGCTGCTTGCCGATACCCATGTGCCGACGCGCGCCCGCGACCTGCCGTCGCAGGTGTGGGACGAAGTGGATCGCGCAGACGTGGTGATCCACGCGGGCGACTGGATGGACGTGTCGTTGCTCGATGCTCTGGAGGAACGGTCGCAGCTGCTGGTTGCGTGCTGGGGCAACAACGACGGTCCGATCCTGCGGGAACGGTTGCCGGAGGTCGCACGCGTGACCCTCGACGGGGTGCGGGTGGCGGTGGTGCACGAGACCGGGGCGTCGACGGGCCGCGACAAGCGGATGGCCGTCGCCTGTCCCGACACCGACGTTCTCGTCTTCGGTCATTCGCACATTCCCTGGGACACGACGGCACCGAGTGGATTGCGCCTGCTCAACCCGGGTTCGCCCACCGACCGGCGTCGTCAGCCGCACTGCACGTACATGACCGCCACCATCGAGGACGGCACGCTGCGCGACGTCGAACTGCATCGGCTCGGGTGAGGGCGACCTCCCCGAAGTCAGTCGCTCGGGCCGATCAGCTTCCGCACGAGGTCGAGGAGTTCGTCGACGTCCTCGGGCGGCGTCTCGCTCGTCTCGCCCGACATCGCGGCCCCGTAGTAGAGCCCGTCTCCGATGAGCATCACCGCTCGCGCTGCTGCGGGATCGCTGACCTCCTCGGACAGGGCCTCGAACCAGCCCTGGTGGATGCGGCGCAGCGCCTGCTGGGCGCGCGGGTTCGCGGTCTGGCTCAGGCGGGTCAGGGCGACGATGGCCCGGTCGAGCGGAGTGTCGGCGTAGACCGAGGTGCGGATGTAGTACGCCGCGGGTCCTTCCGGGGCCGCATTCATCACCTCCACATCTTCTGCCGCAAGCGCTTCGAGGTGCTCGGCGAGACCCTCGACCAGAGCATCCTTCGACGGGAAGTGGTATAGCAGACCACCTTTCGAGACACCGGCGGTGGCGGCGACGGCCTCGAGGGTCGCGGCGCGCTCGCCTTGCTCGAGCAGGATCGTCACGAAGGCGTCGAGGAGTTTGGCGCGGGCGGCGGGGGGCGGGTGGCACGGCCTGATCGTACGACGTCGTTACTGTACCGTCCAGCTGGTACAGTAACGAGGGTTCGAATCCCCCCTCGCGAAAGTTCGATAATCGTGGCGACATCTGTGCCTGTTTCGGAACCCACCGTGACGAAGGCGGCTGCCCGGGACTGGGTCGCCCTCGCGGTACTGATGCTTCCGGTGCTGCTCGTGTCGGTCGACAACACCGTCCTGGCCTTCGCGCTGCCCGGGATCTCCTCCGCGTTGCAGCCCACCGCCGCGCAACAGCTGTGGATCATCGACATCTACCCGCTGGTGCTCGCAGGTCTGCTGGTGGCGATGGGCAGTCTCGGCGACCGCATCGGGCGACGCCGGCTGTTGCTCGTCGGCGCGACCGGATTCGCCGCCGTCTCGGTCGCGGCGGCCTATGCGCCCTCCGCGGAACTGCTCGTGACGGCACGCGGTGTGCTCGGCTTCTTCGGGGCCATGCTCATGCCGTCCACATTGTCGTTGCTGCGCAACATCTTCCTCGACGCCGCCCAGCGTCGCCTCGCCATCGCGGTCTGGGCCTCGTGCTTCGCGGCGGGAGCTGCACTCGGCCCGATCGTGGGCGGATTCCTGCTCGAACATGCCTGGTGGGGTTCGGTCTTCCTGCTGGCCGTGCCGGTGCTGATCCCGCTGCTGGTGCTCGCGCCGATCTTCGTCCCCGAGTCGAAGGATCCGAACCCGGGCCGCATCGACGTCGTGAGCATCGCACTGTCGTTACTGGCCCTCGCGCCGATCGTCTTCGCCATCAAGAAGATCGCCGACAGTGGCCTCGGTGCCGTCGCCGTCGTTGCGGCCGTGGTCGGTGTGGTGGCGCTCGTCGCGTTCGTGCGCCGGCAGTTGCGGCGCCCGAACCCCATGCTCGACGTCCGCCTGTTCCGTGTTCCCACCTTCTCCGGTGCCGTCGCGGTGAACCTTCTGTCCGTCGTCTCCCTCGTCGGCTTCCTGTTCTTCGTGTCCCAGCATCTGCAACTGGTGATCGGGCAGAGCCCCATGCAGGCCGGCCTGAGTCTGGTTCCGGGACTGGCCGTGATGGTCGTCGCCGGGATGTCGGTGGTCGCGATCGTGCGGTGGGTGCGGCCGTCGTCGATCATCGTCTCGGCGCTGCTGCTCTCGGCGATCGGTTACGCACTGGTCTTCCTGCTCGCCTCGCCGTCGGCGCTCACACCGATCATCGTCGCGTTCGCGGTCCTCGGCGCGGGTATCGGTGCGGCGGAGACGCTGTCGAACGACCTCATCGTGTCGAGCGTTCCGCCCGCGAAGGCCGGTGCCGCGTCGGCGGTGTCGGAGACGGCCTACGAGATGGGTGCCGTGCTCGGTACGGCGATCCTCGGTTCGGTGCTCTCCGCGTCCTACACCGCGCACCTCCTGCTTCCTGCCGGGTTGAGCGCGGAGCAGGCGGAAGCCGCCCGGGAGACGCTCGGCGGCGCCCACGCCGTGGCCGAGACGCTGCCGGCCGACCGGGCCGACGCGCTGCTCGCCGCAGCAGGATCGGCGTTCGACAGCGGAGTCACGATCACCTCCGGGATCGGGGTGGTCCTCATGATCGTCTCCGCCGGAGTCGCGTGGTTCACGTTGCGTCCGCGCCGTGACGTAGCACCTCACACGGAACCCGACATCGTTTAAATTTGCAGGATGCGGAAACTGGTGTGGGCCCTCGTCGCCGTCGTGGTCGTGGCGGTCCTCGGCTTCTTCGTCGCGCCATGGGTATACGGGACTTTCATCGCCGAGGACGACGCACCCGCGGCTTCCGTCTCGACCGAGGGCGCCGAAGCCGCGACCGGCGGGCTCGACGGTGAGTGGACCGTCGTCGCGGGAACCGAACCCAACCGCACCGCCGCGGGGTACACCGTGCACGAGATCCTGCGCGGCGCCGACGTCACCGTGGTGGGCAGCACCGATCAGGTCTCCGGGTCGGCGACAGTCACCGACGGCACCCTCGACGCCGCGGAGGTCGTCGTGCAGGTGGACGGCATCACCACCGACAGCGGTCAGCGCGACGGCCAGTTCCGCACGCGGGTGATGGATACCGCCACCCATCCGACGGCGACGTTCACGCTCACCGAGCCTGTGGATCTCTCGTCCGTGCCCGGCGACGGCAGCATCGGGTCCGTGACCGCGACCGGCACGCTCACCCTCCGCGGTGCGGAACGGCCCGTGACCGTCGACGTCGACGTCCTGCGTACGGGCGAACGCCTCGTGGCGTCGGGAAGCATCCCGGCGACCTGGTCGGACTACGGCGTCGAACCGCCGAACCTCGGATTCGTGACGGTCGACGACGCGGGCAGCGTCGACTTCCTCGTCACGCTCGAGCAGAACTGACGGTCTCGGTCTCCTCCGCGGGCGTCGGCCGCGGCGCCCAGCCGGGCGGGCCGAAGACGTAGCCGAGCCTGTCGCGGAACTTGCCGGCCGTGCGCCAGTCGCGGGCGATCGCACGGTACTCGTGGGTCTGCAGATCCCAGATGTTGTACGTGCCGACGGGCTTGGTCAGGCCGTAGGTCGGGCGGTGTTCCTCGGCCTTGAAGGTGCCGAACATCCGGTCCCAGACGATGAGGATGCCGGCGTAGTTGCGGTCGAGATAGTCGGGGTCGGAGCCGTGATGGACCCGGTGGTGCGAGGGCGTGTTGAACACGAACTCGATCGGGCGGGGGAGCCTGCCGACCCGCTCGGTGTGCACGAAGAACTGGTAGACGAGGCTGACGGAGAAACCGACGAAGACCATCCACGGTGGGATGCCGATCAGGGGCAACGGCAGCCACATGATGATCTCGCCGCTGTTGTTCCACTTCTGGCGCAGGGCCGTCGCGTAGTTGAAGTACTCGCTCGAGTGGTGGGCCTGATGGGTCGCCCAGACCAGGCGGACGCGATGGGCCATCCGGTGGTACCAGTACCAGAGGACATCGATGCCCACGAGCAGGATCACCCACGTGTACCAGGCGTCGGCCGGCAGGTGCCAAGGTGCGACGTAGACCCACAATGCCGCATATCCGACGAGCGCCAGGACCTTCCACGCGGCACTCGTGACGACGGAGACGAGGCCCATCGAGATGCTCGCGCGGGCGTCCCGCTTCTCGTAGCCGCCGCGCGGGGGACGGGTGCGTCCGTCGGGTCCGGGTTCGACGTGTTCGAGGGTGCGCGCGGCGACCCACTCGAGAATCAGGAAGGTGAGGAAGGCGGGAATCGCCAGAGTCACCGGATCGTGGAGAGGGTCGAGCAGCGACCCCCACGATTCCTGCAAGGTTTCCCACATCGCAACGGCCTCCGATAGCTGTGAACAACCGTCCACATTACCGCCGCTGTGGCATGGATCACCAGGGGCGTGGAACGGCGACTCGCACCCGCGCGATGCCGGGCGGTTCGGTATTGCTGGTAGGAATTGACCGTCCCCGTCGAGACGGGCACGCCGAGGACATCAGGCAGCGCGAGAGGCATGGCATGCACATCACCGCGAGGGTCGACTACGCCGTGCGGACCCTCCTCGAACTCGCGGCGATCGAGGGCGGTCGCCTGACGAAGGCGGAGACCCTCGCGACGGCGCAGAACATCCCGCACAAGTTCCTCGAGGCGGTGCTCGCCGATCTGCGGCGGGGCGGGCTGGTGAACAGCAGGCGGGGACCCGAGGGTGGTTATTCGCTCGCGCGGCCCGCGACCGAGATCTCCATCGCCGACATCATCCGCACGGTCGAGGGCCCGCTCGCGTCGGTGCGCGGCGAGCGGCCCGAGGATGTCGCCTACAGCGGGGCGGCCGAGCGGTTGCAGGACGTGTGGATCGCAGTGCGTGTGAACCTGCGCGCCGTGCTCGAAGAGGTATCGCTCGCGGACGTCGTCACGGGCGGCCTCCCCGGGTTCGTGGAGGATCTCACGAAGGATCCGGGCGCCTGGGAGCGTCGCCGGGTGTGAAGCCCGCAATAGAGCGGAATCGCCTGTGGGCGATGTCATAACTTTGCACGACTCTGCAAACTTACAGAGCTCTGCAAAATCGGTACCGTGGATGGAGTGACCATCACTCCCGGCCTGCGCGACCGCAAGAAGGCAGCCACTCGTGCGGCTCTCGCGACCGCCGCGGCCGAACTCGCCCGTGAGCACGGTCTGTCCGCCGTGACGGCCGACGCGATCGCCGCGCGCGCGGGTGTCTCGACCCGCACCTTCCACAACTACTTCGCGAGCAAGGAAGACGCCGTCCTCGCGTACCTCGAGACCAGGGTCGAGGAGTGGATCGATCTGCTGCGCGATCGTCCCGCCGACGAGGACATCATGGACTCGTTGCTGACGGTGGCCCTGGACGTCGTGCAGAACGCCGATTGGCCGTTCGACGAGATCGTCGCATGCATCACCCTGCTCGAGGAGAGCAACGTGCTGTTGTCCCGGCAGATCGAGGTCGAGCGCCGCTCGTCGCAGTTGCTCGTCGAGATCATCGCCGAGCGCACCGGCACCGACCCCGCCTCGGACCTGTATCCCTCGCTGCTGAACTACGCCGCCATGGGTGCCGTGCGGGCAGCCATGGAGACGCATGCGACCGGGACGGCGGACCGGTCGGTCGAAGAACTCATCCGCGAGGCGTTCGACCGGCTCCGACGTGGTTTTCCGTAGCGGTGGTCTTCTCTGACCCCAATTCCGCCCGACCGCGGAATCCGCCCCACCATCCGGCCCTCCACCAGGATCTTCCGACATAGAAAGGGTGCCCCGTGGCGACCTACCTGTACCGGCTGGGCAAGTTCGCCCACAGACGGAAGGGCGCAGTGCTGTCCTTCTGGATCGCGCTGCTCGTCCTCTTCGGGGTCGGTGCGGCAACTCTGTCCGGGCCCACCACGGACGCGTTCACGCTTCCGGGCACCCCCGCGCAGAAGACCCAGGACCTCATGGCCGAGCGGTTCCCCTCGGCCGAGGACCCCATGAACGGGCTCAGCGCGCGCTACGTGTTCGCGGCACCCGACGGGCAGACGCTCGACGAGCCCGGCAATCTGGCCGCCGTCGACGAGGTCCTCGCCGCGATCCGCGGCATCGACCGGGTCTCGCCGGCCGCGAAGGTCGACCCCGCCACCGCAACTCCGGAGGAGCAGGCCGGCGCCCTGGTCGGCCCGGTCCTCGCCGATGCCGGTCTCGTCGAGCAGATGAAGGCCGTCGCCGCGCAGAAGGGCACCCCCGAAGAGGCTGCGCTGTCCGACGCCCAGGCCCTGTCGCCGCTGAGCGCCGACCGCACCGTCGGCTTCGTCACCGTCCCGTTCGAGGGCGAGATCACCGACGTCGACCAGGCGCTGCGCGACCAGATCTTCGATGCTGCCGAGATCGGCCGTGACGCCGGTCTGACCGTGGAGGTCAGCGGCACGGCCGCCGCCGAGATGGGCATGCCCGGCGGCACCGCCGAACTCATCGGCATCGGCATCGCCGCGATCGTGCTCACGCTCACCTTCGGCTCGCTCGTCGCCGCCGGACTCCCGCTGATCACCGCGCTCGTCGGCGTCGGCATCGGCAGCCTCGGCATCACCATCGCCACCGGCTTCGCCGATCTCAGCTCGATGACCCCGACGCTCGCGGTGATGATCGGCCTCGCTGTGGCCATCGACTACTCGCTGTTCATCGTCTCGCGTTTCCGGCACGAACTCACCATCACCTCCGATCGTGGCGAGGCCGCCGGACGCGCAGTGGGCACCGCCGGTTCCGCAGTCGTCTTCGCAGGCCTGACGGTGATCATCGCCCTCATGGCCCTGAGCGTCGTCGGCATCCCGTTCCTGTCGGTCATGGGTTATGCCGCCGCGTTCACGGTGCTCATGGCCGTGCTGATCGCCGTGTCGTTGCTGCCCGCCGTGCTCGGACTGTTCGGCGAGAAGGTCTTCGCGGGTCGCGTCCCGTTCCTGAACAAGCGTGAGTCCGACGAGGACACCCCCAAGGCGGGCGCCAAGTTCGTCGGCCTGATCACCCGCCGCCCCGCCATCCCGCTGATCGCCGGTGTGGTCCTCCTCGGTGCGCTCGCCCTGCCCGCCACCGGACTGAATCTCGCGCTGCCGTCGGAGGCCACCGCGGATCCCGCCACCAGCGCCCGCAAGGCCTACGACCTGATCGACGACGGATTCGGCCCCGGGCGCAACGGCCCGCTGGTCGTCGTCGTCGACACCCAGGGCGCCGAAGTGGAGCCCCCGGCCGCGTTCGGTGCCGTCGTCGGTGCCCTCTACGAACACGACGAGGTCGCCAACGCCCAGATCGTCGCGGTGAACGAGGCGGGCGACACCGCCCAGATCCTCGTCACCCCGCGCAGCGGCCCGACCGATCCCACGACGATGGACCTCGTCCAGAGCATCCGCGACGGCGAGGCCGAGCTGCACGAGGAATTCGGCCTGTCCTACGGCGTGACCGGCCAGACCGCGCTCGAGGGTGACGTCTCCGACAGCCTCCAGAGCGCTCTCGCCCCGTACCTCGCCGTGGTCGTCGGCCTCGCCTTCATCCTGCTGATGCTGGTGTTCCGCTCGATCCTGGTTCCGCTCACCGCCACCCTGGGCTTCCTGCTCAGCGTTCTGGCGACCTTCGGCGCCACCGTCGCGGTGTTCCAGGAGGGCTGGGGCGGTCTGATCTCCAACCCGCAGCCCATCGTGAGCTTCATGCCGATCATCCTCATCGGTGTCGTCTTCGGTCTCGCGATGGACTACCAGGTGTTCCTGGTGACGCGGATGCGCGAGGACTACGTGCACGGCGCGAGCGCGCTGGACGCGGTCCGCAGCGGCTTCGCCCACGGCGCCCGCGTGGTGAGCGCAGCGGCGATCATCATGATCTCGGTGTTCGCGGCGTTCATCGCGGAGCCGGACTCGCTGATCAAGTCGATCGGGTTCGCGCTCGCGGCGGCGGTCTTCTTCGACGCCTTCATCGTCCGCATGGTCATCATCCCGTCGGTGATGGCGCTGCTCGGCGACAAGGCGTGGTGGCTGCCGAAGTGGCTCGACAAGATCCTTCCGAACGTCGACGTCGAAGGTGAGAAGCTCACCCGCGAGCTCGCCGCCACCGAGTCCACCCCGGAATCCGCACGACTGTGACGAACCACCGGGCG
Organism: Rhodococcus gordoniae; assembly: GCF_001646655.1. Classification (GTDB taxonomy): domain Bacteria; phylum Actinomycetota; class Actinomycetes; order Mycobacteriales; family Mycobacteriaceae; genus Rhodococcus; species Rhodococcus gordoniae. The sequence goes on along the minus strand of NZ_LPZN01000004.1, from coordinate 138,510 downwards.
GCCGCGTACCCGCAGCGGTGCGTGGCCGCCCGTCCGTCCGTGGAGATCGTCGCAGGAAGGCGCGGGTAGCGTGATGCCCATGTTGCTACGGCTGTTGCGCCGCTTCATGGCGCCCTACCGGGGTGCCCTCGCGGGGGTCGTGCTCCTGCAGCTGATCGCCACCGGGGGCATGTTGCTGCTCCCGAGTCTCAACGCCGACATCATCGACAACGGCGTGGCGACCGGGGACATCGATTACATCGTGCGCACCGGTCTGGTGATGCTCGGCATCGGCGCCGTCGAGATCGGGGCTGCGATCGGTGCCGTCTACTTCGCGGCGCGTGCCGCCATGGGCTTCGGCCGCGACGTGCGACTCGCGCTGGTCCGCAGCGTCGGGCAGTTCTCGGCGCGCGAGTTCGGAACGTTCGGTGCCCCGTCGCTGATCACCCGCAACACCAACGACGTGCAACAGGTCCAGATGCTCGTGCTCATGACCTGCACCATCGTGGTGACCTCCCCGATCATGGGAATCGGCGGCGTGATCATGGCGCTCCGTCAGGATCCCGGCACCTCGCTGGTGCTGGTCGTCGCCGTGCCGGTGCTGATCTTCACGATGATCACCCTCATCGCCCTCATGCTTCCCGGCTTCCGGGTGATGCAGAAACGCATCGACTCGGTGAACCGGGTGCTGCGTGAGCAGATCACCGGCATCCGGGTGATCCGGGCGTTCGTGCGCGACGAGACCGAGAAGGCCCGCTTCGACGGTGCCAACGACGACCTCACCGCGACCGCCCTGCGCGTCGGACGGGTGAACTCCGTGCTGTACCCGGCGGTGCTGCTGATCTCGAACGTGAGCACCGTGGCCGTGCTGTGGGTCGGCGCTCACCGCATCGACGCCGGTGCGATGCAGGTCGGCTCCATCACCGCGATGATCACCTACATCGCCCAGATTCTCATGGCCGTGCTCATGACGTCGTTCGTCGCGATCATGGCGCCGCGCGCCACGGTCTGCGCCGAACGCATCCTCGACGTCCTCGACACGGAACCGACGGTCACGTCGCCCGCCGAACCCGTCCGTGAACTCCCGCCCCGCGTCACCCTCGAACTGCGAGGCGCGGGCTTCTCCTATCCGGGCGCCGACGCCCCCGTGCTGAGCGGGGTGTCGTTCCGCGCCGATCCCGGTTCCACGACCGCGATCATCGGCGGCACCGGCTCGGGCAAGAGCACCCTGATGCGGCTCGTGCCGCGCCTGATCGACGTCACCGCCGGGCAGGTGCTCGTCGCGGGTGTCGATGTCCGGGCGCTCGACACCACCGTGCTGCGCTCACGCATCGCCGTGGTGCCACAGAAGGCGTACCTGTTCTCCGGGACCATTGCCGACAACCTCCGGTACGGGCGCGCCGACGCCACCGACGACGAACTGTGGCACGCCCTCGAGGTCGCGCAAGCGGCGGACTTCGTCCACCAGAGCGAGGACGGGCTGAACACGGTCCTGGCCCAGGGCGGCACGACCGTCTCCGGCGGGCAACGCCAGCGACTCGCGATCGCCCGGGCCCTCGTCCGCCGGCCCTCCGTCTACCTGTTCGACGACGCCTTCTCCGCACTCGACCCGGCGACCGACGCCCGGTTGCGGGCCGCGCTCGAGCCCGAGACGCGCGATGCATGCGTGCTCATCGTCGCGCAGCGGGTCTCCACGGTGCAGGACGCCGATCGCATCGTCGTCCTCGACAACGGCGTCATGGTCGATTCCGGGACGCATCTGGGGCTGCTCGGCCGGTGCCGGACGTACTCGGAGATCGTCGAGTCGCAGAGGATGGCCACGGTATGACGACTCCGGAAGCCGCGGCGCCGTCGCGTGTGCGCACCGTCAGCCGGGTGCTCGGTCTGCTCCACCCGCAGCGTTACGCCGTCTACTCGGTCCTGTTCTCCGCCTTCCTCGGGGTCGTGAGCATGTCGGTGGCGCCCTTCGTCCTCGGCCGCGGCACCGACGTCATCTTCGACGGGGTGGTGGGCATGCAACTGCCCGCCGGCCGGTCCAAGGAGGAGGCCGTCGCCGGTCTGCGCGCCGAAGGGCGCGACCAGTTCGCCGACATGGTCTCGGGTATGGATGTGGTGCCCGGGCTCGGCATCGACTTCCCGGCCCTCGGCCGGATCCTCGTCATCGTGCTCGCGCTGTACCTGCTCTCGTCCGGCCTGATCTGGGTCGCCGCCTACGGCCTCAACGAGATCGTGCAGCGCGTCGTGCGCGACATGCGGTCGCGGGTCGAACGCAAGATCCACCGGCTTCCGCTGCGCTATTTCGACACGCATTCGCGCGGCGACCTGCTCAGCCGCGTCACCAACGACATCGACAACGTCTCGGCGGGCATGCAGGAGTCCATCTCCCAGCTCGTCCTCGCGGTCCTGACCCTGTTCGGCCTCGTGGTGATGATGCTGTACATCTCGCCGATGCTGGCGGTGGTCGCGATCCTGACCGTCCCGGCGTCGGTGGTGGCGACGGTGATCATCGCGAGGCGCTCGCGCAAGCACTTCGCAGCGCAGTGGGAGACGACCGGCAAGCTCAACGGTCAGATCGAGGAAGCGTTCACCGGACACGAGCTCATCACCGCCTACGGCCGGACGGAAGAAGTGCAGCGGCGCTTCACAGACACCAACGAATCGCTGTACCAGGCCTCCTATCGGGCGCAGTTCGTGTCCGGTCTGGTGATGCCGTTCGTGACCTTCCTCGGCAACATCGGCTACGTCGTCATCGCGGTGCTCGGTGGTCTGCGGATCGCGTCGGGCACCGCGTCGCTCGGTGAGATCCAGGCGATGATCCAGTACTCGCGACAGCTCGTGCAGCCGCTCGCGCAGATCGGCGCGATGGTCAACCTGCTGCAGTCGGCGTCCGCGTCGGCCGAGCGGGTGTTCGCCGTGCTCGACGAACCGGAGGAGGAACCGGAGGTCGCGGCGCCGACGATGCCGTGGAGCCGGCACGGCCTCGTCGAGTTCGAGAACGTCGCGTTCTCGTACACCCCCGACCGGCCGCTCATCGAGAACCTGTCGTTGCGGGCCGAGCCGGGTCAGATGATCGCGATCGTCGGCCCGACGGGCGCCGGCAAGACCACCCTCATCAACCTGATCCTGCGGTTCTACGAGGTCGACGCGGGACGGATCCTCGTCGACGGTGTCGACATCCGCTCGATGTCCCGCGACGAGCTGCGCTCGCGCATCGGCATCGTCCTGCAGGACACCTGGCTGTTCGGCGGTACCATCCGCGAGAACATCGCCTACGGCAATCCGTACGCCACCGAGAACCAGATCATGTCGGCGGCCCGGATGAGTTACGTCGACCGTTTCGTGCGGGCCCTGCCCGACGGCTACGACACCGTCATCGACGAGGAGAACGACGGCAACCTCAGTGCCGGTGAGCGTCAGCTCATCACGATCGCGCGGGCGTTCGTGTCCAAGCCGTCGATCCTCATCCTCGACGAGGCGACGAGTTCCGTCGACACCCGCACCGAACTGCTCGTCCAGCAGGCCACCGCGCGGTTGCGCGACGACCGCACCAGTTTCGTCATCGCCCACCGCCTGTCGACCATCCGCAACGCCGACCGCATCGTGGTGATGGAGGACGGACGGATCGTCGAGCAGGGCACGCACGAGGGGTTGCTCGAGGCGTCCGGCGCGTACGCGCGGCTGTACGACGCGCAGTTCAAAGCACTCGTGGAGTGACCGCGGCAGGTTTCGGCGGCGTTCCGACAACGGGCGATATCCCTGTGCGGGGCAGACGATCCCGGTGGTGTGCTTCGTGGACGGCCGCGCGACCGGAACCGCGTCTGCCGAATTTCAGTGCAGCACTTCGAGTGCGGTGCGCCGCACCGTATCGGTCAGTGCGTCGAGCACCGGTGAGTCCAACCGCCACCGCTGCCAGTACAGCGGCACGTCGATCGGGTCGTCCGGTGCCAGGCTCACGAGATCGGTCGTGTCGGTGACCATCGCATCGGGAAGCATGGCCCAGCCCAGGCCCAGCCGCGCCGCGTCGACGAATTCGAGGGCGCCCGGAACGTAGGTGCGGGGAGGGTTCGTCTTCCGGCGGGTCCGTGTGCGCACGAACCGATCCTGCATGTCGTCCTTGCGGTCGAAGGCGAGCATCGGGGCCTCGCGCAGTGCGGCGGGGGTCATGCCTCCGGAAAACCAGCGTTCGGCGAAGTCGACGCTGGCCATCGCGTGATAACGCATGGCGCCGAGCTTCTCGGACGTGCATCCCTGCACGGGTTCGGGGACGGAGGTGACCGCGGCCATGGCGGTGCCGTCGCGCAGGAGATTCGTCGAATGGAACTCGTCCTCCCGGTGCAGTTCGAAGAGGGCGCGATATCGCACGGGCATCCGGGCGAGGGCCCGAAGCAGCCAGGTGGACATGGAATCGGCATTGACGACGAGGGGGATCGTGGCGTAACTCCCGGCGTCGGCTCCGAATCCGAGTTCTTCGGAAGCATCCTGTTCGAGTCGGGCGACCTGCCGGGCGAGCCGCATCACCACCTCGCCGGCCGAGGTCGCGGTCACCGGGCGGGTCCGCCGCAGCAGCACCCGACCGACGTGTTGCTCCAGTGACTTGATGCGCTGACTCACCGCGGAGGGTGTGACGCGAAGAACAGCCGCCGCACCGTCGAAGGTGCCCTCGTCCAATACCGCTGCAAAAGTGCGAAGTTGAGCGAAGTCGAGATCCATATGAAGGAACTCTAATGTAGCTACAGCAAAATCAATTGTTCTTATCTCGGCAGGATTCCTAGCGTCGATGCCATGTCACTCGTCGCCGCCGGATTCGTCACAGGTCTGTCCCTCATCGTCGCCATCGGCGCGCAGAACGCCTTCGTCCTGCGCATGGCCATCGCGCGACGACATGTACTGCCTGTGATCGCGGTGTGCGCGATATCCGACGCGCTGCTCATCACCGCGGGCATCGCCGGGATCGCGACGATCCTCGACCGCGCACCCGGCGCGATCGACGTGATCCGTTGGGGAGGTGCCGCTTTCCTCATCTGCTACGGACTCTTCGCGGCACGTCGCGCGCTGAAGCCGTCCGCGTTGTCCGCCGCTCCGGGCGGCGCCGTGACCATCGGCGCGGCCCTGCTGACCTGCCTGACGCTGACCTGGCTCAATCCCCACACCTATCTCGACACCGTGCTCATGCTCGGATCGGTGGCCAACCACTACGGCAATCCCGGACGCTGGTGGTTCGGTGCCGGGGCGATCACCGCGAGCGTCGTGTGGTTCGCCGCCCTCGGCTACGGGGCCCGTTATCTGCGCGCCTGGTTCGCCAAGCCTGCCTCGTGGCGCATCCTCGACGGCGGCGTGGCGGTACTCATGCTCGGTCTCGGCGCGGGCTTGATCACGTCCGCGTGATCCCGCCCGGCCGCCCGGGCTCGACCGGTGCCCGGGTGGGTTCGAGATGGCTGAACACGACGATGCCGGGCAGCGCTTCGGCGAGGTCCGCCTCGATGCGGTCGAGCAGGTCGTGCCCGGCCCGCACCGTCCATTCGCCCGGCACCCGCACCGTGAGGTAGACGAAGCGCTGGCGTCCCGATTCGCGGGTCCGCGGAGGCAGGATCGTCACCCGTCCCGGTTCGCGGTAGCGGTCGAGGACGGCGTTCACCGCCGTCACGTCCTCCGGCGGCAGGACCGTGTCGAGCATGCCGACAACGGCCTGTCGCACCAGCCCGAATCCGATCCGCAGGATGTTCAGCGCGACGAGGATCGCCACGATCGGGTCGAGCACGTCCCAGCCCGACAATGCGACGAGCGCGACGCCGACGAGCACGCCCGCCGAGGTCCACACGTCCGTCAGCAGGTGCTTTCCGTCCGCGACCAGCGTGATCGACCGGTGTGCGCGTCCCTGTCGGATCAGCAGCAGACCCACCACGAGATTGAGCGCCGAGGATGCGGCCGACAGGACGAGGCCGATACCGACCTCGGTCACCGGCTGCGGTGAGATCAGGCGCTCCACCGACGTCCACAGAATCGCTGTCGCGGCAGCGAAGACCATGGTGCCCTCCACCGCGGCGGAAAGGTATTCGGCTTTTCCGTGCCCGAAGTCGTGGTTCTCGTCGGCGGGTTTCGCGGCGAGGCGCAGCGCCGCGAGGCCGACGAGCGCCGCCACGAGGTTGACCCCGGATTCGAGCGCGTCCGACAGCAGACCCACCGATCCGGTGATCCACGCCGCGGACGCCTTCAGCAGCATCGTCGCGAGTGCGGTCGCCACCGAGAGCAGCATGAACCGCATCAGCAGTCGGTGCTGCTGCACAGAGGGTGCCACTGCTCAGCGCTTGACGAGCGTGAGCCGCATCCCGGTGAGATCGGTGGCCGCCAACGCGACGTAGTCGTATTTCGGGGTGGGAACCCACGGGGTCAGTCCGAGGGCGTCGATCCTCGCCGCATCCTCGAAACTGCGCAGGACCCGGGCGTGTCCGTGCAGCACCACGCTCCACGCCGAGTCCTCGTGGATCTCGTCGACCTCGAACGCGACCTGCGAGTACACCGCCAGTTCGGAGAGCTTGCTGCCCTCACCGCTGCGGAAGTACACCGTGCGCTCGTCGACGACGTAGTTGACGGGATAGATCTCCGGCCGCCCGTCCACGACGGTGACGAGCCGGCCCACCTTGCCCGTCGCGAGCAGGTCCCAGCACTGGTCCTCGTCGAGCGGGACGACGGGATCGTCGGTGTTCGGGTTGTCGCTCATCGCGTTCACTCCTCCGGTTCCGCTGCCGTATCCAGCACATCACGAACCGGCTTCCGGCGCAGTGGAACGCTCCGGCGGTTACGGTGAGACCGGCCGTCAGGACCGCGTTCGCCCGATCCGCCGAGAGCAGCCCCGAATGAGGAGTGCCGATGCCCGCACAGGCTCCCGCGACCACCTCGAGTTGGCACACCCGCGACGCGGCCGACGTGGCCGAGGCGTTCGCGGTCGACCCGCAACGCGGACTGAACGCGGAGGAGGTCGAGCGGCGCCGCGACGAGCACGGCCCGAATCTGCTCGACGAGGCGAAACGGGTTCCGACCTGGCGGCGGGTGCTGTCGCTGCTCGCCGACAAGATGACGCTGGTACTGGTGGTGGCGGCGGTGGTCAGCGCCACTGTCTCCCGTGAATGGGAGACCTCCGTCGTCATCTTCGCGGTGATCGCGCTCAACACCGTGCTGAACTATGTGCAGGAATCGCGGGCCGAGAGCAGTCTCGCGGCGCTGAAGAAGATGTCGGTGTCCACCAGCCGGGTGCTGCGCGACGGTCGCGGGACGGAGGTGCCCCGCGCCGAACTCGTCCCCGGCGACGTGGTGCTTCTCGAGGCCGGCGACACCGTCCCGGCCGACGGCCGTCTCGTCACCGCCGTCCGGTTGCAGGTCGCCGAGGCCGCGCTCACCGGCGAATCCCAGCCGGTCGACAAGCAGGTCCATGTCGTCGACGATCCCGATGCGCCGCTCGGCGACCGCACCGACATGCTGTTCATGAACACCGAGGTCACGCGGGGACGCGCCGCGATGATCGTCACCGGCACGGGTATGCGTACCGAGATGGGTTCCATCGCAACCCTTCTCGGGTCGGCCGGCACCGAACAGACACCACTGCAACGACGCATCGGTCAGCTCGCCCAGACCTTGACGATCATTGCGATCGTGACGGTGGCGCTGGTGTTCGTCCTCGGTCTGCTGCGGGGACAGTCGTGGTCGGACCTCCTCGTCACCGCCGTGTCGCTCGCGGTCGCGACGATTCCCGAAGGGCTCACGGCCGTGGTCGCATTCACCCTCGCGATGGGTGCCTCACGCCTCGCCGCCCGCGGTGCCATCGTCAAACGGCTCGCCGCGGTCGAGACGCTGGGCAGCACCACCCACATCTGCACCGACAAGACCGGCACCCTCACGCTCAACGAGATGACGGTGCAGCGTCTGCTCGTCGCCGGTCGCGCTTTCCGTGTCACCGGCACCGGTTACGGAACCGACGGCAAGATCCTCGTCGGCGACGGCCTGCCCGCACCGGATTTCACGGACGCACTGCTCGGTATGGGTCTGTGCAACGACGCGACGGTGAGGAACGGAGTGCTCGTCGGCGATCCCACCGAGGGCGCTCTCGTTGTGCTCGCCGAGAAGGGGGGTATCGACGTCGAGGGTGCGCGCGCCGCGCTGAACCGCATCGCGGAGGTGCCGTTCGACTCGGATTACAAGTACATGGCCACCTTCCACACCCTGCCGGGCGGCGGATACCGCTGTTTCGTGAAGGGGGCCCCGGGCGTGCTGCTCGACCGGGCCGTGTCGATCGCCGGTTCCGCCGGTCCGATGCCGCTCGACGACGACGGTCGCGCGAGGATCCGCCGGGCTGTGGAGTCACTGGCGTCGGAAGGCCTGCGCACCCTCATGATCGCAGGTCGCAATCTCGATGCCGTCCCGCGTGGCGACACGGATGCACTGCAGGAGAAGGTGTCCGGCCTGACCGTCCACGCGGTCGTCGGCATCGTCGATCCGCCGCGAACCGAGGCCGAGGATGCCATCGCCGTGGCCCACGAGGCGGGCATCGCGGTGCACATGATCACCGGCGACCATCTGGTGACGGCCTCCGCGATCGCCGAGGAACTCGGGATCCGCGGGTCGGCGGCCTCCGGCGCCGACCTCGACACACTCACCGATGACGAACTGCGCCAGAGAGCAAAGGAATTCGGTGTCCTCGCCCGCGTGGCGCCCGAACACAAGATCAGGTTCGTCGAAGCGCTGCAGGCCGACGGGCAAATCGTCGCGATGACGGGCGACGGCGTCAACGACGCTCCGGCGCTCGAACAGTCGGACATCGGTGTCGCGATGGGCATCACCGGCACCGACGTCTCCAAGGGCGCCGCGGACATGATCCTCACCGACGACAACTTCGCGACCATCGTCGCCGCGGTCGCCGAAGGACGCGGAATCTACGACAACATCATCAAATTCGTGAAGTTCCAGCTCACCACGGCGTGGGGCTTCGTCCTGATCTTCCTGACGGCCGGTGTACTCGGCCTCGCGGGCGGGGCACCCTTCAGTGCCCTGCAGATCCTGTGGGTGAACATCATCATGGACGGACCGCCGGCCCTCGCGCTCGGTGTCGATCCGACCGCCCCGGACGCGATGAGGCGACGCCCGCGCCCCGCCCACGAGGCCCTGCTCGAACGCTCCCGGGTACAGCGCATCCTCGGGCTCGGCATCGTCATGACGGCCGGCACCGTCGCGGTTCTGCATTTCGGCCCGGAACTGTTCCCCGACAGCGCATCCGACCCGCTGTTCGCGACCACCCTGGCGTTCACCACGTTCGTCTTCTACCAGATCTTCAACCTGTTCAACGTGCGCTCGGATCTCGGATCGGTGTTCTCGGCGCAGACGTTCACCAACCACACCATCTGGATCGCGATCATCGCCGTCGTCGTCCTGCAGATCTGCGTGGTGCAACTCGACGCCCTGCAGGGATTCATGGACACCACCTCGCTCACCTCCGAGCAATGGCTGCTCGCGGTGGCCGTCGGCTCGACGGTGCTGTGGGTGGACGAGGCCGGCAAGTTCGTCGCGAGGAGGCTCGAGGCGCGCAGAGCCGAACGGGCGGATACGACCTTCCTCACCTGACGGTCCCGAGATGGCGCAACTCACGTCGTCGCGAGAAGAAGTGAGTGGCCGGACTGCCCCAGAATGGAAGCTGCCCATGCGCCGCTCCCCGAGGGCGCCCTCGTCCCGGGCCGCACGACGTCCGACTCCGGGGCCATCGACGATCGAAGGTTTCCTCACCGATGACCACCACGGCTTCCGGCCGCCCCATCGACGATCCTGCCCACGCCGACTCCGGACATCCTGCGCGCACACCGGTGATGTGGGCGCTCGCTCTCGGCGGGTTCGGTATCGGGACCACCGAGTTCGTCGCCATGGGGCTGCTCCCCGAGATCGCGACGAGTGTCGGCGTCTCCGAACCGACCGCGGGTCACGTCGTCTCCGCCTACGCGGCCGGTGTCGTCGTCGGTGCCCCGCTGATCGCCACGATCGCCGCACGCGTCCCACGCAAGACACTGCTGGTCGCGCTGATGGTCGCGTTCACCCTCGGTAACGCCGCAACGGTGCTGGCCCCGAACTACGGCTTGCTCGTCGCCTCCCGGTTCGTCGCCGGCCTGCCGCACGGTGCGTACTTCGGGGTCGCCGCGCTGGTCGCGGCGCATCTCGCCGGTCCCGGTCGCCGTGCACGGGCGGTCTCGCTGGTGATGATGGGGCTGTCGGTCGCGAACGTCGTCGGTGTGCCCGCCGCCTCGTGGCTCGGGATGGCGTTCGGGTGGCGCGCGGCGTTCGTGCTGGTCGCGGTGATCGGAGTGGGCACCGTCGCTGCTCTCGCGGCCTGGGTGCCGTCGCTGTCGATACCGACCACCAGCGTGCGGGTCGAACTCGGCGCGCTGAAGAGCAGCACCGTCTGGCTCACCCTCGCGGTGGCCGTCATCGGCTTCGGTGGCGTGTTCGCCGTGTACACCTACATCAGCACGACGCTGACCGACGTCGCCGGAGTGTCGAGATCGCTCGTGCCGGTCGCGCTGATGCTCTTCGGAGTGGGCATGGTCGTCGGCAACGCCGTCGGCGGCCGGGTCGCCGACCGCGGGGTGATCCCCGGCGTCTTCGCGTCGATCACCTCGCTCGCGGTGCTGCTCGCGCTGTTCGTCGCCGCAGCCCACAACCCCTGGACCGCCTTCGTGATGGTCTTCGGTCTGGGTGTCGGATGTGCCGCGGTGGGTCCGGCCCTGCAGGTGCGGTTGATGGATGTCGCGGAGGACGCCCAGACGCTCGCGGCGTCGCTCCACCACGCGGCGTTCAACCTCGCCAACGCGTTCGGGGCGTGGATCGGCGGGGTCGTGATCGCCGCCGGATTCGGCTACACCGCTCCTGCCGCGGTCGGCGTGCTGCTGGCGCTGGCCGGCGTCGCCGTGTTCGCGGTCTCGGTGTGGCGACATGATTGGATACGGAAGTGACCGATCCCAGCATTCCGACCCCGTCCGATCCTTTCTTCACCGTCGGAGCGCGTCTCGACAACGGACTCGGCCGCACCGGCACGATCCACACCCCGCACGGGGACATCCGGACGCCGGCGTTCATCCCGGTGGGCACGAAGGCGACCGTCAAGGCGGTGCTGCCCGAGACGATGGCCGAGCTCGGCTCCCAGGCGCTGCTCGCCAACGCCTACCACCTCTATCTGCAGCCCGGTTCCGACATCGTCGACGAGGCGGGCGGGCTGGGACAGTTCATGAACTGGCCCGGCCCGACCTTCACCGACAGCGGCGGTTTCCAGGTCATGTCGCTCGGTGCCGGTTTCAAGAAGGTCATCGCGATGGAGTCCGTGGGCGTCCAGAACGACGAGGTCATCGCCAAGGGCAAGGAACGGCTCGCGCACGTCGACGACGACGGGGTGACCTTCAAATCGCACCTCGACGGGTCGCGGCACCGGTTCACCCCCGAGGTGTCGATGCGCATCCAGCACGAACTCGGTGCCGACATCATGTTCGCCTTCGACGAACTCACGACACTGATGAACACGCGCGGCTATCAGGAACGCTCCCTCGAACGCACCCAGGCGTGGGCGGTGCGGTGCATCGCCGAGCACGAGAAGCTCACCGCCGAGCGTGCCCACCGTCCCTATCAGGCGTTGTTCGGGGTCGTGCAGGGCGCGCAGTACGAGGACCTGCGCCGACAGGCCTGCCGGGGCCTCGAATCCATCGTCGGTGAGACCGGCCGCGGGTTCGACGGCTACGGCATCGGCGGTGCGCTCGAGAAGCACAACCTCGGCACGATCGTGCGCTGGTGCACCGAGGAACTGCCCGAGCACAAGCCGCGGCACCTGCTGGGCATCAGCGAACCCGACGACGTGTTCGTCGCCGTCGAACACGGTGTCGACACCTTCGACTGCGTCAATCCTTCGCGGGTCGCGCGCAACGCCGCGATCTACCACCCGGACGGCCGATTCAACATCAACACGAGTCGCCACCGGCGCGACTTCACGCCGATCGACGAGAACTGCGACTGCTACACCTGCCGGAACTACACGCGCGCGTACATCCACCACCTGTTCAAGGCGAAGGAGATGCTCGCCTCGACGTTGTGCACGATCCACAACGAGCGGTTCACGGTGCGGCTCGTCGACGACATCCGGACGAGCATCGAGAACGGCACCTTCGCCGAGTTCAAGACCGAGACCCTGGGCCGGTTCTACGCGAGCCGGCGTCAGGCGTGAGTCATCGGGCGTAACCCGTCACGCGTAGGACGGTTCGCGCTTCTTGACGTACGCGATCGCGCGGTAGGTCACCGGAAGCACGATGATCTCGACCAGCGTCTTCCACAGGAACCCGACGACCACGAAGTTGACGAAATCGCCCCAGGTCGTGATGCCGATGACGCCCGCGGCGATCGAGCAGAAGATCAGGGTGTCGGCGAACTCGCCGACGACGGTCGACCCGATCAGACGCGCCCACAGGTACTTCTCCCGCGTGCGCTCCTTGATCAGGACCAGGACGTACGAGTTGAGCAGCTGCCCGACCGCGTATCCGGCGAGTCCGGCGATCAACATCCGGGGCACCACCCCGAGCACGTTCTCGAAGGATTCCTGCCCGGCATAGAAGTCGGCGGGCGGAAGCTGCTGCGTGAGCCAGAAGCACAGCGCGGACAGCGCGACCGCCCCGAATCCGTAGAACACCGCGCGGCGGGTGGCTGCGAAGCCGTACACCTCGCTGAGTACGTCGCCGAGGATGTAGGCGAGGGGGAACAGGAAGAATCCGCCGTCGGTGATGATCGGCAGGATCTGCAGCGGACCGAACCCGAGTTCGGAGTCGGTGAAGAAAGCGATGCCCTTCGTCGCGGAGATGTTGGAGATCATCAGCACCGCGGTGAACAGCACGACGATTCCCGTGTACGGGCTGCGGCTCACGCGTGCGAAGGCGGCGTGGTCGAAGAGGGCGGGGGAGGTGTTCGGTCCGTGCTCGGTCACCCGCACATCCAAGCATCACGACGTGCCGATCACGAAGTTGCGGACCGTCTGTACGTGCGCGAACACCCCAAATGTGACGAACGGGCCCCGTCCGCTCGAGGACGGGGCCCGTGACACGCGTGAGATCAGGACTTGCGGACCTGGGTGCCGCCGGCGAACTTGTCGTGGAAGCCCTGCTTGTTGCCGTCCTGCTCGATGGTGACCGCGATACCGATGTATGCGGCGAACGACAGCAGACCGACGAGGAAGCCGAGCAACGGGATGCCGGTGAGGATCTGCAGCGCGACGAAGGCGTTGCGCTTGGCGGCCTGCTCGAGGGTGGGGTTGCCGCCCGCGGGACCGGCGACCGACAGTCCGAGGAGCTTCTTGCCGAGGGTCGCGCCCTGGGTGGACTCCATGTAGGTCCAGTAGCCGAAGGCGACGACACCGCTGACGACCGTCATGAAGAAGTTCACGAAGCCGCTTCCGCCGCTCGCGAGGAGCATGACCACGCTCAGGATCCCCATGGGGATGCCGACGATGAGGCCGTCGATGATGCGGGCGCCGAAACGCGGCAACAGCTGCCCCGGGGTGCCGGTGCCGAAGTTCGGGCCGGGGAATCCCGGGCCTCCACCGAACTGGTCGCCCGCCGGCGCCCCGTACTGAGGTGCGCCGTACTGGGGTGCGTCGTACCGAGGAGCTCCGTTCTGCGGTGTTCCGTACTGGGGTGCGCCGTACTGAGGTGCGCCGTATTGCGGGGCCCCGTTCTGGGGCGCACCGTACTGCGGGAACTGCTGGGTGTAGTCGGACGGTGTGCCACCGTACGAGGGGGAACCGCCACCGGGGTATCCACCCGGAACGTGGGGGTCCTGCGGAGGTGGTGGGTATCCGCCTGTCGTCAAAATGTCTCCCTTGTCGCGATCGGCATGGCAACGCGCCACGGTACAGCGTGCCGTGGCGCGTCGGTAGATGCCTCGGGGGGTGTGCGACGGGAGGGCGCCGTCGAGCCGGGTCAGGCCGCTACGGGACCACCCGTGGTGACCCGGTAGGCGTACGTGACGGCGATGATCGACACCGGCACCGTGACCAGCAGGCCGATCAGGCACAGCAGAGCACCGAGAAGGTTGAGGCCGAACAGTGCGAGTGCGAGCAGGAACAACGTCCCCGCATTCGATTTCACGGCGTTGACACTCGACTTGATCGCGGTGACCGCGTCCTGGTTGCGATCGATGACGAACTGCATCGTCCACCACGCGAAGAACGCGAACACCAGGCCCGGAATGATGCACAGCACGAGACCGATCGTCGTGCCGATGCCCACGAGCAGGCCCGCGACGATGACCGCGGCGATCGGGCCGATCTGCAGGAACGTGCCGAATGCGGGCCGTTGCCCGTCCGTTTCGGCCAGTGCCCCGCGCACGAAAGCGGCCTGGATCAGGTAACCGACGATCGCGGAGACGATGCTGCCGACGATGCTCAGGGCGGAGAACTCGGTCGTGTCGCCGGTGAAGTCGAATCCGTTGAAGATGCCGCTGATCAGGCCCTGGATGACGAACGCGACGAGCATGAAAATGATCCACACGCCCGCGTTGCCGCTGAACTTGGACCAGCCGTAGGAGATCGCGTCGCCGACACTCAACTGGTTCGTGGGCGGCCCACCGAAGTTCCCGGCGCCGTACGCGCCCGGCGGAGGCGGATAATTGCCCCCTGACGGTGGGGGCGGATAATTCCCCGGCGGCGGGTAGGACCCACCCGGCGGTGGGTAGTTGCCACCCGAGGGTGGGGGATAGTTACCCGGCGGCGGGTAGTCACCGGGCGGCGGGTAATTTCCGGGCGGCGGATAGTTCCCACCCGGCGGGGGAGTGCCACCGCCCGACGGCGGCGGATAGCCGCCGGGCGGCGGATAACCACCCGGCTTCTGCGGATCCTGATTCGGGTCGTAACCACCGGTGGTCATCGCTGCCTCTCGTCTCCGGGTTCGGACACTTCCGAGAGAGTACGTACATCACACGGGATCTGCATCCGCTATGTCCGCGTCGTGTCCTGTCGGATGCCTTCCCCCGCCGGCGTGAAGACCCACGGATCACGGGGAAGTCGCGCGGGATTCCAGCGGTCCAGCAACAGTTCCGGCGACACGGGCTCGCCGGGGTCCGCAAGACGCAGCGACACGGCGATCGTGCCCAGTACGTCGGCGGCCGTGTGGCCGAGCGCGAGCTGATCGCCCAGCGTCACCGCACCGTCCCTCTTGGCCAGTCGCTTGCCCTCCTCGTTGAGCGCGAGCGGCACGTGCGCGTAGACGGGCTCCGGCAATCCGAGCAGGTGTGCGAGACAGGCCTGTCGGGGGGCGGAGGTGAGCAGGTCGTCACCGCGCACCACCTGGTCGATGCCCTGGTCGGCGTCGTCCACCACCACGGCGAGGTTGTAGGCGGGGGTTCCGTCGTTGCGGCGCAGGACGAGATCGTCGACGATGCCCGTGAAATCCCCGTGCAGCAGGTCGTGGACCGTGAACCCCTCCTCGGACGCCCGCAACCGGATCGCGGGGGCACGGCCGGAGGCCCGGCGTTCGGCGCGCTGCTCGTCGGTGAGGCCGCGGCAGGTGCCCGGATAGGCGCCGGCAGGAGCGTGGGGCGCGGAGGTGGCCTCGAGGATCTCGCGTCGGGTGCAGTAGCACTCGTAGGTCAGGCCGGCCTGCTCGAGCCGCGCGATCGCCTCGTCGTACAGACGCAGGCGACGGGATTGGTGGATTACCCGGCCGTCCCAGTCGAGGCCGATCGCCGCGAGGTCCGCGAGTTGACGTTGCTCCGCACCGGGACGCACCCGGTCGAGATCCTCGACGCGTACCAGGAACCGGCGGTTCGTCGACCGCGCGAACAACCACGCCAGGACGGCGGTACGCAG
Organism: Rhodococcus gordoniae; assembly: GCF_001646655.1. GTDB lineage: Bacteria > Actinomycetota > Actinomycetes > Mycobacteriales > Mycobacteriaceae > Rhodococcus > Rhodococcus gordoniae. Next base: position 122,663 of record NZ_LPZN01000004.1, on the reverse strand, counting down.
GTTGCCGAGATGCAGGTCGCCCGAGGGGCTCGGGGCGAAGCGGCCCGCTCCTGCCTCGTCCTCGCCCGAAAGTGACACCCGTGCACTCTAGCGAGCGACACCCAGGAGCACCGCTCGCTCGGCATGGGCGACCTCCCGGATCGCCGCAACCGCCGCCGCGACCTCCGGCCGGCGCAACGTCTCCGAGCGTGCGACGAGCCAGTAGGCCAGACGTGCCTCGACCTCGCCGGGCAGGATCCGGACGAGGTCGGGGTGCCGGTCGGCCATGAAGCACGGCAGCAGACCGAGGCCTCCGGCAGCACGGGTCGCCTCGACGTGCACGAACACGTTCGTCGAGCTGATCGAATCCTGCATGTCGGGGGCGATACGTCGCGCCACGTCGAGGTCGTCGACCTGCAGCATCGAGTCGATGAAGTACACGAGGGTGTGTTCGCGCAGGTCGCGGACCGACGACGGGGAGCCGTGCGCGGCGAGATAGTCGCGCGAGGCGTACAGACCCAGGGTGTAGTCGGCGAGACGGTGCGCTTCGGCGCGGTGCACCTGTGGCCGTCCCACGACCACCTCGACGTCCATCCCGGATCGTTGCTGCGAGGCGCGACGGGTGGTGGCGACGATCTCGACGGAGATACCCGGGTGGCGTTGCCGGACGAGCGCGCCGGCCGGGGCTGCGATGTACGCGCTGAAACCGTCGGTGGCGGAGATGCGCACGACGCCTTCGAGTCGGCGCTCGCCGCTCGGGTTCCGCAGTCGCCCGACCGCGGCTTCGATGCGTTCGGCGGCGTCGAGGGCCTCGCGGCCGAGATCGGTCAGTTCCCAGCCCGCCGCCGAGCGGGTGAGCACGCGACCGCCGAGGCTTCGCTCCAGTGCAGCGATCCGGCGGGAGATCGTCGTGTGATTGACGCCCAGGTCGTCGGCCGCGCTGGTGAACCTTCCGCTGCGCCCGACGGCGAGCAGGACGAGGAGGTCATCGGCCGAGGGCACGCTCATACGTGCAGTTTTGCAGATTGTGTCTGCGAATCGCGTCATTGTGAATGCATATGTGTGTATCGATACTCGGCATATGCGTGTGGAAGTGTTCCCCGTCACAGATCGTCCCGGGAGGGTGCAGCAATGAGCGTCGAACAGGCACGAACGGATGGGCCGGAGAGTTCACCGTCGGCATTGCGGAGGGTCGTCGGTGCGTCCATGGCGGGCACCGTCGTCGAGTGGTACGAGTTCTTCCTCTACGGAACCGCCGCCACCCTCGTCTTCGCCAAGGTCTTCTTCCCCGACGGCGGCAACGAACTCGACGCGATCATCGCGGCGTTCGTCACCTATGCGGTGGGTTTCGTCGCGCGGCCGCTCGGCGGAATCGTCTTCGGTCATTTCGGCGACCGGTTCGGGCGCAAGCAACTGCTGCAGACCAGCATCATCATGGTCGGCGTCGCGACCTTCCTCATGGGTTGCCTGCCGACCTTCGGTGCCATCGGCTACTGGGCCCCGGCGCTGCTCGTGACGCTCCGGTTCATCCAGGGCTTCGCAGTCGGCGGTGAGTGGGGCGGCGCAGTGCTGCTGGTCGCCGAACACAGCCCCGACCGGTCGCGCGGGTTCTGGGCCTCCTGGCCGCAGGCCGGCGTGCCGATGGGCAACCTCCTCGCGACGATCGTCCTGCTCGTCCTCACCACGACGCTGCCCGAGTCGGCCTTCCTGTCGTGGGGCTGGCGCGTCGCGTTCTGGCTCTCCGCCGTCATCGTCCTGATCGGTTACTACATCCGCACCAAGGTCACCGACGCCCCGATCTTTCTCGAGGCGCAGCAGGAGGCCGAGCAGCTGAAGGAAACCTCGTTCAACGTCTTCGAGGTGCTCCAGCGTTACCCGCGTGGCGTCTTCACGGCCATGGGCCTGCGGTTCGCCGAGAACGTCATGTACTACCTCGTCGTCACCTTCTCGATCACCTACCTGAAGGTCGTCGTCGGTGCCGACACCAGCCACATCCTGTGGTGGATGCTCGCCGCCCACGCCGTGCACTTCGTGGTCATCCCGGTGGTCGGACGCCTGTCGGACACGCTGGGGCGACGCCCCGTCTACATGATCGGTGCCGTCACCGCCGGTGCCTGGGGCTTCCTCGCCTTCCCGATGATGGACACCGGCAACAGCGCGTGGATCGTCTCGGCGATCGTCATCGGACTCGTCTTCCACTCGTTCATGTATGCGGGGCAGCCCGCGATCATGGCGGAGATGTTCCCGACCCGCATGCGCTACTCGGGTGTCTCGCTCGGCTACCAGGTCACCTCGATCGTCGCCGGGTCGCTCGCCCCGATCATCGCCGCGAGCCTCCTCAGCCGCTTCGACTCGTCGGTCCCGATCTCCTTCTACCTGCTCGGCTCGTCGCTGATCACGATCGTCGCGGTGATCGTGGCACGTGAGACGAAGGGCATCTCGCTGCGCGACATCGACGCCGCGGACGCGGAAACGGTGGCCCAGGAGAAGGCCGCCGAGAACGCCGGGGTCTCCGCATGAGGGCCCGCACCGCACTCGTGACCGGCGGTGCCGGCGGGATCGGGGCGGCCTGCGCCCGAGCCCTCGCCGGTCGGGGAGTCCGAGTGACCGTCGCCGACGTCGACGAGGTCGCCGCGAAGACGCTCGCCCACGAGATCGGGGGAGAGGCGTGGGGCGTCGACCTGCTCGACACCGACGGCCTCGACGGTCTCCGCCTCGACGTCGACATCCTCGTCAACAACGCCGGCATCCAGGTCGTTCGGCCGGTGGAGGACTTCGCCCTCACCGACTTCCGCCGCATCCAGACGCTCATGGTCGAGGCGCCCTTCCTGCTCGTGAAGGCCGCGCTGCCCGGCATGTACGAGCGGGGCTTCGGCCGGATCGTGAACATCTCATCGGTCCACGGGCTGCGTGCCTCGGCCTTCAAGGCCGGGTACGTCACCGCCAAACACGGCCTCGAAGGGTTCTCCAAGGTCGTCGCGCTCGAGGGTGGTCCCCGCGGTGTGACGAGCAACTGCGTCAATCCGGGTTACGTCCGTACCCCGCTGGTGGAGAAGCAGATCTCGGAACAGGCCCGTGCACACGACATTCCGGAGGATCGCGTGCTCTCCGAGGTGCTGCTCACCGATCAGGCGGTGCCCCGGCTGGTCGAGCCGGAGGAGGTGGCCTCGCTCGTGTCGTGGCTGGTCTCCGACGAGGCCGGGATGGTCACCGGCGCGTCGTACACGATGGACGGCGGCTGGTCGGCCCACTGACCGCGGGGCGGTCGGTCGATCACTGACCGCGGGGCGGTCGGTCGATCACTGACCGCGGGGCGGTCGGTCGATTCCCGACCCGCTGCGCGACCGTATTCCCGACCCGCGTCCCGGAATCCGGGGCGCGGGTCAGTGCGCGTCGGCGCCGTCGAGGACGAGCTGGACCTGGGCGTGCAGAGCGTGGGTCAGATACTCCCGCGGGTAGAGATCGGGGCCGGCCGCCGCGTCGAGCGCGAGCCCGTTCGCGGCCGAGAGCAACAGGGCGGCCCGGGTCTCCGGGTCGGGTGTTCCCGCGCGGATCAATACGCGCGCTATGCCCGTCCGGATCGTGAACAGGGTGGCGGTGCGGATGGCGCTCAGCGTGGGGGAGGTGACCGCCCGCACGGCGAACGCCGACATCACGTGGACCTCGCTGCCGCGTTCCTCGTCGAGCGGGAGCAGCTGGCTCAGCGCGGAGAACAGGGTGCGCGCCGGATCGATGTCGGGATCGACGTTCGTCAACCGGTTCAGCACCCGGTCCGAGAGGGTGCGGAACGAGTACGCGAGCATCTCGTCCTTGGTCGGGAAATGGTGCTGCACCGCCCCGATCGAGACCCCTGCCTCGTTGGCCACCTCCCGCACGCTCGCCGCGTCGAGACCGTTGCGCGCGGCCACGTCGAGCAGGGCCGCGGCGAGCCTTGTGGGGCTGGTGGTGACGTAGGGGCGCGTGCGCATGGGGAGCACCGTAACCGAGCTCTCCACCGTACGAACGTACGGGGGGCGGGAATCACACCCCGCCGGTGAGCTCGTGGTCGGAGAGGAAACGGACCGAGAGCGTCAACGCGGCCGCGAACGCCGCTGCGATCCACAGGGCGTGCAGCCCCAGCACCCTGTGGGCGAGCGCGCCGAGAACCGCGCCCGTCACCAGGCCGCCCCACAGACCCAGATAGGGCAGCCAGCTCCAGCGCGGACCACCGAAGAACGCCGCCGCGATCCGCTGCCCGATCTTGACCAGCGCGCCCGTCATGTAGGTGAGCGCGACGGTCGTCTCCCCGTGACGGCGGAACACCGAGTTCTCCGTTCCCATGGCCAGCGTCATCGCGATCACGGCGACCGGTGTCCAGCCTGCGAACACGGCGGCGGCTCCGATCGTCAGCAACACCGTCACCGTCGCGAGGACCGCGGTCTTGCGCGTCCGCCGGTCGCGGTCGGTCGATTCCGCCACGACGCTGCCGAGGATCACCCCGAGCACGAAGAGCGCGAGCACACCGCCGATGAGGGCCACCGTCTTCCACGTGCCGTCTGCCGTGCCGACCGCGAGACGGGTGGAGTTCCCGCTCATGAACGACACGAAGACACCGCCGAGGGTGATGAAACCGAGGGCGTCGATGAACCCTGCGAGAGAGGACAATGCGATCGCGAGTCCCTGCAACTGCCTGCCGTAACCGACCACAGGACGATAGTAGGAACCGTGTCGACCGGGACGACGTCGGCAGCAGTTACCGAGACACTTACGTGCTGTAACGACCGGGCGCCGTGAACGCGATGGACAAGGCGGAGCCGTCCGGCACCGTCGTTCTCAGGAGTTCTCCCGATGTCCTTGCCCCGCTTGTCGTCCCGGCTGTCCCTTCTCGTCGTCGCGACGGTCGTGGGTCTGACCCTCTCCGGTTGCGACTCGACCGTCGAAGACACCGCCGTCGCGCCGGCGGCGACCTCCGAACAATCCCCGGCACCGAGTTCGGAGACCTCCACGACGACGCCGTCCGGCACGACACGCCCCACGTCCGCGAGCGCCCCGAGCCCCGCTGACCGGAGCCCGGCCGTCCCGGCGGCCTCGTCGGATGCCCTGGCCCGGCTGGCGACCCTGCCGATCAAGGGCCGCGCACCCAAGACCGGCTACAGCCGCGACCTGTTCGGTCAGGCGTGGAGCGACGACGTGTCGGTGGAGTTCGGGCGCAACGGCTGCGACACCCGCAACGACATCCTGCGACGCGACCTCGTCGACATCGTCTACAAGTCCGGCACCCGCGACTGCGTCGTGGCGTCGGGAACCCTGAACGACGTGTACACCGGGACGACGATCGCATTCACGCGCGGACAGGACACCTCCACCGCGGTGCAGATCGACCACGTCGTCGCGCTGTCCGACGCGTGGCAGAAGGGCGCGCAGCAACTCGACGCAGGCACCCGGGCCGATTTCGCCAACGATCCGCGCAATCTCCAGGCGGTGGACGGGCCGACCAACCAGCAGAAGAGCGACGGTGACGCCGCCACCTGGCTGCCGCCGAACCGCGCCTACCGCTGCACGTACGTCGCGCGGCAGATCGAGGTCAAGGCGATCTACGGGTTGTGGGTGACGCAGGCCGAGCACGATGCGATGGCACGGGTCCTCACCGAATGCGGAGGAGGAATTCCTGCCGGCGCAGAGCCCGCCGTCGTGCCCACGACCACGACGGCCCCGGCCCCTGCTCCGGCACCCGCCCCTGCTCCGGCACCCGCCCCTGCTCCGGCACCGGCACCCGCTCCCGCAGAGCCCGCACCGGTGGCGCCTGCGCAGCCCGCCGCTCCGGCGAGTGTGTACTTCGAGAACTGTTCGGCTGCCCGGGCCGCGGGAGCGGCGCCGCTGTACGCGGGGCAGCCCGGCTACCGCCCGAAGATGGACCGCGACGGCGACGGCGTGGCCTGCGAGTAGCGCACCGCAGCGCCTGCGAGTAGCGCACCGCAGCGCCTGCGAGTAGCGCACCGCCGCGATCTCCCGATCAGCTGAAGCGGTCGGTGAGATTGCGGCGCATGCGGTGGAGATCGCGGAGTTGGGCGGCCAGCCGCTCGACCTCCGCGTCGAACCGGCGCGCCCGGTCCACGGCGCCCACCCGATGCTCGGCACGGGCCTTCTGCCCGGTCCTCTCGATGGTCGTGGACAGCTCGTCGATCTCGCGGTCCAACATCTCCACCCAGACCGAAGCCTGCTCGTGGTCGGCGTCGCCGGAGAGCGGGAAATTGTCGTCCGCGGTCACGAGACGCATCGTGCCCGAGATCGGCCGGGCACGCGAACACAGGGGGTGAAAAAGCAGAAACCCCGTGGGACGCTGTGCGTCCCACGGGGTTCCGTGGCGGAGGATAGGGGATTTGAACCCCTGAGGGCGTTAACCCAACCCGCGTTCCAGGCGAGCGCCATAGGCCACTAGGCGAATCCTCCGTGGGGAAGCATACCGAATGGTGACCCCAAGTTGCCAAACGGGCACGTCGCACCCGGAATCCGAGGGCTCTGCGGGGGCTGGTTCGCCGCGGGGGCACACGTTCCTCTACACTTGCCGATGGATCCCGCGCGGCGCGCATCCTGTGAACTCCCCCAGGGCCGGAAGGCAGCAAGGGTCAACGGGCTCTGCCGGGTGCGCGGGGTCCTCTTAATTTCCGCCGATGCCCGTGTCGCCGTGCACGGTGAAAGGTCCCTCCGCATGCCTACGCAGACCCAGTTCGGGTTGATGAGCCATGAGGAACTCGTTGCAGAGCACGAGCGCCAGTCCGCCAACTACGAACGGTTGAAGTCGGAGAAGCTGACGCTGGACCTGACCCGCGGCAAGCCCTCGCCCGAGCAGCTCGACCTCTCCGCAAAGTTGCTGTCGCTGCCGGGTGCCGACGATTTCCGCGACGGTAACGGCACCGACACCCGTAACTACGGTGGTCTGACGGGCCTGCCCGAGCTCCGCGCGATCTTCGCCGAGTTGCTGAACATCCCCGCCGAGAACCTCATCGCGGGCAACAACGCGAGCCTCGAGATCATGCACGATCTCGTCGTCTGGTCGTTGCTGCACGGCACGGTCGACTCGCCGCGCCCGTGGTCGCAGGAGTCGGTCGTCAAGTTCCTGTGCCCGGCACCCGGCTACGACCGGCACTTCGCGATCACCGAGTCGCTCGGCATCGAGATGATCCCCGTGCCGCTGCGCGAGGACGGCCCCGACGTGCGGTTCGTCGCCGATCTCGTCGCGAACGATCCACAGATCAAGGGCATGTGGACGGTGCCCACCTACTCGAATCCGACCGGAGCGGTGTACTCCGAGGAGGTCGCCCGCGAGCTGGTGTCGATGCCGGCGGCCGCTCCCGACTTCCGGATCTTCTGGGACAACGCCTACGCGGTGCATCCGCTCACCGAGCACCTCGCGCCCGCGATCGACATCCTCGGCCTGGCCGCGCAGGCCGGTCACCCCAATCGCGTGTTCGCGCTGGCGTCCACCTCGAAGATCACCTTCGCCGGCGCAGGCGTGAGTTTCTTCGGCAGCTCCACCGAGAACCTCGCCTGGTACCAGAAGTACCTGGGCATCAAGTCCATCGGCCCCGACAAGGTCAACCAGCTGCGCCACCTGCGCTTCTTCCGCGACGCCGAGGGTGTGCGCGCCCACATGGCGAAGCACCGCGAGATCCTCGCGCCGAAGTTCGCGCTGGTCCGCCGCGTCCTGGAGGAACGCCTGGGTGCGTCGAAGGTCGCGTCGTGGACCGAGCCCGAGGGTGGATACTTCATCAGCCTCGACGTCGTCGAGGGCACGGCAGCCCGTGTCATCGCCCTGGCGAAGGAAGCGGGGATCGCGCTGACGGGTGCCGGTTCGGCGTTCCCGTACAAGAAGGACTCCGAGAACAAGAACATCCGTCTCGCCCCGAGCTTCCCTTCGCTCGGTGAGCTGGAGAAGGCCATGGACGGTGTCGCGACCTGCGTGCTGCTCGCCGCAGCAGAGAAGGCGCTCGCCGGTAAGTAGTGCGCCGACAGGCCCGCAACGCGAGGACGAGGCTCGCAACACCAGCAGTGACTGCCGGTGTTGCGAGCCTCTTTTCTGTGTTGCGTACCTCCCCGGCTGCAGAGTCTGTGAGTTTGTTCCCAGCCTGTGGATAAAGTTGTGGACAACACGTGGATGGGCGGTGGACAACCCCGAACCGCCCTGTTCGGAGCGTTTTCGGGACCCGGCGTCACACCGACTTGCTTTCCCCTCCCGACCTGACATACTCGCGGGTCAGGGTCGCCGCATACCGTGCGGCGGGTTCGGAAGTGGTGAGTGTGATGGAAAACCGCGCGCTCGTGGATTCCGGAGTCGGCGTATCGGCCGTCGGATCTGTCACGGGGTGTGTCGGCGTACTGAAGGTGTTCCTCCTGGCGCTCGACATCGAGGCGGCGCCCGAGACGCCGCCGCGAGTTCCGCCCGTCGAGAAGATGGAGCCCTTCCTTCCCGCACGCATCGCCGATCACCCCGATACCGACCACGGTGTGCGTCCGCCGTGCCTGCTCGCCTTCCGGCACATCGTCGACCCGGCACGGCCGGCCGTCTCGTTCGGCGCGTCGACGGGTTCGCTGCGGGAGGCCCCGGATGCGACCCGGCCGTATGTGGGTCACCCCGCGACGTGCGTGTCGCTGTGGGACGTTCCGGGTCACGGCCTCGTGCTGGCGCTGGAATCGCTGACGGACAACGGCTCCCCGCTGATCGACTGGCGGAGCGACCCGCTGCAGGACCGCGACGGAGCCGGTCTGCGTCCCGTGCTCGGCGAGTTCCTCGCACCCTTCGAGCTGACGGCCGACGATTGCCTGAACGATGTGTTCCCGGGTCTGAACAGGCGGTTGTGCGCGCCGACGACGTTCCGTCCCCTCCACGAACTCGTCGTCCACCGCCACCGGGGAGTAGGTGATCGGGAGGTCGTCGAGGGGATGGTCGTGGAAGTGCTCTCCAGCGGTGGCGAGCGCGTCCGTTCTCTCGTCGACGGACCGCGTATCGGTCCGGAGGCCCGCGCCGCGGCACGGTCCTGGGGTGTGCTGTGGGGATGGGACCGCGTGCCGCTGGTGGACCGGCCCGTTCAGCCGGGCGCCGCCCTCGCGGTGCGGGAGGATTCCGGTGCGGTGCTGTTCGACCTCGAGGCCACCTCTCTCGGCAGCGACTATGTCGGGCACGGCACTCGCGAGATGATCTACGGGCTCATCCCGTGGGTGGCGGTGCGAGCGCGGGCCTCGGCCGATTACTGGACGATCATGGACCGTCTGCGCCACCCCGACGGGCTCCGCGGGGATCGGCTGGCCACCGTTCTCGACGACATCGCGATCATGCAGGCCCGCCGGATGGACCGCCTTCTCCTGCGCAAGGAATCGCTCCACGACGACCGGTTCCACTCGTGGACGCACCCCACCCAGCTGCGCGCCCTCATGGCCGGCCGGGTCGCCGCCGAGATGGCGGAACTCGACGCGGAACTGTCCGAGATCGTGGAAGTCGTCGAGCACGCGTTGCTGCACAGTGCGGAGCTGCGCGGGGCGAGGCACACCCGCCTCGCCCAGGGGTGGTCCGCGGCCGCGTCGGTCATCGCCGTCGTGGCGTTGTTCGCTGCGCTGGCCGCCGTTCCGGCAACGTCGCAACCGACTCTCTTCCCGCACTGGTTGCATGCGCTGACCACATCGATCGCCCTCACCCTGGGCATCGTGATCGCGGTGGTCGTGTGGCGCCGGCCCTGACGCGCAGGGCATGATCGTCGTCATGTCATCGACGCTGAACCTGGTCGGAGATCCCGACGCCGACGCACTGCTGGCCGAGGATCCGCTGGCCCTTCTCATCGGCATGCTGCTCGACCAGCAGGTGCCGATGGAGGTCGCGTTCGCGGGACCGAAGAAGCTCGCCGACCGTCTCGGTGGTCTCGACGTGCACCGCATCGCGTCGGCGGATCCCGACGAGTTCGTCGCGGTGTGTGCGCAGCAACCGGCCGTACACCGGTTCCCCACGTCGATGGGTCAGCGGATCCAGGCGCTGTGCGCGGCGATCGTCGAGGACTACGACGGCGACGCCGCAGCATTGTGGACGTCCGGCCACCCGGACGGCAAGGAAGTTCTGCGGAGGCTGAAGAAGCTGCCGGGTTACGGCGACCAGAAGGCACGCATCTTCCTGGCACTGCTCGGCAAGCAGATCGGCGTGCGGCCCGAAGGGTGGCGGGAAGCTGCCGGCGACTACGGGCACGAGGGCGCGCGCCGGTCGATCGCCGACGTCGTCGACGAGCAGTCGTTGCGTGAGGTGCGCGAGTTCAAGAAGTCGATGAAGACTGCGAAGAAGTCGTGAGACGCGCATTCGCAGTGTGTTGTGCCGCTGCCGCATTCGCTTCCGGAGCGTCGGGCGTGGCTTCGGCGGGCGGGGGAGACGACCGGGTCGTCCTCCGGCCCGGCGACGGGATCTCGTTCTCGCCGGAGCCGACACCGGGCTGGTGTTCGGTCGCGGCGGTCGGGCACGACGACGCGGGTCGTCTGGTCGCCATCACGGCGGGGCACTGCTATCGAACGGGATCGTCGCCGGTCTGGAAGGTCGACGAACAGCATCGAGGTGCCATCGGTGCCGAAACGGATGTCGCGAGTACGGGTTCGATCGATCCGCTCGGATTCCCCACCGACGAGATCGCCGATTACGCGGTGGTCGTCCTCGACGAGACCCGCGTACGGGGGTCGAACACGTCGGCGCCGAACGACCGCGGAGAACGTGTGGTGCTCGAGTCGGTGGCGGCGTTCGACGAGGGCGAGCTGCCGGTCGGGACACACTGCGCGGCAGGGCGAAGCACGTCGGTGGCCTGCGCGACCGGCGAGGTGCGGGTGGACGAGAACCTGATGTCGTCGCCGTTGCTCATGCGACCGGGCGACTCCGGGGGTCCGCTCGTACGTGCCGAGACGGGTGAGTGGCTGGGACTGTCCGTGGGATACCGGTTCCCGCCGACCCGGGTCTCCGGCGACCGGCAGGTTCCCGATACGAGATTCGCCGCCTACCAGCGGGCCGACCGGATCCTCGCCGAGATCGACGCGCGCGACGGGATCGGGTCGGGGTTCCGTCTCGTCGACACCCCCTGACCGATCCCGCCGGCGTTACCGTCAGAGCTTCTCGAAACGCGGAATCAGGTGCTCCGCAACGTTCTTCGCTTCGTCGATGAGCGGCCATCCGGCGAGGATCAGGGAGGTCGGTCCGGTCGCGTCGCGCAGGGTGCGCACGTGGCCGGTGATCTCGTCCGGGTCGCCGACGTAGTAGACCGCCGACGAACCCGTGGCAAAGATGTCCAGCGGTGACCACGCGGTGATGCCCGCGTAGAGGCCGTCGCCGAGATACAGGTCCTCGGGTTCGGGCAGCGTGCCGGCGTTGATGGAGTCGACCCAGCCCTGCCGCTGCGCGTCGCGCGCGGTGAAGGTCTTCAGGTCCTGCTTGCCGTGGGTGCGGCGGCGGACCGCCTTGTCGAGCACGTCCTGGATCTGCTCGATGCCGGCCTTCTCGAACAGCGACCGGAACCGCTCGATCGCTTCGTCCCGGCTCGGGCGCACAATCACACCGGACAGTGCGCCGCTGAACGCGTCGAAGGTCAGGGCCTTCTCGGCGAGCAGTCGCGCGGGCATCATGTTCGCGTAGATCGCGACGAGGAACTTCATCCGGCTGGTGTGCGCGGCCGCCCACGTCGCCGAGATGAACGGATCGTTCGGCCAGGTGGCGACGAGCGCGCCCTCGAAGCCGCCGTCGTCGATGGTCTTCGCGAGTTCGATCTGCCGCTGCCCGTCCACCGGGTACAACCCGCCGGGGCTCCAGGGGTAGTCGCCGTCGGCCTGGGTGAGATACCAGAAGGTCTTGACAGGCATTACTTCGTGTCCTTCGAGGGGAGTTCGAACGGCTCGACGCGGGCGCGGGCGCGCACCGTGTCGGCGTCCACGGTGAACAGGGCGTCGAGGTAGGCGACGGCGAACGAGCCCGGGCCGGTGGAGTTCTCCTCGGCGATCTCGGAAGCCACCGCGACGTGCGTGTGTGCTGCCGCGAGGCCGGCGAGCGGGGTCTCCGCGACCGCGAGGTAGGCGGCGACGAGACCACCGAGAGAGCATCCCGTGGAGGTCACGCGCGGCAGCATCGCGCTGCCGCCGGCGATGCGTAGCCCGACGATCGAGCCTTCGCGGTCGCGGCCGACGAGATGGTCGACGGGACCGGAGGCCGACACGGCGTCGGCGTGATCGAGCAGGGTCAGGGCGGCGGGCACGGCGGCAGCGGCCTCGTCGGCGCTGTCGACGCCGCGCGTGTCGCCACCCAGACCGGCCAGCGCGATGATCTCGGAGGCGTTGCCGCGGATCGCGGTGGGACGGAACTTCAGCAGGTCGGCGGCGAGCGAGGTGCGCCACGCGAGTCCGCCCACACCGACGGGGTCGAGGACCCAGGGGGTGCCGGCCTCGTGCGCCGCCTCGGCCGCGCGGGTGAAGGCCACCGAGGTCTCGTCGAAGGGCGTGCCGAGGTTGACGAGCACTCCACCGGCGATGCGTGCAAAATCGCCTGCCTCATGGGCATTGTCGATGTGCGCGTTGCTGGCGCCCGCGGCGAGCAGCACGTTGGTGAGGAAGTTGGCCGAGACGATGTTGGTCAGCGAGTGTACGAGCGGAGTCCGCGCGCGCAGAGCGTCGAGGGTGGCGGCGAGATCGTCGATGGTGGGGATCGTGGTCACGGAAGATCCTGTCGGGGGAGGGGAGAGGACGAAGCGGTCAGGATCGCGGACATCGCATCATGCGCCGCCCTTCTCTTCTCCGAGGGTCCGCATGGGAAGGGCGGGGTCGGCCGTCCACTCCTCGAGCGAGCCGTCGTAGACGGCGACGTCGTCGTGTCCCGTCCGTACCAGGGCGAGCGCCAGCAGGCAGGCCGAGACGCCGCCACCGCAGTACAGGATCAGCGGCCGGGACGTGTCGGTGAGCACCTGCTCGGTCAGCTCGCCGATCCGATCGGTGCTCCGCAGGATCCCGTCGGTGAGCAGGCTCTTGGCCGGCAGGTTCCGGCTCCCGTCGATGTGCCCGCGGCGTGCGTAACGGGTGGTGACGGTGCCCGCGAACTGCGCGGCGTCGAGCGCGCAGACGAGGGTGCCCGGTGCGTCGCCTGACACCACGGCGAGCACGTCGTCGCGGTCGCGCCACAGGCCGCGGTCGGTCCGCGCGGTCCGAGGCGTGGCGGGGTGGCGTTCGGCGGCGTCGCCGGCCTCCACGGGCAGGTCGAGTGCGGTCCAGCGGGCGAAGCCGCCGTCGAGGACGCGGGCGGAGACGCCGATGTTGCGCAGCATCCACCACAGCCGGGACGCCCAGGTCATGCCACCGTCGTCGTAGACGACGAGGTCGGCCTCGGGGGCCACGCCGAGTTCGGCCAGGGCTGCCGCGAGGGCGTCCGGAGTGGGACGGGTGAAGTGCAGGTCGGGGTCCGGGGCGCTGAATCCACCGAGCAGGTCGGCGTGCAGGGACCCGGGGATGTGTGCGGCGCGCCAGGTCGCGTAGCCGGATTCCGGCCGGTAGTCGCCGTCGAATCGGGGCTTCGGAAAGGTGACCGTGGCGTGCAGGACGGTGTATGCACCGGGATCGTTCGAGAGCTCGTCGGCGCTGATCAGCACCTGCTCGTCTCGAAAACTTGCCTCGGTCACGCGTTCGGTCCTCTCGTCGTGTTCGCCCGACCGACGCTAAACGACGGATAGCGTATACGCAAGTATTCGCACGTTGACAGTGGCATAATCGGCGCACGTAACCGGCATGCCTACGGAGGGTGTAGATGACCGAGCAGGACGCGACGGCCGAGCTGGAGAGCTCGCTTCTCGTCGAACCGCCCACCGGGCGCGACGACCAGACCTCCAGGCAGTACCTGCGCCTGCGCTCGGACATCCTCGCCGGGAAGTTCCCGCGCGGCGCCGCTCTGCACGAGACCCAGCTCAGCGAGACCTACGGGGCCTCCCGCACCCCCATCCGCGAGGCGCTCAACTGGCTCGCGCACGACGGTCTGCTCGAACGGGCGAGCCGCGGCTTCCGGGTGCGTTCCGGTACTCCCGAGGACGTCATCGAGATCTATGCGGCGCGCGTCGCGCTCGAATCCGAGGCGGCCGGCGCCGCGGCGGTCCGGCACACCGATCTCGACATGGCCCGGCTCGAGCGGCTGCACGATTCGTGCTGCTCCGCCACCGACGATGCCGCGGTGCGCATCGGGAACTTCCGGTTCCACGAGGCGCTGTGGCAGGCCGCGCACAACACGACGATCACGACGTTGCTCGTGCGACTGACCACCCAGCTGCGGATCTACGACTCCGGGCCGCCGTCCAACTACGGCGAACCCGATCTGCTCAACCGGGAGCACGCGCAGATCCTCGGCGCGTTGCGGGCGCGGAACGAGTCCGCGGCCCGTGAGCACATGCGTGCTCATCTCGAGCGCAGCCGCGAACAGCGCATCCGCCTCTTCGCTCGCGGCTGAGCCCGCCCTCCTTCTCGACCGTGACGACTCCTTCGTCCTCGAGCTCGGGGATCGTCAGGGTGGATCGTGCCCGGGCCGGGGCGTCAGGCGCGATGGATCTCGGTATACGCCCGACGCGGGAGTGGTCTCGGCCACAGAGGGCGGCGGACCGACCTCCGTGCGTGTCGGCCGCCGCCGGTACGCTCGGCGCGTGGCTCTGTACCGGAAGTATCGACCTGCGACCTTCGCGGAGGTGGTGGGGCAGGAGCACGTCACCGTGCCCATCAGCACGGCGCTCGACACAGGCCGCATCAACCACGCCTACCTGTTCTCGGGTCCTCGTGGATGCGGCAAGACGTCCTCGGCCCGTATCCTCGCCCGCTCGCTCAACTGCGAGACGGGCCCCACCTCGACGCCCTGCGGTACGTGCCGGTCGTGCGTGTCGCTCGGGCCGGGTGGCGGCGGCAATCTCGACGTCACCGAACTCGATGCCGCGAGCCACGGCGGTGTCGACGACACCCGCGAACTCCGCGACCGCGCCTTCTACGCTCCCGCCGAGTCGCGCTACCGCATCTTCATCATCGACGAGGCGCACATGGTCACCACGCAGGGCTTCAATGCCCTGCTCAAGATCGTGGAAGAGCCGCCGGAGCACCTGATCTTCGTCTTCGCGACCACCGAGCCCGAGAAGGTGCTGCCGACCATCCGGTCGCGCACGCACCACTACCCGTTCCGGCTGCTCGCCCCCACCGCGATGCGGGGGCTGCTCGAACAGATCTGCGGCCAGGAGAACATTCCGGTCGAGGATGCGGTCTACCCGCTGGTCATCCGCGCCGGTGGCGGATCCCCCCGCGACTCGCTGTCGGTGATGGACCAGCTCCTCGCCGGCGCCGGACCCGAAGGCGTCACCTACGACCGCGCCCTGTCGCTGCTCGGCGTCACCGACGTGGCGCTCATCGACGAGGCCGTCGATTCGCTCGCGGCCGGTGACGGCGCGGGGCTGTTCGGCACCGTCGAGAAGGTCATGGACGCCGGACACGACCCGCGTCGCTTCGCCGTCGACCTGCTCGAACGCCTCCGCGACCTCATTCTCATGAAGTCGGTGCCCGATGCCGCCGAGCGTGGGCTCGTCGACGCACCCGGCGACGTCCTCGAGCGGATGCGCGACGAAGCGACCCGTCTGGGTCCGGCCACCCTCACGCGCTACGCCGAGATCGTGCACGCCGGGCTCGGCGAGATGCGTGGGGCGACGTCGCCGCGACTGCTGCTCGAGGTGATGTGTGCGCGCATGCTGCTCCCCGCGGCATCCGATGCGGAAACCGCTGTGCTGCAACGGCTCGAACGTCTCGAACAGGGTATCGTCGCGCCTCCGGCCGGAGATGCTGCACCGAGGCCCGTGTCCGCCCCTGCCACACCGCCCCTCTCGCCCGACGAGCCCGCAGCGCGTTTCCAGCGACCCTCCCAGCGCCGGGTGAGCGAGGTGCCGCCTGCCGCGCCGCCTCGCGAGGCCACTCGGCCGCAACCGGAAGCCTCTGCCCAGCAGACCCCTGTCCAGCAGGCCCCCGCCCCGCAGGCACCGATGCAGCCTGAACCGGCCCAGTCGGTATCTGCCCCGACGCCGCCTCCCGCTGCGGTGCCGCCTCCCGTCGTTCCGGAGGTGTCGCAGCCGCAGAGTGTGCCCGACGAGGGTGTCGGGCAGGAGATTCCGTCGCCCGCGCCCGCGCCTGCACCCGAGATCGAGGAGCCGGTTGCTCCCGAACCCGAGCCCGAACCTGTCCGCGCGACCAGCGGTCCCGATGCAGCCCAGATGCGGGGCGTGTGGTCGGAGGTGCGCGCGAAGGTCCGCGAACGGAGCCGCACCGTCGAGGTGATGCTCTCGGGCGCCACCGTGCGCTCGGTCGACGGCACGCGCGTCGTGCTCGTGCACGACTCCGCTCCGCTCGCGAAGCGACTCGCCGACCCGCGCAACGCTGCAGTCATCGCCGATGCGCTGCACGAGGTCTTCGGTGGGGAGTTCGAGGTCACCTGCGTACACGGTTCGGCTGCGGAGGCGCCCGTCAGAACCCAGGCGCCCGAGAAGAATTCGCGCCCCGCAGGTCAGCCCCGTTTCTCCCGGCCGAGTCAGGCGAAGAACGCCGCGCCGGCTGTGCCCGCCGAAGCCTCCGCCGCACCGCAGCGGCCGGTGGCCACCGCTTCCGCTTCCGCAGCCCCGACCTTCACACGTCCGTCCGTCGAGAACGTCGACGACATCCCGCCGCCCGAAGCCCCCGATCTCCCCGACGATCCGGGGCCGGGCTACGACGCGCCGCCGCCCGACCCGTCGCAGATGACGGAGGCGGACGTCGAGGAGATGTTCGCCGAGGCCGCCACACCCGGCGATCCGTCGACGCGTCGCGATCCGGAGGAAGTCGCCATCGAACTGCTCAAGGACGTACTGGGAGCGAAACCGCTCGACGAGAAATAGTCGTACCGCGTCCGGAGCTGCCGACGAACGGTGTCAGCTCTGCGGATCGTCTCCGTCGGTGCGGTCCGGCGTGAGCTCGTCCCAGGTCGCATCGACCGCGTCGGCGAGTTCGCTGTCGGTAGGCACGAGTTCGCGGATGGGTTCGGGCAGGGTGTCGTAGGTGTAGTTCGCAACCGCCAAGGGAGCGGTCGTGCCCGCGAGCGAATAGCGCACGACGTTGTCGTTGCGCCCCGCGCACAGCAGGATCCCGATGGTCGGTGCGTGCCGGTCCGCGACTCGCAGGTTCTCGTCCACCCAGGAGACGTAGAAACCGAGTTTGCCGGCGTATTCGGGCTCGAACCGGCCGATCTTCAGCTCGACCACCACGAAGCGCGACTGAATCCAGTTGAAGAAGAGCAGGTCGATGTAGAAGTCGTCGTGGTCGACGGTGAAGTGGTACTGGCGGCCGACGAACGCGAACCCGTGCCCCAGTTCGAGGAGTACCTGTTCGAGGCGTGTCATCAGTGCCGCTTCGAGTTCTCGTTCCGCGGCCCGCTCGTCGAGATCGAGGAAATCGAAGATGTACGGGTCGCGGAACGAGTTGCTGTGCGAGGTCGGAGTCCTGTGGAGGAAGATGGTCCGGAAAATTCGACGGTGCGGCACCTACACGGCGATGTAACTGCCCGGCGATCTGATGGTCAGAACGTGACGCGACCACCCGTGTTCTGCTGCGCGAGCTGCGTACCAGTCGCGAAGCTCTCGATTGTCGAGCTTGTCGAGAAGGACCGCATGTAGAAGAGATTGCGGCGCGAGAGACCGCGCATGTGTGGAAACTCGGAGCGCAGGTCCCTGGCCAGTTGGTCGACGACCTTCGATCCCCAGCCGTGTACATGTTGACGCTCGAGAAGGGAGTGCCCGAGCGTCCAATACAGGATCAGCAGTTCGGTATTCGCGGCGCGTGTAGCCCGTAGACGCGCTCGACGAACCTGTGCTTCGAGTTCGTCCAGGAATTGCGGATAGTCCTCGGGAAGCCCGACGGTCTTTTCGGTCACGGCCACATGGTGCCCTCGGGATACGACAGAAATACGAATGCCGCCCTCGTCATGGTCAGCGATCGAAGGGTGCCGTCGCATCGCGGTCACCCGGCGATTCGTATCTGCTGCCGACGGGTATCGCCCCATCATGAACCTGCACGAACTCCTGCGCGCCGTCGAATTCTTCGACGCTGTGGATCGGCCCGCCGAGCGCGTCGCGCAGCGCATACGGCGAGTCCTCGACGGTTCCGTCGTCGACGACCTGCTCCGAGGTTCCTGGCTCGGACACCCCGTCCATCCCCTCCTCGTCACCGTCCCGATCGGATCGTGGATCTCCGCTGCCGTATTGGATGCGCTGCCCGGCCAGCGGGACGCGTCCCGGAAACTCGTCGCCCTCGGACTGGCCGCGGCCGTTCCGACCGTGATCACCGGATACGCCGACTTCTCCACCCTCGATGTTCCTCAGCGCAGGGTCGGCGCGGTGCATGCTGTATCCAACGCGATCGGGGCGATCTGCATGGCGACGTCCTATCGCGCGCGTCGCGCACGGCACGACCGGACGGGGACGGTGTGGACCCTGGTCGGTCTCGGCGCCGTAAGTGTCGGCGGCGCGCTCGGCGGTCACCTCTCCTACGCCCAGGGCGGGGGAGTGTATCGGTGGCAGCGACCGTCCGAGAGTGTCGATCTCGCAGCCGAACTCGAGGACATCGGCGCGAAGAGGTGAGCGCTCGTCGCCGAGGTGGACCACCCACAGTCGAGGCTCACAACCCTGATGGCCGACCACCGGGGTTGTGAGCCTCGTTTCCCGGTTGTGGCCTCCGTTTATCCGCACACGGCGGTCAGTGCGATCTCGAGCGGCGCTCCACCGGGCAGGGTGTGGACGCCGACGGCGGTGCGTGCCGGTAGTGCGGCGACACCGAGTTGGCGTTCGATCACGTTCGACGCGCCGTCCGCGACCACCGACAGGTCGGTGAACCCGGGCGCGGTCGCGACGTAGACGACCATCTCGACCGGCCGGAACGGTGTGCCCTCCGGCAGCGCCGCACGGATCGCCGCCAGCGCGTTGCCCACCGCGACGATCGCGGCGGCACGTGCCTCGTCGACGGTGACCTCCGCGCCGACCCGCCCGGTGAGTATCAGTTCGCCGTCGCGCCGGGGCGTCATGCCCGCCGTGCGGACGGTGTCGCCGGCCAGTACGGCGGGGACGTACCGGCCCTGCGGACGCGGTGCGACAGCAGCAATGTCAGAGGACACCCGTTGCGGAGCAATGTCAGAGGACACCGAGCGCCACCCCCTCCTGTCGTGGATCGCTGCCGCCGGACAGCACTCCGCGGTCGTCGATCGAGATCACCTGTGCGCTTCCGTCGGCGCCCAGTGGTTCGAGCATCTCCACCCGGTGACCGAGCCGGCGCAGTTCGTCGCACACACCGTCGGCGACGTCGCCTTCGATCCGCAACGCGGTCGGTTCGCCGAGCACGTCGGCGTCCGATCCGGGGAAGACGGTGAAGCGCGGCGCCGAGACCGCCTCCTGGGGATCGAGACCGTGATCGAGCAGGTGCGACAGCAACTGCATGTTCCACTGCACCTGACCGTCGCCGCCGGGGGTGTTGCCGACGTGCCGCAGCTCGCCCGCCGAGTCGGTGACGATCCACGCGTTGAGTGTGTGCAGGGGCTTGCGGCGCGGTGCAACCTCGTTGGGGTGACCGTCGATCAGGTAGGCACCGCGACCGAGCCGGTTGTTGAGCACGATGCCGGTGCCGGGCACGGTGAGTTTCGCGCCGAAGGTGAACGCCAGCGAATGGATGAACGACACCGCCCGCCCGTCGGCGTCCACGGCGACGAACGACGTGGTGTCCCCGGCGGCGACCGCGAACGCCCCGGCCGGTGCACGCTCGTCGATCCGTGCGCGACCCGCTGCGATATTCGCGGGGTCGAGCACCCGCGCGACCCCGTCGTTGTCCGACGAACACCAGCGGAGTCTGTCCTCGAAGGCGAGGGTGGCCGCGCGGGCCATCCGGTCGATCGATGCCGCCCCGAGTACGGGATGCGTGCCGAGTGCGCCGTCGCACAGGGCGGCCTGGTGCAGCACCATCCATCCCGGCGTCGGGAGCGGGGTCTGGTGCACGACGTGCCCCGCATAGGTGGCGGTGAGCGGTGCTTCCGCGTCCACTGTCGCCCCGGCCTGCCATTCGTCGCCGGTGAACGGTGCTCCGCACCCCTGCAGCGTAGCCACACAGCGTTCGGCGAGCGCGCCGGTGTAGAACGATCCCGGATCGTCGGCGAGAGCACGGATGGTGCGGGCCAGATCCGGTTGCGGCAGTATGTCGCCGACGCGCGGGAAACGGTCGCCCGGGGTGTACACCGAGGCGAGTCCGGCGTCGCCGCGGATCGCATGGAGGGCGGTCTGCACATCGGTCCGAGTCTTCGCCGAGCAGGGCAGGCCGCTTCCGGCGAGACGGGCGGCCGGTGCCCACAGTTCGGGCAGCGACCTGCTCGCTCCCCGCCGGTGCAGTGCGGCCAGCGCGGCGGGCGCACCGGGCACGGCGACGGCGAGCGCCCCGTCGAGCGGGATCGCGCCGAGTCCGTGTTCCCGGTAGAAATCCGGTGTGCCGCCGTCGGGTCCGTAACCACTGCCGTTGACCGTCCACACCGATCCGTCCGGTTCGCGCACCACGGCGAAGGCGTCGCCACCGATGCCGCATTGCCCGGGCAGGGTCAGCCACGTGACCGCCGCCATCGCCAGGGCCGCGTCGACGGCGTTACCACCGTCTTCGAGCACGCGGACCCCGGCCCGACTCGCGAGCGGATGACTCGACGCGACCATGCCCCCGGTAGCGAGCGTCGCCGGTCGTACAGCGCGCCGGGTCATGCCGACCGCATCCTGCGTCGGCGCGGTCCTTCCGGCGGCTCGGCGGGGTCGATCCCGACGAAGATCTCCCCGTCGCGCTCCTCGCACGGATAGGTCTTGATCGGCTCGGTGGCCGGAGGGCAGATCGGCTCACCGGTCTCGAGGTCGAACGCGCTTCCGTGGCAGGAGCATCCGATGCCGTCCTGGACGAGCTTGCCGGACGAGAGCAGGCAGTCGAGATGCGAGCAGTAGTTGGATGTCGCGTACGCCTTGCCGTCGAGCCGGGAGACGGCGAACTCGTAGTCGTCGGCGTAGAACCGGCGGACGATGCCTTCGGGCACCTGCCCGGATCGGGCCACTCGTTTGAACTCCATGGTCTTTCCTCCAGGCATGTGTAGGGGTGTTCGCCGGTCAGGCGTCGGGGGCGAGGTAGACGGTCTTCTCGGATTGGTAGAACTGCATGAGCGTGGGGCCGGCCTGTTCCTTGAAGGTCTGCGTGCTCGACTGCTTGTAACCGCCGAACGGTGCGTTCATGGCCATTCCCGTGGTGGGCTGGTTGACCTTCACGAGTCCGGTCCTCGATCCGGCGACGAATCGCTGGGCGTCCGAGAGGCTCCGGGTGACGACGGAGGCGCTGAGCCCGAAGGCGGTGTCGTTCGCCAGGGCGAGGGCTTCGTCGAAGGAACCGGCGCGCTGGAAGGCCAGCACGGGTCCGAAGATCTCGTCGGTGAGCAGGCGCATCCCCGGTGCGGTGTCCGCGAACACTGTGGGCCGCACGAAGAATCCGTCTCGCAGCGCATCGTCGTCGCATCGCGCGCCACCGCACACGAGCCGTGCGCCTTCGTCCGTGCCGATGGTGACGTACTCGAGGAACTTGTCGAGCTGACCGCGACTCGCGAGCGGGCCGAGGTCGACGGCGGCACCCGAACCCGGTCCCACCCGCAGGGCGCGGGTGCGTTCGGCGACCTTCTCGAGCAACTCGTCGTGGATTGCGTCGACGGCGACGACACGGCTGGTGCCGGTGCACGCCTGGCCCGACAATCCGAAGGCGCCCTTGACGATCAGTGCGGCTGCGGCGTCGAGGTCGGCGTCGGCCAGCACGACGACGGGGTTCTTGCCGCCCATCTCCAGCTGCACGCGCCGGTCGGGGCCGACGCTGCGGTGGATGGCGCGTCCGACCTCGGTGGAGCCGGTGAAGGTCACGGCCGCGACCCGTTCGTCGCCGGACACGGCCGCGCCTGCCTTGCCGTCGCCCTGGACGAGTGCGATCGCGCCGGGCGGCAGACCACCGGCGAGCAGGGCCTCGACGAGTCGCTGCCCCATCAGCGGGGTGATCTCGGACGGCTTGAACAGCACCGTGTTGCCGGCGGCGAGCGCCGGCCCGAGCTTGCGGGAGGGGATGTTGAGCGGGAAGTTCCACGGTGTGATGGCACCGACGATCCCGATCGGTTCGCGCACGGTGTAGATCGTCGTGGATCCGGGGGCCGGGAAGGTCGCACCGGTGGCGCGCAGCGCTTCACCCGCGTAGAAGCGCAGGTTCATGGGGGTGCGGCTCACCTCCATCGACGCTTCGGTGCGGGTCTTGCCCTCCTCGCGGATCAGTTCGTCGACGAGTTCGGCCGAGCGCGCGGCGAGGTGGTCGGCGGCCGCTTCGAGGATCGCGGCGCGGCGTTCCGGCGGGGTGGCGGCCCATTCGGGCGCGGCCTTGTCGAGTGCGCCGACGGCGTTGCGGACGTCGACGCTGTCGGAATCCGGGAAGGTGCCGATCAGATCGGTCTCGTCGGCCGGGTTGCGGCGTTCGAAGACCGCTCCGGAGGCCGCCGGTACCCAGTTGCCGTCGATGTGGTTCAGGCCGGTGATCGTCATGCGGGCTCGACCTCCTCGTACATCTCCCACAGATCGGTGTCCTCGTCGGCGAGCAGCGCCGCGTCCACTCGGCGTCCGACGAGTTCGCGGGCCGCCATGATGTCCTCGCCGCGGTCCATCGCGAAGGCGGCGGTCAATACGTCTCCCGCGAGATAGAAGACGGAGAACTCTCCGCTGCCGGCATCACCTCGGACGACGAGTTCGGTTGTTCCGGAAGCCGATCCGGCGAACTGGATGTTGGTGTCGTATTGATCCGACCAGAACCAGTGCGGGTCGTCGGAGAGCGACTGCCGTCCGGCGATCGTGTCGGCGACCACCGCGGCCTGCCGGTTCGCGTTGTCGAAGTGCTCGACGCGGATGTGCCGGCCTTCCCTCGGTGAGAAGCGCTTCGCGACGTCGCCTGCCGCGTAGATGTTCTCGACCGAGGTACGTCCGGTGGCGTCGACCACGACCCCACCGTCGACGGTCAGTCCGCTCGCCGCCGCGATGTCGGTGTTGGGCACGATGCCGATACCGACCACCACGGCGTCGGCCTCGACGATCCCGCCGGTGGTGGTCTCGATCCGTACGCCGCTGTCGGAGGTGGTCACCGAGGCGACACCCGTGCCGGTGCGCAGGTCGACGCCGTTGCGGCGGTGCAGATCGGCGCAGTGGCCGCCGACCCGCTCGCCGAGAATGCCTCCGAGCAGGTGTTCGGCCTGTTCGAGGACCGTCACCGTCACGCCGAGAGATCGTGCCGTCGCGGCGATCTCGAGTCCGATGAAGCCGCCACCGACGATTGCGAGACTCGACCCCGGGGTCAGGCGTGCCGCGAGGGCGGTCGCGTCGTCGACAGTGCGCAGGTAGTGGACGAGATCGGGACGGGATCCGGTGGTGGTGAGGGTGCGGGGGCGTCCGCCCGTCGCGAGGACGATCGCGTCGGCGGCGATCTCGCCGCCGTCGAACTCGACGGTGCGGGTCGCGGTGTCGATGCGCTGCACCGACACGCCCGTGCGGATGTCGATGTCGTTGGCGTCGAGCCATTTCCGGGTCAGCAGCGCGAGGGAGTCGACTCCTTCACAGCCCGCGAGGAATTCCTTCGACAGGGGCGGACGCTGGTAGGGGGCGTGCTGCTCGTCGCCGAGCAGCACGATCCGTCCGTCGAAGCCGCGGCGACGCAGGGTGCGTGCGGCGACGGCGGCGACCTGGCCGGCGCCCACGGTGACTACGGTGCGAACGGTCATGCCGTGCACTCCTTTCCGGATGCGGCCGGTGCCGGACGCGGGGTGGGGTCGACGAGGACGGTCTCGTCGCGCACGAGGACGGGATAGACCGGCTGGCAGAGGTCCTGGTCCTCTTCGTATCCGGTCTCGAGATCGAAGCGCCACTGGTGGCCCGGGCAGATGACCCGGCCGTGCAGGAGCGTGCCCTTCACGAGCGAGCGGTCCTGGTGGATGCACAGGTCGGCGAAGGCGTAGATGCGGTCGTTCGCATGGAACAGTGCGATCGCGAGGCCGGCGACCTCCACGCGGAGTTTGCGGCGGCGGGTCACCTCTTTCACCGTGGCGACGGCGACCCAGGCCGGGGACTCCGTTGCGGCATCGGTGCCGGTGGTCCCGCTGCCCATGATTTCGGTGGACATGCTTCTCCTTCGCTCGTGTGCGACATCGGGAGCGGAAGCCGCGAGCGACTTCCGCTCCCGCACATCGGATCAGGCGGACGCCAGCTCCAGATCGGGAGCGACGTACGTGTCGTACAGGCCCTTCGTGTACGAGAAGCGCATCTCCGCTCCCCAGCGGACGAGCTGCAGGCAGCGCTGCTGCAGCTGCGGGGTGTCGGCGCAGTCCAGGACGATCTGGTAGCCGCGCTCACCGTGCACCACATCGGAGGTGATGTGCAGGTCGAAGAACTCGATCTCGTCCTCGGTGAATCCGTACACCTCGCGCAGCGGGACGATCTGCTTCTTGTAGATGCTCGGCACCTGCGATTCGAGGCCGACGACCAGCGCCGCGGTGGCGACGACGAAGTGTTCGCGCTGGGACACCGCGTAGCACCACGCCTGCAGGCCGCGCGTCACGGCGTTCATGTTGTTCGGATCCTCGACGCGCTCCTTGGTGGTGCCGCACGCCTCGGCGAACTTGATGAGCAGGTCGGTGTGCCGGATGTCGGCCAGTTCCTCCTCGTACATGTTCTGGAGGGTGAAGTCCTTGGCGTCGGTGAAGTGATCGGGGGTGTTGGAGTAGATGTTCGCCAGGTAGTCGGCGAAGGGGCCGACGTAGTGGTAGTGGTTCTCGGCCCACCGGGCGAAGTGGTGCTTTTCGAGCTTGCCCTCGGCCCACGCCTTGCTGAACGAGGCGTTCTTGGCCTCGCGTCCCTTGATGGCGTCTTCGAGTGCGGCGCGGAATTCGTCGCGTCCGAGCAGTTCGGTCATGATGATGCCTTTCGGTGAGGAGGTCGTGCGGGGGATGCGATCAGGCGTTGATCGCGGAGGTCAGAGCTTCGAATTCGGCGATCATGGCGGCGCCGACCGCTTTGTCCTGCTCGCCGTTGCCGCCGCTGATGCCGACGGCGCCGACGATCTGCCCGTCGTAGACGAGGGGGAAGCCGCCGACGAAGATCGCGAACTTCCCGGGGAGCATGTGGCTGATGCCGAACGCCTCGTTGCCGGGGAGGGCGGGTCCGTTGGGGCCCTCGTTGAACAGGTGGGTGGCGCGCTCGTGCCCGGCGGCGGTGAACGCCTTCGCCATGGCGATCTCGACACCGGTCAAGCGGGCGCCGGGAAGCCGGTGCAGAGCAATGACGTTCGCGCTCTCGTCGCAGACACACAGGGTCTGCTTCACGCCGATCTCCTCGGCCTTCGCGCGGCCGGCGGCCAGCAGGGGGAGTGCGTCGTCGAGGGTGATGCGGTGGATTCGATGCATGGGTGTCCACTTTCGAGGTCGGGTCGGAGAGTCGGACGATTCCTGGTCCGCGTCGGGATCCGGATGCGTCCCGCCGATGCCGCGTCGCTGAAGTGTCGGCGGGTGCCGGAGTGGTGAAGCGGTGTGTCCGGCGTGGCTCATTTCTAACAGGGCTGCGCGCCGATGGGGACGGTCAAGATCACCGTCGTTTTCGTAATTCGGTGTACACAGTGCACATGTGTCTGTGACCCATGACTCTGGTAACTGGTGTAGAAAGTGCACACCGCCACGGTGTCGGCGGGCCCACCCCCTCGCGGCCCGCAGATGCTCCCGAGGGAAGCAGGTCCCCATGGAATCGAGCCCGCGTCTGACAGTCCGAGGGCTGCTCGACGAACCGCTCATGGCGGGCGCCCGGGTCGTGGATCGGGAGGCCGATCTCGACCGGGCGCTCACCTGGGTGCTGCCGTTCGGCGAGATCATCGGCCGATTCGACGATCTCGACGGTGTCGCCGTGTACATGCGGCCGGAGTCGCTCGCCGACAGCGCGCACGCTCTGTCCGCGCTTGCGGCCCGCGGCGCCGCGGCGCTGGTCGTCGACGGCGCGGCGCCCGCCGGAGTGTCCTGGCCGCCGGGGTCGGTGGTGATCGAACTCGACCTGCCCGTGGGGTTCGCGGCGCTCAACAGGTTGCTCGCCGAGCGGTCGCTGATGCAGGAAATGCACGTCATGCGCTATTCCGCGCATGTGCACTCGACGCTCGCCGGTCTGCTGCACCGTGGCGCGGGACTGACGTTGCTGGTCAAGGAGGTCTCCGCCCTCGCGCAGCATCCGGCGATCGCGCTCGACGCGCGTGGCCAGGCCGTCGCCTTCCATGGCGTGGATGCCGGCCGGGCGGACGACATCTCGGAGATCCTGCTCGAGAAGTTGTCGGCGGTGACGGCCGCGGATCGTCACGCGCACCACGACACCCGCGTGCTGGAGGAGGTCGTCGGAGGCACGCACTGGACGTGCACGGCGAGCACCATCCGGCTCGGCAAACGGTTCGAGGGCTGGGTGGTGGTTCTCGCCTCGGGGCCGTCGCCGGGACCGCACGAGCTGGCCCAGCACGCGGTCGTCACCGAACAGGCGACGGCGATCATCGGGTCGGAGATGCTGCGGCAACGCAGTGTCGACGAGGCCGAGGAACGGGCCCGCGGCGATTTCGTGCAGGCTCTGGTGCACGGCAGCTTCACCAGCCAGCACGACATGCAGGCCCGCGCCGAGTACCACGACATCGACCTCACCTCGACGTTCGCGGTCTTCGTCGCGCCCGGCTACGGGGAGAACCCGGCCGGTCCGGGCGGCGACGAATCCGGCGGACTGCTGCGGTTGGCCCGGTACGCGGCCAGCGTCCTGCCCCATCCGTCGGTGCGCTCGTACGTCACGGTGATCGGCGACGTCCTGGTCGTGGTGCGGTCGCTGCGCTACCGCGACCCGCGCGATGTCGAACTCGAGATCGCCGAGTACGCCGACGCGGTCTCACAGGATCTGTCCCGCCGGCGCGTGCGCCCGGTGCCCGTCGCCCACGGCGCTCCGGCCGTCGGGGCGGACCAGATCCGCGAGAGCTACCGGCAGGCCCGCGTGGCGCTCGGCATCGGGCAGCGGCTCGGGATGTCGGGTTCGGTGGCGTATCGCGATCTGCGGGGCTACGGCGTGCTCGAGTTGGTCGCCGAGACCGACCGGAGCCGCAGATTCGTCGGCGACGTGCTCGGCGCGCTCGAGCCCGGCACCGACCTCTACGACACGCTGTCGGCCTATCTCGCGGCCGGCGGGAACGTCAATGCGGCGGCGCGGGAGTTGTCGGTTCATCGCAACACGATGCTGTCGAAGCTCGACCGGATCTCCCGCGCGATGGCGATGGACGTCCGGATACCGGAGAACCAGTTCACGGCCTGGCTCGCCGTCAGGCTCGAGCTCCTCGACCGGCTGCGCACCTCCGTCGAGAACGAGATCAACTACCGCTGACGGCTGTCGAATCGGAGACGGGTTCGGTGTCCTCCGGATCCGTCCCCAGGAACGAGGCGGCCAACCCCGCGCACACGACCACGGCGCACACCGCGAAGAGCGGGCCCACCGTCCACGAGCCGAGCGCGACGGTCACCCACGCCGCCCCCACGGCCGATCCGCCGAAACGGATCAGGTTGAACACCCCCAGCCCTGTCCCGCGCTCACCCGCCGGTGACCGCGTCGATCCTGCCGCTGCAGGGGTCTGCACGGCGGCGATGCCGGCACCGGTGATCGCCAGGACCGTCGCGACGAGCCACAGGCGCGGTTCGTCCGCCGAGAGGACGACGGCGAGCGCGACCTGACCGACGAGCAGCACCACCAGTCCCGCCCGCAACATCCGTCGTCCGCCGACACGATCGACGGTGCGGCCGACCACCGGGGCGAGGGCCGCCATCACTGCGGGCAGCGCGAACAGGATCACCCCGGCCGTGGCCGTCGACGCGCCCGTCGCGTGCAACCGCAGCGGCACGGCCAGCAGGGCCGCACCCAGGCAGAACATCTGCGCGAAGGCGGCGGCCGCGCTCCGCGCGAACCGGCTCTCGACCAGCAGTCGGACGTCGACGAACGGTACGGTCGCGCGCAGGCAGTGCCCGACGAAACCGACGAGTACGACGATCGAGACCGCCAGCACGATTCCCGCGACGGACGTGGGGATCCCCGCCTGTCCGAACATGCTCAGCCCCAGCACGACTCCGGCGGAACCGAGTGTCAGTGCGATCGCGCCGGGTACGTCGAGGGTCATCCGGCGGCCGGGGAAGATCGGGATCCAGCGCAGCGTTCCGGCGAGTCCGATCAGTGCAATCGGAATCATCGGGACGAAAACCCATCGCCAACCCCACTGTCCCGCAACGAAACCGCCGAGGGTGGGGCCGACGGCCTGGCCGAGTCCGTTCACGGTGGCCCACGCGCTCACCGCGCGTGCGCGTCGGTGTGCGCCGAACAGCCACGCGATCAGTCCCATGACGGCCGGTGCGAAGGCGGCGGCCGCGAGTCCACCGAGGGCGCGCCAGACCACGAGGATCTCGAGGGTCGGCGCCGTCGCCGCTCCGGCCGCGCAGATCGCGGTGCCGAGCAGGGCGCCGCAGTAGACGCGCCGACGGCCGTATCGGTCGCCGATGTACCCCGCGAGGGGCATCGCCGCAGCGAAAGTGAGAAGGAAACCGACGGCCAGGAGTGCGCCGTCGTCGAGGCTTGCGTCGAAGTCGGAAAGAATCTGTGGCAGTGGGACATTGATGATGTTGTTGCTCAGTGTCCCGACGAGGGTCCCGGCGAGCAGGGCGGACAGGGCCGTAGGGGTGCCTGCATCCGTTTCGGTTGCCGGCGCTGCCGGTGTATCGGTGCGAGTGGTCATCGAACTCTCCGGAACCTCGGGAACGTGCGCGGCACGGTTCGTACCGTCGGACCACTGTCGCACTGCGCTACCGTCGGATGCATCGCCATCGCGGAGTCGAGATGCACATCGGATCCGGACGAGCCGGGGCAGAGTGCACATTCGGCGAGATCGCGAGACCGGCGCCGGGCTCGCGACACATGTTCGTAGCAATTTTTCACATGCGAGCGACTCGGCGTCACGAAATCGCAAAAGTGGAACACAGTGCACAGTTAGCGTGTCGGTCACTGTGCACCGTTCTCGTTGACCGAGCACGGGCCGTAGCGGAAAGTTCCCCCAATACATCGAGTGCCCATTCACCGTCCACGAACACAGCCCGACTCGTTCCACCCTCCTGTCGAAGGAAACGCCTTGGACGTACACCTCACCGCCGCGCACTGGGTCTACCTGGCCGGCATCCTCGTCATCCTGGCCACCATGGCCCTGCGGAAGAACATCGTCGTTCCTGCAGTCGTCGCAACCTTCCTGACCGCACTGACGTTCTCGGGCAGCATCGTCACGGGACTGTCGGCCATCTTCAACGCGAGCCTCGTCGCGGCGAAGGAACTGTTCAACATCTTCCTCATCATCGCGATGGTCACGGCCATGCTCGGCGCGCTGCGCCAGCTCGGCGCGGACCGGATGATGGTCGCGCCGTTCCGGCGCGTCATGCGCGCGGGCACCAGCAGCTTCCTCGTCCTCGCCGCCGTCACCTACGTGATCTCCCTGTTCTTCTGGCCCACCCCGGCCGTGCCCCTCGTCGGCGCAGTGCTCATCCCCGTCGCGATCCGCGCCGGCATGTCCCCGCTGTCGGTGGGCATGGTCATCGCGATCTGCGGTCAGGGCATGGCGTTGTCGTCGGACTACATCATCAAGGTCGCACCCGGTATCTCCGCGGCAGCCGCCGGCGTCGACGCCGACTCCGTCGCGGACAAGGCGCTGGTCCTCTCCCTGATCGTGGGCGTCACGGCACTGCTCATCACCTACTTCGTCCAGAAGCGGCACTGGCGTGCACCGTCCGCCGACCTGCTCGTCGAATGGGAATCCGAAGCCGACAGCGGCATCGGTGACACCCGTGGCGGCGACGACTCCTCGGGTGGAGCAGGCGGCTCCCGTCTTCCGCGCCGGCCCGAACCGGCCGGCGGTCCCGGCGGGCCCGGTGGTGGCGGCGAGCAGGCAACGGCGGCCACGGCGGTGCTGGTGGCTCCGTCCGAGCCGGTCGCCGACCCCGCCGAGGCGGAGAAGGAGCGTCGCGGTACCGCCAAGGCGTTCGCGATGCTCGTGCCGCTGGCCTACCTCGCGTTCATCGTCTATCTGATGCTGGGCAAGTTCACCGAGGTCGTGCCGCCCCTGCAGGGTGGTGAGGCCGCCGCGATCGTGGGCGGGATCGCAGCCCTGATCCTGTTCGCCGCCGCAGCGTCGACCGACCGGGGAAGCTTCCTCGAGACCACCTCGGATCACCTCGTCGACGGTCTGGTCTTCGCATTCAAGGCCATGGGCTGCGTCCTTCCGATCGCCGGATTCTTCTTCATCGGCAACCCGGAGTTCGCAGGCCCGATCCTCGGCCTGTCCGCCGACGCCGCGGGCCCGGCAATCCTGTTCGACCTCGTGACCTCGGTGCAGGCACATCTGCCGCAGAACGCCTTCGTCACCTCGTTCGGAATTCTGCTCATCGGAGTGGTCGCGGGACTCGACGGTTCCGGATTCAGCGGACTGCCCCTCACCGGCGCGCTGTCGGGTGCTCTCGGCCCGGCCGTCGACGTCGACCCGTCGACGCTCGCGGCGATCGGTCAGATGGGGAACATCTGGTCGGGCGGCGGCGTCATCATCGCCTGGTCCTCGCTGGTCGCCGTGGCCGGTTTCGCCCGGGTGCCGGTGCTGGATCTCGCCCGCAAGTGCTTCCTGCCGGTGATGGCGGGGCTGATCCTCTCGACCGTCTTCGCAGTGTTGGTGCTCTGACGAAGGCGCATCTTCGTGCGGAAGCGACCGGGTCCCTGCTTCAGGGACCCGGTCGTTCCGGCAGGGTCAGGATCCGGTAGCCGAACTCGTGGAGCCGGCGATGCTCGGTCCAGCGCTGCCGGGTCCACGCCGGCTCGGTGTGCGCGGCGATGACGGCCGCGGTGGTGGAGGCGTGCAGATCGAACTCCAGATCGCGGCGCAGTTCGGGCAGTTCTTCCACGTCCGTCGACGCGGCGATCCCGGCGACGGCGTCGCGGACGCGACCGTCGGCGAAGTCGAGGACGCGGCGGTGGGCCCGGGGCAGCACGCCCCACATCACCGCCAGCGCGACACAGACGCCGACGACGGTCTCGAGGAACCGGTCGCGCGAGACCGTCACCAGATCGCCGGGGGTACCCAGCCCGCCGAGAACGACGACGAGCGGGGTGATGAAGACCATCGCGAGGCCGTAGTTCCGCACCAGGAACATCTCGGTGCCGGCCATCGCCGCGGCCAGCACCACCACGAGCGCGACACCGCTCGGATGGAAGGGCGTCAGGCAGGCCAGCAGGCCGAGCCCGAGCACGGTGCCGACGAAGCGGTGCGCGGCCCGGTACGAGCCGAGGATCCGGTCCGGTCCCTGATGCAGGATCATCGCCGCCGTGATGACCGCCCAATCGGGGCGCCCGACACCCAGCGCGATCGCGGTCGTGCCGGCGACCGGCCCCGCGACGAGCAGACGCACGGCGATCGTCGCCGAACGACTGCGCGGGTGCGCGGCCCGCGCGAGGCGGTACCGCACCGAGGGTCGCCGCAGCGGCGGCTGCAATTGCAGGTCGTCCTCGGGGACCGCTTCGTCGCGCGGACGTTCGTGCAGTGTCTTCGCACATCGAACGTGGGCGGCGTGCAATGCTCGTTCGAGGGGGTGCCCCGAGCCGACGAGGCCGGCGTCGTGCAGGCACTGCCAGGCCACGTGCAGATCGTGGACGGCGGCGCGGCGATGAGCCGGTGAGTTCTCCTCGAAGACCGCGTCGACGGCGGCAACCGCCGCGGCCACGGCGGTGCGTTCCGGGGTCCGTGGCCGGAAGGGGGCGCCGGACACGGACACCACGACGGCCGCCGCCGCCCCGATCGCCGTCCACACCGCGACCGCCGGGACGGACACTCCCAACGCAGGCAGAGCCGAGGCGATCTCGAGGGACAACAACATCAGGAAGGCGCCGGGCGCACCCATACGCAATGCGTCCACGACGAACGCGCACACCGAGACGGTCGCGGTCATCGCCGCGACGACCAGCAGATACCACCACGCCGACCCACCGGCTGCCACCGCGTCGTGGACCACCGACCCGGCCGCGGCGCCGATCGTCGCCAGCGCGACGAGCACCGTGCCGACGACGGCGACCACCCGGGCACGTACCCGATAGGGACGTTGTTCGCCGTAGACGACGGCGAAGGCGCCGAGTGTGGCGACGGCGGAGACGGCACCGAATCCCAGAGTGACGCCCACGAGACCGGGCCCCGCGACTGTGGCGACTGCACGCGCGGCCCCGGGCCACCGGCGTCCCTGACGGGGAACCGTCAGCATCGCCGTCCGCAGCGGGGCGGGTGTGGGCAACGGCAGGTCGACGACCCGATGATCTCCGCTCGCTTCCGCCACGTCGTATCACCTTAGGAACCGACGGGGCACTGCTCACCGTCGGCAGGCGCGCATGAGGCGCAGGTCACTGGGCTGATCCGCCGCATTCTCCGACGGAATATTCGACCCGGAATTCTGCGGCGTTCGAATTGCGAACGTATCGAATTCGCCGGTGGAAAATGCGTTGACTCGCATATTTCTCGTAAATGGGATAGAAGAGGGGAGCGCCTGTTTCGAAGTCGGGGGAAATTCGCCCGGCCCCGTGAAAGGACATTCCATGACACTCAATGTTGTGCTGTTGTTACTGGTACTGGCTGCGGCCTTCGCATCCGTCGCCGCTCTTCATTCGGCGGACGAGCGCCGCACCCGAAATCCCTGAGTGAATTCGGGGCGACGCGGATCCGGCAGCCCGGAAATGTCCGCGTCGACATCCTCCGGTCGTAGGGGAGGTTGTGCGCGTTTTCGTCGGGAGAATCGCACACAACCTCCCCTCGGTTGTGGTAGGCACACGGCGCCTGCCCGGGAGAGCGCGAACTGTGGTCCCGGAAGGTCGGGACAGCCGTCCCTTCCACCCGGGACACCGGGCACCGGATCGTTCCTTCCACGACGCGCAGGGCGTCGCACCGATCCGAAGGGACCCTCATGAACACTCTCGGCACCGAGACCGAACCTCTCACGCCGATCACCCCCGACCCTCGTGGCCCCGGCTCGATCTGGGCGTGGACGGGTGCCGCCGCCGGACTCGCCGGCGTCGTGGGCATCCAGGCGAGCATGGCCATGGGCGCGGCGTACGACGAGCGCACCGCCGGCAACGCGGCGGCGATCATGACCGAGTTCGCCGGGCAGCGCACGGCCATGCTCGTCATGCACCTGACGTTGATGGTGTCGACGGCCTTGCTGCTCGTCTTCGCGGCGGGCCTGCAGCGCCGACTGCGCGCGGGCACTCCGGAGTTCGGCCTCGTGCCCACGGTCGCGGCCTTCGGGCTCGTGCTCACCTCGGTCGCGACACTCATGGGCACGGGGCTCGACACCGAGCTGCTGTTCGGGCTCGGGAACACCGATCGGATGGTGCCCGAAGTCGCGGTCTTCGCCTCGCACTGGATGGGCACCAT
Source organism: Rhodococcus gordoniae (assembly GCF_001646655.1). GTDB lineage: Bacteria > Actinomycetota > Actinomycetes > Mycobacteriales > Mycobacteriaceae > Rhodococcus > Rhodococcus gordoniae. Next base: position 89,069 of record NZ_LPZN01000004.1, on the reverse strand, counting down.
CCCGTGGCTGTGGGTCGGGGCCGGAGTGAGCGGCGTCGCGGTCGCGGTGGCAGCCCTGCGTCACCGTGCGGCACCTCGGTGGATCGGTTGGGCGAGCATCGTTCTCGGTGGCCTGACGTTGCTCCTCGGCATCTCGCCGCTGCAGTACATGGCCGGTTTCACCGGCCCGGTGTGGGTGCTGGTGGCCGGTGTCGGATTCGCTCTCACGGACCGGCGTGCACGTTAGTACCACTGCGAGCGGCCCAGCGGCGTATACCTGCCGCATCAAGGACACAGTGGTGCATACTCACCGCACCATGAAGGACACAGCCACAGCGAACGGATCGGCGGGTACCGGGGCTCCGGTACCCGCCGCCGTCGTGGCCGTCGCCTCCTGGTTGCTCGCCGTCGCGGCCGTGGTCGTGTTCGTCGCGGCCCGTCCCGTACTCGACTCCGACCAGCTGTTCTTCCTCGTGGACGTGGTCGGTGCCGCCGTCTACGGGACGGTCGCCGGTGTGATCCTCGCCCGTCGCGTCCATGCCGTTCCGATCCTGCTGGCCGTCGCGTCGATCGGGGTGGGCCTGGCAGCGGTGTCCTACAGCTGGACCCAGCTCGCCTTCGTCCGTCCCGAACTTCCGGTGGGATTCCTCGGGCCGCTGCAGAACACCACCTGGATCCCCGGGACGCTCGCGTTGTTCCTGGTGGTGCCGTGGCTCGTCCGCGATCGTCCCGCCGGCCCGATGGCGCGAGCGGGGGTTCTCGCCGGCGTCGTGACGATCGCCTGGTTCTTCTGGGCGCGCACGTTCACCGGCATCGCCGACATCTGGTTCGTCGGACCCGTTGTGGCCGTAGGTTTCCTCACCGCCGGACACGTCGAGTGGCGCCGCCGTCACGCCCCGGCGGCCGAACGATCCGGGATGGGATGGCTCGCTCTCGGCAGTGCGCTCATGACGGCCTCGTACATCCCGCTGGCGGTGCCGGATGTGCCGTGGATGCTCACCCCTCTGCTCCACCTCGCGACGCAGGCCTTCTATCCGGTCGCGATCCTCGCGGTCGTGTTGCGCCAACGACTCTGGGGCATCGACCTCGCGGTCGGACGCGCCGCTCTCGCCGGCAGTCTCACCGCCGTGCTCGTCACCTGCTATCTCGCGGTGACGGTCGCGGTCTCGCTGGTGCTCCCGAACGAATCGGTGTTCGCCCAGGCGGTCGGGGCCACCACCGTCGCCCTCGCTGTGCAACCGGTGCGGATGTGGCTCGGCCGGAGGGTGCACCGGCTCGTCTACGGCGACGGTGTCGACCCGGCGCGCGCCGTACGGATTCTCGGGCGGCATTTCGCCGGCGCCGATTCTCCCGACCTGCTGTTGGGTGAACTCGCCGCCGGCATCGGCACCGCGCTGCGCCTCGAATCGGTCGAGGTGCGCCGTGGGGATGACGTCATCGCGCGCTGGGGGACCGCCTCGGGACCTGTCGAGGAGGTGCCGGTCGGCTCGGGCGACGCGATCCTCGCCGTCACCGCACCGCCGGGTGAATCGCTCGGGGCCCGCAGCCGGCGGGCGCTGACCGAACTCGCGACCGTCGTCGATGCCGGACTGGTGGTACTGCGGTCGGCCGAGGACCTCGACGACGCCCGCCGGCGCCTCACGGAGGTCCGGCTCGAGGAACGCCGCACCATCCGCCGCGAACTGCACGACGGACTCGGGCCGTCGCTCGCCGGAGTGCGGCTCGGTCTGCAGGGGGCACGCAATCTCGTCACCACCGATCCGGAGGCCGCGGCCGTGCTCGTCGACGAGCTGCTCCGCGAACTCGACCGCCAGGTCGACGGTGTCCGCGAACTCTCGCGCAGCCTGCTGCCCCCGGTCCTCGACGAACTCGGTCTCACCGCAGCCCTCGACGAGCTCGTGATCACGCACGCCCGCGCGGGATTCCGCGTCCACCTGCAGGCCGACCTCCCGGCCGGGATGTCCGGCCCTGTCGCGTGGGCCGCATACGGCATCGCCTCCGAGGCGATCATCAACGCCCGGCGGCATTCCGGAACCGACGAGTGCACGGTGCGGGTCGCGGCGGAGGGCGACGTTCTGGCACTCGACATCGTCGACGACGGGAGCGGACTCGCAGCCGACGCACGCGTCGGCGTGGGCACGCCGAGCATGCGTGAACGGGCCCGGGAGGTCGGTGGGACGGTGGGCATCGAATCCGGCGACCCGCGCGGTGTCGTGGTGCGCGCGCGGCTACCCTGGTCCGAATCGAGAGCGACAACCCGGTGATACGCGTCGCGATCGTCGACGACCATCCCGTCTTCCGCCTCGGTATGGCCGCGCTCCTCGGCACCCTCGACGGGATCGACGTGGTGTGCCAGGCAAGTTCGGTGGGGGAGGCGCTCGAAGGCGTGAACGCCGACATCGACGTCGTGCTCATGGACATCGAACTCGGCGACGGCTCGGGGATCGACGCGACCCGCAGCATTCTCCGGAAGGTCCCGGGCACCCGCATCCTGATGGTCACCATGCACGAGGACGAGGACATCCTGGTCGCATCCATCCGCGCCGGTGCCTCCGGCTATCTCGTCAAGGGGGCCGATCCGTCGGGGGTCGAACGGGCGATCAGGGCGGTGGCCGCCGGGGAGATGATCGTCGGCGCGGCGGTCGCCGCGAAAGCCCTTGCGGCGGTGTCGACATCCCGCAACACTGCGGCCGCCTTCCCGGATCTGACCGAACGTGAACGGGAGATCCTCGATCTCGTGGCGCGCGGACTCGACAATGCGGCGATCTCCCGGCGACTGATACTCAGCCAGAAGACGGTGCGCAACCACGTGTCGAACATCCTGGGCAAGATCGGTGCGGCCGACCGGGCGAGCGCGATCGTCCGTGCGCGGGAAGCAGGCCTGGGCGTCGACTGACCTGCTGCTCAGGGAGTGACGGTCGTGACGAACGACATCCGGTCGCCGCGATAGAGCGAGCGCCGATGTTCGATGGGGACGTCGTTCTCGTCGTAGGAGATCCGTTCGAGCAACAACATGGGTGTGCGGGTGTCGGCGTCGAGCAGGGCCGCTTCGCGCGCGTCGGGCAGTGTGGTCTCGATCTTCTCGACCGCCCGCGCGAACGTGATCCCGCAGGCGCGGATCGCGGCGTACAGTGACGACGACGGATCCAGCGTCCGGCGCAGCTCCGGAAAGCGGTGTGCGGGAAGCCGGGTGCGTTCGAGTCCGACGTGCACCCCGTCGGTGAGCAGGACACGTTCGAGTTCGAGGACGGGGTCTCCGGCCTCGATGCCGAGGCGGCAGGCCGTTTCGTCGTCGGCGACGAGATCGGTCCACGCGACCAGCACACGCCCCGCGCTCCGTCCTTCGAGGAGGGCGGCTTCGGTGTAGGAACCGATGACGAGGGGTTGGACGATCTTCGGTCCGGCGACGACGGTGCTGCGACCCCGTCGTTCGATGCGGCCGTCGACGAGCAGTTCGCGCAGTGCCTGGCGGACGGTTTCGCGGGCGACGTCGAATCGGGTGGCGAGATCGCGCTCGGAGGGCACCTGGTCTCCCACGGTGAGCTGGTCGAGAAGACACTCGACCTGGCGGCGCACGACCTGGTGCTTGAGGGTGCGCGCTTCGCGAACGACGGTGGCCACACATCCAGCGTAACCGAATTCCGGTCTATACCAACTGTTCACCGTGCGTTCGCCGAATCGCCCCCATCTGGTCTAGACCATGCTCCACTGTTGCAGACATGCGAATCCTGATCATCGGTGGTGGCATCCTCGGCACCGCACACGCCGACGCCGCCGTCCGTCGCGGACACGACGTCCTGCATCTCGAACGCGAACCGGAAGCACGCGGTGCCACCGTGCGCAATTTCGGTCTCGTCTGGGTCTCCGGCCGCACGCGCGGCGAACTCGACGCGACCCTCCGGTCCCGGGAATTGTGGGAGGACCTCGGCGCGCGCGTGCCCGATGTCGGCTTCCGTGCGAACGGCTCACTGACGCTGTTGCGCACCGCCGCCGAGGTCGCCGTCGCCGAGGAGGCCGTCGCGCGTGACGACGCGGGCCGGCGAGGATTCACACTTCTCGACGCCGACGAAGCGCGCGGTGTCAACCCTGCGCTCCGTGGGAAATTCGTCGCCGCACTGCACTGCGGTACCGACGCCGCCGTCGAGTCCCGCATCGCGCTTCCGGCGATCCGGCAACATCTCGCCACGTCGGGCCGCTACCGGTTCCTGCCGTCCACCGAGGCCCGGGACGTCTCCCGCACACCGCACGGGACGGTCCGGGTACGCGACGATCACGGTGTCGTGCACGAGGTCGATCTCGTTCTCGCCTGCCCCGGCGCGACACTCGGTGGCCTGGCCCGCGATCTCGCCGGCGACCTGCCGTTGCGCCGGGTCCGGTTGCAGATGATGCAGACCGCACCACTGGACGAAGCGCTCACCACCTCGATCGCCGACGGCGACAGCCTCCGCTACTACCCGGGATTCGCCGGTACCGCCCTCGACGATCTCACCGCCGCCGAACAGCAACGCCCCGTCGCAGAGCAACACCGCATGCAGCTGCTGTGCGTCCAACGGTTGCACGGCGGCCTGACCATCGGAGACACCCACGCCTACGACGAACCGTTCGACTTCGACGTCGACGAGGAACCCTACGACCATCTCACCGCCGTCACGGAAGAACTCCTCGGTCGCCGTCTGCCGCCCGTCGTCCGGCGCTGGGCAGGGGTCTACAGCCAGTGCACCGATCCCACCGCGCTCGTCCACCGCGCGAAGGCCGACGAGGACGTGTGGGTCGTCGCCGGTCCGGGTGGCCGCGGTATGACACTCGGCCCCTATCTCGGCGAAGAGACCGCCGACCTGCTCGGACTCTGACCGACTCCCGAAACCCTTGGAGCAGAAGATCATGACCACCATCCGACTGGCCGTGCTCGACATGGCCGGAACCACCGTCGCCGACGACGGACTCGTCGTCCGCGCCTTCGACGAAGCGGCCACCGCCGTCGGCCTTCCCGAGAACGGCCCCGAGCGGGACGACGCGCGCCGATACGTCCTCGACACGATGGGACAGTCGAAGATCGTCGTCTTCCGCGCCCTGTTCGGCAGCGACGAGCGCGCCCGGATCGCCAACGACGCCTTCGAACGCGCCTACGAACGGTTCGTCGACGCCGGGGACGTCACCGCGATTCCGGGGGCGGAGAAGACGATCACGCAACTGCGCGAGGCAGGCGTGAAAGTCGCACTCACCACCGGTTTCAGCCGCTCCACCCAGGACCGGCTGCTCGACGCACTCGGCTGGCGCGACCTCGCCGACATCGCCCTCACGCCCGCCGACGCCGGTCGCGGTCGTCCCTACCCCGACATGATCCTCACCGCGCTGCTGCGCACCGGCACCGACGACGTCCGCGAGATCGCCGTGGTCGGTGACACCGCCGGCGACATGCTCTCGGGTCTGCGGTCCGGAGCGTCCGTCGTCGCCGGCACGCGCACAGGAGCCCACGACGAGGCGACACTCCGCGAAGCCGGTGCCACCCACGTTCTCGACTCGATCGCTGCTCTGCCCGCCCTGATCCTCTCCTGACCTGCCGACTCGAAGGACCCTTCCCATGCGTTCCCTGTCGTCTCGCCGAGCCGCCGTCTCCGCCGGTCTCGCCGCCGGTCTCACCCTCGCTCTGACCGCCTGCGGCGGTTCGGATCCCGACACGCTCAACGAACAAGGCTTTCCCGAAACCATCACGCTCGGTGCGATTCCCGCCGAGAACTCGTCCGATCTGAAGTCGAGTTACGAGCCGCTGCTGACGATGCTCGAGGACGAGACCGGATCCACCGTCGAGTTCGTCCAGGCCTCCGATTACGCGGGCGTGGTCGAGGGCATGATCGCCGACAACGTCGACCTCGCCTTCTTCGGTCCCTTCGCGTACGTCGTGGCGCAACTCAACGGCGCCGACACCACTCCGCTCGGTGCCGTCGTCCAGGACCCGGACGCCGAACCCGGCTACCGCTCCTACGGTCTGACGCAGTCCGGCAACTCCGGGATCGACAGCATCGAGGACTTCGCCGGCAAGGACGTGTGCTTCGTCGATCCCGGTTCGACGTCCGGATTCCTGTACCCCTCGGCAGGACTCATCGAAGCGGGAGTCGTCGAGTCGGGAACCGAGCAGGATCTCGTCGCCGGTCTGACCCCCGTCTACGCCGGTGGGCACGACGCTTCCGCTCTGGCGATCGCAGCGGGCGACTGCGACGCCGGTTTCGCGTTCGACACCATGGTCGACCGGACGATGATCGAGAGCGGCGACCTCCGGGAAGGCGAACTGAAGAAGGTCTGGGAATCCGAGACGATCGCCGGATCCCTGTTCGTCGCCGACAACTCCCTCGGCACCGAGGTCACCGAACGACTCGCCGCCATCCTCACCGAGAAGGGCAACGCCGACTACCTGCTCGCCCAGGGATACTGCGACGGCGAATGCCGCATCACCGACGAACGTGCCTGGGGTGTCGTGCCTGCGACCGACGCCGACTACGACGGGGTCCGCCACGTCTGCGAGATCACCGAATCCGAGAAGTGCAAGGGCTGACGATGAGCATCGATCCCACCCACCAGGTCGCCGGCGACGATCTCGTCGTCTCGGCCCGCGGCGTCACCAAGGAATTCGGCACCACCACCGCGCTGTCCGGCGTCGATCTCGACGTGCACCGCAGCGAGCTGGTCGTCCTGCTGGGTCTGTCGGGCTCGGGGAAGTCGACCTTCCTCCGGTGCTTGAACGGTCTGCACCCCGTCACCGAGGGCAGGATCGACGTCTCCGGTACACGGGTCGATCTCGCGTCCCGCCGCGAGCTGCGGTCGCTGCGCAAGGACGTCGGATTCGTCTTCCAGCAGTTCAATCTCGTCGGACGGCTCAGTTGCCTCGAGAACGTGCTCATCGGCGGGCTCGGCAGATTGTCGCTGCCCCGCTACGGGGCGCTCACCTACCCGAAGACCATGCGCGTCGAGGCGCGGGAGCATCTCGACCGGGTCGGTCTCGCCGACCTCGCGGACCGGCGTGCCGACACCCTGTCGGGAGGCCAGCAGCAGCGCGTCGCGATCGCACGGACCCTCATGCAGCGGCCCACGGTGCTGCTCGCCGACGAACCCGTCGCCTCCCTCGATCCGGAGAACGCCGGCGTGGTCATGGATCTGCTGTTCCGGGTGTGCATGGAAGACAAGCTCACCGTCGTGTGCACGCTGCACCAGGTGGACCTCGCACTCGGCTGGGCACACCGCATCGTCGGCCTGCGAGACGGTCGCAAGGTGCTCGATCGCCCGGCGGTCGGGCTCTCCCGCGACGAGGCCATGGAGATCTACCAGCGCGTCGAACCCGCCTCCGGCTCTCTCGGAGCACGGTCGGCATGAGCATCCTCACCCCGACCCGCACGGAGACGAGGCCCCACGGCGCCGGTCGTGACCGTCGGCGGACGATCACCGCCGGTTGGGCCGTCGTCGCGGTCGTGGTCGTCGCGTCGGCCGCGTACATCGATTTCGCTCCCACAACCTTGCTGGACGGGCTCGACTCGACGGCCGGCCTGATCGAACGCATGCTGCCGCCGCGGCTCGACGACCCCGGCCGCATCGGTGTGCTCGCGATCGAGACGCTGCTCATGGCGGTGCTCGGCACCGTCCTCGCGGCGGTCGCATCGGTACCGCTCGCGTTCCTGGCTGCGCGCAACACGACACCGCACCCGGCGCTGCACCGCATCGCCCGCGCCGTCATCACGTTCTGCCGCGCCATGCCCGACCTGCTGTTTGCGGTCCTGTTCGTCCGCGCACTCGGAATCGGCGTCCTGCCCGGTGTTCTGGCATTGGCTCTCCACTCGATAGGCATGCTCGGCAAGTTGTTCGCCGACGCGATCGAACAGACCGACGCAGGTCCACGGGAGGCGGTGCGCAGCACCGGCGTCGGATACGTCCGGGAGATGATCAACGCGGTTCTGCCGCAGGTCGTCCCGTCCTGGACCGCCAACTTCGTCTACCGGATCGACATCAACCTCCGAACCTCCGTCGTCCTCGGTTTCGTCGGAGCCGGCGGAATCGGATTCGCGTTGCAGGACGCACTGCGTGGACTGGTCTATCCACGTGCACTCGGAATCGTCTGCGTGATCCTGGTGATCATCGCGGCGATGGAGGTCGTCGCCATCGTCGTCCGGCGCGCTCTGCTCACTCCGTCCGCGAACGGTCCTGGACGAGAACGTCTCTCGCGTATCATCTTCTCGTCCACCGTCATCGCGGCCACGGCGGCCGCTCTGTTCGCTCTCCGTATCGATCCGCGTGATCTGTTCACCTGGATCGGACCGTCCCTCGAGGTCTTCACACGGCTCGTTCCACCGGACTTCACCGCGGTGGGTTCGGATCTCGTCGACGCGGTGCTGCAGACCCTCGCGATCGGCGCGGTCGCCACCGCCGTCGGTGCCGTGCTGTCGCTTCCGTTCGGAATCCTGGCGGCGAACAACGTGTCTCCGCATCCCACCGTCTATGCCACCGCTCGCGCCGTGATCCTCGTGGTGCGGGCGATCCCCGAACTCGTACTCGCGGTGATCTTCGTGGCCGCCATCGGACTCGGTCCGGTCGCCGGTGCGTGTGCGCTCGCCGTCGGTTCCGTCGGATTCCTCGGCAAACTCGTCGCCGACGCGGTCGAGGAGATCGACCCCGGGCCGCTCGACGCGGTCCGCGCCGTCGGCGGCGGATGGTGGAAGACCCTCTTCGCCGCGGTGATCCCCCAGGTGGTTCCGTCGGTCGTCGGGTCGACGCTGTACCTGCTCGACATCAACATCCGCACCTCGACCGTTCTCGGTGTCGTCGGTGCGGGCGGCGTGGGATTCCTTCTCTTCGAAGCGGTCCGGACGCTGAACTTCGAGTTCGCCGGCGCGATCGTCGTCATCGTGTTCGCCGTCGTGTACGTCATCGAAAGGATGTCGGGATGGATCCGCTCGAAGGTCGTGTGAGCCGTACGGCGGTGTGGACCGGGACGGGCATCGAGCTGCGGCAGGTACCGATACCGGCCCTCGGTTACCGCGAACTGCTCGTGCGTGTCCGCCTCGCCACGGTGTGCGGGAGCGACCTGCACACCGTGTCCGGGCGCCGCCCCGGACCGGCGCCCTCGGTGCTCGGACACGAAGGGGTAGGGGAGATCGTCGCTGCCGGTCCGCACGCCTCCGCGGCGGTGGGGGAGCGGATCGTGTGGAGCGTGACGTGCGCGTGCCACGACTGCGACCGGTGCCGATCCGGGCGCACGGCCAAGTGCAGGTCGGTGACGAAGGTCGGCCACGAACCGTTCACCGGGCCGTGGCCACTGTCGGGCACCTACTCCGAGTACATCGTGCTGCCCGCGGGCGCGACGACCGTGCCCGTCCCGGCCGCGGTGCCCGACGTCGTCGCAGCTCCGGCCTCGTGTGCGACCGCGACGGCTGTCGCGGTGGTCGAGGCGGCCGGCGATCTCGACGGCCGCAGGGTCGTGGTGTGCGGTGCCGGGATGCTCGGTGTCACGGCGGTCGCCATGTGTGCCGAAGCCGGCGCCGACGTCACGATCGTGGACATCGACCCGCAGCGCGCGGCACGCGCCGAACGGTTCGGCGCGGTTCTCGACGACGGTGGTCCTGCCGATATCGCTCTCGACTTCTCGGGTTCGGCGGATGCGATCGCGTCGCTCGTGTCGCGCCTCGATGTGGGCGGGCGCCTCGTGCTCGCGGGCTCGGTGGCGCCCGGTCCCGCCGTTCCCGTGGATCCGGAGGCGATCGTGCGCCGGTGGCTCACCATCGGCGGGGTGCACAACTACGAACCCGCGCACCTGCGCGAGGCCGTGGCGTTCCTGTCCCGCACGGTCGCCGTCTACCCGTGGGACGAGCTCGTCGGCACCCCCGTCCCCCTCGATGCGCTGCGAGAAGTCCTGCACGCGGGGCCGCGCCTGCGGGCGGCGGTGGTCCCGTAAGGGGTTTGCGGACGTTCGGTTCGGTCACGGACACCGATCGCTTCGGTCCTTACGGCCGAGGGGTACCCGCTTCTACCGTGGGGGAGGTTGGGCACGGCGGCCCTCTGCAGGGCCGTGGGTGCCGTCGCTCCGCAAGCACGGGAAGGAACCTGCGCACTGTGACCACCGAGGCATTCATCTATGAAGCCATCCGAACACCACGCGGCCGAGGCAAGAAGACGGGCTCGCTGCACTCCGTCAAGCCGATCTCCCTGGTTACGGGCCTGATCGACGAGCTGCGTGTTCGATTCCCCGATCTCGACGAGAACCGCATCTCCGACCTGATCCTCGGTGTCGTCAGCCCCGTCGGCGATCAGGGTGCCGACATCGCCCGCACCGCTGTCACCATCGCGAACCTGCCGGCCACCACGGGCGGCGTGCAGATCAACCGGTTCTGCGCGTCGGGCCTCGAGGCCGTCAACATGGCTGCGCAGAAGGTCCGCTCCGGCTGGGACGAGCTCGTTCTCGCCGGCGGCGTCGAGTCCATGTCGCGTGTCTCCATGGGCTCCGACGGTGGCGCGTGGATGCTCGATCCCGCCACCAACTACGACAGCTACCTGGTTCCCCAGGGCATCTCCGCCGATCTCATCGCGACCATCGAGGGCTTCACCCGCGAGGACGTCGACGCCTACGCACTGCGCTCGCAGCAACTCGCCGCGGCAGCCTGGTCGGGCGGCTACTTCTCCAAGTCGGTCGTGCCGGTCAAGGACCAGAACGGTCTGACGATCCTCGATCACGACGAGCACATGCGTCCCGACACCACCCTCGAAGGCCTCGCCAAGCTGCAGCCGTCGTTCGCGACCATCGGTGAGATGGGCGGCTTCGACGCCGTGGCGCAGCAGAAGTTCCACTTCGTCGAGAAGATCGATCACGTCCACCACGGCGGCAACAGCTCGGGCATCGTCGACGGCGCGGCACTCGTGCTCGTCGGTTCCGAGCAGGCCGGCAAGGACCTCGGTCTGACCCCGCGTGCCCGCGTCGTCGCCACGGCCACCTCCGGTGCCGACTCGACGATCATGCTCACCGGCCCCACGCCGGCCGCGCACAAGGTTCTCGCCTCGGCGGGCCTGACGGTCGACGACATCGACCTGTTCGAGATCAACGAGGCGTTCGCCTCCGTCGTCCTGAAGTTCCAGAAGGACCTGAACATCCCGGACGAGAAGCTCAACGTCAACGGCGGCGCCATCGCGATGGGCCACCCGCTCGGCGCCACCGGCGCCATGATCACCGGCACCATGATCGACGAGCTCGAGCGCCGCGGAGCCAAGCGCGCCCTCGTCACCCTGTGCATCGGTGGCGGCATGGGTGTGGCCACCATCATCGAGCGCGTCTGACACCGGAAGGAATTCGAAAAACAGTGAGCGACAACATGATTTCCTGGGACAAGGACGCCGACGGCATCGTCGTGCTGACACTCGACGATCCCAACCAGGGCGCCAACACGATGAACGAGCTGTACAAGGCGTCGATGAAGGCCACCGTCGACCGTCTGTACGAGGAGCAGGACTCCATCACCGGTGTGGTGATCACCTCCGCGAAGAAGACCTTCTTCGCCGGCGGCGACCTGCGCAACATCATCGCGATCGGCCCCGACGACGCGCAGGCCGCGTTCGACGAGGTCCAGGGCATCAAGGCCGACCTGCGTCGTCTCGAGACCCTCGGTAAGCCCGTCGTCGCCGCCATCAACGGCGCGGCTCTCGGTGGCGGCCTCGAAATCGCCCTCGCGACGCATCACCGCATCGCTGCCGATGTCAAGGGCGTGCAGATCGGTCTGCCCGAGGCCAGCCTGGGCCTGCTCCCCGGTGGCGGTGGCATCACCCGCACCGTGCGCCTGCTCGGCATCCAGACGGCGCTGCTCTCGGTTCTGCTGCAGGGCAACAAGTACAACGCGGTCAAGGCCAAGGAGATCGGCCTCGTCCACGACGTCGTGGGCAGCGTCGAGGAGCTCGTTCCGGCCGCCAAGGAATGGATCAAGGCCAACCCCGAGGGCGGCGTCCAGCCGTGGGATGTCAAGGGCTACAAGATCCCCGGCGGCACCCCCTCCAGCCCGGCCTTCGCCGCGAACCTCCCGGCCTTCCCCGCGAACCTGCGCAAGCAGATCAAGGGCGCTCCGATGCCGGCTCCGCGCGCCATCATGGCCGCCGCCGTCGAGGGCTCGCAGGTGGACTTCGACAACGCGTCGACCATCGAGTCGCGGTACTTCGTCGAACTCGCCACCGGCCAGGTCGCGAAGAACATGATCCAGGCGTTCTTCTTCGACATGCAGTCCATCAACTCGGGCGCTTCGCGTCCGAAGGACGTGCCGAAGCGCGAGATCAAGAAGATCGGCGTTCTCGGTGCGGGCATGATGGGCGCCGGCATCGCCTACGTCTCCGCCAAGGCCGGTTACGAGGTCGTCCTCAAGGACGTCACCCTCGAGGCCGCCGAGCGTGGCAAGAACTACTCGGAGAAGATCGAGACCAAGGCTCTCTCGCGTGGCAAGACCACCGAGGAGAAGTCGAAGGCTCTGCTCGACCGCATCACGCCGACGGCCGACCCCGCCGACTTCGCGGGCGTCGACTTCGTCATCGAGGCGGTGTTCGAGAACACCGAGCTCAAGCACAAGGTGTTCCAGGAGATCGAAGACATCGTCGATCCCGACGCGCTGCTCGGTTCGAACACCTCGACGCTGCCCATCACCGGTCTCGCGACCGGCGTCAAGCGTCCCGAGGACTTCATCGGTATCCACTTCTTCTCGCCGGTCGACAAGATGCCGCTGGTCGAGATCATCAAGGGTGAGAAGACCTCCGACGAGGCCCTGGCCCGCGTGTTCGACTACACGCTCGCGATCCGCAAGACCCCGATCGTCGTCAACGACAGTCGCGGCTTCTTCACCTCGCGTGTGATCGGCACCTTCGTCAACGAGGCCATCGCCATGCTCGGCGAGGGCATCGAGCCCGCGACCATCGAGCAGGCCGGTTCGCAGGCGGGTTACCCGGCTCCGCCGCTGCAGCTGACCGACGAGCTGAACATGAAGCTCATGCAGAAGATCGCGAAGGAAACCGAGGAGGCCGCCAAGCAGGGCGACACCAAGCTCGGCACCACGCGTCATCCCGCACTCGACGTGGTCGACTGGATGGTCGAGCAGGGCCGTCCGGGTCGTCTCGAGAAGGCCGGCTTCTACGAGTACGACGAGAACGGCAAGCGTCAGGGCATCTGGCAGGGTGTGCGCGATCACTTCAAGACCGAGGCGACCCTCGATGTGCCGCTGCAGGATCTGATCGACCGCATGCTCTTCGCCGAGGCGATCGAGACCCAGAAGTGCTTCGACGAGGGTGTTCTCGAGACCACCGCCGACGCCAACATCGGCTCGATCTTCGGCATCGGTTTCCCGGCCTGGACCGGTGGTGTCGCTCAGTACATCGTCGGTTACCCGGGTGGCAAGGAAGGCTTCGTCGCGCGGGCCGAGGAGCTCGCCGCCAAGTACGGCGAACGCTTCACCCCGCCGGCGTCGCTGCGCAGCTGACGCACACGACGGTTACACGGAAGGGCTCCCGACGCCACGGTGTCGGGAGCCCTTTCTCAGCGCAGTGCGCGGTAGACGCGCGATTCGAACTCCAGGAATCCACCGACGGAGGCGCGGTCGGCGAACGGGAGCACCTGTGCCGCCCAGATTCCGGCAACATCGGCACGACGGTCGATCCAGTAGTACAGATTTGCCAGTCCCGCCCAGCTCAGGGACCCTGCGCTGCGGCCGGTGGGCGCTTGTTCCTCGTTGACCATGAAGGAGTACGACCACGTCTTCCGCTGGCCCGGAAAGAACTCCGCGTCATTCGAGAGCTCGGGCTCGACTCCTGGGAGCATCGTCACCTGAAGGTCGCCGAGACCGCTGATCGCAGCTTTCGCCACAGTCTCCGGCTGCAACACTCGACCGTACTCACCCTCACCGTCGTTCAACCACATCTGTAGGAATCGGGTGTAATCACCGATGGTCGAGTACAGGCCGTGACCGCCCATATCCACTTCGGGCTCCTGCGGCAGCACCAGACCGGTCGGCACGAGCGTCCCGTCCTCCCTGCGTTGGTGGATCTCTGCTCGTCGTTCCTGCATCGAGGGGGTCATGGTGAATGCGGTGTCACTCATCCCCAGTGGACGGAAGACACGTTCCGTCATGACGTCGCCGAGTCGCTTCCCGCGAACGGCTTCGACCACGAGCCCCGCCCAATCGATGTTGGATCCGTAGTTCCACCGGGTACCGGGCTCGAACAGCAGAGGCGTCTGCAGCGCCGCACGAGTTGCTGTGATCACGCTCGGGTGGACGCCCGCGACCGAGAGACGGTGATAGGTGTCGTCGAAGAACGAGTACCCGAGTCCGGCAGTATGCAGCAACAGCATTCGGGTGGTGATCGGCGTGCGGGGAGCGCGCAGCGTCAGGACCCCGGACTCGTCGAAACCCTCTGCGACGGAGAGATCCGCGATGTCCGGCACGTATTCCGATGCCGGAGCATCGAGGTCGATCAGTCCTTCTTCGACGCACTGGAGCACGACTGTTCCGGTGATCGCCTTGGTGGTGGAGAACAGTGCGAGTACCGAATCCGTGGTCATCGGAGTGGCATCGCTCAACGAGCGGACGCCGGACGCCCCCTCGTACACGGACCCGGTCGAGCGCGTGACCGCGGCTGCAACGCCGGGAACCAGAGCCGGTCCGTCGGGAAAAGCGGTGACGTGGTCCAGAGCGTCGTCGAGACTCGTTGTCAAAGCAGAGAGATCCAGTGTGTGCATATCCGTCCTTCCGGTGTGATGCGTGACACGCATGGAAGGTAGGACATGTGATCGGCTCTGTACGTCTGTGATCGGTAGGGGATATCTGCAATCGGCAAGAATGACGCGTCTAGCCTGTGCGCGCTCGACGCAAGGTCTCCGACGGGTTCTCTCCGAACCGGCGCCGATAGGCCGCGGCGAAGACACCCATGTTGACGTACCCCCATTCGTGGGCCGCGGACGACACCGAAGGAGACCCCGCGCTCAAAGAGCGACGAACGCCGCGCAGTCGCTGCTCGACCAGATACGCCCGCGGGGAGGTCCCCACATATTTCTTGAACGCACCGTTGAGGGCACGGACACTGACGCCCACTGCTGATGCCGTCTCGGTGACGGTGGGCAGATCCTTCGCATGCTCGTCGATGTACTGCACAGCAAGCCGCACATATCCAGGAGCGGCAACCGGCGCGGGCCCGGTGAGGTCGATGCCCGCCGAGCGAGCCCACTCGTCGAGCAGGTGAGCGGCGAGCATCTCCTGGAGATTGTGGCCTATTCTTCCGGCGGCAACAGCGTCCGGGGCGGTCGAAGCCGTCCTTGTGGCGTAGTCGAGCAGGGCGAGCCACGCACTGTCCGGCCCTCCGACCGCACACTGGTGACTCCACAGTCGTTCGTCGGGAACGTAGCCCCACCACTGCAGGGCGAGATCGGACAGGAAGCGGTGCGGAATCGTCAGGTTGAGCTGGAGATGGTCGGGATCTGCGTCGAGCCGATAGTCCACCCGACTGCAGTCGGCGACGA
Source organism: Rhodococcus gordoniae (assembly GCF_001646655.1). Taxonomy (GTDB): domain Bacteria; phylum Actinomycetota; class Actinomycetes; order Mycobacteriales; family Mycobacteriaceae; genus Rhodococcus; species Rhodococcus gordoniae. Next base: position 73,579 of record NZ_LPZN01000004.1, on the reverse strand, counting down.
ACGTCTGGCCCGCACCCAATTCGGTCTCGTCGTATGTTCCTGTCGCATGACGTGTCCTGCCTCGAATCGTGGTCAACACCAGGATGTTTCCTGCGTCGGAATCGAAGTTCCGAAGATCGACTTCTACGCCGTAGCGGAACCGCGTCATGGTGATGTCGTGGATCGGTACCGAGAACATCGACGATGCGGGGACGGCTGTGCGGTCCGTCGGCCGTACATCGAACCGCATGTACTTGTCGTCCGTCCAGGCACGAATGGCATCCCAATCCGATTCCCGAGCCGACCGACGGCGGCTCGGGAGCGGTCTCGGGTCCAGATCCGGCAACACGCGTCCAAGATATGCGATGAAACCGGGTGAGGTCAGGCGACCCACCAGGGCCGTAGCGGCGTCTGCGGCTTCTTGTCGTCGCCCAGCTTGACCGCCAGCACCTGGTGCAGCTGCACCACATTGCGTTCGAAGCCGAGACGGGAGCCGGCCATGTACAGGCCCCACAGACGGGCCGTGCCCTCACCGACCTCGGCGACGCACGCCTCCCAGTGCTTCTCGAGGTACTCGCACCAGCCCTTCAGCGTCAGGGCGTAATGCTCGCGCAGATTCTCCTCGTGCATCACCTCGAAGCCGATGTTCTGCGCCTCGGTGATGATGCGCCCCGAGCCGGTGAGTTCCCCGTCGGGGAAGACGTACCGGTCGATGAAACCGCCCGCCTTGACCCGGCTGTTGTTGGTCGGCCGGGTGATGCAGTGGTTGAGCAGCAGACCACCGGCACGCAGCTTGTCGTGGAGGAACCGGAAATACGCCGGATAGTTGGCGACGCCGATGTGCTCGGTCAGGCCGATCGACGAGATGGCGTCGAACCCGCCCTCGGTCACGTCGCGGTAGTCGGAGTGCCGGACCTCGGCCAGGTCGCTCAGACCTTCCTCGACGATGGCCTTCTGCGCCCACTCGGCCTGCTCCCCGGAGAGCGTCACGCCGAGGGCCTTCACGCCGCGCCGAGCTGCATACCGCACCATTCCGCCCCAGCCGCAACCGATGTCGAGCAGACGGTCGCCCGGCTTCAATCGCAGCTTCTCGAAGACCAGACGGTACTTGTTCTCCTGGGCGTCCTCGAGGCTCTGATTCCGGGATTCGAAGACGGCGCAGGTGTACGTCATCGACGGTCCGAGCACGTACTCGTAGAACTCGTTGGACACGTCGTAGTGGTGGTGGATGACCTCGGCGTCGCGCGACTTCGAGTGCCGCAGACCCTCGGCGATCCGGCGCCAGCGCGGCAGGTGTTCCTGCGGCGGCGGCGCGATCGGCTTGAGCAGTTCGGTGCCGAGCGACCGGGCGATCTGCGCGAGGACGCGGGCCGGAGGACGCTCGAAGTGCAGGTCGCCGAGCGAAGCGAGCAACTCGTAGGGGTTGCCGGGATGCACGCCCTGCGCCTCGAGATCACCCGAGATGTAGGCCCGGGCCATGCCCAGATCGCCGGGAGCCGTGGCGATGTACGTCGCGCCCTTGGGCGATGCGAGGTGCAGGCCGTAGGGGGAGTTCGCCGGGCCCGCTGCGGAGCCGTCGTAGGCCGTGAAGCGCAGCGGCATGTCGCCGCCGGTCACGATCTCGACGATCTGGGCGAGGGCGAGCTTGTCCTCGGTGGGTCGATCGTTCTCGGCCTTGAAAATGGTCACTTTCGTTGCACCGCCTTCGAGAAGAGGTCCAGTAGACGGGACCGAGGGTCGTATTTCTGTTTGAGGGCGGGGTATTCGCCACCGCCGTAATAGAGTTTCTCGAACTCGTCCTTCGAGTAGTAGGAATCCGAGTAGAGCGATTTGTGCCCGTCGAGTTCGGCGACCTTGTTCTCGATCAACCGGTTGGCGGCGCCTTCCTCGGCGCCGGGCACGATGGGAACGGACGACCAGAACCCGACGTTCACATAGGCGCGCTTCGGTTCGAGCGGGTACAGCGGCCACGGCCGCTGGGCGTCCGAGGCGCTCGGCCGCCGGCCTTCCGGGGACGACTCGGTGTCGCGCAACTTCAAGGGGCACAACCAAATCGGTTCGATGGGAATCTCGTCGAGGAACCATTCGACGAACTCCCGGGTGCGCTCGAGCGGAACCTCGATGTCCTGCACGACACGCTCGCGGGGCGGATTGCCCTTGCGTGCCTCGATCCGGTCGGCCACCGAATACTTGTGATCGAGGGCGATGAGCTTCCAGTAGAAGCTGCTGCGCAGCAACCGCTTCGGCCACAGTCGGCGGATCTTCGGATTCTGGGCGCCGAACGCGCGTGAGCACCAGAACCAGTCGGTGTCCCACCGCCACAGATAGTCGCGGATCGTGAGTCGATCCTCCTTGGGGCGGTTGACGGAGACGTGCTGGATCGACCGGTAGTAGATGTCCTGCCCGGTGTAATCGCTGACGGGTCCCGGCTCGTCGGTTTGCGTGCCGAGCGTCAGGTAGCTCTCGGCTGCCGAGAAGACGACCCCGTCGAGATAGTCGACCGATGTGCCGTCCCAGGTGCGCTCGTCGACGATCCGTGCGAGGACGGACTGTAGGTCGGCGATCGTGTCGAACCGCAGGTGCCGCAGCGCGACGTACCGCTTCACCGGTTCGAGTTCGATGCGCAGGCGCGTCGCGTACCCGAGGGAACCGTAGGAGTTGGGGAAGCCGTGGAACAGATCGGCGGTCTCACCCTCGGGGCGGGCGGTGACGATCTCGCCGGACCCGGTGAGGATGTCCATCTCGAGCACCGACTCGTGGGGGAGACCGTTCCGGAAGGACGTCGACTCGATGCCGAGTCCGGTGACGGCGCCGCCGAGCGTGATGGTCTTCAATTGCGGGACGACCAGCGGAGCGAGACCGTAGGGCAGGGTCGCGTCGACGAGATCCTCGTAGGTGCACATCCCGGCGACGTCGGCGGTGCGGGCCTGCGGATCGACGGAGACGACCCCGCCGAGACCGGAGACGTCGAGTCCGGGCGCGTTCACCGCGGCGCGCGCTCGGAAGAGGTTCGACGTCTTCTTGGCGAGTCGCACGGGCGCGTCGACCGGAATCGCGCGGTACGAACGCAGCAGACGGTCGACACCGTGCCGGTGTACCGCCTCTCCGTACGGGACCTTCACACCTGACGATCTCGGCATCTGCATTCGACTCCTCGGAGCGGCGCATCGGTAGCACGTCCACAATAGACCCGGCGGTCGCATCCGTCCCGAAAGGCGGAAGGCAGGATGGATGCAGTCGTCACAGGCACATTCGAGCACGCACGAAGAAGAAGGAGTCGTTCATGGCACAGGTCAGCGCAAGCAGTTCGATCCAGGTGGCGGCCGCCCCCGAGGCGGTACTCACCGCACTCGCCGATTACGAGACGGTCCGTCCGCGCATCCTCACCGAGCACTACCGCGACTACCGCGTGATCTCCGGCGGTCGCGGCGACGGCACGGTCGTGCACTGGATCCTCCAGGCCACGGAGAAGCGTCAGCGCGACGTGCAGGCCACCGTGTCGGTCAAGGGCAGTACCGTCACGGAGACCGACGCGAACTCCACGCTCGTGACGACCTACAGCGTCGTGCCGAACGGGACGGGTTCGACGGTCGTCGTGCTCACGCAGTGGAAGGGTGCCGGAGGCGTCAAGGGCTTCTTCGAGAAGACCTTCGCGCCGCTCGGCCTGCGGAAGATCCAGCAGCAGGTGCTCGAGAACCTGAAGAAGGAAGTCGACTGACCTCGGTTTCGTCGATCTCGGCGTCCGTGCCGACCGCGATGCGCCGGGACTAGGCTGGCGTACACACTTCAGAAAGGACGTGCCGTGCAACCCGGTGGTGGAATGCCCGACATGCAGCAACTCCTCGCTCAGGCCCAGCAGATGCAGCAGCAGCTCGTCGCTGCGCAGAACGAGATGGCGCAGGCGGAGGTCACCGGCCAGGCCGGCGGTGGTCTCGTCACGGCGACGGTGAAGGGCACGGGCGAGGTCGTGTCCGTGAAGATCGATCCGAAGGTCGTCGATCCCGACGACGTCGAGACCCTGCAGGATCTCGTGGTCGGTGCGATCGCCGATGCCTCGGCGAAGGCCCAGGACATCGCGGCCGAGAAGCTCGGTCCGCTCGCGGGTGGGCTCGGCGGCGGAATCCCCGGCCTGCCCGGCTTCTAGAGGTCGGCGTTGTACGAAGGACCGGTACAGGACCTCATCGACGAGCTGGGCAAACTTCCGGGCGTCGGTCCGAAGAGTGCCCAGCGCATCGCGTTCCACCTGCTTTCGGTCGAGCCGCCCGAGATCGACCGCCTGCAGGCGGCGCTCCAGCGGATCCGCGACGGTGTCCAGTTCTGCGAGGTCTGCGGCACCGTCTCGGACCAGCAGCGTTGCCGCATCTGCTCCGATCCTCGCCGCGACCGCACGGTGATCTGCGTGGTCGAGGAACCCAAGGACGTGCAGGCGATCGAACGCACCCGTGAGTTCCGGGGGCGCTATCACGTCCTCGGTGGTGCACTCGACCCGCTCAACGGCGTCGGCCCCGACCAGCTGCACATCCGCGAACTGCTCACCCGGATCGGCAATCAGGAGGACGGCGTCGACGTCTCCGAGGTGATCATCGCGACCGACCCCAACACGGAGGGTGAGGCGACGGCCACCTATCTGGTGCGGATGCTGCGTGACTTCCCGGGGCTGAGCGTCACACGCCTCGCGTCGGGTCTGCCGATGGGTGGCGACCTCGAGTTCGCCGACGAGCTGACGCTGGGACGAGCGCTGTCGGGGAGGCGGGCGATGTGACCGTGCGCGGCACGGAGGCATCGCGTCGGGGAGAGCCCGAGAAGCGCCGCCGGACTTCCGACGAGACCAGGCAGTTGATCATCGATGCCGCGGGGAAGGCGTTCGCGACGCGCCCCTATCGCGACATCACGCTCAAGGACATCGCGGAGGACGCGGGGGTCAGCGCACCGCTGATCATCAAGTACTTCGGCTCGAAGGAGCAACTGTACGAGGAACTCGTCGACTTCCAGTACGGCGCGCAGGTGCTGTTCGACGGCCCGCTCGAGAGCCTGGGGGAGAGGATGGTCGCGATGCTCGCCCGCCCGCTCGAGCCCTACAAGCCGTTGTCGATGAACATCCTCTTCATGAGCGGGGGCAGCAGCGAGGAAAGCAACCGCATGCTCCGCGACAACTACTCCACGCAGATGATCGATGCCCTCGCCGCGCGGCTTCCGGGCCAGGACGCCCGCCTCCGGGCCGAGCTGGCGATGTCGGCGGTGATGGGTTTGGCGATCATGCGGCGCCGCATGATGCAGGAACGCGCGACCGGCACGGTCGAGGAGGTGGTGGCGCTGTACGCGCCGCTGGTGCAGCGACTGCTCGACGGAGACGGTTCTTAGCGGCTGAAATGATTTTGGTCACCTCCCTTGAGGGTAAATAGCCGTTCACCTAATGTGGTGAATGGCTATTTACCTATTCGGTGAGGAGGGACGTCATGTCGATTTCGCTCCCTCTGCGCCTGCACGTACCGGGCAGGGCCACCTCCGCCCCGAGGCGCCCGGCCTCGGGAGCTGCGGAGAAGCGACGCGACCTGGGGCACCTCGTCTTCCCGGTCCTCGCGGTGGGAGCCGTCTTCCAGGCCATCATGCAGACCGTCATGGTGCCCCTCCTGCCGAGCATGCCGGGCTTCACCGGCGCCGGACCCACCGCGGTGTCGTGGCTGGTGACGAGCACACTGCTGGTCGGTGCGGTGATGACGCCCATCTTCGGGCGCCTCGCCGACATGATCGGCAAGAAGCGCATGCTGCTCGTCGCGTTCTCGCTCATGACCCTCGGCTCGCTGATCTGCGCGCTGACCTCGGACATCGGACTGCTCATCCTCGCCCGCGGCCTGCAGGGTGCCGGCGCAGCCGTACTGCCCATCGGCATGGCGATCCTCCGGGAAGTCATGCCCCGCGATCGGGTGGAGCGCTCCATCGCGATCCTCAGTTCCACCCTCGGCATCGGCACCGCGGTCGGCATCCCGTTCGCGGCCGCCATCGTCCAGTTCGCCGACTGGCACCTGCTCTTCTGGATCACCGCCGCCATCGGGGCCGGTGTGGCCCTCGCGGCGTGGATCGTCATCCCGGAGTCGAGCAGCCGCACCGGAGGCCGTTTCGACGCAGTGGGCGCCGCCGGCCTGTCCGCCGCCCTCGTGTGCCTGCTCGTGCCCATCACCCAAGGCAGCACATGGGGCTGGACGAGTCCTGCCGTGCTGCTCTCGTTCGCCGCGGCGGTACTGCTGTTCGTGCTGTGGGGCGCGCAGCAGTTACGCAACCGCAACCCGCTCGTCGACCTCCGCGTCTCGGCCCGCCGCTCCGTCCTCGCGCCGCACCTGTCGGCGCTGCTCGTCGGGTTCGCCTTCTACGGCAACACCCTCATCACCACCCAGCTGCTGCAGGCGTCGTCCGCGCACGGAGCCGGATACGACCTGACCATCCTCCAGGCGGCGGCATGCCAGCTCGCCGCAAGCTTCGCGATGATGATCTTCGCGATCGTGGCCTCCCGGATCACCGAGCGTTTCGGGCCCAAGATCACGATCATGACGGGAGCGGTCTTCCTGCTCGCCGGCTACAGCGTCCACGCGGTGCCCGGAAAACCGCTGTGGGTCGTGGTGGCCGCGATCTTCGTCGCGGCCATCGGCACATCGCTCGTGTACTGCACGCTTCCGGTGCTCCTGCTCGGTGCGGTGCCCCTGTCGCAGAACGCGGCGGCGAACGGCGTCAACGTCCTGCTCCGCACCGTGGGCAGCACCGTGTGCAGCGCGGTGGTCGCGTCGGTGCTCGCGGCCCACACCGTCGGCGGTGGGCTCGGCATCGGCACCGCGGGCTTCGTGATCGCTTATCTCGTGTGCGCCGGCTGCGCCGTGGTGGTCTTCGTCTCGGGTTTCGCGCTGCCCTCGAAGCAGTCCCTGCGTTCCGTCACGACTTGAGTCGCTCCGGCTTCCTCCGCGACGGTTACGGCCCCGTACCCCGGTCGCGAAACCGGAATGCGGGGCCGACCCTCCTGTCCCCAGGTCTCGGTATCCGACCGGATCGAGTGTTCGACCGGATTCAGTGCTCGACGCCGAGGTCGCTCGGGCGGTAGCCGAGGGGGTAGCCCGGATACGTCCGGTTCGCGGCATTGCCTGCCGACAGCGACACACGTCGCTTCGGCAGTCGCCGTACGAATGCCGACCGTGCCCGCAGTGCGCCCTCGGCGATCTCCGTCAGCTGTGGCGAGCTCTGGGGGAAACCGAAAGCCGACGCCATGCGGTCGTCGATCAGCGCGAAGACGACCTTCTCGATGCCCTTGTTCAGCACCTTCGGGTACCACGACTGGAACAGGCGCAGCGTGTACGTGCCGATGGCGTGATTGTCGTCGCTGTAGGTGAACTTCTCGCGTTCGTACTCGAGCTTGAACCGATGGAACTCCTGGAACGACTCCGGGATGTCCTTGATGCCCATCCGGATGCCCACCTGGCGGTAGAAGTAGAACGACGCCAGCCGCTCCTTCGGATGGAGACGACGCCACCCGTAACGGTCGATCCAGTCGAGCGGGTCGTACACGAAGGTCGACAGCACGTACAACATGTCGTCGTTGTCGATCGAGTACTTGCCGTGCATCCGGTTGATGTTGCGCAGCGACTCGCGTCCCCGCTCGGCGTCGTAACCGTGCTCGACCAGCTCGGCCATGAGCAGCGCCGTGTCGTCGTACCGCTTCTGCGGCCGCTTCTCGAACTCGCCGGTGCGGGCGAGCAGCTCCGAGATGCTCGGCACGCAGTACGTGCGGAACAGGGCGAACTCCAGCGACCGCTGGTAGTCCCACGGGAACTCGTAGCCGGCGGTGATCCGCACGATGTCCTGGTGGTGGGTGACCGGATCGAGTCCGTCGATCACCTCGACCCAGCCCCTCCGTCCACGTTTGGGGCGCGGATCCCTGTTCGGAGGCGGGAACGTACCGGCCTTCTCGATGCGTGCCTCGGGATGTGCGACGACGGCGGCCTTCCGGCTTCGAGTGCGCGGGGGAGTGGTCGTCATCGGCTCACCTTCCGTGCATGTACTCGAGCATGATCTTCGCGATCTTCAGGTGGCGCTCCGGGCGTTCGAGGCTCATGAGCTCGAGCGGCGAGCCGAACCTCGCCACCGTGACGGACTTGGGACGGCTGAACTCACGCAGGCCGTCGGCGCCGTGGATGCGGCCGAAGCCGGACTCGCCGATGCCGCCGAAGGGCAGCGACGCGATGGCGGCGAAACCGAGAACCGAGTTGACCGACACCATGCCGTTGCGCAGGCGCTCGGCGAGTCGGCGGCCCTTCTTCTTGTCGCGCGTGAAGATCGACGCTCCGAGACCGTAGTTCGTGCCGTTGGCGCGTTCGACGGCCTCGTCGAGATCGCGGACCCTGTTGACGACGACCGTCGGACCGAAGGTTTCCTCGCGTACCGCGGCCGAGGTCTCGGGCACGTCGGTGAGGATGACGGGTTCGACGATGCGCTCCTGCACCGACTCGAGTCCGCCGAGGACGGCCTTGCCGCCGGACGACAGAGCGTCCTGGATGTGGCTGCGGACGATGTCGACCTGGCGGGGAAGCGTCATGGGGCCGTAGGTCGAGTTCTCGTCGCCGCCCGGCTTCGCGCGTTCGACGGTGGCAGTGAGCTTGTCGAGGAACTCGCGGTAGACGGGCTCCTCGACGTAGATGCGCTCGACACCCGCACAGGTCTGGCCGGCATTGCCGAAGGCACCGAACGCCGCGAACTCGACGGCCTCGTCGATGTTCGCATCGGCTGCGACGATCATCGCGTCCTTGCCGCCGCACTCGGCGACGAGCGGGGTGAGCGATTCGGCGCACACCGCCATGACCTTGCGGGCGGTGGGGCCGGAACCGGTGAACGCGACCTTGTCGACACCCGAACGCACGAGCGCCGAACCCGTCTCACCGAGACCGGTGATCACCTGGAAGACGGGCTGAGTGGGAGCGATCGAGTTCCACTTGTCCTCGAGCCACTTCGCGACGCCGGGGGTGAGCTCGCTCGGCTTGAACACGACGGCGTTACCGGCGGCCAGCGAGTAGGCGATCGAACCCATGGGCGTGTACACCGGGTAGTTCCACGGACCGATCACGCCGATGACACCGAGCGGCTTGTACTCGAGGGTCGCGGCCTGATTGAAGGCGGCGAGCCCCGAGGGCACCTTGCGCGGCTTCAGAACCTTCTTCGCGTTCCTGGCCGCCCAGTCGAGGTGCTCGACCGCGAGCATCACTTCGAGGAAGGCATCGCCGAAGGGCTTGCCGGTCTCCTTCGACACCGTCGATGCGAGCGAGGATGCATCGGATGCGACGGCCTTCTTGAACTCGAGGAGCCAGTCGCGACGGCCGCGGAAGTCCTGCGCCTCCCACCAGCGGGCGGCGACACGGGCGCGTTCGACGGCCGCACCCACGGCGGCTTCGTCGGCGATCGGGTACTCGGCGATCACCTCGCCGTTCCGGGGATCGAGGCTCGCGAAGGTGTCGGTGCTCGCCGTCGTGGATGCCGAGTCCGAGGTGGCCACGGCCCTCTTCGGATCGGTGAGGTTCTGGGTCATATTCGACACTTCCTGGTGGACCACATCACATATATTTGATGTGATAACTGTAGTGGACATCACACTAAGCGTTCGCGGGCCGATTGGACAACCCCCGTGCGCAGTTGTCCGGATTGCTACAGGAGACACGATGGCGGCACCGACACGCAGCCCTGGGATCGAGACGGATCACGCTGCGGCATCCCGACGTTCGGAGGGGCGCGTGCGGCGCCGTCCGCAACTTTCCGACGAGGTGGCCGGCCACCTCCGCGGATCGATCATGTCGGGCGTCCTGCGCCCGGGCGACTTCATCCGGCTCGACGAGACCGCCGTCGAACTGGGCGTCAGCGTCACTCCCGTGCGGGAGGCGTTGCTGACGCTGCGAGGTGAGGGGATGGTCGAGTCCGCCCCGAATCGCGGATACCGGGTCTCGCCGCTCACCCGCGGCGACATCGACGACATCTTCTGGCTGCAGGGGCAGATCGCCGTCGAGCTCGCGCTCCGCGCGGTCGACCGCGCCACGCCGGCCGATCTCGAACGTCTGACCGAGCTGAACGAGCGCCTGCGCATGCTCGTCGTCCTTCCGGACGGGGTGACACCCGACATCGAACGGATCGCCGACGCGGAGTTCGACTTCCATCGGGAACTCAACCGCATCGCCGACAGCCCGAAGCTCGCGTGGTTCCTCAACGCCGCCGCTCGCACGATTCCGTACCGCCTCTACGCACGTGACGCCGAGTGGGGGAGGCTCGCCGTCCGATCGCACATCACGTTGATCGAGGCGCTCACCGCGCAGGACCACAGCGAGGTGATCACGCAGACGCTCGTGCAGTTCGAGGATGCGGCCGCGCGTCTGGTCGCGCACCGCGAGCGAGCAGGGGTCGATTCGCCTTCCGGATAGGCATCCGCCCATCCGGGTACGGATGGGCGCAATCGTATGGCGGTGCCGCACTGGTACTTTCACCATCAGGAGACCTCCGATGACGACCCACGCCGACGAGCGCGTCCCCGCCGGGAAATCCGTGACGGCCCCTGCGCCGCTCCCGGCCGCCACCGTCGATCTGGCCGACTTCGTCGGTGAGTCGATGCTCCTGCTCGGGGCCGGCGCGACGGTCCTGCTGCAGTTGGCATCGCGCGGAGTCGGGCACGGCGTCGCCGACCACAGCAGCACCCTGCAGCGGCCTCTCGACCGGCTGCGCACCACGATGACCTACGTCTACGCGGTCACCCTCGGGACTCCCGAGGAGAAGAAGCAGATCGTGCGGATGGTCAACGAGGCGCACGTCCCGGTGCGTTCGGAGACCTACAACGCCTTCGATCCCGAACTCCAGTTGTGGGTTGCCGCAACGCTGTACCGCAACGGCATCGATATGTACCAGCGGATGTTCGGCCCTCTCGCCGAGGCCGACATCGAACGCATCTACCGCCAGTCCGCGGTCTACGGCACTGCCCTGCAGGTCGAGGACGACATGTGGCCGAAGACGCGGAAGGAGTTCGACAAGTACTGGGACGAGATGATCGCGACCTTCGAGGTCGACGCGGAGGTGCGTTCGTTCACCCGCAATCTGCTCACCGGTGGTGACGCCCCGCTTCCCGTCCGCGCGCTCATGCCGCTGCAGCGCTTCATGACGATCGGGCTGCTCCCGCAACGTATGCGTGACGAGTTCGCACTGCCGTGGAGTCCGCGCGACCAGCGTCGGTTCGATCTGTTCTGGAAGGTGGTCCCGCCCATCTATCGTGCGGTGCCCGAGCCGATCCGTCAGCTCTCGGCCACCTGTTACCTGCACGACATGCGCCGCCGGATGAAGGCGCACGGACAGGTCATCCGACAGGCTCCCACAGCGCATCGAGTTCGCGAGGACCGATACGGTGCGGATGCCGGGTGGCTCAGGTCTCGGGCGGGCGGGTGCCACCGGGTGCGGCAGCGAGCGTCTTCGATGCGGTCCCGTTCGTGCCCGCATCGGCCTTCCGCGGAATGGTGAAGGTCGCAGCGACACAAGCGATTGCGACGACGAAGCACGCCGCGGTGTACCACAGGCTGCCGATCGGGTCACCCGCCTCGGTGACCCCGTCGACGGCCGAGAACCAGTCGGGCAGCGCGCCGATCCACAGCACGGCCATCACGGCGAGATACGCGACGGCGTACCAGCGGACGAGGTCGTTCGAACAGGGGCAATCGGCGGGTGTGCTCCGTAGCCGGGACCATTGGCGCGAGAGCACGTAGATCGCCACGATCGACAGGATCACGAGTTCGGCGGCGTAGATCGCCGCCCGCACCGTCGTGCTGCCCATGCCGATCACGGTCGCCGGCGCCGGGAGGATCACGACGCCCACGGACGCGACAAGTCCGACAGTTATCGTGCGCCAGGTCAGTTCGAGTCCACCGAAGGTGCGACCGGCGTCGATGTGCCGGCCGACGAAGAACTGCGCGCAGAACGCGAGGGACATCGGCCACAGGGCGGCGAAGACCACCACACTGGGAAGCGGCACCGAGTCGAAGAAGGGCTGGTTGATCGGATTGTCGAGCGACCACTCCCACCACCGCAGCTGCGGACCGAGATGGTCGAAGATCTCGTAGAAGGCGTGGTGGACGAAACCTGCACAAACCGCCCCGACGAGGGTGCCGTACTGCCGGAACACCCCGAGCATGCGGACGATCTCGAACGCGATCGTCGCCATCATCGGATAGATGGCGATGATGTAGAGCGGCAGGCGCCCCCACAGGAACTCGACGGTGAACACGTTGTGCGCGAACATCGTATCGAGGTACTCCTCGACGCCGAATACGTCGGGGAAGTACAGCAGTGGTTCGATGATGAACAGGAACGCGAGCGTGCCGAGCCAGACGACGAGGTTCGTGGCGTCGCCGGTGCGCCGCAGCCGGACGATCGCGTACACCAGCATCATCACGGCGCCGAGCACGATGGTCGCCTCGAGGACGGGCAGCGTCCAGTTCTCCGACGCGAACGGACTGCGCAGTTCGAAGATCCCACCCGCTTCGTCGCACGAGAATCCGAGGCGGGCCGAAAGGTCCTCGAAGGTGGGCGAGCACAGGTCGGACATCAATCGTTCCTTCCGCCGGCGGTGTCCGCCGTGTACCAGTGCGAGACGTCGTAACCTTCGTCGAATCGCCGGAACCACACGTCGGCGAGGGCCGGCAGCTTCTCGTGGTCGGGATTGTGTTTGGGCATCTGGCTGCGGATGATGCCCATCAGCGAGACGAGTTGTTCGCCGAGCGGCAGGACGTCGAACGCGCGCGGCATGGGGCCGTGATCGTCGTACTGCAGGAACGGCAACCTCCGTCGCAGGTTCTGCTTACGGCGGTACGAGGCGAACATCGACATCGCGTCGATCTTCCGTTCCTGCAGGGGCACGTGCTTGTTGAAACCCTCGCACGCGATGGCGATGACGTCGAGCACGTGCTTGAACACCGACGGTGCCTGCCGCATGCGGTACAGATCGCTGCCGACCACCGCGTCGAAGATGACGAGCGCCGAGCTGCGGTGCTCGATCTCCTCGACGAAATGCCAGATGAACAACGAGGCGACCCGGTCGTCGCCGGGGCGGAAGAGCGCTGCGTCGTTGTCGAGCATGAGCTTGAAGACGGGCGTGAAGGTCGCCTCGAGGTCGGCGGTGTACGCGAGCCGGTATTCGGCGGAGGTCTCGGCGGTGAGCGTGTCGAAGGCACCGATGACGTCGTCGAGGGTCTCCTGCAGGCCGGGATAACTCTTGATCAGGCCCTTCACGTGCTGCCGGTGAGCGGTCGAATGCTGGCCCTCCTGGTACATGAAGGCGTCGGCCTCTTCGCGGACGCCGGGATCGGTGATGCGCGGAGTGATCTCGCGGATCATGTTCACGATCATCTTCTCGAAGCCGATCGCGAGGAACGAGACGGCGTTGGCCATGCTCGAGAAAGCGGGATTCTCCTCGTTCCACAGGAACGGCACGTCGTAATCCGCAAATGCGAAACGCATCTTGCGGACCTGCAGGTTCGTCATGGGGCGGTACCTCGTCTCGTCGACACCGGACTGGTGGGGGACACCGTTGGGAAGGATCCCGGAAGAGCCGGGAGACCCCGGTCGGCGTGAACATACACGACTGGCGCAATCTGTATGATAGGTGTCCCATTCGCTCGAGGGGGAGCGTTTCGGACCACCTCCGCAGAGGACGAGCGTGTTACCGTCGGGCCTTCTCCAGGCGACGGTTCGAGGAAGCGCGAAGTGGCACGCAGACGTGGGTGGGGTGGGAGTCCTCCCGCCGACGACGACGAGGCGTCGCAGCGGATCGTCGCTGCTGCCGTCGACCTGATCGACCGGACCGGCGCGGAGATCAGCATCGCCGACGTGGCCCAGTCCCTCGGGGTGATCCGCCAGACGGTCTACCGCTACTTCCCGAGCGCCGACGCGCTGATGCGCGCGGCCGCCATCGCTTCGGTCGAAGGATTTCTGGACCGACTCACCCGGCAGGTCGCGGGACTCGACGATCCGGTCGAGGCCATGACCGAGGGTGTGGTCTACACACTCGCGGAGGTGCGTCGCACCCCGCATCTCGGCATCCTGTTGTCGAGCACCTATTCGAACCCGCACCCCGAGGCGCTGGCCTCGGAGGAGGCGTGGATGTTCGGCATGGCGATGATCACGCGATTCGATGTGGACTGGAAGAGCTACGGCTACGACGACGACTCCCTCGCCGAACTGGTCGAGTACGTGCTGCGCACCATGCAGTCGTTCTTCGTCTCGCCGGGAACCCCGCCGCGCTCCGACGACGACCTGCGTCGCTATCTGCGCCGCTGGATGGGAACGGCGATCCTCGCCCAGCGGGAGTGGGGACCGAAGGATCCGACGCCGGGGGCCGCGAGGAGCGACCACTCTCCCGTAGAGTCCGGTTCGTGACGAACGAGGAGCAGATCAGGCGCGCCGATCGTACGCGCGACGGCGACCCGCAGAACGTTCCCCGTCCGGCGGACGGTGAAGCCGACCGCATGGTGGTGGAGACGACCTGGGGCGAGGTGCAGCCACTGCAGGTGGCGACGGGCGTGACGACCGTGGGGGAGCTCGAGGTGATCGAGTTGCTCGGCCGGGGTGCCGTACTCGTCGACACGCGTGTGCCCGATTCCCGGGGCGGGGTGACTCTCCCCGGCGCCGTGAACATGCCGCACGACGACATCGTCGCGCGGAAGGGAGAGCTCGATACCGCCCGGACGACGATCGTCTTCTGCAACGGTCCCCAGTGTCCTCAGTCGCCCGATGCGATCCGGAAGCTGATCGAGGCGGGATATCCCGCGTCCGCGCTCGCCTACTACCGCGGGGGCCTGCACGATTGGGCGACGCTGGGATACCCCCTCGCTCCGGTCTGACCGGCAGCACGAAAAAGCTTGCATTCGAGCTGTGACGTAGCTAACATCGAAGGTGCGAATCGAGCTTATGAGACGTCCGCGGACGACAGAGAGAAGCTCGTGAAGCAGAGATCCGGCCCGGAGAACGCGTCAAGCGAATCACCGGGCCGAACCCCTGTCCGGGGGTAGATTCGCAGACACATGTCGGTCGGTGCCGATCGCCACGACTGCAAGGGGGCCCGGATGGAGGAGCGCATCACCACCGTCGAGAGGGACGGACTCCGGTTCGACATCCGCGACGACGGACCGCTCGACGGGGAACCCATCGTTCTCCTCCACGGATTCCCGCAGGACTCCCGCTCCTGGGACGCGGTCGCGCCTCACCTGCATGCCGCGGGATATCGCACCTTCGCACCCGACCAGCGTGGCTACTCGCCCGGCGCGCGGCCACCCCGGCGTCGCGACTACCTGCTCGAACTGCTCGTCGACGACGTCGTGGCGCTCGTCGAAGCGGTGCCGGGCGGTCGTGCGCACGTCGTCGGGCACGACTGGGGAGCCGCCGTCGCCTGGGTGCTCGCCGCGCACCGCCCCGAACTCGTCCGCACCGTGACGGCGGTGTCCGTTCCGCATCCGGCAGCCTTCCTGCGCTCGTTCGTCACCGGTCCGCAGCTGCTCCGCTCGTGGTACATGCTGGTCTTCCAGCTGCCCTGGATCCCCGAGATCCTGTTGGGCAAGGAAACGGTCGCGCGCCGGATGCTGAGCGGTACCGGCCAGCCGTCCGCCGCGACCGACCGCGATGTCGCGCGTCTGAAGGACCGGGCTGCGGTGCGGGCCGGCGTGAACTGGTATCGGGCTGTGCCACTGTCGAATCCGAAATGGTCTTTCGCGAAGGTCACCGTGCCCACGCTCATGGTATGGAGCGACAAGGACTCGGCGATCGGACCCGGCGGGGTCGAGGCGACGGCCCGCTACGTGACCGGACCGTATCGACGGGAAACCCTTGTCGGCACGAGTCACTGGATCCCGGACGAGGAACCGGAGAAACTCGCACGGCTGGTCCTCGAACACGTCGCCGCGCACGGCTGAGCGCTCAGGAGCGCAACCGTTCCTGCCGCAGCAGATCGACCTCGGGGAGGTCCAGCGGCGGCAGGGAGTCCACGCCCAGAGCGCGCATGAGGAGGTGATCGGCGAGCTCGGGGTTGCGGGCGAGTACGGGACCGTGCAGATACGTGCCGATCACCGAGCCCTGCACGGCACCTTCGAGTCCGTCGCCCACGCCGTTGCCGACACCGCGGTCGACGCGGCCGAGCCCGATGGCATCGGAGCCGAGAGTCGTTCCACCGCGGTGGTTCTCGAATCCTGTCAGCGGCTGGGTGAGGCCGGCGAGGGCGGGCCGGATGACGATCTCGCCGATCGCGCGGGTCTGCTGCGGCGAGGTGGTCGCATCGAGGATGCCGACGCCGTCGACACGTTCGCCGGAGGACGTCTCGTACCAGTGGCCGAGCACCTGGATCGCGGCGCAGATCGCGAGCACCGGCGCTCCGCGCTCGGCTGCACGCTGCAGTCCCGGGTAGCGCTGCAGGTGCCGCGTGGCCAGCCGCTGTGCCGCGTCCTCCGCGCCGCCGAGGGTGTAGAGGTCGAGGGACTCGGGGACGGGATCGTTCAATCCGATCTCGACGACCTCGGCGTCGTGACCGCGCATCCGCAGTCGCTGGCGCAGCACCAGGGCGTTGCCGCCGTCGCCGTAGGTGCCCATCACGTCGGGCAGGACGAGTCCGATGCGGACGGTCGACTCAGACATGGGCAGCTCTCCTGGCAATGGCGGTGTTGAGATCGCGGAACGCGGTGTAGTTGGCGAGCACCTCCACACGGCCGGGAGGGCACGAGGCGATGGCCTTCAGCGGATCCGGCACCAGCGTGTGCTCGACCCCCGCATAGGTCAGACGGACCGCGAGATCGGTGCCGCGTTCACCTGCGGCGACGACCTGCACGCCCTCGAAGTGCTCGAACCGCACGTCCCACAACCACGACAGGTCCTCGCCGTCCGGCACCTGACCGTTGACGGCGATGACCAGACCGTCGACGGTCGGATCGATCATCGACAGGGCCTCCTGCCAGCCGGCGGGGTTCTTCGCGAGAAGCATGTGCACCGAATGCGGCCCGACCTGCACCGTCTTGTAGCGGCCGGCGACCTCCTCCACGACCGCTGCGGCCGCGACGGCCTTCTCCGGATCGGCGCCGAGGGCCACGGCGGCCGCAACCGCCTGGGCGGCGTTCCCGCGGTTCGCGCGGCCGGGGAGGGTGAGCTTCAGCGGGAGGACGAGACCGTCGGGTCCGTGGAGGTTCTCGTCGTCGACCCACCAGTCGGGTGTCGGGCGCGCGAAATCGGAGCCCGTGCTGTACCAGTGGTCGCCTTCACGGACGATCGGTTCGCCCGAGCGCGGGCAGCTCACCGAGTCGTTGGCCCAGCCGGCTCCGGCGGCGACCCACACGACGTTCGGGTTGTCGTAGGCGGCGGACGTGACGAGCACGTCGTCGCAGTTCGCGACGATCACGGCGTCGGGATGCCGCTTCAGGCCCTCGCGCAGCTTCCGCTCGATCATGTTGATCTCACCGACCCGGTCGAGCTGGTCGCGGCTGAGATTGAGCAGCACGATCGCTCTGGGTTCGAGGGAGTCGGCGACGTGCGGGGTGTGGAGCTCGTCGACCTCGATCGCGGCGAGCGGCGCCCGGAGGTCGGTGGCGAGAGCGGCGACGATCCCGGCGTCCATGTTCGCGCCGTCCGCCTGGGTGACGACCGAATCGATCGTCTCGAGAGCGGCGGCCGTCATGCGTGTCGTCGTGGACTTGCCGTTCGTCCCGGTGACGAGCACGGTCTGCCGGCCGTGGCCGAGCTGCTTCATCAGTGCCGGATCGATCTTCAGGGCGACGAGCCCTCCGATCATCGAGCCCTTACCGCGTCCGGCCTTCTGGGACGCCCACGCGGCGGCCCGGGCTGCGCGTAGTGCGAGCCGTCCACGTGCGGTGATTCCTGTGCTGGTTCCCACGTCGGCGAGTGTTCCACAGGCACGGGAGCGTTGTGTCGCCGGAGGAGCGTCCTGCTCGTCACACTGCCGTGGCCACCCTGGGCGGCGAGGGCTCCGACGACGACGATCACACCGCCGATCAGCGACGACGGCGCCGGTCGCTCACCGAGCGTGATCCATGCGACGGTGAAACCTACGACCGGCACCATGAGGGAGAGCGGCGCCACGGTCCCGGCGGGATAGCGCGACAGCAGCGAGGCGTAGATCCCGGTACCGGCGATCGTGCCCGCCAGCACGACGTAGGCGAGTCCGGCCAGTGCCAGGCTCCCGTCCACGGTGGTGACGGCGGTACCGAGGGTGGACCACGCCTGCGGGCCCTCGACGAACCAGGAGACCCCGAAGAACGGGAGCACGGGCACGACGCACATCCACAGCATCAGGCGCATGGGGTCACCGGCGCCGGCCTTGCGGGTCCCGATGTTGCCGACCGCCCACGACAGTCCGGCGAGCAATGCGAGGGTCATGGGTATCAGGCTCGCGTCCGCGGCGCCCTGTCCCACGGCGACGATCACCATGCCGGACACGGCGACCACGAGACCGGCGAGACGGATGCCGTCGAGCCGTTCGCGCAGGAACAGCGCGGCGAGCAGGACCGTGAAGGGCGCTGACGACTGCAGTACGAGGGACGCGAGGCCGGTGGGTAGACCGGCCTCCATCGCCCAGAAGAGGAACGCGAACTGGGCGAAACCGAATCCGGCGCCGTACAGCAGGAGCCAGCGCAGCGGAACAGCGGGTCGCGGCACGAACAGCACCACCGGGACGGCGATGACCGCGAAGCGCAGACCGGCGAAGAAGAACGGAGGGAAGTGATCGAGACCCATCCTGATCGCGAGGAAGTTGCATCCCCAGAGCACCACAACAGTGAGAGCGAGCAGACGGTCCCGGAACGACATGCATCGATTCTTTGCTCAGGAAACAATCAGATCAAGCGAATGTTTCTGAAGAGATCGTGTAATTTTTCTACATGGATGTCGCGCGCATGCGGATTCTTCGCGAACTCGCCGACCGCGAGACGGTGGCCGCGACCGCTGCGGCCCTGTCGATGACGCCGTCGGCCGTGTCGCAGCAGCTCAAGGTGCTCGGGCGGGAGGCGGGAGTTCCGCTGCTCGAACCGGACGGTCGCCGGCTACGGTTCACCGACGCGGGTCGTGCGCTGGTAGTGCGCGCCGACGAGGTGCTCGACGCCCTCGACCGAGCGACCGACGAGATGGCCGCCTACGCGCGGTCGCCTCGCGGGCGGGTACGCGTGGCGTCGTTCCCCTCGGGGGCGGCGCTCCTGCTCCCGGCCGTGCTCGAAGCAGCCGAAGCGATCGGTGTCGAGCTGGACGTGAGCGACGAGGACGTCCCTGCCTCGGCCGCACCCGCTCTGCTCGCCGACTACGACGTGGTGCTCACCCACCGCGACGAGCGATCGGCGCCGCTGTCGGGACCCCGCCTCCATGTCGAGACGCTGATGCGTGAACCGATCGATCTCGTCCTGCCGTCCGGGCACCGCCTCGCGTCGCAGGAACGCGTGCGGGTCGACGAACTCGCGGGGGAGAGCTGGATCAGTGTGCGGGGTGGTTTCCCCGTCGACGACGTGCTGCTCTCCGTCGCCGCGGTGACAGAAATACGGCCGCGAGTTGCGCACCGCATCAATGACTTCCGTGTCATCGAAGAGCTCGTGGCGGCGAGTCGCGGGGTGGCGCTGCTGCCCCGGTACTCGGTGCTGCACCCGGCGCTGGTGCGGCTGCCGTTGGCCGGGGTGCGCGCGGCGCGGATCTACGAACTCGTCACCCGTCCGGGCGCGGCGCGACGACCGGCCGTGGGCGCGGTGCTCGACAGCTTCCGTGCCGCCGCGGCGCGGAAGCTGTCGACGTGAGAAACGACGCGATCGTGCGGGTCGGGCGAGCACCCCGGCCTTCAGTGCATCGAACTCGTCCCGGTCGATGACACCGTCGTCGAGCAACTGTCGATGTCCGGATGAACTGCCGGGGTGAAATCCCGGACAACGACGAATGCGGTGGCCCCCGAAGGGGCCACCGCATTCCTGTCGGAAGGGTCAGCGGTGCGAACGGTTCACCGCGGAGACCACCGCGCGCAGCGACGCCGTGGTGATCGACGGGGCGATACCCGCGCCCCACACCAGCGTGGTCGTGCCGTCGGGACGCGTGACGTCGGCCTCGACGTATGCGGCGGCGTTGGCGTCGTCGCCGGCGGACATGGCGTGCTCGGCGTAACCGCGGACGGCCACCCGGTAGCCCAGCGACTCGAGGGCATCGACGAAGGCCGCCAACGGGCCGTTGCCGGTACCGGAGATCTCCTTCTCCACGCCGTCGACCACGAGCACAGCGGTGATGGTGTCCTCGCCGTCGTCGGTCTCGGCTGCGGTGACCTTCTGCCGGATGCGTTCGAGCGGCGTGACCGGAGCCAGGTACTCCTCGTGGAAGATGTCCCACATCTCCTTGGGACTGACCTCGCCACCTTCGCCGTCGGTGACCTTCTGCACGGCCTGCGAGAACTCGATCTGCAGACGTCGCGGCAGGTTCAGGCCGTGGTCCTGCTTCATGATGTACGCGATGCCGCCCTTGCCGGACTGCGAGTTCACGCGGATCACGGCCTCGTAGGTACGGCCGACATCCTTCGGGTCGATGGGCAGATACGGCACGGCCCAGGTGTGGTCGTCGACGTCGACGCCGGCGGCCTCCGCGTCGACCTTCATCGCGTCCATACCCTTGTTGATCGCGTCCTGATGGCTGCCGGAGAAGGCGGTGTAGACCAGGTCGCCGCCGTAGGGATGGCGCTCGGGGACGGGCAGCTGGTTGCAGTACTCGACGGTGCGGCGGATCTCGTCGATGTTCGAGAAATCGATCTGCGGGTCGATGCCGCGGCTGAACATGTTCATGCCCAGGGTCACCAGGCACACGTTGCCGGTGCGCTCACCGTTGCCGAACAGGCAGCCCTCGATACGGTCGGCGCCGGCCTGGTAACCCAGTTCGGCCGCCGCGACACCGGTGCCGCGGTCGTTGTGCGGGTGCAGCGACAGGATGATCGAATCGCGCTTCGCCAGGTTGCGGTGCATCCACTCGATCGAATCGGCATACACATCGGGCGTGGCCATCTCGACCGTTGCCGGCAGGTTGATGATGACCGGGTTCTCCGGGGTCGCGCCGAGGGTCTCGACGACCGCGTCGCAGACCTCCTTGGCGTACGACAGTTCGGTTCCCGTGTAGGACTCGGGGGAGTACTCCCAGCGCCAGTTCGTGTCGGGGTGGTTCTTCGCCTCCTCGAGCACCAGTTCGGCCGCGTCGGTGGCGATCTTCTTCACCGTCTCCTTGTCGGCCCGGAACACCACGCGCCGCTGCAGGATCGACGTCGAGTTGTAGAAGTGCACGATCACGTTCTGTGCCCCGGCGCAGGCCTCGAAGGTGCGCTTGATCAGTTCGGGACGGGACTGCGTCAGGACCTGGATGGTGACGTCGTCGGGAATCGCGCCGTCTTCGATGATCTCGCGGACGAAGTCGAAGTCGGTCTGGCTCGCGGACGGGAAACCGACCTCGATCTCCTTGTACCCCATGCGCACGAGCAGATCGAACATGCGCCGCTTGCGAGCGGGGCTCATCGGGTCGATCAGGGCCTGGTTGCCGTCGCGCAGGTCCACGGCACACCAGGCGGGAGCGCGATCGATGATCTTGTCGGGCCAGGTGCGGTCGGGCAGCGAGACCGGCTCGACCTCCTCGGCGAACGGCCGGTACCGGTAGGCCGGCATCGACGAGTTCTTCTGCTTGTTCCACGACGGCTGGTCGGCCGGGCCCGGCTTGCTCGGCGGCGTGATGGTGCGCGAGCCGGAGGTGAAAGCGTCGGCGGGTGACATGACGTAACTCCAAAGAGAAAAAGGGACCTGTAGGCCCAGATCGAATATCGACCGGCGCGTCGAAACCCCGCGACGGGAAGCCGGTCTGGTCAGATCCCGCCGCGGCGGCCGAGGAGAAGCACGCGCTGCATGTGGAGAAGTGTATCGCGACATCCCCCACAGCACCCAAGTGGCACCGCCCACACCCGACCGGATCGCCGGCTCGTGACCCGATCGATACACACTCGCCGGACATGACGGGTGATCGGCGAGTCGATGGGATCGTGCCCCGTTCATCCATCCCCGGCCCACGGAATCGGACCTGTACTTCGCCGCGTCCCTGTTGCACACGACACTTTCCTGAGACGCCCCGGGGCGACGAAAGGCACGGTCGGTAAGCTGGGCCACTGGACTTGTTCCCGAAACTCGGAGGTTGGCCAGCGTGGCACTCGTCGTCCAGAAGTACGGAGGATCCTCGGTCGCGACGGCCGAGCGGATCCGGCGCGTCGCTGAAAGGATCGTCGAGACCAAGAAGGCGGGCAACGACGTCGTGGTCGTCGTCTCGGCCATGGGAGACACGACCGACGAACTCCTCGATCTCGCGCAGCAGGTGTGCCCGGTCCCGCCGGCCCGCGAGATGGACATGCTCCTCACCTCCGGTGAGCGCATCTCCAACGCCCTCGTCGCGATGGCGATCCACTCGCTCGGCGCCGAGGCCCGGTCGTTCACCGGTTCGCAGGCGGGCGTGATCACCACGGGCAGCCACGGCAAGGCGAAGATCATCGACGTCACCCCCGGCCGTGTGCGCACCGCCCTCGACGAGGGCAGCATCGTGCTCGTCGCCGGCTTCCAGGGTGTGAGCCAGGACAGCAAGGACATCACGACTCTCGGTCGTGGCGGTTCGGACACCACCGCCGTCGCACTCGCCGCCGCGTTGAAGGCCGACGTCTGCGAGATCTACACCGACGTCGACGGCGTGTTCACCGCGGACCCGCGCATCGTCAAGGACGCTCAGCGACTCGAGAAGGTCTCGTTCGAGGAGATGCTCGAGCTCGCCGCGTGCGGCGCGAAGGTTCTCATGCTGCGGTGCGTGGAGTACGCCCGCCGCTACAACGTGCCCGTGCACGTTCGTTCGTCGTACACCACCAAGCCCGGCACCATCGTGTCCGGATCGATGGAGGACATTCCTGTGGAAGAGGCCCTGATCACCGGCGTTGCGCACGATCGCAGCGAAGCCAAGATCACCGTCGTCGGAATCCCCGACACTCCCGGTTACGCCGCCAAGGTGTTCCGTGCCGTCGCCGACGCCGAGATCAACATCGACATGGTGCTGCAGAACATCTCGAAGGTGGAGACCGGCAAGACCGACATCACCTTCACCTGCCCGAAGAGCGACGGGCCGCGTGCGGTCGAACTGCTCACCAAGCAGCAGAGCGATATCGGCTTCACCCAGGTCCTCTTCGACGACCACATCGGCAAGGTCTCCCTCGTGGGTGCCGGTATGAAGAGCCATCCCGGTGTCACGGCCAAGTTCTGCGAGGCTCTCGCCGGCTCCGGTATCAACATCGACCTGATCTCGACCTCGGAGATCCGCATCTCCGTGCTGGTCGACGACAACGAACTCGACGACGCCGTGCGCGCGCTGCACGCGGCATTCGAGCTCGGCGGCGACGAAGAAGCCGTCGTGCACGCAGGAACGGGGCGGTAACAATGACCACCGATCACGCGAGCCGGGCGACGGGGACGACCGTCGCAGTCGTAGGTGCCACCGGTCAGGTCGGCATCGTCATGCGCACTCTGCTCGAGGAGCGCAACTTCCCCGCCGACACGGTGCGGTTCTTCGCGTCGGCCCGCTCGGCCGGCAAGAAGCTGCCGTTCCGCGGTGAGGAGATCGTCGTCGAGGACGTCGCCGCGACCTCCGACGAGGATCTGAAGGGCATCGACATCGCGCTGTTCTCGGCCGGTGGCACCCTCTCCAAGGAGCAGGCGCCGCGGTTCGCGGCGGCCGGTGCGATCGTCGTCGACAACTCGTCGGCGTGGCGCAAGGATCCCGAGGTCCCGCTCGTGGTGAGCGAGGTCAACCCGGAGCAGGTGAAGAACCCCCCGAAGGGCATCATCGCCAACCCGAACTGCACCACCATGGCTGCGATGCCGGTGCTCAAGGCGCTGCACGACGAGGCCGGGCTCCAGCGCCTGATCGTGTCGAGCTACCAGGCCGTCTCCGGTAGCGGCCTGGCAGGCGTCGAGGAACTCGTCGGCCAGGTGCGTGCCGTCGCCGACGAGGCCGACAAGCTCGTCCATGCGGGCGACGCGGTCGACTTCCCGGCCCCGAAAAACTACGTCGCCCCCATCGCGTTCAACGTGGTGCCGCTCGCGGGTTCGATCGTCGACGACGGATCCGGTGAGACGGACGAGGACCAGAAGCTGCGCAACGAGTCGCGCAAGATCCTCGGTCTGCCCGACCTGCTCGTGTCGGGCACGTGCGTACGTGTTCCCGTCGTGACCGGTCACTCGCTGTCGATCAATGCCGAGTTCGAGCGGCCGCTGTCGGTCGAACGTGCGCAGGAACTGCTCGCGAACGCGCCGGGCGTCCGACTCGTGGACGTGCCCACCCCGCTCGCGGCAGCGGGTGACGACGTCTCGCTCGTGGGTCGTATCCGCCAGGACCCGGGTGTTCCGGAGGGGCGCGGTCTCGCGCTCTTCGTCTCGGGCGACAATCTGCGCAAGGGTGCTGCCCTGAACACGATCCAGATCGCGGAGCTGCTCGTCTAGCGATCTTCCGAGCTTCTCGACGGAGCGGGCGGACCTCTTCCGGGTCCGCCCGCTCCGTCGATTTTCGGGTGACCTGCACTCCGGACGTTATTTACAAGCAGTCTGGACTGTTTGTTGTTTTCCCATTACGCTTCGGAGCGTGATCGAGGACACTGCGCCGAACGGTAGTCGGACCCAGGCGGAACGCACAGCCGCGACGCGAGGCAAGCTGCTCGACGCTGCGGTCGACTCGCTCGTCGAACACGGTTACTCGGGCACCAGCACCCAGGGCATCGCCAAACGTGCCGGAGTCTCGCGAGGCGCCCAGCTCCACCACTTCCCGACGAAGGAGAGTCTCGTCGTCGCGGCGGTCGGGCACCTCGTCGACAAGCGACTGCGGGAGATCCTCGAGACGCGGCCCGACCCGGAGCACGGCTTCGAGGCCCTCATGGATGCCTTCTCCGGGCCGCTCTTCGCCGCGGCGCTCGAACTGTGGGTCGCGGCACGGACCGATCCCTCCCTGCACGAGGCCATGATCCCGCTCGAGCGCAAGGTCTCCGACGCTCTTCGCACCGGATGCCTCCAGATCATGGGCGACCGGGTCTCGCCCGACCACATCGACCTCAGCATCGAAATCGCCCGAGGCTTCGCCGTCTCGGCCCTGATGCGTACCCCCGAATCCGATCGAGAATTCCGGGAGCGCCTGCTCCCGGTCTGGAAGGCGCTGGTGATGAAATGAGTCTCGCACTGCTTCCCGATCACGTGCACACGCTCGTCGTCGGCGCGGGCTTCGGCGGTATCGGTATGGCCGCAACGCTGTTGCGCGAGAACCTCGATGCCGACGTCCTCGTCCTCGAGCGCGGTGACGATGTCGGTGGAACCTGGCGTGTGAACACCTATCCCGGTGCCGCATGCGATGTTCCGAGTGCGCTGTACTCGTTCTCCTTCGCGCCCGAACCCGACTGGTCGCGAGCGCACGGCACCCAGGAGGAGATCTACGCGTACCTCCGCCGCGTCGCCCGTGAGCAGGGTGTGACCGACCGGACGATGTTCGGATGCGAACTGCGTGAGGCGCAGTGGGATGCCGAGCGTGCCGTGTGGCGGATCTCCACCTCCCGCGGCGATCTGACCGCCGACGTGCTCGTCGCGGCGACCGGCACTCTCTCCACGCCCGTCCACCCGAAGGTGCCCGGACTGGACTTGTTCCGCGGCAAGAAGTTCCATTCGGCCGAGTGGGATCACGACCACGACCTCACCGGCGAGCGTGTCGCCGTCATCGGTACGGGAGCCTCGGCCGTCCAGTTCGTGCCGGCCATCGTCGATCGCGTCGAACACCTCACGCTGTTCCAGCGCACCGCCTCCTGGGTGATGCCCAAGCACGACCACGTCATCGCGCGGTCGGTCCGCACGCTCTACCGGCGTCTCCCCGTCACCCAGAAGATCGTGCGCGCAGGGGTCTACGGGCAGAAGGAGATCTACGTCGTCGGAATGACGAAGCCTTTCGCCCGTAAGTACTTCCTGCCGCTGTTCGAGGTTCGGGCCCGGCAGGTACTGCGCAGGAGCGTGCGCGATCCCGAACTGCGCAGGCGTCTGACACCGGACTTCGTGATCACCTGCAAGCGGATCCTCCTGTCCAACGACTGGTTCCCCGCCATCACCCGGCCGAATGTGGACGTCGTGTCCTCCGGTCTGGCGGCGGTCACCGAGAACGGTGTCGTCGACGACGACGGCACCGAATACCCCGTCGACACGATCATCTTCGGCACCGGTTTCACGCCGACGGAACCGCCAGTCGCGCACCATATCCGTGGGAGCGACGGCCGCACTCTCGCCGAGACGTGGGACGGCAGTCCGTCGGCCTATCTCGGGATCACCGTGCCCGGCTTCCCGAACCTGTTCCTCATGTACGGACCCAACACCAACCTCGGTCACAGCTCGATCGTGTACATGCTCGAATCGCAGGCCGATTACATCTCCGACGCGCTGCGCACGATGGAGCGCCGGGGAATTGCAGCCGTGGAGGTGCGCGACGACGCGGTGCGCCGTTACACCGCCGACCTCGATCCGGCACTGGACGACACGGTCTGGAACCAGGGTGGCTGCAGCAGCTGGTACATCGACGAGAAGGGCCGCAACTCCGTGATGTGGCCGACCTTCACGTGGCAGTACCGGGCGCGGACCAAGCAGTTCGACCCGGAGAGTTACACCGAGCACCGAGCGACGGGAGGGGCGAGCGCATGACCCGCTACGACGTCCTCGTCATCGGATCCGGATTCGGCGGCAGCGTTGCAGCACTGCGCGCCACCGAGAAGGGTTACACGGTGGGAGTTCTCGAAGCCGGACGGCGCTTCGAGGACGACGAGCTGCCCGAGACGAGCTGGCGGCTGCGCAAGTACCTGTGGGCGCCCCAGCTGGGGTGCTACGGGGTGCAGCGTATGCACCTGCTGCCGAACGTGCTCGTCATGGCCGGTGCGGGTGTGGGCGGCGGGTCGCTGAACTACGCCAACACCCTGTACAAGCCCCCGACGCCCTTCTTCCGCGACCCGCAGTGGGGTCACATCACCGACTGGGAAGCGGAACTGACGCCCTACTACGACCAGGCGGCCCGGATGCTCGGGGTGCGCCCCAACCCCGGCACCACTCCCGCCGACGAAGTGATGCGCCAGGTCGCCGAGGAGATGGGTGTGGGCCACACCTACACGACCACCCCGGTCGGTGTGTTCTTCGACGAGCCCGGCAAGACGGTTCCCGACCCGTTCTTCGGCGGAGCGGGCCCCGACCGCACGGGATGCACCGAATGCGGCAGCTGCATGACGGGTTGCCGTGTGGGAGCGAAGAACACGCTCGTCAAGAACTATCTCTACCTCGCCGAGAAGGCCGGTGCGCACATCCACGCACTCACCACGGTGACCCGTGTGGTGCCCCGTCCGGGCGGCGGATACGAGGTCCACACCCGCAGCACCGACGGGATCAGGAAGCAGCACAAGGTCTTCACGGCCGACCAGGTGGTGGTCGCAGCCGGTACCTACGGTACGGCTCGCCTGCTGCTCGCGAGCCGGGAGACGGGTGATCTTCCGAACCTGTCGCCTGCTCTGGGCACCGTGGTGCGGACCAACTCCGAGGCGGTGCTCGCCGCGACCGCGCAGGATCGTGTCGTCGACTACACGCAGGGCGTGGCCATCACGTCGTCCTTCCATCCCGACGACCACACGCACATCGAGCCGGTGCGGTACGGCAAGGGCAGCAATCTGATCGGCCTGCTCCAGACGCTGCTCGTGGACGGTGGCACCCGTATGCCGCGACTGCTGAGGTTCTTCGGTGTCGCCGCGAAGAATCCCGGTGCCTTCCTCCGCTCGCTGTCGGTGCGGAACTGGTCGGAGCGCACGGTGATCGCCCTGGTCATGCAGACCGACGACAACTCGCTCGAGCTCGCGACGCGCCGCACGCCGGTCGGCCGGGGACTGACCGGCAAACCGGGGCCGGGCACCCCGCCCCCCGAGTGGATCCCGGTGGGCCACGAGGCGGTTCGCCGCGTCGCCGACAAGATCGGCGGTGACGCCGGTGGTT
Organism: Rhodococcus gordoniae; assembly: GCF_001646655.1. Taxonomy (GTDB): domain Bacteria; phylum Actinomycetota; class Actinomycetes; order Mycobacteriales; family Mycobacteriaceae; genus Rhodococcus; species Rhodococcus gordoniae. The sequence continues at coordinate 45,491 of NZ_LPZN01000004.1, read as the reverse complement.
CGATCGCCGACCTGTTCGACATCCCGATGACGGCGCATTTTCTCGGCGGCTGTGCGATCGGGGATTCACCGCGTAGCGGCACCGTCGATCCGTATCTGCGCGTCTACGGGCACGAGGGGCTGCACGTCGTCGACGGGTCCGCGGTGAGCGCCAACCTCGGCGTGAACCCGTCGCTCACCATCACCGCGCAGGCCGAGCGTGCGATGGCGCTGTGGCCGAACAAGGGGCAGAAGGACAACCGGCCGCCGCTCGGTTCCGCGTACGAACCCGTGCAGCCCGTCCGGCCCGTGCGACCGGCCGTGCCCGTCGATGCTCCGGCGGCGCTGAGGCTCCCGATCACCCCCGTGCGAAAGGAGAGCACCCGTGCTCTGGACAGTGCCTGAGAGCAGGGACGACCGCACCGAGTACCCGGTCTCACCGCCGCCGCCCTGGCCCGCCGCCGTGCGGGCCACCCTGTGGTGGCATCGCAGCACGCCGGAGGCCGCCGAATACGGCCCGACCGGGCCGACGCTGCCCGTCACGCTCGCGATGGCGGTCGATTATCTCGACTCTCCGGTCGGACCGTACCGCGAGGTGCTCGCCAGTCCGGTTCTGCGTCGCGGCCTGATCCCGGCGATGGCGGTGCCGTTCATCGCCGTCGATTCCGAGCCGTCGGTGCACGGAGGTCGCGAGCACTGGAAGCTGCCGAAGGTGCTTGCGAAGTTCGACGGAGACGTCCTCGGCGACTTCTCCGCGACCGGCGCGCGGTGGAGTGTCGCCACGTCGACCGTTCCGAAGGGGCCCGAACTGCCGATCGCGGGTGGGCTGACCTTCGCCCAGCCGATTCCCGGTGGTGCGGTCCGACGCGCCACGGCCCGGCTGCGGGGCAGGTTCCGCTATGCGCGGGTCACCGTCGCTGCGGAGGGGCCGACGCTGAGCCGCTGGCTGCGCCCGGGCACCCACCACGGCATCGTCATCACCTCCGGGCGGATGTCGACGGGCCGGTCGCGGGTCGTGCACCGGGTGTAGGTCACCGGGTGTCGTGCGTGCGCTGATGGACCTGGTGTTCGGTCCACCGGCGGCCGCATCGATCCTTTTCTTGACTTATTCCAGAAAAGGGGCATACTTGGGGTCGTGCAACAAGGACGCGAGGATCACTTCGACCCCCAGGAGCAACTGCGCTCCGTGGGTCTGCGGGTGACCGCTCCCCGCGTTGCCGTACTGAGAACCGTTGCCGAGCATCCCCATTCGGATGCAGACCGGATCGCCGCACATGTGCGCGACGAACTCGGTTCGGTGTCGACGCAGGCTGTGTACGACGTACTCAAGGCATGCGTGGGGAACGGGCTGCTCCGCCGGATCGAACCGGCCGGTTCGCCCGCACGGTACGAGACCCGCATCGGCGACAACCATCACCACCTCGTGTGCCGCGCATGCGGCACGGTCGTCGACATCGACTGCGTCGTCGGGGCAGCGCCCTGTCTGACGCCGTCCGACGACCACGGCTTCGTCGTCGACGAAGCGGAGGTCACCTTCTGGGGCCTGTGCCCCTCCTGTCGCGAGAACTAGCTCCCGCTCACTTCGCCGGTGGCCCGGCTCGCCACGGGTCGAGCTGCCGGGTTCGTGTCCCGAGAACCCGAACCCACGTATTCGGAGGTCATCCATGACGAACACCCGTTTCACCACGAACAACGTCGGTATCCCCGTCGCGAGCGACGACGAGTCGCTGACCGCCGGCGCCCAGGGCCCGATCCTGCTCCACGACCACTACCTTGTCGAGAAGCTCGCGCACTTCAACCGCGAGCGCGTACCCGAGCGCGTCGTGCACGCCAAGGGCGCCGGTGCGTTCGGTGAGCTCGTCGTCACCGAGGACGTCTCCGCCTACACCAAGGCCGAGCTGTTCCAGCCCGGTGCGACAACCGAGATGCTGGCCCGCTTTTCGACCGTCGCCGGTGAGCAGGGCAGCCCCGACACCTGGCGCGACCCGCGTGGCTTCGCCCTGAAGTTCTACACCGAGGACGGGAACTACGATCTCGTCGGCAACAACACCCCGGTCTTCTTCATCAAGGACCCCATCAAGTTCCCCGACTTCATCCACTCGCAGAAGCGCCTGCCCGGCTCCGGCCTGCGCGACCACACGATGCAGTGGGACTTCTGGACTCTGCGTCCCGAGACGGCGCACCAGGTCACCTGGCTGATGGGCGACCGCGGCCTGCCGCGCACCTGGCGGCACATGGACGGCTTCGGCTCGCACACCTACCAGTGGATCAATGCCGCCGGTGAGCGCTTCTGGGTGAAATACCACTTCAAGACCGACCAGGGCATCGAGTTCCTCACCCAGGCCGAGGCCGACCGCCTGGCCGGTTCCGATCCCGACTACCACCGCGCCGACCTGTACACGGCGATCGAGCGCGGCGAGTTCCCGAGCTGGACGCTCCACGTGCAGATCATGCCGGTCGCGGAGGCGGAGAACTACCGGTTCAACCCGTTCGACCTGACCAAGGTGTGGTCGCAGAAGGACTACCCGTTGATCAAGGTCGGCACCATGACCCTGAACCGCAACCCGCGCAACTTCTTCGCGGAGATCGAGCAGGCCGCGTTCGCGCCGTCGAACATCGTGCCGGGCATCGGTTTCTCGCCCGACAAGATGCTGCTCGGCCGCGTGTTCTCCTACGCCGACGCCCATCGCTACCGCATCGGCGTCAACCACGCACAGCTGCCGGTGAACTCCGCGAAGGCCGCCCGTGTCGACTCCTACAGCAAGGAGGGCAGCATGGCCTACACCTTCGGCGACCCGCAGACGCCGGTCTACGCACCGAACAGCTTCGGCGGCCCGCACGCCGATCCCGGGCGGGCCGGTGACGAAGGCCTGTGGGACTTCGGAACCGAGGCCGTGCGTGCGGGATACGTGCAGCACCGCGAGGACGACGACTTCGCCCAGGCGGGCACTCTCGTCCGCGAGGTGATGGACGACGCGGCACGTGAGCGGCTCGTGAACAACATCGTCGGTCACGTCCTCGGCGGTACCTCGGAGGCGCTCTACGAGCGGATCTTCGAGTACTGGCGCAATGTCGACGAGGAACTCGGCAAGCGGGTCGAGGCGGGCGTGCGCGCCGGAGCCTGATCCGTCGCCGGGGGAGCCGGCGGGATCAGAGGAGCCCCCACCAGTAGATCAGCGCTGCCAGCGCCAGCACGATCAGCGTGGTATCCATGTCGCTCTCCCTCCGGACCTTCGGTCATGCGCCGTTCGCGGCGCCGACGGTACAACTCCATCTTCCTCGCGGACGAGGAATCCGGCACGGATGACAGGGCCGTCCACCGCTCCGGGGGGCGGCCCCGTCCGTATCCGGGCACGATATCGCTCGTTCGAACATGCGTGTGACAGCTGTGTCGGCTGTGGTTGTTAGGTTGGAGACCCGGACCGGCGGTGTCCCCGTCGGGGCGGGTCCGCGGCCGTTCTTCGAAAGGTGTTGCCCGACATGGTGATGGGTCCTACCCATGCAGTTTCCGGAGCGCTGGTGGGGCTCGTCGTCGCCGATCTGCTTCCTCCCGACTGGGGTGCGCCCGCGTCCACCGCGGAGACCTTCGCCTTCGCGGCGGTGTGCTCGGGGGCGGCCCTGCTGCCGGATCTCGACACGGCACAGTCGACGGTCGCGAGGTCGTTCGGGCCTGTGAGCCAGATCTGCGCCAAGGGCGTCGACGCGGTCTCGCTCGGTTACTACTCGCTCACCAAGGGAAGCCGCGACCGGAAGCGACGTGGCGGGCACCGCACCATGACGCACACCGCACTGTTCGCGGCGCTGCTCGGCGCCGGAGTCTCGGCACTCGTCGCGAGCTTCGGCAGGGAAGCGATCATCGGGGTCCTGTTCGTCACCCTCGGTCTCGCTCTGCGGGGACTGTTCGGGTCGTGGGCCAACAAGCGCGGGTGGGTGATCGTCACCCTGAGCGCTGCGGTGCTGTCGATCCTGTCGTGGACGTGGTTCCCTCAGGAGGTCGCATCGACGGGCCTGGGTGTGGCGGTGGCCCTCGGGTGCGCCACGCACTGTCTCGGTGATGCCATCACCAAGGAAGGCATCCCCTTCCTCGCGCCGTTCGTGCCGTGGCGCGGGTCGCGCTGGTGGGAGATCAAGCTGCCCTCGGTCTTGTCCATCCGTGCGGGCGGCCCGTTCGAGCTCGGCATCCTCGGTCCCGCTCTGACCGTGGCGGCGGTCGCGATGGGGATCTGGTCGGTCGACGGCGCTCCCGAACACATCCTCGGCACGCTGGAGGCGTCGGGACTGTCGTTCTGGAGCGAGGGCGGCGCAAACCGGTAGCAGTACTGGAACGAAAAGAGAACTTGTTCTATTTTTGCGGAGTCCGTGCCCGCAGAACAGAACGGAACCTGCCCCGTGAGCGATCGAGCCTCAGGCCCCACACTCAGCCGTCGCGGTCTTCTCGGAGCGGCCGCCGGAGCCGCTGTCCTCGCAGGCACGGGATGGACTCTCGCAGGTGCGGTGCCACTCGGCGACCCGGCCGCGACCATCCCGGCGCCACCGGATTTCCCGGCCGACATCCCGCTCTCGCAGCAACAGTTCGTCAACTGGGCGAAGACCATCCGGTTCGACGCGGTGTGGACCGCGACCGCGCGCACCGCCGACGACGTCGTCCGCCTCGCCAACTGGGCACACGTCCACGGCTTCCGCATCCGCCCTCGTGGATCGATGCACAGTTGGAGCCCGCTCACCCTCGAAGCCGGCCAGGACATCGGCAACGTCGTGCTGGTCGACACCATGTCGCAACTGAATCAGGTCGTCGTCGACTCCGCCGCCGCACCTCCGCGCGTGACGGCAGGCGGCGGGGCGAGCATCGAAGCGATCCTCACCGCGCTCGAAGCGCACGGACTGGGCTGGGCCAATTCGCCCGCCATCGGCGACATCTCCATCGCGGGCGCGCTGTCGATCGGAGCCCACGGCGCCACCTATCCCGCAGCGGGGGAGACGGTGATCCCGGGCCAGTCGTTCGGATCCCTCTCCAATCTCGTCCTGGCCCTGACCGCCGTGGTGTGGAACCCGTCGGCCGGTGCCTACGAACTGCGCGAATTCCGGCGTGCCGAACCGGAGATCGGACCACTGCTCGCCCATCTCGGACGCACCTTCGTCACCTCGGTGACCCTGCAGGCCGGGGCGAACTACCGGGTGCGCTGCCAGAGCTTCACCGACATCCCGTGGCGCGAACTGTTCGCGCCGCCCGGCTCGCCGGGACGCACCTTCGAGCGCTACGTCGAGGAGCACGGGCGGGTCGAGGCGATCTGGTTCCCCTTCACCGAGACACCGTGGCTCAAGATCTGGTCGATGTCGCCGGAGAAGCCCGCCGCCTCCCGCGAGGTGCGGGGCCCGTACAACTATTTCTTCTCCGACAGCCTCCCCGAAGAGCTCACCGACCTGCTGGGGCAGGTCGTGCGCGGCGCCCAGGGCGTCACACCGGCCTTCGGCGCATCACAGTTCGGTGCGGTGGCGGCGGGGCTCGCCGCGACCGGCACGAGCGACCTGTGGGGATGGTCCAAGGACCTGCTGTTCTACCTCCGCGCGACGACCCTGCGGGTCGTCGCGGGCGGGGGCGTCGTCGTGACCCGGCGCGACAACATCGCCCGCGTCATCAACGAATTCACGACGTGGCTGCACGAACGGATGACGCACTACGCCTCGCAGGGGCAGTACCCCGTCAACATGCCCTTCGAGGTGCGGCTGTGCAAGATCGACGACGTCGACGAAGTGCTCGTCGACGCCGCCGGAGTGCCCGACCTGTCGCCGGTGCGCCCTCGTCCCGACCGGCCCGACTGGGACACCGCGATCTGGCTCAACGTGGTCTCCATCCCCGGAACCGTCGGAATGCCGGCCTTCTTCCGGGAGATGGAACAGTGGATGGCCGCCCACTACTCGGGCGACTACGCGACGTTCCGGTCGGAATGGTCGAAGGGGTGGGCTTTCGACGAACAAGGCGGCTACCGCGATCCCGGTTTCCTCGGGAGCACGGTGCCGGCCATGTACCGCACCGGGGTGCCGTCCGGGCAGGGCTGGGACGCCGCGCTCGCGGCCTTCGAACGGCACGACCCGCATCGAGTGTTCAGCAACCGGTTCCTCGACCGCTTGCTGCCCTGATCGTGCGACGTCAGCATCCCGTGTGCGAGAAGGCCCGCAGGTAACCCGCGGTCTGATAGGCGTACGCCCACGCCCAGTACGACAGGGCGATGTCGCCGGGGCTGGCGGCCATGATGAGTTCGCCGTCGAAGCAGCGCTCGAGGATGAAACGCGCCCGGGAGACGTGTGGCACGAATGTCACGACGATGACGCTCTTCCAGTCGTGCTGCTGGGCGAGACGGCTCAGTTCCATCGCCTCACCGCGCGTGGTGGGTGGGTCCGGTTCGAAGCACGTGACGGAAAATTCGTAGCGCGGGTGGTTGCAGAGGTCCGTCAGCCAGACATCTTCCGCTCCATTGGGATTCGACACGACGACCTGGGGCGCGAAGCCGTCGAGCGCGAGTTCGAGCGCATAGGGGTAGCGCTCGTATATCGCTCCGCCGAGGACGAAGATCGCATCCGCTCGGCGGTACGGACTCAGGTTTTCGATTTCGATCTGCGGGGCCACGTAGACGGGCACGCCCGCGGCGACGAAGGCACACACGGTGAGCAGCAGGAGGACGGCGAGCCACCGTCGTCGGGAGCGGCGCCTGGTCGTCAGCGTGGAACCACCGGAGTTATCCGGCGTGTTCTCCCGGGAGGCCCTGTGTCGTCGCGTCATCCGCCGATTTCCGTCCCCCCGACCGGAGCCGGGACGTCTCGCGGGTGCACTGCCGCGTTTCAGTCTAAGTGAGACAAGTCTGTTTTCACCTCTGAAACAAACTCGAAGAACTTTTACGAAGGTGCGACGTCCGTATTTCCCGTGGAGAGGCATCGATCCGGGAGCGAGCGGCATATTCTGCTCATACACCCTGCGACAGGGCGGCCGGCCACTTCGGTTCGTGCCCGAAGCGGTGGGTTCCTTCCGGGAGAGGATCGCGATGACTCGGATCGGTAGGCCCCCCAGGACCGGACTGCTTCGCGCCAAGTCGGTGGAGCAATCCATCCGCGACACCGACGAACCCGATTCGAGGCTGCGCAAGGATCTGACCGCCTGGGACCTCATCGTGTTCGGAGTCGCAGTCGTCATCGGCGCCGGCATCTTCACGCTCACCGCCCGGACCGCGGGCAACGTCGCCGGCCCGTCGGTGTCACTGGCCTTCGTCTTCGCGGCGATCGCGTGCGCCCTCGCCGCCCTCTGCTATGCCGAATTCGCCTCGACCGTGCCTGTCGCCGGAAGCGCCTACACCTACTCGTTCGCGACCTTCGGGGAATTCGTCGCGTGGATCATCGGATGGGACCTCATCCTCGAATTCGCCCTCGCGGCGGCGGTGGTCGCGAAGGGGTGGTCGCTCTACCTCCACGAGGTCATGACCGTGTCCTCGAGCTTCACGATCGGGCCGGTGAAAGTCGACTGGGGTGCGATCCTGATCGTCGCCGTGATCGGCGTGCTGCTCGCCACGGGTACCAAACTCTCGTCCCGGGTCTCGTTGGTCATCACGTCGATCAAGATCGCGGTGGTGCTGTTCGTGGTGGCTCTCGGCGCCTTCTACATCAAGGCCGAGAACTATTCGCCGTTCATCCCACCCTCGGAAGCCGGCGACACCGGTGACGGACTGCATCAGTCCCTGTTCTCGTTCGCCACCGGCGCAGGAGGCAGCACCTTCGGCTGGTACGGGCTGCTGGCCGCAGCCAGTCTGGTGTTCTTCGCGTTCATCGGATTCGACGTCGTCGCCACCACGGCCGAGGAAACGCGTCATCCGCAGAAGGCGGTGCCGATCGGCATCCTCGGCTCGCTCGCGATCGTGACGGTGCTGTACGTGGCCGTCAGCCTCGTCCTCACCGGCATGGTCGACTACACCGCCCTCGAAGGGGACGAGTCGACGCTGGCGACAGCGTTCGCGCTCAACGGGATGGACTGGGCCAAGAACCTGATCTCGATCGGTGCCCTCGCGGGTCTGACGACGGTCGTGATGGTGCTGATGCTGGGTCAGACGAGGGTGTTGTTCGCGATGGCGCGGGACGGACTCGTGCCACGCGGGCTCTCCCACACGGGCAGTCGAGGAACCCCGGTGCGCACGACGGTACTCGTGACGGTGGTCGTCGCGCTGCTCGCGGGTCTCGTGCCGCTGGGCACGCTCGAGGAGATGGTCAACATCGGCACGCTCTTCGCGTTCGTACTCGTGTCGATCGGTGTGATCGTGCTGCGGCGGACACGACCGGATCTCGAACGCGGGTTCCGGGTGCCGCTGGTGCCGCTGGTCCCGATTCTCGCGGTGATCGCGTGCGTGTGGCTGATGGTGAATCTGTCCGTCGAGACATGGCTGCGTTTCGTGCTGTGGATGCTCCTCGGCCTGATCATCTACTTCGTCTACAGCCGGAACCACTCCGTCCTCGCGACCCCGTCTCGGGTTCGCACCGACCCGCAAACGTAGTCAGGGCACCTTCTCCGTGAGGAGAAAGTGCCCTGACGAGTTCTTCCACGAGTCGGGGTGGCGGGATTCGAACCCACGACCTCTTCGTCCCGAACGAAGCGCGCTACCAAGCTGCGCCACACCCCGTATTGAACCTCGGTCAGCTTACAACACGAGCCCGCAGAAGATTAAATCGGCTGGTCAGCGACGTAACCCTGCGCGCTCTGCCGCGTCGCCACTGGTGTGCTGCGTGGTGTCGCGCGAGGCCGGAACGAGGGTCAGCAGGGTGGCCTCCGGACGACAGAAGAACCGCGCGGGAGCGAACGGCGACGTGCCGATGCCCGCGGAGACGTGCAGTCGCATGTGAGCGCCCCACCGCGACGCGCCCTTCACCCGCGACCGGTCGATTCCGCAATTGGTCACCAACGCGCCGTAGAACGGCAGGCACAGCTGACCACCGTGGGTATGGCCCGCGAGAACGAGGTCGTAGCCGTCCTCGGCGAAACGGTCGAGCACCCGCGGCTCGGGGGAGTGCGTCATGCCCAGCCGCAGATCGGCCGACGGATCGGCCGCACCGGCAATCGTCTCGTACCGGTCGCGGTCGAGGTGCGGGTCGTCGACACCGCCGACAGCGATGCGCACACCCCCCACCTCGATGTCGCGGCGCACATGTGTCATGTCCTGCCAGCCCCGCTCGGTGAACGCCGCGCGCAGGTCGCCCCACGGCAACGGAGGACCGTAGACCCGGTCGTGGTTCTTGTCGAAGTAGGCGAGCGGGTTCTTCAGCACGGGAGCGAAATAGTCGTTGCTCCCGAAGACGAACAGACCCGGGCGGGCGAGAAGCCCGCCGAGGGCCTGGACGACGGCCGGAACGGCCTTCGGGTGCGAGAGGTTGTCGCCCGTGTTCACCACGAGATCGGGCTCGAGGCTGTCGAGCTCACGCAACCAGTTCTGTTTGAGCTTCTGGTCGGGAGTCATGTGCAGGTCGCTGATGTGCAGCACCCGCAGTGTCGACGCGCCGGGTGCGAGCACCGGCACCGTGACCTCGCGAAGGGTGAACGCATTCCGTTCGATCAGCGTGGCGTAACCGAGGCCGAGAGCGGCGGCGCCGGCAGCACCGAGGGTTACACGGCGAATTGCAGACAGGTCAGGCACTTCTCCAGCGTACCGCCGTGTGTGGTCACTGCACGCGGTTCGCTTGCCCCGCGTAGCGTTTCCGGCATGAGCAACACCACATCCTCCCTCGAATCCAGACTGCGGACAGACCTGACGGCTGCGATGAAGGACAAGGACAAGCTGCGGACCGAGACGCTCCGGATGCTGCTGGCGGCGGTCCGGAACAAGGCGGTGGCAGGCAAGGAGGCACGTGAGCTCTCCGACGACGACGTGCTCGAGGTTCTCGCGAAGGAGTCGAAGAAGCGCGGCGAGGCTGCCGAGATCTACACCGAGAACGGACGCGGCGAGCTCGCGGCCAAGGAGCACGCCGAGGCGCGGATCATCGACGAATACCTGCCCACGCCGCTGACCGATGCCGAACTCGTCGACGTCGTCGACACCGCACTCGCGCGCGTCGCCGAGGAACTCGGAACGCGTCCGGGCCCGAAGAACATGGGCCAGGTGATGAAGGCCGCCACCGAGATCGCGGCAGGAAAAGCCGACGGCAAGCGCTTGTCCGCAGCCGTTCGTTCACGCCTGTAGCCGGACGGCCGTGCAGTTCTCGCGGGCCTTCACCAGGAAGGGGCGACGAGAACTGCACGGCCGTGGACGCCCTGCGGCTCAGTTGTCGGGGCGACTCGGTGTCGTCGTGGGAGTGGAGTCCTCGTCCGCGGGAGGACTCGACTCGCTCTGCTCCAGCTCACGTTCCGGAACAGGCGCGCGGGTCGACGGGCGGGTCGTGTCGGGAACCTCGCGATCGCGCGGACGCGCCGGGGTGGCGCTGGTGGTGGGAGCCACGCGGACCGATCCGTCGCTGATGAACAAGGTCACCGTCGAACCCGGCACCGCCGAGCCGCTCGGGGACGTGCCCGTCACGGTTCCGGCGCGTTCCTCACCGGCGATCGTCGCCTCCGACACCGAGAAACCGGCGTCGCGCAGGCGCTGCACCGCGCGGTCCTTCGACAGGCCTGTGACGTCGGGGACCTGAGCGTTACCGGCACCGCGGACGTACCGCGGGTCGGGGGCAGGGAGCTCGACGGGACCGAACTTGTTCGCGACCGGCAGCATCGCCGAGAACCACGTCCGAGCCGGCTCCGTGCCACCGAAGAGGTTGCCGTCGTAGCAGGGGCGAACCGGACCCGAGCAGATCTGCCCCGGGGTGGGGGAGTCGCCGTAGGTGTAGACGACCCCGGCGAACCGGTTGGTGAAGCCGAGGAACGCCGACGACATGTGCGACTCCGTGGTACCGGTCTTCGCCGCGACCGGCAGGTTCCAGCCCACCGAACCCGCGGCACCCGAAGCGGTGCCGCCGCCGGCGGTGTCCTTGCTCATCGCCGTCGCGAGGGTGTCGGCGAGTCCGGGCTCGACGGCCTGCTCGCAGGCCTGCTGGGTGATCGGGACGGGCTTGCCCTCGCGGTCGAACACTCCCTCGATCGGGCTGGGCGGGCACCACTTGCCGTGCGAGGCGAGGGTCGCCGCGACGTTCGACAGCTCGAGCGCGTTGATCCACGTCGGGCCGAGCGTGTACGAGCCGAGGTGCTGGTCCTTCTGCATCTCGGCCATCGACTGGTCGCCGAAACCGGAGGTGCGGGGCTGCAGGTACGACCGCAGGCCCAGCCGCACCGACATGTCGACGACCGCGTCGACGCCGGTGGCCTCGATGAGCTTGACGAACGCCGTGTTCGGAGACTGCGCCAGCGCGTCGGTCACCGACAGTTGCGACGGATACGGCGCGGCGTTCTCGACGCAGTAGTAGTTGGCCGGGCAGCCACGGGCACCGCCGTCGCCCAGACCACGGGCGTTGTAGCGGGACGGGACGTCGAGCACGGCGGACGTGCCCAGACCCTGTTCCATAGCGGCCGCGACGGTGAAGATCTTGAAGATCGACCCGGCGCCGTGACCCGCCAGCGAGTAGGGCTGCGGCTGGACCGTCTCCTTGGCCTCGGCGTCGAGCCCGAACTTGCGGCTCGACCCCATGGCAAGGACCTTGTGCGAATCCTGTCCCGGTTCGATCACGTTCATCACGGAGGCCACATCGTCGACGGTGGGGCTGGTGAACCGGTCGAGCGATGCCTTGACGGAGTCCTGGACCTCGGGATCGAGGGTCGTGCGGATGAGATATCCGCCCCGGTCGATCTGCTCACGGGACAGGCCGGAGTTCTCGAGGTACTGCAGCGCGTACTCGCAGAAGTAGCCGCGGTCGTCGGCCGCGATGCAGCCGCGCGGGAGCGTGTTCGGTTCGGGCAGCACACCGAGCGGCAGTTCCTTCGCGGCGCGGATCTCGTCGGCGCGCTCCGGGATGTTGTCGATCATGGTGTCGAGCACGATGTTGCGCCGGGCGAGCACGCCGTCGGGATTCGTGTACGGGTTCAGCGCCGAGCTGGACTGCACCATGCCCGCGAGCATCGCGGCCTGCGGGATGTTCAGGTCCTTCGCGTCGATGCCGAAGTAGGTCCGGGCGGCGTCCTGGATGCCGAACGATCCGTTGCCGAAGGGGACGAGGTTCAGATAGCGGGTGAGGATTTCGTCCTTGGTGAGCTGATCGTCGAGCGTCAGCGCCATGCGGATCTCACGGATCTTGCGGGCCGGGGTCGTCTCGATCGCCGCGCGGCGTTCGGCGTCGGTCTTCGCGATCACGTGCAGGAGGTAGTTCTTGACGTACTGCTGGTCGATCGTGGAAGCGCCCTGCTCGACCTGACCGCTCGTCGTGTTGGTGAGGAATGCGCGGATGGTGCCCTGCCAGTCGACGCCCTGGTGCTCGGGGAACCGCTTGTCCTCGATCGAGACGATCGCGAGCTTCATCTCGTTGGAGATCTGCTCGCTCGGCACCTCGAATCGGCGTTGGTCGTAGAGCCACGCGATGGGCTCACCCGCCTTGTCGACCATGGTCGTCACGGCAGGGACGACACCTTCGACGAGCTCTGCGGAACTGTTGTCGACGGTGTCCGCGGCGCGGTTCGAGAGGTACCCGAATCCACCCGCTGCCGGGAAGAGCATCCCTGCTACGAGAACGCCGCCGAGGGCCGTGCAACCGGCGAGCTTCGCCACCGTTCTTCGGATCGACACGCCTACACAGTACGTGGCGGGGGACCGGGCGGCGGTTCCGAGGGAGCGGGCGTGGCTCGACAGACCCGGTGAAAACGCCTCCGACGTGCAACTATGTACGTACGTACCAGAAAAGGTTTCGTTCGCCTTGCGCGTGGGCATCAGTTTACCTAGATTGAGACATCAGTGTGACGCAGATAACACCTTTACGGGCAGGTTTCGCGCCGTCGCGGCACACGGGCGGCGCAGACCTCGAACACCGCGAACCGGCGTTCGGAATGTAAAGGGGCAACTGAATGCACATGACCACCCCGACGACCCGACTCGACGTCGATCAGGCCGAAGCGCGCATCGCTTGGGTCTCCAAGGCTCGCTGCCGCGAAGTCGATCCCGATGAACTGTTCGTGCGTGGCGCAGCGCAGCGCAAGGCCGCGGTGATCTGCCGGCACTGCCCGGTGATGCTCGAGTGCGGGGCGGACGCCCTCGACAACCGTGTCGAGTTCGGTGTGTGGGGAGGCATGACGGAACGGCAGCGTCGTGCACTCCTCAAGCAGCACCCCGAGGTCGAGTCCTGGGCCGACTTCTTCCAGGCGCAGCGGCAGCACCAGAGCGCGGTCTAGTCACCACCTCCCGGTACGAACCGCCGAGATCATGACCCGCGAGACATCACGCCTCGCGGGTCAATTGCTCGCCCACGGCCCGTAGGGCCTCGAGATCGGAGACCTCGAAGGGCAGCGAGGGCACCCCGACGACGGGAACGGTGGGATGCGCCGCGGTGAAGTTGCGTAGCAACCGCAGTTCCCGCTTGGCGATCACGGCCCGATGAGCGTGGATGCGGAGAACGGCCTCCGCGGCGTGCGCGTCCACCCCCTCCTCCTCGGCGAGTTGATCCGCCGCGGTGAGCGCGTGATCGGACGGAAGTGCCGACAGTGTCGGATGGGTGCGGTTGAGCACCAGGCCCGACAGCGGCATGCGGTCGCCCGAGAGTCGCTCCACGAAGAAAGACGCCTCGCGCAGAGCGTCGGGTTCGGGCGCCGCGACCACCATGAAGTGTGTTCCCGGCTGCTGGAGCAAACGGTAGGTGCGGTTGGCGCGCTCCCGGAACCCACCGAACATCGAGTCCAGCGACTGCACGAAGGCCGACGCGTCCGACAGCATCTGGCTCCCGACGATCGTCGAGACCGCCTTGAGCGCGAGCCCCATCGCACCCGTCACCAATCGGCCGAAGCCTCGCCCGGGAGCCGTGAAGAGCCGGATCATCCGGCCGTCGAGGAACGCGCCGAGCCGCTGAGGAGCGTCGAGGAAGTCGAGCGCGTTACGGGACGGCGGAGTGTCGACGATGATGAGGTCCCACTCGTCGCTCTGCGAGAGCTGACCGAGCTTCTCCATCGCCATGTACTCCTGCGTGCCGGAGAACGACGATGCCACGGTCTGGTAGAAGGGGTTGTCGAGGATCTGCTGGGCCTTCTCCGGTGTCGAGTGCTCGAGCACCATGTCGTCGAAGGTGCGACGCATGTTGAGCATCATCGCGTGCAGCTCGCCCTTCGCTTCCGGCCCGAGCTCCACCTTCTGCGGTGAATTGTCGAGCGACGCGACCCCGAGAGCCTGTGCCAGTCGCCGCGCCGGGTCGATCGTGAGCACCACGACGCTGCGGCCCCGTTCGGCGGCCCGCAGCGCGAGTGCCGCAGCGGTGGTCGTCTTACCGACACCCCCCGACCCGCAGCACACGATCACCCGGGACGAGCGGTCGTCCAGGATGCGGCCGACGTCGAGGGCCTTCCGGATCGGTGCGCTCATCGGACACCCTGCTCGGCGAGGACGTCGGCGAGTTCGTAGAGGCCACCGAGATCGACACCGTCGGCGAGGGCCGGTAGGGACATGCGTGCCACCTTCACTTCGTCGAGTTGAGCGGCGCTCACCTGTTGCGCCTGGAGTACCGCGGCGTGCTCGATGGTCTGGGTCAGCAGGCCGGCGAAATCGTCGTCGGAGAGCTTGATGGACACCCGTTCGAGGGTCGACCGGATCGCGGGGCCCTCGATGCGTCCGGCGGCGACGTCGTCGACGAGTTCCTCGGGCAGGTGTTCGGGGGCGGTGCGGTTGACGATCACCGTTCCCATCCGGAGATCGGCGGCCTCGAGTTCGTCCACCGCGTCGGCCGTCTCCTGCACCGGCAGTGCCTCGAGCAGGGTCACCAGGTGGACGACGGTCTGGTCGGAGTGCAGCAGCCGGACCACGCCCTCGCTCTGCGACCGGATCGGACCGGACTTCGCGAGATCGGCCATGGCCTTGGTGACGTCGAGGAAGCTGCCGATGCGGCCGGTGGGCGGGGAATCGACCACCACCGCGTCGTAGACGGGTGTGCCCGACGCGTCGGTCCGCACCACGGTCTCCTTGATCTTGCCGGTGAGGATCACGTCGCGCAGACCCGGCGCGAGCGTGGTCACGAACTCGATCGCCCCCATCCGGCGCATCGCGCGACCTGCGAATCCGAGGTTGTAGAACATGTCGAGGTATTCGAGGAAGGCCGCCTCGATGTCGATCGCGAGAGCCGACACCTCTCCGCCACCCGGCGCGGTGGCGATCTTCGTCTCGACCGGCGGGAGCGGCGGTACGTCGAACAACTGGGCGATGCCCTGGCGTCCCTCCGTCTCGACGAGCAGGACCTTGCGCCCCCCGGCGGCGAGCGCCAGCGCGAGCGCAGCGGCCACGGTGGACTTGCCGGTGCCGCCCTTGCCGGACACGAAGTGCAGTCGCGCCTGGGCGGCGCCTGTCGGCCACTCGCCGGAATGTGATGTCGGAGATGCCACGATCACGAGCCTATAAGTCGTGGACGGTGAACGGTGCCGGATAGGGTCAGGACATGAGTGAAACCACCACATGGGAATACGCAACCGTGCCGCTGCTCACGCACGCGACCAAGCAGATCCTCGACCAGTGGGGCGCCGACGGATGGGAGCTCGTCACCGTTCTGCCCGGACCCACCGGTGAACAGCACGTCGCCTACCTCAAGCGTCCGAAGGGCTGATCCGTGGCGCACCACACCTGGAGCGAACGCCTGACCGAACTCGGCATCACCCTGCCGCCGGTCGCCGCGCCGGTGGCGGCCTACGTGCCCGCCGTCCGCAACGGCGACGTCGTCTACACCTCCGGTCAGTTGCCGCTGGTCGACGGGAAGCTGACGCACACCGGCAAGGTGGGCGCGGAGGTGTCGGCGGAGGAGGCGAAGATCGCGGCCCGGACCGCCGCGCTCAACGCGCTCGCCGCCGTCGACGGTCTCGTCGGGCTCGACAACATCGCGAGCATCGTGAAGGTCGTCGGCTTCGTCGCGTCCGCGGAGGGCTTCACCGGGCAACCCGGCGTCATCAACGGCGCGTCCGAGATCCTCGGCGAGATCTTCGGCGAGGTCGGGGCGCATGCCCGCTCGGCGGTCGGTGTCGCGGAGCTGCCCCTCGGCGCTCCCGTCGAGGTCGAGCTGATGGTGGAAGTACGCTGACGCCACCTCCTCCGGCTGCGGCATCGGCGGCAGGCGGCGAGGGCGGCTTCCGACGGACTCGACACGAGAGGCACAAGTGATGGCGCTGGTCCACCCCGCCTACGCGCAGCTGCGGCAGGTCACCGAGAACGCCGCGGTGATCCTGGCCGAGAATCCCTCGATCATGTCTCTCGAGGGAACGAACACCTGGATCCTCCGGGCTCCCGGCAGCGACGAGTGTGTCGTGGTCGATCCGGGTCCCCTCGACGAAGGACATCTCGAGCGGATCGCGCGGGTACCGGTGGCGGCGACACTCATCAGTCACCGCCACTTCGACCACACCGAGGGTGCCGAGCGTTTCTCGCAGCTCGCGGACTGCCCGGTGCACGCGGTCCTGCCGGAACACCGCCACGGCGGTGGGCAGCAGTTGTCCGGCGGCGACGTCGTCGAGGCGGCGGGACTGCGCATCCGGGTGGTCGCGACGCCGGGGCACACCGCCGACTCGCTGTCGTTCGTGATCGAGGACGACCGGAGTGTGCTCACCGCCGACACCATCCTGGGACGCGGCACGACCGTGCTCGACGATTCGGACGGCGACCTCGGCGACTATCTGAGCTCGCTGAGGTCGCTCATCGGTCTGGGCGGCGGCTACACCGTGCTGCCGGGGCACGGTCCCGAGCTGCCCGACCTCGAGACGATCGCGCGGGAGTACCTCACGCACCGGGAGGGGCGGCTGGAACAGGTGCGAGGTGCGCTGCGCACCCTCGGCACCGACGCCTCGGCGCGGCAGGTCGTCGAGCACGTCTACGCCGATGTCGACCCGTCGCTGTGGGGCGCGGCGGAGAAGTCGGTCAACGTGCAGCTGGACTACCTGCGCAGCCACGGCTGAGACAGGACACACGAAAGGCCGGGACGCAGCGAGCGGCCCGGCCTTTCGGTGATCCGTGGGTCAGCGAGCGCGACGCGCCAGACGCTCCGAGTCGGAGATCAGCACGCTCTTGCCTTCGAGGCGCAGCCAGCCGCGGTGCGCGAAGTCGGCCAGGGCCTTGTTCACGGTCTCGCGGGACGCGCCGACGAGCTGTGCGATCTCTTCCTGCGTCAGGTCGTGCGTGACACGCAGGGCGCCGGCCTCCTGGGTGCCGAAGCGCTGTGCGAGCTGCAGCAGCGCCTTGGCGACTCGACCGGGCACGTCGGTGAAGATCAGGTCGGCGAGGCTGTTGTTGGTGCGACGCAGACGTCGGGCGAGCACCCGGAGGAGCTGCTCGGCGATCTCGGGGCGCTGGTCGATCCACGCCTTGAGCGCCTCGCGGTCCATGCTCACAGCACGCACCTCGGTGACGGTGGTGGCGGTGGAGGTGCGCGGACCCGGGTCGAAGATCGACAGCTCGCCGAACATGTCGGACGGGCCCATGATCGTCAGGAGGTTCTCGCGACCGTCGGGCGAACGACGCCCGAGCTTCACCTTGCCGGAGACGATGATGTACAGCCGGTCGCCGGGTTCACCCTCGTTGAAGATGACATGGCCGCGCGGGAAATCTACAGGCTGAAGCTCTTTGATCAGCGCCGCAACCGCCGAGGGCTCGACTCCTTGGAAGATGCCTGCTCTGGCCAGGACCTCGTCCACGTGCGCTCCTTTTGGGAATGATTCGTCATCTACTGCCGGGTCTGCACGTCGACGGACTTCCCGGGCAGGTCACCTGTCAGGCGTACGAGCGCCCAGTCTATCGTGCGCGCTGCACGGACGAGTGACCGATACCACGGAAACGGTCGACGAACCCGATCATCGGTACCTCGAGGCTACCGGCAGGTAGTCGATCAGCTGGCGCGGCGGGTGCGGAGATGGCCGTCCGAATCATCCGATCCGTCGACGCTCGGTCCGCGGCGGCGGCGACGCTGGAAGCGGGCCAGGGCCCCGGGGAAACCTTCCCGGGCAAGTGCCGCGACATCGGCGTGGTCCGCTTTGTCGAGGAACTCCTCCACTTCCTGCTCACGGACGGACAACCGACTCAAGCGCGCTTCGACACGTTCCATGGACAGTGCGAACAACATGAGCAGCACCGGGAAGAGGACGACAGCAAGAGCTTGCATACCCGGAAGTAAACACCGGAAAGATCTCGGAAGAGACACGGGGCCGAATCCTGGGGGGAGTGTTTACGTAGAGTGGATCAGGTGCATGCCACCCAGTCCGAGAGCCCCGAGACGGCCCCGCGCCGAGTGAACGGAAAGGCTCGCGGACCGGAGTCGCGCCTCGCCCTCGTCCGTCGCGCACGACGGATGAACCGGCGCCTCGCCGAGGCATTTCCGCACGTCTACTGCGAGCTGGACTTCACGACTCCGCTCGAACTCGCCGTCGCAACGATCCTGTCGGCGCAGTGCACGGATGTGCGGGTCAACCAGGTGACTCCGGCTCTGTTCGCCCGGTATCCGGACGCCCGCGCCTACGCGGAAGCCGACCGCACCGAGCTCGAGGAGTACATCCGCTCGACCGGCTTCTACCGCAACAAGGCCAACTCCCTGATCGGACTGGGGCAGGCGTTGCTCGAACGTCACGACGGCGAGGTGCCCGCCCGCCTGAAGGATCTCGTCGCGCTGCCCGGCATCGGCCGCAAGACCGCCAACGTCATCCTCGGCAACGCCTTCGATGTGCCGGGTATCACCGTCGACACCCACTTCCAGCGGCTCGTGCGCCGCTGGGAATGGACCGAGGAGACCGATCCCGTCAAGATCGAGCATGCGGTGGGTGCACTCATCGAACGCAAGGAGTGGACGCTGCTGTCCCATCGGGTGATCTTCCACGGCCGGCGGGTGTGCCATGCCCGCAAGCCCGCGTGCGGGGTGTGTGTGCTCGCGAAGGACTGCCCGTCCTACGGGACCGGGCCCACCGATCCGCAGACCGCGGCCGCGCTGGTGAAGGGACCGGAGACCGAGCACCTGCTCGAGCTGGCCGGGCGGTGACGGAGTGCGTCCTTCCACAGCAGGCCGTTGGAGCCTGGCAGCCCTCGTCGTCGTCATCGCGTTGATCGTGGCGATCTGGCCGCGCGACCGCGGCGACACTCCGTCCGCCGCCGGATCCGGACCGGCCACGCCGTCCGCCGCGTCCGTGGACCGGCGTCCCCAGGACGACGCGCAGGCCCTCGCACCGTTGCGGGAGGCCGCCGCACTGGAGTCGTGTCCGCAACCGGGCGTGCCCGGGCCTGCCGCCGGTCCGCTCGCCGGACTGGTCTTCGAATGTGTCGGTGACGGATCCTCCGTGGACCTCGCGGCCGCCCTGGCCGGCAGGCCTGCCGTGGTGAACCTGTGGGCCTGGTGGTGCGGCCCCTGCGCCGAGGAACTTCCCGTGCTCGAGGAGTACGCCGCCCGCGTGGGCGACGCGGTCACGGTCGTCACAGTCCACACCGATCCCAACGAGTCGAACGCGCTCTCCAAACTCGCCGACTACGCCGTGCGGTTGCCGGGTGTCCAGGACGGATCCGGACGGGTCCAGGCCGCCGTCGGCGCGCCTGCGGTCCTTCCCGTGACGGTGCTGCTCCGCGCGGACGGATCGGTCGCCGCGGTACTGCCGATCCCGTTCCGGTCCGCCGACGAGGTCGCCTCGCTCGTCGAGGAGCATCTGGGGGTGGCCGCATGATCCCCGAATGGCTCCGGCGTGTCGCCTCGGTGTCCCCGGCCGACCCCCACGGTCTCAACCCGATCCTGAACCGTCGCGCACCCCGTGACGCGCGGGTGCGGCAGGCCTCGGTCCTGGTGTTGTTCGGCGGGTCGCCGGCGACCGACCCCATCGCCCGCGGCGGACTGCCCACCGACGCCGACGTCCTGCTCACCCAGCGGGCCGCGACGCTGCGGCAGCACAGCGGACAGGTGGCCTTTCCCGGGGGCGCTGCCGACCCGGAGGACTACGGAGCCATCCACACCGCGTTGCGGGAGGCACAGGAGGAAACAGGCCTGGACCCGTCCGGCATCCGGCCGCTCGCGGTGCTTCCCGAACTGTTCATCCCACCCTCCGGCTTCGAGGTGACACCCGTGGTCGCCTACTGGGAGACTCCGAGTCCCGTCGGTGTGGTCGACCCGCGGGAGGCCACCCGCGTGGTCCGGGTGTCGCTGCACGACCTGCTCGACCCCGACAACCGGTTCCAGGTCCGGCACCGGCTGGGTTATCAGGGTCCGGCCTTCCAGGTGGACGGGATGCTGGTCTGGGGTTTCACCGCGGGCGTGCTCGCGGGTCTGTTCGCGGTGTCGGGTTGGGAGATCGAGTGGGATCACGACGATGTCCGTGATCTGGACGTCGTGCTCACCGAAGTGGAGACGGGGGTGGTCGAATCATGACCGGATCGGGCTGGATCGATCTGATCATCGTGGTGATCGTCCTGATCGCCGCGTCCTCCGGGCTCCGGCAGGGAGCCGTCGCCTCGGCTCTGGCCTTCCTGGGCGTGCTGCTCGGTGCGGTCGCGGGCATCCTCATCGCCCCGCACGTGCTCGTGCACATCGACGATGCCCGCATGCGCATCCTGGCCGGGATCGCCCTGATCGTGGTGCTGGTCGTGATCGGCGAGGTGGCCGGCATGGTGCTCGGCCGTGCCGCGCGCAGCGGCATCCACAGTCCGGGTGCGCGGGCGGTGGACAGTGTCGTCGGCGCCGGTCTGCAGTCGGTCGCGGTGCTCGTCGCCGCGTGGTTGCTCGCCATCCCTCTGACCGCCGCGACCCAGCCCGCTGTCTCCGCGGCCGTTCGGGGTTCCGATGTGCTCGGGACGGTCGACGATGTCGCGCCCGACTGGATGCGCGCCATCCCCAACGAGTTCTCGGCGCTGCTCGACACATCGGGCCTGCCCGAGGTGATCGGACCGTTCGGGCGCACCCCGATCGCCGAGGTGGAAGTACCCGACGGCACTCTGCTCGAAGGATCGGCGCCGGCCCGGCTGCAGACGAGTGTGCTGCGTATCAACGGTGTCGCGCCCAGCTGCCAGAAGGCGCTCGAGGGATCCGGCTTCGTCGTGGCACCCGAACGGGTGATGACGAACGCGCACGTCGTCGCAGGAACCGCGGCGGTGACCGTCGATACGGAGAGCGGACCGCTCGACGCGACGGTCGTGCTGTTCGACCCGGAAGTGGATGTCGCGATCCTCGCGGTGCCGGGACTGACCGCGCAGCCGCTCCGTTTCGAGTCGGAGGCCGCGGAGTCGGGCGACGACGCGATCGTGCTCGGCTATCCGGGTGGCGGGCCGTACACGGCGAGCGCGGCGCGGATCCGCGAGACACTCGATCTGCAGGGCCCCGACATCTACCGCGGCGGCACCGTCGAACGTGAGGTGTACACGGTGCGCGGCACGATCCGTCAGGGCAATTCGGGTGGTCCGCTGGTCGATCCGTCCGGCAACGTCCTCGGGATGGTCTTCGGGGCGGCGGTCGACGACACCGATACCGGCTTCGTCCTCACCGGTGCAGAGGTGAGCCGGCAGCTGGCGATGGCCGGAAGGAATCAGCCGGTCGCGACCGGCGCCTGCATCGTCTGACGGCCCGCATCGTCCGGCCGCCCACCCGGGGCGGATTCAGTCGAGCGTGCGGAGGAAGTCGGCGAGCAACGCCGTCACCGCGTCGGGCCTTTCCTGGTGGGCGTAGTGGCCGGCCCCGTCGACGAACTTCAGGATCCGACCGGGGGCGTGTCGCACGCAGCGGCGGAGTGTCGCCGCGAGGACGTAGGGATCCAGTGCGCCGTGGAGTTGCAGGATCGGCAGTGTGAGCTCGACGTCCATGGCCTTCATGAACCGGCGCCCGTCGGGACGCCACTGACTGCGGAATGCCCAGCGCTGGTATTCGAGGGTCAGGTGGGCCGTGCCCGGGATGCGGATCGCTGAACGAAGCCGGTCGACGACCTCGGCGAACTCGCCGGTACGTCGCCAGTCGGGGCCGCAGCGCACGCGCATCAGCCGTTCGATCTCCCGGCCGTCGTCGCGGACCAGTTTCCGCTCGGGGCGCCACGGCAGCTGGTAGGCGAGGAAGGTCGGCAGCAGGGCTTTGCGTTGCGCGCGGTCGCGCAGCGTCGCATCGCGCAGCGAGATCGGGTGCGGGGAGTCGACGACCGCGATCGCCCGCACGAGAGTGGGATGGAGCACCGCGGTCGCCCAGCACACGAGGCCCCCGTCGGCGTGACCGACGAGGATCGCCTCGGTGTGGCCGAGCGCGCGGATCAGACCCGCGATGTCGTTCGAGAGCGTCCATCCGTCGTACCCGCGCGGCGGCTTGTCGGTGTCGCCGTAACCGCGCAGGTCCACGGTCACGGCCCGGTAGCCGAGCTCCGCGAAGGCTGTGAGCTGGTGGCGCCACGACCACCACAGGTCGGCGAAGCCGTGCACGAACACCACGAGCGGTGTGTCCGGGTCGTGCGGGCCGGCTTCGACGGCATGGAATCGGATGCCGTTGGCGTGGATGTCTCGATGCGTCCACGGTCCGGGATATCGGACCGTGGACGGGTCGGGGACGGGCACTGACGATCCGGTGGTCAGCGGGTGGCGTGACGCGGCGCGGCGTGGCGGGGGCCGGCCGAGTCGTGTCCGTCCTGGCTGTTCGGGAGGATCGACGCGGTCTGCTTGAGCGAGTCGATGGTCTTGTTGGGTGCGCGCACCTTGCGCACCCGCATATAGCCGATCAAGGCCAGCAGGGCGGTCACCACCACCATGATCAGGAAGACGATGAGGAAGGCGAGCCAGCGCGCCACCCAGATGTCGAGCAGTTCGGCGAGGAAGAAGAAGAAGAAGAACGAGCTGAAGGTCAGCACGGCGAGCGCGAGGATGAAGAACAGGCTGCCCTGCACGCCCTTCTTGACCTCACCGGTCACCTCGGCCTTGGCGAGCTGGACCTCGGCGCGGAACAGGGTGGACAGCTGTGTCGCCGCATCGCGCACCAGTTCGCCCACACTGGCGTCGCGGGGCGTCGGAGCGTCCACCTTCGTCAACGGGATGCCCGAGATGCTCGACGGGACTCCGTTCTCCGGACGATTCGCGTTCGTCACGCTCACTACTCGACCCCTTCGGTTGGTTCGTTCCGTTGGCGGTGGGCGCGCCCACGCCGTAACAGTAGCGCCGACCCGATGACGGAGGCGATCAAAGACGTCACCAGTACGGCGGCCTTGGCGATCTCGGCGGGCTCGCCGCCGTGGATGTCGCCGAGCGAGAGTTCGGCGATGAGCAGGCTCACCGTGAATCCGATGCCGCCGATCACGGCGAGCGCGAACACATCGCCCCACATCAGCCCGGTCGGGCGGGTCGCGAGACCGAACCGGATCGCGATCCAGGTCGCGCCGAAGATCCCGACGGTCTTTCCGACGAGTAGACCCAGGACGACGGACTGGCCGACAGGATCGGTGAACACCTCGCCGAGCATCTGCGCACCGATGGGCACGCCCGAAGCGAACAGGGCGAACAGCGGAACGCACAGGCCGGCGGACCACGGCTGGATGCGATGGACCAGCCGCTCGGCGGGTGCGTAGTCCTCGCCGGGATCGTTGCGTACACGTGTGAGCAGGCCGAGGAGGACCCCGGCGACGGTCGCGTGGATACCGGCGCTGTGCATGGCGTACCAGGTGAACAGTGCGAGCGGTACGTACAACCACGGGGTGGTGACGCGCTTCTGCTGCGCGAACCGGTACGCGGCCGCTGCGGCCACCGTGGCGAGCAACCACACGACGGCGAGCCCCGAGGTGAACAGGATCGCGATGAGCGCGATGCCGATGAGGTCGTCGACCACGGCCAGGCTCAACAGGAACACTCGGGCGCTGGTGGGGATGCGGGAACCGGTGAGAGCGAGCACGCCGAGCGCGAAGGCGATGTCGGTGGCGACCGGGATCGCCCAGCCCCGGTCCATTCCCGGTGCACCCCAGCCGACGAAGGCCGCGATGAGGGCCGGCAGGATCACGCCGCCGGCCGCTGCGATCACGGGCAGGATCGCCTTCTTGCGGTCGGCGAGTTCACCCGTGACGAGTTCGCGTTTGAGCTCGAGGCCCGCGACGAAGAAGAAGACGGCGAGCAGGCCGTCCTTGGCCCAGTCGCCCACCGAGAGGTGCAGGTGCAGGGATTCCGGGCCGAAGGTGAAGTCCCGCAGCGCGATGTAGGAGTCCCCGAACGGGGAGTTGATCCAGATCAGAGCTATCGCTGCGGCGATGAGCAGCAGCGAACCACCCACCGTCTCGGTGCGGAGGAAACGACCCAGAGGTGCGGTCCAGGTGGGCGAGGAGGTGTCGGACACGAGTGTCTTTCGGTCGGGGGAATGCGGGCACGGCCGAGCCGTCGCCGACCAGACTTCCCGGCACACCCCGTCAGGAGTCTAACGGGGTACGGGTCGGGCAGACCCAGGGTGTCCGATTTGCGGGAGACGGAAACCGGGGTGTTCACTTTTCCTAGCAGTTGGGATTTTTTCTCACCATTTGGTTTCAAGTTCTGGAGTTGGTTCAGTGAGCACATCGGTCGGAGTGGAGGACGGCGGTTCCTCGATCGTCGCGGGTGTCCCGCGCCGGCGGATCGTCGTCGCCAGCATGGTCGGCACGTCCATCGAGTTCTACGACTTCTACATCTATGCGACAGCCGCCGTCTCGGTGTTCCCGCACCTGTTCTTCCCGCAGGGCAACAGCACGACCGCGCTGCTCGCCTCCCTCGCGACCTTCGGCATCGCCTTCGTCGCCCGTCCGGTCGGATCCGTGGTCTTCGGGCACTTCGGCGACCGCATCGGCCGCAAGGTCACCCTCGTCGGCTCGCTCCTGACGATGGGGATCGCGACCT
The DNA here is from genome assembly GCF_001646655.1 of Rhodococcus gordoniae. Taxonomy (GTDB): domain Bacteria; phylum Actinomycetota; class Actinomycetes; order Mycobacteriales; family Mycobacteriaceae; genus Rhodococcus; species Rhodococcus gordoniae. Next base: position 20,566 of record NZ_LPZN01000004.1, on the reverse strand, counting down.
TCCTCATCGGTCTGCTGCCGACCTACCATCAGGCCGGGCTCATCGCGCCGGCCCTGCTGGCCCTCATGCGCTTCTGCCAGGGACTGGGCCTGGGCGGGGAATGGTCCGGCGCGGCCCTGCTCGCCACCGAGACGGCCGAGCCCGGCAAACGTGCCTGGGCGGCGATGTGGCCGCAGCTCGGCGCACCCATCGGCTTCATCGGAGCCAACGGCCTGTTCCTGATCATCACGCTGCTGCTCGGGCACGACAACGGCGACCCCGACCTGTCGAGCGCCTTCCTCGAATGGGGCTGGCGCATTCCGTTCCTGCTCAGCGCGATCATGGTGATCATCGGGCTGTACGTGCGGCTCAAGCTCGAGGAGACGCCGGTCTTCGCCAAGGCCGTCGCCGAGGGCAAGAAGGTCAAGACGCCGCTCGCCGAGGTGTTCAAGAACAGCTGGCGTGAGCTGATCATCGGCACCTTCGTCATGCTCGCGACGTACACGCTCTTCTACATCATGACCACCTGGGTTCTGAGCTTCGGAACGGGCAAGACCCCCGAGGAAGGTGGCCACGGGGCCGGTTTCCAGTACGCGGACTTCCTCGTGCTGCAGCTGGTCGCGGTGCTGTTCTTCGCCGCGGCGGTTCCCGCCGCCGGGTGGCTCGCCGACCGCTACGGTCGCCGCTCGACCCTGCTGGTCGTCACGGGCGCGATCATGGTGTTCGGCCTGTGCTTCCAGTTCCTGCTGTCGAGCGGCGGCATGAGCTCCGGCCGCATGCTGTTCTTCCTCATCGTCGGCATGCTGCTGATGGGTCTGACCTTCGGACCGCAGAGCGCGATCCTGCCCGAGCTGTTCCCGACCAACGTCCGCTACACGGGTTCCGGAATCTCGTACAACGTGTCGAGCATCCTCGGTGCCGCGGTGGCCCCCTTCATCGCGACCTGGCTGGCCACGAGCTACGGCGTCGGGTGGGTGGGCATCTACCTGCTGATCGCCGCGGCGACGACCTTCGTCGCGCTGCTCGTCGTCAAGGAGACCCGCGACCGGTCGCTCGACGAGGTGTAGTCGCACAGACCGCGAAAGGCCCCTTCCGGATCCGATCCGGAAGGGGCCTTTCTCGTCGTTCGGGACTACTTGCCGCGGATCGCGTCGAAGACGGCCGGGTCGACGAGCGTCGAGGTGTCGCCGAGCTCGCGGCCTTCGGCGACGTCGCGCAGCAGGCGGCGCATGATCTTGCCCGAGCGGGTCTTCGGCAGCTCCGGCACCACGGTGATCTGGCGCGGCTTGGCGATCGGGGAGATCTCCACCGCGACATGATCGCGCAGTTCCTTGATGAGCGTGTCGCCGGTGTTCTCGACATGCTCGCGCAGGATCACGAACGCGACGATGCCCTGACCGGTGGTCTCGTCGGCGGCGCCGACGACCGCGGCCTCGGCGACGGACGGGTGCGACACGAGCGCCGACTCGACCTCCGAGGTGGAGATGCGGTGGCCGGAGACGTTCATGACGTCGTCGACGCGACCGAGCACCCACAGCGCGCCGTCCTCGTCGTAACGCGCACCGTCGCCGGCGAAGTACCAGCCCTGCTCGGCGTAGCGCGACCAGTAGGTCTCGCGGTAACGCTGATCGTCGCCCCAGATGCCGCGCAGCATCGCCGGCCACGGCTCGTCGAGGACCAGATAACCGTTACCGCCCGGACCGAGAGGCTCGGCCTCGTCGTCGACGATCTTCGCCGAGATGCCGGGTAGCGGAGCCATAGCCGAGCCGGGCTTGGTGGCGGTGATGCCGGGCAGCGGCGAGATCATGATCGCGCCCGTCTCGGTCTGCCACCAGGTGTCGACGATCGGGGCCGAATCCGCGCCGATGACCTCGCGGTACCAGCGCCACGCTTCCGGGTTGATCGGCTCGCCGACGCTGCCGAGCAGACGGATCGACGACAGATCGTGGGCGTCGGGGATCTCGCGACCCCACTTCATGAAGGTGCGGATGAGCGTCGGGGCGGTGTAGTAGATCGACACCCCGTACTTCTCGATGATCTCGAAGTGCCGGTGCTCGTTCGGCGAGTTGGGGGTGCCCTCGTAGACGACCTGCGTGACCCCGTTGCTCAGCGGGCCGTAGACGATGTAGCTGTGGCCGGTGACCCAGCCGATGTCGGCGGTGCACCAGTAGACGTCCTTGCCGGGCTTGTGGTCGAAGACGTAGTGGTGGGTGTACGAGGCCTGGGTCAGATAGCCACCGGAGGTATGGATGATGCCCTTCGGCTTACCCGTGGTGCCCGAGGTGTACAGAATGAACAGCGGATGCTCGGAGTCGAACGGCTGCGCCTCGTGCTCCGGGGACGCCTTCTCGACGGTCTCGTGCCACCACAGGTCACGACCCTCGGTCCACTCGACGTCGATGCCGGTGCGCGCGACGACCAGCACGTGCTCGATCGACTTCGCGTCGGCGACGGCCTCGTCGGCGGCGTTCTTGAGCGGCGCGGCCTGGCCACGACGCCACTGGCCGTCGACCGTGACGAGCAGCTTGGCCTGCGCGTCGTCGATGCGCGACCGCAGCGCCGACGACGAGAAGCCGCCGAACACCACCGAATGAGTCAGGCCGAGGCGCGCGCACGCGAGCATCGTGACGATGGCCTCGGGGATCATCGGCATGTAGATCGCGACGCGATCGCCGGCGACCAGACCGAGCTCGGTGAAGGTGTTCGCGGCGCGACAGACCTCGGCGAGGAGGTCGTTGTAGGTCAGCGATCGGCTGTCGCCGGGCTCGCCCTCGAAAAAGATGGCGACCCGATCGCCGTTACCGGCCTCGACATGCCGGTCGACGCAGTTGTAGGCGACATTCAGCGCGCCGCCGACGAACCACTTCGCGAACGGAGCGTTCGACCAGTCGAGCACTTCCGTCCAGGGCTGTGCCCAGTCGAGTCGTTTCGCCTGCTCGTCCCAGAATCCGAGCCGATCGGCGTCGGCCGCGGCCTGCAGTTCCGGACCGGCGTTGGCCGTGGCGGTGAACTCCGGGCTCGGCGGGTACGCCTTCGATTCGTGCTCCTGGGCTGCGCTCGTCATGATGCGGGGCCTCTTTCCGGGTGGTTCCATTCGGGCTCTTGTGAGCGTAATCATCTGTGACCGGCACCGCACCGTTGCATCGATATGCAACCCCGTCACTTTCGCTCATCGGTCGAATTCGCGCGACGAACGGCTTTCCGGCACGACCGGTGAACCTCTCGGCCGCTCGACGCGTGGGCGGCGGTACCGTCGTCGACGTGACCGACCCTCTTCAGCCTCTCGTCGACCTTCCGGGCGTGCGCGACGCCGCAGACCGCGCCCGCGACGCGCTCGCCGAGGTGCACCGGCATCGGACCAACCGGCGGGGGTGGGCGAACACCGCTGCGGAGGCATCGGTGCGGGCTGCACGTGCCTCTGCGTCGATCGACGGCGGGTCGACGGAACTTCCCCGACCGGGGGAGAGCGGAGACCCGATCCTGGCCGGAGCACTGCGGGTCGCGCAGGCGCTCGACGGTGATGCGCTCGGCACCATGGTCGCGACCTGGCGTCGCGCTCCGCTGCAGGCGCTCGCCCGTCTCCACCTGCTCGCCGCGGCCGATCTGGTGGAGGACGCGGAGGACCTGGGTCGTCCGCGCACGGAACCGGGCGTCGCCGAGCGTCTCGACGGGCTCGCGCAACTCGTCACGGGCGGGACGAACGCCCCGGCGCCGGTTCTCGCGGCGGTCGTGCACGGCGAACTGTCCGTTCTGAAGCCGTTCGGTGTCGCCGACGGTGTCGTAGCGCGGGCGGCGTCCCGGTTGGTGTGCGTGGCGTCCGGACTCGACACGCACAATCTCGGCGTGCCCGAGGTGCACTGGATGCGCCGCCTGCAGGCCTACCGCGACGGTGTCGCCGGATTCGGGGCGGGAACCGTGGAGGGTGTCGGCGGCTGGGTGCTGTTCTGCTGCGGGTCGCTCGAGGCCGGGGCCCGTGAGGCCACGTCGATCGCGGAGGCTTTCGCCGGCTGAGTGGGGAGATGTCCCCACACGCGAAAGCGGGTGGCATATCGATCGAGATCGATTCCGCCACCCGCTAGCACGGGCGGTCCGAGTTACCATGCGTGCTGAAATGGGTTGTGATTCAACGGCCTCGGCGATGATCCGGGTATCGTCGATTCGTCCTCGCAACGGGTGCGGGGTACTTGTCTTCGAAAATCCGGAACTCGCAGGCCCACAACGCTTGTGCCCTTATAGTGGCATCGGCTTCGCGTGGGTACTCGGTGTCCGTGCTGGGAAGAACAGTCGGGAGATCGAATCTTCTCTTCCGATTCGGTCTTGGCCTTCCGTCCTTCCGTAACTCCTTTCTACCCCGTCCGGGAGATGTGGGCAAGCCCCCGACGTCATCACTTCGGTTCTGCTCTCGCGGCGAGTGACCCTGAGTGTCAACGCATCCGGTGTTCGGTCAGGCGACGCGTGGCACCCAGTATCAGTGCGGTCACACCGAGGGTGACGGCGAGCGTCGCCAGGGCACGCGGCGAGGGGCGGGCGCGCCGCCCGAGCGGCACAGGACGGGCGAAAATGAGAACGGGCCAACCATTTTCGGTGGCCGCCCGACGCAACGGACGATCCGGGTTGACCGCACGCGGATGGCCGACCTCCAGCAACATCGGCAGGTCGGTGGCCGAATCGGAGTACGCGTAACTGCGGGAGAGGTCGTAGCCGTATCGATCGGCGAGTTCGCGGATCGCGACCGCCTTCGCCTCTCCGAAACAGTAGAACTCGAGCTCGCCGGCATACCGTCCGTCGACTATGCGCATCCGGCTCCCCGTGCTGTGGGAGGCACCGAGTGTCCGCGCGATCGGAGTGACCACTTCCTGACCCGACGCCGACACGATGATCACGTCGTGACCACGGGCCCGGTGGTCGGCGATCAGATCCTTCGCCTCCGCGTAGACGAGCGGCGTCACGACGTCCTGCAGGGTCTTCTCGACGATGGATCCGACCTGCTCGACGTCCCAGCCCTTGCACATGTGTGCGATGTGTTCGCGCATCCGGTCCACCCGGGTCTGATCGGCCGCCGACAACAGGTAGAGGAGCTGGGCGTAGGTGCTCTGCAGCACGGCCCGGCGACTGAGGAGACCCTCTTCGAAGAACGGCCGGGTGAAGGCCAGCACACTCGACTTGGCGATGACGGTCTTGTCGAGATCGAAGAACGCTGCGATGCGAGTCGCGTCCGGTGAGTCCCCCGTCGACGGGGCCGGTCGGGACGGATTCACGGACGTGTCGGTCACGATCACCACAATAGGTGCGCGCGGACTTCGAAGTGCCCGGCGCGCGGCGCGCCGGTGTTTGAAGTTGCAAGTAGTCGCGCCTAACGGTGTACTATCGCGGATGCCCGGGTCGATACTCGGGTTGTGGTCAGCCCGACCCCCCGGGGCTGAACGCAGACGGCCCTCGCCTCCTCCCCCCTGGCGAGGGCTGTCGCTTTGTCGGAGGTCGTTACCTGCCGATCCCCGTACCGTCCTTACACCCCGGATCCTGCGCAGCGACCTGCGAATGTCGCGGACGCGCCGGTTGTCCACAGCCCCCCGATTCATCCACAGGTAGGGCTTCCGGCACCGTTCTCGCGGCGTCCCGGACTCCGTGGCGCGGCAGCCTGTCGGGCATGAACGACATCCTCGGACTGGTCGACGATCCCGCGCTGGTCGCCGACCTCCGTCGCGTGGTCGCGGCGGCCGACCGCACGTTGCACGAGATGTCCGTGCCGGTGCCACGCAGAGCGTGGACCGACGCGCCCATCGTCGTCCTCGACGCCGCTGCTGCCGTGTCGTGCGCGGGTGGGTATCCGCGCCGCCCCGGTGTGATCCTCGTGTGCAGCGGAACCGCCGACCTGACGGAATGGCAGGCCGCCGCGACCGTCGGCGCCGAACACGTCCTCGCGCTCCCGTCCGAGGAGGTGGAACTGCTCTCGATCATCGCGGCCGCCGGCGAACCCTCGTCCGGTGCAGGCGTCGTCCTCGCGGTCGTCGGAGGGTGTGGGGGAGCGGGGGCGTCGACCTTCGCAGCCGCGCTGGCCTGGGCTGCCGGGCACGACGAGCGACGCGACACCCTGCTCGTCGACGCCGACCCGTTCGGCGCGGGACTCGATGTCCTGACCGGACTCGAGGAACACCCCGGTGTGCGGTGGTCAGGTCTCACCGTCGACGGAGGCCGGATCTCGGCGCGTGCCCTGCGCGACGCCGTGCCCGTCTGGTCGTCCGGCGTGGGAGTCCTGTCCACCGACCGCGAGAACAACGAACGGCTCACCGCCGGAGCCGCCGGGTCGGTCGTCGAGGCGGCGCGAGGAGCAGGAACGACCGTCGTGTGCGACGTGGGACGTAGCTTCGGCCCCGTCGCCGATGCGGTGATCACACTGGCCGACCTCACCGTTCTCGTGGTGCCGGCCCGTATCGGCGCGGTGCTCTCGGCTGCCCGGGTCGCCCGCACGCTCGCGGCCCGTGGCGAACCGGCAGGGGTCGTCGTCCGCGGACCTGCACCCGGTGGCCTGCGAGCCGCCGACGTGGCCGACGCGGTGGGCGTGGACGTGCTCACCGCGATGCGTCCCGAGCCCGGCCTGACGGAAAGGCTCGAACACGGCGGCCTGCGGTTGCGGCCACGGTCGCCGCTGCTCGGTGCGGCGCACGACGTGCTGGCGGCCGTCGGTGTCGACCACGCCGGTCGGAGGCGGGCAGCATGAGCGGGATCCTCGGAGACGAGCTCCTCGGCCGGGTCCGCGACCGGCTGGCCGACGAGGCGGGAGACCTCACCCCCGCCCGCGTCGCCGCCGCCCTGCGCGCCGAATCCGGTGGGGTGCTCGGGGACTCCGATCTCCTTGCGGCCCTGCGACATCTGCAAACCGAACTGACCGGCGCGGGTCCGCTCGAGGATCTCCTGGCGGACCCGGCGACCACCGACGTGCTCGTCACCGCACCCGACCGCGTCTGGGTGGATCACGGCAACGGGCTGCGCCTGACCGATGTCACCTTTCCCGACGAAGCGGCGGTCAGACGACTCGCACAGCGACTGGCGCTGTTCGCCGGGCGCCGCCTCGACGACGCCCAGATGTGGGTCGACGGCAGGCTGCCCGGACACGGCGAGTTCGGCGTCCGGCTGCACGCGGTGCTCTCGCCGGTCGCGCAGGGTGGGACGTGCCTGTCGCTGCGGGTCCTGCGACCCGCGACCCAGGGGCTCGACGCGCTGCGCGACCGCGGAGCGGTCTCCGAGGTCGCCTATCAGCTGTTGCTCCGCATCGTGCGTGCCCGGTTGGCCTTCCTCGTCGTCGGGGGCACCGGGGCAGGGAAGACGACCATGCTCGCGGCGCTCCTCGGTGCGGTCGCCCCGGCGGAACGCATCGTCTGCGTCGAGGACGCCGCCGAGCTGGTTCCGGCCCACCCGCACGTGGTGCGGCTCGTCGCGCGTGCACCGAACGTCGAGGGCGTCGGCGAGGTCACCGTCCGCGATCTCGTGCGGCAGGCCCTGCGGATGCGACCGGATCGCATCGTCATCGGGGAGGTGCGAGGCGCAGAGGTCGTCGATCTTCTGACCGCATTGAACACGGGTCACGACGGCGGCGCCGGGACGGTGCACGCCAATTCGCCCGACGAGGTGCCTGCCCGGCTCGAGGCCCTCGCTGCGCTGGGTGGCCTCGACCGGCCCGCATTGCACAGTCAGCTCGTCGCCGCGGTGCAGGTGGTCCTGCACGTGCACCGCGGTACCGACGGAGTGCGGCGTCTCGTGGAGATCGGCGTGGTCGAACGCGACGCGGTCGCGGGTGTGATCGTCACGCCCGCATGGACACACGATCGCGGCAGCGAGCACGGCATGGACGTCCTCGAACGAACACTGCGTCGGCGGGACGCGCCGTGAACGCGGCGATTCTGTGCCTTGCGGCAGCGCTGGTCGTCCTGCCGTCGTTCTCGGCCCGTCGCCGGCTGCGACGCGGAATACCCGAGGTGATTCCGCGTCCGGTGCCGCGTGCTCTCGTCCTCGGGGCGGTGGTCGCGGTGGGCGCGACGATCGTGATGTGGGCGGGGATCACGCCGGCCGCGGCCGCTGCGACGGTCGTCGCGACCGTGATGTGGCGTGGCCGAGCCCGGAACCGCGCAGCCGAACTCGATCATCATCGGCGAATGCTGTTGTCCGGCTTGGACACCGTGATCGCCGAGCTGCGGGTGGGCACGCATCCCGCCGACGCATGCGAAACGGCCGCCCGGGAGACGGCCGGTCCCGTCGCCGCGGCGTTCCGGGTCGCTGCGGCACGGGCGCGGCTCGGCGGATCGGCCGCACACGGATTACGTTCGGCCGCAGCATCGCCGGATGGTGGCGGTGTCGCCGACAGCCTGGTTCGCGTGGCCGACGCGTGGTCGGTCTCCGACCGTCACGGTCTCGCTCTCGCCGAGCTGCTCGGCGCTGCACGAGTCGATCTGGCCGCACGCATGCGGATCCGCGCCCGCACGGAGGCCGGGCTCGCCGGTGCAAGGGCCACGGCGTCGGTCCTGGCGGGACTACCGGTGCTCGGGGTCGGTCTCGGGCAGCTCATGGGTGCATCTCCGCTCACCATCCTTCTCGCCGGTGGTCTCGGAGGAGTCATGCTCGTCGTCGGCACGGTGCTGGTCTGTGCGGGTCTGCTGTGGACGGACCGGATCGCGGCCCGGGTGGCGTCATGAGCGCGACCTGGGCGGTGGTGCTGGGAGCGGCCTCGCTCGTCGTCGTGCCCGTTCCCCGCGGTGCGGAACGTCTCTCCTTCGCGAGATCCGATGTCGCCGGGCGCACCGCGCCGGATCCGGTGATCGATCCGCATGCGGTTCCCGCCGCCTTCGATCTGTTCGCGGCGTGCTTGCGCGCGGGGATGCCGGCCGGCGCCGCCGCGCGGGTCGTCGCCGAATCGGCTCCGCCGGAACTCGCGGCGGCGCTGCGTCGAGGCGCCGACCGGTTGGCGTTGGGAGCCGATCCGGCCGGGGCATGGGAGGGATCCGGAACTACCGATGCGCTGGACGACTTCGCGCGCGCGGCACGACGATCCGCGAAATCCGGTGCGCCCTTGTCGGATACTGTCGCCGAACTCGCGGCCCGGCATCGCGCCGAGACGGAGGACCGGGTGGCCGCCGAGATCGATCGTGCGGGGGTGCTCGTGAGCGGTCCCCTCGGATTGTGCTTTCTGCCCGCCTTCGTATGCCTGGGCATCGTGCCGGTCGTCGTCGGCCTGGCGCGGGACGTCCTGGGTGCGGGGCTGATGTGAATGTCGGCGCGGACGGTCCGCGCTGCACGAATGGGAGGGGACCGAAGATGGAAGAACGAGCAACGACCTCGGAGTTCGTACGTGGATGGCGAGGTCGGATCGGCGGGTTCGTCGCGCAGGACGACGGCATGTCGACGGCGGAGTATGCGATCGGCACCATAGCGGCGGCGGCGTTCGGGGCCGTGCTGTACACCGTGGTGACGGGCGACTCGATCGTTTCCGCACTGACGGGCATCGTCGAACGAGCACTGAACACATCGGTGTGAAGGCTCCGGAACCGAAAAGCGTTCTCCGGAAGTCGGTTACGGTCTTCGTCCGTGAAGACCGCGGAGGCGTCACCGTCGAAGCGGCTCTTGCGATCGCAAGCCTGGTCTCGGTGCTCGTGCTGTGCCTCGGTGCCGTACTGGGCATCGCGTATCAGGTGCGGTGCCACGACGCCGCACGCGAAGCGGCCCGCCTCACGGCGCGGGGCGATCAGGAACGGGCGCTCGACGTGGCCGCGCGCGTCGCGCCCCCGGACGCACGCGTGGCGGTGCGCGAGGAGGGGGACTTGATCGTGGTGACCGTGACCGCCGAGAGCCCGTTGCTTCCGCTGCTGACCCTGACAGCCGAGGCGGTGGCGGCGCGGGAGCCGGAAGGGACGCGATGAAGTCGGGTCGGTCCCTCGTCGGCGACGACGGAAGCGCGAGCGTGATGGGCTGTGCCGTGATGGCCGGCCTCATCGCACTCACGGCGACTCTGCTGCACGTCGGATCGGTTGTCGTGGCACGTCATCGTGCCCAGGCGGCGGCCGACCTGGCCGCGGTGGCGGTGGCCTCGGCGCTGGACCGAGGTGTCGTGACGGCATGCGAGGCGAGTGAACCGATCACCTCGCGGATGCGAGTGCGCTTGCGGCGCTGCGATATCGATCGGTGGGACGCGATCGTCGAGGTCACCGTCCCGGTGTCGCCCCTCTTCGGGGACAGGGAGGCGTCCGCCGTGGCGCGGGCGGGTCCTGCCGGATGATCGGATGGAGGGGCGCATCGGCGTCCTGAACCGGTACTGCTTCGGGTGGTCGACGAGGCCCGGGCGAGAGGAGCACGGGATCAGGACCCGAGCGGCCCGGGCCTCTCGATAGCAGCGAGAACGGCGTCGAGGACGGCGACCGCTCCGGCCTTGTCGAGAGGATCGTTGCCGTTGCCGCACTTGGGGGAGTACACGCACGACGGGCATCCCGCGGCACATTCGCAGGCTGCAACCGCGTCGCGGGTGGCGCTGAGCCACTCGACGATCCGGTGGTAACCACGGTCGGCGAATCCGGCACCGCCCGGTTGCCCGTCGTAGACGAAGACGGTGGGCAGCCCGGTGTCGAGGTGCAGATCGGTGGAAACGCCGCCGATATCGCCGCGATCGCACGTCGCGAGCAGGGGGAGCAGGCCGATCGCGGCGTGCTCGGCGGCGTGGAGGGCGCCCGGCACGCGATCGGGCGTCACCCCGATCCTGCCGAACAGGTCGGGTTCGATCGTGTACATCACCGCGCGGGTGTCGAGCGTGTGTTCGGGCATGTCGAGGGGAATCTGATCGAGCACCTCTCCCGACGGCAGGCGGCGCAGATAGCCGACCACCCGGTGCGTCACCTCGACCCTCACGGACGCAACCGTGACGGGTCCGTACTCCCGTCGTTCGTCGACGGAGATGCAGCAGATGTCGGTGATCTCCCGAGCGCTCGTCGACCATTCCGGATCTTCGGCGTGCACGAAGGCGATGCCGTCCTCGAGATACAACTCGTCGACCACGAATGTCTCACCCTGATGCAGGTGCACGGCGCCGGGATGGATGGTCGCGGGCGCCCGGACGGCGTCGACGGTACCGAGCATGCGACCGGTGTCGCCCTCGACGATCGAGATCTGATGGCCGATCCCGCCGCGGATCTCGACATCGCCGTGCGGTTGCGTACCGGGGGTGACGAACCAGCCGTGCGGCCGGCGACGGATCAGGCCCTGCTCCGCGAGGGCCGTGAGGACGTCGAGCGCACCGAACTCGTCGACCTCGGCGTCGCCGAGGGGTAGTTCGGCTGCGGCGCAGAGGAGCTGGGGACCGAGCACGTACGGATTGTTCGGGTCGGTGACCGTCGCCTCGACCGGCCGGTCGAGCAGTGCCTGCGGGTGGTGCACGAGATAGGTGTCGAGTGGGTCGTCCCGCGCGACCAGCACGACGAGCGAACCCTGCCCGCGGCGTCCGGCGCGACCGCCCTGTTGCCGGAACGACGCCACCGTGCCGGGGAAACCGGCGACGATCACCGCGTCCAGACCGGCGATGTCCACGCCGAGTTCGAGGGCGTTGGTGCTGGCGACCCCGAGCAGGCGTCCGTCGGACAGCGCCGACTCGAGGTCGCGGCGGTCCTCGGCGAGATAACCCGCCCGGTAGGCCGCCACCCGGTCGACGAGATCCGGTGCCGCCTCGGTGAGAAGCCGGCGTGCACCCATGGCGGCGAGTTCGGCGCCGTGGCGCGACCGGACGAACGCCAGCGTGCGGGCGCCTTCGACGACGAGGTCGGCGAGCAGACGCGCGGCCTCGGTGCCCGCGGCCCGGCGTACCGGGGCGCCGTGTTCGCCGGTCACCTCGCGCAGCAGGGGCGGCTCCCACATGGCGACCGTGCGAGGTCCGTGCGGTGAACCGTCCTCGGTGACCTCCCGGCAGGGAGCGCCGATGAGGCGGGACGCTGCGGCCCCGGGTTCTGCGGTCGTCGCGGAGGCGAGCACGAAGACGGGATCGGCGCCGTAGCGGCGGGCCACGCGCCGGAGCCGGCGCAGGATCCATGCGACGTGCGATCCGAACACGCCCCGGTAGGAGTGGCACTCGTCGACGACGACGTACCGCAGACGACGCCACAACCGGGCCCATCGTGCGTGCGCGGGCAGCAGTGACAGGTGCAGCATGTCGGGATTGGTGAAGATCCAGCGTGAGTGCCGTCGCGTCCACTGCCGGATCTCGGTGGACGTGTCGCCGTCGTAGGCACACGCGCACACGGTCGACAGTGCGTCGATATCGGAGGTCAGTTCGGTGACCGCACGCAACTGGTCGGCGCCGAGCGCCTTGGTGGGCGACAGGTACAGGGCCGTGGCCTGCGGGTCGTCGGCGAGGGCACTGAGGACGGGAAGCTGGTAGGCCACCGACTTGCCGGACGCGGTGCCGGTGGAGACGACCACGTGCTCGCCGCCGGCGGCGATGTCGGCGGCACTCGCCTGATGGTGCCACGGACGCTGCACGCCTTGTCCTCGGAACGCGGCGACGACGTCGTCGTGTGCCCACTGCGGCCAGTCGCTGTGACGGGCGGGCCGAGCCGGGATCTCCGCGACGTGGGTCAGCGGTGACTCGCCCGACGGGGTGCCTGCGAGCAGCCGCTCGAGTAGCTCGCGACCGTAGGTGGGGGTGGCGTCGCCGCTGGGGAGGAAGGGCGAGCCGGTCACGCAGTACTCCGCGGGTCGAACGAGATGGTCTGTCGGATACGAGGTCTGTCGGATACGAGTGGGGGCCGAGATCCGGGACGAGTGTGGCATCAGTGCCCGCCCGTAACATGGGAGCAACAACTACCCCTGGGTAATGCTACCGAGACGTGAACAAGATCAGAGGATTGGCACGTTTGTGCCCATTCCTACTGTTGCCCGTGCCCGGAACGTGGTTGACTGACACCCGGTCGCAGCTTCTGTGTTCGTAGACTTGGAAAAGTGCACGCTCGCAGGATCGATGGTTGCGAGCGCGGTGCTTTAGCTCTTCCAACGGGGGACTCCAGAAGTACAGCGGTCGGAACCGGGACCTGGCGGATCGCGTACCCGGCGGTTCGTCGAATCCGGTGTTAGAAAGAGAAGGAAAAGCATGGCACAGGGCACTGTGAAGTGGTTCAACGCGGAGAAGGGCTTCGGCTTCATCGCTCCTGAGGACGGCTCCGCCGACGTGTTCGTTCACTACTCCGAGATCCAGGGTTCCGGCTTCCGCACCCTCGAGGAGAACCAGCGAGTCGAGTTCGAGGTCGGTCAGGGCACCAAGGGCCCGCAGGCCACCGGCGTGCGCGCAATCTGATCCACCCGCTCGAGCGAGCAACCGGGCAAGGTCGACAACCTCGCCCGATCGTCCCCCGTCGCCTCAGGTGATGGGGGACGATGCATTTTCCGGGAGGTGTGCGCGAAGGAGCGTACGACCTCGCTCGTCGCGCTCGCGGAGTCGCGAGAGGAGGACCCGTGAGTCAACTGTCCTTCTTCGGCGCCGACACGATGCCGCCGGCTCCGGCCGACCTGAGCGGTCTGCTCGCGGCGCACGGACGCGCGCGTCTCACCGACGACGGCGCAGTGCTGACCGTGGAGGTCGACGCCGAATGGCGTGCTCGTGCCATCGCCCAGCTCGTGACCGATACAGGAGTGGAGGCGGACATCGTCGCCGACGGCGATCTGTTCACCGTCGGCACGGCCTCCGCCGGCGCTCTAGTCCCGCTCGCCACCCAGTGGATCGGCGACCACACCAAGACGGTCCCGGACGGCTGGGTTCCGTCCTCGCGGGCCCAGCGCGCCTGGTTCCTCGCGTCCGGTCGTATGGAGGTCGAGGGAGCACAGTATGTTCTCGGTCTGGATCCGGCCGCTCCCGAGACCCATGCCTCCCTGGCGCAGGCGCTCATGCGCGCCGGAATCGCGCCGACTCTCATCGGTACGCACGGCACCGGTGGTCCCGGGTTGAGGATCTCCGGTCGCAAGCGACTGACGAGGCTCGTCGAGAACATCGGCGCACCTCCGGACGCCGACGCGGCACGCCGGATCTGGCCGTACGTGGAACCGGGTGATCATCACTCGTGAAGAGCCGTTCCCCGAGGATGTGCGACCCTGTGTGTGGCCGCGTCTGGGGAACGGGTCGGTATACATGTCTTCGAACAAGGCGACATGTCGGCAATGAGGGAAGGTGCGGGCGGCACGGTGGCAGCACGGGAGAAGAGCACTGCGGGCGGTTCGTCGGGCACGCGTCGGCTCGTGATCGTCGAGTCCCCGACCAAGGCGAGGAAGATCGCCCCCTACCTCGGCCGCGACTACGTCGTCGAGGCCTCGGTCGGGCACATCCGCGACCTGCCGCGCGGTGCCGCGGACGTCCCCGCCAAGTACAAGGGCGAGTCGTGGGCGCGCCTCGGTGTCGACGTCGACCACGACTTCGAACCGCTCTACGTCGTCAGCGCCGACAAGAAGTCCAAGGTCTCGGAACTGAAGAGCCTGCTCAAGGACGCCGACGAGCTCTACCTCGCCACCGACCCCGACCGCGAGGGCGAAGCCATCGCCTGGCACCTGCTCGAAACCCTCAAACCCAAGGTGCCCGTCCGGCGCATGGTCTTCCACGAGATCACCGAGCCCGCGATCCGCGCGGCCGCCGAGAACACCCGCGACCTCGACAACGACCTGGTCGACGCGCAGGAGACCCGCCGCATCCTCGACCGCCTGTACGGCTACGAGGTCAGCCCGGTGCTGTGGAAGAAGGTCATGCCCCGCCTGTCGGCGGGTCGCGTGCAGTCCGTGGCGACCCGCGTGATCGTCCAGCGCGAACGCGAGCGCATGGCGTTCACGTCCGCCGAGTACTGGGACATCGCGGCCACGATGGACGCCGGTGCCGACGCAAGCCCCCGCTCGTTCGGTGCCCGACTGGTCAACGTCGACGGTGCGCGGGTCGCGTCGGGTCGTGATTTCGGCGCCGACGGGAACCTGAAGTCGAACGGCGTCGTCGTCCTCGACGAGGACCGTGCCCGCCGCCTCGCAGAGGCACTCGCCGGTGCCGCGCTGACGGTGTCGTCGGCCGAGAGCAAGCCGTACACGCGCAAGCCGTACGCCCCGTTCATGACGTCGACGCTGCAGCAGGAGGCGGGCCGCAAGCTGCGGTTCTCGTCCGAGCGCACGATGCGCACGGCGCAGCGCCTGTACGAGAACGGCTACATCACCTACATGCGTACCGACTCCACGACGCTGTCGGAGTCGGCGATCGCGGCGGCCCGCGCACAGGCCACCCAGTTGTACGGCGCCGAGTTCGTCCACCCGACGCCGCGCCAGTACACCCGCAAAGTCAAGAACGCGCAGGAAGCGCACGAGGCGATCCGTCCCGCCGGCGACGTCTTCGCCACCCCCGGCGAGCTGCACTCGCGTCTCGACGGCGACGAGTTCAAGCTCTACGAGCTCATCTGGCAGCGCACCGTCGCCTCCCAGATGGCCGACGCGCGGGGCACGACGCTCACGTTGCGCATCACCGGCACCGCGGGCACCGGCGAGGAGTGCACCTTCTCGTCGTCGGGTCGCACCATCACCTTCGCGGGCTTCCTGAAGGCCTATGTCGAAAGTGTCGACGAGGAGGCCGGCGGACAGTCGGACGATGCGGAGTCGCGTCTGCCGAACCTGTCCGAGGGCGCGTCCGTCACCGCGACGAAGCTCGATCCGGACGGTCACTCCACGAATCCGCCCGCCCGGTACACCGAGGCGAGCCTGATCAAGACGCTCGAGGAGCTCGGGATCGGCCGGCCCTCGACCTACGCGTCGATCATCAAGACGATCCTCGATCGCGGCTACGTCTACAAGCGCGGTAGCGCACTCGTGCCCTCGTGGGTGGCGTTCGCCGTGATCGGCCTGCTCGAGGCGCACTTCGCTCAGCTCGTCGACTACGACTTCACGGCGGGGATGGAGGACGATCTCGACGAGATCGCCTCCGGTCACCGGCAGCGCACCGATTGGCTGACGCGGTTCTACTTCGGCAGCGACGACGGTCACGAGGAGTCGGTCGCCCGCAAGGGTGGTCTGAAGAAGCTGGTGGGGGAGAACCTCGAGGACATCGATGCCCGCGAGATCAACTCCATCCGCCTGTTCGACGACTCCGAGGGTCGCGAGATCCACGTGCGGGTGGGCCGGTTCGGTCCGTATCTCGAACGGATGATCACCGATCCCGACGATCCCGAGGCCGAGCCGACCTCGCAGCGCGCCAACCTGCCCGACGACCTTCCGCCGGACGAGCTCACCCTCGAGTACGCCGAGAAGCTCTTCTCCACGCCGCAGGAAGGGCGTGTTCTCGGTGTCGATCCGTCCACCGGCTACGAGATCGTCGCGCGTGAGGGCCGCTTCGGTCCCTACGTCACCGAACTGATCCCCGACCCGGAACCCGAGCCCGAGCCCGACGTCACGCCCATCCCCGTCGAGGAACTCGGGTCCGAGGGGGAGGGCGGCACGAAGACCGCCACCAAGAAGGCCGTCGCGAAGAAGGCAGCGAAGAAGGCTCCGGCCAAGAAGACCGCCAAGAAGGCCGGCCCGAAGCCGCGCACGGGTTCGCTGTTCAAGTCGATGGACCTGTCCACGGTCACGCTGGACGACGCCCTGAAACTGCTGTCGCTGCCGCGCGTGGTGGGTACCGATCCGGAGTCCGGCGACGAGATCACCGCTCAGAACGGCCGTTATGGTCCGTACCTGAAGAAGGGCACCGACTCGCGGTCGCTTGCGAACGAGGAGCAGATCTTCACTGTCACCCTCGAGGAGGCGCTGAAGATCTACGCGGAACCCAAGCGGCGCGGCCGGCAGGCCGCGGCCACACCGCCGCTGCGCGAGCTGGGCACCGACCCGGTGAGCGGCAAGCCGATGGTGATCAAGGACGGCCGCTTCGGTCCGTACGTCACCGACGGTGAGACCAACGCGAGCCTCCGTAAGGGCGACGAGGTCACGACGATCACCGACGAGCGGGCGTCAGAACTGCTCGCCGACCGCCGCGCGCGCGGCCCGGCCAAGAAGACCGCGAAGAAGACGGCGGCGAAGAAGACCACCGCCAAGAAGACGGCGGCCAAGAAGACCACGGCGAAGAAGACGACGAAGAAGGCCGCAGCGAAGAAGACGACCGACTGACCGTTCTCGTCGGATCACGCCGTTAGCCTCACGGTGTGTATCGCGAACGACCGTCGGGATTGCCCGGCGTCACGCTGTGGCGGTCCGAGCCGTCCGGTGCCCGCGTGGGCGGTACCCACGTGCTGCCGGACGGATGCACGGACCTCATCCGGCACGCCGACGGCTTCCTCGTCGCCGGCCCCGACACGACGTCGCAGTTCTCCGATCTGGCGACGAGGCAGCCGTTGACGGCGGTCCGCTTCGAACCGGGCGTGGGGCCGCGGTTCTTCGGCGTCGACGCGAGCGAGCTGACCGATCGGCGGGTTCCGCTCGACGGCCTGTGGTCGTCACGCCGTGTCCGGCTCCTTGCGGGTCGCGCCGAGCACGATCCCGTCGGCGCACTGATCGGCGCCGTCCGCGAGGCGGTCGACGAACACGATCCGATGGCCGACCTCGCGCGGGCACTGGCCTCCGGCACGGCCGTCACGGAACTCGCGGCGAACCTCGGCTGGAGCGACAGAACGCTGCGCCGACGATCGGTCCGGGCCTACGGGTACGGACCGAAGATGTTGTCGCGGGTGCTGCGGTTCCGTCGGGCGGTCGCCCGCGCCCGCGCCGGTGACGACTTCTCCCGTGTCGCGGCGGAGTGCGGGTACAGCGACCAGGCGCATCTCGCCCGGGAGGTGCGTGCGCTCTCAGGCGTCACCCTCGGGGAACTGGTCCGGCGTCACCCCGGAAGCGCGGCGAACAGGTCGAGGGTATGGCCGTCGGGGTCGAGCACGCTCGCGTAGCGCTGTCCCCAGAACGCGTCCCACGGGGCCTTCGTCGAGGTGCACCCCGCGTCGATCAATGCGGCGTGCGTCTCGTCGACCGCGCTCGGGGAGCTGCAGTCGAACGCCAGAGCCGCCCCGCTTCCGGACGACGGTTCGAACGTCGGGTCGAAGCTGCGGACGGACTCGACGGTGTCCCACATCAGGCGCAGTCCACCGGGGAGCATGGCCTCGAAGTGCGGCACCTCGGGAGCTTCGGCGGGCAGGTCGAGGCCGAGCACGCGATAGCACGCGAAGGACCGATCGAGGTCGGCGACGACGAGTCCCACCGCGGAGAAGTGAATGGTCATGGCCCGACGGTAGGGCTCCGGAACCACGCCCGTCTTGAATGTTCCGGACACGTGATACGGATCGGTCGGAGCCGATCGTTAGGCTGAGCGCATGCCCGGGGTCTTCGATCGTCTCGTCGGTCAACGTGATGTCGAGACCGAACTCGTCGCGGCTGCTGTTGCCGCCCGTCGCGGCGACACGGGGTCGGCGATGACGCACTCGTGGCTGTTCACCGGCCCTCCCGGATCCGGGCGCTCCGTCGCGGCGCTGTGCTTCGCGGCCGCGCTGCAGTGCACCGATGAGGAGACTCCCGGCTGCGGGCGATGCCACGCATGCACCACCACGATGGCCGGCACGCACGGCGACGTGCGGCGGGTCGTGCCCGAGGGACTGACGATCAGCGTCAAGTCGATGCGCGACATCGTGCAGGTCGCGTCGCGGCGCCCCAGCACGGGGCGATGGCAGGTCGTGGTGATCGAGGATGCCGACCGTCTCACCGAAGGGGCCGCGAACGCTTTGCTGAAGGTGGTCGAGGAGCCACCGCAGCGAACGGTTTTCCTGCTGTGCGCGCCGTCGGTCGATCCCGAGGACATCTCGGTGACGCTGCGTTCCCGTTGCCGCCACGTCGGGTTGGTGACGCCCAGCGTCGACGCCATCGCACGTGTTCTCGAAGCCACCGACGACATCGATCCGAAAACGGCACAGTGGGCCGCATCCGTCAGCGCGGGGCACGTCGGGCGAGCCCGGCGACTCGCCGTCGACGAGGGCGCCCGCGACAACCGGGCGCGTGCCCTCGCCGTCGCAGGCGCGGTCCTCCGGCCCGCCACTACCTACGCCGCGGCCGACGAGCTCGGCCGCAGTGCAGAGACCGAGGCGAAGGAGATCAGCGCCGAGCGCGACGAACGCGAAACGGAAGAATTGAAGACAGCGCTCGGTGCCGGCGGTACCGGCAAGGGGGCCGCGGGCGCGCTTCGCGGTTCGGCGGGGGTGCTCAAGGAACTCGAACGCACCCAGAAGTCGCGGAAGACGCGCACCGAACGCGACATCATGGACCGGGCCCTCATCGATCTCGCCGGCCTGTACCGGGACGCGCTGGTGCACGCCTTCGGATCACGGGTCACTCTCAACCATCCGGACATGTCGGATCGCGCGGCCGACCTCGCGTCGAGAACCCGGCCGGAAGCGCTGCTCGAGTGCATCGAGGCCATCCTCGACTGCCGGGAAGCGCTCGCTCAGAACGTCAAACCCCGGTTTGCCCTTGCGGCGCTCGCGGCCAGGCTGAGCGGAGCATTCCGGTAGCCGAAGTGCCGGTTTGCATCGGGGTGGGGGTAGTCCGCTAGACTTCGGACGCCGAAAGGCTCGCTGCCTTAGCTCAGTCGGTAGAGCATTTCACTCGTAATGAAAAGGTCGTCGGTTCGATTCCGACAGGCAGCTCCACGAAGGCCCCTCACCACGGTGAGGGGCCTTCGACGTTGTCTGCGTCCTGCGCGTTGTGCGCGGATGATGGAGGCATGTTGATGGAACTGTTCTCCTTGGTCCTGATCATCGGTGCTCTCGCTGTGGTGCTGCCCATGGCGATCCGGGTCTTCCGTAACCGCGACCGTTGAGACGGAGCGACCGCGACGGTTGACACGGCGTCGAAATCCTCGACAAGGCGGTGACCGCGCAGCATGCTTCTCTCATGGCTGAGTCGTTGAAAGACCGGGTTCGGGAGAAGATCCTGCGGCAGCGCGCCGAGGACGGAGGCCGGCCGATCGGCGACGCCGAGGGGGACGACCCCCGGCTCATGGATATCCGCAGCGATCTCGCGATGCTCGAGCAGGCCGAGGAGGACGACCCGATCGTCCAGCATCTTGCCGCCAAGTACTGGGTGCCTTGAGCACCCTCCGATACCGTTTCCGAGCCGAGAAACACGCGTTGAACAGGTGATTTGGCGTTCTCGACGATGTTCGCGTAACTTATTCCAGGTCAGAGCGACACGGACACCGACCCGGGCCGAAAGGAACGGGACAACGAGGTTGGACGAAGGCGCCTGCAGATTTCACTGGTTCGAAACCTTCTGGTAAGGTTTGGAACCGTGCCCGAGAGCCGGAAGGCCTTCGGATGAACAGTCACCCCGGAGTGAACGGACCGGAAGGTTCGGGATCGATGGTGTGTGCGTGTTCTTTGAGAACTCAACAGTGTGCCGATGAATGTCAGTGCCAAATAATATTTGGTGCGACCACTTCACTTTTGTGGGGTGGTTGTTGCTGGACATCGCATTCTTCCGTCTGCGGTGATCCAGTGTTGTATAGCTAGTTTGAGTTTTTTTGCTAGTGATTTGACTCTTGTGTCTATGACTGATTGCCCTTCGGGGTGATTGTGAGTCTTCA
>NZ_LPZN01000038.1 GCF_001646655.1 Rhodococcus gordoniae | reverse complement strand
ACGGAATACACACCGCTCGACCGCAACCCACGGAACCCACCAGATGCACCGGAGCATCTCGGCCCCGTTCTCGAATGGCTCCAGCCCACCGTGCGCGACCGATACATCGGCGCATTCCTCATAGCGGCAATCTTGGTCGTGTACCTCACCGTCATCAATGGAGACTTTCGCTGGATCCACTGGTGGATCATGTGGGTCATCATCCCTGGAAGTTCACTATTGTTGTTCTTCGGCAAGGGAAACCACTGGACTGCAGCCGGTGCCACCTGGGTCCAATGGCACGACAGCTGGGTCGATACCTACCATCTCACTCGCATCCGCTTCTCCGCTGATGGGCCCAGTCGTGTCCTGCGACTGAAAGACGCCCACGGCAACAAAATCCACTCGTTCAAGATCAGCGAGATTCAGCGCAACCCTGACCTGTGGGATCTGGTCTACAACGGTATCCTTCACTCCGTCGCCTTCGGCAACTGCGACATCGATGCCAAGACCCGCCACATCCTGAAGATCCCCTACGAACTCGGGCCGCGCCCCACCCGAAGCGAACGCACCAGAGGACGGCGGCGTAGAGGGTGAGGACGTCTCCGGGCCTACGGCAGTCGTGAGGCCAGCAACTCCGCCAGATGCGTGCCGCGCCGCGTCGTGAGGTCGCTCAGCTGGGTACGGCACGAGTAGCCGTCGGCGAGGATCACCGCGTCGTCGGATGCCGCCTCGACGGCCGGCAGCAGTTGGGTTCGCGCGACCGCCACCGACACGTCGTAGTGCCCGCGTTCGACTCCGAAATTCCCGGCCAGGCCGCAGCAGCCGGCGAGGCGCTGCACGTCGGCACCCGCGCGTCGCAACAGGGCGGCGTCGGCGCCCCAGCCCATGACGGCGTGGTGGTGGCAGTGGGGTTGTGCGACGATCCGTGTGCCGTCCAGCGACGGCGGTTCCCAGTCGGCGAGGAGTTCGGCGAGGGTCGTGGTGCTGTCGGCCACGAGGCGAGCAGGTGCGGACCCGAGCAGTTCGACCGCGTCGGAACGCAGGACGGCGGTACACGACGGTTCGAGACCGACGATCGGCATGCCGCTGCGGAAGAGTTCGGCGACGGTGCGGCCCAGGATCTTCCGGGCCTGGTCGAGCTGGCCGGTGGTGATCCACGTCAGGCCGCAGCAGCGGGGTTCGTCGGTGAGGTGCACGCTGCGTCCGGCGGCTTCGAGCACGCGCACGGCGGCAACCCCGATCTCCGGGGTGAAGTACTCGGTGAAAGTGTCGACGAACAGCAGCACCGGGTCGCCCGTGCGGGATCGTTGCGAGAGGGTGTCGGCGAACCACTTCCGGAAGGTGCGGGGCGCGAACCTCGGTACACGGCGGCGGCGGTCGAGACCGGCGACGGTCAACCCGAGCGGGGCGACCCCCGGAGCGCGGGCAAGGGCGTTGACGGCGCGTGGTGCACGGGAGGCGATCGCCGCCCACTGCGGCAGCCTGCCGAGACCGTAGTGACTGGCGGGCCGCCTCCGTCCCCGGTAGGTCTGGTGCAGGACTTCGGATTTGAGGGTCGCCATGTCGACCCCGGTCGGACAGTCCGACAGACATCCCTTGCACGACAAGCACAGATCGAGCGCCTCGTGCACTTCCGGCGACTGCCACGACTCGGCGACGAGGTGACCGTTGAGCATCTCCTGCAGCACCCGGGCACGTCCTCGGGTGGAGTCCTTCTCCTCACGGGTCGCGAGGAAGGACGGGCACATCACCCCGCCGGTGCCGGTGTTGTCGGCGCGGCACTTGCCGACCCCGGTACACCGGTGCACGGCCTGCGTGAAGTCGCCGCCGTCCTCGAGATAGCGGAAGGCCAGGCCCTCCCGGATCTTCCGGGCTGCCGGGACGCGCAGGTCGGCGTCGACGGGCCGCGGGTCGACGAGCACGCCGGGGTTGAGGACGTTCTCCGGATCGAAGACCGACTTCACGGCCCCGAACAGTGCGAGCGCGTCGGGTGAGTACATCACGGGCAGCAGTTCGCTCCGGGCACGCCCGTCGCCGTGCTCCCCCGACATCGACCCGCCGTATTCGGCGACGAGTTCGGCTGCCTCGAAGAGGAATTCGCGGAACAGACCCGGAACCTCGAGGGGGATGTCGAGGCGGATGTGGATGCAGCCGTCGGCGAAGTGCCCGTAGGGGTAGCCGGTGACGTCGTATCCGGCGAGCAGTTCCTCGAAATCGCGGAGATAGTCGCCGACGCGGTGGGCGGGGACGGCGGCGTCCTCCCAGCCCGCGTGCGCGGGCAATCCCTTCGGGCTTCTCGCCGACAGGCCGGACCCGTCCTCCCGGATACGCCACAACGCAGCGGCACGCGCCTGGTCCTCGACGTGCAGCAGGTCGGTCGCGGCGGCGGCCTGAGCGAGCGCACATGCCCGGTCGCGGACCTCGTCGGCGTCGTCACCTGCCAGTTCGACGAACAGCCACGCTGCGCCGGAGGGAAGGGGCGGTACCGCGGCCGGTCCGCGCCGGGCGCGGACGATGTCGACGATCCGCGAGTCGAGCCCTTCACATGCTGTGGGCAGGAAACCCAGTAGTCCGTGCGCGGCGTTCCCGGCGGCGACGATGTCGGGATAGCCGAGCACGACCATCGTGCGGAAGGCGGGATCGACGACCAGCTGCACCGTCGCCTCGGTCGTGATCCCGAGCGTGCCCTCGCTACCGACGAACAGCTTCCGGACGTCGAAATCGTTCTCCGGCAGCAGATGCTCGAGTGCATAACCCGACACCTGCCGGCCGAAGCGGCCGAATTCGGTGCGGATGGTCGCAAGGTCGCGGGCGACGATCTCCCGCAACGGTTCCAGCACCGGATCCTCGCCGGGCAGCGACAGCGGGTGCCCGGTGCCGGTGAGTACTTCGAGGGCGACGACGTTGTCGGATGTGCGGCCGTAGCCGAGCGCACGCGCCCCGCACGCGTTGTTGCCGATCATCCCGCCGATCGTGCACCGGTTGTGGGTGGACGGATCGGGACCGAAGCGCAGACCGTGCGGTGCCGCGGCCCGCTGTAGTTCGGCCTGCACGACACCCGGCTGTACCCGCGCGGTCCGGGTCTCGGGGTCGACGGAGAGAACGCGGTTCAGATGACGCGAGAAGTCGAGGACGACGCCGGGCCCGACAGCGTTGCCCGCGAGCGAGGTGCCGGTGCCGCGGGAGGTGAGGGGAACACCCTCGCGCCGGCACACGTCGAGCGTCGCGGCGACGTCGTCGATCGATCGGGCGCGCACCACCGCCTGCGGTGGAACGCGGTACAGGGAGGCGTCGGACGAGTACAGCGCGCGCGTGGTCGAGTCGTCGCAGACCTCCCCGATGCCCGCCGCGCGCAGAGCGCGCCCGATCGGGGTGGAGGTCTTCATAGACAGCGATGCTAGTGGCGGAAACGCCGTGCCGGAGGTGGTCGGGCAGAACCGCGGAAGTGCGCCGGCAGGAGTGCGGCGGCCCTGCCACCGCGGCGCTCGCGCAGTGGCACGCGCCGGCCCCGTGACTCGACTCGCCTAGCATCGACGCTTGTGCCAGCCGATACCACTTCGCCCGGGAAAACCGATTCGTCCGATCCGGCATCGCGCGTCCGCACCGCGCGGATCGTCGCGATCGTGTCGGGGTTGCTCGGGTTCGTGCTGGCGCTGAGCCTGCCCTTCCTGCCGGTACGGCAGGAGATCAGTGAGCTGCAGTGGCCGCAGAACGGCACCGTCGACAGCGTCGAGGCGCCACTCGTCACCTACACCCCGCTCACACTGCGGGTGAGCGTGCCGTGCGCGGCGGCGTCGCAGCTCGGCACCGACGGCGGGACCCTCGTCTCGACCATTCCGTCCGGCTCCCCCGACGCCACCGCCGAGGGCCTCGTGATCCGGGCGGTTCCCGGTGAGGGCG
Source organism: Rhodococcus gordoniae (assembly GCF_001646655.1). Taxonomy (GTDB): domain Bacteria; phylum Actinomycetota; class Actinomycetes; order Mycobacteriales; family Mycobacteriaceae; genus Rhodococcus; species Rhodococcus gordoniae. The sequence goes on along the minus strand of NZ_LPZN01000038.1, from coordinate 53,121 downwards.
GCGCCCCCGGCACCATCGAGGCCGTCCTGCGCAACTCCGTGCTCGTCTCGGCGCCGCTCGACGCGCCGTGCACGGCGGTGACCGTCGCATCCAACTCCGAACGCACCGCCGCCGAGATCGTGGGTGCGGATCCGCCGGTCACGGTCGAACTGGAAGGTGACGAGCGTCCCCAGGTAGTGGGGGTCTTCAGCGAGCTCACCGGCCCTGCGGAGGCCTTCCAACCCGACGGCGGCGACTCCGCCGAACGACTGTCGGTGCGCGCCGAGCTCGACTCGCGGTTCACCTCGACCCCCACGGTCCTCAAGCTTCTCGCGATGATCGTGTGCGCGCTCGCGACGCTGGTCTCGCTCGTCGCCCTGCATCGACTCGACGGGATCGACGGGCGCCGCGCACGCCGGTTCCTGCCGGCCCGCTGGTGGCGGTTCACCTCCGTGGACGTCGTGGTCGTGGGCACCCTGCTGCTCTGGCATATCGTCGGCGCGAACACTTCGGACGACGGCTACATCCTCAACATGGCGCGGGTGTCCGGTGAGGCCGGGTACATGGCCAACTACTTCCGCTGGTTCGGTGTGCCCGAGGCGCCGTTCGGATGGTTCTACGACGTGCTCGTCGTGTTCGCGCAGGTCTCGACTTCGAGTGTGTGGATGCGTCTGCCCACGCTGGTCGCGGCGATTCTGTGCTGGATGGTGATCGGCCGCGAGGTCATCCCCCGGCTCGGTGTCGCCGTCCGGCACAGCCGGGTGTCGCTGTGGACGGCCGGACTGGTTTTCCTCGCCTTCTGGCTCCCCTACAACAACGGCCTGCGCCCGGAGCCGATCATCGCGGTCGGTGCGCTGCTGACCTGGTGCTCCGTCGAACGCGCCATCGCGACCGGACGCATGTTGCCCGCCGCGATCGCGGTGCTCGTCGCGGCCTTCTCGCTCGCCGCCGGCCCGACCGGCCTGATCGCGGTGGCCGCGCTCCTCGCCGGGCTGCGCCCCCTGGTGAAGGTGCTGGTCGCGCGCCGGCATCTCGTCGGTGTCGTCGCGCCCCTCGCACCGATCCTCGCGTCGGGCACCGTCGTGCTCATCGCGGTCTTCGCCGACCAGACGCTCGCGTCGGTCCTCGAGGCGACCCGTGTGCGCTCGGCCGTGGGCCCGAACGTGCCGTGGTTCGACGAGCGGCTGCGCTGGGACGCACTGCTCACCGTCTCCCCCGACGGTTCGCTGGCCCGCCGGTTCGGTGTGTTCGTGATGCTGTTGTGCCTGGTCGTGTGCGTCATGCTGATCCTGCGCAAGGGCCGCATCCCGGGCACCGCGATCGGACCCTCGCGGCGCATCCTCGGCATCGTCTTCGCGTCGCTGCTGCTCATGATGCTCACGCCCACGAAGTGGACGCACCATTTCGGTGTGTACGCGGGCCTGGCCGCGTCGGTGGCGGCGCTCGCCGCGATCGGGGTGGGAGCGGTCGGTATCCGCTCGGCGCGCAACCGGGCGCTGTTCACCGCCGGGGTGCTGTTCGTCCTGGCCATGGCGTTCACCGGCTCGAACGGCTGGTGGTATGTCTCGAGCTACGGCATCCCGTGGTGGGACAAGCCGCCGTCGATCTCCGGCCACGCCTTCTCCACGGCACTGCTCGCACTGACGGTGCTCACACTGCTCCTCGCCGCGTGGTTCCACCTGCGCGAGCCGTTCACTACGCCACGCCCCGACCGCAACGGCAGGGTGCGGGCCCTGGCGTCGGCGCCGCTCACGCTGGTCGCGGCGGCGGTGGTGGTGTTCGAGGTGTTGTCCCTGCTCAAGGGCGCGGTCTCGCAGTACCCGGCCTATTCGATCGCCAAGTCGAACGCGGCGGCGCTCACCGGCAACCACTGCGCCCTCGCCGACGAAGTGCTCGTGGAGACCGACCCGAACGCGACCATGCTTCAGCCCCTCGACGGGGATCCGGGCAAGGCCCTGGGTGCCGGTACCGCCGTCGGTTTCACCCCGAACGGAGTGGCGCTCGACCTCACGGCCGACGCGGAGACCACCACGACCGGTGGCGCCAACACCGTCGACAGCGAGGAGGGCGGCACCACCACCTCCACGAGCGCCGGCACCGAGGGTGGACGCACCAGCGACGAAGGCATCAACGGCAGCACCGTGAAGCTGCCGTTCGGACTCGACCCGCAGACCACCCCGGTCCTCGGCAGCTACCGCACCGGGGTGCAGCAGTCGGCCGAACTCGAGTCCGGCTGGTACGCGCTGCCCGAGCGCACCGCTGAGACACCGCTGCTGGTCGTGACCGCCGCGGGACGCGTGCGCTATGTCGACCCCGACGGCGTCATCACCCCCGGTCAGGACGTGGTGCTGGAATTCGGATCGTCGTCCGGGGACGACGTGACGCCGCTGGCCACGCTCGCACCGATCGATATCGGCCCGTCGCCCTCGTGGCGCAACCTGCGCGTGCCGAGCGACGCGATCCCCGCCGACGCCGACGCCGTCCGGATCGTCGTGAACGACGGTGACCTCTCCTCCGATCAGTGGGTCGCGGTCACCCCGCCGCGGATGCCGCGCATGGAGACCCTCCAGGAGGTCGTCGGATCCGACGCTCCGGTGCTGATCGACTGGTCGGTGGGCCTCGCCTTCCCGTGCCAGCGTCCGTTCGGCCACCGCAACGGTGTCGCCGAGGTCCCCGAGTACCGCATCCTGCCCGACCGCGTCGGGGCCGACGCGACGAACGGCTGGCAGGACGACATCGGCGGTGGCCCGCTCGGCTGGATCCCCTTGCTGCTGAACGCCGAGACGGTGCCCACCTATCTGAATCACGACTGGGATCGCGACTGGGGATCGCTCGAGCGGTACCTCCCGATCGATCCGGAGGCCTCCCCTGCCGAGGTCGCCACCGACGTGACGACCCGCTCCGGCCTGTGGTCACCCGGCCGCATCCGTGACGGGGTTCCGGTCCTGTTGGAGTAAGGGCGAGTGCCGTCACACCACGTCGCCGGATACCATCGACTCCCGTGCCCGACGACGTGACGACCTCACCCGCGCCCACTCCGACCGCCCCACGGTCGATGGGCGAGGACCTTCGCACTCGGTACCGGACCGCGCGGCTCGTCGCCGTCGTCGCCGGGCTGCTCGGCATGATCTCGGCACTGGCCACACCGTTCCTTCCGGTCCGCGTGACCGAGGCGACGATGTCGTGGCCGCAGGACGCGGCGGCGACCGACGTCGAGCTGCCGTTGATGTCGCAGGTCCCCCTGCAGTTCCGCGCCACCGTGCCGTGCACCGCCATCGCGGGGATGCCCGCCGACGGCGGCATGCTGCTCGCGACCGCCCCCACCAGCGGACAGGACGCCGCGCTCAACGCCATGTTCGTACGGGTCGGCGACGAGAACGTCGATGTCCTCGACCGCAACGTGGTGGTCGCGACCGCACCGCGCGCCGACGTCGAGTCGGGTGCGTGCAGCGAACTGCGGATCTTCTCCGACTCCGAACGCACCACCGCGGAGTTCGTCGGCCTCTCGGACGAGAACGGCAACCCGCGGGCCGGCGAGCTCACCGGCGACCTGCGACCGCTCGTCGTCGGTGTGTTCAGCGACCTGCCGACCGCCGTTCCCGGCCTCGACGTCACTGTGGACGTCGACTCCCGGTTCACGTCGTCGCCGACTCTGGTGAAGTCCCTCGCGATGATCCTTGCTGTGCTGTCGACGGCGCTCGCGCTCGGCGCGCTGGCCAAGCTCGACGGCACGGACGGTCGGGGGCACCGCCGGTTCCTGCCGTCCCGGTGGTGGAAGTTCACCGGCGTCGACGTCGTCGTCGTCGTCACGCTCGTCGGCTGGCACTTCTTCGGTGCGAACACCTCGGACGACGGTTACCTGCTGACCATGGCCAGGGCGGCGGAGAACTCCGGCTACATGGCCAACTACTTCCGCTGGTTCGGTGTCCCCGAAGCTCCCTTCGGCTGGTACTACGACGTGCTGGCGGCCTTCGCGAAGATCTCCACGGCCAGCCCGTGGATGCGCATCCCGGCGCTGATCGCCGGAATCCTGTGCTGGATGGTCATCAGCCGTGAGGTGGTGCCCCGTCTCGGCCGGGCCGTGCGGCACAATCGCATCGCATTGTGGACCGGCGGGCTGGTCTTCCTCGCCTTCTGGCTGCCGTACAACAACGGTCTGCGGCCCGAGCCGATCGTCGCGCTCGGTGCGCTGCTCACCTGGTGCTCGATCGAACGCGCCATCGCGACCGGTCGTCTGCTGCCCGCCGCGACGGCGGTGTTCATCGGCGCCTTCACCCTCGCCGCGGCTCCGACCGGCCTCATGTGTATCGCCGCGCTCATCGCCGGCATCCGGCCGATGACGCGGATCATCGTGCGCCGCCACCGGGAGGTCGGCACCCTGCCGCTGCTCGCCCCGATCGGTGCCGCCGGGATGCTCGTGCTGGTCGTGGTGTTCTCGGATCAGACGCTCGCCGCGGTCCTCGAGGCGACCCGCGTGCGCACCATCATCGGCCCCAACGAGGAGTGGTGGAACGACTTCCTCCGCTACTACTACCTGATGGTTCAGACCGTCGACGGTTCGCTGCCGCGCCGCTTCGCGTTCCTCGTCATGCTGCTGTGCCTGTTCACCACGCTGTTCGTGCTGCTGCGCCGCCGCCGCATCCCCGGGGTCGCCGTGAGCCCGACCTGGCGTCTGCTCGGCATCGTCTTCGGCACGATCTTCTTCATGATGTTCAACCCCACGAAGTGGACCCACCACTTCGGGGCGTACGCAGGCATCGCCGGGTCGCTCGCGACGGTCACCGCCGTGGTGGTCTCCGCGAGCGCGTTGCGGTCGCGGCGCAACCGCACGATCTTCCTCGCCGGACTGCTGTTCGTCCTGGCGGTGTCGTTCGCGGGTATCAACGGCTGGTGGTACGTCTCGAGCTACGGCGTGCCGTGGTTCGACAAGACCGTCTCGCTGAGCGGCTACCAGTCCAGTTCGCTGTTCTTGATCCTGTTCGGTCTCGCCCTCGTGCTCGTCGCGTGGCAGTACCTCCGCGAGGGCTACGCACCGCCGCCGGAGTCGCCCGAGACGAGGAAGGGCCGGCGGATCCGCGCCCTCGCGGCCGCGCCGCTCACGGTCGTCGCCGCGGCGATGGTGCTGTTCGAGGTGTTGTCGCTGCTCAAGGGCGCGGTGTCGCAGTACCCGGCGTACTCGCTCGCCCGCTCGAACATCGGTGCGGTCGCCGGTCAGACCTGCGGTCTCGCGAACGACGTGCTCGTCGAGGCGGACCCCGACGAGGGGCGCCTCGAACCGATCATCGACCCCACCGATCCCCCGGCGAACGGTGATCCGCTCGCCGGTGCTGCGCCGCGCGGCTTCACTCCCGACGGCGTGCCGTCCGACCTGACCGCCGATTACGTCGAGGTGAAGCCCGGTCAGGGCAATACCGACAACCAGAGCGTCGGCCCGACCTTCGAGACCGGCGCGGGCGGCGGCACCACGGGCGGCTCGGGTGAGCAGACCGTCAACGGCAGCACCGTACGTCTGCCCTTCGGACTCGATCCGGCCGTCACCCCGGTGCTCGGCAGCTACCAGGACGGTGTGCAGGAACCCGCCTCGCTCACCTCGAGCTGGTACGCACTGCCGGACATCACCGACGAGACCCCGCTGATCGTGATCTCCGCGGCCGGGCGCATCTGGTCGTACGACGACACCGGGGCACTGACCTACGGCCAGTCGCTGCTGGTCGAGTACGGCACCCGCCAGGCCGACGGCAGTGTCGAGGCGAAGGGCACCTACCTGCCGCGCGACATCGGTCCTGCGCCGTCGTGGCGGAACCTGCGTGTACCCCTCGCCGACCTGCCCGACGACGTCGACGCCGTCCGTATCGTCGCCAACGACCCCAACCTCACCGGCGACCAGTGGCTGGCGTTCACGCCGCCGCGCGTCCCGACGCTCGAGCGACTCGATACCCAGCTCGGTTCCGAACAGCCGCTCCTGCTGGACTGGGCCGTGGGCCTGCAGTTCCCGTGCCAGCGGCCGTTCGACCACTGGGCGGGCGTCGCCGAGATGCCGAACTACCGGATCCTTCCCGACCGTCCGCTCGCGGTGTCGTCGACCGACACCTGGCAGTCCGCCGACAACGGTGGCCCGCTCGGCTTCGCGGAGGTCCTGGCGCGACCCGAGCAGGTTCCCACCTACCTGGAGAACGACTGGGGCCGCGACTGGGGTTCGGTGGAGCGGTACGTGCGCTTCTACCCCAACGCGCAGCCGGCAGAACTGACCACCACCGAGGTGACGAGGTCCGGGTTGTGGAAACCCGCGCCGATGCGCGTCTACGAGTGACGGATGAGGCGCGAGTAACGGAAGTGACGCCGACGGGCGACACACAGGGCATGACGACCTCGAGAAAGATCGCATTCACGGCAGCCCTGGGCGCGGCGCTCGCGCTCGGTGTGGTCACCGCTCCCGCAGCGTCCGCGGAGCCTGTGGCGGCTACGACCCTGAGCCCGGTGATCGGCGCGGTCGGTGGCACCGGTTCCGCAGGGTGGGGAGGTCTCCTCGTCAACGAAGGCGTGACCGTCGGTGTGGACCCCGAGCGTCCCGGCTTCTCGCGATTCGGCAGCAGCTTCCGGTGCCCGTGCCTCGTGAACTGGACGAACGTCACCACCGGACAGCGTGGCACCGTCACCCTGCCGATCTACCCGCCCATCCCCTCCGCAGGGTGGGAATACCCCTGGTTCGAGACCGGCTCCGGACGTATCGAGGCGGTCGTGACGACCACCGACATCACCTTCCTGCCGGGCCGGGGTTCCTGGACCGTTCCCTGACCCTCGGCCCGGTAGGGCGGCGTCGGATGCACACGACGGGGCCTGTGCACGCACTGGTGCACAGGCCCCGTCGGCAACGGCTCTACAGCGGCAGCAGGTGATGCTTCCGCGGGTTCTTGAACACTTCCTTGTCGCGAAGAAGGTTCAGCGCCTTGCGGATTTCGAGACGGGTGGTCGACGGCTCGATCACCGCGTCGACATATCCGCGCTCGGCCGCGATGTACGGCGTCGCGACATGCTCGTTGTAGAAGTTGATGAGCTGCTGGCGGACCGCCGGAGCGTTCTCGCCCGCGGCCTCGATCTGCCGGCGCCCGATCACCGCGACAGCCGATTCGGCACCCATCACGGCGATACGCGCGGTGGGCCACGCGAAGTTGATGTCGGCGCCGAGCTGCTTCGATCCCATCACCGCGTAACCGCCGCCGTAGGCCTTGCGGACCACGACCGTCACCTTCGGGACCGACGCCTCGACGTACGAGAACAGGAACCGGCCGCCCCGCTTGATGACGCCGATCTTCTCCTGCTCGACACCGGGCAGGAAGCCCGGGGTGTCGACGACGAACACGAGCGGGATGTCGTAGGCGTCGCACACGCGCACGAAGTGCGCCGCCTTGTCGGCGGCGGCCGCATCGAGCGCACCCGACAGGTACAGCGGCTGGTTCGCCACCACGCCCACCGCCCGGCCGTCGACGCGGGCGTAGCCGGTGATGATGTTCGGCGCGGTCTGCGCGCGGACCTCGAGGAAGTCGCCGTCGTCGAAGATCTTCAGCAGGATGTCGTGCATGTCGTAGCCGGAGTTGTCGGCATCGGGCATGAACGTGTCGAGTTCGAGGTCGTCGGGGGTGATCTCCGGTTCGAGACCGGGATTGACGACCGGCGGCTTCTCCTGCGCATTGGACGGCATGTAGCTCAGGTACTGCCGCACCCACTCGAAGGCGGCCTTCTCGTCGGGTGCGACGTGGTGCACGTTGCCGTACTCGGCCTGCTTGCGGGCGCCGCCGAGTTCCTCGAGGCTGACGTCCTCGCCGGTGACGGCCTTGATGACGTCGGGCCCGGTGACGAACATGTGGGCGCCTTCGGTGGCGACCACGACGTCGGTGTTGATCGGCGCGTAGACCGCACCGCCGGCGCAGTTGCCGACGATCACGGAGATCTGCGGGCACAGACCCGACAACGGCTCGTGACGCTTGCCGATCTCGCCGTACCACGCGAGCGAGGTGACGGCGTCCTGCACGCGGGCACCACCGGAGTCGTTGATACCGACCACCGGGCAGCCGACCTTGAGCGCGAAGTCGAGGACCGCGGCGACCTTGCGACCGAACATCTCACCGACGCTGCCACCGAAGACCGTCTGGTCGTGGGAGAACACCGCGACGGGACGGCCGTCGACCGTGCCGTGCCCGACGACGACGGCGTCGCCGTACATGGCGTCGTCGCGGCCGGGCGTCTTCATCAGCGCGCCGATCTCGACGAAGCTGCCCCTGTCGAGCAGCATGTCGATGCGCTCGCGGGCGCTCGGGATGCCCTTCTTCGCGCGCTTGGCGACGGCGAGTTCGCCCGCAGGCTCCTTCGCCACCTCCAGCTTCTCGCGCAGCTCGGCCAGCTTCTGTGCCGTGGTGCTCACTTCTTCGTTCAGCTCCTCGAGGCCTCGATGTCGGCCAGCTTGCGGGTCAGGTCTTCCCCCACCTTCGAGATGTACGGCTCGTCGACGATCTGCAGGTGATCGCCGCCGACGTGTACGACCTCGAGATCTCCGACGACCTCGCCCCACCCACCGTCGGGCTGCCGGGTGCCGAAGGCCGGCTCGAGATCGATCGCGTCGTCGTGGTACTTGTCGGCCATGTACAGCACGACCTTGCCGTCGTAGGGCGCGAGATCCGCGGTCTGGATGGCACGGTTGTCGAGCCACGACGTGCGCTGGTGCTCGATGATGCCGCCGGGGATCTGCGCTCCGCTCAACTCGAGCAGCCCCATCAGGATGCCGATCTGCTCCTCGTCGCTGCCGGCCTCGGCCAGCAGGTCGTAGGGCAGCGGCGCGTCGATCCCGTAGGTCTTCTTCGCGAACGCCGAGTAACGCTGCCAGCGCTTGCGGATCTCCTCGGGCGTGTCCTCGACCTTCTCACCGGCCATGACCGTGTCGATGAGACCGACGAGACGCACGTCCTTGCCCTTCTCACGCAGCAGACGGGCCACCGCGTAGGCGAGGACACCACCGAGCGACCAGCCGCACAGCACATACGGCCCGTCGCCCTGGATCTCCTCGACGAGCGGCAGGTACGCCTGGGCGCGGGTGTCGATCGGACCCTCGGTGCGCTCGAAACCGAACACCGGGGTGCGCGCCGGCAGGCGGCGCAGCAGCGGCTCGTACGCGACGGTCGATCCGCCCGCGGGGTGGAAGACGAAGACCGGCACGGCGTCCGATCCCTCGGCGCGGGGCCGCAGCGTGCGCACCAGACCGTCGATGCGGTCGGCGGATTCGAGGTGCTGCCGCACGGTCTCGGCGAGCTGCTCGACGGTCGACGCGGCGAGCACGTCGTCGACGGTGATCTCGCCCTCGGACCGCTCGGTCAGCCGGGCGGCGAGCCGCTCGGCGTCGGCGCGGTCGAGCTTCGGCAGCGGGTTGAAGATGCCCTTGGCCGACTTGCCGGTGATCACCGCCCAGGAGGCGAAGGTCAACCGTTCCGCGGCGTCGCGCGGCGGCACGTCGACTCCGCTCGACTCCTGCTCGGGTTCGGTCGCTGCCGTTGCCTCGGCCGTGGCTTGCGCTTCGGCCTCGGCGAGGATCTGCTCGGCCTCGCCCACCGCGGTGGTGTCCTCGACCTGCGGGAGCTCGTCCCGTTCTGCAGTGGCTGCCCGTTCGGCTGCCTTCTCGGCGGCCTGCTGCTCGGCGAGCTGCGCGACCTCCTCGCGATTCTCGACGGCGTACCGCAGGTACTTCGAGACGTCGCGCAGACTCGCGTCCTTGACCGCCGACAGCTGCAGCTGCGGGATGTCGAACTCGTACTCGACGCGGTTCTTGATGCGGACGGCCATGAGTGAGTCGAGACCCAGTTCGATGAGTGGGATCTCGGCCGGCAGGTCCTCGGGCGCGTAGCCCATGGACTCGGCGACGATCAGCGTCAGGCGGTCGTCGAGGGTCTGCGATCCGTTCGGATCCCACTTGTCGCCGAACGACTCCACGACCTCGGGCAGCTCCTCGGCCTGTGCGGCGGGCTTCGCAGCAGCCGCGACGGGTGCGGGCAGCGGCTCACCGGAGGTGACGACACCCTCGTGGACGAGCGTGAAACCGTCGCCGGTGTTCGCGTGCACCTGCAGCGACGCGCCACCCGGATGCCGGGTGAGAGTCGTGGTGAGGGTGCCGGTCGCGGGGACGCCGGTGTGCGGGATGGACGCGGTGAGCGTGACATCGGACAGCACCTGCGAGGCCGCCGCGACGAGCAGCTCGGCCGTGTCCGTGACGGCGGAGGCCTGCACCTCCCAGACGTAGCGGCCGTCGGGCAGAGCGACCCGGGCGCCGGGCGCACGGCCGTTGCCGGAGGTGCCGATGCGGGCGTCGACCCAGTACGGCTTGCGGAGGAAGGCGGTGCGCGGCAGGTCGGCGTAATCGCCTTCCGGCAGCAGGGTCTTCAGGTCGACCGCCTGCCCGTGCACGTACAGCTGTGCGAGGGCGGCGAGGACGCCGAGGGACTCGTCCTCCTTGCGCTTGAGCGTCTGGATGAACTGGCCGTCCTGTACACCGGCGTCGAAGGCCGTCGCCGCGACCGACATGAGCGTCGCGGGGTTCGCGTTGAGCTCGACGAAGGTGGTGTGCCCGTCGGACAGGGCCTGCCGGATCGCCTGGGTGAAGTACACGCTGTGGCGCATGCCCTTGGTCCAGTACTCGACGTCGTGGATACCGTCGTGACCTGCGCGGTAGAGGGTCTCCTGGTCGACCGAGGAGTACAGGTCGACCTTCAGGCGGTGCGGTTCGATGCCGGCGAGTTCGGCCGCGAGCTCGCCGAGGATCGGATCGACCTGCGAGGTGTGGCTCGCGCCCTTGGTCTGCAGGACCCGGGCGAACTTCTCCTCTGCCTCGGCACGCGCGACGATCGCGTTGACCTGCTCCTGCGGGCCACCGATGACGGTGTGGGTCGGCGCCGCGTAGACGCAGACCTCGAGCTGCGGGAAGTCGGGCAGCACGTCGGTGATCTCGGCGGCGCTGTACTCGACGAGGGCCATGAGACGGATGTCGTCGCCGGTCAGGCCGGACTCGGCCTCACCCATCAGACGCGAGCGCGAGCAGATGACGCGCACGGCGTCCTCGAGCGACAGTCCGCCCGAGATGTAGGCGCCGGCGGCCTCACCCATCGAGTGACCGACGACCGCGGCGGGCTCGGCGCCGTGGTGACGCAGCAGCGCGGCGAGACCGATCTGGATCGTGAAGATGCCGACCTGCGCGGTCTCGACGTCGTAGTCCTGACCGTCGTCGAGGAACTTCTCCTTCATGGAGTAGCCCGACTCGTCGTAGATCAGCTCGTCGACTTCGTCGACGGCCGCGGCGAAGACCGGGTTCTCGAGGTACAGCTGCTTGGCCATCTTGCGGTGCTGGGCACCGAAACCGGACAGCACCCACACCGCGCCCTTGGATGCGGGAGCGTCGGCGGTGAACACGCCCTGTGCGGGCTTGCCGGCGGCGACGGCACGCAGACCGGCGATGGCCTCGCCGTGGTTGCTCGCCACGACGATCGCGCGGGACCGGCCGTGGTTGCGGCGCGCGAGCGTGCGGGCGACGTCGACGAGCGGCGTCGTGCTGCCCTTCTCCGTCTCGAGCCAGTCGGCGAGGTCGGCGGCCGCACGACGGCGGCGTGACGGCATCGCGGCCGAGACGGCGAGCAGCACGGGCAGCTCCCGAGCAGTCTCGGGCTTCTCCTCCGTCTGTTCCTCGAAGGCTGCCGGGATGTCCTCGGGCAACACCTCGACCTCGGCCTCGGAGGCTTCGAGATGAGCGGGGCCGGTGTACTCGCGCACCACGACATGGGCGTTGGTGCCACCGAAACCGAATCCGGACACACCCGCGACGGCCCGGCCGGTGTAACGCGGCCACGTCGCGCCATCGGGGATGACCTTCAGATGAGCGCTGTCGAACGGGATGTACGGGTTGGGCGCCGTGTAGTTGAGCGTCGGCGGGAGCCGGTCGTTCTGCATCGCGAGAACGACCTTGATGAGACCGGCCGCACCGGCGGCGGACTCGAGGTGACCGAAATTGGTCTTGGCCGAGCCGAGCAGGACCGGCTTGTCGTCCTCGCGGCTGCGGCCGACGACACGGCCGAGCGCGTCGGCCTCGATCGGGTCGCCGAGCACAGTGCCGGTGCCGTGCGCCTCGATGTAGTCGACACCGGACGGCAGGATCTGCGCGTCGCGGTAGGCGCGGCGGAGCACGTCGACCTGAGCTTCGGGGTTGGGGGCGGCCAGACCGTTGGAACGGCCGTCCTGGTTGACGGCCGAACCGGCGATGACGGCGAGAATGTCGTCGCCGTCGCGCTCGGCGTCCTCGAGACGCTTGAGCACGACGAGACCGCCGCCCTCGGCGCGGATCATGCCGTCGGCGTCGGCGGAGAACGCCTTGATGCGGCCGTCGGGGGCCATCACGCCGAGTTCGTCGAAGCCGAGGGTGCCGGCCGGGGCGAGCAGCATGTTGACGCCGCCGGCGAGGGCGACATCGGCCTCACCGTTGCGCAGCGCCCGCACGGCCTGGTGCACAGCGACCAGCGACGACGAGCACGCCGTGTCGAGTGTGACCGACGGGCCGTGGAAGTCGTAGAAGTACGACACGCGGTTGGCGATGACCGCGGTGGAGGTGCCGGTGAGCGCGTAGGGATGCGCTGCGGACGGGTCGCCGACCGCGAGGAGCATGTAGTCGCTCGCCGAGCTGCCGATGAACACACCGACCGAGCCGCCCTTGAGCTCGCTCGGCGGGATGTGTGCGTGCTCGAGCGCCTCCCAGGTGAGTTCCAGCGCGAGCCGCTGCTGCGGGTCGACCATCTCGACCTCGCGCGGCGACATCGCGAAGAACTCGGCGTCGAAGCCCTTGACGTCGCCGAGGTAGCCGCCCTTGGTGTTGGCGTTGCGGATCGACTCCCACACCGCCGGGTCGTTCTCGAACTCCGACCAGCGGCCTTCGGGCAGATCGCTGATGCCGTCGCGTCCGGACGCCAGCAGCTCCCACATCTGTTCGGGGGTGTCGACGTTGCCCGGGAAACGGGTGGACAGGCCGACGATGGCGATGTCCTTCGAACCCGCCACCGCACCGACCGTGTACAGGGCGGAGTCGTCGTCGGCGGGGGCCTCGGGCTCACCCTCGATGATGCGCGTCGCGAGGGACGCGATCGTGGGGTGCTGGTAGGCGATCGTCGCGTTCAGCGTGACACCGAGGAGTTCCTCGATCTCACCCGCCATGGCGACGGCGTCCCGGGAGGACAGACCGAACTCCTCCATCGGACGATCGTCCGAGATCTGGGAGACCGGCTGGCCGGTCGCGTCGGCGATCCAGTTGCGCAGCCATTCGCGCAGCTGCGCGACCGTCATTTCAGTGTCAGACATCAACCCACCACGCTACCCGGGAAAGAGGACATTCGTTCTCACACGCTGTCCGGGAAGGCCTGCTGCTGGTAGCCACCACGCAGCGTTCCCTCGACATATGCGGTCTTGCACGCCCGCCGCGCGATCTTTCCGCTGGACGTACGGGGGATGGAACCGGCCGGCACGAGCAGCACGTCGCGCGCGGTGACACCGTGCCGGGACGAGATCGCTGCCCGCACCGCGTCGGCGATCGGCTGCGGATCGGCCTTGCCGGCACCGGGAGCGCGCTCGGCGACGATCACGAGCTGCTCCGACGAGTCGTCGGCGTCGAACTGCAGGCCGGAGGCGTCGTTGTCGAAGACCTCGCGCGGCAGCTGGTTGGCCGGCACCGCGAAGGCCGCCACGAAGCCGGGGCGCAGCGCGGAGCTGGCCTCCTGCGCGGAGAACTCCAGATCCTGCGGGTAGTGGTTGCGTCCGTCGACGATCACGAGGTCCTTGACGCGACCGGTGATGTAGAGCTCGCCGTCGATGTAGACGCCGTAGTCGCCGGTGCGCAGCCAGGTGCCGTCGTCCGGGGTGCCCTCGGCGTGGCTGCCCTCGGGCAGGCGCTTGGTGATGCGGTTGTGGAAGGTGTTGTCGGTTTCTTCCTTGCGGCCCCAGTAACCGATACCCATGTTCTCGCCGTGCAGCCAGATCTCGCCGACCTGCTCGTCGGGCATCTCGGTGCCGGTCTCGGCGTCGACGATCGCGGCCCACTGGCTGCGCGCGACGTAGCCGCAGGAGACCTGCGGGATGGCGTTCTCGGCGTCGGGCTCGACACGCACGATCCGGCCGGCGTTGAGGGCGGTGCGGTCGACGTGGATGACCTTCGCCTCGTCGCTGTGACGGGTGGAGGAGACGAACAGCGTGGCCTCGGCCATGCCGTAGGACGGCTTGATCGCCGTACGGGGCAGGCCGTAGGGGCCGAATGCCTCGTTGAACTTGCGCATCGACGAGGTGGTGACAGGCTCGCTGCCGTTGATCAGGCCGATCACATTGCTGAGGTCGAGTTCTTCACCCGGTTTGGGGACCGCACGGGCCGCGGCGTGCTCGAATGCGAAGTTCGGCGCGGCGGCGAAGGTGCCGGCGCCGTCGGAGACGGCGGCGAGCTCGCGGATCCAGCGGCTCGGGCGGGCCACGAAGGCACGCGGACTCATGATGGTGATGTACTTGCCGCCGACCGCGGGCAGGATCACGGTGAGCAGACCCATGTCGTGGAACAGCGGCAGCCAGGTGACGCCGCGCGACGACTCGTTCAGCTCGATGGAGTCGGCCATCTGGATGACGTTGGTGAGCACCGACCGGTGGGTGATCTCGACACCGGCGGGAACGCGGGTCGAACCGGAGGTGTACTGCAGGTAGGCGATGTCGTCGGTGCCGATGGGCGGCCGGTTCCAGGATTCGGCGACCGCGTCGGGAATGGCGTCGACGGCGATGACGCGGGGACGCTGCGCTGCGGGGAGCGGACGGAAGAACTGCCGCACGCCGGCCGCGGACGAGGTGGCGGTGAGGATCGCGCTGGGTGTGCAGTCGCCCAGAACGGCGTGCAGTCGATCGGTGTGGCCGGGTTCGTCGGGATCGAAGAGCGGCACCGCGATGGTGCCGGCGTAGATCGCGGCGAAGAAGGACACGACGTAGTCGAGCCCCTGCGGAGCGAGGATCGCGACGCGGTCGCCGGGAGCGGTGACCTGCTGCAGGCGCGCGGCGATGGCTTTGATGCGCACGCCGAACTGGTCCCAGGTCAGCTCGTGTACCTCGCCGTCGCGTTCCCGCGAGTAGTCGATGTACCGGTAGGCGAGGTCGTCACCGTTTGAAGCGAAGTTCTCTTCGAGGTGATCGAGCAGGGTCTGCCCTTCCGGCAGCCTGATCCGCCCGTTCTCATCGATGAACTCTTCGAACCCGACGCTCAATTCCTTCTCCCTGTCGAAGCGATCCCACAACCACTCGACATGGTTGCGCCACTAACTTTTCCTCCGCGCCGGCGGATCGTCGTACCCACACCGCCCCCCACGGCTTCCGGCGGTCCACTCGTCGAATGTGTCCATCGACCCCAGATCACGGATATGTTACAGATCGGCATCACGCGCACCCTCGCGAAGTGCGGTCGCCGGGAGGGAACGATTCCCCGTGCTTACGGGAAACCCAAAGATACGACATGGTCGTCTTCACGCACACATTCCGCGCCCGTCGAACGAGACGAGCGCACGATCCGATTGTGTGCGGCGGGTTTTCGGCGCCGGTACCGGCCGGCGGTGCAGCCCGTCGCCCTCATCTGCCCAGGAACGACGCCCGGATACGTACGACCGACCGATACGAGAGCTCGTGACAAGGATCATTCCCCGTCGCGGGCCGTCGGTACACCCCCGGAGGGGGCCGGCCGTTCGCCGTGCCGTCGCTGGCACCATGAACCTCTTCTCCTGTGGCAGTCGTCGTGCGCCACGATCCCGGACGGCCGGGCACGCAGCCGAGGGATGAGTCTAAAGGCAGCCCGTCGACCGAGTGTACCGGGTGGTGAGATCGAACACTACTGACGAGTAATATGTGGGAAGGCTCACTCAGGGTGCAACCACCCCGGTCACCGGCGGCGCCGCCGTCTCACTCTTCGGCGGGTTGCGGTGCGCCGTCGATCTTCTCGGCCGCCCAGTTCGCGATCCATTGCGTCGCGGTGGTGCCGTTCTCGTCCACCACATAGGTGTTGTACATCGCGTGGATCGGATTGTTGACGTACTCGAGCAGACGCGGACCGGCCGACATCCAGTTCGCGGGATTCAGCGCGTTCGGCGGCGCATCGCAGATGCTGTCGGTGGGCGCGCAGATCTGGACGGTGCGGTCGTCGAGCTCCCCGAAACCCCCGGGGCGCGCGCCGGTCATGGTGATGCCCGGCAGTCGCAGACCGTCGAGCGACAGTTCGGCCCCCACCCCGGCGACGGGCGCACCGATATCGGTACCCGAGACCCCGTCGCGGCGACCGTCGGCGACGAGCGCGACACCGAGGACCCGATCGGCGGGAACCGGACCGTTACCGGCGCCGATCTGCGCGGCGACGTCGCCCACGATCACCGCGCCCTGCGAGAAACCGGTGAGCACATAGGTGGTCAGCGGGCACTCGGCCGAACGTCGCGCCAGGATGTCGATGGTCGCCGCGAAGCCCTCGCTACGGCTGTTGTTGTAGGACTGCTGGCCGTCCGGCGGAATAGCGATGGGATTCGAGAACTGCGCGACGTACGGCACGGTGTAGACGTCGGCGCGCTGGGCGTCGAAACGTTCCTGCAGCGGCCTGGTCACATTGAGCATGAGCGAGTACGGATTGGCGGCCGGAGCGTACGGATCGTCGCCCACCGCGGACTCCCACGTGCCCGGCACGGCGACGACCTGCACGTCGGGGCACGAAGCCGGCTGCGACTGCGGCTCCTCCGGCCCCGGCGGGGTGGGGATCGGCGAGGGGATGTCCAACCGCCCTGCGAGCAGATACCAGAGCACCAGCACGATCGCCAGGACGAGCAGCGCCCCTACGACCACGATTCTGCGTCCGCGACGCTGCTTCGTCCTGACCATCTCGTGCTGTCCCCGCGCTTCCTGGTTCTAGTTGCAGTACGTCGCGCCGGCGACGGCGATGTAGGTGTCGGCCGTCGAGGAGGCCTGCTCCTCCGACAACTCGACACCACCGGCTGCAGCATCACTACCCACGAGTGCCGTCACGAACACCTTGATCTCGTCCGGCGACCCACCCTGCGCCTGGGCGCTGCAGATGTAGTCGGCGATGTTCACCGCGCCGGTCTCGTCGCTGGGCTCCACACCCTTTTCACGGAGGCCGTCGAGGAATGCCTGCGCTCCGGGCGTGGAAGCGGGTGCCGCACCCGGACCGGCTCCCGTGTCGCCTTCGGCGCCGGGCGCGGCCGGGGCCGGGGACGCATCGCTCGTGTCGGCGTCGTCCGTGGTCTCCGGGGCGGCAGCGCCGGTGGACGTGGACGTCTCGGCCGCGGATGTCGAGGTCGACGTCGAGGTCTCGGTGGTGGCAGACGTCGTCGGCGTGTTCGTCGCGGTGGAGTCGTCGCTTCCGCACGCGGACAGAACGGCCGTGGCAGTCAGTGCCGCGGCGAGTGCGCCGAGGACGCGGGTCGAGCGCGAGCGGGTCCGTGCAGGCATGTGGTGGGGTCCTCACATCCGGATGTCGGTCGAACTGGGTCAGATGCGCCCCAGGCTACAGAGCGGCCCGTGCGGCCGGTAGGAGCGTCCCGCCTCCCACGGTCGCACGGGCCGACCCGCTTCGCGATCGGCAGCCACACGAGCCGACCCGCTTCGCGATCGGCAGCCACACGAGCCGACCCGCTTCGCGATCGGCAGCCACACGAGCCGACCCGCTTCGCGATCGGCAGCCACACGAGCCGACCCGCTTCGCGATCGGTTACGGCTGCAGCTTCACCTCGTCGCCGTCGAGCGTGATGAAGCCGTTCTGGAAGTTCTGCTGAACACCCTTGCCGTTCTCGGCCGGGAACTCGTCGCTGATCGGCAGACCCAGGCGCCCCTCGGCGCCCTTCTCCGCGAGCCAGGCCTCGAGGATCTTGCCCCGGACCGGCCAGGCACCGGTGAGCGGGCTCCAATAGACGTGTCCGTGCTGGAACTCGTTGGCACGACCGTCGCGCCCTGCGGGGCGCTCGCTGGTCGTCGGGTAACCCAGGACACCCGTCTCGTAGCCGAGTTCGGCGTACTTGCCGAGGATCATGCCCTGCACCGCGTGGGCGCCGGTGCCCTCACTCCAGTACATGGCGCCGATCTCGAAGCCCTGGACCGCGCCCCGCCCGTCGGGCGTCGCCGCCTCGTCGAGGATCGGATAACCGAGGGGGCCGCCCTCCCAGCCCTGGTTCTTCCATTCCTCGAAGATCTTGCCGCGGACCGCGTGGGCACCGTGCTCGGGCGTCCAGTAGATCGCGCCACTCCGGAAGTGGTTGAAGCGTCCGCGCCCGTCGGGAGCGACGCGTTCCTCGGTGGTCGGGAAACCGAGCTGCCCGGCCGGACCGCCCATCCCCTGGTAGGCGCCGCCGATCGCACCCGCGACCGGCACGGTCGTGCCCTCGGACGAGAAGACGCGCCCGAAGCGGAAGTCCTGCACCGTGCCGCCTGCGACGCCGTATTCGGAAGTGAGGCAGTCGCCGAGCCAGGCGTTCGCCTTCGCGACGTCGCCGAATGCGCCGGTGGGGTTGCACTCGGGCTTGTCGACCCCGACGCCGAGGGTGTTGGCGAGCTGCGGCCACAGCTGGTGCAGTTCGAACTCCCAGTACTTCCACGTGTGGGTGCCGGACGGCCGGTACACGATCTGGGCGGGGATGCCCTGCTTCTCGAGCTTCGTCGCGAACGCCTGCGAGGTGAGGCGGGAGAGGATCTCGAGGCCCATGCCGGCGTAGTTGGTGCTGACACCGGGGATGCCCGACGGATCGTCGTACGGGCCGGTGGTGCCGCTGCCACTCGAGACGTACAGGCTCACGCCTTTGAGCTTGTCGGCGAGCAGGTAGGGATCGTGCGACTCCCAGCCCTCGGAGCCGGGCGCACCCCACATCGCCTCCGAGTCGAAACCGCCGGCGTCCTGCATCGCGTAGTGGATGGCTTCGGGCATGCCGAGGGTGGTCGTGGTGAGGATGCCGGACAGCGACGCCGCGAACTGCGCGAAGCCCGGGTTGCGGGCGGGCAGGAACATCGCGGCGGTGCCACCCATCGACAGGCCGACGACGCCCCGCTTGTCGGTGGTGCGCCAGTCGCGTTCGAGGAGCGGGGGAAGTTCCTTCGTCAGGAAGGTCTCCCACTTGTAGTTCTGCCCGTTGTTCTGGTCGACCCAGTCGGAGTAGAAGCTGGACTGGCCGCCCACCGGGAGGACGACGTTGACGTTCTTGTCGGCGAAGAAGGCCTCCGCGTCGGTCTCGAGCGTCCATCCGTTCTCGTCGTCGCGCGCCCGCATGCCGTCGAGCATGTACACCGAGGGGAACTTCGCGTCGGGTTTGCTGTTCCAGTCGCGCGCGAGGAGCAGCTGCACCTGGATCGGCGTGCCCATCGACGGCGAGTCGATCCACAGGGCGACGCGACGGTCGGTGAGCCAGTCGACGGTGCGGACGGTCGCGCCGGCGGTACTCGTCGGGCCGGACTGGGCGATGAGGGGGTCGGCGGTGGCCACCGACACGGTGGTCAGTCCCGCGGCGACCGGTGCGACGAGGGCCGCCGCGATCAGGGCGAGCGCACGGGATCTGCCGCTCCGCGCACCCGCACTGCGAGCCGCTCTCCTGGCCGGCCCTGTCCGTCGCTCACCGTGCTCGAGCTCAGTTCGCATCTGCATCGCTCACTTTCTGCGTTGCCGGATTCCTGCCGTGGTGCGGCTTCGGATGAACCGCGACGGCGGCAGTGGCAGGGCGTCCCGGCTGGGTGTGCCGACTCGGGGTACCGGAGTCCCGACTGTTGTTTCTACACCGGCGGCACCCCGAATCGAGGGTGCCGCGCTGTGACAGGTGAGAAAATTGTTGCAGAAAGTTACGACGCCGCCCACCCACCGGATCGGTGGGTGGGCGGCGTCCTTACCAGCAGTGCGGACCGGAGATCAGAACGCGTTCAGCGCCTCGAGGATCTGCGGGCGCGCCTTCCACAACTGATCCTCCCAGTACTTCCACGCGTGCGTGCCGCGCGCCGGGAAGTCGAAGGTGGCCGGGATACCGAGCGTGGCCAGCTTGAGCTGGAAGGCGCGGGTCTGGGCGAGGGACAGTGCCTCGAGAGCCATACCGTTGGCCGTGTTGTAGTAGCCGACGAAGCCCTGCGGGTTGTCGTGCTCGCCGGGCAGACCGCTGGCGGCCGAGATGTACAGCGACAGACCCTCGAGCTTCGGAGCGAAGACGAACGGGTCGTTGCGCAGCCATGCCGGGCTCCACGGCGGGCCCCACATGGAGTCGACGTTGAACCGGCCGGCGTCGAGCATCGCCACGCGGATGGCCTCACGCATGCCGGGAGCCGACAGGTTGAGGTAGCCGGACAGCGACGACGCGAACTTGAACTGGTCGCGGTGGTAGGCGGCCAGCGTCAGAGCGGCGGAACCGCCCATCGACAGGCCGAGGATGCCGTTGTTGTTGCGCGACACGCCACGGGTGGCGAGATAGTCGGGCAGCTGCTGGGTCAGGAAGGTCTCCCACTTGTAGGTGACATCCTGGCCGTTCAGGTTGGACGGCGCGTACCAGTCGGTGTAGAAGCTCGACTGTCCGCCGACCGGCATGATCAGGCTGACGTTGTCGTTGGAGAACTGCTGCAGGGCGTTCGTCTCCAACGTCCAGGCGTTCACGTCGTCCCGAGCGCGCAGGCCGTCGAGCATGTAGAGAGCCGCGTCGCCACCGCGCGCAGCCCACTGGATCTGAACCTTGATCGGACCCATGTCGGAGTCGACGAAGACCTCTTCGAAGCCCCCTGCAGGCGCGCGGTGGGACACCGGCGCTCCCTGCGCCGGCGCGGCGACCGCGGCGGTGGTTCCGACGAGGCCGGCAGCCACGGGGAGGACCAGAGCTGCGGCGGCGGTACCGAGCAGTCGCCGGCGAAGGCCCTGCCTCAACCTCGGGACAAAACGCATGAACAATGCTCTCTTTCTCGTCTGCGGCGTCCGCGTTCGCGTCCCCCGGATTCCGGCGAAGACGGCCGCGGAAGGCCGCCCCAAGTCACACTGCGGTCAAAACTGTAAAGGACCGCGTGATCTCTGACAAACCTCGGTTTCAACAGCTCTTGGGCACCTCTTGACTCGTAGGTCAAGGCGACGCTGCCGGAAAGTAACTCATCCGTGATGCGCCGTGATCCTATCGAGACAACAGGTGAGGGTCCAAGTCGATCTCGGTTCCGTCCGTCACCCCCGCGGCGGCGGCATCGGCAGGTCACAGCGCTGGAGCTCGTACTCCGGCACCCGTTCGATCCGGTACGAGGCGTACTCGACGGCGTTGCGCAGGTTCCGTTTGAACAGCTGCCACGTCAGTTCGGCGCTCGACGAGTCGATCATCTCCCGGGTCTCGGGACACGTCAGCGCGGTTTTCGCCATCGCCACCCAGTCCTCGTCGAGATAGCCGGGCAACCAGGGATGGACGTCGACCATGCCCGAATCGGCGACCACCCAGTCGGGGAACAGGATCTTGTCGTGCCCGATCCGCCCGTCCTCGAGACGCTCGGTGTGCGCGGCGAGCGGGTAGGCCAGACCCATCTGGTCGACGACCCGCACGTCCAGCCCCGTGTTCATGCTGGTCATGCCCAGGTTCAGGAAGAAGACCGTGTGCCCGGCCCCGCCCGGCGGGATGGGCTCGGGCGGCGGCACCACGTCCCACGCATCGTAGGACGGGGTGGGCAGCAGCAGACCGCCGTTCGGGGTGTTCGAGATGGCCTCGACCATGGCCCGCATACGCGGGTAATCGAGATAGTCCTCGGCCCGGATGGGGTGCCGATGCCCGGTGTTGAGGGCGTAGAAGGCGCGCTCGTCGACGATGCCGGACCGGCCCACGACGGCACCCTCGGTCATGCCGGTGGTGTTGGCCGCCGCGGCCGTCCACACGACGGTGCCGAGCCACAGCACGGCCAGCACGCCCGCGACCTGCGTCGGCCGGTTGTTGCCGATCTCCGCCCGGTCCGGGATCCGCAGAGGGACGACCGCCACGGGCAGGAGCAGGCAGAACAGCGGCGGCAGGAGGACGCGGCCGTGCATGAAGTCGCCGCCCACGCGAAGCGAGTACAGCGCGAGCACCACACCGGACCCGAGGAAGAGCACGACGACGGCGGTCGGGGTGCGCAGCAGATTCTGGACCCGGAAGATCGTGGCCCGCACGTCGCGCGGATCGGGCCGTGCGGCACCGGCGGTGAGGCCGGCGGCGTCACGGCTGGTGGCGTCGCGGCTGGTGAGGAGGACGAGCGCGGCGAGAAGCACGAGGAACAGCAGTGGCAGCCACAGCAGATACGGCGAGACGAGGTTGCCGAGATATTCGGCGCCCTGCGACCACTTCGCGCCGCCGGCGTCCTTGGCTACCGCGGTGTTCGGATAGGGCAGCCCGTAGTAGCCCATGCGCCAGATCTGGTAACCGACCGGAATCGCCCCGGCCACCGCGACCATCGCGATCCGGATGCGCAGGTCGAGTCCGGGTGCGAGGAACAACACCGCGAGGACGAGCACGGCGACGAGCGCGAGTTCGGGCCGCACGAGCGGGCCGAGCCCGGCGACGAAGGCGGTGGCGAGGATCTGCGCGGTGCCCGGCAGCCTTCCATTGCCCCCCGGTGCGGGGGTCGCCCACCTGGCCATGAGCAGCCACAGCAGAGCCAGCCAGCAGATCACCAGGCAGGATTCGAGGCCCGAGGTCGCGAAGTCGCGGGCCGGGGGCACCGCGATGTAGACGAGGACACCGGCGGGCAGGAGCAGAACGGTTCCCGAGGCCGCCCGCAGCCGCCACCGGTACAGGCGCGCCGCGCCGACCATCGCGAGGACGATCGCACTCGTCGACAGCACGAGAGCGATCGCGAGCACCACGTATTCGAGGCGGATCCCGGTGAGCCATCCACCCGCGTAGACGATGTACGTCCACGCCGTGGAGGTGTTGGCCTCCACGCGCTCCCCCGCGTTGAACACCGGTCCGTTGCCGGCGAGGAGGTTGCGCACGGTCCGCAGAACGATGAGCCCGTCGTCGGCGATCCAGCGCCGCTCCCATGCTCCCCAGAACATCAGGAGCGCGGAGACGATCACGCCCGCGGCGAACACACCGCCGGCGAAGCGGTCGTGCCGAACGGGCCGGACCGTACGGGACGGTCCGGCCTCGCTGTCGTGGACGTCGCGCACGACGTCAGAAGAGGTAGACAGCACCGCCGACCACCAGGATCCACACCACCGCGAGCAACTGCAGCACCCGGTCCTGCAGCGCGATCTCCTCGGGTTCGCCGGCTTCACCCCCGTCGACGTCGACCGCGTACCGCAGGATGGCGACGACGAACGGGATCATCGAGATGGCGTACCAGTTGGACCCGGCGACATTGTCCTGCTCGAATGCCCACAGGCCGTAGCAGAGCACCACGGCGGTCGCGGCCACGGTCCACACGAACCGCAGGTAGGTCTCGGTGTAGTACTCGAGCGACTTGCGGATCTTCGCACCGGTACGGGTTGCGAGGCGCAACTCGGCGTAGCGCTTGCCCGCCGCCATGAACAGTGAGCCGAACGCCATGATCAGCAGGAACCACTGCGACAGCGGGATCTCGGCGGCCACACCACCGGCGATGGCCCGGATCAGGAAGCCCGACGAGACGATGCAGATGTCCAGTACGGCCTGGTGCTTGAGTCCGAAGCAGTACGCGAGCTGGATGCCGATGTAGACCGCCATGACGGCGGCGAGCTGCCAGTTCGCGAGGAACGACAGTGCGATCGAGCCGACGAGCAGCACCACCGCCAGGATGTAGGCCAGTCGCACCGGAAGCACACCGGCCGCGATGGGCCGGAACCGCTTGGTGGGATGCGCGCGGTCTGCCTCGACGTCCATCGCGTCGTTGACGAGGTAGATGCCGGAGGCGGCCATGCAGAAGACGACGAAGGCGAGAGCGACGGGCAACAGCACGTCGACCTGGGTGACCGAACCGGCCGCCATCGGCGCCGCGAGCACCAGGACGTTCTTCACCCACTGCCGGGGGCGGACCGCCTTGACGATCCCGGCACCCAGACTCTTGGGCGCCTCCTTGACGGGTGCCGGTTCCTCGCTCATCGATCTCCCCACTTCGTCTCGGCCCGCGCCACGACGGCCGCGGATGCCGCACCCAGCGCGGCCCCCGCCAGTACATCCGTCGGATAGTGCACGCCCAGCACCAGGCGGGACAGCATCATGGGCGGCACGAGCACCGCGGGAAAGGGTAGCCCGGTGGCGCGGGCGAGCAGCACCGCCGCCGCAGTCGTGGACGTCACATGCGACGAGGGGAAGCTCAGCCGACTCGGCGTCGACACGTTGACCTGCACCGTCGGGTCCACCGGTCGCGGACGGCGCACGACCCGCTTGATCACGACGGACGCCGCGTGGGCACCGAACGCGCCGACCGCCACGCTCGCCCACTTCCGGCGACGGGGACGGTCGACGAGGGCACCGGCGGCGCCGATCGCGATCCAGCCGAGGGCGTGCTCACCGAAGTGCGACATGCCGCGGGCGATCGTCGTCGCTGCGGGTACGGCACCGGCGGTGGCCTGGACGGTCTGCAGCACCCGCACCTCGGTGTCGGTGCTCTTCCAGTGACGTGCAGCCGCAGTGCCGGGGTCAGTTGCCGATTCCGAAGACACGCTCCCACTCCTCCTTGCTGGTCAGGGCGGGAACCGCGTCCCGGTACCGCTTCTTCATCTCGGGGAACCGGCGCGCGAGTTCGCGTCGCAGCCTGAGCGCCTCGGTGAGCAGGGCCTGGGCCTGAGCACGGTCGCGCTTACGGTAGACGACACCCCGACCGTCCGCCGTGGTGACCGTCACGCCGTCGACCTGCGAGAGCAGGAACCACCGCGCGTCGATGGTGGGCACGTTCAGCTGCGGCCGCTCGTGGTGCTCGCGGTTCTCGGGGCGCACGTTGTGCAGCACACCCTTCGCGAGACGCCGGACCTTCGCGACCGCACCCTCGGGCAGTCCGACGGCCCCGACCTCGGCGCCGGATGCCATCGGCAGTTCGGTCGACGACGGCAGCACCACGGCGTCGGGGAAGTTCTTCCGGAGCGCGTGCACCTCGCCGAGGGCACGCGGCAGCAGGTCGAACAGGTTCTCCGGACCGGCGAGGAAGTCCTCGATGGCCTTGTTCTGGATCGCGACCGTCGAGTACTCGAGACACACGAGGTGCTTGATCGTGGCCTTGATCGTGTCGAGCACCATCGGCTTGGCGTCGCCGTGCTGGTGCAGCGCGGCCACGACGAGCCGGTTGCGCAGATGGAAGTACGCCTGCCAGTCGATGGCGTCGTCCTTGTCGCTCCACGCCATGTGCCAGATCGCGGCGCCGGGCATCGTCACCGTGGGGTAGCCGGCCTCCCGTGCCCGCAGGCCGTACTCGGCGTCGTCCCATTTGATGAACAGCGGCAGGGGCTGGCCGATCTCCTCCGCGACGACACGCGGGATCATGCACATCCACCAGCCGTTGAAGTCGACGTCGATGCGTCGGTGCAGGAGCTTCGAGTTCTCCCGGTCGCGCAGCGGCTTGGTGGAGAAGTCGTGGTCGTACTCGACGTTCGGCGCGGCACCCCACATGAAGTTCGAGCGGTGGATGACCTCGCCCATGGTGTGCAGGTGGCTGCGTTCCTGGAGGTTGAGCATCTGCCCGCCGACGAGCATGGGCTTCTTCGCGAATCGCGACAGGGCGAGCGCGCGCAGGATCGAGTCGGGTTCGATCTCGATGTCGTCGTCCATGAACAGGATGTACGGGCTGGAAGTGGTCTTCAGCGCCTCGTACATGATGCGGCTGTAGCCGCCGGAGCCACCGAGGTTGCCCTGGTCGTGGATGACGAGACGGTCGCCGAAGGGTTCGGCGGCCTCCGCGAAGTCGGCCTCGTCGCGCACCTTGCGGGTGCCCTGGTCGGGGATGATGACGGCGTCGACGACGTCCATCACCAGCGGGTCGGACGCGAGCGCACGCAGCGCCTTCACGCAGTCGGCAGGGCGGTTGAAGGTCGGGATGCCCACTGCGATCGAGGCGTGTCCGGGCGCCTCGACAGGTGCGTACCAGCCTGCGGCGTGCAGCGTGACCTCGCTGTCGGTGGTGACGTCGAACCACAGCCAGCCGCCGTCCTCGAACGGCCCCAGGTCGGCGTCGATCTCGACG
Source organism: Rhodococcus gordoniae (assembly GCF_001646655.1). GTDB lineage: Bacteria > Actinomycetota > Actinomycetes > Mycobacteriales > Mycobacteriaceae > Rhodococcus > Rhodococcus gordoniae. The sequence goes on along the minus strand of NZ_LPZN01000038.1, from coordinate 26,946 downwards.
ACCGTGTCGGACCCGCGGAACTCGCGGCCGGTGACGTGGATACGGCTCGAGTCGGCCTTGCTGCGGTACAGGTCGACGCGGCCGTGGCCGGTGAGTTCGAGTCGCAGCACCACCGAGCCGAGCGTGCTCCAGCGACGCCAGTAGCTCGCCGGGAAGGCGTTGAAGTAGGTGCACAGCGACACCTCGGACTCGGCGCCGATCGCCAGCGTCGTCCGGCTCGTCGCGTGGGCGCGACGCGCGTTGGTGGGCGACTCCTCGAGGTAGAGCGTGCGCACGTCGAGGGGCTCGCCCGGGCGCGGCAGGATGATGCGCTGCAGCAGCGACCGGCCGAGCAGTTCGTCCTCGGTGGCGGGGGCACTCGCCGCCTCGTGCTTCGCGCCGGCCGCGTGCTTGGCGGCGCTCACGAGGCGTCCCCGGCGATGGGCGCTCCCGAGTCGAAATGCGGGGCGAGGACGTTGTCGAACATCGACAGCGCGCTCGCGATCGCCATGTGCATGTCGAGGTACTGGTAGGTGCCGAGCCGGCCACCGAAGAGCACCTTGTTGTCCGCGGCTTCCTTCTTCGCGAGGGAGCGATAGGCGTTGAGTTTCTCGCGGTCCTCGGGGGTGTTGATCGGGTAGTACGGCTCGTCGTCGTTCTCGGCGAAACGCGAGTACTCACGCATGATGACCGTCTTGTCGGTCGGGTAGGTGTCGCGCTCGGGGTGGAAGTGCCGGAACTCGTGGATGCGGGTGTAGGGCACGTCGGCGTCGTTGTAGTTCATGACCGGGGTGCCCTGGAAGTCGCCGGTGGGCAGCACCTCGGTCTCGAAGTCGAGGGTGCGCCATCCGAGCCGGCCCTCGGAGTAGTCGAAGTAGCGGTCGAGCGGGCCGGTGTAGACGACGGGGGCTTCCGGGCTCGCGGCACGGACCTCGTCGCGCACCTCGAACCAGTCGGTGTCGAGCCGGACCTCGATCCGCTCGTTCTCCGCCATGTTCTCGAGCCACGCCGTGTACCCGTCGACCGGCAGGCCCTCGTAGGTGTCGTTGAAGTAGCGGTTGTCGAAGGTGTAGCGGACGGGCAGCCGGGTGATGTTGCCGGCGGGCAGTTCCTTCGGGTCGGTCTGCCACTGCTTCGCCGTGTAGTCGCGGACGAACGCCTCGTACAGCGGGCGGCCGATCAGGGAGATCGCCTTCTCCTCGAGGTTCTTCGCGTCGGCGGTGTCGATCTCGGCGGCCTGCTCCTTGATGAGGGCGCGTGCTTCCTCGGGGCTGAAGTACCGGCCGAAGAACTGCGCCACGAGCCCGAGGCCCATCGGGAACTGGTAGGCCTGGCCCTTGTGCATCGCGAAGACGCGGTGCTGGTAGTTCGTGAACTCGGTGAACCGGTTCACGTAGTCCCACACCCGCTTGTTGGAGGTGTGGAAAAGGTGGGCACCGTACTTGTGGATCTCGATACCGGTTTCCGGCTCGGGCTCGGAGTACGCGTTGCCACCGAGATGGTGGCGACGCTCGATCACGAGCACTCGCTTGCCGAGCTGCGTGGCCGCGCGCTCGGCGATCGTCAGTCCGAAGAATCCGGAGCCGACGACGATCAGGTCGTACTCACCGGTGGAGGGCTGGGGCGCTGATGCAGCAGTCACGGGAGACCAGGGTATGCGACTCCCGCGTGGGGGTGCCCTCTCGGTCCATCGGGGCCGAGAGGGCGATCACACCTACACGTAGAGCCGGAGTGCGTCACGGACGAATTCGGCACCCTCCCGGCCGCCGTAGTTCGCTGCGAAACGCTCGTCCTCGACGTACATGTCGGCGAGACCGAGCACGTACTCCCGTGAACTCCCCTCGGGCGTGCCGTATCCCGGGGTGCCCGGGATCGACGACAGCCAGGCGACGTGCCGCCGGGCGAGGTCCTGCGCCTCGGGGCCCGCCGGGTCGAGTCCGGCCCCGGCCGCTGCGATCCAGTCGTGGTTCAGCTGCTCGACCTGTTTCGTCCAGGCGCCTCGCGCCTCGCCGTCCATGCCCCGCCACCAGCGGTCGCCGGCGTCGTAGGCGTCCTTGCCCCACCTTTCGACCACTTCGTCCCGGTACTGCGTGTGGTCGAACCCGTCGAACACTTCGTCTGCCACGAGTTCCTCCCCTCTCTCCGTCTTCGCCAGGGTGGTGCGAACCGCCTCGATTCGGCGGTCCAGCTGCCGGCGCTCGTGTTCGAGCAGGTCGAGATGCGTGCGCAGCGCGGTGGTCGTGTCGTCGTGCCCGGCGAGCACGTCGCGCACGACGGGCAGTCCCAGCCCGAGATCGCGCAGCAGCAGGATGCGCTGGAGTCGCACGAGGGCGTCCTCGTCGTAGAACCGCATGCCGTTGCGACCGGTCCGGCACGGCGGCAACACCCCGACCTCGCCGTAGTGACGCAGGGTGCGGCTGGTGACGCCCGCAGCTCGGGCCAGTTCCTGGATGGACCATTCGCGTGGCACGTGCTCACCTCTTCCTTCCGGCTGCGACCAGCGTGCATCGTGACGTTGCGTCAATGTCAACCCTCGTGCACCGCAACGGTGAGACGACCGGCCGGCCGCCCTTCTCGGGCGACCGGCCGGTCGTCGGTAGGTGCCGTGACGGGTTACTCGGCGCTACCCGTGGCGGGGAACCAGTCCTTCAGGAAGCTCGCATCGATCACCTGGGCGCCGAGATCCGGGGTCCACACGATCGCGCCACCGGTGAAGACCCGGAACTTGCCGATCTCGTCGGGCAGCATCAGTTCGGGGCCGATGGGCGAGCCGAGCACGCTGTCGACGCCGCCGAGGTCCAGATAGGCCTGCTCGATGGGCGAGGTGCCGCTGCCGCTGCCGAAGGGATCGGTGCCGACCTCCGGGCCGGGTTCGGGCGCCGGAGTGATCTCCGGAGCGTCCTCGTCGATACCTTCCTTCACGGTGAACCAGTCGGAACGCAGTCCCAGCTTGGTCCGCGCCTCGGCGCCGGTCGTCTCGATGGTGCGGTCGGAGCCGATCACCCGAACCCGGGTCACGCGGCCGCCCTCCGCGCCGAGATTGTTCCGGGAGAGCACCTCGAAGGCCTGCAGGTCGCCGACGCCGAACTTGCTGCCGATCTCGGCCGCGGTGAAGGTCTTGGCCCATTCACGGTTCGGGGCGACCTTGTCGCCCTCGTCCTCGACGGGCGGGAAGGCGCCGCCGGCGGAGTAGCCACCGGTGGAGGCGGAGAACTCGCTGCGCACGACCTCACCGTCCTTCATCAGGACGGTTCCGCGTGTGGTGCGCACACCGTCGTCGGTGCGCGGATCCTCGACACCCGAGCCGCCGTAGACCTGGCAGTCGGTGGTGTCGCAGGTCTGCCACTTCTCGTGACGCTTCTCGGCGAGTGCGTAGGACCGCGCGGCGATGGCCTGCGCCCGCAGGGCCTCGGCGCCGCCGGTGTCCGCCCAGCCGGGCAGGGCCTCGGCGGGAACCACGCTGCGCAGATAATCCTCGACCGAGAGGCGGTTGACGGTGCGCGGGGCGGTGCCGTCGAGCACCACACCGAGCGCGCCGCGGTAGGTCTTGTCGTCCGAGCACATCGTGAGGTGCTCGTTCGCGGGCCGGTCCTCGGCGAGGTCGATCGGGTCGACCCACGGCAGGTCGGTGGCGGCCTGCCACAGTACTTCGCCGCTGCACCCCGCGGTGACGACGACGTTCGCGCCGCCGTCCGGGGTGGGCGTCAGGTGGGCGGCCTCACCGGGCGCGAGCTGCTTTCCGGCGACGATCATTCCGGTGTCGGAATAGACGTCGAGGGTGTGGTCGTCGCGGCCGACGAGGCGCACCGCGATCATCGGATCGTCGACCGTGCCGAGCTCGGTGCCGCCGTAGTAGTGGGCGATGATCCGTTCGGCGGTCCATCCGTCCTGGGCGTAGCCGTAGGCACCCCACTGCCCCATTCCGCGGCCGTGGCCGTGGCCGAAGCCGGTGAACGTGAAGGGTGTGTCGGCCGAAACCGCCTGGACGACATCCGGTGTCGCCTGATCGTTCTGTACGAGAGCGCCCACACCGGCGCCGACGAGCAGTGCGGGGGCCACCCCGAGCGCAGCAGCACGAGCGATGGAGGGACGCCATCCGTTGCGCAGCGGCCTGCCGAGGATGATGCGCCGCCTCCGGATCTTGCCTCTGCGCCCGATGGACTGTCGTGACATGACGTTGCTCCCTCGTTGTCGCTTTCGGCGCGAACTCGTGATCCGCGATATCGGACAATTTCGACCGATCCTCAAGCTCAGGTTGAGGCTTAAGGTTTGCTGCGTCTAGTGTGACAAGAGTGACGGAGCTAGGCAACAAATGTCACAGAAGCAACACAAGAATCACGAGTTACAGAACTTTCGTGGCCGATCCGGACTACGAAAGCGACACGTAAGGGACGATCCGAAGTCGGAACCCGTCCGCTCGAGCACCAACGACAGGGAGTAGCAAACAGTGCCGCATCGCCGCCCCAAGCCGTCGATCGTCCTGGGTGCCGTCGCCGCCCTGGCCGTCGCGACGCCCTTCGCCGTCTCCGGGCTGACCAGCACCGCTCCCGAGATCCGGCCTGCCAATGACACCGTCGAGGCGGTGGCACCCGATATCGCGGAAGTCGTGCTCGCCTCGGTGCCCGACCTGATCATCCCGCTCGAGGAACTGACCGGTCTCAACCTGCCCGATCTCAGCCTGAAGCAGATCGTCGACGGGCTTCCCCAGATCACCACCGCGCCCGACCCGAACGGTGGGATCGTCCAGCGCGTCGGCGCGACCGTCAAGGAACTCACCCGCGACACCCCCTTCAGTCTCGTCGCCCTCGCGGCCGAGGACGTCGCCGCCACCGACGCGCTCATCCGCGCCCGGCACGACGACGGCAGCTGGGGTCCGTGGACCGCGACCGAACCGATCGAGACACGCGCCGACGACGCCGCCGAGGCGGGGCGGACGGGCACCGAGCCGATCTACGTCGGCGCCACGCGTGCGGTGCAGGTGCTGCTGACGCCGCGTCCCGGCCCCGAACCGAACCTCGCCGGAGCGGAAGCCCCGCCGGCACCTCCGGCACCCGGAGCTCCCCCAGCAGAGGCTCCCGCACCCGGAGCCCCGGCTCCGGAAGCACCGGCCGAGGCCCCGGCCCCCGTCGACGAGGCACCCGCGCCGGTTGCCTCGCCCGCCGCGGACGCGCCCGACCTCGGATATGTGCCCGCGTCCTCGTCCCGGCCGCTGCGCGAGAACCCGCTGCAGGCGGCCGCCGAAGCGGTCAGCGCAGTGCTCATCTCGCCCGGCAGCAGCGAGTCGGACGCGCACCTCGAGGACATCGCGAGCCCGCTCGGCAGCTCCGGCCTGAAGGTCATCACCCGCCAGCAGTGGGGCGCCGACGAGTCGATGCGGTGCCAGAATCCGACCTTCGACGACTCGCTCGGCGGCGCGACCGTGCACCACACCGCGGGGAGCAACAACTACTCGAAGGCCGAATCCGCCGAGATCGTGCGCGCGATCTACGCGTACCACGCACGGACGCTCGGCTGGTGCGACGTCGGGTACAACACGCTCGTCGACAAGTACGGCCAGATCTTCGAGGGTCGCGCCGGTGGTCTCGAGCGCAACGTCCAGGGCGCCCATGCGGGTGGATTCAACGAGAACACCCACGGCATCGCGATCATGGGCGACTTCTCCACCCAGGCACCGCCGCAGGCCGCGATCGATGCGGTCGGCAAGTTCCTCGGCTGGCGTCTGGCACGCGCGGGACTCGACCCCAAGGGCCGCACCACCATGTACTCCGAGGGCACCTCGTTCACCCCGTACCCCAGTGGCACAGCGGTGGATCTGCCGATCATCTTCGCGCACCGCGACGTGGGCAACACCAGCTGCCCGGGCGACGGCGCCTACGCGCAGCTGGGCCAGATCCGCGACATCGCCGCAGCTGCGGCGAAGGGCGGCGGTGGCAGCCCGCAGCCGTCGAAGCCGGAGCCCTCGAACCCGAAACCGTCGAACCCGTCACCGTCGAACCCGTCGCCGAACGTGCCGGACATCAACGTCGGAGCGCTGGCCTCGGGATCGGCCGACACGGCCGAGGGTGCGGTCGACGACCTGATCCGCCTCAGCGGTCACCCGCTGGTCCAGAAGTGGCTCGCCGAAGGCGGCGAACTCGGCCGGCTCGGACAGGCAGTGACCTCGATCCTTCCCGCGATCAAGAACGGTTTCGAACGGGTCGATTTCGTCAACGGTGCCATCTACACATCACCGAACGGCGGAACATGGACGGTACTCGGCGAGATCTACAAGGCGTGGGAGAAGAACGGACTCGACGCTGGTGAGCTGGGGTTGCCCACCAGCGACGAGTACCGGGTGCCGGACGGTCGGCGTTCGGACTTCGAGTTCGGCTCGCTGATCTTCAACGAGGTCACGGGTGTCGTCACCAAGGTGCTGCGCGCCTACGACGACGCCTACGACCAGGCGCTGCAGAATCAGCCGGCCGACGTCGCAGGACCCGCACCCGAGGGTGCCCCTGCGCCCGAACCGGCACCTGCGCCGGAACCGGCACCCGAGCCGGCGCCCGCGGGCTGACCCGCAGCGCACCGGCAGGAACGAGTCACCGCCACCACCGTTCGAGAACGCGGGCCACCCCGTCCTCGACGTTGGTGGCGGTGACTTCGTCTGCGACCGACTTCGCGTCCGGATGCGCGTTCTCCATCGCCACACCGTGACGCGCCATCGACAGCATCGGGATGTCGTTGGGCATGTCCCCGAAGGCCACGAGAGTCTCGTGGGGAACACCCAGCAACCGCGCCATCTCCTGCAGACCGGACGCCTTCGTGACCCCCGCGGCGGAGATCTCGATCAGTCCGTGGGTGGTCGAATACGTGACGTCGACCAGCCCGTGCAGCTTCGGCACGAGAGCCTCCGCCATCTCCCGGCTGGTCGCGCCGGGGAGCCGGACGAGCAGCTTGATGGCGGGCTCACCGACCACCTCGTGCTCGGCGAGCTCGGTGTTGTCCGGATTCAACCAGGCGTGTTCGTATCCGGGAGCGCTGACGAACTGCGGCGTCGCCGCGTCGTGGGCCCGCTCCCCCACCCGCTCCGCGGCCAGACCACACCCCGGAAGCACCGACGAGGCCACCTCGGCCAGCCACGCCAGTTCGTCCGCCTCGAGCACTGCGGCGCTGAGCACGCGGTCGGTGGCACTGTCGTAGAGCACGGCACCGTTCGCGCACACCGCCATCGGCGCGTATCCCAGCTCCTCGACCACCGGCGCGATCCAGCGCGGCGGGCGACCGGTGGCCAGAACGAAGGGGGTGCCGGAGTCGACCACCGCATGCACCGCGGCGCGGGTCCGATCGGACACCTTCTCGGTGTCGTCGATCAGAGTGCCGTCGACGTCGGTGGCCACCAATCCGGGACGCGTCCCGTCGGTGGGGACAGGACGCGACGCGCCCGTGCCGTGGTCCCGATGCGGTTCTCGACTCGACTGTGCGTTCACTCCGTCATTGTGCCGAAGTACCGGGCCCGTCGCCGCCCGCATCGTTGCTCTCGCTGCCGGCGGTACCTTCACGTGTGGCACGCTCGCGTGCCTTCCGCGCTCGGCGCTCGGCGGCCGCCGCCTCGTCCAGAGCCGTCGCCTCCTCGAGGGTCGGCGCGGAGCCACCCAGACGGCGGGGCACCCAGTAGGCGCCGGGCTCGTGGACGTAGCCGTCCTGCACCCTGTGGAGCATCTCCTCCATGGTCGCGTGGAGTTGCGCGGTCATCTCCGCGGCCGGCTCGTACGGCTGGACGGGAGCGCCCACCTCGATGGTGATCGGGGTGTTCGTCCGTCCGAGCCGCTTCGGGTGCCCCTTCGTCCACACCCGCTGGGATCCCCAGATGACCATGGGGATCACCGGGACACCGGCTTCGTTCGCCATCCGTGCCGCGCCGGACCGGAACGCCTTGAGCTCGAAGCTGCGGCTGATCGTCTCTTCCGGGAACACCCCGACGAGCTGCCCGTCGCGCAGCGCCTGCACGGCGAGACGGTAGGACTCGCCGGCGTCGCCGCGGTCGACCGGGATGTGCTTCATCGCGCGCATCAGGGGACCGGAGATCTTGTGGTCGAAGACTTCCTTCTTCGCCATGAAACGGATGTACCGCTTGGTGGCCCGCGCGGGGATGCCGGCGTAGGTGAAGTCCATGTAACCGGTGTGGTTGATCGCGATGACCGCACCGCCGGTCGCGGGGATGTTGTGTTCCCCGGTGATGTCGAATTTCAGCCCTTGCGCTGCGAAGAGCGTGCGAGCGACACCGATGATGGTCCGATAGAAGGGTTCCACGCCGGTCAGCCTAGCGGGGTGCCCGGGCCACGCCCACCGGATGCGTCGCCAGGTGCCGACGAATGTGCCGGTTCCGGCTCCCCCTACCCTGGACGGTACGTAGGTCAGCACGTCAGGAGGCAGAAGGTGCAGATCACCAGCGTCGGACACGCCGGTTTCCACATCCGGACCGAGGCGGGGTCCATCCTGTGCGATCCGTGGGTGACCCCCGCGTATTTCGCGTCGTGGGTGCCGTTCCCCGACAACACGCGTCTCGACTGGGACGCCCTCGGCGACGTCGACTACCTGTACGTCTCGCACCTGCACAAGGATCATTTCGATCCCGACACGCTGAGCAGGCACGTCAACAAGGATGCGACCGTCCTGCTGCCCGATTACCCGGTACCGGACCTGCGTCGCGAACTCGAGAAGCTCGGCTTCACGAAGTTCTTCGAGACCACCGATTCGGTGAAGCACACGGTCTCGGGCCCCAAGGGTGATCTGGACATCATGATCATCGCCTTGCGCGCGCCCGCGGACGGGCCGATCGGCGATTCCGGCCTCGTCGTATCCGACGGTGAGACCACCGTGTTCAACATGAACGACGCGCGGCCGATCGACATGGACGTGATGCTCGACGCGTTCGGAAGGATCGACATCCATCTGCTGCAGTACTCGGGGGCCATCTGGTACCCGATGGTCTACGACATCCCGAAGAAGACGAAGGCCAATTTCGGCAAGCAGAAGCGCCAGCGCGGGATGGATCGTTGCCGCAGCTACATCGACCAGGTCGATGCCACCTGGATCGTGCCGTCGGCCGGCCCCCCGGTCTTCCTCGACGACGACCTGCGCGACCTCAACGACGACCACGGCGACGAGGGCAACATCTTCCCCGACCAGCAGGTCTTCCTCGAGCAGTTGCGGATCCACGGTCGCGACGGCGGACTGCTCATGATCCCCGGCTCGGTGGTGGATCTGAAGGGCAGCGAGCACATGACGCTCACGCACCCGATCCCCGACGATCAGGTCGAGGCGATCTTCACCGACAAGGCCGCCTACATCGAGGACATGGCGCAGCGTTTCGCGCCGGTCATCGCCGCGCAGAAGGCGGCCTGGGCACCTGCCGAGGGCGAGCCGTTGCTGCCCGCGCTCAAGGCGAAGTTCGAGCCGATCATGGCGCAGTCCGATCTCATCTGCGACGGCATCGGCTATCCGGTGGGTCTCGTGATGGGCGACGAGACCGTGGTGCTCGACTTCCCCAAGCGGGTCGTGCGCGAGCCGATCGAGGGAGAAGGCAAGTACCGCTACGGTTTCCGCATCGCACCCGAATTGGTGCGCACGGTTCTCCGCGACGACGAACCCGACTGGGTCAACACGATCTTCCTGTCCACCCGATTCACCGCGTGGCGCATCGGCGGATACAACGAGTTCCTCTACACCTTCTTCAAGTGCCTCACCGACGAGCGCATCGCGTACGCCGACGGCTGGTTCGCCGAAGCACACGACGACTCTGCGTCGATCGAGTTGGGCGGCTACGAGATCCAGCGTCGCTGCCCCCACCTGAAGGCAGATCTGTCGAAGTTCGGTGTCGTCGAGGGCACGACGCTGACCTGCAACCTGCACGGCTGGCAGTGGGATCTCGAGTCGGGCCGGTGCAAGACGTCGAAGGGACACGAGCTGCGCAGCAGCAAGCTGTGATCCGCACCCGACAGAACAACCTCACGATCGATCCCGGGCGGGTCGCGCCGGGGGCAACAGCCTCGGCGCGACCACACCCAGCCCGATCAGCGGAAGTACCGTCACCGCGACCAGCACCGACATCGGCAACCACAGCGAGCCGAGCGCGTAACCGGCGAAGACCGCGACCGACAGCACCTCGCTCGTGAGACCGACGACGGACGAGACGGTCGCCCGTGCGCGACCGGACATCGTGTCCTGCAGGCGTGCCTCGGCGACGATCGCCGTGTTGTGCAGCGCGCCGTAACCCACACCGATCGCCGTGAATCCGGCGATCCCTCCGGTGAGCGCCCCGCCCGCGATGAGTGCCGACCCGACCGTCACGACGACACCCATCGTGCGGCCGCTCATCGATGCCGTCCGCCCGGCGGTCGCAGCGCCGACCACCTGCCCGACCGCCGTCAGCGCGACCAGCACGGGCACGAATCCGGTCTCCGCCCCCGATTCGCGTGCGAGCAGCGCGAAGTACTCGTCGAAGGCGAGGCAGGCGAGCAGTGCCGCCGCGAGGACCACCGATCGTCGCACCGCCCGGCCGGTGCGGATCTCGGACGTTCCCGCGCGCAGCGACGACATGTAGCGGGCGAGGACGGTGTCGCCGCTGCCGGCGATCTCGTCGGCCTCCTCCACCTTCGGGGCGGCGGGAAGGGTTCCCACGAGCGCGATGTCGACGACGGTGATCGCGACCGACACCCAGCCGACGAGTGCGTATCCGCCGAGTTCGAACAGCGGTGCCGCCGTGAGGATCGCGACGAAGACGCACGTCATCTCGCCCGCGGCGGCGTAACCCATGATCGCCGCGTAGCGGTGTTCGCCGCCGCGCGCGGCGAGTTCGTCGTAGACGAGGGCCTCGAAGGTGCCGGATTTCATCGACTCGCTGACACCCCACAGGACGAAGCCGAGCGCGAATCCCCAGTAGCCGGGCCAGAGCAGCCACATCGTGAACGCGGCGGTGAGCAGGGCACCGCTGCCGAACAGCAGACCACGACGGGAGACGGTGTCGGCCCAGGCGCCCGAGGGCACTTCGGAGACGAAGGCGACGACCGACCACAGGACGAACAGCGACGAGATGGAGCGGGTGTCGAGTCCGTGATCCTCGAACAGCAGCGCGTACAGCCCGTAGAGCGGCACGAACTCACGGACGGACGCGTACGCGACCATCCGCACGGACAGCGAGGTCACCGGGCCGGATCAACATCGACGGCGCATGGAACGAGAATGGCACGCCCGGCTCCCCATGTCACGCCCTCCGCGGTGGGATACGGTCGGTCATCGTGAGCACGGACGAGCACCAGCAGCGGCAGCGTACCTACACGTGGGAGGACCCGGCGCCGACGTCGGCGGCCAACCGCGACATGCACGGTCTCGACTTCCTGCGCGGGCTGATCGACGGGACGATCCCGCACCATCCCACCTCCCGCACGCTCGGCTTCACCGTCACCGACGCCGGCCAGGGCTTCGCCGAGGTCGCCCTCGAGCCGGAGGAGTTCCACGCCAACGCGGTGGGCAGCATCCACGGCGGCGTACTCGCCACCCTTTTCGACACCGCGATGGGTTTCTGCGTCGCGAGCACCCTCGAGGCCGGGGTCGGCTACACGACCCTCGACCTGCAGGTGCGCTACGTCCGTCCGGTGCAGACCGGCAAGGGTGTCGTCCGCGTGCAGGGCTTCTGCGAGCACACCGGTCGTCGCACCGCGACCGCGCGCGGCGAGGCCCGCGACTCCGAGGGACGCCTGCTCGCGACGGGTTCGACCACCTGCCTGATCCTGCGCTGACAGTTCTCAGGCGCCGGGTTCGAGCACCTCACGCCCGACGAAGGGCACGAGCGCCTCGGGCACCTTCACCGAACCGTCGGCCTGCTGGTGGTTCTCGAGCAGCGCGACGAGCCATCGGGTGGTCGCGAGCGTGCCGTTGAGGGTCGCGGCAGTCTGCGGCTTGCCGTTCTCGTCGCGGTAGCGGACGTTCAGGCGACGCCCCTGGAAGGTCGTGCAGTTCGACGTCGACGTGAGCTCGCGGTACCGCTCCTGCGTGGGCACCCAGGCCTCGCAGTCGAACTTGCGGGAGGCCGACGACCCGAGATCACCGGCGGCGACGTCGATGACGCGGTACGGCACGTCGATGGCGGCGAGCATCTCCCGTTCCCAGCTCAGCAGACGCTCGTGCTCCGCGGCGGCCTCCTCGGGCCGGCAGTAGACGAACATCTCGACCTTGTCGAACTGGTGCACGCGGATGATGCCGCGGGTGTCCTTGCCGTAGCTGCCCGCTTCGCGACGGAAGCACGACGACCAGCCCGCGTACCGCTTCGGCCCTGTCGACAGGTCGAGGATCTCGCCCGAGTGGTAACCCGCGAGCGGCACCTCGGAGGTGCCCACGAGGTAGAGGTCGTCCTCCTCGAGCCGGTACACCTCGTCGGCGTGCTGACCGAGGAAGCCGGTGCCCTGCATGACTTCGGGACGCACGAGCACGGGCGGGATCATCATCGTGAACCCGTTCGCGGTGGCCTTCTGTGCGGCGAGCTGCAGCAGACCCAGCTGCAGCAGCGCACCGTAACCGGTGAGGAAGTAGAACCGGGCACCGGAGACCTTGGCGCCGCGCTCCATGTCGATCAGCCCCAGCGACTCGCCGAGCGCGAGGTGGTCCTTCGGTTCGAAGTCGAAGGTGGGCAGCTCACCGACCGTCTCGAGCGTGACGAAATCGTCCTCACCGCCGGCGGGCACACCGTCCTGCACGACGTTGGAGATCGCCAGGTGCGCGCGGTCGAAGGCCTCCTGCGCGGCGTGCTGTTCGGCCTCGAGTTCCTTGACCTTCGCGGCCAGCTCCTTGGCGCCGTCGAGCAGCGCGGGGCGTTCCTCGGGGGACGCCTTGCCGACCTTCTTGCCCAGTGCCTTCTGCTCGGCGCGTGCGTTGTCGCCGGCGAGGACCGCGGCACGACGGGAGGCGTCGGCCTCGAGCAGCACGTCGACGAGGCCCGGGTCCTCCCCCCGCATGCGCTGCGACTCGCGGACGGCATCGGGATTCTCGCGGAGGAACTTGAGGTCGATCACGGGATCGAAGCCTACCGCTGCCAGAATTCCAGGTAGTCGTCGCGCCCGAACATCTTCGCTGTGTCCTCCGCGGTGGGATGTCCGTGACGCGGGTTCGCACCGGCCGCGGCGAGCACCCGCACGACCGCCTCCGCGCCCTTGAAGACCGCACCCGCGAGAGGCGACTGGCCGCGGTCGTTGAGCCGATCGACATCGGCTCCTCGGTCGACCAGGGCCTGTACGGCCTCGGCGTGTCCGTGATAGGACGCCAGCATGAGCAGCGTGTCGCCGGCCTCGTTGGTAAGGTTCACGGGAACCCCGGCATCGACGTATGCGGTGAGTGTCCCGACGTCTCCCTGGCGGGCGGCGTCGAAGGTCTGCCTGGCGATCTCGAGAATCTGCGGATCGATCGGGTCGTCGGCCATGAGCCGAAACTACCCGCGTCCACCCGAACGGGCATGATGGAAGTGATGGCCGAAGACAACAAGCCCAAGCCCGACCGTCGCCCGCCCTCGGCGCGGTTGACCCGACGCGCCCTGGTGCTCGTCGCGGCCGGTGCCGTCCTGGCGGCGATCGCGACGTTCGTCGTCGCGGGGTTCCAGGGCACCGGCGGCGGGGACGAGAACGGCGGCGCCGGCATCAGCACCACCGGCGCGGTCGCGGGGGAAGCGTTCGGTACCGCCACCTCCGGCGACTGCCTGAACTGGAGTGCTCTCGACGCGAGCGACCTCGCGAAGGTCGACTGCACCGAAACACACCTTTTCGAGGTGGCCGCCGACATCGACCTGAGCCTGTATCCCGGCACCGAGTGGGGGCCGGGATCGCGGTTCCCGTCGGTCACACGCTTCACCGAGTTGCGCGACGAGCAGTGCGCACCGGCCGCGCTGGACTATCTCGACGGCCGGTTCGACCCGCACGGCAAGTTCAGCATCGGCCTGATCAATCCCGGTGAGGCGGGCTGGGCGGCCGGCGAACGCACCCTGCGGTGCGGTCTGCAGTTCTCGTCGACCACAGGCAACCTCCTGCCGATCAAGGGCCGGGTCGCCGACCAGGACCAGTCCCGCGCATGGGACGTCGGTGTCTGCATCGGCATCAACAACGGCGTGCCCGCCGATCCGGTGGAGTGCTCCAAGCCGCACGCTTTCGAGGTCGTCGCGGTGGTCGACCTGGGCGGGCAGTTCCCCGGTGGCCTGCCGAGCATCGAAGACCAGGACGGCTATCTCGAGGAGACGTGCACGCGCCTGGTCGGCGAATACCTCGGCGACCCGGAGGCACTGCGCAACAAGACGCTGACACTGTTCTGGGACAACCTCGACTACGACAGCTGGCTCGCCGGCAGCCGCAAGGTGAACTGCTCGATCGGCAAGCAGGTCGAAGGTGGTGGCTTCTCGTCGATCACCGGCAGTGCCAAGGGCGACATCCTCATCGACGGCCAGCCGCCCGTGCCGCCACCGCCCGTTCCCGAAGGCCGGTCGCTGCCGACGCCGTTGCCGGGCGCCGTTCCCCTTCCGGGGTCCTGACGTGCCGGTGCACATGGAGGACGAGCACTTCGAGGAGCTCGTCTCGGAAGCGCTCGACGAGATCCCACGCGAACTCGCGCGGGCGATCGACAACGTCGTAGTGCTCGTCGAGCCGCGTCACGAGGACGAACCGGATCTGCTGGGTCTGTACCAGGGAGTCGCGCTCACCGAGCGCGACAGCCACTATGCGGGATCGCTACCGGACACGATCACGATCTACCGCGACGCGATCCTCGACATCTGCGACAGTGACGACGACGTGGTGCACGAGGTGCTCGTCACCGTCGTCCACGAGATCGCGCACTATTTCGGAATCGGCGAAGAGCGCCTCCACCAGCTGGGCTGGGGCTGAGGCGCTCTCCGCTATCGGTACCGGGTGCTACTTGTTGCGCGCGGCGGTCGCCTTGTCGAGGCGCGGACCCTTGGCCTTGCGCTGACCGAAGTGCGGGCTCAGCGTCGAGACGACGAACATGATGACGGTTCCGACAGCGACGACGGCCACGGTGAGCCACACGACGATGACGCCGAAGAGTTCCAACATGCCCGGTTACCTCCACAGTCGATGTCACTTCGAGGCAGACGACACACGTCCGCCCCGGGGGTCACCCTACCGTCCGCGTTCCGCCGGGTGACGACCGACTCCGACCGCACTCCGGTGAAAGCTCGGACAGTGGTGAAGTGCCCGAGCTTCGGCGTCACCGGGAGGCGGACGTAAGGGCAGGGAGGACGTGGTGCTCGAGCAGTGGCGCGAGATCGCCGGGCAGCGGAAGGGCCGCCGGATCGAGCCAGCGCGTCTCCGCGATCTCCGCAGATGCACCGGCGACCTCCACGAGCGGATGCTCGTACACGGTTCCTTCGAGCCGGTAGCCGGGTTCGTTGGCAGCGTCCGCGGCGAAGACACCGACGAGACGCAGCGACGCGAGGTCGAGCACCGCGCCGATCTCCTCCGCGCATTCGCGAACGGCGGTCTCGGCAGGGGTCTCCCCCGGATCGGGCTTGCCGCCGGGCAGCATGAATCGCGACGTGTTCCGCTTCCGCACGGTGAGCACCTCACCGGCGGCGTTGCGGAGAACGACGGCACTGACGACGATCACCCGGTCCTGAGTCACCGGATCATCGTAGGCGCCCCGGAACAGGCTGTAGCCGCCGTCGACGAGAGTCGAACTCCCGAAGGACTCTCAGGTGGCCGGGTGGTGACCCACGATCCGCAACGCGATCACGATGTACCGCTGCGCGATCTGCGCGGGGGTGAGGGGTCCGTCGAGTTGGTACCAGCGGACGATGGACTGGAACATCCCGAGGAGTGCTCGCACGGCCTCGTCGACGTCGTCGACATCGAACACCCGTTGTTCCACACCCTCGCGCACCAGGTCGAGCATCATCAACTCGAGACGCTTGCGGGTCGCGGCGTATGTTCGGCGGTTCTCCGAGGAGATATGGCGCACTTCGGAATCCAGCCCCGAACGCTGTGCGCGGTGGGTCATGTTCAGCACGATCGCCTCGACGGCGTTGACGAAACGGGCGACCGGGTCGTCGCCGCCGTCCGCGACCGCCGCCGACACACGGTCGATGAGGTCGAGGACAGCGGCGTCGAGCAGCGTGACGAGAACGGCTTCCTTGTTCTCGTAGTGGTAGTACAACGCAGGCACCGTCACGCCGACCCGGCGGGCCAGGTCGCGCACGGTGGTGCCATGGAAACCGTTCTCGCTGAACGCTTCCAGCGCGTGTTCGAGGATGGGGTCGAGCTCCAGAGGCTGGAACTCGCGCCAATCCGCGGACCGTACGTCCGCGCGGGGCGTGCCGGATTCCTCGGCCTCGAATGCCCGGGTCATCGACCCCCTCCTCTCACGGGTGGTGCAGGATCAGCGCGGCGCCATGCGGATTGCGCCGTCGAGACGGATGACCTCACCGTTGAGCATCGGGTTCGACACGATGTGCGCGGCCAGGGAACCGTACTCGGACGGGTCGCCCAGACGCGCGGGGTGCGGCACCTGCTGCCCGAGGGAAGCCTGGGCCTCTTCCGGCAGCGAACCGAGCAGCGGGGTCTTGAACAGGCCCGGCGCGATGGTGACGACGCGGATGAGCAGCGACGCGAGGTCGCGGGCGATCGGCAGGGTCATGCCGACGACGCCACCCTTGGACGCCGAGTAGGCGGCCTGGCCGATCTGGCCGTCGAAGGCCGCGACGGAAGCGGTGTTGATGATGACGCCGCGCTCGCCGTCGATCGGCTCGGTCTTCGCGATGCGCTCGGCAGCGAGACGGATGACGTTGAACGTGCCGAACAGGTTGACGTCGACGACCTTCTTGAACGCGTCGAGCGGGAAGGCACCCTTCTTGCTCACGGTCTTGACGGCGTTGCCGATACCGGCGCAGTTCACCGCGACCCGCAGCGGGCCGAGCGATTCGGCGACGTCGAGTGCCTCGGTGACGGCGGCCTCGTCGGTGACGTCGGCGGCGACGAAGCGGACTCGGTCGCCGAGCTCCTTGGCGATGGTCTCACCGTTCGAGGACGGCAGGTCGATGATGACGACCTGGGCCCCGTCGTTCAGCAGTGCCTTGACGGTGGCGAGACCGAGGCCGGAGGCACCGCCGGTGACGACGGCGACGCTGTCGTTGATGATCATTGATTACCCTTTCGAGAGTGGTTGTGGGTCAGAGGCGTTCGATGATGGTGGCGTTGGCCATGCCCGCGCCCTCACACATGGTCTGCAGGCCGTAGCGACCGCCGGTGGCCTCGAGGTGGTTGACGAGGGTGGACAGCAGGCGGGTGCCCGACGAGCCGAGCGCGTGGCCCAGCGCGATGGCGCCGCCCCACGGGTTGAGCTTGGCCGGGTCGGCGCCCAGCTCGTGTGCCCAGGCGAGCGGCACGGGCGCGAAGGCCTCGTTGACCTCGTAGGCGTCGATGTCGTCGATGCCCAGGCCGGCGCGGGCGAGGACCTTCTGCGTCGCGGGGATCGGCGCGGTGAGCATGAAGACCGGGTCGTCGCCGGCGACGGAGAACGAATGGAAGCGGGCGCGCGGGGTCAGGCCCAGCCTGTTCGCCAGCTCCTCGCTCATGATGAGCGCGGCCGACGCACCGTCGGTGAGCGGCGAGGAGTTGCCGGGGGTGATGACCCACTGCACCTCGGGGAACCGGGCCGCGTACTCCTCGGTGTGGAACGACGGTTTCAGACCGGCGAGGCCCTCGGCGGTGGTGGAGGCACGCAGCGTCTCGTCGACGGTGTGCTGCACCTGTTCGCCCGCGGCGTTCTCGACGGTGATCGGGACGATCTCCTTGTCGAAGCGGCCGGCTTCGTAGGCCGCGGCGGCACGCTGGTGCGACTGCGCGGAGTAGGCATCGAGGGCGTCGCGGCCGAACTTCCACTTCGCGGCGATGAGTTCGGCCGAGATGCCCTGGTTGACCAGTCCCTCGGGATAACGGGCGCGCACGCTCGGGCCGTGGGTGTCCTGACCGAGCGTGGCAGTGCCCATCGGGATGCGGCTCATGGACTCGACACCGCACGCGATGACCATGTCGTAGGCCCCGGCGATGACGCCCTGTGCGGCGAAGTGCGCGGCCTGCTGGCTCGACCCGCACTGGCGGTCGATGGTGGTCGCGGGCACCGACTCGGGGAAGCCGGCGGCGAGGAGCGCGGTGCGCGAGATGTTGAGGGACTGTTCGCCGGCCTGGGCGACGCAGCCGCCGATCACGTCGTCGACCTGCGCGGGATCGATGCCGTTGCGTTCGACGAGCGATCGCAGGACGTGGGCGAGGAGTTCGACGGGATGGGTGCCGGACAGGGCGCCGCCCGGCTTGCCCTTGCCGACGGCGGTACGGACGACGTCGACGATGACAGCGTTGGTCATGACGCTCCTTTCGAAAGTGCAACGTGCGGGCCGGAGACGTTCCCAGCGGCGTACTTATCGATCGCTAAAAGCTCTACCACGGACTTAGCGCTCGGTCAATGATCTCTGAGAGCTAGCGCACGCTAAGCACTTCTGATAGTGATGGATCACGACTCGAGTCGAGGAGACGCCCGTGCGCGCAGCGCAATTGATCGAACACGCCGGCCCCGACGCCGTCCGCGTGACCGACATCCCCGAACCCGAGGCGGGCGATTCGCTCGTCCTCGTCGACCTGCACGCCGCCGGTGTGTCCTTCCCCGATCTGCTGCAGACGACCGGCGGCTACCAGATGGTCCGGCCGCTGCCGTGCGTGCTCGGTGCCGAAGGCGCAGGCATCGTCCGCAGCGCCCCGGAAGGCAGCGGCCTCGTCGCCGGGCAGCGCGTCGCCGTACTGTCCCTCACCGGATCGTGGCAGCAGACCGTCGCACTGCCGCGCGGACTGGTGTTCCCCCTGCCCGACAGCGTCTCGCTCACCGCCGCTGCCGGGATGCTCATGAACTACTTCACTGCGCACTTCGCGCTCGACGAGCGCGCCCGGTACCGGGCCGGCGAGACCGTCCTCGTCCACGGTGCGGCCGGTGGTCTCGGGGTGGCGTCGCTGCAGGTCGCGGCGGCCCTCGGACTCGAGACGATCGCGGTGGTGAGCACCGAGGAGAAGGCCGCGGTGGCGAAGGCCAACCGCGCGACCCACACCGTCCTCGCCGAGGATTTCAAGGACCGCGTCCTCGAACTGACCGGTGGGCGCGGCGCGGACATCGTGCTCGATCCCGTCGGCGGCGACCGGTTCACCGACAGCCTGCGCAGCCTCGCGCCGGGTGGGCGTGCCGTCGTCCTCGGTTTCACCGGCGGCAGCATCCCCACCGTGAAGGTCAATCGCCTTCTGCTCGCGAATATTTCGGTCGTCGGTGCCGGGTGGGGTGAGTACCTCCGCACCGTCCCCGACCATTCGGCGCGGCAGTGGGCCGCGCTCGAACCGTTGCTGCGCGACGGGACGCTCGTCGTCCCCGAACCCACGCTCCACCCACTCGCCGAGGCACCCGCCGCACTGCGCTCGCTCGAGAACCGTTCCGCGACCGGCAAGGTCGCGCTCGACCTGACGTCCCGACCCTAGGAGCACAGCCATGACCGACGACCTGCCCGGTGTCGACACCACCGTCGACGACGGCGTCCTGCGCGTCACCCTCAACCGTCCCTCGCGGATGAACGCGGTGAAGACCGAGACGCTCGACGCGATTGCCGACGCCTTCGAGAAGTACGCCGACGACACCTCCGTCCGGGTCGCGGTACTCGCCGGCGTCGGTCGCGCGTTCTGCTCGGGCGCCGACCTCTCCGGTCGTGATCTGAGCGCGCCGCCCTCCGCCGACACGATCGATGCCGCCAACCGGGTCACCGCCGCGATCCGCGCGTTCCCGCGTCCCGTCGTCGGTGCCGTCAACGGGGTAGCAGCCGGCGTCGGTGTATCCCTTGCTCTCGCATGCGATCTCACCGTGTCGAAGGAGTCGGGCTACTTCCTGCTCGCGTTCACGAAGATCGGGTTGATGCCCGACGGCGGTGCGTCCGCGCTCGTCGCCGCGTCGATCGGTCGCGCGCGGGCACTGAAGATGGCCCTGCTGGCCGAGCGACTCCCGGCCCGGGAGGCCCTGGCTTCCGGGCTCATCGCGGACGTCTACGCGGACGACGAATTCGACGGTGCCGTGGAGGCTCTCGTGCAGCGACTCGCCGACGGCCCGTCGGCCGCCTTCGCATCGACGAAGAACGCGATCAACGACGCGACGCTCACCGAACTCGACAACGCGTTCGAGCGGGAGCGCGAAGGTCAGCTCGTCCTGCTCGGCAGTGCGGACTTCGCCGAAGGGGTGACGGCCTTCCAGGAGAAGCGCGTCGCGAACTTCCGTCGCTGAGCCGTCGACGATTTCGGTGGATCCGGCCTCGCCGATCGGGGTCGGATACACCGAAATCGTTTCAGGCGTCGGGGATCACGCGTTCGACGGCCGCCCGCACCAACTCGGCGACACGGTCCTCGTCGACGATCCCGGGAAGAGTGAGCCGGTCGAGCACGAGCCAGTTCAACGCGAGATAGAGCAGCACGACGGCGTCCTCACCGCCGGGCAGGCCGGAGTGCCGGTAGTTGGCGATGTTGAAATCCAGGTCGGCGCGCACCCGCTCGGTGAGCAGGGTCTGCAGTTCGGGACGCCGGGTCGCTTCGAGGCGTAGTTCGAGGAGCGCGAGATAGCCGGCGCGGAACCGGATGAGCCGGTCGACCACCTCCGTCATCAGCTCGATCATGGATTCGCGGGTCTGCGGCGACTGCGACTGCGCCATGACCTCGTCGGCGGGCAGGAGCCGCTCGTAGTAGCGATGCCCCACCTGGACGAGCAGCTCGTCACGGTTGGCGAAGTAGTTCGAGGCGGTCCCGACCGGTACCCCCGCCTCCTTGTCGACGGCCCGAAAGGTCAGACCGCGAGCACCGTCGCGTGCGAGCACCTCGATCGAGGCATCCAGCAAGACCTTTCGTCGTTCCGGATTCGTCCTGACCACTTGACACCACTCCATCTGTAGTACTACCTTCGAACCACTTCAGTCATAGTACTACGAATGGTGGTCGAAGATGCGAAAGCTCGTCTACTACGTGGCAGTGACCCTCGACGGGTACATCGCAGGCCCGAACGGGGAGTACGACTTCTACCCGATCTGCGACGACATGGCGGCGGCGATGAGCGCGAGATATCCGGAAGCCGTTCCCACCGCCCTCCGCGAACAGGTCGGCATGCCGGTCGACGCGCCGAACAATGAATGGGACACGGTGATCATGGGGCGCGGCGCCTACGAACCCGGTCTCTCGCTGGGACTCACGAGCCCGTACAGCCACATGCAGCAGTACGTCGTGTCCCGAACTCTCGCGCCGGTAGACGATCCGCAGGTTCGGATCGTCGACACCGACCCGGTCGAGCTGGTCCGAAAGCTGAAGGCAGAAGAGGGACTGGACATCTGGCTCTGCGGCGGCGGCAACATCGCAGGGCAGCTCGTCGACGAGATCGACCGGCTGATCTTCAAGAGCTATCCGGTGATCGCGGGCGACGGCATCCCGGCGCTGTCGGGCAACTTCGTCCCCACGCGATTCGACGTCACCGACCGCGAGGAGTTCTCCAACGGCACACAGGTCACCTGGTTCGACCGCCGCTGAATCCGGATCGTCTCAGGCGCCGACGGTCTTGAGCGCGATACCGACGTACTTCTGTGCGACGGCCTCGGGACCGAGCGTGCCCTCCGCGTGGTACCAGCGCGGGATCGACTGGCACATGCCGAGCAGGGCGCGCGTCGTCTCGGCGGGATCGTCCACGTCGAACACATCCGCGGCGACGCCCTCCTCGACGATCTGGCGCACCAACTGCTCGACACCCTTGCGCACCGCGCGGTAGCGCTGGCGGTTCTCGGGACTCAGATAGCGGGCCTCGCCCTCGAGCGCGGCGAGCCGAGCCCGCATCGTCATGCGCAGCACGATCGCCTCGATGACGTTGGACAGCCTGCGCACCGGGTCGCCCTCGGCGTCCTCGGCCGCGGCGTGCGCCCGGGAGAGCACATCGCTCGTGGACAGCTCCAGAAGGGCGATGAGCAGCCCTTCCTTGTTCTCGTGATGGTAGTAGAGAGCCGGAACGGTGACACCGACGCGACGCGCGATCTCCCGCACCGACGTGCCGTGGAAGCCGGTCTCGTAGAACGCATCGAGGGCGGCGGTGAGGATGGGGCTGAGCTGCATCGGTTCGAGGATGCGCCAGTCCGGGATCGCCTCACCGTTGGTGAGGGTGTCGGCCCCGTCGCTCGAAGCACCCATGAACTGCCCCTACCTACCGATCGCTACTTCACACGGACGCCCCGAGGATACCCGTATGTTTTGCGCCCGAACGATCGGAGAGTGGGCGGTATCACCCCATCGGATCGTCGACACCGCCGCGCGCGGTGTCGTGGAAGGGCGCGAGGAAGGATCCCCAGCGCACGCATTCCCACCCGCCGGACACAGGCGCCAGCTCGACCGTCTCGGTGTTGGCCAGGTGATTCGTGATGGCGAAACCCGCCGGCACCTTCCCCAGATAGGCCGCCACGAGCCGGATGGCGGCACCGTGGCTGACGACCACGACGTCGCCCGAGCCGGCGTCGAGATAATCGCTGCGCAGCGAGTCGAGGACGGGCAGATACCGGTCGAGCACGTCGAGCGCCGATTCGCCACCCGGGACCCGTGCCCGCAGGTCGCCGTTGTGCCACTCCTCGTAGACCTTCATGAACAGCTTGTGCGACTCCTCGTCGCTGCGGTCCTCGAGCTCGCCGACCTGCACCTCGTGCACGCCCTCGCGGACGCTCGTCTCCAGCGACACCGCCGCTCCCGCGTGGTCGGCCGTCTGCCGGGCCCGCAGTGCCTGCGACGCGACGAGCAGCGACGGCGTCCGCTCGACGAGGTTCTTCCCGAGCGTGCGGGCCTGTTCGACGCCGAGCTCGGTGAGCTCCGCTCCGGGAAGCTTGGTATCGAGCCTCCGGGCGACGTTCGCCACCGTCTGGCCGTGCCGGGCCAGGATCAATCTGCCGCTCACCGTCAGTCCTCTCCGCGCCGCAGCCGGTCGAGCCACCGCGCATCCTCGTCGTCCGACACGGGCGGGACACCGTGTTCGGATACCGCGGGCCACGATCCGAGGAACCGCACCTGCGCGAAGCGGTGCAGTCCCTGCAACGCCTCGGCGACCAGGGCGTCGTCGATGTGGCCCACACAGTCCAAGTGGAAGAAGTAGGTGCCGTATTCCCTGCGGGTCGGCCGGGATTCGATACGGGACAGATCGATTCCGCGCGTGGCGAACTCGGTGATCGCGCGCACCAGCGAACCCGGCTCGTTGGGCAGCTGCAGCACGACCGAGGTGCGGTCGACACCGGTGCGTTTCGGCACCGGCCGCGGCCGGGTGACGAGCACGAAGCGGGTGCGGGCGCCCTCGAAGTCGGCGACCTTGTCGGCGAGAACCGACAGGCCGAGCCGCTGCCCGGCGAGTGCGGTGGACACGGCCGCGTCGACCTTGCCGGACGCGACGTCCTCGGCCGCTCCCGCATTCGAGGCGGCGGTCACGACCTCGGCGGCGGGCAGATGGTCCTCGATCCAGCGACGCACCTGCGCCGCGGCCACCGGATAGGCGCCGATCGTGCGGACCCGATCGCGCGTGATCCCGTCGCGGGTGACCACCGTGAACGCGATGTCGAGTTCGGCCTCGGCAACGATCTGCAGGCGCGGCCCGAGCGCCAGGGCGTCCATGGTGGGCGGCACCGAGCCCTCCACCGAGCTCTCGATGGGAACGACGGCACCGTCGACCTGCCGGTCGCGCAGGAGTTGCAGAGCGGCCGGTGGGCTGGCCGCGGCGACGCGTTCGACGTCCGCGGACTCGTCGCCGAGCACGTCGAGTGCACCGAGGCTCTCGAAACGGTCGAGGGCCATCTCGGTGAACGTTCCCGACGGTCCGAAATAAGCGATACGTGGCACGAGTACGAGGTTACGCACCGTCCGTGACCGGGAGGTGGAGTCCGCGTGAACCCGGATCAGCCCACGCCGAGATCGAGCGCTTCGAGATCCCGGACGACGCCGTCGGTCTCGTCGACCTCCACGACCAGGAGGATCTCCCGCACCGCGGCGGCCGCCTCGGGGACGAGCCGCCGGAGCCGGGCCACGTCGGGAGTCGCGAGGGCGGCCCGGACATCGAAACCGCTCAGCGCCGCGACGGTGGCGGCGAGCAGGGCGACCACGTCGTCGGTGCCGGTCGCGCGGGCGGCGTAGCCCGTGTCGGTGTGGGCGAGGACGGCGAGGAAATCAGCGACGGCCTCGGCCCCGCGACCTGCGGTCAGGCCCGGGATGTGGCCGGCCTCGGTGAGCGCGCGGGCAGCGTCGGCGAGCGCGGCGTCGGACACGTGCGGGTACACCACCAGGGGTGCGGGCGCGGTGATCGCGAGAACGTCCTCGAGATCCTCGGCCGAACACTCGACCTGATAGCGGATCGGGCGCCACCCGGCGGGCGAGGGAAGTTCGGTCGAGGCATCGAGTTCGACGACGAGCTCGCGGGTCGGCGATCCGGTGACGGCGGCGGCCGGGACGATCGGCGGGGCGAGCATGCGGCCGGTCGCGGCGAGAGCGCCGGTGAGGGTGTCGTGCCGGCGGGTGAGCAACGCGTCGAGCAATCCCCGCGATTCGTCGCGGGACGGCGGCATTCCGAGGGGAAGAGGGATCGGCACCGGTCCAGGCTACCGACGGAGCACTTGCGACCGCGGTCACAATGACTTAGGTTTGCCTCACCTACATGAAGAAGGAGGGTCGGCATGCAGACCACCACATCCGTCGTTCCCGCGCCCACCACGGCCGAACGCGTACGCACCGCCCTCATCCGGGCCGACACGACCCAGCTCGCGATCGACGGATGCGACCCGCTGCCCACCTTCGTCCACCATCTCCTCGACGACGGGCAGGTCGCCGTCGCCGTCGCCGAGGACAGCCTCCCCGTCGCACTCGCCTGGCAGGCCGGGAACGCCGGAATCCCCGCGATGCTCGAACTCACCGACCACTCGCCGATCGCACTGCGCAACCCGGTGCGGTCGCTCATCTGGCTCAGCGGCACCCTGCGTCCGGTCGAACATCCCCGCCGGCTCGCCGCCGAGATCGCCGAGATCCTCCCGCATCCCGAACTCCTCGACGTCGGACACTGCTCCGAACTGCTGTGCCTGAGCCTCGACTCCATCGTCGCCGCCGACACCACCGGCGCCGAAGCCGTCGACGTCACCGACGTCCTCGACGCTGCTCCCGACCCCTTCGCAGCGCTCGAGACCGGCTGGCTCCAACATCTCGAACAGGACCACGCCGACATCGTGCGGCAGATCGCGCGACGGATTCCGCCCGCGCATCGCGGCGGACGGATCCGCCCACTCGGCCTCGATCGTTACGGCCTGCGCCTGCGTGTCGAGTCCGAAGGCGACGACCACGACGTGCGCATCCCTTTCCACGAGCCGGTCGACGACCCCGCGGCCCTGAGCCGCGCACTGCGCCTGCTGGTCGGCTGCCCCTTCCGCAACGGACTGCCGCCGCGGGCCTGAGTATTCCGCCACGATGCAGACCCGAAGACCCGGCCGGTCGGCGGCTGATTCGGAGAGGTCGTACCGATCATCAGCAGGATGGCGCGCACGACCCACTCGCCCACCGCGCACCGTCCGGCACAATCGCTCCGGTGACGACCCTCCGCGACTGGCTGCGGCCCGCCGCCCGCAACCCCGAGCCGCCCCTCGACCCTGCCGAGCGCCGCGCGCTGTGGATCGAGATCACCATCGTCCTGCTCGTCACCTTCGGCCTGAGCGGAATCTCGTCGATCCTGTCGCTGGCCGAGGCGGCGCTGGCACCGGAACCACTGTCGGATCAGACGGTGGCCCTGAACACGCCACGCTCGTCGCAGGGATTCATCGATCTCGCCCGGCAGCTTCTCGGCATCGTGCGGTTGCTCGCCTGGGGCGCTCTCGGTCTGTACCTGTTGTGGCGCAGCGGCGTCGGTCCGAGACTCGCAGGTCTCGCCCGGCCCGGCCTGCGGCCCGATCTGCTGCCCGGCGTGGGCCTGGCCGCGCTGATCGGACTCCCCGGCCTCGTGTTGTACCTGGTGGCGCGCGCGGCCGGCCTGAACCTGACGGTCGCGCCGAGCCTGCTCGAGGACTACTGGTGGCGGCTGCCCACCGAGGTGCTGTGGGCGATCGCCAATTCCGGTGCGGAGGAGATCCTGGTCGTCGCCTATCTCCTCACCCGTCTGCGGCAGCTCGGCTGGTCGGAGAACTCGTCGCTGCTCGCCTCCGCGCTGCTCCGCGGCAGTTATCACCTCTACCAGGGCATCGGCGGCGGGTTCGGCAACGTGGTCATGGGCCTGGTGTTCGGGCGGTACTGGCAGCGAACCGGGCGGTTGTGGCCGCTCGTGATCGCCCACGCTCTCATCGACACCGTCGCCTTCGTCGGCTACCAAGCACTGAGGGGCCACGTCTCCTGGCTGCCCTGACCGTAGAGTTGTCCGGGTGAACGGCGACCCTCGCGACCCCCGGAACCGGCCGCGACCTCCGCAGGGCCCTCCTCCCGGCCGGTCCGTACCTCGCGGTGGCGTGCCGCCCCATCGTTCCGGTGGCGTGCCACCTCATCGTTCCGGTGGCGTGCCGCCCCATCGTTCCGGTGGTGTGCCGCCGCGTCGCCCCGACGCCGTGCCCCCGTCTCCCGAAGGCACCCAGGTTCTCCGGCGCGACGGCCGGCCACAGTCACCGCAGGCGTGGTCGCAGGCGCCGGCACCGAACTACCGGCCCGCTCGGACTCCCCGGCAGGACCGGCAGCAACCGCCGCCACAGCAGCAACGCCGCGAGTGGGCTCCGACGCAACGACCCGAACGGTTCGCCGAATCTGCCCCGCGCCGGCGACCGTCACGTGGGAACACACCCCCGCCCGCTCCCCCTCGACGTCCCGCGGCCCCGCCGTCGCGACCTGCACCGAGACGTCCGCTCGG
>NZ_LPZN01000037.1 GCF_001646655.1 Rhodococcus gordoniae | reverse complement strand
GTGTACTCCGGAGGAACCCGCACCCGCCGGGGGCGGGTGCGGGTTCCTCCGGAGTACACACCGGCAGCAGATCCAGCTCCGCGAGCCGCTGCATCTGCTCGCGGGTGTCGTCGAGCGAACCCGACGGAAGGCCGGCACGGACCTGCTCGCGAGCGGCGGGCCACAGGTCGTCGACGAGCATCACACGGCACGACGCGCTGTTCGGGTCGACGAGCGTGAGGTCGCCCTCGTCGGTGATGCACCCGACGCGCGCCGCCTCCTGCAGCGAGTAGCCGAAGACGTCGCCGGGGATACCGCGCAGCACGGTCACGCGACCGTCGTCGGCGCCGACGTAGTAGTTGTTGCGGATCAACTGCCGGCCGACGAACAGGCCGCCGACCAGCACCGCGATCACCACGACGGCGACGACCGGCCACCACAGGCGACTGCGCTTCTTCTTCGGCGCCGGCTCCGGGGCCTTGTTGATGACCCGCTTGGGGGTGGCGCGCGGTGGCCGCATCGCGGCGGCACGACCGGCCGCGGTGTTCGGCGGGGGAGTGTCCTCGTCGTCCGCCGATGCGGCACCGGCGACGATGGGATGCGACTGGCCGTAGTCGAGATCGATGACGTCGGCGACGACGACGGTGACGTTGTCGGGGCCGCCGCTGCGCAGTGCCAGCTCGATGAGCCGGTCGGCGCACTCGTCGTGCGTGCCCTGCCGCATGGTGTCGGCGATCGTCTCGTCGCTGACGACGTCGGACAGACCGTCGGAGCACACGAGGTAGCGGTCGCCGGCGCGGGCCTCGCGCACGGTGAGGGTGGGTTCGACCTCGCTGCCGGTCAGCGCCCGCATGATCAACGACCGCTGCGGGTGCGTGTGCGCCTGCTCCGGGGTGATGCGCCCCTCGTCGACCAGCGACTGCACGAAGGTGTCGTCGCGGGTGATCTGGGTGAGCTGGTCGTCGCGCAGCAGATAGGCGCGGGAATCGCCGATGTGGGCGAGTCCGAGCTTGCTGCCTGCGAACAGGATGGCCGTGAGCGTCGTGCCCATGCCGTCGAGTTCGGGCTCTTCTTCCACCTGATCGGCGATCGAGGCATTGCCTTCGCGGACGGCCGCGGCGAGCTTGCCGAGGAGGTCGCCGCCGGGCTCGTCGTCGTCGAGATGGGCGAGCGCCGCGATCATCAGCTGTGAGGCGACCTCACCTGCTGCGTGACCACCCATGCCGTCGGCGAGGGCGAGCAGGCGGGCGCCGGCGTAGACGGAGTCCTCGTTGTTGGAGCGCACGAGGCCGCGGTCGCTGCGGGCGGCATAACGGAGTACGAGGGTCACGGGCGGAGCTCGATCACGGTCTTGCCCACCCGAACCGGGGTTCCGAGTGGGACACGGACGGCGGTGGTGACCTTTGCGCGGTCGAGATACGTGCCGTTCGTCGACCCCAGGTCTTCGACGTACCAGTCGGAACCTCGGGGCGACAACCGTGCGTGGCGCGTGGATGCGTAGTCGTCGGTCAGCACGAGTGTGGAGTCGTCGGCACGGCCGATGAGAACCGGTTGGGTGCCGAGCGTGATCCGGGTGCCTGCCAGCGCGCCCTGCGTGACCACCAGGTACTTGGCGGTCTTGTTACGGCTCAGCGTCGGCAGCACCGACTGCTTGGGGGAGTAGCGCGGGAGCGGGCGTGCGGCACCGGCATAGATGTCGGACCGGAGCGTGCGCAACACCGCCCACACGAACAACCACAGCAGGAGGAGGAATCCCGCTCGGGTCAGCTGCAGAATCAGCCCCTGCACGGTGCATCCTCCTTCGGGGTAGTAGACCGGTCGTGGTCTTCCGGGTCGTGCGGTCACTCACAATACGGACACCGGACGACTCCATGCAGCGTCCGACGCGCTGCGACACGCGTCGGACGGTATGAACGGGTCCGGTAGGTCTTTCGATACCGGCTGATCAGAGGATGCGCACGAGGATCTCGGAGTGCCCGGCGCGAATCACGTCACCATCGGCGAGCTGCCAGTCCTGAACGGAGGCGCCGTTGACCGTCGTGCCGTTCGTCGAGCCGAGATCGGAGAGCATCGCGACCTGGCCGTCCCAGCGGATGTCGATGTGGCGACGCGAGACACCGGTATCGGGGAGGCGGAACTGTGCGTCCTGGCCGCGGCCGATGATGTTGCTGCCCTCGCGGAGCTGGTAATAGCGGCCGCTGCCGTCCTCGAGCTGGAGGGTCGCGGTCAGCACACGACCGGCCGCCGGCGACTGGTAGCCGCCCTGCTGGTAGCCCTGGTCGTAGCCGGGTGCCGCAGCGGCGTAACCCTGGTCGTAGCCCTGCTGCGCGCCGTACTGCTGGTCGTAGCCCGGCTGTGCGTAGTTCTGCTGACCGTACGCCTGCTGGTCGTAGCCACCCTGCTGGTAGCCCTGATCCTGGTAACCCTGGTCGTAACCGGGCTGCGCGTAACCCTGCTGGTCGTAGCCGGCCTGCCGGCCGTACGCCTGCTGGTCGTAGCCACCCTGCTGCGGGTAGTCGCGGCCGTAGTCCTGGCTGTACGCCTGGGGCTGGGCATCCTGGGCTCCGTAGGCCTGCTGGTCGTAGCCGGCCTGCTGGTAGTCCTGCTCGCTGTAGGCCTGGCCGTACGCCTGCTGGTCGTATCCACCCTGCTGGTCGTAGCCGCCCTGGCCCTGGTCGTAACCGGCGTTCCCGTAGCCCTGGTTGTAGCGCTGCTCCTGGCCGACGTGCGCGTGACCGTTGCGTGCGTACTGCGGTTCCGCCTCGGCGGGGTCACGGCTGGGGTCGTAGCCGGGGTTCTGCGTCATGGGGCCAGCTCCTGGTTCAGAGGTCGCGGGTGGGCGGTTCTGTGGGTTCCGTGGTGACGGAGCACGCGTCGCTGAGCGCCCCGCATCGGGATCTACCGAGCCGCGAGTCCGGAACTGCCCGGTGTGCAGTGCCGACGACGACTCGAAGACGACTTGGATCTCACCGTATGTCTGCCATCCCTGTTCTCGGATGAAGTCCTCAAGGTGACGGGAGAACGCCTTCACAGTCAAGTCCCGATCCGCTGCGAGGGCATTGTGATCGGTTTCGCTGATCGTGATGACGTAATGATTCGGCGCCAGCATATGACCCCGATCGAGCTGTCGGACGCCGTCCGTTGCCTCCTGCTGCAGCGCCGCCTCGACTTCCTGGGGCACGACGCCGCCGCCGAACACGCGGGCGAAAGCGTCGCCGATCGCGGCCTGTAGTTTGCGCTCGAAGCGCTGGGCGATGCCCATGGCGACCCCCTTTCCGTACTCAGCGTGTCGCAATGCAGATCTCGTCACTGCATGGTATCCACTTTTCCCCGGATTCGACCCTGAGGCATGCGGCACGTCTCCGACGGATATCTTCAGCGATCGAGTCCGCGGGGCTCACAGCCGTCTGACCAGGCGAATAGTTGTTTCGCTCCGGTGTGTGTTACTGTTTTCGGCGTTGCTCGGGCGAGTGGCGGAATGGCAGACGCGCTGGCTTCAGGTGCCAGTGTCCTTCGGGACGTGGGGGTTCAAGTCCCCCTTCGCCCACAGTGTGCAGTTCCACGAACTGCGACGGACGAGGCCACGAACTCTTCGGAGATCGTGGTCTCGTTTTCGTTTGCCCGGTCCTGATACCGATGTCCTTCCTGCCCGCGTTGTACTGGGGGCGGTGACGACCCTGTAACCCACACGGCAGCTTGCTCCGAGTACGGGGCGGAGCGACCCGCCGCCGTTGCGGCTGCCGAAACGGATCGTGGACACCGGTACATCCGAGCCCACCACATGCTGGTGTGCCGCCGCATCGGGTTCCCCTGAGCGGGAGGGAAGGCGCGAGTCGCCGCGCCCTCCCTGCACTCGGTCAGTCGTCGAGCCGACTCCGCGGTACCGGTATGCCCGTGGGTACTCGGGTGCGTCGATTGCCGTGCGCGGCGGCGAGTTGCGGTCCCGTGAGATACAGGGCGAGGGAGAGATCGGCGTCCTCCACTCGCGCACCGCGCAGGTCCGCGCCGAGCAGGTCCGCCCCCGCGAGGTCGCATCCTCGGAGATCGGCGCCGATGAGCAGTGCGTTCCGTAGGTCGGCGCCGCACAACCGGTGGCCCCGCAGATCGGTTCCGGCGAGGTCGGCGCCCGGGACGAGATCGGGATCCATCCCCTCGTCGTCCGCGAAGTACGAACCCCGCACCTCCGCACTGACCTCCATGAGGACCGGCCGAACGGATGCACGTATCTCGCCGATCTCGAGGAACTCGAGTTCGTCCACGCCCCTGCGAGTCAGGACGGCAAGGGATTCGACGAGCTCCCGCGCGTCGTCCGCGAGCTCCGGATCGTAGGTGCGCTGCTGGGCCTCGAGCAGGTGCCACATCATCTCGTGCAGCTCTTTCACCACGGCGAACGCCGAGAACATCCGGTAGCGGGTGTCGGGTCGGTCCCGCCGACTCACGCCGGCGAACAACCGCTGGGAGACGGCTTGTCCCGCACCGAAACAGTCGAACACCGTACATCCGCGGAAACCACGGGACGGCAGCGTCTCATGGATGGTGCACGCGAAGCGCGCGTCGAGATGCCGGCACGGCGAACCGGCGGGCTTGTCCTCGGCGAAGTCCGACGACCGCGTGAATCCGAAAGCCGTGCAACACAATGCGAAGCAACGGCTGCAGTCGCCCCGGAGGTCGGATCGATGAACGGCCGGTGATGGGGACGAGTGAAGTGATGGGGTGGACATGTGAACTCCGAAAGTCGATTCCGATGCATGAAGGACTGCACGATGGGATCGGGGAACCCTGGCGCGGGTTCCCCCTCCGGGCACACGGAATCACCGCCGCCTGCAGGCGCGGTTCACGGATGGCGCGGGACATCTGTCTCACGGATACACGGTGCTGATCACTGGATACGAAAATACCAGTCGGCACGTGCAGTGTCGCCGGGCCGGACGGCTGTCGCCGAATCCCTTCGTGATCCGAGCACGATCCGATGAGTTCGCGCGGCTCACGAGGTCTTCCTCTTCGTACCGGTGCGATCGGGATGCGAGGAGAAGAGAGTGGGCCAGTTGCTGCGAGTACAGAACTTCACCGTGTCGAGCGACGGGATCGGCGCGGGGAAGGACCAGAGTGTCGAGAGTCCCTTCGGCCTGGATCCGAGCCCGATGTTCGAGTGGGCCGCAGCCACGGCGAGTTGGAACCTGCGCACCGAGCCCGGTGGGAGCCGCGGACTCGACGACTACTTCATCCGGGATTTCTCCTGCAACATCGGTGCGGAGATCATGGGGCGCAACAAATTCGGCCCCCAGCGGGGTCCCTGGAAGGACCACGAGTGGCAGGGCTGGTGGGGCGATGAGCCACCCTTCCGCACCCCGGTGTTCGTCCTGACCCACCACGAACGCCCGTCCTTCACGCTCGCCGACACCACCTTCCACTTCGTGAACGGCGAGCCGGCCGCGGTGCTCGATCAGGCCCGCGCCGCCGCGCAGGGCAAGGACGTCCGCCTCGGGGGTGGCGTCTCCACCATCCGGCAGTTCCTCGACGCCGATCTGGTCGACACCATGCACGTGGTGGTGTCACCGGTGCGGTACGGCGCCGGCCTGAAGCTCTGGGACTCCCCGGACGAACTACGGGATCGTTTCCACCTCGAGGTCGTGCCCAGCACGAGCGGGGTGATGCATCACCTGTTCTGGAGGAAGTGAACACCCGGGAGCGGCGCATAATAGGGGGTGTGGCTAGGAGGTCGTCATGCGTGCTCTGAGTGGCCTACTGGATGTCGTGCTCGGACTTCTCACCGCCCTGCTCGGCACCGTCCTGGGGATCGTCGCCGCGGTGGTGATGCTCCTGGGTGCGGTGTTGTGCGTGACGATCCTGCTGATTCCGCTGGGCATCCCCGTCATCCGGCTCTCCCGCCGGTTGTTCACCCTCGCCGGGAAGATGATGCACGTGCCGTGACGTCCCGCGACGTATCGACGACGAGGCGCTCGACCACCTCGTGAGGTGTTCGGGCGTGTCGTCCGCAGACCTGGGAAACCCTCTTCGGATCGGCCCCGCATTCCCCGGAATGCGGGGCCGACGTGTGTATCCCTGGCGATTCCATGTGCCTCTACCTGCGCAGATGCTCTGCCCGTCGTCGTGGTTGTCGTAGATACCCTAGGGGGGTATGGTATCCGGTAGGACGACCGCCGAGCGCACCGACAAGGACGATTCCGATGCCGAACACCACCAGTGAAACCGGGAAGCCCGATACTGCCGATGTCGTCGCGCCCGACGACACGCATCAGCACAGCTACATCGCCAACAACACCAAGGCCGACTACCTCAAGCGACTGCGTCGCATCGAGGGGCAGGCCCGCGGTCTGCAGCGGATGGTCGAGGAAGAGAAGTACTGCATCGACATCCTCACGCAGATCGCGGCGATGAAGAAGGCTCTCGAGGCCGTCGCGCTCGGCCTGCTCGACGAACACATGGCCCACTGCGTGGCCGGTGCCGTGCGCGCCGGTGGCGACGAAGCCGACCTCAAGCTGAAGGAAGCCGGCGACGCCATCGCGCGACTCGTCCGTTCCTGACCGTCCCCACCCGTTCACGACCCATCACCGAGGAGTACCCATGAGTGAGACCAGCACGTACACCGTCACCGGCATGACCTGCGGGCACTGCGTCGCGTCGGTCACCGAAGAGGTCCAGGAGATCCCCGGCGTCGAGAACGTCGAGGTCGACCTGGCCACCGGTGCCGTCACCGTCACGAGCGCCGAGTCCCTCGACGATGCCGCCGTCGCGGCCGCCGTCGAGGAGGCCGGTTACAACCTCGCATGAACACCCCGGCCAAGCTCACCGGCTTCGTCGCCGCCGTAGCCGCGGTCTTCGGTATCGCGCTGCTCGTCGGCGCGACCGTCGGCCCGGTGGAGGAGCAGACCGAGGATCCTGCCGTGAGCGCCCACGATGCCGGTCACGGTGACGACACCGCCACCGGCGACGCCGCGGAAACACCTGCTGTGGAAGAAATCCCGGGAGGACTGATGACGTATCGGAGCGGTTATGCCCTCGCACTCGCCGAGACGAACCTCGAGCCGGGTGAGGACAGGAA
This sequence comes from Rhodococcus gordoniae, assembly GCF_001646655.1. Lineage (GTDB taxonomy): Bacteria > Actinomycetota > Actinomycetes > Mycobacteriales > Mycobacteriaceae > Rhodococcus > Rhodococcus gordoniae. The sequence continues at coordinate 32,899 of NZ_LPZN01000037.1, read as the reverse complement.
CCTGACATTCGCGATCAACGGTCCCGGCGGCGCGCCGGTGACCGACTTCGACATCACGCACGAGAAGGAACTGCACCTGATCGCCGTGCGCCGCGACTTCACCGGCTTCCAGCACGTCCATCCCGTGCTCGACGAGAACACCGGCATCTGGTCCGTCGACGTCGACCTCACGCCCGGCACGTGGCGGGTCTTCGCCGACTTCAGACCCACCGGGGGAGAGGCGCTCACGCTGGGCACCGATCTCACGGTGGCGGGCGAATTCGTCCCTGCCGCACCCGAAGCCGACAACCGCACCGCGACCGTCGACGGCTACGAGGTCACCCTGGACGGCGACCTGTCGTCGGGTGGCGACGCGATGCTCACCCTCACCGTGAGCAAGGACGGACAGCCGGTCGCCGACCTGCAGCCCTATCTCGGTGCCTACGGGCACCTGGTGGCGCTGCGCGGCGGCGACCTCGCCTACCTCCACGTCCACCCGGACGGAACACCCGGCGACGGCACCACGCGACCCGGCCCCGAGGTCGTCTTCCACACCTCCGTCCCGAGTGCCGGCACCTATCACCTCTATCTCGACTTTCAGCACGACGGAGTGGTCCGTACCGCCGCCTTCGCGCTCACCGCCGACGGCGCCGGAGCCACGCACGAGGAACCCTCCGCGCCGGTCGACCACAGCCATTCCGGCCGCTGACGGCCCATTTTTCCGAGGAGACACACATGACCACGCAGAGTCGGCCGGTCGCCGCTGAATCGATCGAACTCGCCATCACCGGCATGACCTGCGCATCCTGCGCCAATCGCATCGAACGCAAACTCAACAAGCTCGACGGCGTCACCGCGACCGTCAACTACGCCACCGAGAAGGCGAAGGTCACCTACCCCGACGACATGACACCCGAGGATCTCGTCACGGTCGTCGAGCAGGCCGGCTACGGTGCCGCACTGCCGCCGCCGTCCGCGCAGGCGACCGGCCGGACCGGTGACGTGCCCGAATCCGATCCCGTTGCGCCGCTTCGTCACAGGCTCGTCGTTTCGGCGATCCTGACGGTGCCGGTGATCGCGATGGCGATGATCCCGGCCCTGCAGTTCACCAACTGGCAGTGGCTCTCGCTCACCCTCGCCGCACCGGTGGTGGTGTGGGGTGCCTGGCCCTTCCACCGGGCGGCGTGGATCAACCTGCGCCACGGCACGTCCACCATGGACACGCTCGTGTCGCTGGGAACCCTTGCCGCCCTGGGATGGTCGGTCTACGCCCTGTTCTGGGGAACGGCGGGTGAACCGGGGATGGTCCACCCCTTCGAGTTCACCATCGCGCGGGGCGACGGCAGCGGCAACATCTATCTCGAGGCCGCGGCCGGTGTCACGACGTTCATCCTCGCCGGGCGCTACTTCGAGCAACGGTCGAAGCGACGTGCCGGCGCCGCCCTGCATGCCCTGCTCGAACTCGGAGCCAAGGACGTCGCGGTCCTCGGACCGGACGGGACCACCGAGACCCGGATTCCGGTGGAGCAGTTGGCGGTCGGCGATCTGTTCGTCGTGCGCCCGGGCGAGAAGATCGCCACCGACGGTGTGATCGCACGGGGCACGTCGGCGGTCGACGCGTCGATGCTGACCGGTGAATCGGTTCCCGTCGAGGTCGGTGTGGGCGACAGTGTCGTCGGCGGAACGGTCGACGTCGGTGGACGACTGGTGGTGCGTGCGACCCGCGTCGGCTCCGACACCCAGCTCGCGCAGATGGCGAAGCTGGTGGAGGACGCCCAGAACGGCAAAGCCCAGGTGCAGCGCCTGGCCGACCGGATCTCCGGCATCTTCGTGCCGATCGTGCTGCTGATCGCCGCCGGCACCCTCGGTTTCTGGCTCGGCACCGGCAACGGACCCGCGGCGGCCTTCACCGCGGCGGTCGCCGTGCTGATCATCGCCTGCCCCTGCGCCCTCGGCCTGGCCACCCCGACCGCGTTGATGGTCGGTACCGGTCGCGGCGCTCAGCTCGGCATCCTCATCAAGGGCCCCGAGGTCCTCGAATCGACCCGCTCGGTCGACACCGTGGTCCTCGACAAGACCGGCACGGTCACCACCGGCCGGATGACCCTGCGCGAGGTCGTCGCCGACGACGGTGAGAACGCCGACGAGGTGCTGCGGTACGCCGGGGCACTCGAGTCGGCGTCGGAACACCCGATCGCACGTGCCGTCGGTGATGCGGCCGCGGACAGGTTCGGCGGTCTGCCCGAGGTCGAGGACTTCACGAACGTCGAGGGTCTCGGTGTCCAGGGAGTGCTCGTCGACGGCGACACGAGCCGCGCGGTGCTGGTGGGTCGTCCGACGCTGCTGGCCGACTGGTCGCAGCACCTCTCCGAGAAGCTGCAGCGGGCGTTCGAGCAGGCGCAGAAGTCCGGCGGCACGGCCATCGCCGTCGGCTGGGACGGGAAGGCCCGTGGCATCGTCGTCGTCGCGGACGCGGTCAAGCCGACCTCCGCGCAGGCAATCGCCGAACTGCGGAAACTCGGGCTGCGTCCGATCCTGCTCACCGGCGACAACGCCGCCGTCGCCCACACCGTGGCGGCCGAGGTCGGCATCGACGAGGCCGACGTGATCGCCGACGTGCTGCCCACCGACAAGGTCGACGTGGTCGAGCGGCTCCAGCGCGGGGGCGCGGTGGTCGCGATGGTCGGCGACGGTGTCAACGACGCCGCGGCGCTCGCCCGGGCCGACCTGGGCCTGGCGATGGGCACCGGCACCGACGTCGCGATCGAGGCGAGCGACCTGACGTTGGTCCGCGGCGACCTGATGGTCGCGGTCGACGCCATCCGGTTGTCGCGCCGCACGTTGACGACGATCAAGGGAAACCTGTTCTGGGCGTTCGCGTACAACGTCGCGGCACTGCCGCTGGCGGCCGCGGGACTGCTGAACCCGATGCTCGCCGGTGCGGCGATGGCGTTCTCGTCGGTCTTCGTGGTCTCCAACAGCCTGCGGTTGCGACGGTTTCGCGCCCACGCGGCCTGACCGCTTTCGGCTGCAGCGAGGCGGACGGCCTGTCAGGATCGGATCCATGACACAGCCGTCCTCCTTCCGTGCCCTGGTCGTCGACGACACCGACGACGGCCAGGTGGCACAGTTCCGCGAACTGACCGACGCCGACCTTCCCGACCACGATGTTCTCGTCGAAGTCGAGTACTCGTCGCTGAACTACAAGGACGGTCTCGTGATCGCGGGGCCGCAGAAGATGGCGCGACGCACCCCACTGGTCGCCGGAGCCGACCTGGCCGGCACCATCCTCGAGAGCGGCAATCCCGACTGGAAACCCGGCGACCGCGTCGTCGTCAACGGATGGGGCCTGTCCGAGACCCAGTCGGGCGGGTACACCCGGCGCCAGCGTGTGAAGCCCGAATGGCTCGTGCGCATCCCCGACGCCTTCTCCACCCGCGACGCCATGGCCGTCGGCACCGCCGGCTACACGTCCGCCCTGTGCCTCGACGCGCTCGAACGCTACGGGATCGCATCGGATGCGGAACTGCTCGTCACCGGCGCGGCAGGTGGCGTCGGGTCGATCGCCGTCGCGCTCGCCGCCACCGCCGGACACACGGTGGTCGCCGCGACCGGCCGTCCCGAGACCCACGACTTCCTGAGCGAACTCGGTGCGTCGTCGTTCGTCGACCGCGCCGAACTGCAGGGCAGGGGCCGGCCCCTCGGCAAGGAACGCTGGGATGCCGCCGTGGACGCGGTGGGTGGTTCGACGCTCGTGAACGTGCTGTCGCAGATCCGGTACGGCGGTGCGGTGGCCGCATGTGGTCTCACCGAATCGCCGTCGATGCCGGATGCGACGGTGCTGCCGCACATCCTGCGCGGCGTCGCGTTGCTGGGCGTCGACTCGGTGATGGCGCCGGCACAGCTCCGCCGGTCGGCGTGGGAACGCCTCGCCCGCGATCTTCCTGCGAGCACCCTGGATTCGCTGTCGCGCGTCGAACCGCTCTCGGACGTCCCGCGACTCGCCGAGGAGATCCTGGCGGGCAAGGTGCGTGGCCGGGTGGTCGTCGACGTCACCGCCTGACATCCGGACGAGGGACTACTTCGACGTCTCCGCGTCCGGAAGCGGTTCCGGTGCCACCGCTTCCGGACCGGGGAGACGACCGAAGGCGAGCCGGAGGAGGAACCCGAAGCCGACCGTCACGTAGAGCGTGCCCAGCAGGTGCTGCCAAGCGGCCCAGGTGAGTTCGAGGTCGTCACCCGTGGGGAACAGGTGGTGCGGGCCGATCGCGAAGACGAGTGCCACGCCCGTTGCGATCGCCGCGAGCTTCTGTGGATCGGTTGCGCGCCGTGCCGCGGGCGACAGCGTCAGCAGCGCCGGTGCGATCCACACCCAGTGGTGCGACCACGACACCGGCGAGGCCAACAGCACGGCCGTGGCGTTCGCGAGCAGGGCGAGCACGAGATCACCCTGTGCGAGGGTCCGCCGGATGGCCACCACCGCGACCAGCAGCATCACCGCGACGGCGAGCAGCCACAGCACGGAACCCATGAGTTCGGGCGGTCCGAAGCGGGAGATCATCGCCTTGAAGGACTGGTTGGTGGCGAAGTACGCCGCGCCGATCCGGCCGGTGTCGGGCAGGGTGTCGAGCCAGTACTTCGCGGAGGTCGCGGGCATCACGGCGAACGCGAGGGCGGTGAACCCGAAGGTCGACGCGAGGATGGTGGCACTGGTCCGCCGGTCGCGCCGCAGCAGGAACAGCAACAGGAACGCGATGGGCGTGAGCTTGACGGCGGCGGCCAGCCCGATGAGCAGTCCGCGCGGCCACTTCGGGGTCTTCACCAGGACGTCGAGGGCGACGAGCGCCATCAGGACGAGGTTGATCTGCCCGAACGAGATCGTCTCGCGCACGGGCTCGAGCAGCAGCGCTCCGGCGACCGCCACTGCCGTGACGATCCACGCCGTCCGCGCCTCGAAGTCCGGGCGGAGCCGGTCCAGCACGACCCGCAGGGTGACGACGAGCGCCGCGACGGAGACGAGGGTGAAGACGATCTTGCCGAACGTCACGGGAATCAGTGCGAGGGGAGCGAACAGCATCGCCGACAGCGGCGGGTAGGTGAACGGCAACGCGAAGTCGTCGGTCACCGGGGGCATCTGCCCGTAGATGTCGTCGCCGTCGAGCAGAACCCGCGCGCCCATCCGGTAGACCAGGAAGTCGATGAGCTCGCTCCTGACGAGGATCGCGATGAGCACACCGACGGAGACGAGCGACGCGACCGCCGCAACGGCAGTGCCTCTTCTTCCGGAGAAGAGCGGAGGCGTCGTCGAGCCGATCGGATCCTGCGGTGAATGTCGCACCCGGCAACTTTAGTCAATTCCGGCAATCGTTCCCGTCCGACGTGGGGAACGACATACGGCCGTCGAGACGATCTCCCGTCGGGTCCTGCGACTCGGACACGACTGCACCGACATCGAGCATCTACGCTTCGCGCCGCTCGAATACGAGAACGGTGACGATGTGCTGCTCCGGGCCGGGTGAGCAGGAGTGACGTGGCGAAGACGATGCGGGGAGCACACGTGTCGCACTCGTGGAGACCCGGGACCCGGAGGACAGCACCGGTACGGCATCCGGGTCAGTCGGACGGGGTGAGCGCGTCCGCTCGGCGGATCATCCGGGGAATGGCGAGTGCGGCCAGTGCTCCGACGAGTGCCGCGCCTGCGACCATCGCGAATCCGATGGAAATGCCCGCATCGGAATACAGCACGCTCCCGTCGATCGCGAAAGCGATGTGGGAGTTCAGCATTGCGAATACGAGAACCGGGAGAACAGCGGGGAGGAGGTTGCCCGCCGTGGAAGCGATGGCCCCGGCCGTCGCAAGTTGCTGAGCCGGAACAGCTTCGATGAGCAGGTTCGGTGTCGCTGCGTAGGCCATGCCGCCGCCGAGGCCGACGAGCGCGGCGAGCAGGACGACGACCACTGCCGAATCGTGCGACAACGCGAGTGACAGACTGCCGACGGTGACGACGGTGAGCCCGGCAACGAGCAGGGCCTTGGGCCGGATTCGCGGGGCCAGCCCACCGACGATGAATCCACCGATCAGGGTCATCACGGCTTCGGGAGCATGGAACCAGGCGTACCGGCCGGCATCGGCACCGAACCCGTAGCCGAGACCCACATCGCTCGGAGCCATGATCATCATCGGCAAGATCATCACGAAGGTGGCCATGGCGGCCCACGCGAGACCGGAGCTGAGCGAGGTCAGTGCCACAGGACGTTGCGTCAGGATCGAGAGGTCGATGACGGGATCGCGTAGTACCCGTGCCGACACCGACCAGGCGATCACGAACACCAGCCCACCGATCAGGAAGATGATGGTCGACGGTGCCGCCCACCCCCGGTCCGGTCCGAAGCTGATCGCGAGGAGCAGCCCGCCGAGGCCTGCGCCCAGAAGGGCTGCACCGACGAGGTCGATCGTCGATCGCAGCCGGATCGGCGACTCCTCGGTGGTGGCGCGGATGACGACGGTGAGAAGCGACAGGCCGATGACGAAGAACCAGAAGACCCCGCGGAACCCGAAGTTGTCGATGATCCAGCCTGCCACGAAGGGAGCCGGGATGGCGACCAGGCCCATGCCGGTCGTCGAGATACTCACTGCCATCGTCACCGTCCGTGGCGGGTAGACATCGCGGATCAGCGAGTAGACCAGGAACAGGCACGGGCTGAGAAACCCGGTCAGCGACCAGCCGAGGACGACGATCGCAATGTTCGGAGCCACCGCAGCGATGAGTGCACCGACCGCTGCCAGCGCAACACACCACAGCAGCAGCTTCCGCTTGCCGTGCATGTCGGCGAGCTTGCCGATCAGGGGTGACGAGACCGCCCCGACCAGCAGGAAGGACGTGATGATCCACACCCCCTGGGTGGTTCGGAAGTGACCTGAGATCTGCGGCAGTGCAACGGAAACCATCAGATAGCTGCAGGAGAGCATCTCGAGTACCAGCACCATGGAGAGGAACGAGACCGCCAGTTGTGGCGTCCAGCCTCTTCTACCGGAATGCGGTTCCTTCGACGTCGCGACGAAGGTGTCACCGCTGGAGGATGCGAGATCCATGGGGAGGCCTTTCAGGTGGGAGCCCGGATGGATGAGGGGATCGTGCCGGCCACGCCCGGGCCGAGACATGGTGCGGGCGTGGCGGTCCGAAGGATGGAGCAGCACAGGGAATGTCGCGCGGAGTCGCGATCCCGACATCGCCGTCGGGGAGCGGAACCCCCGTAACGGGGGGACTGTGGTGGTTCCTGCCCGCGTGTGGACGTGCGAGGAACGGTCGATCGTTATCGAGCGGGCGGTGCGACGGCATCGGCCAGATAGGCCGTCGCTTTCATCTCGACTCGGGGGGACGGTTTCGGTCCGGCGCCGAGTTCAGCGACGCCCACGGCGGTCCACGCCGGGTACGGTTCCCGGACGAACCGTTCCTTGACTGCACTGAAGGCTTCGAGGTCGCCCTCGAGATCGATGTGGAAGGTGACCAACTCGACCAGGTGGGTCCAATCGGCGCCTGCGGCCGCGAGCACCCGTTGGAGATTCTCGAATGCGAGGGTGAACTGCGTGGTCGGATCGTCGGGAACGGTTCCGTCGAGGCGCTGTCCGAGTACTCCGGAACAGATGAGGAAGTTGCCTGCGCGCACCGCCGGCGAGATGTGCCACTGCTGATACATGTGCGTGAGTTCTGCCGGGATGACGGGACCGCTCGGGTTCGGCACGGTGTGAGTCGTTTCTGCGTACGGATCCATGGGACTCACACGCCCGCCGGGAGCAGCGGCCGTACCGACTCGGCCTCCACCCAGCGGGCTCGGAAAGCGGCATGCGGAATGCCGTCGGTCCACATTCCATCGAGGGTAAGACCTGCTGTGAGCCTGCCGATCTCGTCCGCAGCCATGGCGCCGCGCTCGCCTTCGATCGCGACGATCGTGTGGTCGTCCACCCGGTCGATGTAGGGCAGCCCTGTGGGGGTCTCGCACACCATGCAGGGCCGGGTATGTGCAGAGCCGAAGTTCTTGCCGGGTAACAGTTCGGTGAGCAACTCGAGCGTGTCGGCGATGTCTTCCCGGCGGCCTCCGGTGCGGACCCAGCGGGCGATCGCCTCGGCGGAGTCGAGCGGGTTGTCGAGAAGGCTCCTGCCGGAGCATTTGAGATACCACCGTCCGTCCGGATATTGCAAGGGCGACATGACGATTCCGCCGAATTCCACTCGTCCGCCGGGAGCCTTCAGGTACATCATGGCAGGAATGTCGAAGTCGGCCGGATCCGGCACTTCGACCAGGACCACCGTCGCACCGTAGGTGAGCATGTCCAGGGGCCGGGGGAGCAGGCCGCTGACGTTGGTGGCGGCTCCGGTCGCGACCACCACCTTCTCGCAGCTCCAGGATGCACCCGAACGGGCGGTCACGATCGCCCCGCGATCGGACCGATCGATCGTGTCCACGATGTCGCGGATCACCACGGTCCCTCGTTCGGTTGCGGCGGCCAGCTCGGCTCGAACGAGCCCGCGTGGATTGACGATGAAGGCATCATCGCGTTGGGCGATGCCGACATGACCCGGTGCGAAGCGCAGCTCCGGGTATTCGCTGCGCAACCGGTCGCTGTCGAGGTGCTCGACGTCGACACCGAGATCGGCGGCATTGGATGCGAGCAGGGCGCGGTTGAACCATGTGGTCACACCGCTGGGCTCCGAGTCGTCCGGCATGACCGTCAGTGAATGTGTGGATGTCGCGAACCGTTCGCCGGTGCGTTCCTGCAGCTCGGGAAACCGGCGGATGGACCGCATCGCCAGAAGGGACGTCATCAGCGGGACCTCGAGGACGTGTGCCAGGCGTCCCTGGTCGTAGTAACCGGCCCACACGCCGTCGTGGTCGGTGAAGTCGGAGGGTTCGTCGGGCCCGACGAGCAGTACCGATGCCCCTCGTTCGCTGAGATGCCGGGCAGTGGCGGTGCCGATGGGTCCTGCGCCGACGACCACGACGTCGAAGTGACTTCTCTCGTGCATGGATGCTCCTCCGCGGCCGGTCGGGTACCGGCCTTCCGTTGAAATGACTCGATCGAGATTCCGCAGGCACCGTGTGCTCTGAGAGGCTGGAGGCGGTGTCTGCGGCGATGTGATGTAGATCATCCACAGCGCCGGTCACTAAGTCAACATCGTGTGTCGTTAATATTGTGTTTCGAGCGGGGAGAGCGGGAGTGAGCGACAAGCCTGAACGGATTCGGACCGGTGGACGGAGCGAGAAGGTCCGGATCGCGGTCGGTGAGGCATGCCTGGCGTTTCTCGCGGAGGGGCGACTCGACTTCACCACCGTCGAGGTCGCCGCCCGCGCCGGTGTCAGCCGCAAGACCATCTACCGATGGTGGCCCACACACAACGACCTGCTCGTCGAAGCGGTGTCGATGCACGTGCGACAGGTGGCTCCGCCGGACACCGGCGCATGGGAATCGGACGTCCGAGCCTTCGCCGAGTCCATCGCGGAGTACGCAGCAGGCCCGGTCGAGGTCGCCTCGGCGGCACTCATGGCGAGTCATCGCTATCCCGACTTCAACCAACTCGTGCTCGAGCAGTACCGTCCCGTTCTCGAAGCGTGGCGGACGATGGCCCGCCGGGCGATCGAACGTGGAGATGCCAACTCCGACCATTCGCCGGAAGCGATGGTGAACGCGCTGGCCGCGCCGCTGTTCCTGGCACCGATGATGTTGGGTCGCAAGGCATCGGCAGAGGAGATCGACCGGATCGTCAGGATGGTTCTTGCGGCCACCAGGCCGGACTCGTCCACCGACTCCATGCCCACGCCGCTGCCCGGTACGAGCAGCGACACCTCCGGTTGATGGTTCCTGCCCGGCGTGGGGAACGGCAGACGGCCGGTCTTTCAGGAATCGACAGGTCGCAGCAGGTCGGGATTGTTGTTGCGCGGTGAATTGACCGCCGTGCTCACCTCGTACGGTTCGAGGCGGGGTTCGGGAATCGAATTCAGGAGGGCATCGACGTCGTCGCGATCGTTCAGTTCGGGATCGAGCCACGGATCGACGAAGGTGGCGGGGAGGATCACCGGCGAACGTTCGTGGATGTGCCCGGCGGCGTCGGTCGCCGGACGGGTCAGTACGGTGCACGTCCACAACCAGCGGTCAGGATGGTCCTCGGGGAGTTCCGGGTTCGGCCACAGCTCGTAGAGCCCGGCCATGGAGATCGGTGCGTCCGCGTGCAGGAAGAACGGGATCTTCTTCCCGTCCTCGCCTGTCATCCACTCGTAGTAACCGTCGGCCGGCAGCACGCACCGCCGCCGCGCTGCGGCCGCCTTGAAGGCGGGCTTCTGCGTGATCGTCTCGGAGCGCGCGTTGATCATGCGCGACCCGATCTTCGGGTCCTTCGCCCAGAACGGCACCAACCCCCATTTGACCTGCGAGGACACCATACGCACCGGTTCGGCGTCCGGTTCCTCGCGCGGCGCTCGTTCGAGTACGACGTTCACGCGCTGGGTGGGGGCGATGTTGTACGAGGGTGGCAGTTCCTCACCCACGGTCTCGACGGCGTCGTAGGCCGCGAGCAGATCCCCGCGGGTACTGGTGCTGGCATAACGTCCACACACGATGCATCTCCCGTCGGTGACTCCGGAGCGACGAGTCGATTCTCTCGCATCGGTCGCTCCGGAGCGGGCCGCTCCGGCAGAGACAGTGCGGGTCGCTCAGACGGAGAGCTCGACCCCCAGCACCTCGAGCAGCACGCGCCGGTAGTCGGCCGCCTCGACGACGTGATCGGCCCGCGGATGCGGCAGGTCTATGTTCAGCTCGACGGCGAACGAGCCGTGATCGAGCACGAGCACACGGTCGGCGAGCGCGATCGCCTCGTCGACATCGTGGGTGACGAGCAGCACCGCGGGCCGGTGCTCGGCGCACAGCTCCTGCAACAGACCGTGCATCTTGATCTTCGTCAGTGCGTCGAGGGCGCCGAACGGCTCGTCGGCGAGCAGCAGTTCGGGGTCGCGCACCAGCGACCGCGCGAGCGACACGCGCTGTTGCTCACCGCCGGACAGTTCGGTGGGCCAGGCCTTCTCGCGTCCGGCGAGCCCGACCTCCGCCAGGGCCGTGCGGCCGCGCTCGGCGGCGTCGTCGCCGTCCAGGCCGAGGACGACGTTGTCGAGCACCCGCGCCCAGGGCAGCAGTCGCGAGTCCTGGAAGACCACCGCCCGTTTCTTCGGTACCTCGAGCGTTCCCGATCCCGGCACGCCGTGGTCGAGTTCGGCCAGGGCACGCAGCAGGGTGCTCTTGCCCGAGCCACTACGGCCGAGCAGCGCCACGAACTCGCCGGGTGCGATCTCGAGGTCGATGTTGTTCAGGACCGCCCTTCCGTCGAAGCCACGGCTCAGACCCCGGGTGCGTACGGTCAGCTGCCGATCGTCCTGCGCCATGCCAGTGCCTTCCTCTCCGCCGCACGGACCAGCAGGTCGCTGCCGAAACCGAGGATCGCGTAGACCACCAATCCGACGACGATGATCTCGGTCAGCCCGTAGTTACGGGCCTGGTACATCAGGTAGCCGATACCGCTCGAGGCGTTGACCTGCTCGACGACCACCAAGGCCAGCCAGGAGATGGTCACCGCCAGACGCAGGCCGGTGAAGAAACCGGGCAGCGCCCCCGGCAGAGCGATGCGGCGGACGAACTGGGCGCGGGACAGATCCAGTGTCTCGGCCAGTTCCACGTAGCGGGCATCGATGCCGCGCAACGCCGCGTAGGTGTTGATGTAGACCGGGACGAACACCGACAGGGTGATGAGCAGGATCTTCATCTCCTCGCCGATGCCGAACCACAGGATCGCCAGCGGCATCAACGCCAGCGTGGGGATGGAGCGTTTGATCTGCACCGGACCGTCGATCAGCGCCTCACCGATGCGCGACAGGCCGGCGGCCAGTGCGAGCACCAGTCCGAGGGCGACGCCGATGACCCCACCGATCAGCGCGCGCTGGACGGAGGTCCACAGGTTCGACTGCAGTCGCCCGTCGCCGATCAGATCCCACGCGGTGGTGACGACCGTCCACGGCGCCGAGAGGGTCTTCGGGTCGAGTACCCCGGTGGCAGAGGTGACGATCCACACGACCAGCAGCAGCACCGGACCGATCGCCAGGCCGCACTTGATCGGCTTGCCGGGGGCGAGGTGGCTGCGGGTCGTGCGGGGCGACAGGCCGGCCGTCGCGCCGGGATCGGGCTTCCGGCCGGTGTCGGCGTCACCGGCCGGGCCACTGCCGAAACGCCGGGATTCGACGGTGGAGACGCTCATGGCTCCAGTCCTTTCGTCCGTTCGGTCAGACGCCGGCAGCCGCGAGTGCGCGTGCGTACTGGCTCTCCGGACGCGGCAGGCCGTAATGGTCGCGCAGCGTGGTGCCGGTGTACTCGGTCCGGAACAGGCCGCGCTCCTGCAGGATCGGCACCACCTGGGAGGCGAAGGCCTCGAGGCCCTGCGGGTACTGCGGCGGCATGATGTTGAAGCCGTCCGCGGCACCGTGGGTGAACCACTCCTCGATGATGTCGGCGATCTGCACCGGCGTGCCCGTGACGACGTTGTGGCCGCGTGCACCGGCGAGCTTGTGCAGCAGCTGACGCAGGGTCGGCTGCTCGCGCTCGACGATCTTCGCGAAGACAAGACGGCGACTGTTGTCGTTGTCGGTGATGTCGCCTGCGCCGGAGAACAATTCGACCGGCACCTTCTCGTCCAGCTCGAGCCGGGACACGTCGACGCGCCCCATCTTCTGGAGCTGCCCGAGTCCGTATTCGACGATGGTCAGCTCGTTGAACTCGCGATGCAGGTCCTTCGCCTCGGCCTCGGTCGCACCGATGAACGGGCTCAGGCCGGGCAGGATCTTCACGTGATCGGGGTTGCGCCCCGATGCCGCTGCGCGAGTCTTGATGTCGGTGTAGAAGGCCCGGGCGTCCTCGATGCGCTGGTGTGCGGTGAAGATCGCCTCGGCATGGGTGGATGCGAAATTGCGCCCGTCGTTGGAGGATCCGGCCTGCACGAGCACCGGACGCCCCTGCGGCGAGCGGGCCGAACCGAACGGACCGCGCACCTTGACGTAGTCACCGTCGATGTCGGTGCGGTGGATCTTGTCCGGATCGGCGTAGACGCCGGCGGCCTTGTCGACGACGAGTGCGTCGTCCTCCCACGAATCCCACAGTTTCACTGCGGCGTCGACGAATTCGCGTGCCCGGGCGTACCGCTCGTGCACGTCGGGGTGCTCCGTGAGACCGAAGTTCGCCGCCGCGGCGTCGGTCGCGGTGGTGACGATGTTCCAGCCGGCGCGGCCACCGGAGATGTGGTCGAGCGAGGAGAACAGACGCGCGAGGTTGTAGGGCTCGTAGTAGGTGGTCGATGCGGTGGCGATCAGCCCGAGGTGCGCGGTGACCGTGGCCATCGCGACCAGCGTGGTGATCGGCTCGAGACCGTAGTCGGGCCGGTACTTCACCTCGGTGCGCAGAGCCGGGCCGTCGGCGAAGAACACCGCGTCGAGCTTCGCGCCCTCCGCGAGGCGAGCGAGTTCCTGGAAGTAGGTGATGTCGTAGAGGCGCTCGGGCACGCTGCCGGGATGACGCCACGAGGCCTCGTGGTGGCCGGTGGGATAGATGAAGGCGTTGAGGTTGAGCTGGCGGTTCGTCATGTCGGATTTCCCCTCGAAAGGTCAGCTGCGGGTGTGGGAGGCGCCGGTCTCGGCGACCGCTTCGGTGACGACCTCGTCGAAACGCAGGTCGAAGGCGTCGGCGGCGTCGACGGGCTTCGGCAGTTCACCGGCGGCATCGATCACGTCGATGGTGTGCTGCTGGATCTCGATGAGCTCCTCGTCGAGATGCGGGAAGGTGGTGATCCCGGCGGTGTCGAGGATGCGCTTGCCGTCCTCGACCGTCAGACCCTGACTCTCGACGAAGTAGGCATCGATGTACGCGTCGCGGTTGTCGTCGGCCCAGTCGATCGCCTTGATGTAGGCGGTGACGTAGGCGCGGATGGCTGCGGCCGTGGCCGGGTCGGACAGGGCCTTCCTGCTCGAGTAGAGGTACGAGATGCCTTCGCTGAGGTCCTCGATCTCGGGACGCGGCAGCGACGTCGCGCCCGGGGTCTGCATGTACCGGGAGAAGACCGGCTCGCTCATCGGAGCGGCGTCGATCTGGTTGGAGCGCAGCGCATCCGGGAAGTCCGGCAACGACATCGGGACGAGCTTCACGTCGTCGACCGACAGACCGGCCTTGTCGAGGCCGCGGAGGACGAAGGCCTGCTGCGAGGTGCCCTCGGCGTAACCGATCCGCTTGCCCTTCAGATCCGCGAGCGTCTCGATGTCCGAGGAGTTCGGGGCGATACCCATGTTGAGGCCGTTGTTCGTCTGGATGGCCGCGACGACCTGCACGTCGTCGCCGGCGACGAGGGACTGGACGGTCATGATCTCACCGGCCCACGCGATGTCGACGGCGTCGGCGCGGAACGCCTCGAGGATCGAAGGTGCCCCTTGGAAGGTCGCGAACTCGTACTCGAACGGCACCGCCTCGAGCTGTCCTGAGGCCTCGAGGGGGATCTGCTGGCGCTCGCCCTGATCGGCGATGACGAGCTTGGTGCCCGCAGGAATCTCGGTGGGCAGCGCGCTGTCGGATCCGAGGCCCTCGCCCGGGGACCCGGAGCTGCATGCCGCGACCGCGGTCAGAAGGAGCGCGATGACGGCTGTCGATCCGGCACGACGTAGACGGGGCATGGACTTCCTCACGGTTCCGACAAGGGGCAGAGGTCTTCGACGGAGTCGAGGACGTCACCGATCCTGAGCGATCCGCCGTCGGGGAACCAGGTTTTGCGTCAGCGTGAGCGAAAGGGACTCCCCGCGTATCGGGCCTGTTCGTGGGCCGGTATCGCCGATATCCGTGCTTCGCAGCGATTACCGTGCGAGGGAGAATCGGTGGCAGGGAGGGAGATGCGCATGAGCGCGGATGACCGGCGCATGTCGCAGACGGATCTGATGTCCTGGCGGATGGAGTCCGATCCCGTCCTGCGGTCCACGATCGTCGCGGTGGCGTTGCTCGACCGGTCCCCGGACCACGAGCGCTTCGTCCGGATGATGGAGCGCGGCACACGTGCGGTGCCGAGCTTCCGCCGCAAGCTCGCCGACTCCCCGTTCGGGCGGACCCCACCGCGATGGGTGGACGATCCCGATTTCGACCTGTCCTGGCACCTGCGGCGGATCGCCCTCCCGCATGCCGGGGGACTGGACGCTGTGCTTCCACTCGTGCGCGCCGCGACGATGTCGGCGTTCGACAAGGACCGTCCCCTGTGGGAGGCGACGATCGTCGACGGTCTCGACGACGGTCGTGCCGCGATCGTCCTCAAGGTGCACCATGCGCTCACCGACGGCATCGGTGGTATCCAGATCGCGAACGAGATGGTCGACTTCGAACGCGACGGCACCGATCGCGGGCCGTTGCCGGAGACTCCGCCCTCCCCGGCATCGGCATCGGACCTCGCCGACTCCGTGGGCTGGTACCTCTCGACGGCCGGGGAGGCGGTGGGCCGAGGTGCGCCGTGGCTCGTGCGCTCCGGCCTGAGGTCGCTGGCGAATCCCGTCGCGGCGCTGCGTACCGTCGTGGACACGGCCGGGTCGACGGCCCGGTTCGTGCGGCCGGTGTTCACGACGCGTTCCCCGGTGATGATCGACCGCAGCACGGTTCGTGAGGTCGCCGCTCTCGACCTGCCCCTCGACGCACTACGGCGGGTCGCGCGGGCAGCGGATTCCTCCCTCAACGATGCCTTCCTCGTCGGAATACTGTTGGGGTTGAAGAACTATCATGCCCGCCACGGGACGCAGGCCGGCGAGCTGATGACGACACTGCCGATCAGTCTCCGGCAGGAGGGCGACGCGATCGGAGGGAACCGGATCACGCTGGCCCGGTTCGCGCTTCCCCTGGACATCGCCGAACCGGTCGCGTTGATGCAGCGGGTGGATCGGATCGTCCGCTCCTGGCGGGACGAACCGGCCGTACCGCTCTCGTCCGCCATCGCGGGTGCGTTGAACGTGCTCCCGGCCGGTGTTCTGGGCGGAATCCTCAAGCACATCGACTTCCTCGCGTCGAACGTTCCCGGATCGCCGGTTCCGCTCTACATGGCCGGAGCGGAGGTGCTGAGGTACTACCCCTTCGCTCCCACCCTCGGTTCGGCGGTCAACATCACGCTGATGTCGCACACGACGCACTGCTGCATCGGCATCAACGCCGACTCCGCAGCCGTTCCCGACCTGCCGGTCCTCGTCGAGTCCATGGTGGAGGGCTTCGGCGACGTGCTTGCGGTGGGTGGCGACGGCACGCGCATCGAGACCGTCCTGTCTGCCGCGACGCCCTCGCATCGTCAACCAAAGGTTGACGGGTTCCATGCGTCAACCTAGAGTTGACGCATGGAACCCATTCGGCCGTCCCACCCCATCAGACTCGACGACCTCATCGACGCCATCAAGAAGGTCCACGACGATCCCCTCGAGCAACTGTCCGACGCCGTCATCGCGGCCGATCATCTCGGCGAGGTCGCCGATCACCTGATCGGTCACTTCGTCGACCAGGCGCGCCGTTCCGGCAGGTCGTGGTCCGAGATCGGGCAGAGCATGGGGGTGTCCAAGCAGGCCGCCCAGAAGCGGTTCGTGTCGAAGAGCGACAACGACCTCGACCCCGGGCAGGGGTTCTCGCGGTTCACCCCACGCGCGCAGAACACCGTGATGGCGTCGATGAACGAAGCGCGTGCCACGGGAAGCCCCGAGATCACGCCCGTGCATCTGCTGCTCGGTCTGCTGGTCGACACCGAGTCGCTCGCAGCCCGCGCACTCGCGGCTCAGGGCGTGGACTCCGCGGCCCTGCGCGCGGCCGCCGAAGCGACGCTCCCCGAAGCGGCCGACGACATTCCCGAACTCGTTCCGTACGACGCCGGAGCCCGCAAGGCCCTCGAATTGACCTTCCGCGAAGCCCTTCGGCTCGGACACGACTACATCGGCACCGAGCACATCCTCCTTGCCTTGCTCGAACTCGAGAACGGAGACGGTGTGCTGGCTGGGGCCGGGGTGAGCAAGAGCGCCGTGGAAAAGACCATCGAGGAGGACCTCGCCGCGATCGTCGAGGCCCGGAAGGCCGAGGAACGGAAGGCCGGGACCCAGGACTAGGCGACAAGCGCGGGCAGGTTCGCGGACGGCGTCCCCGGGGTACGTCGAAGTCATGAACACACGCCACGCATGTCTCGTCGCGGGCTTCTCCGTCGCCACGCTCGTGGCCGCGGGGTGTGGCAGCGACGGCTCGTCCACCGACACCGAGGCCACCGTCGAAACGCCACCCACTTCCCTCGCGACCACCACCACCGATGCCATGCCTACGCCGCTGCCCGGGATGAGCGGCGATGCCTTCGGTCTTCCGAACGAGGGGGGCGACGACGACAACGCCTTCACCTACGACGAGGCGGCCGTGCCGGCCGGCGCGACCTTCGACGTCGAATCCGAGGAGGAGAACGGCCGGACCACAGTCACGCTCAGGGTGATGGGTCTGCAACCCGATCGGGATTTCGGGGCGCACGTCCACACCCGGCCGTGCGGGCCGAACCCGTCCGATTCGGGGCCGCACTACCAGAACCGGGTCGACCCGGCGGCGAACTCCGACTCCCCGTCCACCGACCCCGCCTACGCCAATCCGCAGAACGAGATCTGGCTCGACATCACCACCGACGCGCAGGGCAACGCCGAGGCGTCCACGACCGTCGACTGGGAGTTCCGCGACGGCGAAGCCGACTCGGTGGTGCTCCACGCACAGCACACCAAGACCGCACCGGGTGAGGCCGGACAGGCCGGCGACCGGCTCGCCTGCATCGACGAGGACTTCTGACCCGACCGCCCCGCCGCCCGCGTTTGGCCGCCGTCCTTCCGGGTAGCCGTGGAAAAGACGTGTCCAGCCCCGACGACAGCCACGAATCGGAGTTCTCATATGCCCGACGACACCCCGAAGATCCCCGGCGTCCCCTCGTCCACCGTGCCGCCCGTGGAGGAACCCACGACGCCCACGATGCCGCCCGAGCCCAAGCCCGATCAGGCGGAGCCCGCGGTGCGGACGGCCACCGGCACTCCCGCGGACCTGCCGCGCGGCCGTGCCCAGCAGGGGGAGTACCTGACGACGGCTCAGGGGGCGCGGTTGACGGATACCGACCACTCGCTCAAGGCCGGTCGGCGCGGGCCGATCCTGTTGCAGGATCATCACTTCCGCGAGAAGATCACCCACTTCGACCACGAACGCATCCCGGAGCGCGTGGTGCACGCCCGCGGCGCCGGCGCCCACGGCGTCTTCCGCGCGACGGGTGCCGCAAGCTCGATCACGCGTGCCCGGTTCCTCCAGAAAGACGTGGAGACACCGGTGTTCGTACGGTTCTCGACGGTGCTCGGTTCCCGTGGCTCGGCCGACACGGTGCGCGACACTCGTGGCTTCGCGACGAAGTTCTACACCGAGGAAGGCACTTTCGACCTCGTCGGCAACAACATCCCGGTGTTCTTCATCCAGGACGCCATCAAGTTCCCGGACGTCGTCCACGCGGCCAAACCGCACCCGGATCGCGAGATCCCGCAGGCGCAGAGCGCTCACGACACTTTCTGGGATTTCGTCTCGCTCCACACCGAGGCCACGGCGCACACGATGTGGAACATGTCCGATCGCGGCATCCCGCGCTCCTACCGCATGATGGAGGGCTTCGGCGTCCACACCTTCCGTGTGGTCGACGCCGAGGGTGACACCGCGCTGGTGAAGTTCCACTGGAAGCCGCGGCTCGGCGTGCATTCGCTGGTGTGGGAGGAAGCCCAGCTCATCAACGGCTTCGATCCCGACTTCCACCGCCGCGACCTCGCCGACGCGATCGAGGCGGGTGCCTACCCCGAATGGGATCTCGGCGTACAGGTCTTCCCGGACACCCCGGAGCAGGTCTTCGAGGGCATCGACCTGCTCGATCCCACCAAGATCGTCCCCGAGGAACTCGCGCCCGTGCAGATCATCGGCACGATGGTCCTCAATGCCAACCCCACCAACTTCTTCGCCGAGACCGAGCAGGTCGCCTTCCACCCGGGCCATCTCGTCCCGGGCATCGACGTCACCGACGATCCGCTGCTGCAGGGCCGCCTGTTCTCGTACCTCGACACCCAGCTGACGCGACTCGGTGGACCGAACTTCGGGCAGATCCCGATCAACCGTCCGCACGCTCCCGTCAACGACATGTTCCGCGACGGCTTCCATCAGCACGCCGTCCACACCGGTGTCGCTCCGTACAAGCCGAACTCGCTCGACGCGGGATGCCCGTTCATGGCCGGCATCACCGAGGGGGCCTTCGTCGACCTACCCGTGGAGGTACCGGCGGCGAAGAAGGAACGCGAGGTCTCCCGGTCGTTCGACGACCACTACACGCAGGCCCGCCAGTTCTATCTGAGCCTGTCGGACATCGAGCAGGACCACGTGGCCTACGCCTACACGTTCGAGCTGGGCAAGTGCTACGAGCAGACGATCAAGGAGCGGCAGCTGCAGGTCCTGGCGAACATCGACGCCGGGCTGTGCGAGAAGGTGGCCGCCGGTCTCGGTCTGCCGGCCCCGAAGCCGGCCGTCGAGGTCTCCGATCTGCCGCAGAGCCCCGCGCTGGCACAGGTCGGCAAGACGTGGCCCGTGCAGGGTCGGCTGATCGGCATCGTCGCCGACGACACCACCGACGTCGACCAGGTCCTTGCGGCCGTGCAGGCCGTGGATGCGGCCGACTGCGTGCCCCTCGTGATCGCTCCGCACGGCGGGATGCTCGGGGGAGTCGTGCCCATCTCGCGCACCTTCCTCACGGCCCGGTCGATCGAGTTCGACGCGGTGATCATGGCGACCACCGTGCCCGACACGAGAGTCCGGATCCTCGTCGACGAGATGTTCCGCCACCACAAGGCACTGGCCGCATGGGGGGCCGGGGCAGCGGCGCTGGACGAGCTGAAGGCACCCGGTGTCGAGATCGTGGACGGCCCCGAAACGGCCGTTGCGCAGGTGCTGGAGCTGCTGGCTACCCACCGCGTGTGGGAACGAGACATCATGTGACAGACCTCACCTGAACTTGCCTTCCTAAGTTCGGGGGACCCAAGTTATTCTTTCGTTACCTCTGGCCGCAGCTGATTCTCATCGCTGCGGCCAGTTGTTATTTACGGGCCGTTCACCTCGAGGTCAGCTGCCCGATCCCCGAGACGATGCGCCGGATACGCGGGTCGTCGGCCAACTCGACGCGCGCGTAGCGGGCCTGCTCGTCGGCGTCCGCGGACGCGAGGTCGTGGGCGGCGGTAATGCGAGTCGCGAGCACATCCGGCGACCAGTTGTACGCCTCGGGTGGGATCTCGAGGGCGACGATGCGGCCGGTCGGGGTGACGCTGATACGGATGTCGTGGACCGATCCGTTGCCTACTATCCGTTCGATCGTGTCCTGCACGCGCCTGACGGCGATAGAGAGTTCTTCCGGATACGTCAACACGGTTCCTTTCTCACCAACCCGGGTAGACGGGGAGAGTTTCGGGTGGGGTGGGGGAGATGATGGTTTCGGAACTTCTGTAGGGCGGCAAGCTGGGTTCGATGCTGCGACCCCATGCTTCGCATCGATACATCGTTTCGCCCAAGTCGCCCCCGAAGTCGATTCTGAGTCCGGTATCGGTGAACAGATCTTCCGTAGGAGCGGACCATTGGTGCTCAGTGGTGGGGAGAGAAGTCAGGTACTGATCGCTTGGTGTCGGTGGTTCCGGGTCGTGCCTGTGGAGTTGCCCTTCGCGCCGATGTTCCTCGGTGTCACGGGTGAACTCGACAAATTCCTCCTGCCCGGAAAATTGGCTGATGCGATAGTCGCCGTCTCGGACCCTGATGCCCACCTTCGACCATTGGGTGCACACGGTTGCTTTGAACCCAGCCGCCGTATCGAGCACCTGGAGGATGTGCGCCCGAAATGTTCCGACGAGGGATGTTTCCAGCGCAGTTGGGACTTTGCGTGCGTAGGAAGGGACGAGTGCTCCGGCGAACCCGGGATAGGTGGTATCGAGTCCGCCGTAGTGGGCGATGATCATGGATTCGTACGCGGCTCGGGTGAGGATGCTGCGTTGATCCGCAAGGTCGATTCCCGGTTCTGCGGACCACACGAAGGTGGAGTTTCGGACCTGTCCGGGTGGTTCGTACTCGGCGGTGATGATGGTCTGGGGCGCAACCGGTGCCGGCGCTCGATCGGGTGTGCAGCTTGCAAGTAGGGATGATCCGACAAGGAATGCTATTGCAGCGCAAATAATTCGGTTCATGTGCTCACCAGCCCGGGTAGGCGGGCAGGGTTTCGGGTGGGGTGGGGGAGACGAGAAACTCGGCCCCGTCATCGGGCACCCCCGGCTCGATGCTGCGTCCCCACTCTTCGCAACGTTTCTTGGCATCGCCGAGATCTGCGCCGAAACTGATCAACCACTCGGTGTCCGCGAAGACGTCCTCCGTCGGCGCGGACCATTGGTGAGTCGCGTCGGCGATGGGAGGAGATGGCGGGCGGGGAGTGGTGCTCGGTGGGAGGTTGGGTCGGACCCGGGCGAGGTCGCGATCCTCAGCGGTGGGGTGGTTGAACTCGACTCTCTCTTCAATGGCCGAGCCATGCACAGTGTGATACTGGCCGTCGTCTCTTCGCACTGCATAGTGTGAGGGCTGAATGCAGACGGTCGCGTTGAAACCCTTTTCTGTCTGATGCACCTGAAGAAGGTGCGCTCGGATCGTGCCCACTAGCGCGCGCGTAGCGATGGTATTTATCCTGCGCGCATACCTGGGATCGATCGCATTGCTGAATCCTGGGTAGGTTGTTTCGATACCTCCGTAGAATGCGATCATCATCGATTCGTGCGATGCCCGGATCAATTTTCCACGGTTATCCAGCAGATCAATTCCGGGCTCCGCCGACCAGACGTAGGTCGCGTTGCGAACCTGCTCCGGCGCTTGGTATTCGCTCGCGTCTACGGGAAGGGAAGGGGATTGCTGCGGTGCCGGCTCGGTTTCCGACGTGCATGCGACAAGCATGAAAACGACTAGAGTGGTAACGAGTTTCCGGTTCCCCCGCGGGCACGTTGTTGTCATGCGCCGTAGTTCCACCTTTCTCCTCCGGCCGGAACAACATCGTTTACGAGCACATCGCGAAATCCGTCGGTGCCGTCCCTCTGGTCTGCATAGACGATATTTCGGAGGTCGCCCGCTCCGTTCGAGGCAGAGCCGAGATACATGTCCTGGGACCCGTAATCGATCCCGTTTTCCGAAATGATGCTGGCAGCTTGATTCGTCAGGACGTGTTCATCGGCTTTGGTGCGTTCAGGGATAGTGTGACCCTCTGCCTGGCTGAAGGGCATGTCTGCTGGATCCACTCTTCCGGCGTCGACCAACGCATTGAGCATGTTGTATCTCCGAGTATTTTCGGCGCCCGTCTCCGTCAGATACATTTCGGAATCGAACCCCTCGACCCCCGACGGATGCCCCACGTATTGCCCTTCAGCATCGACGATTTCGGATTGCAGCAGAACCCCTGTCGAGTACACGAGCGGACCCGTGACCACGCCACCCGGCAACGCCGTCACCGCACCGGTGACGAGGGTTTGGGCCACGGCATACGCGTCCGCTCTGGACTGGTTCCGGTTGTCGATCGCCGCCTGCTCGACCAGCTTCTCGTTCTCGTAGGTGCTGCTCAACCCCACCTCGACGAGGCTTTGCAACCGGCCCGAATACGTTCCGTAACTGTACTTGTTCACACCGTCGAGTTGTTCGAGAGCGAACCGGCGGTCGAAATCGGTGGCCTGCGCGATTGCTGCACCGTTGAGAAGGGCACCTGCCGCGGGGTCGGTGTTCATGAGGGTGAATACGCGCGTCGCCGGGACCGGGCCGAGTTCGCCGAAGCCGCTGGTGGCGGTGGCGTCGTCGACGGAACCGACCATGTCGCCGACGAACGGTGACAGGGCGGTCGCAAAGGAACGGACAGCAACAGGATTGACTTCACCTATGGTCAGGTCGGTTTCCTCCCGGAAGGCACCCGGCATGTGGAGGAAACGGTTGAAGTTGTTGTCGGAGTTCCACTCCGATTCCGGCGCAGACAACACCTCGGCCAAACCGAATGCTGCCTCGCCCGCACGTTCGGCTCGGATTACTGCTGCGGGGTCACCCGGGTCGGCGGGCAACGCGTCGGCAGCGATCCACTCCGTCAGGCCGGCCAGAGTTGCTCCGTCGTCGGCCCATTCGCGGGTGAGCAGCGGAACGAGCACCTCGTCCCTACTGAAGTCCGCAGGGCTGCCGTCGACGTCGGTGCCGGTGAGCGAGTGATACGACGTGTCGGTGTTCCGGGTGGCGAGGTCGAGGAATGTGCTTGCCATGTGGTCGTAATAGGAAGGGTCGGGGGTGGGGACGATGTGGGGATCGGCATAGGTGGGGATGCCCGCCATATATCCGGCGACCCGGCTCATCTCGATACCCATCTCGGTGCCGGGTCGATACTGCGGGTTGGCATCGCCGAGTATCGCGCCGAGTCGATCCAGCCGATCCAGTGGTTCAAGGGGATGCTCGGCGTTCGGGTCGGGCTCGTAGCCGTATCGAATGGTGTCCCTGATGTCCTGCGGCACCGACTCCCACGACCCGCCGTATTCGGGATTCGACAGAATGAGCAGACCGTTACCGAGACCGTCGGCCCAGCGCGCCGCGTCGGGCTTGCCTTCGGCTTCCCATGTCTTGTACGTCTCGTACAGGTTCGCCAGTTCGTCCTCGTCGAGGCTGTTGTAGAAGGCGTCGAGGTACTCGATGCTCGCACCCGACGGTAGCGACAGGGTGCGTCCGATGCGTTCGAGATCGGTATCGCGTGCAGCCCCGGATGCTAGGAGCGCAGCGTCGGCAGCACCGTCCGGAGCATCGATGGAATGTGTGTTCTGAGAACGGAATTCCCCGCCGAACGTGGAGAGTCGGATGCTGACCTGCTCGAGTCGGGCGGCGGCGTCTCGATCCAGTTCGTCGAATGTGCGCACCGCCGATTTCAGTTGGACCTCGAAGTTCATGGCGGTGTCGTCGAGACCCGCTTGCACGACGAGGTCGGTCTGCGCGTCGCCCGTGTGGGTTCGGGGTGCCTCGACCCGCGCGTCGTCGTGGACGGTGAAGCCGGCTGCAACCGCATTGTCGACGATTCCGACGACGGTGGCGCGGGCGGGAATGAGCGTGTTCGCAGCGTCGCGGAGGGCGTCGACCTGCTCGCTGACAGCGCGGCTGATGCCTTGGCCGGCCACCCGGTCACTCCACACACGTGCCGCGGCGGCCGCCCCGCCTTCACCGTCCCATCCACCGAATGTGGCGTCCACATCCCGGTCGACGCGGTGGGTCGACTCCCGGAATGTGTTGTTTGCGGACTCGACCGCGTCGGCAGCAGTGGTGAGCGCAGCCGGATCGAGCGAGCGGATCGCGGAAGGAGACCACATCTACAGGGACTTTCCTTCGAAGTCGGATCCGACGGCCGCGAGTTGGCGGCTGAATTCCTCCTCGGCCACCTCGTAGTTCCGTGCGGCCGCTTCGGTGGCCTCGGCCATGCGTCGCAGGCAGTTGGCCATAGCGCGGTAGGCGGTGTCGAGTGGTGCTCCCGCGCGTCCGGCGACACCACCGACCGCTGAGGATGGCATCGCGCCCGCTACCGACTCGAGCGCCGCGGACGGTTCCAACGCGTAGATGGTCTCGGCTTCTCCCTCCAGGGCATGGGCCAGGCTCTTCAACGAGTCCGGGTCGACCTTCAGCGCTGACATCAGCTCACCAACTCCAGTCCGGCAGACGTTCCATCAGGGTTGGACGCAGCAGCGTGACGATCGGTTCCCTCGACCGGGTGATTTTCGGAACGTTTAGGCGATGCGGCCGAATGCTGTGATGGAGGAGTCGCGGAGAGATGTCAGCCGGGACGCGGTCGCGATCCTGGCGACTGCCCGTGACGCGGGCACGAGGAGCTGGGTGCGGCGTCGACGGGCACGGTCATAGCGCTGCAGAGCGACCGGTACCGGATGCTCGGACAACAGCGTCGCGAGTGTCGTGGCGTCGACGATTGCTTCGCATGCGCCGCGGCCGAGGTTCGGTGCCATCGCATGGGCCGCGTCGCCGATCAGTGCGGCGTTGCCGCGGACGTACGACGGGAGGCGGGGGGATTCGTACAGGTCGTGGTACATGACGTCGTCGGGGTCGAGGCGGCCGAGGATGTCGCGTACGCCGGGGTGCCAGTCGTGGAAACGGCCGTGCAGGTCGTGGAGGGTGCCGCCGGTGCCTTCGGTGGTGCGGACGGCGGCGAACCAGTTGGTGAGGTCGCCGTCGCGGTCGGTGATTCCGAAGAGCGCGCCGGGACCCCAGGTTTCTCCGTGGTTCGTGGTGGAGCCGCCGACCCAGCCGCGCCACGCTCCGTACCCGGTGTGCACGGGCCGGTAGGCCGGGCCGAACACCTCGTCGCGTACTGCACTGCCGATTCCGTCCGCGCCGATCATCACGTCGTATCCGGCGAGGGCCGTGAGCGGTGGCGCGGGGGCATCGAACTTCACGGTGTGGTCGGGGAGGCCGGACAGCAGTATGTCGAGGAGGGCGGGCCGGGACACCATGACCGGTGCCCGTCGAAGGTCCCTGACGTGGGCGAGCACCACACCGTCCCAGCGTCTGAGCGTCGCGGAGCGCTGTGTCACGCCGAGTTGTTCCACCCGTCCGCCGACACCGGCAACTTCGAGTGCGGCCAGGGCGGGAGGCCACATCCCGAGCGCGGTGCCGGTGCGCGGAGGTTCCGGAGATCGTTCGAACACATCGATGTGCCATCCGTGGCGGAGGAGGGTGTTCGCGGCGGTGAGCCCTCCGATTCCGCCGCCGAGGATCGCTGCACTGCCTGGCTTCACGGTCATGACACGACGGTACTACGTATGTAGTAGACAGTCACTACTCCTGTAGTGATCCTCGTAGAATGCCTCGCGTGACCGACAAACGCGCCACTGTCCTCGACGCCGCAATCGAACTCGTGGGCATCGAGGGACTGCGCGCCCTGACCCACCGGCGCGTGGACACCACCGCGAACGTGCCCGCCGGATCCACCTCCAACTACTTCCGCACCCGGCAGGCCCTCGTCGAAGGAGTGCTCGACCGGTTGCTCGCACGCGACCGGATCGACGCGCAGGCGTTGAGCGGATCCACCGCTCCGGCCTCGGCCCGGGGACTCGAAGATCTGATGCACGATTACGTGATGTTCGTGACCGGCCCCGACATCGTCCGGACCCGGGCGCGGTTCGCGATGTTCGTCGAAGCGATGGCAACGCCGGAACTGCGGGCCGGAGTGGATGCGCGCCGAGGGGAACTCCGGACGTGGGTCCGCGGCATGCTCGATGCCCTCGGCGCGGAGGATTCCGCCACGGGCGCGCGGCTTCTCATCGACTATCTGGACGGTGTCATCCTGCATCGCTGCACGGCCGGAGTGGACGAACCCGACCCGCGTCCCGGCATCGCTCTCGCGGTGCGTGCGGCGCTCCGAACCGCGGCGTGACAGGTACGATTCGGTCACATTACGTCGACGTTTCCGCAGATCAGGGGGCGGATAGGGAACACTGGCTTGCGTTACCCCCCGCCACCTGGCATATCGTTCGATTCGAAGACGGTGGGACCACGACGTCCCACCGGTCGCCGGGTCCACGCTCGCGCTGCCGAAAAGGCACCCGCACCGTCGCGGATGAGCGGATACTGGCGATGTCGAAGGTATCGGGCACCCGGCCGATACCCGTCTACGGCAGTAGATGGCCATCAGCGCTGCTGGTCGTCGGTGCTATCGCATCAACGAAGGCTAGGTATGACTCATCTCCCCGGGCCTCGAGGGCTCTACCACCCGGCGAACGAGCACGACTCCTGTGGCGTCGCGTTCGTCGTCGACATGCACGGTCGTCGCAGCCGCGACATCGTGGAGAAGGCGATCACCGCCCTGGTGAATCTCGAACACCGCGGTGCAGCGGGAGCGGAACAGAACACCGGCGACGGCGCCGGCATCCTGATCCAGGTCCCCGACGCCTACTTCCGTGAGGTCGTCGACTTCGATCTTCCTGCCGAAGGCGCATACGCGACCGGTATCGCGTTCCTGCCCAAGGACACGGCCAAGGCCGACGCCGCGGCCGCCGAGGTCGATCGCATCGTCGCCGAGGAGGGCCTCGAGGTCCTCGGCTGGCGCGAGGTGCCGATCGACGAGTCCGAGCTGGGTTCCATGGCCAAGGACGCCATGCCCACCTTCCGGCAGATCTTCATCGCCTCCGGCGCTCGCGCGCTCACCGGCCTCGAGCTCGAGCGCCGCGCGTACGTCGTGCGCAAGCGCACCGAGCACGAGCTCGGCCACCACGGGGCGGGCGAGGACGGTCCCGGCAGCGAGACCGTCTACTTCCCGAGTCTGTCGGCGTCGACCTTCGTCTACAAGGGCATGCTCACCACGCCCCAGATGAAGGGCTTCTACCGCGACCTGCAGGACGAGCGCGTCGTCTCGGCCCTCGGCCTCGTGCACTCGCGCTTCTCCACGAACACCTTCCCCTCGTGGCCGCTCGCCCACCCCTTCCGGCGTGTGGCGCACAACGGTGAGATCAACACCGTCACCGGCAACGCGAACTGGATGCGCGCCCGCGAGGCACTCATCGACACCGAGGTCTTCGGCGGCCGCGACAAGCTCGAGAAGATCTTCCCCGTCTGCACGCCGGGGGCGTCCGACACCGCGCGTTTCGACGAGGTGCTCGAACTGCTGCACCTCGGTGGTCGCAGCCTGCCTCACGCCGTTCTCATGATGATCCCCGAGGCGTGGGAGCGGAACGAGTCGATGGACCCGGCCCGCCGCGCTTTCTACGAGTACCACGCAGCCCTGATGGAGCCCTGGGACGGACCGGCCTCGGTGTGCTTCACCGACGGCACCGTCATCGGCGCGGTGCTCGACCGCAACGGCCTGCGCCCCTCGCGTGCCTGGGTGACCGACGACGGCCTCGTCGTCATGGCCTCCGAGGTGGGCGTGCTCGACATCCCCACCGAGAAGATCGTCAGCAAGCGCCGCCTGCAGCCGGGCCGCATGTTCCTCGTCGACACCGCGAAGGGACGGATCGTCGAGGACGAGGAGATCAAGCGCGAACTCGCCGCCGAGCATCCCTACGAGGAGTGGGTCGCCGACGGCGTCACCCGCCTCGAGGACCTGCCCGAGAGCAAGTACACCTACATGTCGCACGAGCGCGTCGTGCTGCGTCAGCAGGTCTTCGGCTACACCCGCGAAGAGGTCGACCTGCTCGTCAAGCCCATGGCGGCCTCCGGGGCGGAAGCGCTCGGCTCGATGGGCACCGACACGCCCATCGCCGTGCTGTCGTCGCGTCCGCGTCAGCTGTTCGACTTCTTCTCGCAGCTGTTCGCCCAGGTCACCAACCCGCCGCTCGACGCGATCCGCGAGGAGATCGTCACCAGCATGGGCGGCATGCTCGGCCCCGAGGGCGACCTGCTGAACCCGACCGAGGCGTCGTGCCGGCAGATCCTCATCGGTGCGCCGGTCATCGACAACGACGATCTGCAGAAGCTCATCCACGTCAACGACGAGAAGCAGTTCCCCGGCTTCAACAGCGTCATCATCCGTGGCCTCTACCCGGTCGCGGAGGGCGGTGAGGGTCTGCGTCGCGCGCTCGCCTCGATCCGCGAGCAGGTCTCGCAGGCCATCGAGAAGGGCGCACGCCTGATCGTGCTGTCCGACCGCGAGTCCGACGAGAAGCTGGCGCCGATCCCGTCGCTGCTGCTCACCTCCGCGGTGCACCACCACCTCGTCCGTGAGAAGACCCGCACCAAGGTCGGTCTGCTCGTCGAGGCGGGCGACGCCCGCGAGGTCCACCACATCGCCGCCCTGTGCGGTTTCGGTGCGGCCGTGGTCAACCCGTACATGGCGTTCGAGAGCATCGACGAGCTGCTGCAGAACGGCGACCTGCCCGAGGGCATCACCCTCGAGAAGGCGATCGCCAACTACATCAAGGCGGCCTCGAAGGGCGTGCTGAAGGTGATGTCCAAGATGGGCATCTCCACACTCGCCTCCTACACCGGTGCCCAGCTGTTCCAGGTCATCGGCCTGTCGCAGGAACTCGTCGACGAGTACTTCACCGGTCTGCAGTCGCAGCTCGGCGGCGTGGGACTCGACGAGATCGCCGCGGACGTCGCGGCCCGGCACCGCACGGCCTTCCTCGACCGCCAGTCCGAGCGCGCGCACCGCGAGCTCGAGGTGGGCGGCGAGTACCAGTGGCGCCGCGAGGGCGAGTACCACCTGTTCAACCCGGACACGGTGTTCAAGCTCCAGCATGCGACCCGCACCGGCCAGTACTCGATCTTCAAGGAGTACACCAAGCTCGTCGACGACCAGTCGGAGCGGCTCGCGTCGCTGCGCGGTCTGTTCGAGTTCAAGAAGGGTGTGCGTCCGCCGGTGCCGCTCGACGAGGTCGAGCCGGCGAGCGAGATCGTCAAGCGCTTCTCCACCGGCGCGATGAGCTACGGCTCCATCTCGGCCGAAGCGCACGAGACCCTCGCGATCGCGATGAACCGTCTCGGCGGCCGCTCGAATTCCGGTGAGGGCGGCGAGCATCCGAGCCGTTTCACCCCGGACGAGAACGGCGACTGGCGGCGCTCGGCGATCAAGCAGGTCGCCTCGGGTCGATTCGGTGTGACCGCGCACTATCTGAGCAACTGCACCGACATCCAGATCAAGATGGCGCAGGGCGCGAAGCCCGGTGAGGGTGGTCAGCTGCCGCCGCACAAGGTGTACCCGTGGGTCGC
Organism: Rhodococcus gordoniae; assembly: GCF_001646655.1. GTDB lineage: Bacteria > Actinomycetota > Actinomycetes > Mycobacteriales > Mycobacteriaceae > Rhodococcus > Rhodococcus gordoniae. The sequence continues at coordinate 3,067 of NZ_LPZN01000037.1, read as the reverse complement.
CGAGGTGCGTGGCTCGACGCCGGGCGTGGGCCTGATCTCGCCGCCGCCGCACCACGACATCTACTCGATCGAGGATCTCGCGCAGCTGATCCACGACCTGAAGAACGCCAACCCGCAGGCCCGCATCCACGTGAAGCTGGTCTCCGAGCTCGGTGTCGGCACGGTCGCCGCGGGTGTGTCGAAGGCACACGCCGACGTCGTGCTCATCTCCGGTCACGACGGTGGTACCGGCGCGTCGCCGCTGACCTCCCTCAAGCACGCGGGTGCTCCCTGGGAGATCGGTCTGGCCGAGACCCAGCAGACCCTCATGCTCAACGGACTGCGCGACCGCATCGTTGTGCAGGTCGACGGCCAGATGAAGACCGGCCGCGACGTGGTCGTCGCCGCGCTCCTCGGTGCCGAGGAGTTCGGTTTCGCGACCGCACCGCTGGTGGTCTCGGGCTGCATCATGATGCGCGTCTGCCATCTCGACACCTGCCCCGTGGGTGTCGCGACGCAGAACCCGGTGCTGCGCAAGCGGTTCACCGGCAAGCCCGAGTTCGTCGAGAACTTCATGCTCTACATCGCCGAAGAGGTGCGCGAGTACCTCGCCGAGCTCGGTTTCCGCAGCCTCGACGAGGCCATCGGCCAGGTGGACGTCCTCGACACCCGCAAGGCCGTCGAGCACTACCGCGCGTCGAAGCTCGATCTGTCGCCGCTGCTCGAGAAGATCACCTCCCCGATCTTCGGCGAGCAGGACATGTACTGCACCAAGGAGCAGTACCACGCCCTGGACAAGGCGCTCGACAACGAGCTGATCGCAAAGGCGCAGCCGGCTCTGGAGTCGGGTACGGCGATCTCGTTCGACACCCCGATCACCAATGTCAACCGCACCGTCGGCACGATGCTCGGCCACGAGCTCACCAAGAAGTACGGTGCGGAAGGGTTGCCGGACGACACGATCGACATCACCTTCACGGGTTCGGCCGGCAACAGCTTCGGTGCGTTCGTCCCGCGCGGTATCACGATGCGGCTCAACGGCGACGCGAACGACTTCGTCGGCAAGGGCCTGTCGGGTGGCCGCATCGTCGTGCGTCCGCCGCACAACGCCGCCGAGGGCTTCGTGCCCGAGGACAACATCATTGCCGGCAACGTGATCCTGTTCGGTGCCACCGCGGGGGAAGTTCTCATCCGCGGCATCGCGGGCGAGCGCTTCGCGGTCCGTAATTCCGGAGCCACGGCCGTCGTCGAAGGCGTCGGCGACCACGGCTGCGAGTACATGACGGGTGGCAAGGTCGTCATCCTCGGCAAGACCGGCCGCAACTTCGGTGCGGGTATGTCCGGTGGCGTCGCCTTCGTGTACAACCCGGACAAGGACTTCGAGAACAACCTGAACACCGAGCTGGTCGACCTCGAGGATCTCGCGGGTGAGGACTTCGCCTGGCTCAAGGGCGCCGTCGAACGGCATCGTGACGAAACGGGCTCCGAGGTCGCAGCCCGCATCCTGGCCGACTGGTCACAACAGGTCAGCCACTTCGCGAAGGTCATGCCTCGCGATTACAAGAAGGTACTCATGGCTATCAAGGACGCCACCATCCGTGGTGCGAACGTGGACGAGGCGATCATGGAGGCTGCTCGTGGCTGATCCCACCGGTTTCCTCAAGCACGGTTCCCGCGAGACGCCGGTTCGCCGGCCCGTCCCGCTGCGGCTCCTCGACTGGAAGGAAGTCTACGAGCCGTTTCCGCTCGAGACCCTCCAGACCCAGGCGAGCCGTTGCATGGACTGCGGTATCCCCTTCTGCCACAACGGTTGCCCGCTCGGAAATCTCATCCCCGAGTGGAACGACCTCGCCTACAAGGGCAAGTGGGAGGACGGCATCGAGCGTCTCCACGCCACGAACAACTTCCCCGAGTTCACCGGCCGGCTCTGCCCGGCGCCCTGTGAGGCGTCGTGCGTGCTCGGCATCAACCAGGACCCGGTGACCATCAAGCAGGTCGAGGTCGAACTGATCGAGAAGGCGTTCGACGAGGGCCGCGTCAAGCCGGTCCCGCCGTCGAAGCTCACCGGCCGTAAGGTGGCCGTCGTCGGTTCCGGTCCTGCGGGACTGGCTGCGGCACAGCAGCTCACGCGTGCCGGTCACTCGGTGACGGTGTTCGAGCGGGCCGACCGTATCGGCGGTCTGCTCCGTTACGGCATCCCCGAGTTCAAGATGGAGAAGCGCTTCATCGACCGCCGTCTCGCGCAGATGGAGGCCGAGGGCACCGTCTTCAAGCCGGGCGTGAACGTCGGTGTCGACATCACCGCCGACGAACTGCGCGAGCAGTTCGACGCCGTGGTGCTCGCCGGCGGCGCGACCGTCGCCCGTGATCTGCCGATCCCCGGCCGCGAACTCGACGGCATCCATCAGGCGATGGAGTTCCTGCCGATCGCCAACCGCGTGCAGCTCGGCGACCTGCCGGCCCCGACCATCACGGCCGAGGGCAAGAAGGTCGTCATCATCGGCGGCGGCGACACCGGTGCCGACTGCCTCGGCACCTCGCACCGTCAGGGTGCGGCGAGCGTCCACCAGTTCGAGATCATGCCGCGGCCGCCGGAACAGCGAGCCGACTCGACCCCGTGGCCGACCTACCCCCTCATGTACCGCGTCTCGTCGGCACACGAGGAGGGCGGCGAGCGTGTCTTCTCCGTCAACACCGAAGAATTCCTCGGCAAGGACGGCAAGGTCACCGCACTGAAGGCGCACGAGGTGAAGATGGCCGACGGTCGCTTCCAGAAGGTCGAAGGAAGCGACTTCGAGCTCGAGGCCGATCTGGTGCTGCTCGCGATGGGCTTCACGGGTGCCGAGAAGCCGGGCCTGCTCACCGATCTCGGTGTCGACTTCGATCAGCGCGGCAACGTCGCCCGCTCGACGGAGTGGGCCACGAACGTCGAGGGTGTCTTCGTCGCCGGCGACATGGGACGCGGGCAGTCGCTCATCGTCTGGGCGATCGCCGAGGGTCGCGCGTGCGCCGCTGCGGTGGACAGCTTCCTCGAGGGCGAGTCGGCGCTGCCGGTGCCGATCACGACCAGCACTGTTCCGCAGCGCTG
>NZ_LPZN01000036.1 GCF_001646655.1 Rhodococcus gordoniae | reverse complement strand
CGCCGACGGCGACGTGATCCCGGTCGACCGCACGAGCGTGCCGCAGGAGGTCGGTGCCCTGCTCGACCAGGCCGACGTGTTGCTCGCCTCGATCAGCGACACCCGGCTGCAGACCGTCGTGGACGAGGCGTTCGCCGCGTTCAACGGTTCCGGACCCGAACTGCAGGAACTGATCGACTCGACACGCCTGTTCGTCCAGGAGGCCTCGGCGAACAGCGCCGAGACACGACAGCTGATCGATCAGATCGGTCCGTTGCTCGACACGCAGGTGGTCACGAGCGATGCGATCCGGTCGTGGACGCGTGACATGGTCACCTTCACCGACCGCCTGCGCGAGAGCGACCCCGACCTGCGAGCCCTGCTCGACGTCGGACCGGGTGCCGCGGCCGAAACCGAATCCCTGTTGCAGGAACTGAAACCGACCTTGCCGTTGCTGCTCGCGAATCTGGTGAGTGTCGGCGAGGTGGGCGTGGTCTACAACGCCGGCATCGAGCAGATCCTGGTGCTGTACCCGCCGATGACGACGGCTCTGATCACGGCCGCCGGTGCCGGCCCGCCCGAGGACGGCGCCGTGGTGGACTTCCACCTGCAGGTCAACGATCCGCCGCCGTGCCTGGCAGGCTTCGTGCCGCCGGAGCAGTGGCGCAGTCCGGCCGATACCTCCGTGGTCGACACACCCGGCGACATCTTCTGTCAACTGCCGCAGGATTATCCGAACGCGGTCCGCGGCGCCCGGAACGTGCCGTGCATGGAATATCCGGGTCGTCGGGCACCGACACCGGAGATGTGCCGCACCGGATACAGCCCTACCTATTCGGACAATCCGTGGACCGGACCGCCGACACCGGTGGCCTCGGAGAACGTCGCACCCACACCCGCTTCCTACGGTGAGCGCGGCGACACGGCTCCCGCCGGGGTCGCGGCGCGACGGATCGATCCGGAGACCGGGACGTACATTGGTCCCGACGGCACCGTGTACACACATGCCGACCTCGGTGGAGATCGGAGCTTGGAGAGTTACATGAAGGCGCAGCAGGGCTGATGACGGACGAGATCGACAAGAAGACGAGGCCGGCATGGGCGAAGCCGGTCGCGGTGATCGCGTCCGTACTGGTCGTCGCGCTCGTCGCGGCCGGTGCCTGGCTCATCGTCGACAGGCAGTCCGCGAACGAACGCGACGAGAAGCGGGAGGCGTACCTGCAGGCCGCGCGGCAGACGGTGCTCAACCTGACCACGATCAGCGCCGATTCCGCCGACGCCGACGTCGCACGTCTGCTCGAAGGCGCGACGGGCGACTTCGCGGCCGAGTTCGAGGGCCGCGAAGGGCCTTTCGTGGAGGTCGTGCAGCAGGCCGGGGTCGACACCACCGGTGAGGTCCTCGAAGCGGGAATCCAGAACGAGGACGGCACGTGCGCGTCGTCGCTCGTCGCTTCCCGTGCGATGGTGAGCAACGCCGATCAGGCCGAACCCGAAGCACGCGACTTCCGTCTGCGGGTGACGATCTGCGACGAGAACGGGAAATTGCTGGCATCGAAGGTGGAGTTCGTGCCGTGACCGACGAGAAGGACGATCGCGTGACGCTCGACAAGACGACCGACGAAGCCGTGTCGGGTCAGGCTGTGGACACGGGCGGCGGATCCACCACCGCGGAGACTCCCACCCCCGACGCCCCTGCCTCGGACCCCACATCGGATTCGCAGGCCTCGTACCTTCCGCACATCGCGATCGGATTGTCGATCGTGGCGCTGGTTTTCGCGGTACTGGTGGGTTGGCTCGCCTACGGCGCCGTCCAGCAGTCCGCCGCCGAGACGGCGCGGACCGAGGCGCGGGTCGCGGCGGAGGAACAGGCGGTCGCGATGCTCGCCTACACCCACGACCAGGTGGACGCGCAGATCGAAGCCGCCGCGGAAGGCCTCACCGGCGACTTCCGCGACGAGTACACGAATCTGATGAAGAACATCATCGCGCCGGGCGCCAAGGAGAAAGCGATCAGCGTCCAGGTGAGCGTGCAGGCGTCCTCGGTGGTCTCCGCCGACGCCGACAACGCCGTGACCCTGCTGTTCCTCAACCAGATCACGACGAGTTCGGAGAACCCCGAAGCGGTGAGCAGTGGCAGCCGGGTGCGCGTCGAACTCGAAAAGCAGGACGGACGCTGGCTCGTGGGCCGGCTGACTCCGATCTAGGAGCAGAGAGCCGTCAGGACGGGTCGGGTTCGCCGACCTCGTCGGGCGCGATCAGGGCGCGCCCGGCAGCGCCGGTGTTGGCGAGAGTGTCGAGGAACGAACGGGCCCAACGATTCACGTCGTGGGTGAGTACCTGACGGCGCAGGGCTCGCATCCTCTTACGACCGTCCTCGCGCGGCACCTCGATCGCCGCCTGGATCTTGTCCTTGACGTCGTCGAGGTCGTGCGGGTTGCACAGGAGGGCCTGGCGCAGTTCTGCTGCGGCACCGGTGAATTCGCTGAGCACCAGCGCACCGCCGAGATCGCTGCGACATGCGATGTACTCCTTGGCGACGAGATTCATGCCGTCGCGCAGCGGGGTCACCAACATGACGTCGGCAGCGACGAAGAACGCGATGAGCTCGTCGCGGGGGACGGGGCGGTGGATGTAGTGCACCACCGGGCGTCCCACCTCGGCGTACTCGCCGTTGATGCGACTGACCGTCCGCTCGATCTCGCCGCGCATGTGGACATAGGAATCGACGCGTTCCCGGCTCGGGGTGGCGAGCTGCACCATCACGGTGTCCTTCGGGTCCATGCGGCCCTCGGCAAGAAGTTCGTGCACCGCATCGAGCCGCACGTCGATGCCCTTCGTGTAGTCGAGCCGGTCGACACCGAGCAGGATCTTCTTCGGATTGCCGAGTTCCTTGCGCAACGCCTTGGCGCGGTCGCGGATCGCCTTGCTCCGCGACTGCTGGTCGAGCCGGCCCGACTCGATGGAGATGGGGAAGGCGCCCACGCGCACCGACCGGAAGCCGACCTGGACCACGCCGAGCTTCGACCGGATGCCGATGTTGCCGCGCGAGGTCTGCGCTCCCGCCAGGCGTCGTGCGAGGTACAGGAAGTTCTGTGCACCGCCGGGGAGGTGGAAGCCGATGAGATCGGCGCCGAGGAGCCCCTCGACGATCTCGGTGCGCCACGGCAACTGCATGAACAGTTCGATCGGCGGGAACGGGATGTGCAGGAAGAACCCGATCGTCAGGTCGGGGCGAAGCATCCGCAGCATCTTCGGCACCAGCTGCAGCTGGTAGTCCTGGATCCAGACGGTCGCGCCCTCCGCGGCGGCCTCGGCGGTCTCCTCGGCGAAACGCCGGTTGATCTCGACGTAGGAGTTCCACCATTCGCGCCGGTACTCCGGCCGCACGATCACGTCGTGGTAGAGCGGCCACAGGGTGGCGTTGGAGAACCCCTCGTAGTAGTCGGCGATGTCCTCGGTGCTCAACCGCACCGAATGCAGGGTGAGGCCGTCCTCGACGATGATGCCGGACTCGGCGTCGGCCACGCCGGCCCAGCCGACCCAGGCACCGTTGTTCGACCGCAGGATCGGCTCGAGCGCGGTGACGAGCCCACCGGGGCTGCGCTTCCAGCGGGTGGTGCCGTCGGGAACCCGTTCGAGATCGACCGGCAGGCGATTGGCGACGACCACGAAGTCCGACCCGGCATGCGAGTCATGGTTCCCCGCTGCGTCCGCTTCGCCTGCTGTCACGTTCTGGTCCTCTTTCGGCCGGGTGGTGTGGTGCTCGTCAGTGCTTGTCGCTGGGGCCGATGCCGAGCATCGCCAGCAGCATGCGGCATTCGTCCGCGTTCTCTGCGTAGGCGGCGACGACTCGCTGCGCCTGTCGTGCGGTTTCGTCGGCGACGGGTTCGAGATCCTCGTCGGCGATGTCGTTCGCGGTGGTCGGGTCCGCGGCCATGATGTCCTCCCGGGGTCGCTGCTCTGTGCGAGCACGCATCGTCCTTCGACTCTAGGAGAATCGGACAGCTCGCCGCCACCCGCCTTCCGTGGACCGTCCTGGCGCGGTCCTGCAGTTCTCCGTCGCGGTACCGTAGGACGGTCGTGTGTGAGCGCAGCGCCCCGTGTACGTGCGGCGTGTACTCGCAGGACACGACGTCACGGCGCCGACCCGCGGCGCACCACCGCGCTTTCGTCGAGGAAGGTATTCATGCCCATCGCCACCGTGAACGGCATCCCGCTGAACTACCAGGTCAAGGGGACGGGTGATCTCGTCGTCCTCATCATGGGCACGGGCAGTCCGGGACGCGTGTGGGACCTGCACCAGGTGCCCGCGCTCGTGAAGGCCGGCTACCGGGTCGCCACCTTCGACAACCGCGGCATCGCGCCGTCGGGCGAGAGCCTCGGCGGGATGACCATCGACGACCTGGTGAAGGATACGGCCGGGTTGATCGAACTGCTCGGCGGTCCGGCCTATGTGATCGGCACGTCGATGGGTGCGCGTGTAGCGCAGGAGCTGGCGCTCGCCCGCCCGGACCTGGTCCGCAAGGCCGCCTTCCTCGCCGGGCACGCCCGCATGGACCAGTTCCAGCTGACGCTCACCGAGGGGGAGCGGCAGCTCTACGACAGCGGTGTCGAGTTGCCGCCGAAGTATCAGGCCGCCGTGACGGCCGTGATGAATCTGTCGCCGGCGTCGCTGGCCGATGAGCACACCGCTCGCGACTGGCTGGACGTCTTCGAATTCAGCGGCGGAAAGGTGTCGGCGGGTGTGCGCGCGCAGCTCGGCATGGACCGCGACTTCGACCGGCGCGCGGCCTACCGGGACATCACGGTGCCGTGCCTGGCGGTCGGGTTCGCCGACGACCGGATGATCCCGGCCTACCTGTCGCGCGAGGTGGCGGACGCCATCCCGGGTGCGCGTTACGAGGAGATCCCGGACGCGGGGCACTACGGCTATCTCGAGCGGCCCGAGGCGGTCAACAAGATCCTGGTGGACTTCCTGGGTTCGTGAGGAAGCTCCGCAGGGGGAATCCGTAAGCGGGCGCGGTGGAATCGGCGACGATCCACCGCGCCCGTCGTCTGTGGACTGCGACGAGGGTCCTTGCGATCGGGACGTCCCTGCAGACCGTCGGGCACTGGTACGCTCGCCAAACAAAGGTTAGCCTGGGCTACCTTCGAGTCTCGTACGAACCGATCACGGGCCGCTCCGGCCCCCCTAGTACGAAAGTTGAGTGATGACCGACCGTTCCAGCCTTGTCGCCGATGACGCGGGGAGGTCGGAGGGCAACTCGCAAGGAGACGTCTTCGACCTCGTCGGTATCGGTTTCGGCCCCTCGAACCTGGCGCTCGCGATCGCCGTCGAGGAGCACAACACCGACAATCCCTCCGCGGCGATCCGGTCACGCTTCTTCGAACGGCAGTCGGCCTTCGCCTGGCACCCGGGCATGTTGCTCGAGGGCGCCACGATGCAGATCGCGTTCCCCAAGGATCTGGTCACCTTCCGCAACCCCACGAGCTCGTACAGTTTCTTCTCCTACCTGCACGATCGTGGCCGTCTCGTGGACTTCGTCAATCACCAGACGTTCTTCCCCACGCGCCACGAGTTCCAGGACTACCTGCAGTGGGCGGCCACGCGTGTCGACGCCGACGTCCGCTACGGAACCGAGGTGGTCTCGGTCGAGACCGTCCACAACCACAACGGGGTCGCCGACCTCGTCGCCGTGCGGACCGCCGATGGAAACGTCGTGTACGCGCACAGCATCGTGGTCGGGGTCGGGTTGCGCGCCCGCCTCCCGAAGTGGGCGACCGCGTCGGCCCGCTGCTTCCACAACCACCACTTCCTCGTCCACATCGAAGACATGCCGGAGCCACACCACCAGCGCTTCGTGGTGGTCGGTGCCGGACAGAGCGCCGCCGAGGTCGTGCAGTACCTGCACACGCACTACCCGCACGCCGAGGTCCACAACATCTTCAACCGCTTCGGATACAGCCCCGCCGACGACAGCCCGTACGCGAACCGCATCTTCGACCCGCAGGTCGTGGACGAACTGCATGCGGCCCCGCTGTCGGAGCGAGAGCGTCTGCTCGCCCTGCACCGCAGCACCAACTACTCGGTCGTGTCCCCGGAACTCATCGAGGCCCTGTACGCGACCGAGTACCGCGAGCGGGTCAGCGGCCGCCGCCGCCTGTTCCTGCGTCGTGCCTCGGAGGTCGTGGCGGCGATCGAGTACGACGGAGGGGTCACCGTCGAGGTCCGCAACAATCTCGAAGGTGACATCGAGACGCTCGAGTGCGACGCGGTGGTCCTCGCGACCGGCTTCGAACCGACATCCCTGCAGCCGCTGCTCGGCGATCTCGCGCCCGAATCTCCCGTCCTGTCCGTCGCCCGCGACTACCGTCTGCCGCTGCTCGAGGGCATCACGGCCGACATCTACCTGCAGGGCGGCACCGAGAAGACACACGGTCCGACCGCGTCGCTGCTGTCCAACGCAGCAATCCGCGCGGGGGAGATCCTGACCTCGATCGTCGAACGCCGGGAGCTTCGCCTGCCCGGAGCCGGGGGCGGAATCGACGAGCTTGGTAGGATATCGGACCATCACACCTACGCAACAAGTGAGGCGAGATGAGCACGAATCCATTTGACGACGAAGACGGCCGCTTCTACGTCCTCATCAACGATGAGGAGCAGTACTCGCTGTGGCCGACCTTCGCCGAGGTTCCGCAGGGGTGGCGGGTGGTATTCGGCGAAGAGTCGCGCGCCGCTTGCGTCGAGTACGTCGAGCAGAATTGGACCGACATGCGTCCGAAGAGCCTTCGCGACGCAATGGAAGCCGACGAGAAGGCCCGCCAGGGCAGCTGAACGCTTCCGTCAGATCCGCCGAGAGTCACGTCCGCGCCGAAAGCGCAGCGTGGCTCTCGTCGTTTGTACGGACGATCCGGACTCCCGGCCCGACGACCCCTGCGAAGTGACGGGGATCGGACCCGTCGCCAGCGGACCCGACCCGATCGGGCCGGTGGGTATGGGTCCTGTCGCGATCGGACCCGTCGCGATCGGTCCTGTCGCGATCGGTCCGGTTCCGGGAGCGGTGGGTATCGGTCCGGTGTGCAGCGACCTCACCGGGATCGGACCCGTGGCGGGCCCCGGCGCCGGTCGCCACACCGGGCGGTTCTTGTCGAGCCGGATCCGGGGGATCCGCCGCAGTTGCGGGCGGCGCAGCGCGCCGACCCGGAGGAGACCCCGCGGGTTCCGGGTGCGGCGGGCGAGCCATTCCCCGAGCGTGACACCGGCAGCGAGCGCACACCCGATGCCGAACGCCGAGAACAGCGCCGTCATGCCGGTGGACATCTGGTTGCGGAGCATGGCGTAGAGGCCGCGGTACAGGGCGAGACCGGGCAGCAGCGGCGTGATGCCGGCGACCGCGACGACCAGCGGCGGCGTGAGCGCGCGGCGGGCCATCAGACCACCCGCGAAACCGATGGTGGTCGCGGCGAGGGCCGACGAGATGATGGGGCCGAGCGACAGTCCGAGCGCGAGCTGGTAGCCCAGGCTGCCGGTGGCGCCGGCAAGCGCGGCGACCGTGAGGGCCCGACGCTCGGCGTAACAGGCGAGGGCGTAGAACAGCGCAGCCGCGGCGCCGGCGAGGATCTTCGTCGGCAGCTGCGTGAGGTCGGGTAGGGCTTCGTAGCTGATGAGGGGAAGTTCGGCGCCGAACACCGAGGCGATCCGCAGGGTCGTCGCGACGCCCGCGATGATCCCGCCCGTCATCATCAGCACCTCGAAGAAGCGCGCCGACGCCGTGATCGGGGCACCGGTGATGGCGTCCTGCACCGACCCGACGAGCGACAGCCCGGACAGCAGCACCGTCACCCCGGCCGCGATGATCAGTCCGGGGGAGACTTCGACGCCGATGGTCTCCCGTATGCCGTACAGCGTGATCGCGGGGGCCGTGGCGATGATGCCGCCCACCAGGTGCTGGAAGAAGAACGGCAGGCCGGCCGCGTTGAGTTTGCGGTTGACGCGGTCGATGACGAAGGTCGAGCCGAAGGCGACGAGAGCGACCAGCGCGTCGCCGCCGAGGAGCACGGCGATCGACGCGGCCATGGCCGACCACGCGATCGTCGCCACCCAGCGGTTGTACGGATGCGCCTTGGTGGTGATGGCGAGCAGTTCCTCGTGCGCCTGTGCGGGGGAGATCGCGTCGCGGCGGATGCGGCGGGTCAGGCGGTCGACAGCCGCGAGTCGCGTGAAGTCCATCGAGCGGTAGTGCACCACCCGCATCGTGCTCGACGGCGGCATCGTCGGTCCGCGATAGGCCGACAGCACGATCGAGTTGTAGGTGACATCGACGTCGCACTGCGCCAGACCGTAGGTGGCGGCGACGAACCGCACCTGCTCGGCGGTGTCGATCGCACCCGTGCCCGAGGCGAGAAGAACCTCACCGACGCGCACGGCCACGTCGAGTGCCTCGGCGACCACCGCATCGTCGGTCAGATCGATCGGCTGCAGTGGGGCCGGTGCTTCGGTGACCGCGTCGATGGTCGCGCGGCGGGTACCGAGAACCCGATCGAGGAAGTCGTCGAAGCGGATCACCGTCCGCGGCCTCCGGTACGGCTGGGGGAAACGGAGAAGGCGGGCATGGAATCCACCGTAACGAAGGCGGGTGGGTGCGCGCCGAGAGTGTGACGCGCTATATGATGGCGTCGCTCACGGGTCGTCCGCGGCCTTCGAGTTCAGTGCCTCCTTAGCTCAGTGGTAGAGCACTCGCCTTGTAAGCGAGCGGTCGTCAGTTCAATCCTGACAGGGGGCTCCACTAGTAAAGATGCTGCGGTGCAGGTCAGGGGTCGTTTCTCCAAAAGGGGAGCGGCCCTGATTTCACTTCTGCCCACATTTCGCCCACATCTCTTCGAGGCGGCGCGCCACCTCGTCGAGGTGAAGATCGTTGCGACGTCCCCGGTGTACGCACACTCCCAGCGCAGCGATCCTGGAGGTTCGCGACGACGTCAAGGCCGTGTGAACGACGGAAGGTATCCCGTTCATCGACTCCATGTCGGCCGCAGCTCCGGTGTTCTCCGGTACCGGATGCACGAACAGCCTCAAGGCCGACGGGAATGCCGACAAGTGCATGAGCTCTGATGCGACGCACGCCGACGCGGCAGGCTACGAGTACTACGCGCAGTGGCTCGCAGCACGGATGGCACCGATCCTCCGGCGGAGTCTCTGAACTGTTCGTGATGCATACCGTGGTTGGTGCGTAGTGTGTGCAGCCGGAAGGATCCAGGGACCGCTCTATACAACTGCGAGCGGTCCCCACGGGTTCAAATCCCGCCTACATCGGCCGTATTCAGGGCGTATTGGAGGATCTGATCAGTCAGGGCGTGAAACTCGTACTGGTACATACGGGGCAGTGAGGGCCAGCGAATCGTGTCTTGCACAGGCCAGATGACGCGAGCCACTTGCGCCACTTTTACGTCCAGGGCGGGCCAAATGGACCCTTCCACGAGGGCGAGGAATTCTTCGGGGCCGCTCCAGATGAAGAGAAGCAGGTTCCCCAATGCAAGTGTGGTGATGTAGCCATGGCTGGGGCCGACAGGGCCCTGGGCGATGGTGAACCGACTATGCCTGGTCCACGTGTCTTCAGGAGCTTCGCAACTTCCGAGCCAAACTCGAACGTGAGATGGCGGCTCGATCCGCTCACGTAGGTACCGGAAGTCTGAATCAGGAATGGTTGTCGGCCCTGAATCTGCAAGCGCTCGAACGAGTGATGTCTTCCACGCCCAGATGGCAATCAGCTTTTGATCCTCCGGATCGAGTCGGGTGAGTTGTCCCCGCATTAGCCGCAACAGGGTGGTTTCGATCGGTTTTTCAATCTCATCATTGAGAAACCCGTTGTTGCAGGGAGCGCAAACTCGTTTGACGGTGACTTCCCAGGGGTTCAATCCGACATCTCGGTGATCGACCTGCCTCGTGCCGGTCGCCTCATCCATCCACCATGACCTGTGCCGGAGTCGGGTGTCCGGCCCGCTCATGTGCTGTCGAAACCAGTTTCGCAGGACGTGCTCATTGGTCATCTTCACCGCCGGTGGCGCTTCCCCGCAAAAGACGCAGGACTTCGACCTACCATTGGACATGTCGACTCCTAGCTAGCCGGCCATGCCCGGGGGTGTCATCAGCACCTTCCGGGGCATCGTTCTATCCGCGCGCAAGTGCGGCGCCATATAGCGTATCCAACGGTCTGCCATGAACCGCCTGGCCCGCTCGCAACGCATCCTTCATAGGTGCCTGCGGAGACCGTTGTCTGGGATGTGCCAGGCGGTACGATTGCGAGACGTCGAGAGGTAACGAGGTGGGACTGCCATGACTGACGCGAGGATGGAGGAGCGCCGGGCCGCTGCTCGGCGTCGGTTGGTGCAGCGATACGGCGCGGCCGCAGATGATCGAGCGTTGGGTCGTGCTGTTCTCAGAACCGTGCGGGGTCGAGCAGTCGAGCGAGTTTCTGTCAGTGACGCCGAGGCCGAAAAGATCGTCGAGGGGGAGCGGGAAGAGATGCGTGAGGAGAAGATCGCATCGGGCTTCCTCGGTTGGAAACGGCGACGGTAGGCGTTGGACGATCAGGAACTGGCATCATCGAACCGGTTTCGGGTGGTGCTCGATACAAATGTGTTCGTTCGTTCTGTCATTGCCAGGAATGGTGCGGCTGCCGAGCTGCTCGATCTGGTAATGGGCGGGTTCGTCGACCTCGTCGTCTCTCCGCGGCTGTTAGATGAAATCGAACAGGTGCTGATGCGGCGTAAGTTCCGCCGGCACATTACCGAGGACGAGGTGCACGACCTTATCGATGCGCTGATCTTGACTGCGGATTCGGTTGCAGACCGGCCCGACGATCTGATTCCCAAAGTGTGCCGGGATCCGAAGGATGACTATCTCGTCGCGGTTTTCGAGGACGGCGCCGCGCACATCCTCGTGTCCGATGACAACGACGTTCTCCATATCGAACACGCAGGCCTCGATGCGCGTACCACTGCCGACGCGATGCACGCGATCCGGTACCGGCATCCGTGGGGTGCAGGGTACCTACCCGGAAGTGCAGGTCATGCTCTGCAAGATGCGGAAACTCATGGTGCCGGCGCCGTAATCCGAGCCGCATCAACCTTCCTGGCGGTGTTGCAGGAGCGGGATGCAAAAAGACTGCTTCCACTCGTCGTTGCGCCTGAGTCACTCAGGGCTTGGCGTCGTGATCTTCGTCTTGCTCGACGGCAGCTTGCGAATCGTGGCATGACCAGCCGACCTCACTTCGAGTCGCTCGATACCGCCTTGGTCAAACTTCCGCCCGATCCTGGGGACAATGTGCGCGTTGCTGGATCGGCTTTGCTTCCACCTGACACGGCGATCCTGATCATGCGGCACTGTCATGATCTCGACGATCCGCCCGGACTTGAACTAGGTAAGTGGCGCGCCTTCGGCTACCGACTCATCCAGTGACGCTACCTATGGGGCGGATCGTTGCTGGTATACGAGAATCGGCTACTTCGCACGAGCATCTGATCCATGATGGGTCGATGATCAACGATGGGGTCACGATCGAGGGCCTGCGCGACCATGTGAAGAGCCAAGTGGAGATCGCCTACACGATGAGGAGGAAGGCGCTCAAGGAAGAGGGCGACTCGAACGAGCAGTGGGTCGAAGGCCGACTGGACGCGCTCATGCAGATCCTGGACGTCCTAGATCCCCAAGCTGCGGACATTCTGCGGGAGGAAGATCGCCGCAGTCGCGGCCCGCTCGCAGACGAACCCAACTAGGCGCAGACAAAACACCAGACGCCTGTAACGAGCCGGACAGGGCAGGGATGAAGAGAGCATGAACAAGTACGAGATCGACACCGGTGAAGCGATGCGCATTGCGCAACGCGACATCCTCCTCCGGATCGAAAAGGGTGAAGACCCCGAGCGCGTCCGGATCCACTGGAAGAAAGCGATCGACGAGATCGTCAATACGAAACTGGAAGGTGGCAGCGGTATCGCGTTTGTCGATGCGACTCCAGGAAGCGACGAGGCCTGACTCCCTGCCACACTTGACCTATACGACCACCGCTCTCTGGGAGTGTGGTGGTCGTTGTCTCGGAAACGATTATGGACCGGGCGTGTCCCGCGAAGGCAGTTACGGAGCGGATACGTAGCGATAATCGCTACACCTTGTGGGAGGATGGTGACATGCCCCAGTACGCCGTAGTCCTGACGCAGTCGGTCAGCCACACCGTCTTCCTCGAAGCGGATTCGAAAGAGGAAGCTGCGGAGTCGGCGATCAACCAGGGCACCGGATCGTTGTGTCACCAGTGCTCTTCGATCACCGACCTCGACCCTGTGGGCCGGGAGGTCTGCATGGTCGAGTCGGAAGAGGAGAGGGCATGAAGTTCTGTAACGCCCCCTGCCATTCCGGCGGGATCGCGGCCACCCGGAAGTACTCCAAGGCCAAACTCGGCAGGATGTGGCACTGCAATCGACGGGTACGGAATGAAGGTGAGTGATGCTGGCAGCACAGGGACGAAGAAGTACCGTCGTCCGAGTGACTCCGCAGAAGCGTGGACTGATTCCTGATCCGGAGCGGGCGCGCATCCTCGCCGCGATGCGTGCCCTCGACGATGCAGAAGTCGAGTTGCGGGCCGCCGTTGTTTCCGGATTGTTGGCCGGCGGATCAGTCCGCGAGATGAGCATGCTCACTGGCATGTCGACAAATACGATCCAGCGTTGGTCGCGGGAGATCGTCCGCCCGTAACGCATCCCTATGGGCGTGAGCGATCCGAACAGGGCGTCAGTGTGCTCCCTCAGCGGGCCACCAGATATCTTCAGCCGGTGGCTCGTACTCGAACAGTGCTTTTTGGCCGAATCAACCGCAGGGTGAGGGCCGGTCAGACCGCCCTCGGCGAACGCACGTTTGCCGAAGACCTTGCAGCGCTCGCAGAAAGTCGTCTCACACGGGCAACGACGCAACTGAGTAGGACTGAAAGTCGAGAATGGATCGCGGCCGACTTGACCATCGACCCGCACGGCCGATTCCTGACGGGCGTCCTGGGCTACAACGTTGTCGATGAGTTCCGCAGGTTCGACGACTCTTCGTGGAGTTGGGTGAAAGGGGAAACCACGAATGCGACCGGAGCGACGTCGACCACAGTCGTCCCGTTCGCAATTGACCTCTCTAGCGGTGGTAGATGGGTGGCTTTTGCTACATCGAAAAGTATTCGGCAGCAGGTCTTCCGCGATGGATTCGCCGCAGTACTCAACGAGGCAGTGAAGAAACTCGATCTGTGGCCGACGGACTGGGAGTTCGATCTGGTCATCTCGCGCAAGACCGTCAGGGACTGGATCCGCACGAATCCGAATGTGGTGAAAATGGTGCGTAAGCTCCAATTCTCGAACCCGGGACGTGATCTCGACTCGGACCGAGAGCATATGAGAGAGCTCGGGGCCGCGATGATGGAAGAGACGTACAAGGCTCCGAAGAACGAGTATCTCAACACGCGATCCCAGGATTTCGAGGACAAGCTCATCGGGCTCGAGACAGGAGATGCGTCCCTCAACTTGTGGGCGCGCTCCGATGATGGTCAGCACGAGACCACCTTCAACAGTAACCAACGTCCCGATTCTGCTCTGATCGCCGAGTTCGGCACCGATCTACGGCGAGGAATGGAACTTGTCCAGAGCTCTCTGGCAAGCTACGTGGCGACGAAGTAACGCCATGAGGCAACATGTCGGACCCTCTGCGTACCATCCGACCGGACGAGGGGTGATCTAAGTGCCGAAGTTATTTGCCGCGGACCTGCGACAAGCACTCGATTTCAAGCTGAGCGAGATCCTCCGGTTCGACTTCCTGCTGGCAGGTATCGGGGGTGTCGCGGTAGGTGTCCTCGCGTGGCATCGCCCGGAACTCGTGATAGCGAACAGCCCATGGTTGGCAGGTGCGGTCGGAGTGATCATCGGCGCGGTCGTTGCCGGCATCTCCGTCCAGGTAGCGTTCCTCGACCAGCCGTTCCTGCGTAAGCTCCGGGCGATCCAAGTCAATCCCGTGAAGTACATTGCTCCGTTCCTCTTCACTGCAGTTCTGGGAGTCGTTGCGGTCCTCGTGCTTATCGCGATGTCTAGCTTTACGCCGACAGCGCCTCGTGTCGTCTTCAGCGTGGTGTCCCTGGTCGGCGGCTTCCTTGGGCTGTGGACTGTGCTCAGCTTGGTCGCTGGCCTTGACACCCTCGTTCAGTTTGTCCACTTGAAGGTCGACGCACTCGACGTTCCCGACGACATAGGCAGCGCGCCCAATATCACGTCGGTGAAGCAACGCGGAAGCCTTTGAGCGACTGCCAACACCAGGTCCGACAAAGCGCCCCACCTCGGGGGGCTCCACCGAGGTCTCCCCGTGCTCGGCACGGAAGGCCTGTCGCGTACAGCGCGCGGGCCTGTCTCATGCGGTGGTGCTGTGAACCGCTGCGAAGATCACGAAGACGGCGAACAGTGCCGCAGCACCCAGACAAGCACCGACCAGAGCCTCACGAGGATTCGTCGCCGTGCCCTTGTCGACACGTTCGAGTCCGACCCACCCGCACACCACGGCGACCAGCCCGACAGGGATCGCGACGAAGTCCCCGATGACGGGGACGAACGCGAAGACGAGGGCGACGATCCCTGCGATCAGTGCCGCAGTCCCGGCACCGTTGCGCGGAGGAGGGGGAACGGGCGGAGCCGGGGGAACGGGTAGATCTTCGTGCATGGGGCCTCCGCTCGCAGGTCGGTACTCGGCTGTCGTCCCGGGGTTGTCAGGCCTCGAACAGCGACCGACCCCAATAGTCTTCACCCACCGTTCCGGGTGGGCATGCGAAGACGGCCGACCCGACGTGCTGGATGTACTCGTTCAGTCCGTCGTGCCGTGCGAGTTCGAGTTGCATCGGCACGAACTGTTCGAGCGGGTTGCGGCAGAAGGCGACGAAGAACAGCCCGGCGTCGAGGTGGCCGAGTCCGTCGGATCCGTCGGTGAAGTTGTAGCCGCGTCGCAGGATCCGGATGCCCCCGAGATGCTGAGCGGACGCGAGCCGCACGTGGGCGGTAGCGGGAACGAACGGACCGTCCGGGCCGCTCGACTCGAGGTCGAGTTCGTCGAACTCGTTCGTCCGGCCGAGCGGTGCACCTTCCCGCTTGTCGCGTCCGATGACCGCTTCCTGCTCGCCCAGCACGGCCCGGTCCCACTGTTCGATGAACATCCGGATGCGCCGCGCCACCAGATAGGTTCCGCCCGCCAGCCATGCCTGGTCGTCGTCCGGCGCCACCCACACCGATTCGGTGAGGGCCTGCGGATCCTCGGCCTTGAGGTTGTTCGTGCCGTCCTTGAAACCGAACAGGTTCCGGGGCGTGGTCTGGGACGTCGAGGTGGAGGAGGTACGGCCGAATCCCAGCTGCGACCATCGCACCGAGGCCGTGCCGAAGGCGACCCGCGCGAGATTGCGGATGGCGTGGACCGCGACCTGCGGATCGTCCGAGCACGCCTGGATCGCGATGTCACCGCCACTGCGGGCCGGATCCAGGTTGTCGGCGGGAAAATGTGGAAGATCCACCAGCGCGGCGGGTTTCAGGTGTGCGAGGCCGAAGCGATCGTCGAACAACGACGGTCCGAAGCCGATGGTGAGAGTCAGCCGGGAAGCCGCCAGGTCCAGAGCCTCACCGGTATCGCTCGGCGGGTGATGGATACCCTCGCCGGTCGCACCGTCCTCGGTGGCCTCGAGCCCCGAGGTCATCCGTTCGGCCATCGAGGTCCACGTCTTCAGCAAGGCGATCAGTTCGTCACGGTCGCGTGTGGTCACGTCGAAGGCGACGAAGTGCATGCGGTCCTGGGCGGGAGTGACGATTCCGGCCTGGTGCTCGCCCCGGAACGGGACCACACCCTCGGCGGCCACGTTCTCCGGTGAGGGAGCGGTGACGCGGCCGACCACCGCACCGGTTCCGGCGAGCACGGCACCGGCACCTGCCGCGCCGAGCAACCGGCGGCGCGAGACGAGGGGGGAGGAGCCGGAGCCGGTCACAGGCCCGCCGCTTCCGCCACGACCCCTTGCACCCTGCTCACCTCGGCGGACAGCGCATCGATCAGTCGTGACAGTTCCTGACGCTGCGGCTCGGTGACCGTGTCGTACGAGACGAAACCGTCACCCACCCGGTATCGGGCCAGTGCTGCATCGAGATCCGCGAACCGGGCGTCGATTGCGGTGCCGAGTGCCGTGTCGTGTTCGTCGATGATCGGTCGCACTGCGGCGACGGCGGCCTGCGAGCCGTCGACGTTCGCCTGGAAGTCGTACAGGTCGGTGTGCGAGAAGATGTCCTCCTCACCGGTGATCTTCGACGTGGAGATCTCGTCGAGCAGACCCTGCGCGTCGCCTGCGATCCGGGTGGGATCGACGACGTAGTCCTCCGCGTTCACCAGGGCGGCCAACTCTGCGACGTCGGCAGCGAGCCGGTCGGCGATCGTGCCGGTGTCGGGTTGCGGACCGGTCACCCACAGGTCTTTCTCGAGACGGTGGAAGCCCGTCCACTCCTGCCCCGGTTCGAGGTCGGCTTCGCGCAGGTCCAGACGCGGATCGAGATCGCCGAAGCTCTCCGCCTCGGGCTCGATCCGTTCGAAGTGGGTACGGGTGAGCGGAAACAGCCGCTTCGCCTCGCCGACGTCGTTCGCGTGGACCGCTGCGACGAACCCGCCGGTGGCGGCGACCAGCGCGTCGGCCTCGCTCCGGATGTAGCGGCGATACCCGTCGGCCGCCTCCGTGAGCGTGTCCTCGGCGCCCGTCGCGGCCTGCGAATCGCCCGTCACGGTGAACGGTTGCCGGATGCCCTCGCCCGCCATGTCCGGCCGGCAGGACAGTTCGTAGTCGCCGGGCTCGGGGATGTTCACGATGAGCTGCCGGGTCAGTCCCGGACCGATGTTCTCGACCTCGCCCACCGCACGATCCCCGGCCGCGAATACGTAGAACTCGGTGATCTTCGAGCCGTTGTTGGTGACGGTGAACGTCGAATGCCCTGTGACACCCTCGGTGGCGGACACCTCACAGGACGAATCCGTCGCGGTCACCGAGACGGCTCCCGGATCGGATGTCGCTTTCTCGGTGCACCCGGCGAGGACGAGCGGGAGGACAGCGGTCGACGCGAGGAAGCAGGTGGTGCGGCGCATCTACGAGAGCCTTTCGGGACGAGCGTGTGAGGTCGCGGCAAGAACGGGACGATCGCAGCCACCCCGGCGGCTGCGCCGCCGCGGCCGGACCGCACCCGCTGCGAGGCTCGAGGCGGCGCATCGACGGCGAACGGCATCATGAAGCGTTCCTGCTTAGGTGAGGCGAACCTTTGATATCGGAACGTCAACATACACCCGGGCGACACTGCTGCGGGAGGGGCTCCGGTCCACGAATGCAGGGAAGTCGTCGCTCGACGGCCGGCGGACGGCGCTTCGGCCGATGTCCGGACGGAGCGGCGACCGGCGTAAGCATGCGGTCGTGCCGTTCGACGTCAGGTCCGCAGACCGACGCGGGCGTGCAGGAGCGTCGGCGCATCCGTCTCTTCTTCCGTCCCACACGCGACAGCGCCGCTGTCGAGCGATGCGAAAGATGTGAACGGGTCGGATGTCAGGGCTGCACCGGAGTCCGGGGCTGCGCCGGGTGTCAGGATTTCGAGGACTCGAATGCGTCCATGTCGACGAATATCAGCCGTCCGTCCTCGAGGGCCACGGCCCAGCGGCGCACCGGAGCCCAGTCGCGGCCCAGCTGGTCGCCCACCGCTTCCTGGGCCGGACCGAAGTCTTCGACGATCGTGCCGCGGCAGGCATCGTCGCCCGCGACACCCGCGCGTACGACGACCTTCGCGCCCACAGCAGGTTTCGGGGGAGTGTTCGAGGATCCGGCCATAACTCGAATCATGCCATCGGGAGAAGGGAACGACCGGAGAACAGGGATCATTCGCGCCGATATCACACGATGGCCGGGTGAAATATCCTATTTGCTTGTTTCGGTCGTCCCGATACCACTTCGTCCACG
>NZ_LPZN01000035.1 GCF_001646655.1 Rhodococcus gordoniae | reverse complement strand
ATGGGCAAGGTGCAGAAGAAGAAACTGGGCTGAGAAATCCGGCGGGTGATCGTCGGCAGGTAGGTTCCTGTAACCGGGATGGCGTGGAAAATCGGCCACAGGGGTTGCATGTGTCACACTCCGAGGCGGATTCTCTACTGCACCGTATGTAGATCTACTCACTTCGATGGGGGTTCGAGGGATGTCTGTAACGGATCAGGTCCGGGTGCCCGGGCGCGATCGTCGGGGGGACGGTGATCACGCCCCGCTGTTCCTGGTGGACGGCAAACCCGCGTCCGTTCCGCTGCGCGATCTGCCGGCGGTGGCTCGCAAACTCGTGGCGCATTTCGCCGACAACGTGGCTCCGTGTTCGCTCCGGCCGGGGGAATCGCTGCGCGGCGACGTCACCGAGGTCACCGTGCGCTGCCTGCGCATCGCGATCCATCTCCTCGATTCGGGAGAACTGCCGTCCGACGCCGAACTCGCCGACCTGCGCAGCAGCGCCGCCCAATGGGCCCGCGCAGGATTCCGGCTCGAATACATGCTCCGGATCTATCACGAAGGCATCAGGCTCGGCTGGGAACTGGTCACCGATCGGGCTCGGGAGGGCGATGTCTCCTCCGTTGCCGATGCGTCCCGCCTGTGGATGGCCCTGCTCGAGAAGGTCACCGTCGCCGCCACCACCGGTTTCGTCGCCGAACTCGACGCGATCCGGCGCGAACGCGACGTCGCCGCGCAAGAGCTGGTCACTGCCCTGCTCAGCGGGCAGGACGCCGCGACGGTCGCGCAACGCTCGGGTCTCGTGCTCGCCGACACCTACACCGTGCTGGCGGTCTCGCTCACCCGTCATCCCGACGAGCGCAATCCGCATGTGCGGCCCGAGGTCGTCGCGCGTCGGACCCTGCGCCGGGTCGAGACCGAACTCGAAGCGATCTGCGAGGGCCGCCACCTCGCGATGCTCGGCCCCGAGGGCGGCACCGTCCTGTTGCCCGAGTCGCCCTCGACCGAGGCGATCGAGGAGTTCCGGCAACGCATCGAGACCGTCGCGGGTGTGTCCGTCACGATCGCTCTCGTCCACGCGCCCGTCCGGGAAGTACCCATCGCGGCGAAGCAGGCCCACGAGCTGCTCGATCTCGCGCGACGGCTCGGGCGCCCCGTCGGTGCCTACGGCATGCAGGATCTCGCCCTCGAATACCAGCTCACCCGCCCCGGACCGGCGCGCCGGCATCTCGCGCGCGTGCTCGATCCGCTCGACGAATCACCCGAACTCGTCGAGACGCTGGAAACACACATCGCACACGACCTCAGCCGGCAGCTCACGGCCAAGACCCTGCACGTCCATGCGAACACGGTCGACTACCGGCTCAAGCGGGTCGCGCAGCTCACCGGTTTCGATCCCACCCGGCCCTCGGGGCTGCGGCAACTGCAGGCGGCACTGACCGCTCGGCGACTCGAACAGGAGAGCTCCGAACAGGGCTGACATCGCGCCGGATTCGGCTTCCCGCGGCGTCTCGGTCGATATCATCGGTCTCGGGCGACCGAGGGGGCGTCACCCGGAGTGAGCGCGAGGGGGCCGGCGCATGGCGAGGGAGTCCGAACCGTCCGATCCGGATCCGCCGGTCCGTCGTGGCGGGAAGCGCGAAGGTGCACGGCCGGGCAGGCGCCGGATGCGCCGGCTCGTCGTCCCCGCGATCCTCGTCCTCGCAGCAGGCTCGATCGCCTTCCTCGTCGTGGAGGAAGGACGCGACTGCGACGTGGTCGAGCGGTACACGGTGGCGGTGTCCTCCGATCTCGCCCCGGTGATCGGGGAGATCGCGCCCCCGGCGTGTGCCGAGTTCGAGGTCGTGGAACAGGAGCCGGGCGAGGTATCGGCGCGGATCGCGGCGGACGATGCCCCGGACCTGTGGATTCCGGCGGGTGGCTGGTGGGCGTCGTGGGCGGGAACGAACGCCTCGGGGCCGGTGCGCACGGTGTCGACACCCCTCGCCACGACGCCGCTCGTGCTCGCAGGTGAACCGGGCGGCGTCGAACCGGTGCCCGACTGGCAGAGCGCTCTGTCCTCACCCGATCTCGTCTTCGGCAATCCGCTGCGGTCCGGTCCCGCCGCGGGGGCCATCCGCGCCGTGCTGGCCGAAGCCGCCGGTGATCCCGTCGCGATCGGAACGGTCCGTCCGGTCATGGCACCGCTGGCCGAACGTGAGCTGGCCCGCGACGAGGAGGCGCCCGCCGGTTCGGAACTGCTCGAAAACGTC
The DNA here is from genome assembly GCF_001646655.1 of Rhodococcus gordoniae. Classification (GTDB taxonomy): domain Bacteria; phylum Actinomycetota; class Actinomycetes; order Mycobacteriales; family Mycobacteriaceae; genus Rhodococcus; species Rhodococcus gordoniae. The sequence continues at coordinate 94,039 of NZ_LPZN01000035.1, read as the reverse complement.
GTCTCGGACGGTGGGAAGGTCGTGAGCACCGAACAGCAGGTGGACACCTATCGCCGTGTCCACGAGCGGGATCTCGGTACCGCGGTACCCGGAACGGGCACCCCACTCGTCGACTATCCATTGGTCGTGACGGCGCGCGGTGAGCGATACGACAGGGTGGCCTACGCCGCGACCCTGCTGATCGACGCGTTGCACACACCCGAAGGGCTCGACAGGTTGGCTCGGTACGGGTTCCGGGACGGGAACGGTCGGGTGCTCCCCGGCGACCGTGGTGTGGGACCCGTTCCCGTGCTGGAGCTCCAGGACGAGAGCGTCGCGGAAGAGGCGATGAACGTGTGGGCCCTGCAGGCGCTTCCCGTACGCACCGTCTTCGCGGTGGACGTGTCCGCATCGATGAACCGGAATCTCGGCGACGAGAGCCGGATCGAACTGGTACGGCGCGCCGCGCTGGCTGCCAACGACGTCCTCCCGGGGAGTGTCTCGGCCGGCCTGTGGTTGTTCGGCGGGGGAGCAGGTGGCGCCGACTACGTCGAGGCGGCACCGATACGACGCTTCGATTCGGTCGTCGAGGGCCGGACACACCGCGATCGACTCACCGCACTCGTGGCACAGATGGCCGGAACGGCCGACGAGAGCACAGCGCTCTACGACACGATCCTCGCGGCCTTCCGGTACGTGCAGGACAGTTACGACCTGCGAGCAGCCAACAGTGTCGTCGTGGTGACCGACGGGGCCGACGAGGGGTCGCGGATCTCGAAGGGCGAACTGCTCGCCACCCTCGCCGGTGAGAACGAGCCGCCGGTCCGGGTCGTGACGATCGGACTCGGCGAGGACGTCGATTCCGTGCCGCTCGAACAGATCGCGGAGGCGACCGGAGGAACGAGTTACCGGACGAGCGATCCGCTCGACATCACCGATCTCGTGGTCGCGGCGCTGGCCGATCGGACGGGTGGCTGAGGGTCGCCCGGTCATGGGTGCGGTGCCAGATCAGTCCGAGCACAGTGATGATCAGGAACAGCACGAAGGTCGATGCGAGCTGAACCCTCGCTGCACTGTCGGACAACATCAGCGCGATGAAACCGATGAGCATCGCCAGGGTGAACCAGCTGAGATAGGGGAACAGCCACATACGCAGGCGCAGGGTGCCCTCCTGTTCGAACCTGCGACGCAAGCGCAGATGCGAGACGACGATGAACAGCCAGATTGCGATCAGCGCCGATCCGACCGCGTTGAGGAGGATCCCGAGGATCGTGTCGGGCAGCAGCCAGTTGAGCCACACGCTGACGAATCCGAAGAAGACCGAGACCAGCACGGCGTTGCGGGGCACCCCGTGGTGGGTGAGCTTGCTCAGCCATGCCGGGCCGTCGCCTCCGCGCGCCAGCGAGTACGCCATCCGCGAGGTGCCGTAGACGTTGGCGTTGAACGCCGACAGCAACGCGATCACCACGACGAGTTCCATGAACCCGGACACGTAGGGGATACCGGCGATGTCGAGCACCGACACGAACGGGGACGTCTCGCCGCTCGCCGCGGTCCACGGCAGCACGAGCACCATGATCGAGATCGAGCCGAGGTAGAAGACCGAGATCCGCCAGACCACGCTGCGCACGGCGGTGGCGATGGACCGTTCGGGGTCCTTCGATTCGGCCGCGGCGATCGTGACGATCTCGATGCCGCCGAAGGCGAAGGCCACCGCGAGCAGGCCGGCAGCGACACCGGCGATGCCGTTGGGTGCGAAGCCGTCGCCGTCGCCGAGCAGGTGGGTGGTGCCCACGGGTTCGGTTCCCGGGAGCAGGCCGAAGACGAGCAGGATGCCGATGATCAGGAAGCCGACGATGACCGCGACCTTCAGCGCCGCGAACCAGAACTCGAACTCACCGAAGTTGGCGACCTGCGCCAGGTTCACGACCGCGAAGAAGGTGACGAACCCCAGCGCGACCACCCATTGGGGTACGCCCGGTAGCCATGATTGGACGATCGCCGAGGCGCCGGTGATCTCGACACCCAGCACCATGATCAGCATGAACCAGTAGAGCCAGCCCATGCTGAATCCGGCCCACCGGCCGATGCCGATCCGCGCGTAGTGCGAGAACGATCCGCTCACCGGCAGTGCGGCACCCATCTCGCCGAGCATGCGCATCACGAAGATGATCATCACGCCGGCGAGCAGGTACGACACGATGATCGCCGGACCGGCGGCAGCGATACCCACACCGGAACCGAGGAACAGGCCCGCACCGATGGCGGACCCGAGTCCCATCATGGTCAGATGACGGACCTTCAGGCCGCTCCCGAGATGTTCGACCTCGGAAGCGGGCCGCTGGGTTTCACTCACGGTTTCTCGGTTCCGAATCTGTTGTCGCGTGCAGAGAGCTGGTCGTTGGCGCGCAGAGCTAGTCGTTGGCGTGCAGAGCCGCATTCAGTTCGACGCCGCTGCCCTTGTTCGGCACGACCTCGACCGCGCCGCTCACCGAGTTGCGCCGCAGCAGCAGGTTGGACGCGCCGCTGAGGGTCGCGGCCTTGACCACCGTGCCGTCCGGGCCGGTGACCTTGGTGCCGGCGGTGACGTACAGGCCGGCCTCGACGATGCAGTCGTCGCCGAGCGAGATGCCCACACCCGCGTTCGCGCCGAGCAGGCAGCGCTTGCCGACGGAGATGACCTCCTTGCCGCCACCGGACAGGGTGCCCATGATCGAGGCGCCACCACCGATGTCGGAGCCGTCGTCGACGACGACCCCCGCGGAGATACGGCCCTCGACCATGGAGCTGCCGAGCGTGCCGGCGTTGAAGTTGACGAAGCCCTCGTGCATGACGGTGGTGCCGGAGGCGAGATGCGCGCCGAGGCGGACCCGGTCGGCGTCGGCGATGCGGACGCCGGAGGGAACGACGTAGTCGACCAGGCGGGGGAACTTGTCCACGCCGAAGACGGTGACCGGTCCGCGGATGCGGAGGCGCGAACGCACGGTCTCGAAGTTGTCGAGCGCGCACGGGCCGTAGTTGGTCCACACGACATTCGCGAGCAGACCGAAGATGCCGTCGAGAGCGAGACCGTGCGGGCGGACGAGGCGGTGCGACAGCAGGTGCAGGCGCAGGTAGGCGTCGTGGGTGTCGACGGGAGGCTTCGACAGGTCGGCGATGTCGGTGCGCACCACGACCTGCTGGACCTCGCGCGCCTCGTCGTGACCGGCGAGGAGGGCCAGGTCGGACGGGATGTCTGTGCCCTCGAGGCGTGTCGTTCCGGTTTCGCTCGGCTCGCCGAGGGCGGGTGCCGGGTACCACGTGTCGAGGACGGTCCCGTCCTCCGTGATGTTCGCGATGCCTACTGCTGATGCTCCGTGTGCACTCACGGGTGAGAAGCGTACGCGAGCCGGTCCTGGGCCTGTGTCCCCCCTGAGAAAATCGTGTGCGGGGTCTGAGGGGCATACGCGTTTCGTATCGTGCAGGTATGCCCGTACCGCAGTTGGACCTGCACGCCGACCCCGTCGAACTGACCGCCGCGCTCGTCGACATCCCGAGTGTGTCCCGGGACGAGACGCTCATCGCCGACGCCGTGGAGGCGGCCCTGCGGGAGCAGACCGACGGCTTCGAGATCGTGCGCAACGGCAACTGTGTCCTGGCGCGGACGAACCGGGGACTCGGCAGCCGCGTGATGCTCGCCGGGCACCTCGACACCGTCCCGATCGCCGACAACGTGCCGTCGCGACGCGACGGCGACCTGCTGTGGGGATGCGGCACCTCCGACATGAAGGCCGGCGACGCCGTCTTCCTGCACCTCGCCGCGACCGTCACCGATCCCGCCCACGACCTGACGATCGTGATGTACGACTGCGAGGAGATCGCGGCGTCGTTCAACGGGCTCGGGCGGATCGAGACCGAACTGCGCGACTGGCTCGACGCGGACGTCGCGATCCTGGGCGAGCCCACTTCCGGTGAGATCGAGGCCGGTTGCCAGGGCACGCTGCGGGTGCGGATCACCACCGACGGCGTGCGGGCGCATTCGGCGCGCTCCTGGCTCGGCGACAACGCGATCCACAAGCTCGCTCCCGTGCTCGACCGTCTGTCCCGGTACGAGGCGCGGTCGGTCGACATCGACGGCTGTGTGTACCGGGAAGGACTGTCGGCCGTGCGCATCGAGGGCGGTGTCGCGGGGAACGTGGTGCCCGACGCGGCCGCGCTCGACGTGAACTTCCGGTTCGCCCCGGATCGCAGCCCCGACGACGCTCTCGCGCACGTCCGCGAGGTGTTCGACGGCCTCGCGATCTCGATGGAACTCACCGACATGTCGCCGGGCGCGTTGCCCGGACTGTCGAATCCGGCGGCGGCCGCGCTCGTCGAGGCGGCGGGTGGGAAGTTCCGGGCCAAGTACGGCTGGACCGACGTCTCGCGGTTCGCGGCGCTGGGCATTCCGGCCGTCAACTACGGCCCGGGCGATCCCAACCTGGCACACAAGCGCGACGAGCACGTCGAGATCGGACGGATCACCGAGGTGACCTCCGTTCTGCGCTCCTATCTCACGCGATAGCGTGACCGTCATGTCCGGCGACAACTCTTTCGAAGGCGGTTCCCGTCGCGAGATCGTGCAGCGGGGGCCTGTGCAGTTGCGCGGCGAGCGGGCCCGCGAGGCGACCACGATGGATCAGCGGTTGCTCGATCGCCGGGGTCCGTCCGACTGGGTGCACACCGATCCGTGGCGTGTCCTGCGGATCCAGAGCGAGTTCGTCGAGGGTTTCGGCGCACTCGCCGAGGTGCCCCGTGCCGTGGCCGTCTTCGGTTCCGCGCGTACCCCTGCCGACCATCCGGAATACGAGATGGGCCGCAAGCTGGGGGCCGCGCTCGTCGACGCAGGGTACGCCGTCGTCACCGGTGGCGGACCGGGTGCGATGGAGGCGGCCAACCGGGGCGCGAACGAAGCCGGGGGATTCTCGATCGGTCTCGGTATCGAGCTGCCGTTCGAGCAGAGTCTCAACGAATGGGTCGATCTCGGGCTCAACTTCCGGTACTTCTTCGCACGCAAGACGATGTTCGTGAAGTACTCGCAGGCGTTCGTGTGTCTGCCCGGGGGTTTCGGCACTCTCGACGAACTGTTCGAGGCGCTGACCCTCGTGCAGACCCACAAGATCACCCGGTTCCCGATCGTGCTGGTCGGCTCGGAGTACTGGAGCGGCCTGGTGGACTGGCTGCGCGAGACCCTGGTCCGCGACGGCAAGATCGCAGCGGGTGATCTTGATCTGCTGTTCGTCACCGACAGCGTCGAGGAGACCGTGAGCATCATCCGCGAAGCGCATCGCGGCGAGGACGAGGACGAACTGCACGGACAGGAGAGTGGATGGTGACCGAGCCGTTGTCGGTCTGCGTGTACTGCGCGTCGGGACCTGTCGACCCGCAGTTCCTCGAACTCGCGGCCGCGGTGGGGACCGAGATCGGCCGACGGGGCTGGCAGCTGGTCTCCGGCGGCGGCAACGTGTCGATGATGGGCGCGGTCGCCGAGGCGGCCCGCGTGGCCGGGGCGCACACGATCGGCGTGATCCCCAAGGCGCTCGTGCACCGCGAGGTCGCGGACGTCGAGGCCGACGAGCTGATCGTCACCGAGACGATGCGCGAGCGTAAACGCATCATGGAGGACCGCGCCGACGCCTTCCTGACCCTGCCCGGCGGCATCGGAACCCTCGAGGAACTGTTCGAGACGTGGACGGCGGGGTATCTCGGTATGCACGACAAGCCGGTCGTGCTGTTCGATCCGGTGGGGCACTTCGACGGTCTGCTCACCTGGCTCGGTTCGATGGTCGACACCGGCTTCGTCGCGCGACGCGCACTCGACGGTCTCGGGGTCACCACCGACCTCGCCGACGCGCTCGACCGATGCGCAGCGCCGTACGCAGCGGTCTGAGTTGTTCCACTTCGCCGCGCGCCTATCTACTCTTCGGTAAGTTCGGGGGAACGCCGTGGGTGTCGCCCGAGCGAACCCACCCGCCCCCGACGCCGCCGTGAGGAAACCTGTCGTGACCACTCGATCCGATCGAGACAACGCCCCCGTCGTATCCCTGCCCGGACTCGTCTCGAAACTGCCCCGGATGGCTACCGATCTCCCCATCGTGTTGCGCGGAGCGGCCGGGATGACCCGGAAGCCGAGCGCCCGTGAGACGATCGGCTCGGTCTTCCAGAAACTCGCCGAACGCCACCCCGAGCGGCCCTTCCTGCGGTTCGAAGGCGATTCGATCGGCTACGGCGAGGCCAACGCGCAGGTCAATCGGTATGCCTCGGTGCTCGCCGATCGTGGTGTCGGCAAGGGCGACGTCGTCGGCATCCTCATGGGAAACCGGCCCGAGACGCTGCTGGTCGCGCTGGCCGCGGTCAAACTCGGCGCCGCCGCCGGGATGCTCAACATCAACCAGCGCGGCGAGGTGCTCGAGCACAGCCTGTCGCTGCTCGACAGCGCCGTCCTGGTGATCGGGGAGGAGTGCGAGGAGGCCGTCGACTCCCTCGGGGGCGAACCGCAGGCCCGCACCGCGCTGCGCTTCGGTGAACTGGACACCGCCGCCCGCGACGCCGACGCGTCGAATCCTGCAGTCACCGAGAATCTCCGGGCTTCCGAGACCGCCTACTACATCTTCACCTCCGGCACGACAGGCCTGCCGAAGGCCAGCCGCATGACGCACTTCCGGTGGTTGAAGTCGATGTCGGGACTCGGCAGCCTCGGGGTGCGCCTGCGCAGCACCGACGTCCTGTACTCGTGCCTGCCGCTCTACCACAACAACGCGCTCACCGTCGCGTTGTCCTCGGTGCTCGCCGCCGGCGCCGGTTTCGCGCTCGGCCGGAAGTTCTCGGCCTCCAACTTCTGGGACGACGCGGAGCGCAACGGCGCCACCGCCTTCATCTACATCGGCGAGATCTGCCGCTACCTGCTCAACCAGCCGCAGCGGGAGGACGACGCGGACCACGGGATCCGTCTGGCCGTCGGCAACGGTCTGCGCGCCGAACTGTGGGACGAGTTCACCGAACGCTTCGGCATCGACCGCATCGCAGAGTTCTACGGGGCCAGCGAGTGCAACATCGCCTTCATCAATGCGCTCGACCAGAAGCGCACCGCCGGAATCTGCCCGCTGCCGTACGCCGTCGTCGAGTTCGACCCGGACTCAGGGCAGGCGCGGCGCGGTGACGACGGCCGGTTGACGAAGGTCGGCAAGGGCGAGGTCGGGCTGCTGCTCGCGAAGGTCACCTCCCGCGCACCCTTCGACGGATACACCGATCCGGAAGCCACCGAGAAGAAGCTGCTGCGCGACGCGTTCTCCGACGGTGACGTGTGGTTCGACACCGGCGACCTCGTCCGCAACCAGGGCTGGATGCACGTCGCCTTCGTGGACCGGCTCGGCGACACCTTCCGCTGGAAGGGCGAGAACGTCGCGACGACGCAGGTCGAGGCCGCGGTGTCGTCGCACGAGACGGTCGCCGAGGCCGTCGTCTACGGCGTGGAGGTCGAGGGAGCCGACGGTCGCGCCGGGATGGCCGCGATCACCTTGAAGGAGGGTGTCGAGCTCGATGGGGCGGCACTTGCGAAGTCACTGCACGACGCGCTGCCGGACTACGCGGTTCCGCTCTTCGTCCGCGTCGTCGACGAGCTCGAGTACACGACGACCTTCAAGAGCCGGAAGGTCGATCTGCGCAAACAGGGCCACACCGAGACCGGTGAGGACGCCGTGTACGTGCTCGCGAGTCGCAGCGAGGGGTACCGGCCGATCTTCGACGGCTTCGTCGACGGCGTCGCGAAGGGTGAATTGCCCGGTCGCTGAGCATGTCAGGATGGGATCATGAGCGGCCCCGCGACCGATGTCGACGAGCAGACCCCCGTGACCCGCCCCGGTCCGGCACCGTCCACCCTGTGCGGGCGCCCGGTCGCCACCGACCGTGCGCTCGTCATGGCGATCGTCAACCGCACACCCGACTCGTTCTACGACCGGGGAGCGACCTTCGAGGACGACGCGGCGCTCGCAGCCGTCGACCGCGCGGTAACCGAGGGTGCCGATCTCGTGGACATCGGTGGGGTGAAGGCCGGGCCGGGCGAGGTCGTCGACAGCGACGAGGAGATCCGGCGCGTCGTGCCGTTCGTCGCCGCGATCCGTGAGCGGTACCCGGATGTGCTCATCAGCGTCGACACCTGGCGCAGCGAGGTCGCGCGTCGCGCCCTGGGTGAGGGTGCCGATCTGATCAACGACACGTGGGCGGGCGCCGATCCGGAGCTCGTCGCGGTCGCCGCCGAACTCGGGGCCGGCATCGTCTGCTCCCATACCGGTGGTGCCGTGCCGCGCACCCGGCCGCACCGCGTGAGGTACGCCGACGTCGTGGACGAGGTGGCGGCGGAGGTCGCCGCGGCCGCGGATGCCGCCGCCCGCGCCGGCGTGGCGAGCGACTCGATCCTCATCGATCCGACCCACGATTTCGGAAAGAACACCCATCACGGACTCGCTCTGTTGCGGCACGTGGACGTTCTTGTAAAAACCGGGTGGCCTGTGCTTATGGCGCTGAGCAACAAGGACTTCGTGGGGGAGACTCTGGGAGTCGAACTCGCAGACCGGTTGGAGGGCACATTGGCAGCGACAGCTTTGGCCGCAGCGGCCGGCGCACGGATGTTCCGGGTACACGAGGTGGCAGCCACACGTCGGGTGGTCGACATGGTCGCGGCGATCGCGGGCACGCGTCCGCCGGTGCGCACGGTGAGGGGGCTGGCATGAGTGCACCTGCACGCACGTGGGGCGAGGCCAACAGCTGGGACCGGCCCACCTGGGCGATCGATGAACTGATCGAGGCCAAGGCGGGCCGCACGGTGACCGTGGTGCTGCCCGCCCTCGACGAGGAGGACACCGTCGCGGGAGTGATCGACACGATCCACCCGCTGCTCGGTGGTCTCGTGGACGAACTGGTGGTTCTCGATTCGGGTTCCACCGACGAGACCGCGTCGCGGGCACGGGCGGCGGGCGCCCGCGTCCTGTCCCGGGAGGAGGCGGTACCGGGCATCGAGCCCGTCCCGGGCAAGGGCGAGGTGCTGTGGCGGTCGCTTGCCGCGACCTCCGGCGACATCATTGCCTTCGTCGACTCCGATCTGATCGATCCCGACCCGGCTTTCGTGCCGAAACTGCTCGGGCCGCTGTTGCTCGGCGACGGCGTCCACCTCGTCAAGGGCTACTACCGGCGGCCGTTGCGCACAGGGGGAGGCGAGGACGCACACGGCGGTGGCCGGGTCACCGAACTCGTCGCACGGCCGTTGCTCGCGGCGCTGCGACCGGAGCTGACCTGTGTGCTGCAACCGCTCGGCGGTGAGTACGCCGGCACGCGGGAACTGCTCGAGTCGGTCCCGTTCGCACCCGGTTACGGAGTGGAGATCGGGTTGCTGCTCGACACCTACGACCGGTTCGGTCTCCACGCGATCGCACAGGTCAATCTCGGAGTCCGCAAGCACCGCAACCGCCCGCTGTCCGAGCTCGGGGCGATGAGCCGGCAGATCGTGGGCACGATGCTCGCGCGGTGCGGAATCGCCGACTCGGGTGCGCCGCTCACCCAGTTCCTGGTGGAGGGCGACGCGTTCGTGCCGTTCGAGACCATCGTCGATCTCACCGACCGGCCCCCGATGGTGACGGTCACCGGCTGAACCGACGGCCGGTACCCCGGCCGGTGTCGGCCGCTCGTGCCAAGATCGGAGCATGCTCACGGTTCTGCTGTACGTGCTCGTGATGGCGGGCGTCGCCGCGGTGCTGTTCTTCGTCGCGAGCGCCGTCTTCGGCCGGGGCGAGACGCTGGCACCGCTGCCTCCGGGCACCACCGTCACGGTGCTGCCCGCCACCGACGTCACCGGCACCGACATCCGCGACCTGCGGTTCCAGCAGACCGTGCGGGGTTACAAGATGAGCGAGGTCGACTGGGCGCTCGATCGTCTCGCCCGCGAGGTCGACGATCTGCGGGTCCGGCTCGCCGATGCGGAGGCGCGTGCGGCGGGAGAGTCGTCGGTCGACGGCGCCGAGGAGGACGTCGAGGCAGAGGATGTCGAGACAGAGGATGTCGCCGGGGCCGGGGCCGGAGACGTCGATGGGGAGAGCGTCACCGAACGCGCGTCGTCGGAGTCGCCGGGGGAGTCACGGTGAGGCCCGACGAGCAGGGGGCCGTGATCGACACCGACGACCGCGTGCGGTGCCCGTGGGCCGTCGACGGTCCCGGTTCGTCGCTCTACCGCGACTACCACGATTGCGAGTGGGGCCGGCCGCTGCACGGGCGCGACGAGATGTTCGAGCGGCTCTCGCTCGAGGCGTTCCAGTCGGGCCTGTCGTGGCTGACGATCCTGCGCAAGCGCGAGGCCTTCCGCGCGGCGTTCCGGGGGTTCGACGTCGATGCGGTCGCCTGTTTCACGGAGGTCGACGTCGAACGACTGCTCGCCGACGCGGGCATCGTGCGCAACCGCCGCAAGATCGAGGCGGTGATCGCCAACGCGCGGGCCGTGCTCGAATTACCCACCGCCCTCGACGACCTGTTGTGGTCGTTCGCACCGCCGCGACGCGCGCGACGGTTGCGCACGATCGAGTCGGTTCCGGCGGTGACACCGGAGTCCACGGCGATGGCCCGTGAGCTGAAGCGTCGCGGCTTTCGATTTGTGGGCCCTACCACTGCATATGCGCTGATGCAGGCCACCGGGATGGTCGACGATCACCTGGAATCGTGCTGGGTGTCACTCGGTCCGCAGAACCCGGAAGGGTCTCTTACCCAGGAGTCAGCTACGCGCACGTATTCCGGATAGGGAAGAATGAGAGGGTGCGCGTCGCCGCGATCGGCGATGCAACCACACGGTAACCCACGCGCCCGGCGGTCGGGTGCAGATTTGGAGGGAGCAGAGGATGGCGGCCATGAAGCCCCGGACCGGGGACGGTCCCCTCGAAGCAACCAAAGAGGGACGAGGAATCGTCATGAGGGTTCCACTCGAGGGCGGCGGACGTCTGGTCGTCGAGCTCACGCCGGAAGAGGCTGCGGCACTCGGCGACGAACTCAAGAGTGTCACCAGCTGATCGGCCCCTCTCAGGGCACTCCGGGCCCCGCGCTCCTCGGCGCGCGGGGCCCGGTGTCGTCCTGAGAAGACGATCGGAGGCGCGATGCTCGCCGATGTGATCGACCTTCTCGCGTGCCCACACTGCGAGTCCGCGCTCGACCTCGACGACAACGTCGTGGTGTGCGATCGCGGGCACAGCTTCGACGTCGCGCGCCAGGGTTACGTGTCGCTGCTCGCCGGGGGTTCGACACCCTTCACCGGCGACACCGCCGAGATGATCGCCGCCCGCGCCGATTTCCTCGGGGCCGGGCACTACGACCCGATCCGTGATGCGGTGGCCGACGTGTGCGTCGAATCGACGGACGACACGGTTGCGGCAATCCTCGAGGTGGGTGCCGGAACAGGTCGGTACCTCGCGAGCGTGCTCGACGCGATACCGGCGGCGCGCGGCATCGGACTCGACGTCTCCAAGCCCGCGGTGCGACGCATCGCCCGCAGTCATCCGCGGGCCGGTGCGATCCTGGCCGACGCGTGGCAGCGGCTGCCCGTACGGTCGGCCTCGCTCACACACGTGCTGTCGATCTTCGCGCCCCGCAACGCGGCCGAGAGCCACCGCGTGCTCGAGCCCGGAGGGACGCTCGTCGTCGCCACGCCCACCTCGGAGCATCTGCGTGAGCTGGTCGCGCTGCCCGGCATGGTGAGCGTGGACGACAAGAAGACCGAACGGCTGTCCTCCGCGCTGTCGGGACACTTCGAGCGGGTGGGACGAACGGACGTGCGCTTCACGGCCGCCCTCCCGCGCGACGTACTCGGTCTCGTCGCGGGGATGGGCCCGTCGGCGCACCACGTCACGTCCGAGCGGCGCGAGCAGCTGCTGGCCTCGCTGCCCGACCCGTTCGCGGTGACGGTGTCGGTCACCGTCACCGCGTGGCGACGGATCGGCACGGCCGGCGAACTCAGCGCGCCGTGAGCACCTGCTGGTAGACGGCAACGGTCTGGCGGGCGATCTGTGCCCACGAGAATTCGCTGACGGCGCGGTTGCGACCGGCCCGGCCCCATTCCGCGGCGCGATGGCGGTCGCTCGCCACCTCGTCGACGGCCGCGGCGAGTGCGCGCTCGTAGGTCTCGGTGTCGAAGGCGTCGTAGTGCACCAGGCGTCCGGTGACTCCGTCCTGCACGACCTCCGGGATACCGCCCACATCGGAGGCGACCACGGCGGTCTCGCAGGCCATGGCCTCGAGGTTGACGATTCCCAGCGGTTCGTACACCGAGGGGCAGACGAAAACGGTCGCCGCCGAGAGCAGTTCGCGGACCGACTCGGTGGGCAGCATCTCGCGTACCCAGTGCACCCCGTTGCGGGCGTCCTGCAGGGCCGCCACCGCGCGTTCGGTCTCCGCAGCGATCTCGGGGGTGTCGGGGGCGCCGGCGCACAGGACGAGCTGGATGTCCGGATCGAGGTGGTGTGCCGCGGCGATCAGATGCCCGACGCCCTTCTGCCGGGTGATGCGGCCGACGAACACGGCGATCGGGCGGTCCGGGTCGAGACCGAGCCGGGCGACCGCGGATTCGTGACCGGGGGCGGCCGGACCCGGATGCCAGACGGTGGTGTCGATCCCGTTACGCACCACGTGGACCCGTGCGGGGTCGACGAAGGGGTACGCGTCGAGCACGTCGAGGCGCATCCCGTCGCTGACGGCGATGACGGCGTCGGCGTACCGGACGGCGTTGCGTTCGGACCAGGAGGAGATGCGGTAGCCGCCTCCGAGCTGCTCGGCCTTCCACGGCCGTCGCGGCTCGAGGGAGTGCGCGGTGAGGATGTGCGGAACGTCGTGGAGTTCGGCGGCGAGATGTCCGGCCAGGCCCGTGTACCAGGTGTGGGAGTGCACCACGTCGACGCCGGAGGCAGCATGCGCCATGCGCAACCCGGCGGACAGGGTCGTCAGAGCGGGATTGGCGTCGCGGAGCGCCGGGTCGGGGGAATGCACGAACGCGGTGTCGCGCGGTGCGCCCGTGCAGTGCACGTCGACCTCGACCAGTCGGCGCAGTCGGTCGACGAGTTCGGTGACGTGGACCCCGGCCCCGCCGTACACCTCAGGCGGATATTCCCGCGTCATCATTGCCACCCTCACCGCCTCAAACTAGCGGGCGGCGCGGGTTCCGGCCACCCGGCCCGGACTGTGTGATCCGACGCCGAGATCCCGCTTCGCTGGCGGCGGCCTGGGTCGGGGGATAGGTTGAAGCGTGTGAGGAGCCAGCCCCATGTGCTTGGAATCGTTCTCGCCGGCGGCGAGGGCAAACGTCTGTATCCGCTGACCGCGGACAGAGCCAAGCCAGCAGTGCCGTTCGGGGGCGCGTACCGCCTCATCGACTTCGTGCTCAGCAATCTCGTGAACGCCGGCTATCTGCGCATCTGCGTTCTCACGCAGTACAAGTCGCACTCCCTGGACCGGCACATCTCGCAGACCTGGCGCCTGTCGGGCTTCACGGGTGAGTACATCACCCCGGTGCCGGCCCAGCAGCGTCTCGGTCCACGCTGGTACACCGGCAGCGCCGACGCGATCCTGCAGTCGCTCAACCTGGTCTACGACGAGGATCCCGAGTACATCGTGGTCTTCGGTGCCGACCACGTCTACCGGATGGATCCCGAGCAGATGGTGCGTCAGCACATCGAGTCGGGAGCCGGCGTCACCGTCGCCGGTATCCGCGTGCCGCGCAGCGAGGCGTTCGCGTTCGGATGCATCGACAGCGACGAGAGCGGCAGGATCACCCAGTTCCTCGAGAAGCCCGCGCACCCGCCCGGGACGCCCGACGACCCCAACGTCACGTTCGCGTCGATGGGCAACTACGTCTTCACCACGAAGGTCCTCGTCGAGGCGCTGCGCGCCGACTCGGAGAATCCCGACTCCGACCACGACATGGGCGGCGACATCATTCCCGCGCTCGTCGAGCAGGGTGAGGCCCACGTCTACGATTTCAACGACAACGTGGTCCCCGGCGCGACCGAACGCGACCGTGCCTACTGGCGCGACGTCGGCACGCTCGACGCCTTCTACGACGCCCACATGGACCTCGTGTCGGTCCACCCGATCTTCAACCTCTACAACCGGAGGTGGCCGATCCGTGGGGCGGCCGAGAACCTTCCGCCCGCGAAGTTCGTGCAGGGCGGTCTGGCGCAGGAATCGATCGTCGGTGCCGGCAGCATCCTGTCGGCCGCCACGGTCCGCAACTCGGTGCTCAGCTCGACCGTCATGGTCGACGACGGAGCGACCGTCGAGGGCAGCGTGCTCATGCCCGGTGTGCGCATCGGCAAGGGCGCGGTGGTGCGCCGAGCGATCCTCGACAAGAACGTCGTCGTCGGCGACGGTGAGATCATCGGCGTGGACCTCGAGCGCGACCGGCAGCGGTTCGCGGTCAGCAACGGTGGTGTCGTCGCCATCGGCAAGGGCATCTGGATCTGAGCGCCCGCTCGCCGGGGACGTTCTCGGCCCGGGCGCACCCGCGCAGATCAGCTGAGGCGCACCGCGCAGATCAGCTGAGGCGCACCGCGCAGAGGAGCCCGTCGCCGAGCGGCAGGACCACCGGTGCGAGACGCTCGTCGTCGGACACCGCACGGGTGGCCTCCCGCACCGCGAGCACCGTCGCGTCGCGCGCGGCCGGGTCGGCGACCCGCCCGTCGAGCAGGGCGTTGTGCAGCACGATCACCCCGCCCGGCCGGAGCAGGCGCACCCCTTCGCGCACGAAGTGCGGATGGTCGGCGGGGGTCGCGTCGACGAAGACCATGTCGTAGCCGGAGTCGGCGAGTCGCGGCAGCACGTCCAGCGCCCGGCCGTTGATGAGCCGGGTGCGCGACGCCACGATGCCGGCTTCACGGAAGGCGATCTTCGCCGCGCGTTGATGTTCCGGTTCGCTGTCGATCGTGGTGAGCACGCCGTCCTCACGGAGACCGTGCAGCAACCACAGCCCGCTCACACCCGCACCGGTGCCGATCTCCACTACAGTCCTGGCGTCGAGCATGCGGGCGAACATCGCAAGGGCGGCTCCGACGGAGGGGGAGACCGGGTCGGCACCCAGATCTTCGGCACGGTCACGCGCCGCGGCGAGTTCCTCGTCCTCGACGACGATGTTCTCGGCGTGGGTCAGAATGCGATCGGCGTTGGTCTGCACCTCACCGAGGCTATCCTCGGCGATTCGCTCGCGCAGGCAGGCGCGCACGGAATGGTGCCGTGAGTTGTGTGATTCCGAGGGGGATCACGCCCGGGGCGGTTTTCTCAGGGACGTTTCAGGCTACTCATACGGCGACCACATCGCCGCGAGGAAGACTGACGATCGACGAACCAGACGATCGCTCCGGTTCACGACTTCGAGGACACACCGCCGCGGGGGACGTTCCCTCGAGGAATATCCCGCGCAGATCGAGTGTTGCAGGCCCCGAAGCCCGTGTCCGTCCGCGGTCCCGACGAGGAGGATCCAGCGATCCACATGACCCGATCCCACACCGTTCCCGAGTACGACGCCTCGGCGCTCGACGCTGCCTTCGAGGCGGACCTGAGCGGCACCGCGGCGTTCGATGCCACCGGGGATCGCACGGCCATGCCGTCGTGGGACGAGCTCGTTCGTGAGCACGGCGACCGTGTCTACCGCCTCGCCTACCGTCTTTCCGGTAATGCCCAGGACGCCGAGGATCTCACGCAGGAGACCTTCATCCGCGTCTTCCGATCGTTGCAGAACTACCAGCCCGGCACGTTCGAGGGCTGGTTGCACCGCATCACCACGAATCTCTTCCTGGACATGGTGCGCCGCCGGAACCGCATCCGGATGGAAGCGCTCCCGGACGACTACGATCGGGTACCGGCCGCAGGGCCGAACCCCGAGGAGATCTATCACGACGCGCGTCTCGGCGCCGATCTGCAGTCCGCACTGGACTCGCTCGGACCCGAGTACCGTGCCGCGGTGGTGCTCTGTGACATCGAAGGTCTGTCCTACGAGGAGATCGGTGCCACACTGGGGGTGAAACTCGGTACGGTACGAAGTCGTATCCACCGAGGCCGCCAGGCACTCCGCGAGTACCTGCGCGAGCACGGAAAGGCCGAAAACGGTCGCGTCGATGCGGGGTAGCCGCCGGGAGGTAGTGATGACGATGGTGCAACCACCTCGCAGGTTCGGCTCCACGGAACATCTCGCCAGCGAGGCAGTTGCCGCATTCGTCGACGGCGAACTGCGCATGGCGGCCTACATGCGGGCCGCCCAGCACCTGTCGATGTGTCCCGAGTGCGCCGCCGAGGTCGAAGCCCAGCAGCAGGCCCGCCACGCACTCCGGTCCGCCGCCGATCACGTACCCCGTATGCCGAGTTCGCTCCTGGGAACGCTGAGCAGCATTCCTTCACACCTGTGCGATCCGTCCCCGCATCCGCAGGCGGACGACCGGTTCGCCGCGCGCCGGTGGTCGATTCTCCGGCGCCGGTGACCGGACGGTCGGTAACAGGTGATCCGATGCCATCGGTGATACTGGGCTGCGTGACGGACCTATACGGGGGAGACGGGCACGCGTGACGGCCGAATCTGCGCAGCACACCGAACGACCGGCCGGCGACGGCCCTCGTCGTGGCGACGAGCTGCCCCATGCCTCGTCGGGGAGAGGCTCGTCCGGCAACGCCTCGTCGGCCGGGTCCGACCTGCCGGACGGCGCGATCCCCCGTCCTGCCGACGCGCCTCGCCTCGACCCCCGGCCCGTCTACCGCCCGGCCGTCGATCCCGCATCGGCACGTGTCTTCGGACGCCCGGACGGCGCCGACGGATCGTTCGACTCCTCGGCTCATCCTCGCGTCGTCGACCCGCGCGTCCATCAGGCGCCTCCGACGGACGCGATCCTCGCCGAGGCCTACGGACGGCCGTCCGACGCCGACGAGACACTCCAGCGTCCCCCGTCGGAACCGGCGGGCGCGGCCGAGGACGAGGCAGAGGTCGATCCCTGGCGCGACCCCGACTCCGCGGTGCGGCTCGGTCCGCCCATGGCCGGGGAGACCGAGGAGCAGGAGCTTCCTCCGGCGCCCGGACTCACCCTGCGCGAGGTGTTGTTCGACCGCCGTGTCCAACCCCGTGCTCTCGCGACACTGGCTGCGGTGGCCGTCGTCATCGGCATGGTCGGCGGACTCGTCGTCGCCCTCGCGACCGCCGACAACGGCTCGCTGACCAGTCGCGGAGTGACGCTGAGCCAGTCGGGCTCCGACGAGGAACTGCCCACCGGCGCGGTCGCGCGTGTCGCCGACACCGTGCTGCCCGCGGTCGTCTCCATCCAGACCACCGTCGGCGGCGACGCCGGCACCGGATCCGGCGTGGTGATCGACGGCGCCGGCTACATCGTCACCAACAACCACGTCATCTCGATGGCCGCCGGCAACCCCGACGCGAAGGTGCAGGTCACCTTCGATGACGGCACGAAGGTGCCCGCATCGATAGTCGGACGCGACATCAAGACCGACCTCGCGGTGCTCGCCGTCGAGAACGTCGACAACCTGGTCGTCGCCGAACTGGGCCGCTCCGAGGACGTCCAGGTAGGCGAGGACGTCGTCGCGGTCGGGTCACCGCTCGGCCTGAGCAAGACCGTCACCCGCGGCATCGTCAGTGCGCTGCACCGGCCCATGCGGCTCAGCGGGCAGGGCACCGACACCGACGCGGTGATCGACGCCGTCCAGACCGACGCCTCGATCAACCCCGGCAACTCCGGCGGCCCCCTCATCGACATGGAGGGTCGCGTGATCGGCATCAACTCCGCGATCAAGTCCGAGACCGGCGGTTCGGTGGGTCTGGGCTTCGCGATCCCCATCGACGACGTCACCGAGGTGGCGCAGGAGCTGATCCGCACCGGCGAGATGCGGCACCCGGACATCGGCGTGAACGCACGCTCGGTGGTCAACGACGTCGCGAGCGGCGCGGAGGTCGCCAACGTCCGTCAGGACAGCCCGGCCCAGCGCGCCGGCATCGTCGAGGGCGACGTCATCGTCAAGGTCGGCGACCGCGAGGTCACCAGCGCCGACGAACTCGTCGTGGCGGTCCAGCAGCAGGAGATCGACGAACCGATCACCGTCCAGCTCGTGCGCAACGGTCGCCTCGTCGACGTCGAGGTCACCCCCGTCTCCGACTGAGCGGCCCCTGTCTCGGACAGAACGTCCCAGCCGCGTGATGTGACCTTCCCCGTAGGTGCTGCGATCCGGACGAGACCACGTACCCTGGATGCGTGTTCGGCAACATCGGTTGGGGCGAGTTCCTGGTACTCATCGTGGCGGCCCTCGTGGTTCTCGGCCCGGAGCGCCTGCCAGGCGCCGTCTCGTGGGTGGCCAAGTCGCTGCGTCAGGTACGCGACTACGCCACGGGAGCGCGCGACCAGCTCAAGCAGGAACTCGGACCGGAGTTCGACGACCTGAGGCAACCGCTGTCCGAGCTGAACCAGCTGCGCGGCATGACACCGCGGGCCGTGATCACCAAGCATCTGCTCGACGGCGACGACTCGATCCTTACCGGCAATTTCGACAAGCCGTCCTCGGCGGCTCCGGGAACGCCCACCAACGGCGCGGCCCGGCCGAACCTGTCGAAGCCGCTCGCCCCGGACGAGAAGCCGCCGATCGATCCCGACGCCACCTGACAGATTTCCTACGATCGAGCCCCCGCCGTGAAAGCACGGCGGGGGCTCGATCGATATCGGGCTCTTACAGGTGACGCGTGGTGTCGATTCCCAGCGACATGCCGGCCAGTCCGCGCTTGCGCACCGCCAACTTGTCGGAGACCTCCTTGAGCGCCACCGCGGGCGCCGAGTCGGGCGCCGCGAGAACGATCGGAGTACCGGAGTCGCCGGCTTCGCGCACGGCCGGGTCGAGCGGGATCTGACCGAGCAGCGGCACCGTCGCACCCACCGCGCGGGTGAGCCGCTCGGCGACGGCCTGACCGCCACCGCTGCCGAAGACGTCCATGCGGGTGCCGTCGGGCAGCTCGAGCCACGACATGTTCTCCACCACGCCGGCGATGCGCTGACGCGTCTGCAGCGCGATCGAACCGGCACGCTCGGCGACCTCGGCGGCGGCCTGCTGCGGCGTCGTCACGACGAGGATCTCGGCGTTCGGGATCAGCTGCGCGACGGAGATGGCGACGTCACCCGTGCCGGGCGGCAGGTCGAGGAGCAGGACGTCGAGGTCGCCCCAGAAGACATCGGCGAGGAACTGCTGCAGCGCGCGGTGCAGCATCGGGCCACGCCACACCACCGGGGTGTTGCCCTCGGTGAACTGGGCGATGGAGATCATCTTCACGTCGTGCGCGATCGGAGGGATGATCATCCGCTCGACCTGCGTGGGCTTGGCGGACGTGCCGAGCATGCGGGGGATCGAGTGACCGTAGATGTCGGCGTCGAGCACACCCACCGACAGGCCGCGCGAGGCCATCGCCGCGGCGAGGTTGACGGTGACCGACGACTTGCCGACACCACCCTTGCCGGAGGCCACCGCGTAGACGCGCGTGAGCGACCCGGGCTGGGCGAACGGGATGACGGGCTCGGTGGAATCGCCGCGCAGCGACTTGCGGAGCTCGGTGCGCTGCTCGTCGCTCATCACGTCGAGGGTCACCCGGACCTCGCCCACCCCGGCGACGTCGGCGACGGCCTTGGTGACGCGCTCCGAGATCTCGGTGCGCATGGGGCACCCGGCCGTGGTCAGATAGATCGCCACATCGACGCTGCTGTCGGCGCCGATCTCGATGCTCTTGACCATTCCGAGATCGGTGATGGGCTTGCGGATCTCCGGGTCCTGGACCCGTGCGAGCGCACTGCGGACGTCGGACTCACTGACTGCCATGACGCCCATGGTAGGCGGCACGCCGCTCGCCACCGGATACGGGTCGACGACCGCCTCCGGGCCTCAGTGGATACGGGGGAGATCCGCGGGGCTCGGGTCGATGCCGGTGGAGTAGGCCGTCGACCAGGCGAGCACGTTCGCCACGTAGGCCATCGAGTTGTTGTAGCGGTGGATCGCCTTCGTCGAGTGCGCGAGGTTGCGCATGTCGAGGCCACCGTCGCACAGGTACTTCGCGGTGGTGAGCGTCGAGTCGTACAGGTTCTGGGGATCGGAGACCCCGTCGCCGTTGCCGTCGCCCGCGTACTGGTTCCACGTGGTGGGGATGAACTGCATCGGCCCGACCGCGCGGTCGTAGACGGTGTCGCCGTCGAGGGCGCCGCCGTCGGTGTCGTGGATGACGGCCTGGCCGGGCAGGCTGCCGTTGAGCGGCAGTCCGATGACGGGCTCGAGCAGGTTGCCCTTGTCGTCGGCGCGACCACCGTTGGCGTGTCCGGACTCGACGCGGCCGATGCCGGCGAGGAGCGTCCAGTGCATGCCGCAGGCGGGATTCTCCTCGGCGAGGACGCGCTCGGCGTTGCGGTAGGCGGCGTAGTTGATCCCGGGGATGCCGAGCGGGCCCTCCTGGAGGACCTCGGGCTCGGGTTCCGGCTGGGGGGCGGCCTTGAAGGTGCGCACGGGTGCCGGTTCGGGCTCGAGCATGATCGTCTGCACGACGGCGACCGCTTCGGGAACCACGGCGGCGAGGTCGGCCGAGTCGGTCGACGACGCCGTCGGCTCGGTCTCGTGGTGAGCTGCACCCATCAGCGCTCGCGGCGACGCACCCGCGGTGGTCGCGGCTGCGGCGACCAGTCCGACCGGAACGAGTCCGGTCATCGCGATGACGGAATTTCGCCGAAGCTTCGAATCCGACGGTTTGGCGTGGCGGCCCAATGGATAACCCTCCCTCGGGTGCCTCGGAACGAGACACCTTCGTTACGTGCCGGGCCGAGGCTACAGCATTCGATGCTCTTCCGTTACTCAAACGTGATGTAACGGGGGTGCATGCATGCTGCTGTGGCCCATCCGTGCTGGTCCGGTGGGTCGGATGGGGTGAAAGAAAAAGATGACGACACGCGTGTCGCGCGTGTCGTCATCTCGCGTGTGTGCCGGGAGTTATTCGCAGAAGGCGGGCACCAGGCAGGGGAGTTCGGGCAACTCCGGCATCGGTGGCGGGGCCGGGATGTTCTGTTCGGGTGCCTGCTGGGCCGGAGTGTCGGCGGGCGCTTGCTGGGCAGGAAGGTCGGCGGGCGCCTCCGGCCCCGGCGGGTCGGCCGGCTGAGGTGTCGCCTCCGGAGCCGGCGCGGTGACCGCCGGAGCCGGCGCAGGGGCCGCGACATCCGCGGCGTTCGGAATCGGCCGCGCCGGGATCGGGGCGAGATCGGCGGGAGCCACCTCGGCGGCCTTCGAATACGCACCGGACCAGTGCCGGACGTTCGCCAGATAGTCCGGTGACGGATCGACCGACGCCACCGCCCGCGCCTCACCGTCGGGCTCGCGCAGGTTCCCGCCCTCCGCGCACATCCGGGCGCCGGCGGCCAGGGTCGCGTCGAAGATGTTCTGCGGATCGGCGGTGCCGTCCGCGTTGCCGTCGGCCGAGTACTGCTCCCACGCCGCGGGGGCCAGGCGCATCGGCCCGAGCAGCCCCTCCGGGGTGACGACCGGCGTGGTCAGCGTGCCCAGGATGTCGGTGCGTCCCCCGTCGGCGTGTCCGGAGCTCAGGCGCCCGACTGCCGCGAGCAGATTCCACGGCAGGCCGCACTCGGGGGAGTCGATGGCCAGCTGCATCTCGGCAGCGCGGTAGGCGTAGAAGACAAGTTCGGGGATCGCGAGCGGCCCGTCGCCGAGGACCGCCGCACCTCCTGCCGCGGCCGGGGCGTCGGGCGGAAGCTGGGCGAGCGGGTCGCTCGGGCTGCGCAGCGGTTGCGCATCGCGCACCTCGCCGGGGAGCACGCCCACCGCCGGAGCGGCGCTCGGCTCGGTCGCGGCGGACGTCGTCTCCGCCACCACCGTCGCCGACGACGCTGTCGCCGCGAGTCCGGCAGCGACGATCACCGGCATCGCCAGCGCGACCTTCCACCGCACGCGATCACCCTCCTCCGGTCGTCCGTCCGACTGCTGTGACGAAGGTTACAGAAGGATGCCGGGTTGTGTGCAACCGGGCGTGCCGGACAACAGGACGGGGTCCCTCAGCGACGGGGCCCGCGGGTGCGCGGAGTGCCGGCGTCGTCCTCGTTCTCGTCGTCGATCAGCAGGGCGCGCAGATCGTCGAGTTCGCGACGCAGATAGTCGCGGGTCGCGACCTCGCCCACCGCGAGTCGCAGGGCCGCGAGTTCGCGTGCCAGGAACTCGGTGTCGGCCTTGGTCTGCTCGGCGCGGGCGCGGTCCTCCTCGAGCGACACGCGGTCGCGGTTCTCCTGCCGGTTCTGCGCCAGCAGGATCAACGGCGCCGCATAGGCGGCCTGCGTCGAGAAGGCCAGGTTGAGAAGGATGAAGGGATAGGGATCCCACTGCAGTCCGACCGCGGCGATGTTGAGGGCGATCCACACGATGACGACGATCGTCTGGATGGCGAGATAACGGCCCGTTCCGAGGAACCGGGCGATCGACTCGCTGACCCGGCCCACCGCCTCGGCGTCGAAGTTGAAGCGGAACCTCGACGCCTGTGGAGTCTCGAGGCGCGAGCGGCCCTGCGTGCTGCGGTCACTCATCCTCGATGTCCTCCTCGCGCCAGTCCTCCGGCAGCAGATGGTCGAGCACGTCGTCGACGCTCACCGCGCCGAGCAGGTGCCCCTCGTCGTCCACCACCGGACCGCAGACCAGGTTGTACGTCGCGAAGTACCGGGTGACGGTGGTCAGGGCGTCGTCGGGGGCCAGGCGCGGCAGGTCGTCGTCGACGACCCCTCCCACCAGGCTCGCAGGCGGTTCCCGGAGCAATCGTTGCAGATGGACACAGCCGAGGTATTTGCCGGTGGGCGTCGCGGTGGGCGGCCGCACGACGAAGACCATCGATGCCAGGGCCGGACTCAGATCCGGATTGCGGGCGCGGGCGAGCGCTTCGGCCACCGTGGTCGCCGGCGTCAGCACGACCGGCTCGGGGGTCATCAGACCACCGGCGGTGTCGGGGGAGTGCTCGAGCAGGCGGCGCACCGGCTCGGAGTCCTCGGGGTCCATGCGTTGCAGGAACGACTCGGCGTCCGTCGCGGGCAGTTCACCGAGGAGGTCGGCGACGTCGTCGGGATCCATCGCCTCGAGCACCGCGACCGCCCGGTCGAGACCGAGCTGGGTGAGCAGGTCGGTCTGGTCGTCGGAGGGCAGCTCCTGCACGATGTCGGCGAGGCGTTCGTCGTCGAGCGCCGCGGCGACCTCGGTGCGTCTCTTGATCGGCAGGTCGCGCAGGGCGTTCGCGACGTCCGGCGGGCGCATGTCCTCGAACTGCAGGAGCAACTGCGCGACACCCTGTCCGGGCAGCGACAGTGCCTGCTGGGTGAGTCCGTGCACGTGCGGCCATTCCACGATATGGATGGGGGAGCGGCGCGCGAGCCGGCCGCGATGGCGACGCACCGCGACCCGGGCGACCACCCAGTCGCGGGTGCGCATGAGCTCGAGCCCCAGATCCACCACGACGGCGTCGACACCCATCAGGTCCGGCAGCTCCGGGTCGTCGACGCGCACACGCGAATCGAGGACCTGACCGAGGGCGAGCACCTCCGAGGGCCGTTGTGTGAACCGGCGCAGACTGACGTTGCCGGTGACGAGGGTGACCGCACCGGGTTCGATCGCGGTCACGCGCAGCATCGGGACGAAGATCCGCTTGCGGGTGGGCAGTTCGACGACGAGCCCCAGCGCACGAGGAGGCTGACGCCCCACTCGTATGGTCAGCACGACATCGCGGACGCGGCCGATGGACTCGCCGTCGGGGCCGAGAACGACCAGTCCGGCCAGCCGCGCGACGAAGACCTTGCTCACTGCTGCCATGATTGCCAGGCTAGAGCGTGCCCACGCTGTTCCCGGAACTCGGAGGTCTGGTCAGGTCATGTCGTTTTCGTTCAGGCCCCGGAGGTCGGTACTCGCGGTTCCCGGCAGCAGCCGGAAGATGATCGACAAGGCCAAGGGCCTTCCCGCCGACGAGATCTTCCTCGATCTCGAGGATGCCGTGTCGCCGCTGGCGAAGGAGCAGGCCCGCAGCACCATCGTCGAAGCTCTGAACGAGGACGGCTGGGGCGACCAGATCAAGGTCGTGCGCGTCAACGACTGGACCACGGATGCGACCTATCTCGACGTCGCGACGGTCGTCGGTGGTGCCGGCGCGAATCTCGACGCGATCCTGCTGCCGAAGGTGTCCGACGCGAGCCACGTGAAGGCGCTCGACCTGCTCCTCACGCAGGTCGAGAAGGCCCACGGTCTCGAGGTGGGACGGATCGGTATCGAACCGCAGATCGAGAACGCCATCGGGCTGACCAACATCGACGAGATCGCGACGGCGAGCCCGCGCGTGCAGACGCTCGTGTTCGGTCCCGCAGACTTCATGGCGAGCATCAATATGCGCACGCTCGTCGTCGGTGAGCAGCCCGAAGGTTACGACGTCGGCGACGCCTACCACCACATCCTCATGACGATCCTCATGGCCGCGCGTGCGCACGGGCTGCAGGCCATCGACGGTCCCTACCTCCAGATCCGCGACGTCGACGCCTTCCGCCGGTCGGCGCAGCGCACCGCCGCCCTGGGCTTCGACGGCAAGTGGGTGCTGCACCCGAGCCAGATCGACGCGGCCAACGAGGTCTTCAGCCCCCGGCAGGAGGATTACGACAAGGCCGAGATGATCCTCGACGCCTACGAGTGGCACACCTCGGCCGAGGGCGGCGCCCGCGGTGCCGCGATGCTCGGTGACGAGATGATCGACGAGGCGAGCCGGAAGATGGCTCTCGTGATCTCCGCGAAGGGTCGCGCCGCCGGGTTGCAGCGCACCCAGAAGTTCGAGCCGCCGGCCTCCTGACGGGAACGACCAGGAAAAAGAACATATCGGGCGAACCATCGCGGCGTGCCGGTCCCCGTCGAGGCAGAATGGAGACCGGCGCCGCGACCGTCGGCGTGCATCGCGAAGGAGCCGAAACGACATGACGAATCCCCTCGGACCCGGTCGCCAGGTACCCGGTCTGCCGACACCTCCCACGGGCTGGCCCGTCGGTTCGTACCCGACCTACGCCGAGGCGCAACGGGCGGTCGACCACCTGGCCGATCAGAACTTCTCCGTCGAGGACGTCACCATCGTCGGTGTCGATCTCATGCAGGTCGAGCGGGTCACCGGTCGGCTCACGTGGCCGAAGGTGATCGGCGGTGGCATCGTCTCGGGTGCATGGCTCGGCGTGTTCTTCGGTCTGCTGCTCGGCATCTTCTCCACGGACTTCCTCGGCCCGCTGCTCGTCGGCCTCGTCGGCGGCATCATCTTCGGCCTCATCTCGGCGAGCATCCCGTACGCCGCGACCCGCGGTCAGCGCGACTTCTCGTCCACCATGCAGCTCGTCGCCGGCCGCTACGACGTGCTGTGCCAGCCGCCCACCGCCGAGAAGGCGCGCGACATCCTCGCCAAGCTCGCCATCTGATCGTCGCGCGGTCGCGCGTTCGCCGAGAACGGCACTCGTCGTGATCGGCCTCGCGCCACTACTGTCGATCCCATGCCCGACCTCGATTCGGTGGCCGATGCCCTCTACGGCCTCGACCCAGGAGACTTCGTGGCGGCCCGCTCCGAATTCGCGGCGCAGGCACGCGAAGCGGGCGACCGCGAGCTGACGGCGGCCATCGGCAGACTGCGCAAACCGACGGTTGCGGCCTGGATGGTCAACCTGCTCGCCCGCGAACGGGCCGACGAACTCGCGGCGCTGCTCGACATCGGATCCGCCCTGCGCACCGCGCAACGACGACTGTCCGGCAGCGAGATGCGGAAACTGTCGGAGCAGCGTCGCCGGGTGGTCGCCGCGCTCGAGCGCGACGCGGGTCGGCTCGCCGCCGACCGCGGCCGCACCGTCTCGGAGAGCGCACTGCGCGAGGTGGGGCGCACCCTCAACGCCGCGTTGTCGGATCCCGACATCGGGGAGCAGGTCCGGCAGGGCCGACTCGACGCGATCGTCGAGTCCGACGGTTTCGGCGACCTGTCGGCGATGCCGCTCACCGTCGTCCGCGGAGGGTCGGAGGAGGACGACGAGGACGACCGGACGGCAGCGGGCAAGCCTGCACGCAAGAGCAAGGGCGAGCGCGAACCCACCGAGCGCGAGAAGGCTGAGCAGGCGGCTCGCGAGGCGGAGATCGACGAGGCCGCTGCCGCTCTCGACTCGGCGCACAGCGCGGCCGAGGAAGCGCGCGAAGCCGCGTCGGCGGCAGAGCAGGAGCTGGACCGTCACGAAGACGAGGTCGCCGAGCTCCGGGCGAAGCTCGAACACGCCGAGCAGCAACGCACCTTCGCGCGCCGCGCCGCCGCCGAGGCGAAGAAGCGGGTGGTCGCCGCCGAACGTGCCGTCTCGGCCGCCGAGGCCAACCTCGCCCGGACGAAGAACTGAGCTGTCAGGTGTGCGCCTTCGCGTGCGCGACGAATTTGCGCTGCCAGGGCGTCTCGACCGCGCGCGGATGGTAGTGCCGCCGAACGAAGTCGACCGCCTCCTCCGGGGAGAGCCCGTCGAGGACGGCGAGGCACGCCAGTGCGGTGCCGGTGCGGCCGCGTCCACGCCCGCACGCGATCTCCACCCGCTGCCTCCCTGCGCGGATCCACGCCTCGTACAGAATGGCGAGAGCGTCTTCCGGGTCGCGCGGCGTGCGGAAGTCGGGCCAGTGGATCCACCGCGACTCCCACTCGAACGGTGCTGCCGGGGGGCGGCCGAGGAGATACACCCCGAAGTCGGGAAACGGCTCGTCGAACACCGGTCTGCGCATCCCGCGTCCCCGCACGAGTCGGCCGGAGGGCAGCTGCAGCACCCCGGTGTCTGCTGGATCCCACTCGCGTCGCACGCTGGAAACCTACCCGCCCGGAGCCGGTGTACCGAACGTCACGGCCGTTCACCCGCGGTGCAAGTTCGCGGTCGATAGTGTCGTTCCATGGGTGAGCGAACGGAACCGGAGATCAGAGTTCTGGAGTCGGAAGCCGAACTGCGGGAGGCGTCTGCGCTGTTCCGCACGGCGATGGTGGGTCTGCCCTCGTGGCCCGAGGTTCCCGACGGGACGGTGAGCCGCTATCTCGAGGCCGGCCGCACGTGGGGTGCCTTCCTCGACGGCATGCTCGTCGGGACAGTCGACGCCACGAGCGGAAATCTCACCCTGCCCGGCGGCGCCCGGGTGCCGCACGCGGCGGTCACCCACATCGGTGTGCTGCCCACCCATACGCGTCGCGGCGTGATCTCCGGACTCGTGCACCGGCAGCTGAGCGACGCGCGCGACCGCGGTGAGATCCTCGCGACGCTGCGTGCCTCCGAAGCGACCATCTACGGCCGGTTCGGCTACGGCGTCGCCTCGACCTCGGTGTCCGTCGACGTCGACGTGCGTGGTGCCGCACTGCGTCCCGACGTGCCCGAGGCCGGAGCGGTGCGTCTGCTGACCTATCCCGATGCGTGGGACGTGCTGGCGCAGATCCATTCCCGTCATCTGCCGCCGCGCCCCGGCATGATCGATCGGTCGGAGTACTGGTGGAACTCGCGCCGATGGCGGGCCGACTCGCTCACCGACCCGATGTACGTGGCGGTGCACGGCGAACCGGGGCAGGAGGACGGCTTCGTCCGGTACCACCCCGTCGACACGCAGGCGTGGTTCACCAGCCGCAACCGCACTGTCGTGGTCGACGACTTCTTCGCCCCGTCACCCGAGGCGTATGCCGGTCTGCTCCGTTTCCTGCTCGGCCTCGATCTGGTCGACACGCTGCGGTTCATGGCTCTTCCGCAGGACGATCCGATGCCGCTCGTCCTCGGCGACGCGCGTGCGGTGCAGTTCCGTTCGGTCTCGGACGAGACGTGGTTGCGCATCCTCGACCTCGATCGGGCGCTGTCGGCGCGGAGCTACCGGGGCTCGGGGTCGGTGACCGTCGAGGTGTCCGATCCCGTGCTCACCGACAATGCCGGCGTCGTCGAGATCTCCGCCGGCGGCGCGGTGCGTACCACCGGACCGGCCGATCTCGCGGTGGACATCGCCGACCTCGGTGCGCTCCTCCTCGGCCGGCCCGGCTGGAGTCGGATGGCCGCCGCAGGGCGTGTCCGGGTGCGGCGGCCCGAGGCCGTCGACACCGCCGACCTGCTGTTCTCCTGGCCGAACGCGCCCTTCGCGGGCACGTCCTTCTGATCGCTCCGGCGCGTCGAAATCGCTCCGGCAGTACGCCCCGCTCGTTTTGCTACGGCTGGCCGGTACGGGCGTTATCGTCGGATCACGAGGGTCCCCGATGGAGCGGAGTCGCGCATGAGACGAACGCGCACGAGACGGCGGGTGAGCCGGGCGGTCACGGCTTCTGCGGCCGCGGTGCTCCTGGCATCGGGTCTGGCCGCGTGCGGCAGCGACGAGGAGGGCGTGGTCCTGTCCTTCTACACGGCCGCCGACGGTGCCGAGCAGTACGCGCAGGCCGCGGAAGCGTGTACGGCCGCGGCCGGGGGCCGGTATCGGGTGGAGCAGAGGACACTTCCGAAGAACGCCGACGACCAGCGACTGCAGTTGGCGAGGCGGCTGACCGGCAACGATCCGGGTCTGGACCTGATGACCCTCGACGTCGTGTGGACGGCCGAGTTCGCCGAGGCCGGATGGGCGCTGCCGCTGCCCGACGACGTGGCCGCCGCGGTCTCCGAGGGCACCCTCGAGGGCCCGCTCGAATCGGCGACCTGGAAGGACCGGCTGTACGCCGCCCCGCTCAACACCAACACCCAGTTGCTCTGGTACCGAAAGGATCTCATGCCGGACGGGAAACCTCCGGAGACGTGGGACGAGATGATCGGCATCGCGAGCGGACTCGCCGAGGAGGGCCGCCCGTCGTGGATCGGTGTGCAGGGCCGGCAGTACGAGGGACTCATGGTGTGGTTCAACACCCTGCTCTCGAGTGCCGGAGGCTCGGTGGTCGGTGAGGACGGGGTCACCGTCACGCTCACCGACAACGACGCGGCGGTGACCGCGCTCGACATCATGAAGCGCGTCGCGACGGCGCCCGGCGCCGATCCTTCCCTGAACCAGGCCGACGAGGCGGCCGTCCGCCTCGGCATGGAGAGCGGGCGCACGGCGTTCCAGGTGAACTGGCCGTTCGTGCTCCCGGGCATCATCGAGAACAAGGATGCTCTCCCGTTCGTCGACGACAACGGCAACGTCACCTCGCGGGACACCGGGAACACGGTCCTGACCGTCGACGGGGAACAGAATTTCCTTCCCGCACCGTATCCTTCGGTGATCCCCGGTGAGCCCGCCCAGGTCACCATCGGCGGTTTCAACATCGGCGTCGCCCGTACGAGCACCCACCCGGATCTCGCGTTCGAAGCGATGCAGTGCCTGCGCAACGAGGAGAACCAGCGCAACAACGCCATCGGTGGCGGTGTCCCGCCGACACTCGCGGCGCTCTACGACGATCCGGCCTTCCAGGAGGCCTATCCGGCCTGGCGCGAGGTCCGCGCCGGTCTCGAGAACGCCGCGGTGCGTCCCGCTTCACCTGCCTACCAGAGCATTTCGACACTGGTGACCGCCACCCTCAACCCGGTCGACCAGATCGATCCGCCCCGCACCGTCGAGGAACTCGCCGAGCAGGTGCGCAAGGCGGTCAACTCGGAAGGACTGATCCCGTGACCGCCGTCGAATCGAAGCCGACCGACGAGACCCCAGAGGAATCGTCGCCCAGGACGAAAGTGGCGCTGTCCGAGGGGAAGAAAGCCGAACGCCGCCTCGGCCTCATGCTCGTCGCACCCGCGGCGATCGTGATGCTCGCCGTGACGGCCTACCCGGTGGGCTACGCCGTCTGGCTCAGCCTGCAACGCTACGATCTGCGTTTCCCCGACGAACGCCGCTTCGTCGGACTGTCCAACTACGTCGCGGTGCTGAGCGACGGATTCTGGTGGCAGGCCTTCATCGTCACCTCGCTCGTCACCCTCGTCTCCGTCGCGATCGAGTTCGTGCTCGGCCTGGCGATCGCACTGGTCATGCACCGCACCATCGTCGGGAAGGGCGTCGTGCGCACGGTGGTGCTGATCCCGTACGGCATCGTCACCGTCGCCGCCGCGTACAGCTGGTACTACGCGTGGACCCCGGGCACGGGCTATCTCGCGAATCTGCTCCCCGACGGCAGTGCCCCACTCACCGACCAGATCCCGTCCCTGGCGATCATCGTGCTCGCCGAGGTGTGGAAGACCACGCCGTTCATGGCGTTGCTGCTCCTCGCCGGTCTCGCGCTCGTCCCCGACGATCTGCTCAAGGCCGCGCAGGTCGACGGCGCCGGCGCGTGGACGCGCCTGGTGCGCATCATCGTGCCGTTGATGAAACCGGCGATCCTGGTGGCCCTGCTCTTCCGCACACTCGACGCCTTCCGCATCTTCGACAACATCTACGTCCTCACCCGCGGTTCCAACGGCACCGGGTCGGTGTCGATCCTCGGTTACGACAACCTGTTCCGGGCCTTCAACCTCGGGATCGGATCGGCGATCAGCGTCCTGATCTTCCTGTGCGTCGCGATCATCGCGTTCGTGTTCATCACGTTGTTCGGTGCGTCCGCACCCGGCTCGGACGAAGGGGGCCGATGATGGCCGAGACCAGGAAACGGACCCTGTCGTGGTCGGCGGTGAACCTCGTCGTCCTGCTCTACGCACTCGTTCCGGTGCTGTGGATCGCGAGCCTGTCGTTCAAACCGCCCGGCACCATCCAGGACGGTCGCTTCATCCCGCAGCAGTGGACACTCGACAACTACCGCGGGATCTTCCGCACCGACGCGTTCACCAGCGCCCTGATCAACTCCATCGGTATCGGCCTGATCGCCACCGTCATCGCCGTGCTCCTCGGGACGATGGCGGCCTACGCGATCGCCCGGCTCGATTTCCCCGGTAAGAAGCTCCTGGTGGGAGTGGCACTGCTCATCGCGATGTTCCCCCAGATCTCCCTCGTCAGCCCGCTGTTCGAGATCATGCGCGGACTCGGACTGTTCGACACGTGGGCGGCGCTGATCCTGCCGTACATCACCTTCTCGCTGCCGCTCGCGATCTACACCCTGTCGGCCTTCTTCAAGGAGATCCCGTGGGAGCTCGAGAAGGCCGCCAAGATGGACGGCGCGACACCGGGCCAGGCGTTCCGCAAGGTGGTGGCTCCGCTCGCGGCTCCGGGCATCATCACGGCGGCGATCCTGGTGTTCATCTTCTGCTGGAACGACCTGCTGTTCGCGATCTCGCTGACCTCCACCGAGCGGTCCATCACCGCGCCGGCCGCGATCGCGAACTTCACGGGCGCATCGCAGTTCGAGGAACCGACCGGATCGATCGCGGCGGCCGCCGTGGTCATCACGATTCCGATCATCGTGTTCGTCCTGATCTTCCAACGTCGAATCGTGGCCGGACTGACCTCCGGCGCAGTGAAGGGGTGACTACCGTGGCCGAGATCGTGCTCGACAAGGTGACGAAGGAATATCCGGACGGCGCGAAAGCCGTCAGCGACGTGGATCTCGAGATCTCCGACGGCGAGTTCATCATTCTCGTCGGCCCGTCGGGCTGCGGAAAGTCCACCACGCTCAACATGATCGCCGGTCTCGAGGACATCTCCGACGGCGAACTGCGCATCGCGGGGGAGCGGGTGAACGAGCGGGCGCCGAAGGACCGCGACATCGCGATGGTCTTCCAGTCCTACGCGCTGTATCCGCACATGTCGGTACGCGACAACATCGCCTTCCCGCTCACCCTCGCGAAGGTGCCCAAGGACGAGATCACCCGAAAAGTCGACGAAGCGGCCCGGATCCTCGACCTCACACAGCATCTCGACCGGAAGCCCGCCAACCTGTCGGGCGGTCAGCGGCAACGCGTGGCCATGGGACGTGCGATCGTGCGCAGCCCCAAGGCCTTCCTCATGGACGAACCGCTGTCGAACCTCGACGCCAAACTGCGCGTGCAGATGCGCACCGAGATCGCGCGCCTGCAGAAACGTCTCGGCACCACGACGGTGTACGTCACCCACGACCAGACCGAGGCGATGACGCTCGGCGACCGCGTCGTCGTGATGCGCGGCGGGCTCGTGCAGCAGGTCGGCGCGCCGCAGGACCTGTACGACCACCCGAAGAACCTGTTCGTCGCCGGCTTCATCGGGTCGCCGTCGATGAACTTCGTTCCGGGACAGATCGAGAACGGTTCGGTCCGTACCTCGTTCGGGGAGTTCCGGCTTCCCGACGAGCGGTGGGAGGTCGTGCGCCGCAACAATCCGTCGCGCGAGGTGGTCGTCGGTATCCGTCCGGAGCACTTCGAAGATGCCGACCTGCTCGACCCGACCCAGCGGGAAGCGGGCGTGACCTTCTCCGCGGAGGTCGACGTGCTCGAGTCCATGGGATCCGACAAGTTCGCGTACTTCACGGCCGAGGGGCCGGGCGTGCAGTCGAAGGATCTCGACGAACTCGCCGCCGACGCGGGCGCCGACATGTCGGCGGAATCGCTGGTCGCGCGGTTGTCCGTGGAGTCGCAGGCCGCGAAGGGCAGGACCGTGCAGTTGTGGTTCGACCCGGCGAAGATCGCGCTGTTCGATCAGGACACCGGAGCGAACGTCACCCTCTGACAAGACGGACTTCGGTGGCTCCGCCCCCGCGATACGGGGTCGGATCCACCGAACTCGTCGGTCAGCGGGGCGCGCGGGTCCGGAGTTCGTCGACGATCTCCTCGCTCCACACGTGCCGCCGCACCAGGCGGTAGCGTTCGCTCGCGATCCACAGGTACACCTCGGCGTCGGTGCGTGAGCGCAACATCCCCGCTTCCCGGGCCATCGCGACGACGGGGACGAATTCCTCCTCGTACCAGCGCCGCGCGACCTCCTCGCGGGTGAGGTACTCGCCGAGATCCTGCATCGAGCGGAAACCCCACGCCTCGACGGCCTCGGCCAGTTCGGCGTATCCCCACGGGTCGGACACGCGGATCGTGTCCTGGGCCGCGCCGTGCAGGGGAACGCGGCCGAGAAACATCCTGAAGTGGTCCTTGCGCACGAGATCGGGACGGGCGGTGATGCCCTCCGCGGGCACCTTCGTGGTGATCTCGGTGACGTAGGCGTCGATGGTGCGGTCGCCCTGCGCGTAGGCGATGGACACACGGTGGTGCCCGTCCTGCACGAAATGCATCGGTCCCACCCGGTACACGGAGATCGGGGGCATGGCCTCGCCGCGCCGCCGCGCGGCCGCGATGCGTTCCCACCGGGCGCGCAGGCGTGCCGAGGTGGGGCGGAAACGGCGGTCGAAATCGTCTGCGCGGTCGACGCTGCCCACGATCGAGGCGACCTCGATGATCTGCAGCCCGAGTCGTCGTTCGCCGAGGCGTCCGAGTGCGGCGACGACGTCGTCGAAGGGCAGCACGGTGTTGATGTCGGCCGGTTCGCGGCGCAGCCATGCGATCAGCCGGGCGTACTCGGCGCGCCGGCGTTGCCGGGCGAAATCGTCACCGGCGTCGGAGACCGGAAAACCGGTGTCGCGAGCCACGCTTCGACGGTACCGGGCAGTGCGGAGGTGCGGGTGGGAACCGCATGTGCGGGGCGGGGGTTACATTGCAGGAGTGACCGACGCAGTACTCCCCGCAGTTCGCAGCCACCTCGCCGAGCATCTGACCGTGCCGGGGGATCCGGAGCCGGAATCGGCGTCGGTGACCTTCCTCGGTCTCGAACCGATCGAGGTCCTCCGCTTCCGTGGTGCAGAGCTCCTGCGGTACGCCACTCTGGGGTGCTCGCGGCATCCGATGGGCGATCCGACCGACATGGTGGCCGACCCGACGCGCGGACCACGCGCCGAACTGCTGCTGAGCCTGCGCGACAACGAGGGCATCACCGCCGGGGCCCATCGCACGCTCGCGGTGCTCGCTGCGCTGCCCGCCGTGGAGGGCGTGGTCCTCACCGACGACGCGCTGCTCGATCTCGGTGAGCCGCTGTGGCCGGGCGCTCCGTTCACCGCGGTGTTGCTCGAGACGGCCGACGTGCCGTCGCTGGAACTGCCCGAGCCCTCCGACCCGGTCCACTTCTTCGAGGCCCGCCCGATCACCGGTACCGAAGCGGCATGGAAGCGGCTGAAGGGAACCGGGGCGCTGCGCGAGGCGTGGGAGGAAGCAGGCATCGACCTGAGCGACCCGCGCCGGGCGCAAGCACGTCTGTGACCGCCCCGGTTCTCACCGACCGCGCGCTCGGACGCGCCACGCTCGCCCGCCAGCACCTGCTGCGACGGAGCAGCACGGATGCCCTGACGATGATCGAGCACCTGCTGGGACTGCAGGCCCAGGCACCGCTCGCACCGTATTTCGCCCTGTGGACCCGCATACGGAATTTCCGGCCCGAGGCGTTGTCGGACCTGCTGGAGTCGCGTGCGGTGGTCCGGATCGCGTTGATGCGCGGCACGGTGTTCGCGGTCTCCGGCGCCGACGCGCACGCGCTGCGTCCGTGGGTGCAACCGGTGCTCGACCGGGGTGTCGACGCGAACAGGGCTCACCGGGCCGGGCTCGACGGTCTCGACAGGACCGCGCTCGTGTCGGTTGCCCGGGAGCTGCTGGCGGGCACTCCGAGGAGTCAGGCCGAACTGCGCCCGCTGCTCGCCGAACGGTTCCCGGATCAGGATCCGGCCGCGTTGTCCCATGCGGTGCGGTGCCTGCTCCCGCTCGTGCAGGTGCCGCCGCGCGGGCTGTGGGGGCGATCCGGACAGCCGCGCCTGGCGCACCTCGACGAGTACGTGGGCCCGCCGCCCGTGCTTCCCGGTCCCGATCGGCTGATCCTGCGGTATCTGGCCGCCTTCGGTCCCGCGAGTGTCCAGGACGCACAGGCCTGGTGCGGCCTGACCCGGCTCGGCGAGATCGTCGATCGGCTCCGCCCACAGCTCGTGGTGTTCCGGGACGAGCGCGGGGCGGAACTGTTCGACCTTCCCGACGCGCCGCGACCCGACCCGTCGATCCCTGCCCCGGTGCGCATCCTCGCGCCGTTCGACAACGTGCTGCTCTCGCATTCCGATCGCACCCGATTCGTCTCGGATGAGGACCGCACGCGGATCATGACGCGGAACGGGATCATCGCGCCGTTGCTTCTCGTCGGTGGCACGGTCGCGGGCAGTGCCCGCGTGATGAACGGCCGGACCACCGCCACCGTGGAGATGACGCCGTGGCGGACGATCACCGCGTCCGGCCGGTCGGCGCTCGAGGCCGAAGGCATGCGCCTGCTGAACTTCGCGGCTCCGGGGGCCGACACGCACGACGTGCGGATCCTGGACACGGCCTGAGCCGCTCGGCTGTCAGCCCTGCGGGACGACGACCCCGAGCGATCCGCCACCGAGACACACGGTGGTGCCGGGTGTGGACGAGCGCGCCTGCAACGCCGACCCGTCTCCGGAGACGCGGACGTACACCGTGCCGAGCCCTTCGGTGACGGGAACCGTGACGGAGTCGTGGCCGGGGAAACCGAGATCGATCGTGCCGTCGGCGGACGCCCGGTAGTTCACCTGCACCGTCCATTCCCAGTCGCCCGCGGGGGAGTCGAGCGGAAGGGCCGTGACGGCGTCGGCGGTGACGAGACGGCCGCAGTCCGGCTCGGGACCGGGCGGGACGGACCGCAGCGGCAGCAGCTCGGCGGGTGCGCGGTGTCCGCGATCGTCGAGGACCCACAGGTCGGTCGTGTAATCGCGGACGTCGGACCGGTCCGGCAGCGCGGAGAAGACGGATCCCACCAGGTTGTGCGGATAGGTGACCGGCAGCAGGATCCACACCGACACCGGATGGTCGAGCACGGTGTCGTCGGGCCGGGCGGTCAGCGCAGCCTTCGCCGCCCCGAGATAGTCGCCGGTCGGGTTGTCCGACCAGCTGCGCGCGAACGTGACGGTCGACCACAGCGAGCCGGCGGTGAACACGGCCGCGCAGGTCCAGGCGGTCGCACGAACGGCGCGAGGGTGGCTCGTCGTGCCCCGCCGCGGGGCGCGCAGGACCAGCGCCGCGGCGATCGCGACGACCACGGCCGAGTCGGCGAAGTAGCGCAGTGTGCGTGCGAGTTCGTAGGTGGTCTCCGGGCCGAAGCGGGTACTGATCATCGCCGCGAGCGACGCCAGCACGTAGGCGGTCACCGCGATCCACACCGGGCCCGTCCGCCGGCGCCGGCGCACACTCCACCCCGCCGCGAGTGCGACGGCGAACCACCCGACGACGACGAGCACGACCGGGGGATCGGCCCACGGCGGGCTCGGGTTCCACCGCTCCCACCCCCACGGACCACCCAGCAGCGACGGCAGCAGCCCGTAGGACAGCCCGTGATGGGTCAACCCGGCCACCATCGACCACGGCGGAACTCCGAACCGGGATTCGACCACCGCCGTGTAACAGAGCGCCCAGCCGACCAGCACGGCCGCCGACGCGAGCCACAGCGGGCGCGCCCGCGCCCAGGTGCGGCGGACCGGTCGCGCGAGTCCGTCGACGTGGGACGCGAGCGCGACCGTCGCGAAGGCGGCGAACGGAACGAGGACGGACTTCTCGAAGAACAGCAGGGCAACCACGGTGACGACGAGTGCGCTCACGAGATGGCGTCGTCGCCCGGTCCTGCTGTACTGCAGCGCATCTCCCGCGACCCAGGCCAGCGCTGCCTGCAGTGGCAGCGCGTTGAGCGCGGCGGCCCACCAGGCGAAGGCCGGCAGGGTCAGCGGGGTGAGGAGGTAGAACAGCAGCGGTCCCCACAGGGCGCGTCGCGGACCGAGCAGCAACCAGAGCACCCGTAGCACCGCCAGCGATGCGAGCAACTGCCCGATCACGAGCGAGGCCGCCGCCGGCCACCATGCCAACGGCGCGACGGCCGTGGCGATCCCCGCTACGAGGAAGGCGGCGGGCATCAGGTGACCGTCGTGGTCGTACCGCAGGAATGCGTCGGACAGCAGCGGATACGACCCCGCCCGGCCGACGAGGATCAGGTCGTCCCAGTAGAACTCGCCGGTCGCGGCCACCACGGTCCGGAGGATCGTCTGCAACAGGATCAGCACGAGGGCGACGACGAGCACGTGGCGCCGCGGCGATCGCGCCGGCCGTGTGGTGGGCGTCGCAGAGCTGTCGAGTTCGGTCGTCACAACCAGTTGTTGCGCCTGAAGGTGACGAACAGTCCCACGGTGATCGTGACGATCGCGGCGAGCACGACGTAGTAGCCGTACTCCCAGTGCAGTTCCGGCATGCGATCGAAGTTCATGCCGTAGATCCCGGCGATCATCGTCGGAACGGCGGCGATCGCGACCCACGCGGAGATCTTGCGCATGTCGGTGTTCTGCTGCACGGTGACCTTCGCGATCGCCGCGTCGAGCAGCGTGCCGAGCGTTTCGTCGAAGGCGGCGATGCGGTCGGACACCGTCGTGTGGTGGTCGGCGACGTCGCGGAAGTATCGTCGGACGTCCTTCGGGATCGGGTTGCCCGGCGCCCGGATGAGCTGTTGCAGCGGTTCGGCGAGCGGAACGACGGCCCGGCGCAACTGCACGATCTCGCGCTTGAGCATGTAGATCTGGTCGACCGCGATCCGCGTGTCGGGGGTGAACACGAGCTCTTCGATGTCGTCGACGTCGGGCTGTACGGCCGTCGTGACGGCGAGATAGGAGTCGACCACGTGGTCGGCGATCGCGTGGAGCACGGCCGCCGGACCGCGGGCCAGACGGTCGGGATCCCGCTCGAGGCGCTTGCGCACCTGCGACAGTTCCGAATGGTCGCCGTGCCGCACGCTCACGATGAAGTCGGGGCCCGTGAACAACATGATCTCGCCGGTCTCGACGATGTCCTTGGTGGTCGCCACCGACTCGTGCTCGATGTAGCTGACGGTGCGCAGCACCAGGAACAGCACGTTGTCGTAACGCTCGAGTTTCGGTCTCTGATGGGCGTGGACGGCGTCCTCGACCATCAGTTCGTGGAGTCCGAAGGTATGTGCGACGCTCGCCATCTGCCGTTCGTCGGGATGGTGCAGCCCGAGCCACACGAATCCGGTGCCGCGCCGGTGCACCTCTGCGACCGCCTCGGTGTGGGTGTAGCGGCCGGGCAGCCGGTGCCCGTCGACATAGACCGCGCAGTCGATCACCGCTCGTTCGGTGAGTGCCGGGGGAGTGGGGCCGCGACGAGGGGCACGAGAAGGCTGGTGCGGCATGTTGTCCTTCCTCACGGCATGCCGCTGCGGCGCGGCCGGTCGCGTCGTCATGCTAGCCCGCCGACCTGACAGACTGGGGGCGTGCGTATCGATCTCCACACCCATTCGACCGCATCGGACGGTACCGACGCTCCTGCCGACCTGGTCCGCGCCGCGGCCCGGGCGGGTCTGGACGTGGTGGCCCTGACCGATCACGACACGACCGCGGGGTGGGACGAGGCCGCGACGGCTCTGCCGGCGGGGTTGCGTCTCGTCCGGGGGATGGAGATGTCCTGCACGGGTCGCGGAGAGGACGGCGCCCCGGTCGCCGTGCACCTGCTGGCCTATCTGTTCGACCCGCACGACCCGGTGTTCGTGGCCGAACTCGAGCGGCTCCGGGGCGAACGGGTGTCGCGGATCCGGGCCATGGGTGTGCGGATGGCTGCCGACGGTCTGCCGATCGACGTCGACGCGGTGCTCGCCGAGGCGGGTCCGGCCGCGGGCCGGCCACATCTGGCGCGGGCGCTCGTCGCCGCCGGTGTGGTGCCCACGGTCGCCGATGCCTTCACCGAGCTGTTGTCCCCGCGCGGTCGCTACTACGTACCGAAGGCCGACACCCCGCTCGTCGACGCGGTGAAGATGGTGACGGCCGCGGGCGGTGTGCCGGTGGTGGCGCACGCCCGGGCGCGTTCTCGCGGGCGGCTCCTCGCGCTCGATCACATCGAGGAACTCGCCGAACTCGGACTCGGCGGTGTCGAGGCCGATCATCCCGACCACAGTGAGCAGGACGTGCGGACGATGCACGATCTCGCACGGTCGCTCGGGGTGGTCGTCACGGGATCGTCCGACTATCACGGCGACAACAAGGACGTGAGGCTCGGCAGTTTCACCACCGCTCCGGCGGCCTACGAGGCGCTGCTCGACCGCGCGACCGGCGTGGAGGTGATCGCGGGATGAGGCGGCGGGGTGCGCGATACCCGGACGAGGGGCACGGGTCGTGGAACGACGAAAACTACTACGCCAGTGAGTACGACGAGCCGTACTACGTGGACGACGGGTACCACTCCTATCCCTACGACGTCGCATCGCCGCGCCGGTCGAGCCTGCCGGTCCGCGCCGCGCGCGCGATCTCGGGTGTGGTGTGTGGTGCGGTGCTGGTCCTGACCGCCGTGGTGTGCGGGGCCCAGTACCTGGCCGGCGACCGCGGTTTTCCCGGTCCGGGGACCACCGCGGTGGCCGCGCACGTCGTTGCCTCGCTCGTGGCCCTGATCGCGCAGGTGACGGCGGATCGCCGGTCCGGTGGCGCGGCTCTCCTGTCGAGTGCTGTGGTGATCTTCACTGCATCGATTCTGTTGCTCACCCAGTGGTGGGGATGACGGCTCCGAGTGCCATCACCGCTACCCGCCGGTAGCCGTCGTGTAACTGCGGAAATTCGTGTCGATGTGCCGTCGGGGCCGTGGTCCCGGCACGTAAACTCACAGGTGAGACGACAAAACCGTGAGACCTTCGCAATCGATGCCGATTTGATTGTTCCTCTGCGAAGGTGGCAAACTTACGGCAATCCGAAAGCCGGAATACCCCGGACTCGGACGAAGGATGGCAGACCCACCCGGGGCTCGATCACCCAGGGCTCGATGCCAGGGCCACCCGCCCCGGCTCCATCACGTTCCGGAAGCCGTACAACCTTGTACAGCGGCAGTCGTGATCGCGCCCGGAAGCTTCAACCAATGTCCTTGGCGAAGCGCTGCAGACTCGATGCATGGATCGATGTGAAATGCATGGGACTGCGGTGTTTTCGCAGCCACCGAGTCCAGAGGTCGACTCGGCACACGCAGGAGTGTCATCGTGTCAATTGTGTCTGATGCACCTACCCCTCAGAAGCTCGAGTTGACGGACGAGGAGATCTTCTCGGGTCACGTCGACGGCAAGCTCTCGGTCGAGTTGACCGCGCCGCTCGAGAACCAGCGCGATCTGTCCATCGCGTACACCCCCGGTGTCGCCCGGGTCTGCCGCGCCATCGCTGCCGACGAGACCCTGGTCGACCGGTACACCTGGACGAACCGCCTGGTCGTCGTCGTGTCCGACGGCACCGCGGTCCTCGGTCTCGGCAACATCGGCGCCCGCGCCTCGCTGCCCGTGATGGAGGGCAAGTCGGCGCTGTTCAAGAAGTTCGCCGGCCTGAACTCCATTCCGCTGGTGCTCGACACCACCGATCCCGACGAGATCGTCGAGACCCTCGTCCGGCTGCGTCCGTCCTTCGGTGCCGTCAACCTCGAGGACATCTCCGCCCCGCGCTGCTTCGAGATCGAGAAGCGCGTCATCGAGGCGCTCGACTGCCCCGTCATGCACGACGACCAGCACGGAACCGCGATCGTCGCCCTGGCCGCACTCAAGGGCGCGCTGAAGGTGCAGGGACGCGACATCGCCGACCTGCGCATCGTGATCTCCGGCGCCGGCGCTGCCGGCGTGGCGTGCACCAACATCCTGCTCGCCGCCGGTGCGCGTGACGTGGTGGTGCTCGATTCGAAGGGCATCATCTCCGCCGACCGCACCGATCTCGGCGAGATCAAGACCGACCTGGCCGCCCGCACCAACCCCGAGGGCCGCAAGGGCGGCATCACCGAGGCGCTCGACGGCGCCGACGTCTACCTCGGCGTGTCGTCGGGCACCGTGCCCGAGGAGATCGTCGCGACGATGGCCGACGACTCCATCATCTTCGCGATGTCGAACCCGGATCCGGAGATCCACCCCGACATCGCCCACAAGCACGCCGCGATCGTCGCGACGGGTCGCAGCGACTTCCCGAACCAGATCAACAACGTGCTGGCTTTCCCCGGTGTGTTCAAGGGGGCGCTCGACGCCGGTGCCCGCCGCATCACCGAGGGCATGAAACTCGCCGCCGCCGAGGCCATCCTCTCGGTCGTCGGTGACGAACTGGCCGCGGACAAGATCGTCCCGAGCCCGCTCGATCCGCGTGTGGCACCCGCCGTCGCCGAGGCCGTCGCGGCCGCGGCGAAGGCCGAAGGTGTCGCCGACTAGGGATTCGCTCCCGGCGAGATCGCACCGAACGCCCCGATCCGAACCGCACAAGGGTTCCGGACCGGGGCGTTCGGCGTCCTGTCGGTTGGGAGTCCGGGGAGGCCGGGGGTGGGCAGGCGCGGGTGGCAGGAGCCCGGTGGGCGACAATGGCCGCCGTGGCGAACGAATCGAGACCGACCCGGCCGGTCGCGGCGACAGTGCTCACCGCATGCGCGGTGGCGGCCGTGCTCCAGGGATGCGCGTCGCCCGTCCTCGACGGGGCGGCGCCGTCGGCGACGGTGATCGTCGGCGCGGGGGAGCGACCCGACGAGGAGCTGCTCGCGCACCTGTACACAGGAGCCCTGCGCGGCAGCGGGATCGACGTACAGGTGCGCTCCGGCGTCGCCGATCCGCCCGCAGCACTCGACGCCGCCGAGCTCACACTGATCCCCGGTTACACGGGACGTCTGCTCGCGTCCTACGACCCGGGTTCCGACTCCACCGACGCAGAGGACGTCTTCGAGGCGCTCGCGCGGGCGCTGCCCGACGAGCTGACCATCTCCGATTACGCGTCGGCGCAG
The DNA here is from genome assembly GCF_001646655.1 of Rhodococcus gordoniae. Lineage (GTDB taxonomy): Bacteria > Actinomycetota > Actinomycetes > Mycobacteriales > Mycobacteriaceae > Rhodococcus > Rhodococcus gordoniae. The sequence goes on along the minus strand of NZ_LPZN01000035.1, from coordinate 52,277 downwards.
GACCGCGCGGTTCTGCTCGCCGACCGCGAACGGCTCGCGCAGTGGTCGGTGAGCCGGGTGGCCGACCTCGTCGACCGGTGCCCCGAGCTGACGTTCGCGCTGACCGAGGACTTCGGCTCCGCGGGTGGACTCGACGCGCTCGAACGCGCCGGCTGCCGTCCGCGCGAGGTACGGCGGATCGAGGATGCGCAGTCGGTCGCCGTCGCATCCGAACCCGGTACCGTCGTCGGAACCACCACGACGTCACCCGCTCTCGCGGAGATCGATGCGGATTCGCCTGTGAGCACCGTGCCCGACGCACCCGACCGCGCCCCGCAGGACGACACGAAGGCAGACGACGCCCCGGTACCGGTACTGCCCGCCCAGAACGTCGTCCCGGTCTTCCGCAAGGGCACCCTCGACGAGGCGCAGCTCGACGCGTTGCGGACCATCGCCGGAGAGCTGACGACGAGCGATCTCACCGAACTGCGCGCGCGACTCGACGCCGGCGAGGATCCCCGGTCCGTCGCCGAGGAATGGCTCGCCGAACACAGCTGATCGCGGACGCCCGGTGCTCAGCCCGTGCGGGTGCCCATCCGCTGCCGGAGGAACACACCGAAGTCGCTGATCGCCGCGGCGGCCTCGGGAACGAGCGACGCCTGCAACGGCGCGACGTGCCACAATTCGGGCTGCGCGACGAACGTGACGTCGACGCCCGCCGTCCGGAGTTTCTCGGCGTACCGCCGGACCTGCGGGTAGAACATCTCCGCGGTGCCCACCTGGATGAGCGTCGGCGGCAGCCCCGTGGGATCGGCGTGCATGGGCGCGTAACCGGGATCGGTGGGATCGCCCCCGGCCAGATACGCCTCGGCCGAGGAGTACACCCAACCCTTGTTGAGGACGACGTCGTTCACGTCGGGCAGGTCGCGGGCGGCCGGATCGGTCCACGGCGACAGCAACCCGAGCGCGGGCGGGGTGATCGCGTGCCGGTCGATGAGCCGGCGCGCGGTGGCCGCCGCGAGGCCACCGCCGGCGGAGTCGCCGGCGATCGCGGTGCCCGACACCTCGAAGCCGTGCTCGCCGACGAGTTCGAGATAGGCCGCTTCGGCGTCGTTCGGCGCCGCCGGATAGGGATGCTCGGGAGCGAGCCGGTAGTCGAGGACGTACACGGCCGACTCCGCCGCCGCGGCGAGATGCGCCGCGAGTGAGCGGTGCGTGGCGAGCGATCCACCGGTGTACGCGCCGCCGTGCAGGTACAGGATCGCGGTGGTTCGCTCGGTGGCGCCCACGGTGATCCGCTCGGCGGGGCGTCCCGCCAGACGGATCGGGCGCACCACGGTGTCCTTCGGGAGGAACTGCAACGGCGCGGCGAGGTCGAGCAGCCGGCGTTGCGTGGCGAACGACCAGCGCGGTGACAGCAGGGCACGGAAGAGAGGCCGCAGCGCGGTACGCGCCACCCGCGGTGACAACTGGGGTGTCGGAGGCATGCCGCAGCCTATCCCTTCGGCACGACCCGGGAGGTCACGGTGGCGACGACACGCTGATAGGCCGGTCCGGCCACACGGACGAAGGCATCGAGAAGCTTCGCGTCGGCGCCGACGAGTACGCGGGCCTTGTTCTTCCGCACACCGGCGAGGATGGTCTTCGCCGCGTCCTCGGGGGTCGTGCGCGCGAGCTTGCGGTCGAAGAACTCCGCGAAGGTCGCCTGGTCGTCGCCGTCCGGGACGGCGGCGTTGCGCGCGATCGCGGTCTTGATGCCACCGGGATGCACGCACGTGACCTGCACGGGATGCCGGGCGACGAGCATCTCCTGCCGCACCGCCTCCGTGAAGCCGCGCACCGCGAACTTCGCCGAGTTGTATGCCGCCTGGCCCGGGATGCTCAGCAGCCCGAACAGGCTCGAGACGTTGATCAGGTGGCCGTCACCGGACGCGATGAGGTACGGCAGGAAAGCCTTGGTGCCGTTGACGACTCCCCAGAAGTCGACGTCCATCACGCGCTCGATGTCCTTGAACTCGGTGCGCTCGAGGTCGCCGTGATAGGCGATGCCCGCGTTGTTGTACACCTGGTGGACCGCACCGAAGTGGGCGGCGACCTGCTCGGCGTACTCGAGGACCTTCTCCCGCTGGGTGACGTCGAGATGGTCGGCCTTCACCTCGGCGCCGAGATCCCGTGCGCGACGGGCGGTCTCCTCGAGTCCGGCGGTGTCGACGTCCGAGATCGCCAGTCGGGCGCCCTCGGCGGCGAGGGCGAGCACGAGGGCCCGCCCGATCCCGGAACCCGCTCCCGTGACGACCACGACCCGGCCTGCGACATCACTCATCGAACTGCTGCCTCTCGGGACGTGCGCTCCTGCGCGGGACGGTCGGTGGCGACGGGGAGATCCGACCCGGCAACGCTGCGGTACGCGTCGAGGTCGAATCGCCTTGTGATGCGACGGAATTCGAAGGTGAATCCCGGCCACAGCGTGGTGTTGTTGCCGTGCTTGTCGAGATACCAGCTCGCACACCCGCCGTTGTTCCACACGCTCGAGCGCATCGCGCGCTGCAGCTCGCGGTTGTACTCGTCCTGCACGTCCTCGCGGACCTCGACCGTGCCGATGCGATTGCGGTCGATCGTGCGGATCGCGTCGACGACGTAGCCGAGCTGCGACTCGATCATGTACACCATCGAGGTGTGGCCGAGTCCGGTGTTCGGGCCGACGAGGAAGAACAGGTTGGGGAAACCGGCGACCGAGCTGCCCTTGTACCCCTGCATGCCGGTCTCGTCGAAGACCTCGGCCAGTGAACGGCCGTCCTTGCCGAAGATACCGGCGAAGGTCGGGGAATCGGTGACGTGGAAGCCGGTCGCGACGACGATCGCATCGACCTCGCGTTCGGTGCCGTCTTTCGTGACGATGCCGCGCGGGGTGACGCGGGCGATGCCGTCGGTGACGAGGTCGACGTTCGGCCGGTCGAGCGCGGGGTAGTAGTTGTTCGAGATCAGCATGCGCTTGCAGCCGATGCCGTAGTTCGGCGTGACCTTCCGTCGCAGTTCCTTGTCGCGGATCTGCCGGCGGACCTGGAGGCGCGCGGCGAGTTCGAGCGGCTTCATGAAGGCCTGTGCCTTGGCCAGGCCCACGACCTGGGTCTCACGGGCGGTGTACTGCAGGGCGCGCGAGAGGCGCTGGAAGCCGGGGATGTACCGGAAGGCGAATCGCTCGGGCGCGGTGTACTCGCGGTCGAAGCGGGGAAGGATCCACGGTGCCGTGCGCTGGTAGACGTCGAGGTGTCCGACGGTGCCCGCGATGGCCGGCACGATCTGGATGGCGGAGGCTCCGGTGCCGATGACAGCGACCCGCTTGCCGGCGAGATCGGCGTCGTGGTTCCACCGGGCCGAATGGAAGATCTCGCCTTCGAAGCCGGCAATGCCCTCGATGTCGGGCAGCGACGGCTCGCACAGTGCGCCCACCGCGGAGATCATGACCTTGGCGCTGTACCGCCCGCGTGTGGTGGACACGTCCCAGCGGTGCGTCGCGGTGTTCCAGCGGGCCGACTGCACGTCGCATCCGAAGACGGTGCGGCGCCGGACGTCGTACCGGTCGGCGACGGAGCGGATGTACTCCTGGATCTCCGGTTGCGGCGAGAACGAGCGCGTCCAGCCCGGGTTGAGGGCGAAGGAGTAGGAGTAGAGATTCGACGGCACGTCGCACGCGGCGCCGGGGTAGGTGTTGTCGCGCCAGGTGCCGCCGACCTCGGACGCGCGTTCGAGTACGAGGAAGTCCTTGCCTGCCTGCGACAGTCGGATGGCTGCACCGAGCCCGGCGAACCCGCTGCCGATGATCAGCGTGTCGACCTGACGGATCTTCGCGTCGGCGACGGTATCTGTAACCGGAAGACTCATGTACTTGAGGCTAGAGCGTTCCAGTGACCTGGTCAACACTTGTTGACCATAATTCAATAACGGTGTTTGCATGGGGGGCGTGGCAGAAGACAGTCCCGAACCCCGCCGGACCCGCCTCGGTCCCGCGCAACGCCGGGCCCAGCTGATCGGACAGGGGCTCGAGTTGCTCGCCGAGCGGCCGCTCGAGCAGATCTCCGTGGAGGAGGTCGCCGACCGGGCCGGGGTCTCGAAGGGCCTGCTGTTCCACTACTTCGCCTCGAAGCACGACTTTCACGTCGAACTCGTGCGGTGTGTCGGCCGGGACCTCGTCGAGTACACCGCGCCGGACGAGGACCTCGAACCCGTCGAGATGCTGCGGGGCACGCTCGTCGCGTACGTCGACTACGTCACCCGGCGCCGCGACATGTACGTGTCGATCCTGCGCGGCGCCACCAGCGGCGATCCCGACATGCGCGCGGCGTTCGAGGACACCCGCACGGCGATGGTCGAGCGGACCGTCGCGCACCTGCCCGCCATCGGGATCGAACCGGCCCCTGCCGTGCGACTCGCGGTCCGTGGGTGGGTGGCCTTCGTCGAGGACACGACCATCGCGTGGCTGCGCGACCCCGAACTCACCCGCGACGAGTTCGTCGAGCTGGCCATCGCTGCGCTGTCCGGCGTGGCCCTGGCCGCACATTCGCTCCAGGATCACGCCGGGGGCGATCTCAGCGGTCGTGCCCGGGAAGGTACTCCTGCAGCTTCGTCTTGACGCCCTGTTTCACGAAGCCCCAACGGTTCTCGTCACCGGACAGGACGGCCTTGGCGACGTCGGTGAACTGTTCCCACGTCGCGTGCGGCGGGATCGGCGGCATGTCCGGATCGGTGTACACGTCGAGCACCGTCGGACGATCCGCAGCCAGGGCGCGATCCCAGGCCGGGCCCATCTCGTCCGGGGACTTCACGGTTTCGCCGCCCAGCCCGAGGCTGCGCGCGAAGGCGGCGTAGTCGACGTCCGGAAGCGACTGGGACTCCGCGAATTTCGGTGCCCCGCCCATCGCGCGCATTTCCCAGGTCACCTGGTTGAGATCATTGTTGTGGATGATCGCGACGACGAGCCGCGGGTCCCCCCACTGCTGCCGGTACCGCTGGATGGTGATCAGTTCGGCCATGCCGTTCATCTGCATCGCACCGTCGCCGGCGAAGGCGATCACCGGACGGTCGGGGTGCCCGAACTTCGCGCCGATTCCGTACGGCACGGCCGGTCCCATCGTCGCGAGGGTGCCCGACAGCGAACCGCGCATGTCGCCGCGGAACCGCAGTTGGCGCGCATACCAGTTGGCGGCCGAACCCGAATCGGCGGTGACGATCGCGTTGTCGGGCAGCCGCGGTGAGGCCTCGGCGAACATCCGCAGCGGGTTGACGAACTCCGTCTCCACCTCGGCCTGCTGCCCCATGATCTGCCACCAGCGCTGCACGTTCTGCTCGATGCGCTCGCGCCACGAACGGTCCTGTTTGCGCTGCAGCAGGGGGATGAGCGCGTCGAGCGCCGCCGCGGCATCGGCAACGAGGTTGACCTCGTTCGGATAGCGCATCCCGATCATGCGCGCGTCGATGTCGATCTGCACGCTGCGTGCCTGCTCGTATTCCGGAAGGAACTGGCTGTAGGGGAGACTCGAGCCGACGATGAGCAGGGTGTCGCACTCCGTCATCATCTCGTGGGTGGGGCGGGTTCCCAGCAGCCCGATCGATCCGGTGACCCACGGCAGGTCGTCGGGCAGCACGTCCTTGCCCAGCAGGGCCTTCGCCACCCCCGCGCCGAGCAGATCCGCGACCTGCTCGAGTTGCGCCCGGGCGCCGCGAGCACCGCTGCCGACGAGCATCGCGACCTTGTTCCCCGCGTTGAGTACGTCGGCGGCACGTGCGATCGCGTCGTCGTCCGGCGCGACGCGGGGCCGGTCGAAACCGATGCTCGACGGCACCATCTTGAACTCGTGGCCGGGCGGGGAGTACTCGAGTTCCTGCACGTCGCCGTGGATGATCACCGCCGTCGGCGTGCGGTACGCGATGGCGGTGCGCATCGCCCGGTCGAGGACGTTGGGCAACTGCTCGGGCACCGTGACCGTCTCCACGAAGGCCGACGCCACATCCTTGTACAGCGTGTGCAGGTCCACTTCCTGCTGGTACGACCCGCCCATCGCCGAGCGGTCGGTCTGACCCACGATCGCCACCACCGGCACGTGGTCGAGTTTCGCGTCGTAGAGGCCGTTGAGCAGATGGATCGCACCGGGGCCGGAGGTCGCCATGCACACCCCGGGCCTGCCCGTGAACTTCGCGTAGCCGACCGCCTCGAAGGCACTCATCTCCTCGTGCCGCGACTGCACGAAGACCGGATCGTTGCCGGTGCGGGTCCAGGCGGCGAGAATCCCGTTGATGCCGTCCCCGGGATAGCCGAAGACGTGGTCCACCCCCCATTCGCGCAGGCGGTGCAACAGGTAGTCGGCCACGGTCCGGTTCGCCATCGGTAGCTCCTCACAGGACGCGATCGGGGTCTCCGGAAGGGTGCCCGTCACGTCCGGGCCGAAACACCCCGGAAAAGGCGTGAGCCGGGTCGATCGCCCCTGAAGGGGGACGAATCGACCCGGCTCACATGAGAACCGTCACGGGCCCGAAGGGTCCGAAACGGGGCTTCTAGCGACCGAAGGCCTTCTCGAGGATCTCCTGCTGCTCGACAGCGTGGACCTTGCTCGAACCGGACGACGGTGCCGACATCGCACGACGCGACACGCGCTTGATCCCGCTGAGCTTCTCGGGCAGCAGTTCCGGCAGGGCGAGGCCGAGGAACGGCCACGCACCCTGGTTCGCCGGCTCCTCCTGCACCCAGAAGAACTCGGACGCGTTCGGGTACTGCTCGAGGGTCTCGGCGATGCGACGACGCGGCACCGGGTACAGCTGCTCGATGCGCACGATCGCGACGTCGTCACGACCTTCCTTCTGCTTCTTCGCCAGCAGTTCCCAGTAGATCTTGCCGGAGGTCAGCAGCACGCGGGTGGCCTTCGACCGGTCGGCCGTGCCCTCCTCGTAGGGAACCTCTTCGAGCAGCGAGCGGAACTTGCCCTGCGTGAAGTCCTCGACGTTGCTGACCGCGGCCTTGTTGCGCAGCATCGACTTCGGCGTGAACACCACCAGCGGGCGCCGGATGCCGTCGAGATGGTGACGACGCAGCAGGTGGAAGTAGCTCGCCGGGGTCGACGGAACCGCGACCGTCATCGAGCCCTCGGCGCACAGCTGCAACCAGCGCTCGATGCGACCCGAGGTGTGGTCGGGACCCTGGCCCTCGTGGCCGTGCGGCAGCAGCAGCACGACGTCGGAGAGCTGCCCCCACTTGGCCTCACCGGACGAGATGAACTCGTCGATGATGGACTGCGCGCCGTTGACGAAGTCGCCGAACTGCGCCTCCCACAGCACGAGCGCGTCGGGGTTGCCCACCGAGTAGCCGTACTCGAAGCCCAGACCCGCGAACTCGGTCAGCGCCGAGTCGTAGACCATGAAGCGACCGCCGTTGCCGGCCTGAGTGGCCAGCGAAGCCAGCGGGCTGTACTCGTCGCCGGTCTTGCGGTCGATGATGACCGAGTGGCGCTGCGTGAACGTGCCGCGACGCGAGTCCTGACCGGCCAGACGCACCAGGGCGCCTTCCTCGGCCAGCGAACCGAACGCGAGCAACTCGGCGAACGCCCAGTCGATCTTGCCGTTGCGCGACATCTCGCGACGCTTCTCGAGCACCGGCTTGACGCGCGGGTGGACGGTGAAGCCCTCGGGTGCCTCGGCGAAGGCGTCGCCGATCCGCTCGAGCACCGAACGGTCGACGGAGGTGTCGAGACGCTTGGGCGGGGTCTGGTCGAGCTCGACCGACTCCGACGGCTCCGGCTGGTACTTCTCGAGTTCGCGGACTTCGTTGAAGACGCGTTCGAGCTGTCCCTGGTAGTCGCGCAGGGCGTCTTCCGCTTCCTTGAGCGAGATGTCGCCGCGGCCGATCAGGGCCTCGGTGTAGCTCTTGCGGACGCTGCGCTTGGTGTCGATCACGTCGTACATCGCGGGCTGGGTCATCGACGGGTCGTCGCCCTCGTTGTGACCGCGACGGCGGTAGCAGATCATGTCGATGACGACGTCCTTGTGGAACTTCTCGCGGAAGTCCACGGCGAGCTTCGCGACCCACACGCAGGCCTCGGGATCGTCGCCGTTGACGTGGAAGATCGGCGCACCGATCATCTTCGCCACGTCGGTGCAGTACTCGGACGAACGCGAGTGCTCCGGCGCGGTGGTGAAGCCCACCTGGTTGTTGACGACGATGTGCACGGTGCCGCCGGTGCGGTAGCCGCGCAGCAGTGCGAGGTTGAGGGTCTCCGCCACGACACCCTGACCGGCGAACGCAGCGTCGCCGTGCAGCAGCAGCGGCAGGACGGTGAAGCCGTCCTCGCCCTTGTCGAGGATGTCCTGCTTGGCGCGGACGAGGCCCTCGAGCACCGGGTTGACCGCCTCGAGGTGCGAGGGGTTCGCGGTGAGCGAGACCTTGATGTCGTTGTCGCCGAACATCTGGATGTAGGTGCCCTCGGCACCGAGGTGGTACTTCACGTCGCCGGAACCGTGAGCTGCGGCCGGGTTCAGGTTGCCCTCGAACTCGGAGAAGATCTGCGAGTACGGCTTGCCGACGATGTTGGCGAGCACGTTCAGGCGGCCACGGTGCGGCATCGCGATGGCGACCTCGTCGAGCGTGTGCTCGGCGGCCTGGTCGATGATCGCGTCCATCATCGGGATGACCGATTCGGCGCCCTCGAGCGAGAAGCGCTTCTGACCGACGTACTTGGTCTGCAGGAACGTCTCGAACGCCTCGGCGGCGTTGAGGCGGCTCAGGATGTACTTCTGCTGGGCGACCGTCGGCTTGACGTGGTGCGCCTCGACGCGCTCCTGCAGCCACTGCTGCTGCTCGGGCTCGAGGATGTGGGTGTACTCGACACCGACGTGGCGGCAGTACGCGTCGCGCAGCACCGACAGCACGTCGCGCAGCTTCATCTTCTGGCGGCCGTGGAAGCCGCCGACGTTGAACTCGCGATCGAGATCCCACAGTGTCAGGTCGTGGGTCGTGACGTCGAGGTCGGGATGCGAGCGGAACTTGTCGCGCACGAACTGCAACGGATCGGTGTCGGCCATGAGGTGGCCGCGGCTGCGGTAGGCGGCGATGAGCTCGAGCACACGGGTGTGCTTGTCGACGAGGCCTTCCGGCACGTCCTTGCGCCAGCGGACCGGCTCGTAGGGGATGTGCAGGGTGTGGAAGACGCCGTCGTAGAAGTCGTCGCTGATGAGCAGCTCGTGGATCTTCTTCAGGAACTCACCCGACTCCGCGCCCTGGATCACGCGGTGGTCGTAGGTGGAGGTGAGCGTCAGCAGCTTGCCGATCCCCATCTCGGCGATCCGCTCGTCGGACGCGCCCTGGAACTCGGCGGGGTACTCCATCGCACCGGCGCCGATGATCGCGCCCTGGCCCTGCATCAGACGCGGAACCGAGTGCACGGTGCCGATGCCGCCCGGGTTGGTCAGCGAGATCGTGACACCCGAGAAGTCGTCGCCGGTGAGCTTGCCGTCGCGGGCGCGGCGCACGATGTCCTCGTAGGCCGAATAGAACTGCGCGAAGTTCATCGTCTCGCAGTTCTTGATGGCGGCCACCACGAGCGAACGCTGGCCGTTCTTGCCCGGCAGGTCGATGGCGAGACCGAGGTTGGTGTGCTGCGGCACGACCAGGTTCGGCTTGCCGTCGATCTCGGCGAAGTGGTTGTTCATGTTCGGGAACGCCTTGACCGCCTGGACGATCGCGTAACCGAGGATGTGGGTGAACGAGACCTTGCCGCCCCGGGTGCGGGCGAGATGGTTGTTGATGACGATGCGGTTGTCGAACATCAACTTCGCGGGGACCGCGCGAACACTGGTGGCCGTCGGGATCGACAGCGAGGCGTTCATGTTCTTCGCAACGGCAGCAGCGGCGCCGCGCAGAACCTTCTTCTCCTCGGCGGCCGGGGCCGACGGGGCAGCTGCCGGCTTCGGGGCCGGCTTCGCCGGCGCGGCCTGGGCCTTCGGCTGGGTTGCAGGCTTGGTCTCGGCCTTCGGTGCGGGCTTCGCCGGCGCGGCCTGGGCCTTCGGTGCGGGCTCGGTGGGGGCCGAAGCGGAGGAACTCGGCGCAGATGCGGTGCTCGGCGCGGGCTTCTCGGTCGTGGCGGTGTCGGAGCCGTTGGTACCTCCGGCCACCGCAGCTTCCGGCGAATAGTCGGTCAGAAATTCGTGCCAACTCGCGTCCACGGACGAAGGGTCGTCCTGGAAGCGCTGGTACATCTCGTCAACCAACCACTGGTTCTGTCCGAACTGTGATGTAGAGCTGCTGCTCACGGCAGTTGTTCGCCTCGTTTCTTTCTTCGGTACCCGATCGGAGCGCCTGTGAATATGAGGCTAGCCCGTGGCATGTGACGATCCGAACTGACCGCTCATGTCGGTGGGCTAGCTCACAATCTGGTGCGATGGGGTCTCCATCGATGACGGTTCTCGAGAGCCGATTATTCCCTCAAAGGTGCATCGGCGCAGCGCGCACCCCGTTACAAACGTGAGGACGATCTCATGTTCGATCCTTCCGTCGCAGATGTGAGCAAGGCCTCGGGCTCCTCCGGAACGAGACCACCGGTAGCGAGTTGCCACAAAGTGGTGTACAGACCTCCCGCTCGGCGCAGTTCGTCGTGGGGCCCGCACTCGACGATACGGCCGTCGTCGATGACGACCACGAGATCGGCGCGAGCGGCGGTCGCGAGACGGTGCGCCACCACTACGGCCGTCCGCGAACGCGCCACCCGCGCACCCGCCTCGAGCACCGCCTTCTCGGTGGCGGGATCGAGGGTCGCGGTGGCCTCGTCGAGCAGCAGCAGGTCGGGGTCCACCAGTTCTGCGCGCGCGAGCGCGATGAGTTGCCGCTGGCCCGCCGACAGACCCTGCCCGCGCTCACCCACCGGATGATTCATGCCGCCGGAGAGCCCCGCGACCATGTCGAGCGCCCCGACGGCCCGCGCGGCAGCCTCGATCTCCTCGCGTGATGCGTCGGGCCGGCCGTACGCGATGTTGGTCGCCACCGTGCCCGTGAACAGGTGCGCCTCCTGCGGAACGACGCCGAGCCGGCCGCGATAGTCGCGCAGGCGGTACCGGCGCAGATCGGTCTCGTCCACCCGCACCGAGCCCGAAGTGGGGTCGTAGAACCTCGCGAGCAGCTTGACGACCGTCGACTTCCCGGCGCCGGTCCGGCCCACCAGAGCGACCGTCGACCCGGCCGGGATACGCAGGTCCACCCCGCTCAGGGCTTCGCGTTCGGCCTCGCGGTACCGGAAACCGACCTCCCTCAGGTGGACGTCGCCGCGGAGGTGCCCGGTGACGGCCACCGTGCCCTCCTGCGCCGACTCGAGCGAACTCTCGGTCCGCAGGAGGTCGCCGATCCGGTGCAGACCCACCCTCGCCTGCTGGTAGCCGTCGAAGACCTGCGACAACTGCTGGATGGGTGCGAACAGCAGGTTCAGGTACAGCACGAACGCGATCAGCACACCCGGGCCGACCGCACCCGACGCCACCTCGCGCGCCCCGACGAAGACGACTGCGGCGAGCGCGAGGTCGGACAGGAAGGTGATGAACGGGAAGTACAGCGAGATCGCCCGTTGCGAGCGCAGGCGGCTGCGCCGATAGGCCTCCGCGCGCTCGGCGAAACGACGGGCGGCGGTCTCCTCCCGGCGGTAGGCCTGCGCGGCGCGCAGACCCGTGACGTTCTCCTGGAAATCCGCGTTCACCACGGATATGCGTTCGCGGGACTGCGCGTATGCCGTCCCGGAGATCTTCCGGAACCACAAGGTCGCGACCACCAGGACGGGCAGCACCGCCAGCACCACCAGGGCCAGGGACAGATCGGTCGCGATCAACGCGACCGAGATGCCGGTGAGCGTCAGCACCGCCACCACCGCGGTGGACAGGCCGGTCTGGATGAACTGCGACAACGCGTCCACATCGGTCGTCATCCGGGTCATGATCCGGCCCGACAGTTCGCGTTCGTAATAGTCGAGTCCGAGTCGCTGCAGGTGTGCATACGAGCGCACGCGCAGCCCGAACAGCACCCGCTCGCCCGCGCGCGCGGTGAGCACGGTGAGGATCGCGACCGCGATCCAGCCGAGCAGCGCGAGGACCACACCCGCGGCGGTCGCCTGCCACAACCGCGACGGCTCGCCCGGGGTCACCCCGCGGTCGACGGCGAACCGCACGAGCGACGGGAACGCGATGCTCGTCAGCGACTCCACCGCCAGGCACAGCACGACGAGCGCGAGCAGGGCACGCACCGGGCGCAGCGTCGTCCACAACCGGAACTGCGGGTCGGGCAGGCGCAGGGAGTCGGACTGCAGGGCCGGATCACTCCCGGGGGTCTCGGTGGCGGGGGGGAGGGCCGCGACCGCGGCGCGCAGTTCCGGTGTCGGGGCCACCGCGCCGAGCGCCCCCGGCATCGGTCCGCCGCGACCACCGCCCCCCGGTCCGCCACGACCACCACCGGGGGCCGCCGTGTCGACGACGGCGCCGGACGGCTCGTCCTCGTGGCCCTCCGGCCACAACTCGCCGGCCGCCACCGGACGCTCCGCATCCGGCACGACGTCCTCGTCGGTCGAGAGCAGACGCCGGAAGACGGGACTGCGTTCGTCGAGTTCGTCGACCGTCCCGATGTCGACGATGGTGTCGTAGCCCTCGGGCAGCGCGTCGACGAAGTCGTCGGCGCGCGCCGCTGCCGCAGCGGCCCGGATCTCGTCGTCCGACGCGTCGGGCCGGCCGAGCGCGATGTTGGACGCGACCGAGTCGGAGAACAGGAACGGCTCGTCGAAGACGAGACCGACCGCACCGCGCAGGTCGTCGGCGCGGAGGGTGGCGACGTCGATGTCGTGCCCGTCGGCGGTCAGGCACACCGACCCGTGGCGTGGCGCGTAGAAACGGGGGAGCAGCAGCGAGAGAACGGTCTTGCCCGAGCCCGCCGGACCGACGATCGCGACGGTCTCGCCGGGTGCGATCTCCAGGTCGAGCCCGCGCAGCACGTCCCGGTCGTCGTCGAAACCGAACGTCACATCCTTCAGGTGCACCCCGAGCGGACCGTCGGGCAGCGCGACGGGATGCGGGGGATCGGCGACGTCGGGTTCGGTGTCGATCACCTCGTACACCCGCTCCACGGCGGCGCGGGACAACTGCGCCATGATCACGACCTGCGACAGCGTGCGGGTCGTCGCCGTCATCGTCGCCACATAGGCGGTGAACGCCACGAAGGTACCCACGGTGATCCCACCGTCGAGGGCGAGCCAGCCGCCGAGCGCGATCGTGGCGACGAGCCCGAACTGCGGGATGGCACCCAGCGGTGCCGAGAACCACGCATTGATCCGGGCCGCGCGCAGACGCTCCGCGTACAACCGGCGACCGTGCTCCTCGAGCTGGTCGACGGCGCGGGACTCCTGGCCGAATCCCTTCACGACCCGCACCCCGGTGACGGTCTCCTCGACGTGCTGGGCGAGATCGGCCGCGCGCTGTTGCGCCGACCACGTCGCGGCGAACAGCTTCGGGCGCACCACCCGGACGAGGCCGCCGATGATCGGGACCGTGACCACCGCGACCAGCGTGAGCAGGGGCGAGAGCGACATCATGATCACCAGCGCGAGCACGAACTGCAGCAGCGCTCCCGCCGACATCGGCACCATCGCGAGCAGACCCTGGACGAGCTGCAGGTCGGTGATGGACCGCGAAACCACCTGACCGGTGCGGATGCGGTCCTGACCGTGGCCGTCGAGACGTTGGAGCGAGCCGAGCAGACGCAACCGCAGGTCGTGCTGCACGTCGAGCGACAGGCGTCCGGCGAGCATGCGCCGCCCGTACTGGCAGCCGAACCGGATCACCGCGCCGGCCGCGATCGCCCCCGCGGCGAGACCGATCAGACGCAGGTCGTCGGCGGGCACCTCGCCCTGTCCGGTCGCGCTGTCGACCGCGACTTTCGTCAGCAGCGGAAAGGTGATGTCGATCAGGGCGGCGACCACGGTGACGGCCAGCGCCCCCACGGCTGTTCTGCGGTGTTTCAGGCATTCGGCGACGAGCCGGGAAATCCATCCCGGTGTGCGCGGAATCGGGTCGTGTGCCATCGAACCGACATTAGCGCCGCGCGACGACAGACCGGGTCGGAGCCGGTCGCAGACGGTCGCTGCGCAGGGAGGTGCGTCAGACGATGTCGGCGGTTCGGGTCCGCCACCAGCCGAGACCGCCCAGCATCACGGTCCAGAGGACCAGGACCAGCGGTGCCAGCGGCCACGTCATCTCCAGCGTCACGTCCTCGGGCATCGACACCGCCGAGAACAGCACGTACCAGGTGGCCTGTGCCGGCAGGTACGACGCGAGTGCCCCGAGACCGAGACCGTGCAGGACGAGCGAGACGATCAGTTCACCGAACGGCACCCATGCGCAGATCGCGAGCACACTGCCCGTCGTGGACCGTGTGAGCAGGCCGAGCCCGGCTCCGATGAGCGACCACATCAGCGCGCAGAACAGGCCGATGCCCAGCACCTGGACGACCGATCCGAGGTCGGCGCCCTCGAAGCCGCCTCCGAACAGCACGAGCGTCGCGGCCGCCGCGAGTTCCGTGACGATGCAGTACAGCAATCCGATCACGGCAACGGTCGCGAGCTTCACACCGACGACCCGATCGCGGCCCCTCGTGGTGAGGAAGGTCGTCATGATCGTGCGGTGCGCGAACTCGCTGCCGGTCGCCACCGCGCCGAAGATCGCGGCGAACAGGAAGACCAGCGACAGGGCGAGGGAGATGCCGACCGCGGCGGCGACGGCTTCGGCGACGCCGTCGCCGAAGCCGTATTCGAGTTGCCGCGCGACCGGCAGTGTCAGCGCGCCGCAGAACAGGCCCACCATCAGCGGTGCGATGCCGAGGATCCACCAGTAGCGCAGGCTCAGGACCTTGCGGAACTCGGCGGTGAGAAGCGCGGTCATGCGGTGGGGCCTCCTTGTCCGGTCGGCGGTCGGTTCGGCTGTCCCCACTGCGACTGCGGGTACTGCTGGGCCTGCGGGTACTGCTGGGCCTGGGGTCGGTGGGGTCCGTGCCCCGGGTACTGCGCAACCGGAGCGGCCGCGTAGCGACCCGCCGTCATCGCCAGGTACACCTGCTCGAGATCGACGTGCTCGACACTCGTGCCGAACAATGTCACCTCCGCGGTTCCGGCGATCTCGGCGATGCGGTCGGGAGCAGCACCGACCACCGCGAGCCGTCCGTCCTGCTGCACCTGGGCATCGGTGTGCCCCGCTGCGGCGAGCGCCGTCGCGAGGCGGGCCGGGTCGGAGGACGCGACGAACACCCGCGAGCGGTAGGTGTCGCGCAGGTCCGTCATCGAGGTCTCCGCGACCAGGTGCCCGTTCGCGATGACCACGAGACGATCGGCCATCTGTTCGACCTCCCGCAGGATGTGACTCGAGATCAGCACGGTCCCACCGTTGCCGGCGAAGGCGCGGAGGAAGTCACGCAGCCAGGCCATGCCCTCCGGGTCGAGTCCGTTCGCCGGTTCGTCGAGCACCAGATAACGCGGTTGCCCGAGCAGCGCCGTCGCCAGGGCGAGTCGCTGCCGCATGCCGAGGGAGAACTCGCCGATGCGGCGTCGCGCGACCGATCCGAGGCCGACGAGGTCGAGCATCTGCTGCGCCCGCTCGTCGGGCACACCGATCGCGGCGCAGTAGATCTGCAGGTGCGTCAGCGCCCGGTGCTTGGGGTGGGCGCTGCGCGCGTCCAGCACGGCACCGACGACCTGCGCCGGCTGCTGCAGGGCCGTGAACGGCACGCCGTCGACGACGGCGTTGCCGGCACTCGGCCGGATGAGACCGAGCATCATGCCGAGTGTGGTGGACTTACCCGATCCGTTGGGACCGAGGAAACCTGTGATCGACCCGGGCGGAACCGTGAACCACAGATTCGACACGGCCGCGTGGTCGCCGAACGCCTTGCTCAGGCCGTGGACGGCGATCCCCGCGCCGGACGCCCCCGAGGGCACCCGGGGATCGGGTGTGCCGTACGGCGGTTGCGCTGACGGTGCTGTCACGGATACGGACCCCCGCGTCGTCGAGATGTGGGTGCGGCTCGTGCCGCGGTCGCCGTGAGCTTACGGGTCATCCGAGGAAGGGCAGGACGGCGTCGAGGAATTCGCGCGGGGCGTCGAGCTGGGGGCAGTGCCCGGCATCGGGGATGATCACGACTCGTCTCCTGCCGCCGGCCTGCACGCGCCGCGCGGCATGAGCGGGTGTCAGCCGGTCGCGCGCACCCCACACCAACAGGGCCGGCATGTCGAGGGCGTGCACCATCTCCGGGATCGGCAGCCGGCCGAGTTCGCCGATGGCGTGCCGGCCGACCGTCAGCAGGGTGTCGACCTGCTCGCGCGTCGCGTAGTTCGCCGCGAACGCCGTGCGCACGGCCCGGTCGAAGGTGCCGCGTCGATGCACCGCCGCACGCCCGTACAGGGTGCCCATGACCTGCTGCATCACCGCGACGGGCAGCGGACGCAGCAACGCGCGCGACAGCTCGACCGGCATGCGTGCGCCGCGTGTCCACCACCGGGGGATCCCGGCGAGCCCCGGCATGTCGGCGAGCACCACACGATCGACGCGGGACGGGTGGACGGAGGCGAACACCAGCGCCGTCACCGCACCGAGCGAGTTCCCGACCAGCGACACCGGCTCGGGCACGTCGTCGACGAGTTCGGCCACGATGTCGACGTAGTGGTCGAGCACCGGTGTCTCCCAGTGCTGCGCGCTGCGCCCGAAACCGGGCAGGTCGACCGTGAGCACCCGGTGACGCTCGGCGATCGCCGGTGCGACCTTGCACCACGTACCACCGTGGTCGGAGAAGCCGTGCAGCAGTACGACGGTGCGCGCTCCCGCACCGGACTCCCGGACGTACACCTTCCCGTCGGCGGGCACCGTCAGTCCTTCGATACCGGAACCCCGGCGTCGAGGACCGGTGCCTCTCCGTTCACGGGGAGGACGGGACGGGCGATGGGCCACGCGGGCGGGGGAGGGCCGAAGGCGTCGCGCGCGTGCTGGATCGTGCGCTTGCCCAGCGCGCGGTTACCCACACCACCGATGGCGGCACCGATACCCGCGGGCACGAGCTTGCCGATCAGCAACGGACTCCGCTTCGCGACGTACCGGCGGATGAACTTCTTGACCAGCGAATTGTTCAGCGTCTTCAGCTGGGTGCCACCCGTGCCGGTGGTCAGTGCCTTGGGCCAGTTGCGCAGCGACGCGCCGGTCGCGGTCGCGACGATCTCCCGGCCGGCATCACCGAGGGAGACGGCGAGCACCAGCGCACGGCGCTGTTCGTGGTTGTGGGGTTCGATCCCGTGCACCGATGCGATGGCCAGGGTGAGCAGCGCGGACGCCTCGAAGAAGAAGGCCGTCTCGGCGCCCACCGCGCCGATGGCCGCGAGTGTCCCGACGCCGGGGAAGGCCGCGGTCGCGCCTGCCGCCGACCCGCTGCCCGTGACGCTGAGCAGGAACTGCTTCTCGAGCCGCTCGATGATCTGCGCCGGGGACTCGTCGGGATGTGCGCGACGCATGAGATCGACGTACTTCGCCACCGCAGGTCCCTGCAGCTTCGCGCCGTTGTCCAGCATCTTGACGATGAAGGCCTCTGCGATGCCTGGTTTGCTGCTCATCGTGCCCCTGTTCTCCGGTGCTCTTGTCTTCCGGACTGCTCTCATTACGCTGGTGCCATGACCGGGTCCGCAGTCGGGGTGTCGGACGACGCCAGGCGGCGTCCGGCGCCCCTGCTGACACCCTACGTACGGTCGTACGAGGGGTATCGGCTCGACGGTTTCCCGCCGGGGACCCACCTGGGTATGCCCTCTCCGGAGGTCACCGTAATCCTCACGATCTCCGAACCGGTCGAACTCTCCCGGGGCGACGGGCGGTCCCCGGAGCGTTTCGATGCTCTTGCCGGAGGTCTGTCGACGCGCCCCGTGCCCATCGTCCACGACGGGCGCCAGCACGGAATGCAACTGTCCCTCACCCCGGCGGGTGCCCGCGCGCTGCTGGGTGTGCCCGCTGCCGCACTCGGCTCGTGGGCTGTCGACCTCGAGGACGTCATCGGTGCCGACGGGCGAGAGTTGTTCGACCGGATCTCCGCGTGCGTGTCCTGGGACGAGCGGTTCGCCGTCCTCGATCTCTGCCCGGTCGACGGGTCCGGACGGGCACCTCGCGCACGCCTGGCACGTGCTGGTGTCCGATCCTGCCCGTCCGGTCCGTGCCGTCGCGGACGAACTCGGATGGAGCAGACGCCACCTCACGAATCGGTGCACCGCCGAGTTCGGGCTGTCGCCGAAAGAGGTGGCCCGGGTAGCGCGGTTCGACCGGTCCCGGAAGATGCTGCGTGCCGATCCGACCCGGCGTCTGGCGGACATCGCCGTCGTCTGCGGCTTCTACGATCAAGCACACCTCGCCCGCGACTGGCGCGACCTGGCCGGCGTGCCGCCGTCGCGGTGGCTCGAGGACGAAGTGTTCCCATTCGTCCAAGACGACTGAGGTGGCGGCGCCGACACTGGACGGCATGACGAACACAACGAATTCCCCGCAGCAGTCGGCCACCGTCACACCTACCGTCGACTCGGTGTGGCCGTGCTTCGCCTACACCGACGCCCGGGGCGCGATCCGCTTCCTCGTGGACACCCTCGGGTTCGTCGGGACAGAGGTCTACGGGGAGGGCGAGCGCGTCGACCACGCAGCCCTGCTCTGGCCGTACGGCGGAGGCGTCATGCTCGGATCGACCGGTCGCGGGTCTCCGCTCGACCAGCACGCCGATACGGGTACCGCCTATCTCGTGCTTCCCGACGACGCCACCGTCGACGCCCTGTACGAGAGGGTGCTCGCCTCGGCACAGGCCGACGACCCGGCCGTTCGCGCGACCGTGACCGTCGAACTCCGCGACGAGGACTACGGCTCGCACGGGTTCACCTGCCGCGACCCTCACGGGGTGTACTGGAGCCTCGGCACCTATCGGCCGCGCCGGCCGTAGGAACCGTCGCAGGGATCAGCGGGCGATGGCGCCGTGCCCGTCGGGGACCACCTCGCTCGGGCGCGGCGGAGGCGGCGGCGTGCCGTCACCGAACGGCCGCCCGCCGAGAGCCTCACGACCGTGCGGGTCGAGCCAGTTCGACAGGTCCGGCCCCTTCGGCACGATGCCGGTCGGATTCACGTCGGTGTGCACGAGGTAGTAGTGCTGCTTGATCTGCACGAAGTCGACGGTGTCGCCGAAACCGGGGGTCTGGAACAGGTCGCGCGCGTATGCCCACAGTGCCGGGAAGTCCACCAGCCGGTTCCGGTTGCACTTGAAGTGCCCGTAGTAGACGGGGTCGAACCGGACGAGCGTGGTGAACAGGCGCACGTCGGCCTCGGTGATGCTCTCGCCCACGAGATAGCGCCGTGCTCCGAGGCGTTCCTCGAGCCAGTCGAGTCGGGCGAACAGGCGGTCGAAGGCTCTGTCGTAGGACTCCTGCGAGCCGGCGAAACCGCACCGGTACACGCCGTTGTTGACGTCCCGGTAGACGAGTTCGGCCACTTCGTCGATCTCGTCCCGCAGATTCTCCGGATACAGATCCGGGGCGCCCTCACGGTGGAATTGCGTCCACTCGGTGGAGAAGTCGAGGGTGATCTGCGGATAGTCGTTCGTCACGACCTGCCCGGTGGGGACGTCGACGACTGCCGGGACGGTGATCCCGCGGTCGTATCCCGGGTAGCGGGCGAAATAGGCGTCCTGCAGTCGCGGGATCCGGAGGACGGGATCGACCCCGCCCGGGTCGAGATCGAACGTCCAGCTGCGCTCGTCGTGAGTCGGGCCGCACAATCCCAGCGACAGGGCGTCCTCGAGACCGAGCAGTCGCCGCACGATCAGGGTGCGGTTGGCCCACGGGCAGGCGCGGGCGGCGACGAGCCGGTACCGCCCGGCCTCGACGGGATAGCCGTCGCGCCCGTCGGCGGTGATGCGGGTGGGGATGTAGTTGGTGTCGCGGGTGAACTCCGCACCCGGCTCGACGTACTTGTTCTCGGTCACCTGCGCATCCTTCCGCACTGTCCTCATCGTCCGGGTGGTACCCGAACCGTCACGAGGGTTCCCCAGATGTCGTATCCCGACACCGCCGCGACGGTCCGGGCACCGCGGTTGTCGCGGCGCATGCGGGCGAGCGGCACGAGTCCCGCGTCGAGCGCATCGTGGGTCGCCAGCGTTGCGACGGTCGAGGCGAGACCCCGGCGACGCGCGGCGGGTGTCGTCAGCACCCGCACGTCGGCCAGCAGCGATCCGAGTTCGCTGTAGGCGGCAGCGGCCAGGGGACGGTGGTCGTCGTCGAGCAGTACGAACACACGCGACGGTCCGCCGGGCGACAGTTCGGCCTCGGTGACGTCGTCGGGCGGGCAGCACCGCAGCAGTTCCGCGAGGTCCCCGGGATCGTCCGAGACGAGCGGGTTGTCGACGCGTGTCGCGTCGATCCAGTCGGTACACAGACCGAGGATCTCCGTGCGACCCGCGTGACCGGCGACGACGACTTCGGCGTTCGGTGCGTCGAGTTCGGCGGGGTCGGGTTCGGCTGCGAGACGGGAGACCGCGGTATCGGGACCCACGATCGCCGTGGCGCGCCCCACGGCCAGCACCCGGACGTCGCGGACCGAGTCGTCGACCCGTGTGACGCAGGCGGGTTCGGCGAGGGCACCGTCGGGCAGGCCCAGCGCACGACACCACGCGAGGGCGGCGATGCTCGAGATGTGCGGGTCCACCCCGCTACCGTAGACCGCCGACGAGGGGAGAGGTCCGGTGAGCGAGAACAGCGAGGTCGACACGCGCCGACGCGGGTCCGAGGTGGCGGTGGAGATGTCGGACGGTGCCCGCTGGGCGGCGTTGGGGGCACTGTGCCTGGGTTTCTTCATGATCCTGGTGGACAGCACCATCGTCGCCGTCGCCAACCCGGCGATCATGCGGACCTTCGGGGCCGACATCGCCGCCGTCGTGTGGGTCACGAGCGCGTATCTGCTCGCGTACGCGGTGCCGCTCCTCGTGACGGGCCGCCTCGGCGACCGCGTGGGGCAGCGACGGGTCTATCTCGCCGGGCTGGTGCTGTTCACGATCGCGTCCCTGTGGTGCGGTTTCTCGTCGACGATCGAGATGCTCATCGTCGCGAGGGTCTTCCAGGGTTTCGGCGCGGCGCTCATGTCGCCGCAGACCATGGCCGTGGTGACGCGGATCTTTCCGCGTGAGCGGCGCGGGACCGCGATGGGGCTGTGGGGCGCAGTGGCCGGTGTCGCGACGCTGGTCGGCCCCTTGGTCGGCGGTGTCCTGATCGACGGCCTCGGCTGGGAGTGGATCTTCTTCGTGAACGTGCCCGTGGGAATCGTCGGGTTCGCGCTGGCCGTGCGGTACGTGCCCGTGCTGCCGACGAGTCCGCACCGGTTCGACGTGCTCGGGATGCTGCTCAGCGGCGCCGGTCTGTTCTGTCTCGTGTTCGGCATCCAGGAGGGAAACTCGTTCGAGTGGACCGCCCGGGTGTGGGTGCTGATCGTCGCGGGCATCGCGTTGCTCACCGTGTTCGTCGCGCAGCAGTCACGCAACCGGGGGGAACCGCTCGTGCCGCTGTCCCTGTTCCACGACCGCAACTTCGGTCTCGCGAACATCGGCATCGCGACGATGGGTTTCGCCATCACCGGCGTCATGCTGCCCATCATGTTCTACGCCCAGTCGGTGCGTGGACTGAGTCCCACCGGTGCGGCGCTGCTCATGGTGCCGATGGCGGTGTTCAGCGGCGTGCTCGCGCCGCTCGTGGGCAGACTCGTCGACCGCCTCCACCCGCGATCGATCGCAGGCACCGGATTCTCGCTGCTCGTCGTCGGGCTGGGATGGCTCGCCTCGGTGATGACCCCCGACGCGGAGATCTGGCAGTTGCTGCTGCCGATCGCTCTGATCGGTATCGCGAACGCGGGGATCTGGTCTCCGCTGTCGGCCACCGCGACGAACGGGCTCGCGCCGAGTCGAGCGGGCGCGGGCTCCGGTGTGTACAACACGACGCGTCAGGTGGGTGCGGTGATAGGCAGTGCCGCTCTGGGCGCGATGATGGCGGCCCGGCTGTCGGCGAACGGCGTCGGCGGGGGCGGGGGTGCGTCGGAGATGCAGACGTCCGTCCTGCCGGAGCCGCTGCGTGCGCCGTTCGCCGCCGCGATGGCGGAATCGCTGTGGCTCCCCGCCGGTGTCCTGATCGTCGGACTCGTGGCCGTGCTGGCCTTCGACCGCCCCGCGAGTCAGAAGGAACAGCGTGCCCCGGAGGGCAGTTCGGCGCCGGCAACGGCCTGACGACAGTCCGCGGTACGGCTGACAGGTGTCCGTGACCCGCGGTTTCCTCACACGGCTGTGATCCGCGCCATATAGTGCAGGCACGCACGCCGGGTGGGAGGTGGCATGTCGGTGGCCGTAGTGGAGATTCCTGCAGGCAGTCGTTGGCTCCGGGACGATCGGATCACTCGCTGCGCGAGCGGCATCCTGCAGTACGACGGCCTCGAGCCGTGCCTTGCGGAGTTGCTCGACCGGAGTGCGCTGCGTTTCGCCAACCGGGTCGCCGTGGTCGACCGCTGCGGCCGCGCGCTCACCTACCGCGAACTGTGGGCCGCCGCCGCCCGCGTCGCCGGTGGCCTCCTCGACCAGGGTGTCGGTCCCGCCGACCGCGTGGTGGTGAACCAGGCGAACAGCATCCGCTGGCTCGTCGGTTTCCTCGGAGTGGTCCTCGCCGGCGGCGTCCCTGTGCTCCCCGCCCCGAGTTGCAGCGCGGAGGAGGCGGCGGAGATCGAAGTCCACAGCGGTGCAGTGCTGACCCTGGATTCGGACCTTCCCGACGGCGTCGCCTTCCTCGACGGCGGGGCCTCGCCGGACGAACTCGCGGTGCTCTACTACGTGCGCGCCGCCGGTGGTGCCCTGCGTGGCGTCGAATTGACCAACACCAACGTGCTGTCGACGATCGAAGCCGTCGCACACGCGATGGACCTCGTCGGCGACGGCGTCCGGACCGTGCTGACGGCTCCGCTGTCCACGGCGGTCGGATGCAGCGTCCAGTTGCTGCCCACGCTCGCGTTCGGAGGCACCGTGATGGTCTCGGGGTCCCGGGTGATCCGCGCACCGTGGCGGCATCTGCGCGCGGCCTTCCCCACTTCGCGGTGCGTGCGGGGCTGGGGGGTCGCCGAGACGGGCGGGATCGGTCTGCTGCTGCCCTCGGAGCATCGCTCCCGTCATCCTCGCAGCATCGGAGTGCCGTTCGGCGGGATCGAGGTCGCGCTGCTCGGACCCGACGCCGAGAACGGCGTCGGCGAACTGCTCTGTCGCGGGCCGAGCGTGGCCCGGCGGTACTGGCGCGAACCGTGCGCGACGGCCGACGCGTTCAGGGAGGACGGCTGGTTCCGCACGGGAGATCAGGTGCGCATCGACGACGAGGGCTTCGTCGATCAGCTCGCCGTCCGGGTGTCGTGATTACTGGAACACGTTCTCGTCCGGTATACAGCCTGTAACCGGATGATCCGGCATTTTCCGTAGTGGAGAGGTATGTCCATGTCCGATGTAGTCCTGCTCGAACGACGCGATCGTGTTCTCGTCATCACCATCGACCGGCCCGACGCACGCAATGCGGTCAACGCCGCGGTGAGTCACGCCCTCGCCGAGGCGGTCGACGAACTCGACGGCGACGACTCCCTGTCGGTGGGGATACTCACCGGTGCCGGTGGCACCTTCTGTGCGGGTATGGACCTCAAGGCGTTCGTCGCGGGCGAGAACGTGGTCGTACCGGGCAAGGGCCTCGGGTTCACGGAAGCGCCTCCGCGCAAGCCGCTGATCTCGGCGGTCGAGGGGTTCGCGCTCGCCGGTGGAACCGAACTCGTCCTGGCCACCGACCTCGTCGTCGCGGCGAAGGACGCGAAGTTCGGTATCCCGGAGGTCAAGCGCGGCCTGGTCGCCGGTGGTGGTGGCCTGCTGCGCCTGCCGTCGCGCATCCCCTACCAGAAGGCACTCGAGCTCGCGCTCACCGGGGATGCGTTCACCGCCGAGGAAGGCTACGGCTACGGTTTCGTCAATCGCCTCACCGAACCCGGCGGGGCACTCGAGGGCGCACTCGAGCTGGCCGAGCGCATCACGGCGAACGGACCGCTCGCCGTGGCGGCGACCAAGGAGATCATCGTCCGCTCGGCCGACTGGTCGCGCGAAGAGGCGTTCGCGAAGCAGATGGAGATCATGGCGCCCGTGTTCTCCTCGGAGGACGCGCGTGAAGGTGCCACGGCCTTCGCCGAGAAGCGGCCTCCCGTGTGGAAGGGGCGCTGAGCGGTCGCACTCGCGAGGGCGACGGAACGAGAGATGGTGAGGATCAGGTGACCGACGGTTTCGCCGAATTGCACGTGCACATCGAGGGCACGCTCGAACCCGAGCTGATCCTCGCCCTCGCCGAGCGGAACCGCGTCGCTCTGCCGTATCGGGATCTCGACGACCTCCGCAGTCGGTACGAGTTCACCGATCTGCAGTCGTTCCTCGACCTCTACTACGCGAACATGGAGGTCCTGCTTACCGCGCAGGACTTCGCCGACCTCGCCCGCGCCTATTTCGCACGTGCGGCGCGGGCGGGTGTCACCCGCGCGGAGTTCTTCTTCGATCCCCAGGCCCACACCTCGCGCGGTGTCGCGTTGCCCGAGGTCGTGGCCGGGCTCGCCGACGCGGTCGCCGGTGCTCGCCGGGAATTCGGGATCGATGCGGCGATGATCGCGTCGATCGTGCGCGATCGTCCGGTGCCCGAAGCGCACGAGGTGTTCGGTGAACTGCTGCGTCTCGGCGCGCCGATCATCGGGCTCGGCCTGGACTCGGCAGAGGTCGGCCACCCACCCTCGCTGTTCGAGGACGTCTTCGCGCGGGCGCGGGCCGAAGGGCTGCACATCACGGCGCATGCGGGGGAGGAGGGACCCCCGGAATACGTCCGGCAGGCACTCGACCTGCTCGGTGCCGAACGCATCGACCACGGCATCCGCTCCCTCGAGGATCCCGAACTCGTCGCGCGCCTGGTCGACGAGAGCATCCCGATCACGGTCTGCCCCTTCTCGAATGTCCGCCTCCGCGTGGTGGACACCCTCGCCGAGCATCCGCTGCGCCGGATGCTCGAGGCCGGTCTGTCGGTGAGCGTGCACTCGGACGATCCCGCCTATTTCGGCGGTTACGTCGACGACAACCTCGCGGGTCTGAAGGACCAGCTCGGTCTCAGCGATGCCGAACGGGATGTGCTGCAGCGCAATTCGTGGGATGCCGCCTTCCTCTGAGTCCGCCGGAGGTCATTCGCCCAGGACCCGGTGCAGATACGGGTTGGTGAAGGTGCGGTGCGGATCGACGCGGTCGCGCACGGCGAGGAAGTCGTCGAACCGGGGGTAGAGTGCGCGCAGATCGCCGGCGGTCAGGGAATGAAGCTTGCCCCAGTGCGGACGTCCCTGTGCGGCGCGCAGGATCGGCTCGACACCGTCGAAATAGGGTCCGTGATCGCGCCGGTGGTACTGGTGCACGGCCACGTACGCGGTGTCGCGGCCGTGCGCGGTGGACAACCACACGTCGTCGGCCCGCGAGAACCGCACCTCCACCGGGAAGCCGATGCGAACATCGTTGCGCTGCAACCATGCATCGATCTCGCGCAGAACCTCCGGGAGGAGATCGACGGGTATCGCGTACTCCATCTCCCGGAACCGCACCCGCCGTTCGGAGGCGAACACCCGGTAGCTGCGGTCGACGAACGTGCGCGGCGAGAGCACCCGCGACGCCACCCGGTTCAGGGCCGGGATGGTGGCGGGAGCACGCGTTCCGATCTGCTGGAAGAGCGCGAACGCCCCGTTGGAGAGCAGTTCGTCGTCGAGGAGGGTGCGCACCCGCCCGACCGGCTGTACCGGTTCCGCACCGGGGAGACGGGTGTTGCGTTTGACGAGCACGCCGTCCGTATGCGGAAACCAGTAGAACTCGAAATGGTCTACGCCGTCACGTAGTTCGTCCAGGGCGTCGAGCGTCGCCCGGAGCGACGAGGGTGCTTCCTCTGCCCGGAGGCGGAAGGCGGGAACGCAGTCGAGCGTGACGGTCGCGAGGACGCCGAGTGCGCCGAGTCCGAGACGCGCGGCCTCGAACAGGCCGGCTTCGTGTTCGGGGGAGCAGTCGACGATCCGGCCGTCGGCCAGCACGATCGTCGCACGGCACACGGCTGCCGCGAGTCCTCGGAAGGCCGTACCGGTGCCGTGGGTGCCGGTGGAGATCGCGCCGGCGACGGACTGGACGTCGATGTCGCCGAGGTTGGGGACGGCGAGGTCCTGTGCCCACAGCAGGTCGCTCAGATCGCGCAGTCGCGTCCCCGCCCGCACCGTCGCACGTGCGCCGGCCGGCGACCGCTCCACCGAGACGAGGCCCGACATCCGGTCGAGTGAGATCAGCGTGCCGTCGGTGACGGCCGCACCGGTGAACGAGTGCCCGGCACCCACGGCCTTGATGTGTTCGCCCTGGTCGGAGGCGCGGCCGACGATGCGCGCGAGGTCGTCGACGGTGTCGGGGGTCTCGAAACGACGGGGCGTCGCACTCGCGGTGCGAGCCCAGTTGTGCCAGGTGGACATGCCCCATCTTCGACCTGGACAACCGTCCAAGTCAACACCTGGTCGGAAACAGTTCCCGCCCTCTACGATCGGGGGCATGTCGAATCGGTTGCCTGCCGACGAGCGCCGCACCCAACTCGTGGCCGCGGCACTGGAACTGGCAGAGGGCGGGGGAGTCGGAGCCGTCACGGTCCGTGCCGTCGCCGAGAAGGCCGGAGTGTCACTGGGCGTCGTCCATTACTGTTTCGACAGCAAGGAAGCCCTCGTCGTGGCGATGGCGAACGCCGTCATCGGCGAACTCGCCGGGGCCATGCAGGCCGCGTTCGGCGTACCGGCGGGCGGGCAGCAGACCGGCGGTGTCGACTGTCTGCGTTCGATGCTCCACACCGGTCTCCGGGCGATGTGGTCGGCGATCGAGTCCACGCCGGGATTGCAGACCCTCACCTACGAGATCACGACCTACTCCCTCCGGCACCGCACCGACGGAAGTCCCGTCAGCGGGGACATCGCCGTGCAGCAGTACCGGCTGATGGACGAGCAGGCCCACCTGTTCCTCGACAGTTGCGCCGAGCAGTGCGGCGTCGAATGGTCGCTGCCCACCGCGACGGTCGCGCGGCTGTCACTGGCGCTGCTCGACGGAGTCGTGCTCCGCTGGCTCGTGGATCGCGACGGCGACTCGACGGCAGCCGAACTGGGAATCATCGCCGACATCATCGCGAGCCGTGCCGTAGAACGTTCCTGACCCCGACCCCCGACCCGATCGCACCGAAGGGACCGCCCGTGCTCCGTGCTGCTTCCGCCCCCGACGACGTCCTCGACCGGGTGCAGGCTGCCACGGCCGACCTCGACCCGCCGTTCGCCGCCGTCGACCTGCCCACCCTGCGGCGCAACGCCGACGACCTGATCCGCCGCGCGAACGGTGTGCCCGTGCGGGTCGCGAGCAAGTCGGTGCGCTGTCGTGCCGTCCTCGCCGAGGTCCTCGGCCCGGAACTGACCACCCGCGGCGGTTTTCGCGGCATCATGGCGTACTCGCTACGGGAGGCGCTGTGGCTCGCCGAGCACGGAGCGCGCGACATCCTGATGGGCTACCCCACGGTCGACCGGGCGGCGCTCGGGAAGTTCGCGGTGTCGCCGGACGCGGTGCAGGCGATCACGCTCATGGTCGATTCGGTCGAGCACCTCGACATCATCCGTACGGCCTTGGGGAAGAACACTTTCCGGGCGAAAATCTGCCTGGACGTCGATGCGTCGTTGCGGGTGGGTCCGCTCCATCTCGGTGTGCGCCGTTCTCCGCTGCGCGACCCGGAGGCAGTCGCCGGCCTGGCTCGTCGCGCCGACGCCGCCGGATTCGACGTCGTCGGAGTGATGTTCTACGAGGCCCAGATCGCGGGCCTGCCCGACTCGTCGCTGCCGGTACGGCTCGTCAAGGGACTGTCGGCGCGGGAACTCTCCTCGCGCCGCGGTGCTGTGGTGGAGGCCGTGCGTGCGGTCGTAGGAGACCTCGAACTGGTCAACGGTGGCGGAACCGGTTCGCTCGAGGTGACCACCGCCGATGGTGTCGTCACCGAGGCCACCGCGGGATCGGGCCTGTACGTGCCCACCCTGTTCGACGGCTACCGGGCGTTCACCCCGAACCCGTCGATGTTCTTCGCGCTACCTGCCGTGCGCAAACCGTCACCGTCGATCACGACGTTGTTCGGCGGCGGGTACATCGCGTCCGGCCCGACCGGCGCCTCGCGGGTGCCGCGCCCGGTCCGTCCTGCGGGACTGAAGCTGCTGGGGACGGAAGGTGCCGGCGAGGTGCAGACCCCGGTGCGCGGTCGCGTTGCCGCCTCGATCCCCGTCGGGGGACGGGTGTGGTTCCGCCACGCGAAGGCGGGGGAACTGTGCGAGAGGTTCGACCGGGTGTACCTCGTGGACGAGAACGGACGCACCGAGGTTCCCACCTATCGCGGTGAGGGCGGCTGCTGGTGACCTTCCGTCTCCGGCCACAATGAGTTCATGCCGTTGACGTTCTTCCCCGGGTCTGTCGGCCGGGTCCACTGGCGGTGCCGGACCGTCGACGACGCGAGAGCCGGTGTGGTGTTCGCGCACGGCTTCGGGCAGCACACCGGGCACTACCACCGTTTCGCCTCCGGCCTCGCCGCCCACGGCATCGCCTGGTGGGGACTCGACCTCGCCGGACACGGGCTCTCCGAAGGAGAACCCGGCTCACCGGGCAACGTCGAGTTCCACGCCGAGGACTTCGGCGTGCTCACCGGCCTCGCCGCCGAGTCCGGTCTGCCGCTGGTGGCGATGGGCCATTCGCTCGGGGCGGCGACGGTCCTGACGGCGCTGGATGCCGATCCCTCCGGTGGTACCCGCCTCGCGGGCGTCGTGCTGTGCGGTACGCCGCGCACCGCGGCCCTGCCGGAGACGGCCGAAGCGCTCCGCGCGAGCGGCCTGCCGGTCCTGCTGGTCCACGGCGTCGACGACCGGCTGGCCCCCATCGACCCGGTACGCGAGTGGGCGTCGTCGGTGCCCCGGGCACAGTGGTGCGAATATCCCGATGCCGGGCACGACCTGTTGCACGAACCCGTACATCGCAGGGTGGCCTCGGATGTTGCCGCGTTCGTGGGCGACCTGGCCGGCCGGATTCCCCGATTCCCCGAGAAACGACCGGGCCCCTCGCGGTGACGAGGGGCCCGGTCGACGGTGTGGAACCTCAGTTGTAGATCGCTGCGATCTCGGCGCCGTGCTTGTCGTGGATGATGTTCCTCTTGAGCTTGAGCGTCGGGGTCAGCTCGCCGCTCTCGATGCTGAAATCGGTCTCGAGGATGCGGTACTTGCGGATCGCCTCGGCCTTCGAGACCTTCTTGTTGGTCTCGGCAACCGCCTCGTCGATCTCGGCGATCAGGTCGGGGTTCTTGATCAGATCGGCGACCGTGGTCTCCGCCGGCAGACCGTGTCGCTCGAGCCAGCCCGGCAGCGCCTCCGGATCGAGGGTGATCAGCGCGCCGATGAACGGCTTGGAGTCGCCGACCACGATGACCTGGCTGATCAGTGGGTGGGCACGCAACGAATCCTCGAGGACGGCCGGAGCGACGTTCTTGCCGCCCGCGGTGACGATGAGTTCCTTCTTGCGGCCGGTGATCGAGATGAAGCCGTCCTGGTCGATCGCGCCGATGTCGCCGGTGTGGAACCAGCCGTCGCGGATGGCCTCCTCGGTGGCCTTGTCGTTCTGCCAGTAGCCGTCGAACACCTGGGGGCCTTTGAGCAGCAACTCGCCGTCCTCGGCGATCTTCGCCGCGCACCCGTTGAACGGCGTGCCGACGGTGCCGATCTTCTGGGCGGCCGGGGTGTTCATGATGATGCCGCCGGTGGTCTCCGTCAGGCCGTAACCCTCGTAGATGGTGACGCCGACACCGCGGAAGAAGTGGCCGAGACGTGCACCGAGCGCGGCGCCGCCCGACACGGCCTTGGTGACGTTGCCGCCGAGCGCTGCCTTGAGCTTGCCGTAGACGAGCTTGTCGAACACGGAGTGCTTGATCTTCAGGCCCAGCCCGGGGCCGCCGTTCTCGAGGGCCTTGCTGTATTCGATCGCGACATCGGAGGCCTTCTCGAAGATCTTGCCCTTGCCGCCGTCGTAGGCCTTCTGCTTGGCCGAGTTGTAGACCTTCTCGAACACGCGGGGCACCGAGAGGATGAAGTTCGGCTTGAAGACCGCGAACTGGTCGAGCAGCGTCGTCAGGTCGGAGGTATGACCGACGGTGACCTTGCTGTCGAATGCCGCGAACGAGATCAGGCGCGCGAAGACGTGTGCCATCGGGATGAACAGCAGGGTGCGCTGGCCCTCGTGCATCGAGTCGGGCAGGGCCAGGCCGCAGGCCGCGGACTCCGAGGCGAAGTGGCGGTGCTTGAGTTGGACGCCCTTCGGCCGGCCCGTGGTACCGGAGGTGTAGATGAGGGTCGCAGCGGATTCGGCCGTGACCTGGTTACGTCGTTCCTCGACCTGCTCGTCGGTGACCGCCGCACCGCGTGCGACGAGCTCGTCGACCGCGCCCTTGCCGCCCGGAGCGGGCTCGATCTGCAGTACCTCGCGCACGGTCGGAGCGTTCTCGGCGACCTCGCGCACGGTGTCGACGTGAGCCGAGTTCTCGACGATGAGCAGCTTGGTCCCGGAGTCCTCGAGGATCCACTGGGCCTGGTCCGCCGACGACGTCTCGTAGATCGCCACGGTGGCACCGCCCGCAGTCCAGATGGCGTAGTCGAGCAGGACCCATTCGTAGCGGGTCGCCGACAGGACCGCGACGCGGTCGCCGAGCTCGATACCCGACGCGATCAGGCCCTTCGCCACGGCGCGCACCTCGGATGCGAACTGGCGGGCGGTGACGGGAACCCACTTGCCGTCGACCAGTCGCTCGAACGGCACGAACTCCGGCGACTCCTTCTCGTGCCGGAAGACGCTGTCGGCCATCGACGTGTTCTCGGGGATCGAGAACGACTGTGGCACGGCAATCTCACTCACTGTGACCCCTCCATCGTTAGGTACTGTCGGTGTGCATTGCATCACACGCCGTTGGGAAATGCATTACCCTCGGACCGCTTTGCCCCCTTTTTACAGTCCGATAAGCAGTGATCCAGGTAACAATGCTACCCGCCGGTAACGAGGATTACCACTATCGGATCGTCTCGTCGGATTTCCCGGTACCGGAAGTACCAGTATTTCGGAGAAGAAGGACCGCTTCGTCGTCGCCGAGCTGATGGAAGTCGTCGTAGGCGGCGCCGACGCTGTCGGTGTCCACCGGCGTCCACGGGCAGATCACCTCGTCGGCCGTCCGGCCCGCCCGGCGCAGTGCGTCGGGGGAGGCCACCGGCACTGCGAGGACGACCCGGGTCGCTCCGGAGGCGCGCGCGGCGAGACATGCCACCGCGGCCGTCGCACCTGTGGCGATGCCGTCGTCGACGACGATCGCCGTGCGGCCCTCCAGCGGCACCCGGGTGCGACCGGCACGCAGAAAATCGGCACGTCGAGCCAGTTCGGCCAGCTCGCGCCGCTCGACGGCGGCCACGGATTCGGGGGCGATCCGCCCGCGCCGGATCACGTCGTCGTTGAGGACGCGGAAGACGGCGTCCTGCGCGGTCGATTCCCCCGCGGTTCCGCGACCCGGTCCTTCGGCGATCGCGCCCATCGCGAGTTCGGGATGCCAGGGCACGCCCAGTTTGCGCACCACGAGGACGTCCAGGGGCGCATCGAGGGCTACGGCGAGTTCACGGGCGACGGGAATGCCGCCGCGAGGTAGTGCGAGGACCACCGGGTCGGCGTCACGCAGGTGCCCGGCCGACCGGGCGAGTCGCCGGCCCGCCTCCTCACGCGTGGCGTACCCCACACCTCCAGTATGGGACGGTCCGCCCGGGCGGGCGAGCATTCACCGCCCGGACGGACCGAGGGGATCTCGGTCGAGCTCGCCCGACAGGTACGAGTGGTAGGCGGGCA
This sequence comes from Rhodococcus gordoniae, assembly GCF_001646655.1. Taxonomy (GTDB): domain Bacteria; phylum Actinomycetota; class Actinomycetes; order Mycobacteriales; family Mycobacteriaceae; genus Rhodococcus; species Rhodococcus gordoniae. The sequence continues at coordinate 20,215 of NZ_LPZN01000035.1, read as the reverse complement.
GATCGAGCTGGCCGTGGCCGGACAGGCCGATCACGATCACCTCGGGTTCGGTGAGGCCGCGCGCGTACTCCGCGGCCGCCGCGATCGCGTGCGACGACTCCGGCGCCGGCACGATGCCCTCGTTCCGGGCGAAGAGCACCGCCGCCGAGAAGGCATCGGTCTGTGCCACGGACTGTCCCTGCACATAGCCCAGTTCGACGGTGTGGCTGAGCAGCGGCGCCATGCCGTGGTACCGCAGCCCACCGGCGTGGATCGGGTCCGGGATGAAGTCCTGGCCGAGGGTGTGCATCTTCAGCAGCGGCGTCAGGCCCGCGATGTCGCCGTGGTCGTAGCGGTACTCGCCGCGGGTGATCGACGGGCACGCCGCGGGCTCGACGGCGACGACACGCGTCGTCGCACGCTCGTGGATGACCTCGCGCAGGAACGGGAACGACAGGCCGGCGAGGTTCGAACCGCCGCCCGCACAACCGAAGACCACATCGGCCTGGTCCTCGCCCGCCGCCCGCAGTTGTTCCACGGCCTCGAGGCCGATGACGGTCTGGTGCAACACCACGTGGTTGAGCACGCTGCCGAGTGTGTAGCGGGCGTCGGCGTCCTTCACCGCGACCTCCACGGCCTCCGACACCGCGATGCCGAGCGAGCCGGGGGTGTCCGGGTGCTCGGCGAGGACGGCGCGACCGGCCTCCGTGAGGTCGGACGGGCTGGGATGCACTGTGCCGCCGTAGGTCTCGATGAGGAATCGGCGGTAGGGCTTCGAATCGTAGGAGGCGCGGACCTGCCACACCTCGAGATCGATGCCGAACTTCGCGCATGCGAACGACAGGGCCGAACCCCATTGCCCGGCACCGGTTTCCGTCGTCAGGCGAGTGACGCCGTCGAGCGAGTTGTAGTACGCCTGGGCGACCGCCGAATTCACCTTGTGGCTGCCCACCGGGCTCACACCCTCGTACTTGACGTAGATGCGGGCCGGGGTGCCGAGGGCCTTCTCGAACGAGCGGGCGCGGAACAGGGGAGTGGTGCGGTAGCCGGCGTAGACCTCGCGCACGGCCTCAGGGATCCCGATGTCGGTCTCGGTCGACAGTTCCTGCTCGATCAGGCCCGAGGCGAACAGCGGCGCGAGATCGTCGGCGGTGATCGGTTCGCGGGTCCCGGGGTGCAGATGCGGCGGCGGAGGCACCTCGAGATCGCCGACGATGTTGTACCAGTGCGTCGGAATGCCGGAATCGGAGACGGGCGGAGGTGTCGTCGACGCGTGCGCGGAGGGGGATGCCGTCACTGTGGAATCCTTCGGGTCGGGGATCGATGACATGCCCAGTGTGACGTGCCCCGGGGACCCGGGGCGGCGTGGGGCGTGTCATCATTCGCACGCTCGCGCCCAGGTCGTAGCAGGGTCCGGGCGCGAAGTGGTGGGTCCATCCGATAAACTGCTGGTCAAATGAGTGAAATTCAAGACGCCCCCGACCAGGAGACCGCAGCTCTCACGTTTGCCGATCTCGACATCGATGCCCGTGTGCTGCAAGCTCTTTCAGATGTGGGTTACGAGTCCCCGTCGCCGATCCAGGCGGCGACCATCCCACCGCTGCTGGAGGGACGGGACGTCGTCGGTCTCGCTCAGACCGGCACCGGCAAGACCGCCGCCTTCGCGGTGCCGATCCTCTCGCGTATCGACACCTCCGTGAAGCGGCCCCAGGCGCTGGTGCTGGCGCCCACCCGAGAGCTCGCGCTGCAGGTCGCGGAGGCTTTCGGTAAGTACTCCGTCCACATTCCGGGCCTGTCCGTCCTGCCCATCTACGGTGGCCAGGCATACGGTGTACAGCTGTCCGGCCTCCGCCGCGGCGCCCAGGTCATCGTCGGTACTCCCGGACGTGTGATCGATCACCTCGCCAAGGGCACCCTCGACATCTCCGAGCTCGAGTTCCTCGTCCTCGACGAGGCCGACGAGATGCTCACCATGGGCTTCCAGGAGGACGTCGAGCGCATCCTCGCCGACACCCCCGACACCAAGCAGGTCGCGCTGTTCTCCGCGACCATGCCGGGCGCGATCCGCCGGCTGTCGAAGCAGTACCTCAAGGATCCGCAGGAGATCACCGTCAAGTCGAAGACGACGACGTCGGCGAACATCTCCCAGCGGTGGGTGCTCGTCTCCCACCAGCGCAAGCTCGACGCGCTGACCCGCGTCCTCGAGGTCGAGACCTTCGAGGCGATGATCATCTTCGTGCGCACGAAGCAGGCCACCGAGGATCTGGCCGAGCGGTTGAGGGCACGCGGTTTCTCCGCGGCCGCGATCAACGGCGACATCGTGCAGGCCCAGCGTGAGCGCACGATCAACCAGCTCAAGAACGGCACGCTCGACATCCTCGTCGCCACCGACGTCGCCGCCCGTGGTCTCGACGTCGAGCGCATCAGCCACGTCGTCAACTACGACATCCCGCACGACACCGAGTCGTACGTGCACCGTATCGGCCGCACGGGCCGCGCCGGCCGTTCCGGCGACGCGCTGCTGTTCGTCGCTCCGCGCGAGCGGCACCTGCTCAAGGCGATCGAGCGGGCCACCCGTCAGCCGCTCGCCGAGATGCAACTGCCCACGGTCGAGGACGTCAACGCCCAGCGCGTGTCGAAGTTCAACGACTCGATCACCGAGGCGCTCGCCTCCGATCACCTGCAGCTGTTCCGCACGTTCGTCGAGGACTACGAGCGTGAGCACGACGTGCCGCTCGCCGACATCGCGGCCGCCCTGGCGGTCCTGTCGCGCGACGGCGAGTCGTTCCTCATGGAGGCCGAGCCCGAGCCGGTCGCTCCGCCGCGCCGCGATCGCGAACCGCGCGAGCGTCCGCCGCGTCGCTTCGACGACGGGCCGAAGGTCGGTCGCGACGGCCAGGAGATGACCACCTACCGCATCGCCGTGGGCAAGCGTCACCGCGTGCAGCCCGGTGCGATCGTCGGTGCCATCGCCAACGAGGGCGGACTGCGCCGCGGCGATTTCGGGCACATCAGCATCCGTGCCGATCACAGCCTCGTCGAGCTGCCGAAGGATCTGTCGCCGCAGACCCTCGATGCGCTGCGCTCCACCCGCATCTCGGGCGTTCTCATCCAGCTGCAGCCCGACTCCGGTGCGCCGTCCGGACGTCCGAGCTCGTATCGCGGACGCGACGACCGGCGCGGTGACGACCGGCGCGGGGGAGACCGCCGCGATCACGGTAAACGTGATCGCGGGGGCAAGCGCGAGTACGGCGAGGGCCGGCGTGAATACGGCGAGGGCCGCAGCCGCTCCGGCGACTTCACGCACCGCAGCGATCGCAACGACCGTGGTGGTCGCGGCGGCTACCGCGACTGAGACCGCCGGCCGATCCACTCGGCCGGGACGTCGGCGGTGGCACCGTCGACGTCCCGGCGCTCAGGCATCGGGTATCGGTGCCGCGGCCGACATCGTCGGTCGCGAATCGGCGAACTGCGTGCGATACAGCTCCGCGTAGCGGCCACCGGCCGACAGCAGATCGTCGTGGCTCCCGCGCTCGACGATGCGTCCGTCCTCGACGACCAGGATCTCGTCGGCGGCGCGGATGGTCGACAGTCGGTGCGCGATGACCACCGATGTGCGGCCTGCGAGCGCCTCGGTCAGTGCCTCCTGCACAGCGGCCTCCGAGGTCGAATCGAGATGGGCGGTGGCCTCGTCCAGGATCACCACGCGCGGATGGGCGAGCAGCAACCGGGCGATGGTGAGCCGCTGACGCTCGCCTCCGGAAAGACGGTAGCCGCGTTCTCCGACCACGGTGTCGAGTCCGTTCGGCAGCGACTCGATCAGTCTGTCGAGGCGGGCACGCCGCAGGGCGTGCCACAGTTCGTCCTCGCCGGCCTCCGGGCGGGCGAGCAGCAGATTGGCGCGGACCGTGTCGTGGAAGAGGTGTCCGTCCTGGGTGACGAGACCGACCGTCGCGCGGATCGAATCGGTGGTCAGTTCGCGTACGTCTGCTCCGCCGAGCAGCACGGTGCCCGAATCGACATCGTACAGTCGCGGGATGAGTTGGGCGATGGTCGATTTCCCCGCCCCGGACGAGCCGACCAGGGCGACCATCCGGCCCGGCTCCACGCGGAACGACACGTCGTGCAGCACCTCTTCGCCGCCCCGCGAATCGAGGACCGCCACCTCCTCGAGGGAGGCGAGCGAGACCTTGTCGGCGGACGGATACGCGAAGCCGACCTCCCGGAGTTCCACCGAGACCGGACCGTCGGGAACCGGCCGGGCGTCGGGCGACTGCTCGATCAGCGGTTTCAGATCGAGGATCTCGAAGACCCGCTCGAAACTCACCATCGCACTCATGACGTCCATGCGGGCGCTGGCCAGCGCGGTCAGCGGCGAGTACAGGCGCGTGAGGAGCATCGCCATCGCAACCACCGAACCGGGATCGAGTTGATCGCGCAGGGCATAGAAACCGCCGAGGCCGTAGACGAGTGCGAGCGCGAGCGCGGACACGAGTGTCAGAGCGGTGACGAACACGCTCTGCAGCATCGCGGTGCGCACCCCGATGTCACGGACCCGTTTCGCCCGGACGGCGAACTCCCTCGACTCCTGCACCGGACGGCCGAACAACTTGACCAGCGTGGCGCCCGGAGCCGAGAACCGCTCGGTCATCTGCGTGTTCATCATCGAATTGTGGTTGGCTGCTTCCCGGCTGAGCTGTGCGAGCCGAGCGCCCATGTGCCGGGCGGGAACCACGAAGATCGGGAGCAGCAGCAGGGCGAGAAGGGTGATCTGCCAGGAGATCCCGATCATCACCACCAGGGTGATCGCGAGGGTGACGATGTTGCCGACCACGCCGGACAGGGTGTCGCTGAAGGCGCGCTGCGCACCGATGACGTCGTTGTTGAGCCGCGAGACGAGTGCACCCGTGCGGGTTCTCGTGAAGAAGGCGACCGGCATGCGCTGGACATGGTCGAAGACCGTGGTGCGCAGATCGAGGATGAGATCCTCACCGATGCTCGCCGACAGCCAGCGGTTGGCAATGGCGAGACCGGCCTCGATCAGCGCGATCGCGGCGATGATCACCGCGAGCAGAATCACCACCGACACCGCCGCGTCGTCGACGATCGCATCGATCACGCGGCCGGCGAGCACCGGGGTGGCGACACCGAGCGCCGCGATGATCACACTCAGGACGAGGTAGTAGGTGATGTTGCGTCGGTGCGGGTGTGCGAAGGCAGCGATCCGCCGCAGGCTCGCACGGGAGAACGGTCTGCGATCGCTCTCGGCGTGCATCGCGTTGTACATCGCGTTCCACGCGGTGACTTCCATACTCATGGGGCGGGCCTCCTCGGGTCGCAGCCGAGGTTAGGACCTCGAGTGCGCTCGAGGTCAAGCCTAGGTGTGATGTCCAGGGACGGGTCGCCGACGATCGGATGGCGATTCCGTTCAGTGGACTCCGGCACCGGCCACACGGTCCGAGACCGGATACTGCAGCGAATGAACGACCTTTCGGATCTGGCCGGCCGATACTCGGTGGCGGTCGACACCCGTGACCGGCCCGCGCTGGCTGCCCTGTTCACCGTCGACGCCGAATTCGTCCGGCCTCCCGCCGTGACCCGTGGTCGCGGCGCGGCGATCACGGTCGGCAGGGATGCGATCGTCGCAATGGTGCTGGACGGCACCGCGCACCTGCACGCCACCCACCACGCGGTGCATCAGCGGGTGATCGACGTGGACGGCGACAGCGCCACCGGATGGGTGTACTGCCTCGCCCACCATCTGTACCGGAGCGGGGACGGGATGCGGGACAGCGCGATCACCCTCCGCTATCGGGATGCCTACCGGCGTGAGGACGATCGTTGGCGGATCGCCCGCCGGGAACTGATCGTCGACATCGTCGACGATCGTCCCGTCACCGTGCCCACGGCCTGAACTGCCCCGTCCCGGCAGTCGGTTCGGTCGGGTCCCGTCCGAACCGACTGCCCGGGATCGGTCAGCGACCGGCAGCGAGAACGACCTCGACGAGCTCTTCGACGGCCCGGGCGCAATCGTTGCGATCGTATCCGAGGAGCTGCACTTCTTCGGGCGCCGGCTCGTAGGACAGGCGGTTGCCTCTGCCCTGCACGATCGCAGCGTCGGGCAGGAAGGGATGCGATTCGTCCCGCTCGGGGATGGTGCGATCGCCACCGGCGGCATCGACCATGAGCTGGAAGAACTCCTTGTACAGCAGGTTCTGGTCGCCGACGAGATAGGCCTTGCCGGATTCTCCCCGATGCAGCGCGCCGTGGATCGCCTGGGCGAGGGAGTACGCCGACATGTAGTTGGTGCCTCCCGTGGGAGCGAAGTCCGGGAAGGCCGGTTCCTTACCGGCCGCCCAGGACACCATGCGCCGGTAGCGCCGGGCCGAAGCACCCGGTACCGCCCCGATGATCGAGGGCGGGTTCAGAGTGCACACGGTGAACGAGTCGTCGGCCAGCGCCCGTGCACCCTCGTCGGCGTCCCGGCGCGCCGCGACGTAGGGGTTGCTGTCTGCGAAGGCCGGCTGCAGATGGTGGTAGTAACTGCCGATCTGCACGAAGCGACCCACCCCGGCCTGTTTGGCGAGGGCGGCGAAGCGGGGCACACCGACGCTCTGCGTGGTCTCCCAGAACGCTTCGTCGTCGCCCCCGTCCGTGCGATGCCGCGGATCCTGTCCGGCGGCGAAGACGACACCGTCGAACCCCCGGAGTTGTTCCGCGGTGAAGGTGGGAACGGTGTAATCGCCGACCAGGAGCGGAAACCCGGCGACCGGAGAATCGTCGGACAACGCTCCCCGAGCGGCGACCGTGACGTCGTCACCGTGCTCGCGGAGGAGCAGTGCCGCGTGTGCGCCGATCATGCCGGTACCACCGACGAGAAGAATCTTCATGTGCTGCATCTTTCGTTGTCGTGGAACAGGTCAGGGATGCCGGGGGCGGTTGGTCCACCCGCCGGAGTGTCTCGGGACCCAGCCTCCGCTCGAATGGGTACCACCGTCGACGTGGATCGTGCCGCCGGTGACGAAGCGCGCCAGGTCCGACGCCAGGAACACGGCCACCCCGGCGACGTCCTCGGGGCGTCCGGGGCCACCGAGAGGCGACCAGGTGGGCCACAGTGCCCGATCACGTTCCGGTACGAGTCGGTCGTACGGAACCTGTACGGAATCGATGAGGTCGGGGGCGATCGCGTTGACCCGGATGCCGTCCGGTCCGACCTCGGCGGCGAGCGACCGGGTGAACTGCGTCAGGGCCGCCTTGTACGCGGAGTAGACGGCGTGGCCGGGAATCGCCCGGTGCGCCTCGACCGTGGTGAGGTTGACGATCGATCCCCCTCCACCCTCGGCCATCCCGGGGAGAAGGGCCCTGCAGCAGAGGTCCGGGGCGCGAGCAGACGGGGTGGGCCATGGGTCGAGTACACAGGAACCGTGGTCGTCCTCGACAGGTCTGTTCCCGGTGTCCGGAAGTTTGTCCGACGGTGCTCTGCCGTGGTGCTACGAAGACCGTGAGGACGACACAGGAGACCGGATGCACATCGACGACCCGCAGACTGTTCCGAAGGGAGCGATCCAGCGCACCGCATTGATCCTTTCCGCGTTGGAGAACGCGGAACGCCTCACCCTGTCCCGGATCGTGGCTGCTACCGGACTGTCGCGTACCTCCGTCCATCGCGCACTGGAACAACTCGTCGAGCTGCGGTGGGTCCATCGGGACGGAATGGACTACCAGCTGGGGTTGCGCATGATCGAACTCGGCTCTGCGGCCGCACAACACAACATGGTGCGACGAGCCGCTCTGCCCACTCTGCACCGGCTCCACCGCATCAGTGGGTGCGTCGTACACCTGGGTGTGCTCGACGGGGACGACGCGGTGTATCTCGAGGCGATCGGTGACGAGGGTTCGGCTGTCTCGAATTCACGGGCAGGCAAACGACTCCCGGCTGCGTCGTCGACCATCGGCAGGGCGCTTCTGGCTGCGATGGGCAGCGATTCTCCCGAAGCCGAACGTGTCCGGCAGACCCGTCTGGCCTACGACCAGGAACAGTGCAGGAAAGGATTCGGTTGCGCTGCGGTGCCTATCGGCCGGATCGACACCGGACAGGCGGCCGCACTCTCGGTCTTCGGGCCGTCCGCCCGGATCGGTGACAGACGCCTGCTGGCGTCGGCGCAGAGTGCGGCGGCGGAGATCTGGCGACGTATCCAGGCGTCCCCACCGACGGGACGGGTGGCGAGGACGTGGCAGCACGGGAACGGTGCCGCAGTCCGGTCGTGAGGGTGGCCCATGTCGGCCCCGAACGTCACCTCCGGGCAGGTGCCGGGACAGCAGCAGCGGTCACCGTGCCACGTCGATCACCACTCGGGTCGGTCCGGTGAGGGAGAAGACCGAGAACGGGGTGCCGTGCGCGGCGACGCCGATGAACGACTGGGTGACACCTTCGAAGACACCGGACCCGCTGACCTCGACCACCGATCCGCCGGGTTCGGCAAGCACGGGATCCGGGCCGTCGTACTGCTCGACCCCACTGTCGAACGGGTAGGCGGAGCCGTCGATGAGCACCTGCAGCACGGCGTCGCCGGTGACGGGGACCTCCTTGCCGCTGCCGTCCTGGATCGCCTCGTCGACATAACCGACCCGCCATCCCGGCGCGCCCTCGCCGCCGAGTTCGTAGACCACGCGGTCGAAGCCCTCGTGCCGTCCGGTGCGGATGTCCACGACGGTGAGCTTCGCGTCCTCTCCGGCGGGGGAGACCTTGTCGCGCGCATCGCGCGGGACCTCGGCGGAGGTGGTGGGCTCGGGAGCCGAGGACGTCGGGGTGTCGACCGAGACGGCGGGGGAGGGTGCGGGCTCGTCGCCGCCGGCGGAGCATCCCGCCAGGACCAGTGCTGTTGCGGTGACGGCCAGTACGAGACGCGTGTGCTTCATGGGGCTCATGCTACGTCGGAGCGTCCGGCGGGCCCGGCGACGCTCGCGGGGGTTGACCGGATCGAGACATGAGGCGCACAATTCGTCCGAGGATGAATTCAACACTCGATGAATCGAGTGGATCATGAACATCGACCACACCTCCACTACCGTCGACATCCGCGACCTGAACGTCCGGCGCGGCAGCCACCGAGCCCTCGAGGAGGTGAGCGTGCGCGTCCCGCGCGGCTCGATCACCGGCCTTCTCGGGCCCTCGGGCTGCGGGAAGACCACCCTGATGCGCACGATCGTCGGCACCCAGATCGTCGAATCCGGCACGGTCACCGTGCTGGGCCTGCCTGCGGGCAGCGCCGCACTGCGCCGCCGCATCGGCTACGTCACCCAGTCGCCGAGCGTCTACCCCGACCTGACCGTCGCCGAGAACGTGTCCTATTTCGCGTCGCTCTACGGACGGAAGGGAACTGCGGTCGCCGACACCGTCGCGGCGGTCGGGCTCACCGACCATGCTCACGACCGGACGTCGGCCCTGTCCGGCGGCCAACTCGGGCGGGTCTCGCTCGCGTGCGCGCTGGTGGGCGATCCCGAACTCCTCGTCCTCGACGAACCCACCGTCGGACTCGACCCGCTCCTGCGGGCCGAGCTGTGGGAGCACTTCCGATCGCTCGCCGATCGCGGCACCACACTGCTCGTGTCGAGTCACGTCATGGACGAGGCCGATCACTGCGACACACTCGTACTGCTGCGCGAGGGCCGGCTGGTCGCCCGGCTCACCCCGGCCGAACTGCGCGAGCAGACAGGGGAGACGGGCCTCGAGAACGCTTTTCTCCGACTCATCCGGAACCGGACGGGAGCACGACCGTGAGCACCGTCGTCTATGCCACCACGACCACACGCATCCTGCGTCAGCTGCGGGCGGACCGTCGCACCGTCGCGATGATCGTGCTCGTCCCGAGTCTGCTGATGACGTTGCTGTACTTCATGTACCAGAACGCCCCCACAGGACCGGGAGGAGTCTCGCTGTTCGACCGGATCGCCGTCACGATGCTCGGGATCCTCCCGTTCGTCGTGATGTTCCTGGTCACCTCCATCGCGATGCAACGCGAACGCAGTTCGGGCACTCTCGAACGACTGCTCACCACGCCGCTGACGAAACTCGACCTGCTCGCCAGCTACGGCAGCGCCTTCTCGCTCGCGGCGGCCGTCCAGGCCGGCCTCGCGTGCGCGGTGGCGTTCTGGTTGCTCGACGTCACCAGTGCCGGGTCGGTGCTGTGGGTGCTGGTCGTCGCGGTGCTCGTCGCGGTGCTGGGTGTCTCCCTGGGGTTGTTGTGCAGTGCCTTCGCCCGTACCGAGTTCCAGGCCGTGCAGTTCATGCCGGTGATCGTCATCCCGCAGTTCCTGCTGTGCGGATTGCTCGTCGCTCGGGAAGATCTGCCCGACTGGCTGCGCTGGATCAGCAACGCGCTGCCGTTGAGCTACGCCGTGGAGGCCCTGCAGGAGATCACCGTGAACCCCGGTGTCACCGGGGTCATGGTGCGGGACCTGGTCGTCGTCGCGACGTTCGCTGCCGCGGCACTCGCGCTCGGGGCGGCGACACTGCGCCGCCGCACCCCGTGACGGACCCGGCCGGGCCCCGGCGTCCCGGACGCCGTCCCGGACACTCGGGCGCTCGCGACGAGATCCTTGCGAGTGCACGGGAACTGTTCGCCGTCGAGGGTTACGACAAGGCGACGGTACGTGCGATCGCGGCCCGCGCCGAAGTGGACCCGGCGCTCGTGCACCACTACTTCGGCACCAAACTGCAGTTGTTCACCGCGTCCGTCGCGCTGCCCGTCGATCCGCGGGACGTCCTCGCCCCCGTCTACGCGGCCCCGTGCGCGGAACTCGGCCGGGCTCTCGCGACCGCCCTTCTCGGCGTGTGGGATTCCCCGCACCGCGACGCCGCCGTCGCGATGTTCCGTGCGCAGATCACCGGCGGCGACAGCGGACTGATCCGTTCGTTCCTACTGGAGGTCGCGCTCGCGCCCCTGCTCGAGCGCATCGATCGTCCCGTGGGCACCGGCAGATTGCGCGCCGAGCTCGTGGCCACCCAGATGACCGGAATCATGCTGGTGCGCTACATCCTCGGACTCGAACCGCTCGCGTCGATGCAGTCCGAGCAGCTCGTCGAGATCGTCGCCCCCACGATCCAGCGGTATCTCACGGGCGAGCTGCCCGGGGCATGACCTCAGCCTCCGCGGAACGTGTGCTCCGTCCGGAGACAGAGGCGCGCTGTCGACAAGATGCATCCGTCCGCGCAGAGTGCACCCGTGGAACGGAGTGCGTCGTCAGGAGTGCTCGCGGAGGAAGGCGATGTCGTCGGCGAGTCCCTCAGCCGGGGTCTCGAGCACGATCGGTGCGTCGGCCTGCACCGCGATCTCCGCGAGCAACTGCGGATCGATCTGCCCATCGGTGAGATTGGCATGCCGGTCGCGGGCCGAATCGAACTCGTCGCGGGAATTGTTCAGGTGCACCAGATCGATCCGGCCGGTGACCGCACGCACGCGTTCGACGACACCGACGAGATCCTCCCCGGCCGCCCAGGCATGACAGGTGTCGAGGCAGAAACCGGGGCCGTGATCGCCGATGGCGTCCCACAGGCGGCCGATCGCGTCGAAATAGCGAGCCATCGCGAAATCGCCACCAGCCGTGTTCTCCACGAGGATCGGCACCCCGAACCCGCCCTTGTCCTCCTGCCGTTCGAACAATTTGCGCCAGTTCTCGACTCCCGCGGCGACGTCCTCACCCGCGCGCACGTGCCCACCGTGGACGACCAACCCGAGAGCGCCGATCCGCGCGGCCGCCTCGGCATGATCGGCGACGGCCTTGCGCGACGGCATCCGCACCCTGTTGTTCAGGCTCGCCACGTTGACGACGTACGGCGAGTGCACCACCACGTCGACATCCGACGCGAGGATCTGCTCGGTGCGCGGATGCACACCGGGCTTCGTCCACTTCTGCGGGTCCGACAGGAACACCTGCACGAGATCGGCGCCGAGATGTTCGCCCTGACCGATGGGATCGTCGTCCTGCCGGACGTGCGCACCTATCCGCATGTCCCACAGGGTAGGGGGATGTCCCGGCGACCGGGACCACAACACCCGGACCTGCCCGGAATCTGGTCGACTCGTCGCACTCGACGACACGACGAACGACGGGAAACGACGACGCATGGGCACACTCGACGGCAAGGTCGCGCTGATCACCGGAGCGGGGCAGGGGATCGGCCAGGGCGTGGCGTTCGCGCTGGCCCGCGAAGGCGCGGCGATCGCGGTCACCGGCCGGACCGAATCGAAGCTGGTGGACACCGTCGAGCAAGTCCGCGCTCTCGGCGGCACCGCGGAGCCGGTGGTGTGCGACATTGCAGATCCGGACGAGATCACGGCCGCGGTGGATCGAACGGTCGAGCTGTTCGGTGGCGTCGACATCCTCGTCAACAACGCCAGCTTCAATCCGCTCGGCCCGCTGCTCGACCTGAAGCCGGCCGTGCTGGAGAAGGCGTACCGCTCGGGTCCGCTCGCGGCGCTGCAGGCCATGCAACTCGTCCACCCGATCATGAAGGCCCGCGGAGGTGGGTCCATCGTCAACATGGTGACCTCCGCCGCCGTGCGGTGGGACACCAGCGGGTACGGCGGCTACGCCTCGACCAAGGAGGCACTGCGGTCGCTGACGCGCACCGCGGCATCCGAATGGGGAATCGACGGTATCCGCGTCAATGCCGTCGCCCCCCACGCCCTCTCCCCGGGCCTGAAGAAGTGGACGGAGACGTACCCGGAGGAGGCCGCCGCGTTCGTGAAGTCCATCCCGCTCCGCCGCATCGGCGACCCCGAACAGGACATCGGCCGCGCCGTGGCCTGGATCGTGAGCGACGACGCACGGTACCTCACCGGCGCGACGCTCCCGCTGGACGGAGGGCAGGCCCGCTGGGCCTGAGCCCCCGCCCGGCATACGCCCGCATCCCCGAGTCGAAGATCGGGGTCCTTCCCGATGGTGCGAGGGTCCCCGCACCGGGAAGATGGGTGCATGCCACTGCACTCGGCCCCAGCAGCCCGCGCCCAGGACCTGAAGAAGATCTACGGCAGCGGGGAAACCTCGGTACACGCCCTCGACGGCGTGACCGCCGACTTCGCCGCCGGTGAGTTCACCGCGATCATGGGTCCCTCCGGATCGGGCAAGTCGACCCTCATGCACTGCCTCGCAGGTCTCGACAGCGCCACCTCCGGAGCGGTCTTCATCGGCGACACCGACCTGACGACCCTGTCCGACAAGGGGATGACCCAGCTGCGGCGCGACCGCATCGGGTTCGTCTTCCAGGCCTTCAACCTCGTCCCCACTCTCACCGCGCTCGAGAACATCACCCTGCCGGTGGACATCGCGGGCCGCAAGGTCGATCGCGAATGGCTCGACACCGTGGTCGGCCGTCTGGGCCTCACCGACCGCCTCGGACACCGCCCCGGCGAGCTGTCCGGCGGACAGCAGCAGCGCGTCGCGTGTGCGCGTGCCCTCGCCGGCCGACCGGAGATCATCTTCGGCGACGAGCCGACCGGCAATCTCGATTCCCGCTCGTCCGGTGAGGTGCTCTCCATCCTCCGGGCCGCCGTCGACGAGTTCGACCAGACCGTCGTGATCGTCACCCACGACCCGCGTGCCGCCGGCTACGCCGACCGCGTGGTGTTCCTCGCCGACGGACGCATCGTCGACGAGATGCGCGAACCCACGGCCGACCGTGTGCTCGACCGGATGAAGCAGTTCGATCCCGCCTCCGCGGCACCCGTGGCGGAATAGGAGACACCGCGATGAGTGGGAATCCCATCCGCAGAGTTGCCCTGCGCAACCTCGCCGCCCACAAGGTGCGGCTCGCCCTGACCGTGCTCTCCGTGGTGCTCGGCACGGCCTTCATCACCGGCTCGTTCGTCTTCACCGACACGCTGCAGCGCACCTTCGACAACATCTTCGGCGACGTCGCCCAGGGCGTCGACGTCCGGGTCGGCACCGAGGAGAACGGCACCAGCGGCGTACCGATCGCGGCCGTCGACGAGGTCGCAGCCCTCCCCGGCGTCGACCGCGTCTCTCCGACGATCGGTGGCGGCATCATCGTCCTCGACTCCGAGGGCGCCGCGATCCAGACCGGAGGCGCGCCCGCCGAGGGTTACGCCTACATCCCGCCCGACCGTCTCGTCGGCGAACCGGAGATCTTCGTCGCCGGTGCACCGCCCGCGCAGAACGGGCAGATCGCGCTCAACGAGAGCGCCGCGGAACGCGGCGGACTCTCGGTCGGCGACAGCACGACGGTGCTCACCATCTCCCAGGGCATGGTGCCGGTGACCGTCAGCGGCGTCTACCAGCTCGACACCGATACGGGCGGCTATATCGGCGCGTTGTTCGCCGAGCAGCAGGCGTCCCAGCTGTTCACCGACGGCCGGCACGTCGGCTTCCTCGACGTCGCGGGCGACGGGTCGCTCTCGCCCGACGAGTTGCGCGACGAGATCGCGGCGGCGCTGCCCGATCTGAAGGTCCAGACCGGCGCCGAGGTCACCGAGGAGACCAAGTCGCAGGTCGCCGAGGCACTGAACTTCCTCAACTACTTCCTGCTCGCGTTCGGCGCGATCGCACTGCTCGTCGGCACGTTCATCATCTACAACACCTTCTCGATGATCGTCGCTCAGCGACTGCGCGAACTCGCTCTGCTCCGCGCGATCGGCGCGAGCCGCAAGCAGGTCGGGCGGTCCGTCACCCTCGAAGCCTTCGTCGTCGGCCTGATCGGCAGCGTCATCGGCATCGCCGCCGGTGTCGCCCTCGCCTACGGCCTGCGCGCGGCGCTGAACGCCGCGGATCTCGGACTGCCGTCCGGCCCGCTGCAGCTGTCCCCACGCACCGTGATCGTCGCGCTGCTCGTCGGCGTGGTCGTGACGATGATCAGTGCCTACGCCCCGGCCCGGCGGGCGACCCACGTTCCGCCCGTGGCCGCGATGCGCGAGGAATCCACTGCGACGGTCGAATCGCTGCGGCTGCGCACGATCATCGGTGTGCTCTGCGCGATCGTCGGTGCGGCCCTGGTCGTGGTGGGCGCCCAGCAGGTCGGCGGTGGCGCGGCCGCGACCGTCGGCATCGGCGCGTTCCTGCTGATCCTGGCGGTCCTGTTCGCGGCGCCGGCGCTGTCCCGACCCGTCGTGAACGCGCTCGGTGCCGTCTTCGCCCGACCCTTCGGATCCATCGGCCGGCTCGCGCGCACCAACGCGACCCGCAATCCCCGGCGCACCGCCGCGACGGCCTTCGCCCTCACCCTGGGCCTGATGCTCGTCTCCGTCATCGGCGTGTTCGGTTCGTCGGCGAAGGCGAGTGTCGACTCGCTCGTCGACAACGGCGTCGAGGCGGACTTCATGCTCACCGGGCCGCAGATGTTCGGCGTTCCGACGCCCGCCGCGGATGCCGTGCGCACCGTCGACGGCGTCGAGGAGGTCGTGCCCGTCTACGGAGTCCAGGCGAAGATCGACCAGGACTTCGAGTTCGGAGCCGCCGCAGGAGGGCCGCTCGAGGACGTCCTCGACCTGCAGATCACCGCGGGTACCGGCGATGTGTCCGCCGACGAGATCCTGGTCTCGCAGACCGCGGCGAACGATCGTGGCTGGCAGGTGGGTTCCGCCGTCCCGCTCACCAGCCGTGACGGCGACACCGTCGACACCACCGTCGCCGGCATTTTCACCGACAACCAGCTCATCGGCCCGTGGGTGATCTCGCAGCAACTGTTCGAGCAGTTCACGCCTCCGAACAACCGCTCGGCGCTCGTGGTTCTCATGAACACCGTCGACGAGTCGGAGCAGGTACGCACGGCGATCGAGGGCGCCGTCAAGGACTACGTGATCGTGCAGGTCCTCGACCGCGAACAGTTCAAGGGACAGCAGGCACAGCAGATCGACACGATCCTCGCGATCCTCTACGGTCTGCTCGCCCTCGCCGTGGTGATCGCGATCCTCGGCATCGTCAACACCCTGGCACTGTCGGTGGTGGAGCGACGGCGGGAGATCGGCATGCTCCGCGCGGTCGGTATGCAACGCGCCCAGGTGCGCCGCACGATCTATCTCGAATCGCTGCTCATCGCGGTGTTCGGTGCGGTCGTGGGTGTCGTGCTCGGTCTCGCGTTCGGCTGGGCCTTCGTGCGTACGCTCGCCGATCAGGGGCTCGACATCATCTCGGTACCGTGGTCGCAGGTCGTGGGCATGCTCGTCGCGTCCGGCATCATCGGTGTGCTCGCGGCGCTGTGGCCCGGGCAGCGGGCGGCGAAGACACCGCCACTCGAGGCGATCAGCGACATGTAGACAGCGAGAAGTGCCGTGTGGACGTGAGTTGTCCACAGGCAGTGGAGTTGTCCACAGCGACCGGCCCGCGGAGCATTCCGCGGGCCGGTCGTCGTCGGTGCCCCCTATGCTTCCGCGGCAGGGGGTGGTGGTGTGCGGGTGGACGATCTGGCCGGGTGGGACCCGGATGCGCTCGAACGATTGGGGGCCGAACTCGCGTTGTGCGCCGACGCGGTCGACGCAGTGTCCGGCGACGTCCTGCGGTGGGCATCCTTCGAAGGTGCCTGGCGCGGTGCGGCGCACGACAGTGCACGGTCCGTATCGTTCTCGCACAGCCGGGATCTCGGGGTGCAAGCCGAGTCGTATCGACAGGCGGCCGAGTGCGCGCGGTTCGT
This sequence comes from Rhodococcus gordoniae, assembly GCF_001646655.1. Lineage (GTDB taxonomy): Bacteria > Actinomycetota > Actinomycetes > Mycobacteriales > Mycobacteriaceae > Rhodococcus > Rhodococcus gordoniae. Next base: position 3,591 of record NZ_LPZN01000035.1, on the reverse strand, counting down.
CGTACCGCGACTGCTGGAGCTGCGCGCGGAACTGGGCCACCTGCAGTCCCGGGCCGCGGCACGGGGTCGCGTCGTCGACGACGACGAACTGCTCGCGGCGCCGTTGCGCGCCCTGCTCGTGCGCGCCGATGCTCTCGACCGGGAGGCCGCCGCCCGGTTGCGCGACGGATCCGCCTCGACGGACACCGTTCCGGGAGAGAGCGACGGTATCCATACCGCGTTCCCACGATCCGGACCGCTGCCGCTGCCGCTGCCGGCCCTGCCGGATCCGGCCACCGACCCCGTCGAGGTCGCGCGATGGTGGCACGGGCTCGACGAGACGGTACGCACCGTGCTGGCCGCCGAACATCCCGAGAAGATCGGCGCGCTCGACGGAATCCCGGCTACCGCTCGCGATCTCGCCAATCGCGCTCTGCTCGACGACGAACGCCGCCGGCTCGGATCGGTCGCGACGCAGTTGCAGGCCGAACTCGACACGATGTTCCCCGGCGTCACGGGATTGTTCACCGACGCCGACGCGGGGTTGGAGCAGACGCTGCGGAAGATCGAAGCCCTCGACGCGATCGACGCGACCCTCGCCCACGGCGACCGGCAACTGCTCGCCCTCGACCTGTCCGGACGTGAGGCGATGGCGGCCGTCGCAGTCGGGGACGTCGACACCGCCGAGCACGTGGCCGTCTTCGTCCCCGGCGCGGGTTCGACCGTGCAGGGCAATCTCGAGGGTTACGACACCCAGGTCGCGGCCCTGCGCGACTCCGCTCGGCTCCTCCTCACCGACGACCCGGGCGACGAACCCGCGGTCGCTGCCGTCACCTGGCTGAACTACCAGGCCCCTCAATGGGGCTGGGGTCTCGCCTTCACCGAACGCAGTCCCGTCTCCGATCTCGCCGCCCGGATCGCCGCACCCCGGCTGGCCGGTTTCCTCGACGGCATCACTGCGTCGCGTCCCGACGACCCGCGCATCACCACGGTCGGGCATTCCTATGGGGCCGTGGTCTCCGGACTGGCGCTGAGGGAGACCGGCGCGGTCGACGCCGCAGTGTTCGCCGGGGCTCCCGGAATCGGGACCGCCGACGTGACCGACCTGCGGATCCCGGCCGGCTCCGCCTATCTCGTCGAAGCCGACCGCGACATCGTCGCCGACGCGGGCACCTTCGGCGGCGACCCGAGCTTCCTCGACGGCCTGACGCATCTTCCTGCCGGTCCCGGCACCACCACCACCGGTGCCCCGCTGGCGGGCATCACCGGCCACAGCTCGTATCTCGTCCCCGGAACGTCGAGTTCCCACCACATCGCCGGTGTCGTCGCGGGCACCGCAGAACGGAGCACACCGTGACCGCCACACCGAGAATCCGCGCCGGGCTGTGCATCGCGCTGCTGACGCCGCTCGTGGCGGCGTGCACCACCACGGTGTCACCGGTCGCGATGCCCGAGCCGATCGCCGCGACCAGCGCGGGTGCGGTCGAGTACTACACCGCTGTGCAGCGCGACGTCCTCACCGCACTGTCCGCCGAGTTCCCCGGGGTCCGATTCGAACAGAAGTACTCGAGCACCACCGCGGGATGCACGCTGCCCGACGGCACCTCGGGTCTGACGGTGCACCTTCCGATCCACGGCTCGGCGCGGCCGGTGCCGGTGGACGAACTCGATCGTGCCGCCGGCATCTTCGAGGACACAGCGGCGCGGGCCGGCTTCCACGGCCGGCACGTACTTCCGCCCGATACGGGCCTCGCCCTCCGGATGTTCGCGGCCGACGGCTCGTACATCACCTTCGGAAGTTACCTCGCTGCGACCGTGGGACTCACCGTCGGTTGTTACCGGAAGTAGGCACCGGCGTCGGTTAGGCTCGTCCGAGCGACGGCCGCTCGGGTCGTCGTGATTCGTGTCGGCAGCCGTGGAGGGACGAACAGATGCGCCCGATGCTCGGCATCTCCGTCGACGACGGTGAAGTATGCGCGGTCCTCGTCGACGCCGACGTGCCCAGTCTCGGTCCGTTCGACTCCCAGCGGGGTTTCGGTGCACCGGGGGACACACCGGCCGAAGCCGCCGCCGCTGCGGCCTCCGCCATGGCCGAACGCGCGTCGGCAGCATCACTGACCCTGGTCGCCGCCGCGGTGGTGACGGGTCCCGAGAACGACGAGGACGCCGACCCGGTCACCGAGGCCGTCCGGGCCGTGCTCGGCGTCGACGTCGACACGGTCCTGCTCGACGACGCACGATTGGCGTTCCTCGCCGGTGCGCCCGAGCTGGCGGATCTGCCCGTCCTGGCCCTGCACACCCGCACCTACGGCGTCGAATCGGCATCGATGGTCGATGTCCCCTCGCGCGCGGTGCTGTCCACGGTCAGCCCCGACGGCGACGAGTTCGGTCCTTACACACAGTCCCTGCCCGAGGCCATGGACGAAGCGGTCGCCCGCGCCGGAATCTCTCCCCACGCCGTGGTCTTTCTCGATCTGCGTCCCGGCGACGCCCGTCCGGCCCGGGAACTCGCCACGGTTCTCGGTGTCCCCTTCGTGACTCCCCACGGGGTGCCCTGGCATCGCGCAACCGGCGCGGCGCTGGTCGCAGCGGCCCGGCGTGCCCCGACGGTCGTCGCCACGCCCCCGAGTCGTCGTCGCGGCACCGTCCTGCTGGCCACGCTCGTCGCGCTCGTCGCCCTGCTGGGTGGGGGACTGGCGGTCGCGGTGAGCAGCGGTGTGCAAGCGGAGCGCTCCGCCCCCGGACTGCAGACCGCGGTCGCACCACCGCCGTCGCCGGTGCCGTCGCCCGATCGGGCACCCGTCGCCGACCCGTGTCTCGAGGCACGACCGGCCTCGTGGCCGGCCCGCGCCTCCGATCCGGCCGTCGACCCGGCGCCGTCGTCCGAGGCGACGCCCACCGAAAACCCGTGCGGCAGCGCACAGCCCACTGCGCCGTGATCCCTCGCAGGTCGCTCGTGTACGCCCCTCAGGGGCGCACTGTGCTCCGATGCGCCGCTCAGGGGCGCAGTGCGCGACCCGCGCGTGTGAGCGCCGCGGCATCGGACGCCACGACGACATTCTCGAACCGGGCACGGTAGTCGCCGAGATCGTCGCCGACGGAACCGACCACCGCGACCGCCGGTACCTCGCCGCAGCGCGCGAGGATCGCCGAGACGATCTTGCCCGCCCGCGACTGGCCGTCGAGCCGTCCCTCGCCGACGACCACGAGATCGGCGGTGCGCACGGCGTCGTCGAAACCCACTGCGTCGAGCACGAAGTCGGCGCCGGAGCGTAGTTCGGCACCGAACCGCGACCACATGCCGCCGGAGAAGCCACCGGCCGCACCCGTGCCGTCCACTTCCCGCGGGTCGCGCGGGAGAGTCGACGCCGTCTCCTCGAGGCGGCGTGTGAGCAGCGCGACGGCGGCCGGATCGGCGCCCTTCTGCGGCCCGAATATCCGTGCCGCATCGGTGTAGCGGGTCGTGACGTCGGAGAGCACGGTCACGCGTGCGTCGCCGAGTCCACCCCGCTCGTCGATGGCGGCGATCGCGCCCACACCGCCGTCGGTCGTCGCCGATCCACCGGCGGCGACGACGAGATGCCGTGCTCCACGCCGGACGGCGTCCGCCAT
>NZ_LPZN01000034.1 GCF_001646655.1 Rhodococcus gordoniae | reverse complement strand
CGCCGCGACCGACCCGGAGGCGAAGGATCGCATCACGGCGGTCTATCCGGGATATCCGGACGAGCGTGCCGCGATCGATCTCGGCGGCGATCTCACCTTCTGGTATCCGTCCGTGCAGATCGCGCAGGCGCATTCGCGTTTCGCGCCGACCTTCATGTACCGGTTCGACCTCGCCCCGCGACTGTTGCGGTGGATGGGCTTCGACGCGACCCACGCCGTGGAGTTGCTCGCGGTCTTCGACCAGAGCGGCGAACCGCTCGGCCGCGCCCTCACGGCGCTGGGGGGCCGACGCGGTCTGCGTACGGTCTCCGCGGCGATGCAGCGCCAGTGGCTGAACGTGGTCCGGCACGGCGAACCGTTGCCGTCGTGGCCGCGCTACGACGAGAACGACCGTGCGACAGTCATTTTCGACGAGGTCACGCGTGTCGAGCGCGATCCGCGCCGCGACCGGCGACTCGCGTGGGAGGGCTACCGCGGGTACACCGCTCCGGCACCCGTCCGGTGAGCGCCGCTATTTCGCCACGGTGAGCAGGAAGGCGACGTCCTCGATGGCGCTGACGCTGTGCCGCACGGCCGGGATGATGATCAGATCGCCCGCCGAACCCTTCCACACGTCGTTGCCGGCGACGAGCTGGAGCTGACCCGACAGCACCTGCAGGGTCGCCTCGCCCGGGCTGTCGTGCTCGCCGAGTTCGTGCCCCGCCAGCAACGCGACGACGGTCTGCCGCAGGTGCTTGGTATGCCCACCGAAAACCGTCTGGGAGCTGCGTCCGCTGCTGGACGTCGCTGCGAGTTTGAGCTGCTGCCGTGCCATGGCGGTCAAGGAGAGCTTGTCCATGTACCGCAGTATCGCTCAGATGCCGCCGCGAGAACTCAGCTTCGGGCGTACCGGATCCAGCGGAACCTGATTCCCTTGGTGGACGTCAGCCATTCTCCGGGATCCGCCACCCACTCGGCGCCGATCGGAGGTGCGGTCGCATCTCCTGCGACGTCGAGGTCGACCTCGGTCACGAGCAGCTGCGTCGCGAACGGCATCGCCTGCGCGTAGATCTGGCCCCCACCCATGACGACGACCTCGTCCTCACGGGCGAGTGTCAGTGCGTCCTCGAGGCTCGTCGCGGTCTCGGCGCCCTGGGCCGACCACTCGACGTTGCGGGTGACGACGATGTTCCGGCGTCCCGGTAGCGGCCGGAACCTCGGCGGCAGCGAATCCCAGGTGAGCCGGCCCATGATCACCGGCTTTCCCATCGTCGCGTCCTTGAAGAACGCCATGTCCTCGGGGATGTGCCACGGGATGGTGTTCTCCCGGCCGATCACACCACCACGTGCCTGCGCCCAGACGAGGGTGACATCTCCCATCAGACGGCCACCGGCGCCTTGATCGCCGGGTGGTGCCGGTAGCCGACGACCTCGACGTCCTCGTAGCGGTAGTCGAAGATCGAGTCGCGCGGGTGCAGCTTCAACGTCGGGTAGGGATACGGCTCACGAGTGAGCTGTTCGGTGACCTGTTCGAGGTGGTTGGAGTAGATATGGCAGTCGCCGCCGGTCCAGATGAACTCGCCGGGTTCGAGGCCGGTCTGCTGCGCGACCATGTGAGTGAGCAGCGCGTAGCTCGCAATGTTGAACGGCACACCGAGGAACATGTCGGCGCTGCGCTGGTAGAGCTGGCAGCTGAGCTTGCCGTCGGCCACGTAGAACTGGAAGAAGGCGTGGCACGGCATGAGCGCCATCTTGTCGAGCTCGGCCACGTTCCATGCGGAGACGAGGATGCGACGCGAGTCGGGGTCGGTGCGCAGCGTCTCGAGGACCTGGCCGATCTGGTCGATGTGCTGTCCGTCCGGCGTCGGCCAGGAGCGCCACTGCACACCGTAGACCGGTCCGAGGTCGCCGTCGGGCGCCGCCCATTCGTCCCAGATGGTCACGCCGTGCTGCCGCAGCCACTCGACGTTGGAGTCGCCGCGCAGGAACCACAGCAGCTCGTAGACGATGGACTTCAGATGCACCTTCTTCGTGGTGATCAGCGGGAAGCCCTCGGACAGATCGAAGCGCATCTGGTGGCCGAACAGGCTTCGGGTTCCGGTGCCGGTGCGGTCGTTCTTCTCGGCTCCGGTGTCGAGAATCAGGCGCAGGAGATCTTCGTAGGGCGTCGGCACAGTCACGAGGGCAGTCTATCCGTGACCGAATCGTGCCCGTCGGCACCCGAGACGGCGCCTGCGACCGTAGCCTGGTCCCATGCCCGAGCTCCCCGAGGTGGAAGCACTTGCGGTATTCCTGCGCGAGCATGCCGTCGGCAGCGTCGTCGGACGCATCGACGTCGCAGCGCTGAGCGTGCTGCAGACCGCCGACCCGCCGATCACGGCTCTGCAGGGACGCGACATCACCGGCACCTCGCGCTTCGGCAAGTTCCTCGCGATCGACTGCTCGGGCCTGCACCTGATCACGCACCTGTCGCGCGGCGGCTGGTTGCGCTGGCTCGACGAGCCGTCGCAGACTCCCCCGAAACTCGGCCGCGGTCCGCTCGCCCTCCGCGTCCACCTGTTCGCCCCCGACGCGACGACACCGGCCTTCGACCTCACCGAGGCGGGTACGAAGAAGCGACTGGCGGTCTGGGTCGTCGACGATCCGCAGAAGGTACCCGGCATCGCCCGCCTCGGCCCCGACGCGCTCGCCCTCACGCGCGACGAGTTCGCCGCGCTCCTGACCGACAGCACCTCACGCCTCAAGACGTTGCTGATCGACCAGAAGATTCTCGCGGGCATCGGCAACGCCTACTCCGACGAGATCCTGCACGTCGCGCAGCAGTCACCGTTCGCGACCGCCGGACGGCTGACCGACGACGAGGTGACCGCGCTGTACGGGGCGATGCGATCGGTGCTCACCGCCGCCGCCACCCGCTCGGTCGGGCAGGACGCGGTGCGCCTCAAGGGCGAGAAACGGTCGGGGCTGCGCGTGCACGGCCGCACCGGCGAGCCGTGCCCGGTGTGCGGCGACACCGTCCGCGAGGTCTCCTACACCGACCGTTCGTTCCAGTACTGCCCCACCTGCCAGACCGACGGGAAGATCCTCGCCGACCGGCGGATGTCCCGCCTGCTGAAGTGACGTACGCGCCGTGCAGATCCGGTCCCGGGTTCGCGAAAGGAGTCGTGACCGCTGCCGGCTACGTGACGCTCGTAGCCCAGTCGGTGTGGCGGTCCGCCGCGTGTGAAGCTCTCCCGCTCGAGCCGATAGGGGCCGGTAGTCTGGCCGTGATATGAGTGATCTGTTCTCGAGTCTTCCAGTGCGTCGCATCGAGGAGCATCGTCTTGCCCCGATTTCACGAGACACGTGGCCTGCCGGCCTCCCCGCTGTACGCCAGATTCTCGATGAGGGACTCGATTTCTCGCCCCTCACGGTGTTCGTGGGCGAGAACGGCGCCGGCAAATCAACGATAGTCGAAGCGGTCGCCGAGGCGTACGGGCTGGGAGTCGAAGGCGGCACCAGGAACTCGCTCCATCGAACCCAGCGCACAGAATCAGGACTTGCCGAGCATCTGCAACTCGTACGGGGTGCAGGAAGCTCCCGACAGGGAGTATTCCTGCGAGCAGAGACGATGCACGGTCACTTCTCATATCTCGATGACGTCGGTGTCTCCGGGGTACACAACTATCAAAGCCACGGCGAGTCCTTTGTCGAGTTCTTCGCCACTCGGTCCGGGATCGGTGGTCTGTGGGTGTTCGACGAGGCCGAGTCTGCTCTGTCATTCAACGGATGCCTCGCGTTACTGGCGCACATCCGTGAACTCCTGGCGAGCGGGTCGCAGGTGATCATGTCCACCCATTCGCCGATCCTTGCGTCACTTCCCGAAGCGAAACTCTTCGAGATAGGCGAATGGGGGCTACGAGACCGTGAATACGACGAACTCGACATGGTGCAGAGTTGGCGTTCATTTCTTGATGCGCCTGGCCGGTATCTCCGCCACCTGACTGCCGGCGGCAGACTGGGCGACTGAACCGGTGTGTCCCTCACAGGAAATCGCAGCTCGTTCGATTCTGTTCGATCCCTGATGCGGGCAGGCACTTGCTCGTCTTGCTGAACACCTCGACTCGCCCCTGTGGTCGATCGTCTTCCCGCTCGGCATGTACGCGGTAGCGCGGATGCGGCTCATGCGGCCGGTCGACGAGCGCGACCGGCCGTGACTGCACGCGTGCGAGCCCGCCCCACCTCGCCGTACCAGCGGACGGCGAGCACGACGGCCAAGGCGACTCCGACCGCGTCGCCGCCGTAGTACATCACCTGGGCACCGGTCTGCAGATCGGGCACATCGAAGGTAGTACCGGGCGGTGACTGCGCATACAGCGTCTTCGCCAGTACCGAATGGGCGGCGCCGGCCACGAGCAACACCACCGCGAGGTGCGGGAGACCGTACCTGCGCCGGAGCGGATCGAGGCGGCAGATCGCGACGGTGAACAGCATCCCCGCAGCGAAGACGTGCAGGTGGACGGCAGTCGCGACGAGCACGTCGTCGTGCATTGCCGCGAACAGTGGTGTCCGGTAGAGCACCCACAACCCACCCATGTCCAGGACTGCCGCGACGACCGGCACCGTCAGCAGACCGGCCGGACGTGAATGCAGCACGGTGAGCAGACCGGTGCGTGTGCGTCCTCCCGGGACGTTCCTCAACAGCAGCGTCATCGGCCTGCCCAGCACGATCAGAAGCGGTCCGACCATGCCGACCAGCAGATGGCCGGTCATGTGGGAGGTGAACGGACCACCGGGCAAGGGCAGCACCGCCGCGGCGGCGACGGCACCGGCGCCCGCGACGACGCTCGCGTCACGCCACCGCGGCCACGCGTCGCCACGCCGGCGCAGCCGCACGGCCGCACCGGTGTACAGCGCGACCCCCACCCCTGCGGCGATCAGGACGACGAGGGCGAGCACACCCGGCCCCGTGTACGTCGGATGGTCGTGCACCGACGGCTCCTATCCGTCCGGGAGCCCGACGGTGCGGACGTTCCGCCGCGCCGACCACCACAGCGCAGCACCGGCGATCAGGAACACGAGAGCCGCTCCGATCCACGCCAGGTCGTAGGGCCACACGTCGACGTCGTACCGGATCTGGTGGATGCGGAGCACCTTGTGGTCGACCAGTCCGTCGAACAACTGGAATCCCCCGGCACCCATGAGCAGGGCCGCCCAGAAGTGCCGTACTGCAAGGGCATGTCTGCGACGCACGTCCGCGAGCAACGCGAATCCCGCTACGAGAACGAGCAACTCGGCAGTGTGCAGCAGGCCGTCGGAGGCGAGACCCACCGCGGGCGTGGAGCGATCGTAGAAGTGGTGCCAGCCGAGGATCTGGTGGAAGACGATCTCGTCGATCGCCGCCATGAGCGCCACACCGAGCAGAGCACCACTGATCGCGGAGTGCCGCACCGACATTCCGTCGCGCGTACCCCCGGGTCGCATCGCGCCGGTCATCGCTTCCTCACCGTATCGTCCCGGGACCTGCCGTATCGGGATTGCCGATTGTTCCGATCCCGCGAGGGGTACCCGAGCGATCATGCTGAGAAACGCACTGTGGGAAGGCCTGGTCGCCGGTGCCGCCGGGGTCGCGGCCATGACTGTCGGAGAGAAGATCGAGCAGGCCGTCACCGGGCGGCCGAACTCGCACGTCCCCGGCCGCGTCCTCGCCCGGTTGACGGGTGCGTCCGAGTCCGACGGGCAGAATTCGACCGCACTGAACTGGGCGATGCACTTCGGTCAGGGCATCGCCCTGGGTGTGGTGCGGTCGGTCATGGCCGAGGTGGGGCTGCGGGGCCCACTCGCATCGATGAAGTTCACCGTCGTGCGGCTGACCAACGACCAGATCCTCGAGAACGCGACCGGCGTCGGCGCACCGCCGCAGACGTGGCCCCGCTCGGAACTGGCCGTCGACGTCCTCCACAAGAGCGTCTACGGCTTCGTCACCGGGGCGGTCGCCGACGCGCTGGCCGCTCGCCGGGGTCCCGGCCCGGGTGGGCGGCACGCCGCGCTCGTCCCCGGCCGCCACTCCGGCATCGGCCCTGTGCCTCGCGGCATGGCAGCGGGACGGCTGCCGCGCGGAGCGTAGGCCACCTGGGGCAGAGCGCGGAGGGGTACGAGAGCGCCGCCGATGCGGCGGTTACCGTATCGGTGTGAGCGTCGAACTGCTGGACACCGGCCCCGTGGCCGGGCACCTGCATCGTCCCGACGGGAGTCCCCGGGGGGCGGTCGCGCTGACGCACGGGGCAGGCGGCAACTGCGACGCCCGGATCCTGCAACTGATGTGCGCCCGGTTCGCCGACTCCGGCTTCCTCGCCCTGCGCTACGACCTGCCGTTCCGCCGGCGCACACCCAAGGGACCCCCGCAGTCGTCCCGGGCGGCGGAGGACCGTGAGGGTGTCGCCGCCGCGGCCGCTGAGCTGCGTGGACGGGTGTCCGGACCCCTGCTGCTGGGCGGTGTCTCCTACGGCGGCCGGCAGACGTCGATGCTCGCGGCCGACGAACCCGGCATCGCCGACGCGCTCGTCCTGCTGTCCTATCCCCTTCATCCCCCGGGGAAACCGGAGAAGCCGCGCACCGAGCACCTGCCGAGGATCGCGATGCCCACGGTGTTCGTCCACGGCGACCGCGATCCCTTCGGTACCTTCGGCGAACTGCGGGAGGCACTCGCTCTCCTGCCCGCGGCCACGACTCTCGTGGAGGTCACCGGGGCCGCACACGACCTGAGCCGCGCGAAGACGGATCCGTCGGAGGCCGCCGTCCTTGCTGCGCTGCACCTGCTGGAAGAGAAGTCATGATCGAACCCACCGACGTCGCCATCGACACGCTGCTCGCCGAGCTCCGCGACCGGCTCGGCGACTCCGTCGACGCCCCGACCACCCTGCGTGGTCTGCTCGAGGCGGTGCTCGTCGTGGGATCGGGTCTCGAACTCGACTCCATGCTCCAGCGCATCGTCTCCGCGGCGACCTCGCTGCTCGACGCCCGGTACGGAGCACTCGGTGTGCGCGCCGCCGACGGAGGCCTGTCGGAGTTCGTGTACGTCGGGATCGATCCGGCGCAGCGCGAGGTGATGGGTCACCTGCCCGAAGGCCGGGGCATCCTCGGTCTGCTCATCAACGATCCCCGGCCGGTCCGCCTCGGCGACCTGTCGAAGCACTCCGCCTCGATCGGCTTCCCGCCGAACCATCCACCCATGAAGAGTTTCCTCGGAACCCCGATCATGGTGCGCGGCAAGGTCTTCGGAAGTATCTACCTCACCGAGAAGCTGGGCGCCCCCGAGTTCACCGAAGAGGACGAGGTGATCCTCAAGGTACTCGCGATGTCCGCGGGCGTGGCCGTCGAGAACGCCCGCCTGTTCGAGGGCTCCCTCGCTCGCGAGAGATGGCTCACCGCAATGGCGTCCATCAACTCCCGGTTGCTGATGGGCGGATCGGTGGACGAGACGCTGTCGATGCTCACCGGCCAGGTCCGCGAACTCGCCCGGTGCGCGGGGGTCTATGTCGTGCTCGTCGACGGCCACCACGGCAGCCTGCAGGCCGCAGCACCCGCGCTCCCGTGCGGGAAGGACAAGCGCTTCGACATCACCGGATCACCTGTGCTGCAAGCTCTCAAAAGCCGCCAGGTGATGCATCTCGACAGCCTCCCCGGGCTGCCACCGACGGAGCTGGGCGACGACGGACACGCGGTGGTGCTGCCTCTGTCGGCGACGTCGACCGTCACGGGCGTACTCATCGCGACACGTGAGGCCGGCACCGAACCGTGGGACGACGAGGACGTCGCCCGCTTCGAATCCATGGCGAACCTTGCCGCCGTGGCCCTCGAATTCGCCGAACAGCAGCGCAAGAAGCGTCTGCTCGATGTGCTCGCCGACCGCGACCGCATCGCACAGGACCTGCACGACAACGTCATCCAACGTCTGTTCGCCACCGGCATGAGCCTCCAGAGCGCGACCGCGGAAGGTGCGGGCACCGAACGCGCCGTGGAAGTCATCCGTCACGCGATCGAGCAGCTCGACCGGACGGTGCGCGAGATCCGCACCACCATCTTCGATCTGCACACCACCGGCGCAGCGGCATCGAACAGTCTGCGCCGGAGACTGCTGGACGTCGTGGGCGATCTGAGCATCCACTCCGCGGTGGCGCCCAACGTCCAGTTCGTCGGCCCCATCGACACCCTGGTCCCGATGCGCATCCACCCGCACGCCGAGGCCGTCCTCCGCGAAGGGCTGAGCAACGCGCTGCGCCACTCGCAGTCCGACAACATCTCGGTGTCGGTCTCGGTTCAGGACGACTTCCGGATCGAGATCCTCGACGACGGCACAGGCCTTCCCGACACACCTCGCCGCAGCGGCCTGGCGAACCTCGAGCGGCGCGCCGTGCAGTGCGGCGGGTCGTGCGAGATCGGTCCGGCCGATCCGCGCGGCACGCGGGTGCTGTGGACCGTCCCGCTCTGACGGGACGAGCTCGGTATCACTCGCGCTAGGACGACGGCTTGCCGCGCTCGTTGCGCAGTTCGGTGGCGAGCACCGCCGCCTGGGTGCGTCGCTGCATGCCGAGCTTCGCCAGGAGCCTCGAGACGTAGTTCTTCACGGTCTTCTCCGCGAGGAACAACCGCTCGGCGATCTCCCGGTTGGTCAGGCCCTCACCGATGAGCTCGAAGACGGCGCGCTCCTGCTCCGACAGTTCGGCGAGCGGATCGGCCGTCCGCGACGCCCGGATCCGGTCCATGAGCGCGGCGGTGGCACGGCTGTCCAGCAGCGAGCCGCCTTCTCCGACGGTGCGGATCGCCGAGACGAGGTCGGTTCCCAGGATCTGCTTGAGCACGAACCCGGAGGCGCCTGCCATGATCGCGTCGAAGAGTGCCTCGTCGTCGGCGTACGAGGTGAGCATCAGAGCGCGCAGATCCGGCATGCGGGTACGCAGCTCGCGGCACAGTTCGACACCGTTGCCGTCGGGAAGCCGCACGTCGAGCACCACGACGTCGGCGCCGCTGTCGGGTACGCGAGCCAGGGCCTCACCCACCGAGGCGGCCTCACCGACGACGGTGAAGTCCGGCACGCTGCTCAGCAGATCCACCAGGCCGCGCCGCACGATTTCGTGATCGTCGACGAGGAACACGCGGGTCATCTCGGGCACCTTTCGTTGGCAGGCTTTCCGGTCATTGTCCCAGCTGTACCGCGATACCCACGTCCGCGGGGCCGTTCGACATCCATATCAGGACCTTCTCCCCCTCCCCCGCGGACGCTGCTCGGGAGACGCTGAACGTAGAGGCGAACATGTGGGACGAACGAGCCGACGAGGAGGATGTCGTGACAGTCGATGCCGGAACCTGGTCGCTCGGTGACACCGAGATCATCGCACGTGCGGTGGTGGAAGCACCCTCCGTGCACGACACGCAACCATGGAATCTGCGCCTGCCCGATCACAGCGCCGAACTCGAGGAACGCCTCGAATTCGCCGAGCCGGGCCCGGACCCGCTGCGTGTCGACCGGTTGATCTCGTGCGGCGCGGCCCTCACCAACCTCGAACTCGCGATCCGGGTCCTCGGAAACAGATCGCGCACCACTGTGCTGCCCGATCCGCAGCGTCCGGAGCTCGTCGCGCGCATCGAGACGCTCGGACCGGGCACCCCGGCCGGTCGCGACCTGCGGTTGTATGCGGCGATCTCGCACCGGCGCAGCCACCGCACATCGTTCACCGACATCTCGGTGCCGACGGAGACGCTCGCCGACATGATCGCCGTGGCCGGCGAGATCGCAGATGTGGACGTGCGCCTGCTCGCGGACGACGAGGCCGTCGCCCTGGCCCAGGTGCTCGCGTATGCGGCGGAGGCCTGCCGCCGTCATCCGCACTATCAGCGCGAGATGTTCTCGTGGACCTCCCATTGGCAGCCGCGCGGCAACTCCGAGGTGGTCACCACGTGGAGTGCGACCCTCGACGGGAAGGGCGCAGCGGGCGACGCCCTGGTCACGACGGGGATCCCGGACGTCGATGCGCTGGCATCGGCGATCGCGCGCGAGTCGGTGCTGCTGTTCTCCGCACCGTCGACCTCACCGGCCGATCTGATCCGGGTGGGCGCGGCCGTCGAACGGTGCTGGCTGGCGGCGATCGACGCGCGATTGTCGGCATCGGTACTGACGCATCCCCTGCGGGTGGAGGACGCCGGGTCGCGCCTGGCCGAGATGCTCGACCTGACGGTCGTTCCGCTGGTCGTCCTGCGTGTGGGTTTCTGAAGAAACGGGAGAGTGAAGCGACGATGAGTGCACCGACCGAGCAGCCGATCGACGATCCGACCCGCGAGTTGTTCCGCACAGCCCTGGACATGGCGCAGGCCGCCAAGGTCGGCAATGTCTCGGGCTGGCTGACCGCCCGCTACGAGAGCGGACGCCTCGAGGACGTCGCGTTCCTGCTCTCGCAGATGCTCGGAGTGCTCATCGAGAACGGGGCGGTCAGCCGCGGCGTACACCCGGCCGACGCATGGCGGGAACTGCGCGAAGGTGGCGTCGACGACTTCGGCTGACGCCTCGGTCGGGGGCGTCGACGACTTCGGCCGACGCCCCACCCGGATCAGTCCTCGGTCTCGGTCGAACGTACGACGAGGACCGGGCAGTCGGCGGTCTGGATCAGCGCGTTGCTGGTGGACCCCAGCAGCAGTCCCTTGAATCCGCCGCGGCCGCGGGTTCCGACCACGAGAAGCTGTGCCGCTTCGGCATATTCGCTGAGCACCCGCACCGGCCGGTCGCGCGCGACGACACGCTCGACGGCGACGTCCGGATACCGCTCCTGATAACCGGCGAGACGCTCGGCGAGCACGACCTCCTCACCGGTCTGGATCCGGCTCCAGTGCGGGTCGTCGGGGACGGCCCCGAGCGACGGTTGCACACTCACGTCGCTCCACACGTTCACCGCAACGAGCGTCGCACCGCGCGCGGATGCCTCCTCGAACGCGACCTCCACCGCGTCGCGGCACGAGACCGATCCGTCGACACCGACCACGACGGGCCCTTCCGCCGGCGGAGCGCCGTCGAGCGTACGACCCCGCACCACCACGACGGGCGCCTTCGCGTGCGAGACGACCGCCGTGGAGACCGACCCAGCGAGCAGACCCTTCACCTCACCGAGGCCGCGTGAGCCGACGACGAGCCGATCCGCGTGGTCGGCCTCGGCGATGAGCGTGGGAACGACCTTGCCTTCGAGCTGCGCGGTGGTGACCTCGACGTTCCCGTGGCGGTTCTCGTCGATGATCTGCCGGGCGAGCGCGGCCGCGCTGTCGAGGCGGTCGCGGGCGGTTGCCTTCATCTCCTCGTGGAAGCTCTGCGCGAGGTAGGGCTCGGAGTAGTAGAAGGCGGGGATGTGCACGACGGTGACGATGCGCAACGGCAGGCCACGGATCGCCGCCGCCCGTGCCGCCCAGCTCACCGCGGTGGTGGACGCGTCGGATCCGTCGACGGCCACGACGATCGGCTTGTTCTCGGTCATCGCACGCGGAACCTTTCTCGGTGGGTCAGCCGCAGATCTGCCGCAGCTGCTCGATCAGTCGCACACGCCCGGCGGTATCGGCCGCGAACGGGGTGACGTTGAGGGTGGTGACCCCGGCTTCCGCGAAGGCCGCGATGCGTTCGCGCACGAAGCCCTCCGGGCCGATCAGGGAGATCGAGCGGAGCAGTTCGAGGGGCACCGCTGCGGCCGCCTCGTCCTTCTTGCCGGCCAGGTACAGCTCCTGAATGGTCTCGGCTTCCTTCGCGTAGCCGTACCGGATGGCGAGGTCGTTGTAGAAGTTCTTGCCCTTGGCTCCCATGCCGCCGACGTACAGCGCGACCATGGGCCGGACCCAGTCGAGCATGTGGTCGACGTCGTCGCCGATGGCGAGCGGGGTCTGCGCGTAGATCTGCAGGTCGCCGAGTGCGGGATCGCGCTTGGCCTTGCCCTTCGCGATCGACTCGCCCCACACGTCGGCGGCCTTCTCCGGGTAGTAGAACAACGGCTGCCAGCCCTCGGCGATCTCGGCGGTCATCTCGACGTTCTTCGGGCCGAGCGACGCGATGATGATCGGGATACGTTCGCGCACAGGCTTGTTGATGATCTTCAGCGGCTTGCCGAGTCCGGTGCCGCGGTCTTCGGGCAGCGGGATCTGGTAGTACTTGCCCTGGTGGTCCACCTTCTCGCGGCGCCACACCTGCCGGCAGATGTCGACGATCTCGCGGGTGCGACCCAGCGGCGCGTTGTAGGGAACGCCGTGGAAACCTTCGATGACCTGAGGGCCCGACGCGCCGATACCGAGCACGAATCGGCCGTCGGAGACGAAGTCCAGACCGGCCGCCGTCATGGCGGTGAGCGTGGGTGTCCGGGTGAACAACTGGAGGATGCCGGAGGCGAGTTCGACGCGGGAGGTCTTCGCCGCCAGATAGCCGAGCTGGCTCACCGCGTCGAACGAATAGGCCTCGGGCACGAACACGATGTCGAGGCCGGCCTTCTCCAGGTCGGCCACCTCCGCCGCGGTCTCCGCGAAACCTCCGCTGTAGTTCAGTCCCATCCCGATGCGCATGCGCCACCTTCGTCCCTGCTGCACACCCCCGTTCGGGGGCGCGATCGTCCACGTGCCCCGAACACTACCGCCGTCAGGAGGTGACCGGTCGCACCACCATCACGGGGCAGCGCGCCTCGCGCATGAGCGCGTTTCCGGTAGAACCGAGCACCATCCCCTTGAAGCCGCCCCTGCCGCGGGTCCCTACCACGACGAGCTGGGCTTTCTCGCTCCAGGACTGCAGATGGGCGCGGGGGCCGTCGACGTAGACCTTCCGGTGGACCGTCACGTCCGGATAGCGCTCGCCGTAGCCCGCGAGGCACTCGGACAGCAGGGAGTGCTCGTACTCCTCGAACGCGCGGGGATCGAAGTCGAGGGGTGACTCGTCGATCTCCCCGACCTTCAGGTCGCTCCAGACGTGGACGGCGACGAGGTCGACCCTGCGCCAGGATGCCTCCTCGAACGCCAGATCGACCGCCTGGCGACTGGCGGGGCTGCCGTCCACGCCGACGACGACGGGCCGCTCGTCGGGGACGGGCCCTTCCGGTCCCCGCACCACGACGACGGGGCATTCGGCGTGACCTGCGACGGAGACCGGGGTGGAACCGAGGAACGCCTCCCCCAGCTTGGTGCCGCCGGTGGCCCCGAGGACGATCATGCGCGACGTGCGGGACAATTCGACGAGCCACTTGGCGCTTCCGGTGAGGGCGAGCTCGGCGGTGATCTCGAGATCCGGCGCCACCGCCTCGGCGGTCTCTGCCGCCTCCTTCAGGAGTGCCTGGGCCTCGGCCTCGCTCCACTCGAAGACCTGCGAGGGGCGGAAGAAGGGAAGTTTCGTCCAGCCCGACGGCGCGAAGTCCACCGCGTGGACGAGATGCAGTGGGATCTTCCGGCCGGCCGCGGTGGCGGCAGCCCACCTCACCGCGCGCTCGGAGGCCGGGGAACCGTCCACACCGACGGTCACGTGGTTGTGGTCGCGGGGTGCTTCACCGAGAGGTTTCACATCCGTAAGGCTAGCCGGATCCGGTACGCCCGGATACGGACTTTGGTCATCGTGTCGAGATTCCTTCGGTTGCAATGCATTCCATCGACAGCGATCTGCGTCACATAAAATTGTCATCGTGGATGCGAATTTACTAGCGTAGGGCCATGCAACTCACCCGGTTCACCGATCTCGGACTGAGAGTTGTGATGCATCTCGTCGCCGGCCCGGCGGGGAGTATGCCCGGTACCAGAACGATTGCAGACCAGCTCGACTTGTCGTACGCACATACGACGAAGGTCGTCGCCCGGCTCGGCGAGCTCGGAGTGGTCACCACCCGCCGCGGACGCGGCGGAGGCCTGGCCATCACCGAACTCGGCCGCACGGCGAGCCTCGGATGGCTCACCCGAGCCCTCGAAGGTGAAGAGGAAGTCGTCGAGTGCGAAGGAGCGAAGCCGTGCCCTATGCGTCACGGCTGCAACCTGCGCTCGAAGCTGCGCGCCGCACAGGACGCCTTCTACGCCGCCCTCGACGACGTCACGATCGCCGACCTGGCGACCCCTGACGCCGGCCCGGTCCCGCTCACCCTCGAACCACCCACCGACCGCTGACCCACGGCGAGGCCGCCGGCGCAGCCCGTCACGACACACACGAGGAGACACACCATGCCGCTCTCACCCGAATCCAAGGACGTCATCGCCGCGACCCTTCCGGCGGTGGGAGCCGCCATCGGCGACATCACCCCGCTGTTCTACAGCAAGATGTTCGCCGCCCACCCCGAACTCGAACGCGACCTGTTCAACCGCGGCAACCAGAAGCAGGGTGAGCAGCAGAAGGCCCTCGCCGGATCCATCGCGGCCTTCGCGACGCTCCAGCTCGATCCCGATCCCGCACGTGTCGAGGCGATCCTGTCCCGCATCGCCCACAAGCACGCCTCGCTCGGCATCAAGCCCGACGAATACTGGATCGTCCACAAGCACCTCTTCGAGGCGATCGTCGAAATCCTCGGAGACGCGGTCACGCCCGAGGTCGCGAAGGCATGGGACGAGCTGTACTGGCTGATGGCCGACACTCTCATCTCGATGGAGGCCGATCTGTACCGGGCCGCGGGTGTCGAGACCGGCGACGTCTGGCGCACCGTCCGCGTCGCCGACCGCGTGCACCAGTCCGCCGACACCGTCTCGTTCGTCCTCACCTCACTCGACGGCTCCCCGCTGCCCATCTTCCGCCCGGGCCAGTACCTCTCGGTCGGCGTCCACCTCCCCGACGGCGCCCGGCAGATCCGTCAGTACAGCCTGTCGAGCGCACCTGCCAAGGGCGACTGGCGGATCACCGTCAAGCGGGTGCTGCAGACCACCACAGCCGACGGCACCGTGCTCCCCGCCGGCGAAGTATCGAACTTCCTGTACAACAACGTCTTCGAAGGCGACGAGCTTCAGGTCACCACTCCCTTCGGCGATCTCGTCCTCATCGAGGACGAGACCCCGATCCTGCTGGCGTCGGCCGGCATCGGCTGCACCCCGATGATCGGCATGCTCGATCACCTCGCCGGCGTCGGCGACAAGCGTCCCGTCGCGGTCCTCCACGCCGACCGCTCCGTCGCGAGCCACGCCCACCGCCGCGAACTCGAGACCCTCGCCGAGAAGATTCCTTCGGCCCAGCTGTACCGCTGGTACGAGGATCTCGGCAACCGCGAGCCGCTCGAGACCATCCGCATCGGACGCGCCGACATCTCGGATCTGCCGCTCGATCCGAAGACCCAGGCCTACCTGTGCGGCCCGCTGCCGTTCATGCTCTCGCTGCGCGAAGCCCTGATCGAACGCAACGTTCCGGCGGAGAACATCCACTACGAGGTGTTCGGACCCGACAGCTGGGCGCCTGCCTCCTGATCCGGCCGATCCGATCGCGGTGCCCCGGCCGAGTCTGCCGGGGCACCGCGGCAGTCGCGACTAGGCTGCACACATGGACTCCGCCGCGGTTGTTCGCCACCCGGCCCTGTCCCGCTTCGGCCACGTACTCGCACTGCTCGGCGTACTCGTCGTGGCCGGCCTCGTCGCCCTGGTCCCCCGCTCCGACGAACCGCTCGGAACCGACGCCCCCGCCGACGTCTTCAGCGCCGCCCGCGCCGGCGAACACATCGACGCGATCGCGACGGCCCCACGGCCGCTCGGCTCGACCGCCCACACCACTGCCCGCGATCATCTCGTGGGCGTCCTCGACGAACTCGGCTGGACCACCCGCGTCGACTCCGGTGTCGGATGGATGGCACGGCCCGAGGAGGCGACCCAGCGCGGTGCCCGTGTGCAGAACATCACGGCGACCCTGGACGGTACCGATCCCACCGGCACCGTCATGCTCGTCGCGCACTACGACACGGTCCGGGGCTCCCCCGGCGCCGGCGACGACGGGATCGGCGTCGGTACGGTCCTGGAGGCCGCACGCGCGATCGACGCCGGTCCTCCCCCGCGGAACGACGTCGTCGTGCTGCTCACCGACGGCGAGGAGAACGGCCTGCTCGGCGCCCACCGGTTCGTCGGCACACAGTCCGTGCGAGCGGGGCCCGTCGTCGTCCTCAATCACGAGGCCCGCGGGAACGCGGGCACGCCGACCACCTTCCGGATCACCTCTCCCAACGGCGTCCTGATCGACAACCTGGCCGGAGCGCCCGGAGCGCATGCGGATTCCCTCACCGAGCTGATCTTCGAAGCGCTGCCGAACGACACCGATTTCCGTCGTTTCGCCGAGAGCGGCCATCACGCCCTCGACACCGCGATCTCGGCGGGATCGGCGTACTACCACAGCCCTCTCGACACCCCCGACCGTCTCAGCCGGACGTCGCTGCAACACATGGGCGAGACTTCCCTCGCGACCGCCCGCGCACTCGCCGCGTCCGATCTGACGGTCGTCGACGACGGCGGAGCCCAAGTGGTGACCACCGCGCCGTGGGGACTTCTCCACATGCCGCGCTGGGCCGAGATCGTCGGATCGGTCGTCCTCGGCGGCGTCGTGGCGGCGCTCGTCGTGCTGCGCGTGCGCCGCGGTGAGACGTCGGCCTCGCAGGTCGGCACCGCCGTCGTCGTGTCCCTGCTCGCGGCCGCGCTCGCCGCGGGGGCAGCATGGTTGCCGTGGTGGGTCGCGCAGGTCCTCGATCCGGGCATGGCCGCACCGGTCGCCGACGAGCCCTACCGGCCCGGCGTCTTCCAGTTCGCCGCTGTCGTCGCGGCCCTCGGCGTACTGGTCGTCATCCGGTCGTGGTGGGGCCGCGGCCGTCCGGTCGCCGCCCTCACGTGCGGAGCATTCGTGCTCGTCGCGATGCTTTCGCTGATCGGTATCCCCTTCCCCGGTGTGCCGCTGACACTGTCGGTGCTCACGTTGCCGTCGGCGCTGGGGCTGCTGGTGGCGCTGTTGCTCCCGCAGCGCGACACGGTGTGGCCGCTCGTCGCGACGACGCTGGGCGCGCTCGGGTCCCTGATCTTCGGTCTGCCCGCCGTGCTGGTGTCGTTCGACGCGGGCCTTCTGTACGGGGCACCGGTGGCCGGTCTGTTCGTCGCATTCGTCTTCGCCGCGGTGCTCCCGCTGTGCGAGCCGCTCCCGGCGACCACGCGGGGGTTCGTGACCTGCGCGACGGGCACCGTGGTGCTCGTCGCGGTGTGCACGCTGCTGGCCGGTCACCTCAACCGGGACGGAGCGACCGATCCCCGGCAGGAATACCTCTGGTACTCGCTCGACGCCGACCGGGGCGCCGCAGTGTGGGGGTCGCCCGACGGTCCGCGCTCCGACTGGAGCCGAGACCTGCTCACCAGCGGTCCAGAACCGCTTCCCGCCGCATTCCCGTGGCGGGAGGACCGCCCGATGCATCGCGGGCCCGCCCCGGTCGCCGATCTCGAAGCGCCCGAGGTCGAGATCCTCGAGGACACGATCGGCGGGAGCGCGCGGGAGATCCGGCTGCGGCTGACCTCACCGCGGGACGCCCAGGCCGTCGGATTGTGGATCGACAGCACGACGGCCCACGTCCACGGCGCGACGGTGGACGGTTACCGCGCCGAACCCTCCGACAAGTTCGGTTTCCTGTTCTGGGCTCCCGGCCCCGACGGGATCGAGGTGGATCTGACGCTGAGCATGCGCGAGAACCATCTCGGTGTCCGGGTGGTCGATCTCGGTGACGATCTCGGCGTCGTACCCGGATTCGTACCGCCCACCGACCGTGTCATCGTGCAACCGACGGTGGCCGTGACACGGACCTTCCGCTTGTAGGGAATGTCACTCCCACTCGTGAACGGGCGTGCCGGTCCGCATGTTCTGCACGTAGTCCTGCATCATCCCCAGGAGCGCCACGCGCCGATCCTCACCGGCGGCTTCACGCCGGGCCACCTGTCGGCGTTGCCATGCCGCACCGGTCTGCCGACTCGAGGCGCGCCGTTCGACGATCCCGAGGTAACGATCCCGGACCGCCGCCGACAACCCGTAGGCGTCGAGACCCTTGTGCGCGAGCGGCAACAGGCACCGCAGAACGAGTTCGTCGGCGCCGACCCATCCGGTCCGCGGCCAGTACAGCTTCGCGTCGAGCCCGAACTTCGCGCCCAGGACGAGATTGCGTTCCGCGGCGTCGAAGCTGAGGTCGCGCCAGAGCGGCTCGTCGGCGTCGGCCAGAGCGCGCAGCGTCCCGTAGTAGAAGGCGGCATTGGCCATCGTGTCGAGAACGGTCGGACCCGCCGGGAGCACACGGTTCTCGACACGCAGGTGTGGATGGCCGTCGCTGATGTCGTAGACGGGGCGGTTCCACCGGTAGATGGTGCCGTTGTGCATCTGCAGTTCGCGCAGCTCGGGAACCCGGCCGGCGTCGAGTTCGGCCATCGGATCGACGTCCGAGATCTCCGGAAGGAGCGCCGTGAAGTAGCGGGAATTCTCCTCGAACAGGTCGAGGGCGGAGTCGATCCACCGCTCGCCGAACCACACCCGGGGACGGACACCCTGATTCCGCAGTTCGAGCGGACGTGTATCGGTGGCCTGCGCGAACAGCGGGATCCGACTTTCGTGCCACAGCGCCTTACCGGCGAGGAAGGGTGAGTTCGCCGCGAGCGCGACCTGGGCTCCCGCCAGGCACTGGGCAGCGTTCCAATGGGTCGCGAAATCCTCCGGCGCGACCCGCAGATGCAACTGCAAGGACGTGCAGGCGGCTTCGGGAACCACCGAGTTCATATCCGCGCGAAGGGTTTCCACGACGTCGCTGCCGGGGAGGGGCACACCGTCGAGATCGAGTTCGATGTCCTCACCGCGTGCCGCGAAAATCTGGTCGTTGAGCGCTTCGTAGCGGGGATTGGCAGTGATGCGACCCAGTTCGAGATCGTCGAGTTCGAGCGTCGGCAGCATGCCGATCATCACCAACTGCGCGTCGTGCCGGTGCATCCGATCGTCGGCACGGCGCAGCGACGAACGCAGCGAATCCTCGAGTTCGAACGGTTCGTCGCCGGTGAGGCGCCGCGGTTCGACGTTCATCTCGACGTTGAACTGGCCGAGTTCGGTCTGGAAGACCGCATGGTCGTCGATCGCCTGCAGTACCTCGAGGTTCGACATCGCGGGCGACATGTCGTCGCGGACGAGGTTGAACTCGATCTCCATGCCGAGATGAGGTTCGGGCGACGAGTGCACATCGACGAAGACGTCCTCCCTGAGCATCCGCTCGAGCGCCTTCATGCAGTCGCGAACCTTGCTGCGGAACATCCGCCGGTCTTCCCCGGTGAACGAACGAGCAGATATCTCAGCTCCCAATGGAACCCCCGGGTCGGCGTGCAGTCGGTCGAGCCAAGCCTAGCGCGCGACTCTCGGTCGGGTGGGATCGGACGACTCGCCGTCGGGTCGGATCGGACGACCCGGTGAGATCAGACGGCGCGGTATCCGCCCCAGTCGGTGACCACACCGCGATCGCTCAGCCACGCATTGGGGTTGATCTTGGTGCCGGCGGTGTCCCACACCTCGAAGTGCAGGTGCGGGCCGGTGGACCAGCCCTCGTTGCCGACGGTCGCGATCTGCTGGCCGGCGTTGACCCGCTGCCCGGCGGAAACCTGGTAGGTGCTCACGTGACCGTAGACGGCGGTGGTGCCGTCGTCGTTGAGGACGCGAACCCACTGGCCGAAGCCGGAAGCCGGCCCGGCGTCGAGAACCGTGCCGTCGGCGGCGGACTTGATGGGCGTGCCGATCGGCGCCGCGATGTCGATGCCGCCGTGGTGCGTACCCCAGCGCGGACCCCAGTCGGAGGTGAGGGTGCCGGAGACGGGCTGGACAGCGGAAGGCGCAGCCGGGTTGAGCTGGTCGAGCCAGCCGGGACCCGAGAACTGATCGAGGAAATCGGTGACCTCGGCGGGGAGCTCGGGCGCACCCTGCTCGGCCGGGGTGGTGACACCGGGAATCGCCGGGATCTCGACACCCTCGGGCAGCAGACCCGCAGGAAGCTCGAAGGGAAGAGCGGGAGCCTCGGCCTGGACGTGGTCGTGGCCGGGATGCGCGGCGGCGGTGCCGGCGCCGATCTGCGAGCCCACGGCGAAGAATGCACCCGTGGCTGCGGCGACGGTGGCGGCCTTGACCGGCGCGGACGTCCCGGTGGGCTCGACACGGTGGCGACCCTTGCCGGAGGACGGCACGCGAATCGGTTCGAGGTCGAATGCTACGTCTTCGCGTGTGCGCTGATGGCGTCCCACAGTGTGTCCCTTGTTTCGTCCCGACTTCGACCGGGTATCCCCCGGCCGTTCCTGGCGACCCAAGGTAACAAAACGATATAGGGAAAGGCCAGAGTTACCTTTCCTTGATCTCAATCGGCGGGAACCTGCAGGTCGTATGCTCCCTCCGGCGAGGCCCGGGAGCGGGCGCTTGGTTACGGCAGCGGCCCGGCGGCTACACTCACAACGCGCAAAGGTCGGCTCCGCCCGGCCGGACGCCTCCGTAGCTCAGGGGATAGAGCACCGCTCTCCTAAAGCGGGTGTCGCAGGTTCGAATCCTGCCGGGGGCACCATCCGACACCACCCAGGTCCCGAGCATCGGGCACCACTCGGGTCCCGAGCATCCGACACCACCCGGGTCCCGAGCATCGGGCACCGCCGGGTTCGCGACCTTCCGGGATCACCGCCGACCGCCCGAAGCCCCCGCATCACGGTTCGATCTAGTCCGTCCTCCGCCGTCCGCACGACGGTTAGCATCCAGAACGATGCCGCTGGAGACGGAAATCGAGGACCCCGCATGGACATTCGGCCTCGTGCCTCACACCTCGCCGTGATCGTCTCGGCGGTGGTCCTCGGATTGTTCGTCACTCCCGCCCCCGCAGGGGCCGGAGGCGTCTCCGGTCTCGTCGAAGGTCCGGCCCATCCGGTCGGCGCGGGCAACGCCCGCACGTACGTCACCGTCGACGAGGAGGGCACGCCGGCCGCCATCGGGGTCCGACTCGACGCGGCCGCACTCGACGACCTGCCCAGCTCTCTGCTGCCGGTCACCGAGGCCTACGTGCTCGGCCTGCCCGAGGAGGCGGCCGCCACGGCCTTCGACCACGTCACGATCGACTGGAACTCGCACGGCCACGACCCCCAGCACGGCTTCGACGTCCCGCATTTCGATGTCCACTTCTATCTGCTGGACAGGCCGACGGTGGAGTCGATCCATCCCTTCGCCCCCGGTTACGTCCCCGCTGCTGCCCGCGTGCCCGACCCGCGCTACCTCCCGAAGGGGTACGCACCGTCCGGGGATCCGCTGACCTCGACGGTCGCAGGTATGGGACTGCACTGGGTGGACACCACCGAGACCGGGCACGATTCCGCTGCGGAACACCACTTCACCGAGACGGTGCTCTACGGCTCGTGGGACGGCCGGCAGGCGTTCATCGAGCCCATGATGAGCCGGGAGTGGCTCGCGTCCCGGCCTGCGATCCACGAGCCCCTTCCCCAGCCCGAGGCCTACCAGCGCGCGGGTCTGTACCCCACCACCTACTCCGTGTGGTGGGACGAGGCGTCGCAGACGTACACGGTCGAACTCGGCGGGCTCACGATGCGCGAGGCGTCGTAGATCGGCCGGTCGAGCGGGCTCAGTCCAGCGGGGAGACGCGGATGAGGTTGCCGTCCGGGTCCGACACCACGAATGTCCGCCCGAACACCTCGTCGTGAGGTGCCTCCACGACCGTCACCCCCTTGCCGGCCCACTCGTCGTGGATCGCGTCGACGGCGGCGGCCGAGCCCGGCACCATCAGGCCCACCTCCGAGAACCGCGGCGCATTCGCATCCGCGGTCTCGGCGCGACCCGACCACAGTGCGAACAGCACTCCCGGCGCCACTTCGAAGCAGACGTAGCGCGGGGTCGTCATCTGCGGGGTCATGCCGAACAGGTCGCTGTAGAAGCGGGTCGCGCGTTCGACGTCGGTCACGTAGATCAGGAACAGGTTGGGCGACGACACGGTCATCGACATCTCCTTCCGGTAGGCGGTGAAGGCTTCGGGGACTACCGTGGCACCGAAACCCGACAGTTCCTGTCGTGTTTTCGAAAGGAGAGCGAACAGTCCGTGAACCGGCCGCAGCGGTTGCTGAGCATGCTGGTCGTCCTGCAGGCCCGCAGACGGGTCACGGCCGCCGAACTCGCGGAGGAATTCGGCGTCTCCGGGCGCACCGTGTTGCGCGATGTGGAAACGCTTGCTGCTGCGGATCTTCCGGTGGTCGCCGAACGCGGTAGGTACGGCGGCATCGTGATGCTCCCCGGTCGGCAGACCGACCTGAACCGGCTCACCGCGTCCGAGGTGGACGTCCTGCGCGCCCTGGGTCTCGACATGGGCCGGGCCCGGCAACTCGGTGTCGACGCCACCGCACGCGACGCCGTCAACAAGCTCACCGCGCGCGGCCGGCGCACGCCGTCCAGCGCACGCGAGAACGACCTGCTGCCGCTGACCGAGGTGGTCACCGTCGACAACCGGGGATGGTTCGCCGCCGAGGACCGGGCCGACGTCGCTGCGCTCACCCGCGACCTGCGACGCGGACGGCGACTCGCGATCACCTACCGCTCGAGCGGGCACCGCGACGAACGCGAGATCGTCGTCGATCCGTACGGTGTGCTCTCCCGCGCCGGCCGTTGGTATCTCGTGGCCGACGATCAGGGGCGACCACGACTGTTCGCACTCACCCGCCTCAGGGCGTGGAAAGTGCTCGACCGGCCGCGCCTCCTGTCCCCCGGCCGGACCCTGCCCGCCCTGGCACGCGAACTCGGCGACGCGCTCGAACGACGCGAGGACGTCGTCGTCACCGCCGATCTCGCGACGAGCCGTCTCGACCTCGCGCGGCGCATCCTCGGTGCCCGCCTGCGCGGGAGCACCGCAGGGCCGCGACCGGACGTCTCGCGGATCACGGTGGCCTACGACTCGATCGACGGTGTGCGGCAACTGCTGCAGTTCGGCGAGCACATCGAGATCGTCGGGCCACCCGAGGCACGGGACCTCGTGGCAGGACTGGCCGAGTCGCTCCTCCGCCGCCATACCGCGCATCGTCGCCGTCCGTGAACTCCCGATGATCCGAAAGCTGTCCCTGCTGCGGCGCGATTCCTATCGTGAGGAGATGTTCGACGCGCACCTGCACATCATCGATCCGCGCTTCCCCCTCGTCGAGAACGACGGGTATCTACCCGAACCGTTCACCGTCGACGACTATCTCGCGCGGGTCGCGCATCTCGGGGTCACCGGAGGAGCGGTGGTGTCGGCGTCGTTCCAGGCCTTCGATCACAGTTACCTCCTCGACGCGCTCGACCGGCTCGGTCCGTCCTTCGTGGGTGTCGTGCATCTGCCGGTCACCGCTTCGGACCACGAGATCGTGCGGCTCGACGCGGCGGGCGTGCGGGCGGTGCGATTCAACGTCCGCCGCGGCGGGTCGGCGACCCTCTCCGAACTCGACCGGCTGGCCCGCCGGGTCCACGACCTCGTCGGCTGGCACGCCGAGTTGTACATCGATGCCCGCGATCTGGCCGATGTGCACTCGACGATCGCGGCGCTACCCGCGGTGTCGATCGATCATCTGGGATTGTCGCGGGACGGCCTGCCGTCACTGTTGCGCCTGGTGGACAGTGGTGTCCACGTGAAGGCCACGGGGTTCGGGCGCCTCGACTTCCCGGTGGCCGACGCGCTGCGGGCCCTTGCCGAGGCGAATCCCGCCGCCCTCGTGTTCGGCACCGACCTGCCGTCGACGCGGGCACCACGACCGTTCCGGGACACCGACATCACCCTCGTCGAGGACGCGCTCGGCGACGACCTCGCCGACGCGGTATTGCGCCGCAATGCTTCCGGGCTGTACCGGATCGAGACCGAAACCGCTCCAGGAACTTCGGTGTCTCGATAGACTCACGCTCGTCATCGGTGCGCGGGACGCGCCGCGGTATTCCTCGCCGCGGTCGGCTCCCGGACGTGACGTCCCTTTTCCGAGGAGCAGCACCATGCCTGCACTGCGAAGTGCACGTCGAGTTCTCGCCCTGGCGGCTCCCATCGCTGCCGCAATCGCATTCACCGGTGCGGCAACCGCTGCACCCCCTCAGCCGCTGGGCACGGCGATCACCATCGGCTGCATCAATCAGGGCAGCCTCGCGTCGTTGACCTCGGTCGCGGCGCAACCCGGACCGGACGCCGGTATTCCCGGCGGACACGTGTTGTTCTCCACGCGGGAAGCGCTGTGGCCGGTCCCGGCAGCAGGCCAGGTCAGCGTCGCATGGCTCAATCGCACCACCGGCCGTACCGGCATCGTCGATCTGGGCGGTGCGTACCCGAACCTGTCGGCGCTGGTCGACACCGGACCGGGTGAAGTCGTGGCCACGGTGTTCGGCTCGGTGAATCTCGGCAGTGGACCGCTGTGCAACTCGACCCCCGCAACCGGAGGCGTCGTAGTGCCGTGACATCGGGAGAGACATCCGGCGCCGCCCGCACCGGATGCCTCGTCACCGAGGTGAATACATGATGATGGCGACGCCCACGAGGCAGACGAGCGCGCCCGCGACATCCCATCGATCGGGCCGGAAGCCGTCCATCACCATGCCCCACGCCAACGAACCGGCCACGAACACACCGCCGTACGCGGCGAGGATGCGCCCGAAGTTCGCGTCGGGCTGGAGCGTGGCGACGAAACCGTAAGCGCCGAGCGCGATCACGCCCATCCCCATCCAGATCCAGCCGCGGTGCTCGCGCACGCCCTGCCACACCAGCCACGCACCACCGATCTCGAACAGGGCTGCAACGGCGAACAGCAGCAACGACTTCAGCACGGTCACACGAGGAACTCTAGTCCTGCGACACCACACCCGACTCGATGCCGCGCGCGCTCTCGTCCATGCCGTGATCGTCGAGCATCACCACGTCCACGCCTCGTCGACGCGCGGCGTCCGCCGCACTCGTGGCTTCCGTCGTGTGTCCACCCTGCCCGGTGAGAAGCCGACGGGTCACAGTTCGTCGATGGAGATCACACCGTCCTGCAGGGCGCGGGCGAGCAGTGCGGTCTTCGTGGTCGCCCTACGCCCGACCCGGGCATACTTCTCGCGAATGCGGACGATGTGGGTGCTGACCGTGGCTGCGGTGACGAACAGGCTCGCAGCCGCCTCTGCCTTGGACTCGCAGAGCAACCAGGCCCGTAGGATCTCGATCTCGCGAGCCGAGAGTGCGGGCTTCTGTGGTGCAGGCTCCTGAGCCGGGGAATGTCCGAGCATCGTCGTCATAGCGCGTCCCTACCGAGATGGATACATGGGATCGAGCCGGGTCCCCCGACGAACACCGTTTCGAGTGGATACAACGTAACGGTTGGAGGCGACAATCACCCATACCGATCTCTTTCTGCCCGACAGAATACGGGCATCGGTACTTCGACCGCTCAACCGATCCGCCGGCCGTCGCGCCCGAGCTCGATACGTCGACGTCAGGAGTCAGCGCCTGCTTCCTCTTCTCGCACCACGCTCGACGCGTCGACGTCGTCGCGCAGACCGCGCCAGCTCGCGTGCCGCACACGGTCTCCTTCCGTCCATCCCCCGAACCGCACTTCCCCCACGAGTTCGGGCCGCAGCCACACCGCATCGCGGCGTTCGGCGGCCGGCACCTCGTTCGCGAACGGGTTCGAACGACTCGTGTGTCCCTTCATGGTCTTCGCCACCGACAGGAGGGTCTCGGCGTCGAAACCGGTACCCACCTTGCCGACGTAGACGAACTCGCCGTCGTCGTAGACGCCGAGCAACAGGGATCCGAAGGTGGAGGCGCGATTGCCGCGGCCGCGCCGATACCCCCCGAGCACGACGGTCTGGGTCAGCCAGTTCTTGGACTTGATCCACCCCGCTCCGCGTTTGCCCGGCAGGTATACGGAGTCACGGCGCTTCGCGACCACGCCCTCCCAGTTCTTCGCCCGGCTGCGGTCGAGAGCGTCGGGTCCGCCACCCGGGAGCAGGTCGGGGACGATCAGTCCGTCCGTTGCGGCGGCGAGCGCCTCGAGGACCCGGCGGCGATCGTCGTAGGTCTTGCGCAGCAGCGAAACCCCGTCGAGATACAGCACATCGAACACGCGGTACTCGTAGTTCACGCCGCGCTGCAGCATCGAGAAACTCGTCACGCCGGAACGGTCCACCGCGACGATCTCCCCGTCGAGCACCGCCCGGTGACCGTCGAGGATCGTCGCGAGTTCGACGAGCTTCGGATAGTCGCCGGTGACATCGCGTCCGGATCTGCTGCGGAGCCTCACCGTGCCGTCCTCGATCTCCGCGATCGCGCGGTATCCGTCCCATTTGCCTTCGAACGCCCAGTGTTCGGCGTCGAGATCCGAGACGTCACCGGGGGTCGCGAGCATCGGCGCCAGGTCGTGCGGGAAGACCTTCGACGGCCCGCCGTCGGACGAAGGCTCGGGGATCGGTTCCGCCTGGTCTTTCATGCGATGCGCCAGCCACTGGTTCTTCTCGGTGCGGATCAGCGCGTACCGTCCCTCGATCCGCTCGCCGTGGAAACGGACGATCACCTCGTCGTCCCGCCACTTCTCGGTGTCGTAGGTGCCGGTGTCCCACACGGTCATGCTGCCGGCACCGTATTCGCCCTTCGGGATCGTCCCGTGGAAGGTCAGGTACTCGATGGGATGATCCTCGGTCCGTACCGCCAGATTGTTGCGCCCGGAGGTCTCCGGCAGGTTCTTCGGCACCGCCCAGGAGGCCAGCACACCGTCGCGTTCGAGCCGCAGGTCGTAGTGCAGGCGACGCGCACGGTGTTCCTGGATGACGAACCTGTTGCCGGGACCGTCGTCCGGGACGCGATCGGGCACGGGTTCGGGGGTGCGCGCCGCGTCGCGCTTGCCGCGGTAGGTGTCCAGAGCGTCGCCGCCGGACACGGTGCCGCCGCCGAGCGGCGGATCCAATCCGGCGAGTAGGTCCCCGAGTTCGTCGATACGAGCGAGCACGTCGCGGAAATGCAGTTGCGTGAGGTCCGGATCGTCGAGTTCGTCCCAGCTACGCGGGGCCGCAACCCACGGCTCGTCGCGACCGCGCAGCGAGTACGGAGCCACCGTCGTCTTGGAACTGTTGTTCTGACTCCAGTCGACGAAGACCTTGCCGTCGCGCGCGGATTTCGCCATCGTCGCGGTCACCAGGCCGGGAAGGGTGGTCTCGAGATTGCGCGCGACCTGCTTCGCCACCTTCGACGCCCCCGCCGAGGACAACACCCGGTCGAGCGGAACGTACAGGTGGATCCCCTTGCTGCCACTGGTCACGGGATAGGCGTTCCACCCGAGTTCTGCGACGGTGTCGCGCACGTGGCGGGCGACCTCCGCGCACTCGGCCAGGCCCACCCCGGGCCCGGGGTCGAGATCGAAGACGATGCGGGTCGCGGGTCCGGCCTTCTCTCCGTCGAAACGCCACTGGTGGACGTGGAGTTCGAGGGCTGCCTGTTGTGCGAGCCAGACCAGTCCGGCGACCGAATCGAACAGCGGGTAGGTGACCCGCCGGTCCTTGTGGTGCAGAGTGCGACGCTCGATCCATGCCGGTGCGTGGTCCGGAAGGTTCTTCTCGAAGAAGGACTGTCCACCGACGCCGTTCGGCCACCGGTTGCGGGTCGTGGCCCGGCCGGCGATGTGGGGCAGCATCGCCTCGGCGATCGCTTCGTAGTACTCGACGACCTCACCCTTCGTCGTCCCGGTGCTCGGATACAGCACCTTGTCGAGGTTGGTCAGGGTGATGCGGTGACCGTCGATCGTCCGGGTCGGCATACTTCGGATTCTGCCAATTCGGGCGCGTTCGGGTGCGGTGTCGAAGAGGGTGATCGGGGCGGCACGTCCGTGAACGCCGAAGCTTCGGGCGGACGGATTCGAAGCAGCGTGAGGCACGCTGTACAGCGCCGAAACCCTGTCGCCCGAGCAGGGGAATGGGGCGGGCAGGGTCCGGCATCGCCTGAGTGGCCGACATCGGATCCACCCGGCGGCGGTGATCGTCCGCGCAGGGGGGTGACAGGCGATCATCGATATCCCGAGAATACGCCGAATGGCCCCGGCCGGGATCGAATGTGCATGTTCGAGTTACTGCCGACGGGGCAGGTGGACGCATCCGACCCCCTGCGCCGGAAGTCTCACGCCCCGTCGGCAGTCTCGACAGCGACGCATTGTTCGCTTCCGGTGCAGTCTATTCGTTTTTCGGAGATTCGTCGGTAATCCGATCGGATCACAACCGTCCCGCGCCGGTCACGCGAGGGGATCGACCGTAGACGGACCGGTATTGCGCCGCGAACCGCCCGGGCGACGAGAAGCCCCACCGCGCCGCTATCGAGGCCACCGTCTCACGGTTCGGGTCGGCGGTCTGCAGATCACGGTGGGCCCGCTCGAGTCGTACCGAACGCAGGTACCGCACGGGCGTCGTGTGATGGTGGCGTACGAAATCGTATTGCAGGGCGCGCCCTCCGACGCCGGCGGCAGCGGCGATATCGGCCAGTCTGATCGGGCGAGCCGCTTCGGCCTCGATGAAGGCGACGGCCTTCTGCAGGGCCGCAGGCGTGGGTGCGGCGTCCAGCACTTCCCGGATCGAGGACGGCTCATGCGTCCGGCCGGAGACGAGCACCTCCTCCGCCAATTGCACCGTCGATACGGCGGTACGGCGGGAGGCCCGAAGCAGCGATTCCTTCGCCTGTCCGGCATCGAGGCCGTATCGTTCCATCAGCACGCCCGTCGCCCGTTCGATTGCAGCCCGCGAGGCCCACACCTGCTCCTCCGAGGGAGAAAGGTGGATCTCCCCCACCCGCTCGTTCGCACGTGTATCCATGATCCGTTCCCACCGTCCGGACGGCCCCTATGTCAGCATACGTGCACGTCGACCGCCTGCCGGCCGAAGATTCCGTAGCCCACGTCGAACCGGACCCGCTGACCACTTGTCAGGAAGCGGTAACCGCTCCCGTCGATCTGTGAATAATGCACCAGGATTTCGGTGCCGTCGTCGTCACGGATGAATCCGTGTCCCAGATCGGCATCGAACCACAGCACAACTCCGTGCTCCATTGTCGTCCCCTGCCACCGTTCGCGAATTTCCCGACGGAGCAGCGATGCGGAAGCGTATCCCCTGCGCTCCCGGCAGTCCCTCTGCACCTGTCATTGAATCCTGTTCGGGGGGCCGGGGGAAGCGCCCGCGCCGAATCGGTGACATTCGTACCATTTCTTCCGATTCATCTGCGTACCAACGGAGTTGGTTCGAGTCCGGACTTCCGGAAGTAGAGAGTCGCACCCGATGCCTCCGCCGGTGTACCTACACACCGCATGTCTGTCGATGTATACCGAAGGGGCACTTGCCATTCGGATCGTCTCGACAATCCGCCCGAGGGCGGGTCGGGTGCCAGGCCCTTCGTTCGCCGCATCGGCCCCTCCGGTCCGTTCCGCAGCGGTGATCGCGCAGGCCGCATCGACGAGGGTGAGGTGACCGAAGACCTGAGGGAAGTTGCCCCCTGTCGCCCCACCTTCCCCCGGCCACCTCACGCGCCACGTCCACAACACGCTGACCGCACCGCGCCTCCGGCGTGGATATTTGATGCCTTCAGAACGAAACACCTTTCCCGCCAACGGTTGTGAACCTCGATGAAACGGTGCCCGTTCACGCCGACGGTGGCCGGCGGGGAATGCCCGTCGACCAGTATTCCGGTTCGACGTCAGCGACATCGACGTCGTGTCCGAAGAACTGGCGGGCCAGCACACGAGCGCGGTCCTGCACCTCTGCCGAGGTGAGCTCGTCCGCCAGTACCAGCGACAGCCTTGCCACGCACTCGGTCGGCTCGTCGATCCGGTGTACCGTACACCTCCAGTCGCCCATGAGGCTCGTCCCGTCGAACCCGTCGTCGCGTCGGAGCGGGGGCGCGCCCGCCCGACGCGGAGGTCGGACTCGCGCTCAGGACGCGAGGATCCTCGCCTTCTCCCTCTCGAATTCGGCCTCGGTGAGCACGCCCTGTGCCTTCAATTCGGCGAGGTCCTTCAACGCCGCGATGCGGTCCGTCCCGCCCGGAGGCGGGCTCGCCGGGGTCGGCGCGGGCTCGGGTGCGTACTGTTCGGGCCGACCGTACTGTGCTTGTTCCTGCGCACTCCACCGTGCCCCCTGACGGCGGGAGACCCGATTGGAGACGGCTGTCGCAGTCCCCGCTACGACTGCGGTACGAGCCACCCCACGAAGCAGTCCCGGCATGATGCTCTCCTCACGTATCTCG
The DNA here is from genome assembly GCF_001646655.1 of Rhodococcus gordoniae. Taxonomy (GTDB): domain Bacteria; phylum Actinomycetota; class Actinomycetes; order Mycobacteriales; family Mycobacteriaceae; genus Rhodococcus; species Rhodococcus gordoniae. The sequence continues at coordinate 19,427 of NZ_LPZN01000034.1, read as the reverse complement.
TTCGCTCGAATCACATTTCGACATCGAGCTTCTCCAGCGAAGCCAGGATGCTCTGCACCGGGATACGCCCGGATGCGACGAGTTCGGCGCCGTTTCGGCGCAGTGCCCGCGCCAGCGGAGCAGCCCAGGTGTTCTCGTAGACGAGGACGGCGGCCGAGCAGCCCGGTTCGAGCGCGGCCCCCGCTTCATCGAAGTCGGTGTCGCCGAGCAGGCCCGAGGAGGCCTCCGCGAACAGCGTCACGTCGACCTCTCCTTCGAGTCCGACCTCGGAGATGTCGATCCCGGCCACCGAACCGTCGGTGTCCTTGCGGACGAACGCGAGATCGAGCACCCGGATGATGCCTCGTTCGACGAGATCGAGCAGCAGCGGTAGAGCAGAGCCGTTCGGCGGTCGGTCGGCGGGGAATTCGATGACGAGATAGTCGACCGGGCCCATCTCGTCGATATCCGAATCGGTCACCTGGAGCCTCGTTTCGATGAAAGATCGTTCGCGGAAGCCGGGAGCCGACTTCCGCCGGTGTCGTCGAGAACAGATCCCCTCTTGTCGAGTATGACCGCCCGGCGGCTGTTTCCGAAGCGAATAGAGTCCATATTTCCTACGGAGAGATCCTCGGCGGCGCATACTGAGTCCGGCCCCGGAAGGGGGCGATGCAGGGATGACCACGAACACCGACGCGGGCGGTGAAGATCCCCGACCGGGTCGACTGGACGACGACGAACGCGCCGAACTCGACCGGTTGCGCGCGGAGGTCGCCACGCTTCGGGAACGAGCCGCTCCCGGGACGAAGCCCGTTCGCGAACCGCGCCCCCCGAGACACGGATGGCGCTGGGCTGCGGTTGCGCTGCTCACCGTACTGGTCGCGGTTCTGGCTGTCCTGTCGGTGACGGCACGGTTCGTGCGCAGCGAGATCCTCGACACCGACCGGTACGTGACCACCGTCGCCCCTCTGGGTTCGAACCCTGCCATCCAGACACAGATCGCGAACTCCGTCACCGACGAGATCTTCACGCGCGTGGACATCGAAGGCCTGACGACCGACGCACTGGTTGCCCTCACCGATGCCGTTCCGGCCACGGAGAACGCGCCCCGTGTCGACCGCGCGGTGGAGGGACTGGCGCCGGTGATCACGGGGCAGGCGCGGAGCTTCGTCAACCAGACGGTGCTGTCCTTCGTGCAGAGCGACCGATTCGAGGATCTGTGGATCCAGGCCAATCGCGCCGCCCACGAGGGCGTGGTCGCGGTGGTGACCGGGAATCTCGGTCCGTCGTCCGTAACGGTCGACGACGCGGGTACGGTGAGCATCTCGCTCGGCACGGTGATCGACAACGTGAAGGCTCGCCTCCTCGACCGTGGTTTCACGTTCGCCGAGAAGATCCCGAGTGTCGACAAACAATTGGTCCTGTTCCGATCACCGGAACTGGTCCGGGCACAACGAGCCGTGAACACCCTCGACAACGTGTCCGATGTACTGCCCTGGATCACGCTCGCCGCTGCTGCCGCCGCAGTCGCGGTCGCGCCGGCGGGACGGCACCTACGCGCACTCGCGTTCGTCGGCCTCGCGCTGGTCGTAGGCATGTTCGTTCTGGCGGTCGCCCTTATCATCGCTCGATCGCTGTATCTCGACGGTGTTCCACCCGACGTCCTGTCGCCGGATGCGGCTGCCGCCATCATCGATGCCGTGCTGGTACCGCTGCGAACCACTCTCCGGGCGGTCGCGGTCCTCGGGTTGGTGATCGCTCTCGGCGCCTACCTCACCGGTGGTTCGTCCTCCGCCGAGACCGTCCGGCGCGGGTTCGGCCGCAGCCTCGACGCCGTGCAACGACTGCGCCGGCCGCGCCCGCCGAATCCCTTCGAGGAAGCAGCTTTCCGTGCCCGCATCGTGATCCGGTCGGTCATCATCGGAGTGGCCGCGCTGCTCGTGATGTTCTGGCGCTACCCCACCGGACTCGTGGTCGCGCTCATCGTGCTGGGTGCGGTCCTGGCGCTGCTGGTCCTGGAACTGGTGATCAGGCCGGCCCGCACCGTCGAGGAGCATCCGGCGATCGAGGATCAGCCGACGACCTGATCGCCGCTACGACCGGTCCTGCCGATGAAGGCGTTCACCGCATCGTCGACGGTCGGGTGGAAGCGAGTCGGGTCGAATCTGTCTCCCACCCCGAATCTGACGAGCCGATCCTTGATCGGTCCCTTCATCTCGGCGAATACGAGCCGGATTCCGTTGCCTTCCAGATAGGTGTCGAGGTCGACGAGTTCGTCCACGGCAGTGGTGTCGAGTCCTGTGATCGGTTCGGCCGCGATGATCACCCACTCGACCGGCACCTCGCTTCCGGCGACCACCGAGCGCACGTACCGATCGAAGATCTCACCGTTGGCGAAGAAGAGCGGAGCGTCGAACCGGACGAGCACCAGCCCCGGGATACGAGTCCCGTCGGGATGACGCTCGACGTCGTGAAATCCCGGACGGTCGGCGGTCCGTACGAGTTCGGTGCGGTACGGCTGCCACGCGTGCGCAACCACCGAGACGAAGGACAGACCGATCGCGACGAGGATGCCCTGCAGCACGCCCACCAGAGCGACACCGAGGAAGGCCGCGGCAGCCAGCCCGAACTCGACCGTGCTCATCCTCCACATCCGGACCATGCCCCGGATGTCGACCAGGGCCGTGGCGGCGACGACCACCACGGCACCGAGAGTCGCATCGGGCAGGTAGGTGGTCAGACCCGGAGCGACGAGTATGAAGACGAGGACGGCGACCGCGCCTACGACACAGGCGAACTGTGTACGCGCGCCGCTCTGCTCGGCAACCGGCGTCCGCGATCCGCTCGCCGAGATCGGGAACCCCCCGAAGAGTCCCCCCGCGATGTTGGCGACACCCACCGCCTTCATCTCCGTACTCCCGTTCACGTTCTCGCCTCGGCGCGCAGCGAACGTGCGGGAGAGCACCCCGGTGTCGGCGAAGGCGATCAGCGCGATACCGGCCGCCGGTCCGACGAGCCGGGCCACGTCTCCCCATCCGACCCCGCCGAACGACGGGAGCGGGAGCCCCTCGGGCAGCGCACCGACCATCCCGATGTCGTCGGTGAGATCCAGCGCGGCGGAGGTCACGATCGCTCCGACGACCGCGACCAGGACTCCCGGTATCCGCGGCAACCACAATCGGAAACCCACGATGACCGCGAGCGAGGCCAGCCCGATACCGGCTGCGACCGGGTCGATCCCGCCGCCCGCCACGGCTTCCCCGATCTCCCGGATCTCCCCCAGGAGGCCGGGCGCGTCGACCGAGAAGCCGAGCAGCTTCGGCAGTTGCCCGACGATCACGACGAGTGCGATCGCATTCAGGTAACCCAGCCGGATCGGTTTGGACAACAGTTCGGTGACGAAGCCGAGACGGAGGAACCCCCCGACGAGCAGGATCACGCCGACGAGCACACCGAGTATCCCGGCGAAGACCAGGGCGCTCTCCGGGTCGTCTGCGACGGCGAGTGGGAGGACGGCCGCTGCGATGAGCGGGGCGAGCGACGAGTCCGGGCCCAGGACGAGGATCTTCGACGGGCCGACCACGGCATAGGCCAGGAGCGGCACGATGGTTGCATAGAGGCCGGCATAGGCAGGCAGTCCGGCCGCTTCCGCGTACCCCATTCCGGCAGGGATGAGCAGTGCGGTGAGCACGAGGCCGGCGGTGATGTCCGGACGCAACCACTCGCGACGGTAGCCACGAGCCGTTGCGATTCCGGGAAGCGCGGAGAGCCCCGTCAATCGGGACACGGCCCGAAGTTCCTGCACACCGGGAACGAGCGCTCACGACTGTTCCCGTGTCCCGTTTCGTGTTCCACGATCCACCTCCGCACGACATCCATTCTGCGCCTTCGTCCGGATTCGGAGACCACTTCGAGCCTTGACGAGTATCCGACGCGAGGACGACGATCGAACGATAACCGGCGACGACGAGATGCGTCAGGTCCGACAGGTGATCGAACGTCGCATCGTTCGCTGTCCCCACGTTCCCTCGGACGACATCGAACGCGGTGCACGGCGTCTACCGCCGATGTGTCACGAGCAGGGTCCGAGACTTCGTTCCGTTCTTCGTGGAGAAGGCGGTGGAGCACGGACTCTCCGAACCTCCGATTTTCGATTCCGTTCTTCCGCCTGCGATTCCGGATATCGGAGGGTAGGACGTGAGCCAGCACGAGCACCCCACCCGTCACGGAGCGGAGGTCGGTCTCGGCTGAGGTCCGGGCGCGGGGCCGGTGGCCGCACTCTTCCCGCCCGTGGGTATCGGGCTCGTCGGCACCACGACCGGCGGAACGACGGTGGGAGCACTGCTCGGCCAGGCCGGCCGACGAACGGAACACGCGCACGTCGACGAGAACAGCCTCTCCCGAACAGGTTCCATTCGTTCCGAGCCGGGTCACCCGTCCCCGACCGTTGCGTCGTGATCGGTCGTGGCCGTGGTCGGTCCCGCCGAGAGATCCCGCCACCCGGCGAGCACCTCGTGCAGCACGGCGGGATAGAGGAGGAACGGGGTGCTCTGCGGGCCACCCATACCGCCGTGCGAGCCGACCTGCTCCTCGAACGCCGCAACCTCGTCGGTCTCGGGCCAGTAGGCACCGCCGACCATGATGTCGGCGACGTTGTCGAAGGTGTCGGTGCGCCGGATCTTCGCCAGCGCATCGGGACCCATCACCTCGAGAGGGTTGCGGCCGGTGACCTCACCGGTCGTCACGTCCACCCGGCCGTGGGCTCCGAGCACGACGGATCCGCCAGGGGTGGCGACGAGCAGGAAGCCGATGCCGGGATGCTCCCGGAGAGCAGTGAGAAGTCCTGGATGCGCGGCCTCGATGGTATCGACGTCGGCGCGGCCGGGCAGATGAGGGAAGTAGATCAGGCCGAGGTTGCCCGAGCCGAGCACGATCGGTTCACCGGCGACGGTGTGCGCCTGCTCGCCGACCGGCGCGGCGTGCATGCTGGCTGCGGCATACGCGCGTCCTTCCCCTCCGGGCCGGGTCGAGGGCTCCGCTCTGCGCTCGTGCCGGTGACGATCGGCCGGCTCGTCCCGTGTGGCCGACCGGATCACCAGTTGTTTCAGGCTCTCTCCGTAGCGTTGAAGAAACGTCGCGCCCTGACTCTGCCCGTGATCGGACAGCACGACGACGCGATAGGACCGGTCGGACTGTTCCGCGACCGCGAGCAGCATCGCGATGATGTCGTCGACCTTCGCGAGCACGGACAGCGTTTCGGGCCGAGAGATCCCGGAGTGGTGCGAGACCTCGTCGTAGCCGATCAGATCGAGGTAGACGACAGTACGTCCCTTGATCAGATCACCGACCACCGCGGCGGCGGTGACGTCGGTGGCGAGTACGGTCGCGAAGGCGCGGACGAAGGGATACATTCCGCCACGCGGTACCCGTGGCCGGATGTCCTTCCGTTTCTGCCGCAGCGACTGACGAAGTTCCCGTTGCAGTTCCGCGATCATCCGGATGAAGGTGCGCAGCGCACTCGCAGGATCGGCGAAATAGGCGCTGTAGCCGGCGCCCCCACCGAGCCGGGCGCCGCGCATACGACTGACGACCAGTACGTTGTCCTGCGCACCACCGGTGAACAGGTTGCCCCGGCTCGCACCGTCGTGGGCGAGCAGCCCGGGCCGCTCTGCTCGTTCGAGTTCGCGCTGCTCGTTGTCGGCCGGGTTGCTGAACACGGAGATACGCCCGGTGGTCTTGTCGTACCAGCGGAATGCGGGCACGTTGTGGTTGGAGCCGTGCAGCACGCCCAGTTGGGTCGCTCCGGTCTGGCTGCTCCAATCGGTGTGCCACGGCACCAGCCGGTGGGTTTCACGCACCAGCTTCGCCAGGCCGGGCGTGACACCGTCGGCGATCGCCCGCCGCAGGACGTCGTACCCGAGCCCGTCGATCTGGATGCACAGCAACCCCGGAGGCGCACCCACGAGCGTCGCGTTGCGCCGCAATCGGAACCGGTTCCGCCGCACCTGCATCAACCGGTAGGCGGTGTCGGAACGGGAGGCGATCGCGCCCGAGACGACGGAAGTGACCAGCGAGACCAGCGCGGCGAGCACGATCGCATCGCCCGGGCGGTCCACTCCGGCGACCGGTACCAGGTACAGCGTCAGCAGCATGATCACACCGCCGGCCAGGAAGACTCCGGCGAACAGCAATACCGGGCCGATCCACGACATCAACCGCATCATCACCGGCCACAACGCCGCGTTCAGCAGACCGAACACCAGCGCGAGTACCAGCGCGGCAGGCAGTGTCGGTATCGGAGCGAAGCCGGACCGGTCGAGGGTGATGCCGCCGAGGACCCGGTCGAGCACGACGAGCACGAGCGCCGACGATCCCCACAACACGAGGAACTCGACGAGTATCCGTAACAAGCCGCCCACCGTACGCATCGCGGGCCCCTTCCCACGTCTGGAATCGTAAGGTTCATGCGTACGCCGCCGCGTCCGAATGCCCCTGTATCCGGTCTGCGCTGGCTCGGGCATGCCACCACGCTGATCGAGGACCACGGGACGGTCGTCCTGACTGATCCGGTGCTCACCGACCGCGTCGCACATCTGCACCGCCGCCGGGGACCCACCCCTGCCGGACCGCGTGTACGCGATCCGGATGCCGTCCTGCTCTCACACCTGCACGCGGACCACACCCACCTGAGGTCGTTGCGGTTGCTCGATACGGACGTTCCGATCGTGATCCCCTGGGGAGCTGTCGACGGATTGCCGGCACTGCGTCGATTCGCCGACCGGCTGGTGCCGTTGCGTCCCGGCGAGGAAACACGGATCGGCACGGTCACCGTGCGCGCCGTGCCCGCCCGGCACGATGGCCGCCGTTGGCGTCGTGGACCGGAACTCGCACCGGCGGTCGGGTACGTCGTCGAAGGAGACCGGCGCACCTATTTCGCCGGCGACACGGATCTGTACCCGGGTCTCGCCGACCATGTGGGGCCGGTGGATCTTGCGTTGCTACCGGTCGGAGGTTGGGGGCCCACCCTCGGCGACGGCCACCTCGATCCCGGCCGGGCCGCTGTCGTCGCCCATCTCGTGCAGGCAGGCCTGGCCGTACCGATCCACTACGGCACGCTGTGGCCGATCGGATTCGGCGCCGTCCGCCCCCGGTTGTTCTTCGAGCCCGGCACCGAGTTCGTCGGCCGGGCCCATCGTGCGGGGATCGCCGCCGTGGAGCTGTCCCCGGGTGACTCGATCGACACACCGGGTGCCGGCCGGGGCGAACGGTGAAATCGGATCCGGTAGCGAAGAATTCGTCACGACGGGATCGAGTGGACCGGCGAGATCGGCTCGAACGGCCGGAACTCCTGGTCGCTCCCCCGAACGACGCCTGCGCTCGACTCCGGTACCTCCAGCCAGGCCCCTTCGAGATCCCGAAGGGGCTCGGACACCACGAATCGGGTGTCGTCGCCCAGCTTGTACAGCACCTCCACTTCGGGATGCTGCGCCCGTACAGCCGTGATGTCGGCCGAGTAGAACAGCGAACGTGTCTTTCGTTCCGTCGAGTACCGGAACACCCAGACACTGTCGCCGTCGGTGGTGGCAATCGTTCCCTGCATGGGGTTCTCGATACCCTGACGGGCAGCGACATCCTCCACGAAGCCGACGGCCTTCGCCACACCGGTGAACGGGTCGTCGGCGAGGCCGAAGGTGAGCGCGAGGTAGAACAACATCTCGGAATCGGTCGATCCCCGGATCCCGTCGTAGAGACTCGGATCGACGGCCATCGCCAGATCGCGTTTCATCGCGTGGAATCCGTGCACGGCCCCGTTGTGCATCCACAACCTGTTCTCGTACCGGAAGGGATGACAATTGGTGCGCTGCACCGGAGTCCCCGTCGAGGCACGGACATGCGCGAACATCAACGGCGTCCGGATCTGCGTTGCGATCTCCCGCAGGTTGCTCTCGTTCCACGCAGGTTCGATGCACTTGAACAACGCGGGTCTCGGACCTTCTCCGTACCAGCCGATCCCGAATCCGTCTCCGTTCGTGGTGGTCGCCCCCATCCTGGAATGCAGGCTCTGATCGATCAAGGAATGGACCGGCCGGAAGAGCACGTCGTCCATCAGGACCGGGTCACCGGTATACACCATCCATCTGCACACACATACATTGAAGTCGCCCGGCCCCTCGTGGGGTGACGTCGTGAGACTTCATTTCGGCCACAATATCTTCCGCAACCCTGCGTAATCGAGGCGTGGAGACGGCAATCGCACTCCCGGACGGTCGCGGGGAACACGAACGCGTAGCGCTCCGGTGGAGATCGTGCATCGAACGGGTGTCGACAACATCACCGACTCGCCGTCGACTCCGACCGGAATCTCCGGTACGTCCGCTTCGACGACCACCTCTGTCGCGGTGCGCTGCAACAGTCCTCGGTCGTGAGTGCGACGGAACAGGCCGATGGCCTGGCGGGCGTTCGAGACCGAGATCGCGACGACACCGAGCCGCCCACTGTCCAGACGGGCTCGTCGCCCGAGTCCCGCCAGGTCGTCGAAGGTGTACGGGCCGTTGCTGACCAGGACGGCCTGCGGTCCGTCGACGGTCTCGGTATCGATTCCCGCCCGCAATGTCGGCCTACCCTGCTCACCGAGCAGATCCGGCAGCATCTGCAGTACCGTCGCCGTCTTGTCTGCGCGGTACTGCGGGCTCCGGACCACCTCCGCGTAGACACCGAAGGACGCGTTGTTGACGAACGGGCGACCGTTGATCCGGCCGAGATCGACGCGCAGTTCGACACCGTCGCCGAGAGCGCCCAGGCCCGCAGCGGGATCGTCCCGGTCCAGCCCGAGATCGAGGGCGAAATGGTTCCGGGTTCCGGCGCTGATCACCACGAACGGAAGTCGATGTTCCGCTGCGACCGCCGCGACCAGGGCCTGGGTTCCGTCGCCACCCGCCACGCCGAGCAGGTCGGCCCCGCGCTCGACTGCCTTCTCCGCAAGTTCGGTGACGTCGAGTTGCTGCGGTCCGCTCAACAACACCACTTCCGCCCCGAGTTCTTCGGCCTTGCGCTGCAGGTCGAAACGGACGACCTTGCCGCCGCCCGAGCGTGGATTCATGACGAAGAAGGGATGCCGAACGGGTACGGCCGGAAATTCGGGCTGCGGAGTCACCCGGGCATGTCGTAGAGCGCGGCGTCCACACGCGACCGCCACGGCGACGAGCAGCACCGATGCGAGGGCGGCCCACAGGTGACCCGCCGCCGCGAAGACGACCACCACGACGACCGGCGCGAGCACGGTCACGGCCAGCGCAGCCCCGCGGATCACACCGTGGTGCGTGAGAAACCAGTAGGCCCCGGCAACGGCCAGGGCGCCGCCGGCCACCGCGACCAGCAGCAGCGCGACGACGCCGCGCAGACCCGCCTCCGCGAGTGGCACCACGATCGCCGCGATCACGGCGATACAGGCCGCCCATGCCCACCAGCGCGATTCGGCGACGTTCTCGTCGGTACTCGGGTGATGATCCTCGGACATGGGCGTCGACCTCGCATTCGCGTCGAGTACCGAGCACTCGGGGACGGATCGATCCGCAGCGGGCCGCGGTCGTTCCTACGGGTCTACGCCTTTCCGGAAGAAGTGTCCAGAGGCGTCAGTTCCGGCCGTAGCGGCGCGCGAAGGTGCCGAGCGACGACTGCAGGTCGCCGTGCAGGGCGCGCGCCACCCCCGACCCGATCGGGCCGAACAACGGCGCTCCGCCGAGTTCGATCTTCATGGTCAGCGCCGAACCGTCGCCGCGGGCTGTGACGGCGAGTCGCATGGAGAATTTCGTGCCGCCCTTGCCCGTTCCCTTCAACACCACGTGGTGCGGCGCGTCCAGTTCGACGATGGTCCACGTGACCCGGTTGCGCATGCCCTTGACCGACACCACCGACTGCAGCGTGATGCCCTCGGACAGGGCATCGGGAAGGTCGCTGCGCCAGCCGTCGTGGATGCTCAGCCACTCACCGAACGACTCCAGACGGGAAGCGTGCTCCCAGGCAGCGTGTGGGTCGAGCGGAAGATCGGTCGACACTTCGAGTTTCGCCATGGTCCGCAACAGTAGACGCTCGGTTCCGGGGACGGAGACCCGAGACGCGGCGGTGGCCCGCCCCCGATCGGGAGCGGGCCACCGCGGCACGGAGGGTCAGTGGGAGACGGCCTTCTCCACACCGACACCGGTGAGCGAGCGAACCTCCATCTCCGCCTGCTTGTACCGGTCCTCCTGCTTGCGGCGTCCGACGAAGGTGCCGACGATCCCGAGGACGAACGCGAGCGGGATCGACACGATGCCCGGGTTCGACAACGGGAACCACGAGAAGTCCACCTCCGGGAACATCGCCGACGGGGCACCGGATACCGCCGGGGAGAACACGATGAGGACGAGGCAGCTGATCAGACCACCGTAGATGCTGAACAGGGCGCCGGTCGTGTTGAACTTCCGCCAGAACAGCGAGTACAGCAGCGTGGGCAGGTTCGCCGAGGCCGCGACCGCGAAGGCGAGCGCCACGAGGAAGGCGATGTTCTGTCCCATGGCGAGGATGCCGAGGACGATCGACACCAGACCGATCACGACGACCGTGATCCGCGAGACCCGCACCTGTTCGTCCTCCGTGGCGTTGCCACGCTTGATGACGCTGGCGTAGATGTCGTGCGCGAAGGACGCCGAGGCGGTGATGGCCAGGCCGGCGACGACCGCGAGGATCGTCGCGAAGGCGACCGCCGAGATGATCGCGAGGAACAGCGTTCCGCCGAGTTCGAAGGCCAGCAGCGGTGCCGCCGCGTTCTCCTTGCCGGGAGCACCGAGGATCGCGTCGGGGCCGACCATCTTCGCGGCACCGTAACCGAGGACCAGGGTGAACAGGTAGAAGGCACCGATGAGCGCGATGGCCCAGGTGACCGAGCGACGGGCTTCCTTGGCGGTGGGCACGGTGTAGAAGCGCATCAGCACGTGCGGCAGACCCGCGGTACCGAGGACCAGCGCGAGGCCGAGGGAGAGGAAGTCGATCTGCGTCATGTTGCTGATGCCGTACTTGGCACCGGGAGCGAGCACGTCACGCTGCGCGACGGCCTCGTTCGACGAGCTCGACACCATCGCCTGAGCGTCGGCGAGCAGCTGCGAGAAGTTGCCCCGCACCGCGAACAGGACGAGCACGAACATCAGGCCCGCACCGGCGATGAGCAGCACGGCCTTGACCATCTGCACGTAGGTCGTGCCCTTCATACCGCCGATGAGCACGTACACGATCATGAGCACACCGACGACCGCGACGACGATGGCCTGGCCGACCTTGCCCTCGATGTCGAGCAACAGCGCCACGAGTCCGCCGGCGCCGGCCATCTGCGCAAGCAGGTAGAACAGCGACACCGCGAGGGTCGAGAGCGCCGCCGCCATACGCACGGGGCGTTCCTTGAGGCGGAAGCTCAGCACGTCCGCCATCGTGAACCGGCCCGTGTTGCGGAGCAGTTCGGCGACGAGCAGCAAGGCGACGAGCCATGCCACCAGGAAGCCGATCGAGTACAGGAAGCCGTCGTAACCGTAGACGGCGATCGCACCCGCGATACCGAGGAACGACGCGGCCGACAGATAGTCGCCTGCGATGGCGAAACCGTTCTGCGGGCCGGAGAACTGGCCGCCGCCGGTGTAGAAGTCGGAAGCCTTCTTCGTCGTGCGGCTGGCCTTGATGACCAGTGCCATCGTGACGACGACGAACGCGACGAAGATGGCGATGTTGAGGATCGGGTTACCGACGTCGGTCCCACCCTGGGCGAGAACGGTCACTGCTGCGGTCCTTCCAGTTCCTCGCGGATCGCCGCGGAACGCGGATCCAGCTCACGGCCGGCGAACTTCACGTACACGGCGGTGATCACGAAGGTCGTGACGAACTGACCCAGACCCAGGATCAGACCGACGTTGATGTTGCCGAGGACCTTCGTCGCCATGAACTCGTCCGCATACGTGGCCAGCAGGACGTACAGGGCGTACCAGGCCAGGAAGAACGCCGTCACCGGGAACACGAAACGGCGCAGGCGGCTGCGCAGTTCCTGGAACTCCGGGCTCTCCTGCATCGTGACGAACTCCTGCGGCGTCGGTATCCGACGCTGCTGGGGTACGCCACTCTCGCTGAGTGGTGCTGTGGTCACTGCCGACTCCTTGGTAGTCGTGTGAAGTGAGGATGATCACAAGATTAATGAGACGGCAGTCACACGAACAGAGACGGGTACGGGCGGAACGACGAGGGGTGCGCTCGTGCGACGAACGGTCACGTCACCGCGACGAACGGCGCTCCTCCCCGGGTCCCCGCCCCCGGTCGCCGAACGCACCGAGTTCGCGGTCGCGTCCCATGCCGAGCCGCTCGGGGACGTGCATGCGGGAGAACGTCCGGCCCAGGTCACGAGGGATCCGCCGGCGCGTCAGCACACTCACCGTGATCATCGTGAGGAACGCCAGCGGCACACTCAATGCCGCCGGATAGGCGGAGAGCACCGTCGGCCACCCTGCGGCCACCGACGGATCGATCGGCAGCAGCACGGTCGCCAGAGCGGCGGCCCCCGCGACGAGACCACCGACGACCATCCCCGCCGCGGCACCGATCGCGGTGAGACCGCGCCACCAGATCCCCAGGACCAGCAGCGGACACAGCGTCGAGGCGGCGATCGCGAAGACCTGCCCCACCGACCGCGACAGGTCGAGGGAGGTCACCGACAGCGCCAGCACGAGCGGCACCACGCCCGCGAGTACCGCCGCGATCCGGAAGTCGCGCACCCGTCCGCGCAGCACGTCCGTGGACAGCACGCCCGCGACACTGACCAGCAACCCGGAGGAGGTCGACAGGAAGGCCGCGATCGCGCCCGAGGCCACGAGGGCGGCGAGCAGCTGCCCACCCCAACCGGACAACACCGATCCCGGCAACAGCAGCACCGCGGCGTCCGACCGTCCCGTGATGAGCAACTGCGGGACGTACAGGCGCGCGAACACCCCGAGCAGCGTCGGGAACAGATAGAACAGCCCGAGCAGCCCGATCACGGCGAAGGACGTCATGCGCGCCGCGCGTCCGTCCGGGTTCGTGTAGAAGCGCACCAGCACATGCGGCAGGCCCATGGTTCCGAGGAAGGTCGCGAGCATCAGCGAGTAGACCTGGAACAGCGGATGTTCGCTGCTCGCCCCCAATCCGGCCCCCGGCGACGCCCAGCTGTCGTTGTCGGTCGGCGCACCGGCCACCACCGGCACCGGAGACCCGGCGTCGAGGACGAGTTCGGTGCCGGCCCCGAGGACGTGCTCTCCCGGCTCGAGTTCGAATTCACCTGCGACCGGTCGGCCGTCGACCTCCCCGGTCACCACGACCGGCAGCGGCTCGGCGACCTGCACGACCACGTCGATCGTCACGTCGACGGTCGTGGTCTCCGTGACGGTGGGCGGCACGGGCTCGTCGACGGCCCGGTGGTCGCCGACGAAGTGCAACGTCAGCACCAGCGCGGGCAACGCGACGGCGGTGAGTTTGAGCCAGTACTGGAATGCCTGCACGAACGTGATCGAGCGCATCCCGCCGCCGACGACGTTGGCCACGACGATCACGCCGACCACCGCGACCCCCACCCAGTCGGGTACTCCCAGAAGGATGTTGAGGGTGAGCCCTGCTCCTTGGAACTGCGGGACCAGGTAGAGGATGCAGATGATGGCCACGACCATCATCGACAGGGTGCGCAACCACTTCTCCCCCAGCCGGAACTCCGCGAAGTCGGGGACGGTGTAGGCACCCGAACGTCGCAGCGGCGCAGCGACGAACAGCAGCAGACCCAGATAGCCCGCCGTGAAACCGACGGGATACCACAGTGCGTCGGCGCCGAACTTCGCGACGAGTCCGGCGACACCGAGAAAGGATGCCGCGGAGAGGTACTCACCGGAGATCGCCGCGGCGTTCCAGCGAGGGCCCACACTGCGCGAGGCGACGAGGAAATCCGAGGTGGTGCGCGCCATCCGCACGCCGTACACGCCGATCGCGACGGTGGCGATCGCCGCGGCGACGAGACCGACGACGGTGGCGACGGGAATCGATCCGCTCACGGGGGCGTCAATCGTCGGTGAGGTCGGTGAAATCCTGCTCGTTGCGTTCGGCGAGACGCAGGTACACCCACGCGATACCGAGCAGGATCGGATAACCGACCACCCCGAGCAACACCCACGGCAGGCGGATGCCCAGCACCGTCATCTCCGCGAGACCGGGAAAGGCGTGGAACAGCACCGGAATCGCGCCGAGCAGGCACACCGTGAACAACGCGACCCGAAGGGCGAGCCCGAGTTGCGCACGGACCAACCCGCGGACCATCGCGTCGCCGACCTCGGTCTGCTGTTGCACCTCCACGCGGGTCCGGACCATGCGCGCCCCGCGCCGCTCGGCGAGAACGACCTTCTGTCGCTGCGGAGGCGGGCCACCGGTGCTGCTCATCGCGACGTCCACGACTGCATGGGTCCGCGGATGAGCCGGTCCTTGAGCTCGCGCGTATGCCGGCGGCTGACCGGTAGTTCGACGGGCGGGGAATTGCTGTCGCCGCGCAGGCAGACGACGAGGCCCGAACCGACGCTGCGGATACCGGTCACGAGTGGCAGCGCCACCAGATAGGAGCGGTGCACGCGGAGGAAGCCGGCCTCGGCCCAGCGGTTCTCGAGCGTCGATATCGGGATGCGGACCAGGTGCGAACCGGTCGCGGTGTGCAGTCGCGCGTAGTCGCCCTCGGCTTCGACCCAGTGGACCGACGAGCGCGGCACGAGCGTGGTGACGCCGCCGAGCTCGACGGGAATCACGTCGTCGCCCGGACCGGTGTCGGATGTCGTCTGCGCGGCGGGCCGGCTGCGCTCGGCGATCCGCCGGACCGCTTCGGCGAGCCGTTCCTCACGGAGCGGTTTGAGGACGTAGTCGACGGCACCGAGGTCGAATGCCGAGACCGCGCGGTCGTCGTGCGCGGTCACGAACACCACGGCCGGGGACACGGCGAAATTGCGGAGGATGCCCGCAAGCTCCAGACCGTCGAGTCCGGGCATGTTGATGTCGAGGAAGACCGCGTCGATACCGCCGTCGCGCAGCACGCGCAGAGCGGTCGTCGCGTCTCCCGCGGTGTGCACGACGCCGATCTCCTCCTGCGCCCGCAGCAGGTAGGCGAGCTCGTCGAGGGCCGGCGGTTCGTCGTCGACCGCCAGCACGGTCAGGTTGTGTGTGATCTCGTTCACGGCGAGTCCATCGTGCCATGTCGGGTCTTCCTCACGGCCGGATACCCGCCCGGAACTTCGGCACGCGCATGCTGACCCGGGTGCCGGCACCCGGCGCGGTCTCGATGACGAGACCGTAATCGTTGCCGAAGGCGGCACGTAACCGGTCGTCGACGTTGGCGAGACCCACGTGCGCCGACTCCCGGACACCGCTGCCGTGCTCGCTCTCGGCGATCGCGTCGAGCGTCCCCGAGCGCAGCAGTTCCGGATCCATGCCGATGCCGTCGTCCTCGACGCTGATGACACAGTCGGTGCCTTCGTCGGCCGCCGTGATGATGATCGTCCCCGTGCGGGTGTCCTTGCCCGCGATCCCGTGCCGCACGGCGTTCTCGACGAGCGGCTGCAGGGCGAGGAAGGGCAGCGTCACGTTGAGCACCTCGGGCGCGATCTGCAGACGCACCTCGAGGGCATTGCCGAAGCGGGCGCGTTCGAGCGTCAGGTACCGGTCGATGTTGCGCAGTTCGTCGGCCAGCAGGGTGTACTCGCCCGCCGCGCGGAACGAGTACCGGGTGAAGTCCGCGAAATCCAGCAACAGTTCGCGGGCCCGATCGGGGTCGGTGCGGACGAACGACGCCACCGTGTTGAGCGCGTTGTAGATGAAGTGCGGACTGATCTGGGCGCGGAGCGCACGG
The DNA here is from genome assembly GCF_001646655.1 of Rhodococcus gordoniae. Lineage (GTDB taxonomy): Bacteria > Actinomycetota > Actinomycetes > Mycobacteriales > Mycobacteriaceae > Rhodococcus > Rhodococcus gordoniae. Next base: position 3,532 of record NZ_LPZN01000034.1, on the reverse strand, counting down.
ACCTCGGCGCGGTCGAGCCGGGCGCGGGAGGCATCGAGTTCGGCCAGTTCGATCTGACTGCACGCATAACGCGCCACCTCGGTGATCGCACCGAGCAGCGCCGGGCCGGGTTCGACGGTCGTCACGACTCCGAGCACCCCCGCGACACCCACGTCCTCCACGACGAGCGGCTGCGCGATCAGTGCGCGGGCCGCGAGATCGCCGTTGGTCCGGCGCAGATCGTGGTGACCGACGAGGACACGTCGCTTGTCGGCTGCGGCACGGGCGGCGGCGGCGAGCATCTCGTCCGTCAGTTCCTCGAACGGACCGTCCCATGCGAGCAGTGCGCCGTCCTCGTCCAGCAGTGCCACCGCGCGAGCTTCGGCCAGCAGCATCCGCAGGTGCGGAGCCGCTTCCTTCGCGGACGACGCGTCGAGTCCGGCCCGGAGCGGACGGGCCGCGAGCGACGCCGTGTGCAACGTCGCGTGGACCGCGCGTTCGGCGGGTGTGGTGACCACCCGCCGGGTCCACAGCACCACCGAGATCACGACCAGCACCAGGAGCAGCACGGCCACTGCGAGCTCGATCGCGATCATGCGCCCACGTTACGTCGGATCGGCCGGGCGATCCGGGAACGCCCGGCCTGTCGTCCTACCGTTGTGCACCGCTGTCGCGGCGGCGACGGATACGTTCCTCCACGGCTGCCTCGTCGACATCGAGACTCTCCAGCACGTCGCGAAGGATCTCGTCGTCGAGTTCCCCGCGATCGCGTGCGTCGATGAGCGCCTGGCGCCGCGCCTGCAACGTCGCGCGCCGGATGTCGTCGAACAGCGCGGCCGGTTGCGGTCCCGCATCCTCCGCCGCGTCCTCGGCGGTCTCCGCCTCCTGCCGGGATCGGAGCGACGTGCGTGCCCTGTTCAGCAGTGTCTCGTAGATCTCCGGGTTCACACCGTCGGGGGGGTCCACGGCGAGTTCGCCGAGCACACGGTCGCTCGACTCCGCCGAGATCCGGCGGGCCACCGCCATCTGTTCCTCGGTCCGCAGACGCTCGTAGGGGTCGGTGACATCGAGCCTGCGGATGAGCCACGGCATGGTCGCTCCCTGGATGAGCAGTGTGCCGATGGCGACGACGAGCGCGGAGATCTGGATCATCTCCCGACCGGGGAAGTCGGCACCCGACGCGATCACGACAGGCACCCCGCCGGCGGCGGCGAGAGTGACGACTCCCCGCATGCCCGCCCAGGACACCACGACGTGTTCCCGGAAGCGCAGCTGGTCGCGGCCGAGGCGCTCGGATCCGGCGCGGCGCACGAGTGCGCGCCGCCCCCAGTGCAGCAGGCCCCACGCGGGTCGCACGAGCATGACGACGAGCAGGATCGCCACCGCGCCGAGCAACGCGACATGCAGATCGGTGCCGCTGCCGCGGACGTCGTCGAGGACGAACCGGAATTGCAGGCCCATGTAGGCGAAGACGAAGGTCTCGAGCACCACGTCGACGCTTTTCCACACCGCGCGTTCCTGCAGCCGCGTGCTCACCGAGACCTCGGTGGCGCGGTGCCCGAGGAACAGTCCGGCAGCGACGACGGCGAGCACTCCCGAGGCGTGGACCTCCTCGGCCGCGAGGTAGGCCGCGAACGGCAGAACCAGCCCCAGGACGGTCTCGAGCGGCGAGTCGTACATCCGGGCGCGGATCAGGTGCACGATGTACGCGAGCACCAGACCGACGGCGACCCCACCCGCGACCTCGTAGAGGAAGAACAGGACCGGCGAATCGGCGAGGATGTGCGTTCCCGTGACGGCCGAGATCGCCACGGTGAACAAGGTCAGGGCCGTGGCGTCGTTGACCAGCCCTTCCCCGGTCAGCACCGCGAGGACCCGTTTCGGCAGTCCGAGTCGCTGACCCACCGCGACGGCGCTGACCGCGTCGGTCGGTGCGACGACCGCGCCGAGAGCGAGCGCCGCGCCGAAGCTCAGCGCCGTCACCATCGCGGATGCGGTCCATGCCACGACGAACGCCGTGACGAGCACGGTGAAGATTCCGAGCCGCAGGATCGACGGCAGGTACCGACGGAAGGTGGGGACCGAGAACCTCAGGGCCGACGAATACAGCAGCGGTGGCAGAACGACCCCGAGGATGACGTCCGGATGCAGTTCGAGCCGTGGCAGACCGGGCACGAACGATACGAGCGCTCCGACGGTGACGAGCACGAGCGGAGCCTGGAGGTCGCGGCGCGACGCGACGGTGGTCACCGCGATTCCGGCGATGACGACCAGCAGGATCCAGGCTCCGTTCATCGCGGCAGTACCGTGCCAGGCGTCCGGTTCACGGTGTGATCGTGGCACAGGAGCCACTCGCCCGGAGGAACCTGCCGATCGTTTGTCTCGACACGGCGCGGGTATGCAACCGAGCGACCGCCGTGTACCCGGCCCTGCGAGGAGTGCGTGTGATCCCAGCCCGCGACGACGACGGTTGTGCGGACCTGCGCACCTGTGCCGCACCGGGCGCGATGAGCCGGGGAGACCTGCCGGCCGGACGAATCGGGTTGCCACACCGCTTGTCCGGGCACCGATCGGCCGGACGCCTCCGTATTGCCCGGAACCGTCGGCGGATACGACCGGGGTCCGCGCATGCAGGCCACCTGCGACGCCCTGCCCGCCTCGGCAATCTTCCCCGGGGACCGAGTCACCCCGTACTCATGACCGCTGCACTGACACTCATCGAGAAGTACTGATCCCCGATCGACCGGAGGAGCGGACAGTGATGACACTGATAGGTTTCCACGCCTCACACGAACAGGTGTCTCCATCCCGCCTGCTCGAGGACGTCCGGCTCGCGGAAGCAGCCGGTTTCCGGGCGGCCATGTGCTCGGACCACATCGAACCCTGGTCGCGCCGGCAGGGACACTCGGGTTTCGCGTGGTCGTGGCTCGGTGCGGCCCTGGCCACCACCGAACTGCGTTTCGGCGTCGTCACCGCGACGGGCTTCCGCTACCATCCCGTCGTCACCGCTCAGGCCACCGCGACTCTGGCATCGATGTTCCCGCACCGTTTCTGGTTCGCGCTCGGCAGCGGTGAGCATTGCAACGAACGCATGTCCGGGACTCCCTGGCCGTCCAAGGAAGAACGTCAGCAGATCCTGGGCGAGAACCTCGACATCGTCCGGCGTCTGCACGCGGGCGAGATCGTCGACCACGACGGCGCTGTGAAGGTCGACCGCGGACGCGTCTGGGACCGACCACCGGTCCCTCCCGAAATCCTGCTCCCCGCACTGACTCCCGAGACGGCCCGCCGATTCGCCGGCCGGGTCGACGGCCTCGTCACCGTGAACGCCCCGCTCGACGACCTGCGCCGCATCCTCGACGCCTACCGCGACGGCGGTGGAACCGGACGGACCGTGCTGCAGGTGCATCTGAGTTGGGCGAGCACCCGTGATCGGGCCGAGGCGATCGCCCGCGAGCAGTGGTCGACCAACGCCCTACCGCCGGAGCTGATGGCCGATCTCGCGACACCGGAGGAATTCGAGTCGCACGCAGTCGAAGTCGGAGACCACGAC
>NZ_LPZN01000033.1 GCF_001646655.1 Rhodococcus gordoniae | reverse complement strand
TTCGCGGGTACGGGTTTCGCCGGTGCGGGCTTCGCGGCACCGGACGCGCGCGCGGCCTTCGCCGGCGCGCGTTTGGTTCCGGCCGGTTCGCGGGTGGCGCGCAGTTCGTCGACCTCGAACGGCAACTCGTCGTCGACACCCTTCGGCCGCACCATCACCGTGCTGCCGCTGATCGACACCACCCGAGCCGACGTCCCCGGATCGATGCCGAGGCTCGGAATGCCCTCGACGAGGTAGACGGTCGCGCGGCGCCCCTCGGCGAGAGCGGTACCGAGCTCTCCGAGTTGGTCCTCCGTCAGGTGATCCGCGCGTCTGCGGGGCGGCATGCGACGTCCTTTCTCGGTTCGCCGAACGGTCGGCGGTGCTTCGACGACGGTCACTGTCGCACATCCGTACGACATCCCTGCTCACCCGCTCGGTGCGACCTGCCGCGCACGTGGGGGCCGAGCACGGTAAGGATGAATGCGTGACCCCGTCCGATCCGGCACCCGCATCAGGAACCGACGTGCTGTCCGTGATCCAGTCACAACTGGAGAACGCGCTGCTCGGCGGTCCGCTGCGTTACACGTTGAACGAGGTGGCGGGATTGTGCGGGCTCGAACCTGCCCGTGTGCGCCGCCTGTGGCAGGCGCTCGGTCTGACCGTCGATCCCGATCCCGACGTCGTGATGTTCACGGACGGAGATGTCGAAGCCCTGCGGGCGACAGCGGCGATCATCGCGAGCGGCGCGATCGACGAACGCCTCGAGATGCCGGCGGCCCGGTCGATCGGACAGTCGATGTCACGGTTGACCGAGTGGCAGCTGAATCTGCTCAACACCCACGTCTTCACGCAACTCGCCGCTGCCTACGAGAAGTCGGAGACTCCTCCGCAGGAGGAGGAGATCCGTGCGCTGATCGACCACATCGTCCATCGCACGACCGAGCTCGCGGTGAGTCTCCAGAGCCACATGTGGCGTCGGCACCTGGTGGCCACCACCGCCCGTGCCGCCGCGCGCCCGCAGGATTCCGGCGAGCTCCACGAGCTGGTCGTGGGCTTCGCCGACATGGTCGGTTACACGCGGTTGACCCGCCAGATCGACGCGGCCGCGCTGAGCGAACTGCTCGACTACTTCGAATCGGAGGTCTCCGATGTCATCGCACGGCACAACGGCTGGGTGATCAAGACCGTCGGCGACGAGGTGATGTTCGCAGCCGAACGTCCGATCGACGCCGCGCGCATCGCCCTCGACCTGCAGGATTCGTTCGTGGCCCAGAAGGATTACCCGGATCTGCGTGTCGGGCTGGCGTGGGGCCAAGCGTTGCCGCGCTTCGGCGACCTGTTCGGTTCGGTCGTCAACATCGCGGCCCGCCTCACCGGCGCGGCGCGACCGGGCACGATCCTTGTCGACGAGAACCTCGCCGACGCGCTCGCCGACTGCGACGAGTTCCGGTTCCAGACCGTGCGAACCCTGCGGTTGCGGGATTTCCAGCATTCCCGCCTGTACGTCCTGCGTCGCCCGCGGGAGGAGAAGAAGACCGCCGTGGGCGCGGACGGTCTGGGCGACGAGGACATGGGCCTCTAGCCGTCCGGCGCGCCCGGGCTGGTCGGCGCGGTGATCTCCGTCTTCCGGGCGCCCCGGCGCTCGTCACCGCCCGCCCCTCCCCCTTCCCGATGCCCGCGACACGAGTCGCGGGCATTGTGCTGTGCGCGCGATCACGCTAACCTGAATAACAGTTACCAGTCGTCACACTAAAAAGGTGGAGACATGACCGCATCGCTCACCCGCGAGACCAGCAAGGGCTTCACCCCCGGCGTCGCACTGTCCGATCGGGAGGAAACCGCCGGACGACTGCTCGCTTCGTCCGCGCGCAAGTCGTACGACCCGGTCGTCGAAGTGGACTGGGAGGCCCCCGTCCCGGACGACAAGTTCGGCATGACACCCGAATGGAGCACGCTCTACGGCACCGCGCTGTGGGACGAACTCACCGACGAACAGCGCATCGAGCTGACCAAGCACGAGGCCGCGAGCGTCTCGAGCGTCGGCCTGTGGTTCGAGATCCTGCTCATGCAGATGCTCCTGCGCGACGTCTACGACCGCGACAAGCATTCACGCCACGTCCAGTTCGCCCTCACCGAGGTGGCCGACGAGTGCCGACACTCGGTGATGTTCGCGCGCGCCGGCGAGCGGCTGAACACGCCGGGCTACGGTCCGGCCCGCTACATCCACCAGCTCGGTCGCCTGTGGGGCCATTTCTTCAAGGGCGCCAACGCCTATGCCTCGGTCATGGCTGCCGAGGAGATCCTCGACATGATGCAGCGCGACTTCATGCGCGACGAGCGTGTCCAGCCCGTCACCCGCGCGGTGTCGAAGATCCACGTCCTCGAGGAGGCGCGCCACATCCGCTTCGCCCGCGAGGAGGTCGCACGCCGACTCGCCGGTGCGAGTCGCGCGCGACTCGC
>NZ_LPZN01000032.1 GCF_001646655.1 Rhodococcus gordoniae | reverse complement strand
GCGAGTCGCGCGCGACTCGCGTTCGAGCGGTTCAACACCGCGCTCGTGGTCTTCTTCGTCGTCAAGAGCATGATCCACCCCGACGTGTACGCCAATGCGGGCCTCGACCGCGAGCGGGCACTGCGAGAGGCCAAGGGCAACAAGCACTATCACGACCAGGTGCGCAAGTCGGGAGCGAAGCTGATGACCTTCCTCGACAACGTCGGCCTCATCGGCGGACCGTCGAAGATCCTCTACAAGAAGGTCCACCTGCTCTGAGGCGCATACCGCCGTAGAACGCACTGTGCGCAGTTCTCGCCGAGCCCCCCGAGGGCTTCCGACGAGAACTGCGCACAGTCGTTCGAGGTGAACCGGATTCGTGGTGGAACCGGAAGGACGTCAGCCCACCTTCTCGGTGGCACCCGGCAGGTTGTCGTCGCGCTCCTGCTCGGGGAACAGGGTGCGCGTGATCTTCCGGGCCGTGTCGGCGACGATCGGTGCCACCCATTCGAGACGGGTCGAGCGGGCGTCTGCCGCGAGCGACAGGGCGGCCACAGGGCCGTCGACCCCGCGGAGGGCGACACCCACACATCCGATGCCCCGCGCGGCCTCCTCGCGCTCGAACGCGACGCCACGCCGCTTGCGAATGCGGTTGAGCTCCTGGTGCAGTGCGACCTCATCGCGGATGGTGCGCTCGGTGCACGGGACGAGCTGCTTACCGTAGAGCGCATCGATGCGTTCGGGTTCGAGCCACGCGAGAATGGATTTACCGGCCGCGGTGGCGTAGGCGGGGAATCGTCCACCGACCCGTGAGGGCACGGTGGAGGCGAACTGCCCACCCACCTTGTCGAGGTAGAGCACCTCGTCGCCTTCGAGCACCGTCAGATGGACGACGGCGCCGGTCTGCATCGCGAGTTCGTGGAGGTGCGGTGCGGCAGCCTCCCTGATGCGGCGATGACCGGTGTCGCTGCCGCCGAGGCCGAGGGCACGCGGGCCGAGGCAGTAGCCGAAGGAGGCGTGCTCGATCCACTCGCGACGCACGAGGTGGTCGAGGATACGGTGCACGGTCGAGCGGGGAAGCCCCGAGCGACAGGTGACCTCTTCGAGAGTGAGGGCGCCCCGACTGTCGAAGGCCTCGAGGATGAGCGTCATCCGATCGACCATCGATGGAGGGAGTTCTCGCTTGGACGAGGTACCGACGGGCTCGAGCGCGGAGTCGACGGCGGTCAACTGCACCTCCAAAAGTCCTGGCCACGACCCTGCGCGCCTCATGAAACTGGAATCTGTTCCAAAACGTTAGCAGTAACAGCCGTCACACCGGAAGGGGTACACACAGACTGTAGGTACTCCGGAGTCGGTTTCCCGGCGAGAGGGAATCCCTACGACTCTGGTCGGAATCGTGTGGACAGGATATTGTCGGGACCGTGAGCAAGACGTACGAGCGCGCGAGCCGGTCGCCGCACCGTCGTGCCCCCCTGTCGTGTATTCGCGGGTGCCGAGCCCGCTGACCGCCGCACCCGTTCCTGCCCCTCGATGCCGCCACCCGACGGCGTCGTGCCCGGGGCCCGAAGGTCAGCATGTCGACGATCAGAACACATCTCGAATCCGGAGCAGAGCCATGAGCGACACCACCCCTGAAGCAATCGACCCCAGCGCGAACTGGAGCTTCGAGACCAAGCAGATCCACGTGGGCCAGCCCGCCGGCGGCGACACGAAGGCCCGGGCCCTGCCCATCTACCAGACCACCAGCTACACCTTCGACAGCACCGATCACGCCGCGGCGCTCTTCGGTCTCGCCGAGCCCGGCAACATCTACACCCGCATCATGAACCCGACGCAGGACGCGGTCGAGCAGCGCATCGCCGCCCTCGAAGGTGGCGTCGCCGCCCTCCTGCTCGCCTCCGGTCAGGCCGCCGAGACCTTCGCGATCCTCAACCTGGCGCAGGCCGGCGACCACATCGTGTCGAGCCCGTATCTCTACGGCGGCACCTACAACCTGTTCCACTACACACTGCCCAAGCTCGGCATCGAGGTCACCTTCGTCGAGGATCCCGACAACCTCGACCAGTGGCGTGAAGCCGTCCGCGACAACACCCGTGCGTTCTTCGGCGAGACGATCGCCAACCCGAAGAACCACATCCTCGACCTGCCCGGCATCTCGGGTGTCGCCCACGAGAACGGGCTGCCGCTGATCGTCGACAACACGGTCGCCACCCCCTACCTGCTGCGCCCGCTCGAGCACGGTGCCGACATCGTCGTCCACTCGGCCACCAAGTACCTCGGCGGCCACGGCACGGCCATCGCCGGTGTCATCGTCGACGGCGGCACGTTCGACTGGACGCAGGGCCGCCACGCCGGCTTCACCACCCCGGACCCGAGCTACCACGGCGTCGTCTTCGCCGACCTCGGCGCACCGGCCTACGCGCTCAAGGCGCGTGTGCAGCTGCTGCGCGACATGGGCGCGGCGGTCTCCCCGTTCAACGCCTTCCTCATCTCGCAGGGCCTCGAGACGCTGAGCCTGCGGATCGAGCGGCATGTGGAGAACGCGCAGAAGGTCGCCGAGTTCCTCGAGGGACGCCCGGAGGTCACCTCCGTCGCCTACGCCGGCCTGAAGTCGTCGCCGTGGTACGACCGCGCCCGGCAGCTCACCCCGCGCGGTGCCGGCGCGATCGTGGTGTTCGAGCTCTCCGGCGGCATCGACGCCGGCAAGCGGTTCGTCAACGCGCTGACCCTGCACAGCCACGTCGCGAACATCGGCGACGTCCGCTCGCTGGTCATCCACCCCGCGTCGACGACCCACTCGCAGCTCACCGGTGAGGAGCAGATCGCGGCCGGCGTCACTCCGGGCCTGGTGCGACTGGCCGTGGGCATCGAGCACATCGACGACATCCTCGCGGACATCACCGCCGGGCTCGAAGCAGCCGGAAGCTGATCCGTCCGAAGCGTGAACGGCGACGGCCCATCCCTGACGGGGTGGGCCGTCGCCGTCTCACAAGCAGGCTCGAGGGGGCGGGGTCAGCCCTTCCGGACGAGCGCCTGCTCGATCCTGTCCGCCTGCGCGCTGCTCTCGAGCAGCTGCCGGACCAGCCACAGACTCAGGACCCGCGTCACCGCAGCCGCGAGGTACACGGCGGCCCCGGCCACGGTGAGCGCCACGAATCCCAGCGCCAGCAGCTGGTAGGACAACAGGTCGCGCGCGTCGGACAGTGTCAGCGATGCGATGTAGACGACGAAGACCGCGACGGCGCCGACCACCATCAGGATCAGGCCGACGATCCGGGCCTTTCCGCCCGAACCGGAGCGGGAAGCGTCGAGCCCCAGTGCCGCAACATCTTTCTTGAACTGCTCACGTCGTTCGTCGACGAGTGCGGTCATGGTCATCCTCCTAGATAGGTGGTGGACAGTTCTTCTTCGATTTCCGCCGGATCACCCGTGCGCACCACTCGGCCCTGCAACATGAGGGCGGCACTGGTGGCGATGGGAAGGACCGCCCTGGCAAACTGCTCGGCGACGAGAATTGACACGCCGTCGGCGGCGAGCTCACCGACGATGTCGTAGATCTGGGAAACGATGCGCGGTGCCAGACCCATCGACAATTCGTCCAGCAACAGCACCGTCGGATGGGTCCCGAGTGCCCGCGACAAGGCGAGCATCTGCTGTTCGCCACCCGACATCGAACCGGCCAACTGCGTGCGGCGTTCACCCAGCACCGGGAACCGGGTGTACGCGACCTCTTCGAGATCCGCGAGCGGAACACCGGTACCCGTTCCGATCCACAAATTCTCGCGCACGGTGAGGTTCGGGAAGATTCCCCGGCCCTCGGGGATCGAACACACTCCCAGACGTGCGAGTTCCGCCGCGGACACACCGTTGACGACACGACCGGCCAACCGGAACTCTCCCGACGACACGGGATGGATGCCCGAGCACACCCGCAAAGTCGTCGTCTTGCCTCCGCCGTTGGGTCCGAGCAGAGCGACCACCGCTCCCGGTTCGAGAACCAGGTCGACGCCGTGCAACACCTCGATCGCACCGTATCCGGCTCGGACGCCGGACAGTTCGAGCAACGGTTCGTTACTCATACCGCCTCCTCCTCGGTGCCGATGTACGCGTTGATCACTGCCGGATCGTTCCTGATCTCCTCCGGCAGACCACTCGCGAGCACCGCGCCGTAGTCGAGCACGTGGATATGAGAACAGATCTTCATCACCAGCGGGATATCGTGCTCGACAAGGCATATCGCGAGACCGTCCTGCGCGAGATCGCCGAGCAGTGCGGCGAACGCCTCGGTTTCCTGCTCGGTCTGCCCGGAGGCGGGCTCGTCGAGCAGCAGCACGCGCGGTGACGTCATCAGCGCCCGCGCCACCTCCACCACGCGCGCGCGGCCGGTGGGCACGTCCGAGACGTCGGTCCCCGCGATGTCGGTCAGGCCGGTCAGTTCGAGCAGGCGGTCGGCTTCCTCGTCCACATCGACCTTGTTGTGGCCGTTGGCGTTGTGGATGTCACCCGCCACCCGGAGGTTGTCCCGCACGGACAGCGATACGAACAATTCGAGGCGCTGGAACGTGCGGGCCATGCCCATGCGGGCCCTCTTGTAGGGCGGCAGCGACGTGATGTCGCGGCCGTCGAGAAAAACCTTGCCGGCCGTCGGCCGCTGCAAACCGGTGATCGTGTTGAACAGTGTCGTCTTCCCGGCCCCGTTGGGCCCGATCAGCCCTGTCACGGTTCCCGGTGCGATTCCGATGCTCACGTCCTTGACGGCGACGTGACCTCCGAATCGCACGGTGACACCGCGTGTTTCCAGAATCGATGTCTCAGCCATGGGAAATCAGTTCCTTCTCCGTCCCGGTGGGACGAGCCGACAGATACTCGTCGATGCCGAGTTCACGATCGATCTCGTCCCGCGTCTGCGCACCGTAGGGTTCGTCGACGCCGATCCGCTCGGGGATCAGCGGCGCGCGCCGCTGCGCTTCCTCGGCACCGAGCACTGCTTCGGGCATCAGCCACTGCCCCATCACCGGCAGCATGAACACCGTCACGATCGTGATCGACGCGAACCACCAGTTGTCGAGGACGCCGGTCAACGCGAGCAGGTAGGACACGAGCACGACCGCAGCTCCACCGACCAGTACGGGTTTCGCGTTCCTCAGCCCGCGGTAACCCTCGACCATCTGATGGACACTGCCGCTCGGGTTGGCTGCGACCCCGATACCGATGAGGGCGGGGCTCACTGCGGCGACGTTCCCGAGGAAAGTCCACATTCCGGCCAGTTCCGGTTGTTCTGCAGCAAGATTCGAGAACGACACCATGATGACGGCGAAACCGATACCCGACATCAGACCACCGAACAGCGCGCCGGAGACGTATCCGATGCCGGCCACGACGGTGAGCATCAGCACCGACAGGCTCACCATGATCGAGAAGCTCTCGTTCGACACCGAACCCATCGCGCTCGACATGAACAACCCACCCAGCCCGGCGATACCCGCCGACAGGGTGAACACGCCGAACTTGAGACGCACCAGGCTCTGGCCGAGCATCGCGGCCGCCGCGGGACTGTCCTTCATCGCCGCGAGCCGGCGCCCGTAGCCGCTGTTACGCAACGCGATCACGCCCACGCCGAGAACAGCGAAGAGCACCGTCATCGTCATGAGGAAGGTCGTCTCGTTCCGCAGGTCCAGGGGCCCGACCTTCAGCGGTGGGATCGCGATGTTCCCGTCGGTGAACAGCGAGAACTCGACACCGAACAATTCGTGCCGGGTGGTGTCGCGCAGCACCATGTTCGACAGGAACACCCCGAACGCCATCGTGGCCAGAGCGAGATACAGGCCGCGCAGCCGCAGCGCCGGCAGCGCGATGAGTCCACCGATGACGGCGGTGACGGCGACGCCGAGCGCCACGCCCCACACGTTCAGGTGGGCGGCCAATCCGGTTCCGGAGATACCGAAATGGAATGCCACGATCGTCGCGATCGCCCCGAACGACACCGGCGCCAGGTTCATCTCGCCCGCGTAGCCGGTCAGGAGGGTCAGCGACAGCGCGATGATCGCGAAGGTCATGCCGATCGTCAGGGTCGTGATCGCCGACGTCACCATCAGCAATCGGACGGCGTAGACGATGACGACGAGGGCCACCGCCCAGGCGATCGCCTTGCGCACCGACGGCACGTGGTACCGCTCACGGGTGCGGGTCACGGCACCGCGCAACCGATCCTGGGGCAGCACGATGAGAACGACGAACAGCGCGATCATCGGTAGCGACACACGCAGGTTCGACGTCCACGTCCACGCGGTCGGGAAATAGGCCAGCACGTAGGTGGCGGCCAGGCCGAGGAACAGAGCGCCGGCGAAGGTGCGCGGGATGCTGCGCAACCGGCCGAACATCGCTGCCGCGAACGCGTCGATGACGAGCAACGTCAGCATGTTCGCTTCGAGGGTGCCACCGCTGATCGGTGTCACGAGGACACCGGCGAGCACCGCGAGGGTCGAACCCATCATCCAGGACAGCGCCGCAAGCCGGTCGGGGTCGTGTCCGTTCAGACGCAACAGGTCGGGATCGTCGACCACGGCCCGCATCGCGACACCGGCGCGTGTGCGGACGAACATCACGCGCAGCCCGACGGCGATGAGCACGGCGGCCCCGATGCAGATCAGCTCGTGGTAGCGGACGGCGACGCCGAACAGTTCGATCTTCGCCTGGTCGCCGAAGAACATCGACATGGTGCGGGCGGTCTCGGGATGCCAGAACCAGTGAGAGATCGAGAGCATGCCGAGCAGGATCGACACCGTGACCACGATCTTGGTGACCTCGGCGGTGTCGCGCATGCCACGCATGATCACGACGTAGAGCAACAGACCCGTCAGCGGGCCGAGCACGCCGAGGACGATGAGCAACGCGACCGGCGTGGGCAGACCCCAGCCGTAGCGCAGTTGCCAGTAGACGAATGCCCCGAGCATCGCCTGCGCGCCGTGCGCGAAGTTGAAGATGCCGGACGTGTTGTAGGTGAGAACGAGGCCCGATGCAGCGATCGCGTAAACCGATCCGAGCACCAACCCCACGATCGTGAAGGTCAGAAAGGTGTCCATGCGAGTACCTCTGGTCGGGGTGCCGGCGGACGTGTGTCACGTCCGCCGGCACCGGCCCGCGGATCAGACGGTCGGTCGAATGACGTTGGGATTCAGGTATTTCGTCGCGATGCGGTCGGGCCCCAGCTCGGTGCCCCAGGTGCTGGGATCGGTCGCGACACTGTAGCGGTCGTCGCACTTGAAGGTGCCTGCCTCCGCCGGGAACGCCTGGGTGTACTCGGCGCCTTCGAGCTTCACGACGAGACCGCAGGTCGCGGGCATGTTGTTGCCGGGATCGGTGACCGCGTGCAACCCGCCGCCGTCCCATTCGTGGATCTGGGAGAGTTCGTCGACGACACACTGACGGGTCAGATCCGATCCGCACGCGTCCGCGGCGGTCGCCCACAGCAGGAACGAGGAGGTGGCCTGCATGCCGAGCAGCGCGGTCTTGCCGTTCTGCTTCGTGACGAGCTCGACGTACTTCTTCACGGCCGGTACGGCATCGGCGTTCTCGATCATCTGGAAGGTCATGCCGGCATGGAGATTGTCGAGCAGGCCGTTCTCACCGTTCCAGGCCTGGGCCGCGTTGCCGTACCAGGTGGCCTCTCCGAGCAGGATCGGATCGATGCCGGCCTGGTCGAGTGCCTTCACGAAGTTGAACTCGGCCGGAACCGGAGAACGCGAGGTCCACAGGCCCTTGACGCCGCACTGCTTGAATTTCTCGGCGAAGGGCGCGTAGCTCGACTCCCCTTCGTAGTTGAGGGTGACACCGCAGTTCTTGAGCGTGAAGCCGGCAGCCTTGGCGATGGACCGGATCTTGGTGCTCGCCGAGATGATCGTGGGCATCGTGCTGTCGATGACGTCGAACTCGCCGAGCAGCTCGGGGTACATCTCGGCGATCTGGAACCACTGCGAGCCGTTCGCATAGTCGACCGGGAACGGGACGCCCTGATAGGTCATCGGGCCGTTGGCCGCATCGGGAGACACGGTGAAGGCGGGAACCGCGGCGAGATTGCACGCGACCCGGGTCTGCTCGGAGGTCTGATCCATGGCGAAGCCGTGCCCGACCATCATGAACTGGTTCGCACACGCGTCCTGCATCACGGCGTTGGCCTGCGTCATCGCGGCGTCGTAGTTGGTGCCGACGATCGTGCGGCCGTTGATGCCGCCCTGCGCGTTGCACCAGTCGATCATGGCGGTGACGGCGTCACCCATCTCCTTGTTCAGGCCGGCACTCTTGACGAAACCGCGATCGTCGCCGTAGCCGATGCGGATCTCGGTGTCGCTGACCCCCTGATCGGTGTTCCCCGACGCCTCCCCGGGACCACAGGGGGAGGCGAGCGTTCCGAACGACGCCTCGGCCGACTGGCCGGCCACGGCGGCCCCGGCCCCTGCCGGAGCGAGCGCGCCGGCCGACGGGTCGGCACCGCGGTCCGACGCACACGCGGACGTCGCCACTACGATGGCGAACAGGCCCGCCATCGATTTCGATGCAGCACTGAGTTTCACGACGATGTACTCCTTCGTCTCGGTCTGGGCCGAGGCGCGATGAGGGGGCGCCGGACTGTAGGCCGGGTGCCGCGAAGGTAGCCACCTCGCCGAGTGAGACCTGGGCCACTCCCACTCACCGAGACGGATTTGTGACAGTCGACACAGCACGTACGATCGGTGCACTCGGTCACCCGCGCAGATGCCCCGCGCTCCGGCGTATACCCTGCTGCGCGACCGATACGTGCGGGACCCCCAGAAAGGCAGATCCTTGACAGCACCAGCGGATCTGCAGCAGATGCTGCAGAATGTCGTTCTTCGACTCACCGGCCCCGGCGGCCGATTCGAGCTCGTGGACGAGGACGTACGCGGTAACCGCATGCAGGTGATGCGCAACCGCGGCAGACGGATCGGCGACCTCGTCGCCGAATCCCGGCGATGGGGCGATCGCGACTACCTCGTCACCGCCGATCGCCGGATCTCGTTCACCGAACACGCCGATGCGGTCGCCGCACTGGCCACCGCGCTACGTGACGACTACGGCGTGCGCAAGGGTGATCGTGTCGCCGTCCTGGCCGCCAATTCGCCCGAATGGATCGTCACCTTCTGGGCGGCCCAGTGCCTCGGCGCGATCGCGGTGGGACTCAACTCGTGGTGGACTCCGGCCGAGATCGCCTACGGGGTGGATCTCACCGGGCCGAAGGTGATCGTCGCCGACGCCAAGCGCGCCCAGCTTCTCGCCGCGGCCGACGCCTCCGGCTACGAGCTGCTCACCATCGAGCAGGACGTGCCGCGGATCGTGTCCGAGAAGGCCGGCTCGGAACTGCCGTCCACCGATGTGGACGAGGACGATCCGGCGGTCATCCTGTTCACCAGCGGGACGAGCGGGCGCCCGAAGGGTGCCCTGCATTCGCATCGCAACGTCCTCGCCGTGGTCGACTACCACCGTTTTTCGGACGCGCTGGTCGCGGGGATGTACCAGCGCCCCTACGACGACTCGGTGCCCAGCGAGAGCCGGTACCTGCTGGTCTCGCCGCTGTTCCACATCGCCAGCCTGCACAATCTGGCGGTGCCGCGACTGGCGACGGGCAGTGCCGTCGTCATGACCGAAGGCGCATTCGACGTCGACAAGGTGTTCACCCTCATCGAGCGGGAGAAGGTGACCAACTGGGGCGCTGTGCCGACCATGGCCGCGCGCATGCTCGAGCACGAGAACCCCGACAGGTACGACCTGTCCTCGCTCACGGCGTTCGCGCTCGCGTCGGCTCCGTCCTCCCCCGCGCTGAAGCAGCGGTTGCGTGAGAAGTTCCCCTTCGCGGAGCAGGCGCTGGTGGACAGTTACGGACTGACCGAATGCAGCACGGCCATCGCCGTGGCCACGGCTCCCGAACTCGAGGCGTTCCCCGGCACGCTCGGCAACCCGATCATCACGGTGAGCCTGGAGATCCGTGATCCGTTCGGTGAGCGGGTACCCGACGGCACCGAAGGTGAGGTGTGCGTCCGCAGCCCCTACGTGATGCTCGGCTACTGGGAGGACCCGGACGCGACCGCAGCCGCGATCACCGCCGACGGATGGTTGCGCACCGGGGATTACGGCACGGTCGAGAACGGCCGCCTGCGGTTGACCGGGCGACGGTCCGATCTGATCCTGCGCGGCGGGGAGAACGTCTACCCGACGGAGATCGAACAGCGCCTCGACGAACATCCCGACGTCGTGGAATGCGCCGTGATCGGCGTCGAACACGACGATCTGGGTCAGGAGGTCGCAGCGGTGGTGGTGCTGCGGTCCACCAGCACCGTCGGCGAGGACGAGCTGCGGTCCTTCTGTGCCGAGCAGTTGGCCTACTACAAGATCCCGACCGTCTGGCGGATCACGCAGGATCTGCTCCCGCGCAACGCGACCGGCAAGATCCTCCGGCGCGCGATCTCCGTCTGAGCGAGCGGGGCACCACCCCGCGCGCTCACCCGTCGAGCCCGAACAGTGCAGTGGCATTCGCGCGGCACACCGCGCGAATCCACTCGCTGTCCGGGGCAACGCGTTCGAGCGCCTCGAGCTGGTGGATGTAGCCGTACGGGATGTTCGGGAAGTCGCTGCCCAGGAGGATCTTCTCCCGAAGTGCGTCGAGACGGGGGAGCTGGTCCGGCGGGAACGGGGTGTCCTTCTCGACGAAATCGGTGAATGCCATCGTCGTATCGAGGTAGACCCGCTCGTACTGCTGGGCGAGATCGAGGAATTCGCGGTACTCGGGCATGCCCATGTGCGCGACGATCACCGTCAGCCGTGGAAACCGGCGCAGAAGTTCGTGCATGGGTGCGGGGCCGGTGTGGGCACCGGGCGCCGGTCCCGACCCGCAGTGCACGACGATGGGCACGCCCGAGTCCTCGAGGAGACCCCACACGTCGTGGAGGAGCGGGTCGAGCGGTGAATAGTCGCCGACCTGGATGTGGGATTTGAACACACGTGCACCCGCCTCGAGCGCCGACGCGACGTAGTCCTTCGCGTCGGATTCGGGATAGAAGGTGGCGGTGTGGAGACAGTCGGGGGTGCGTGACGCGAAATCGGCCGCCCACGAGTTGAGCCATGCCGCCATCGCGGGTTTGTGCGGGTACAGCATCGCGGTGAACCGCGCTACCCCGAACTCGCGCAGCCGAGCGACGCGCTCTTCCTCGTCGTGCCGGTAGGTGATCGGCCACGGGCGTCCGATGAGCGGCCCCGCGGAGTCGAAGTATGCCCAGACCTTGTCCATGACCCGGCGGGGCATGAAATGCGTGTGGACATCCACGAGGTGGTCGAGTCCGTGAACGCTACGGAACCCGGCGATCCGCTCGGCTTCGTTCATGACGTGACCGTACCCGTGAATCCGTGGCACCGGGGAACGGACGATCCCACGCTTCCTCCCGGCGATCCACGTCATGAGACCCGAGGGCAACGCAGGATTGGCTAACCAATACTATGTGATCGTTGCCTTACCAAACCTCGAGCGTTCTGGCTTCCGTCACAACGCCGCCCCGCCCCTCGGAGTCACACCGTGAAACTGAATTTCAAACGCATGCTGTTCGCCCCGGCCCTCGTCGGCGCGCTCGTCCTCACCGGATGCGGGAACAGCGGCACCGATGCGCCCGCATCCGGGAACGGCGCGACGGTCACCGTCGAGACCAACAACGGTGAGATGGAAGTTCCGGTGGCCCCCGAGCGCGTGGTCGCCCTCGACAACAAGTCGTTCGAGATGCTGCGCGACTGGGGCATCACCCCTGTCGCCCTGCCGAAGACCCTCCTCCCCAACACGGGCTTCGACGAGTGGCGCCGGAACGACTCCATTCTCGACGTCGGCACTCATCGTGAGCCGAAGCTCGAGCTCGTGAGTGAAGCCGAGCCGGACCTGATCATCGGCGGGTCGCGCTTCGCCGAGTTCACCGGGGAACTGTCGAAGATCGCTCCCGTCGTCGACGTCTCCGCGCTGGACGACTCCGAGGGCGGTTACATCCAGGGACTGAAGGATCAGACCCTCACCCTCGGTCGGATCTTCGGGAAGGAAGCCGAATCCCAGGAGATCGTCGCCGAGCTCGATGCCGCCACCGAGGCCGCTCGGGCCGCCACGAACGGCGAGAGCGTCTTCCTCGCCGTCGTCGCCGGCGGCAAGATCGACAACGCTTCGGGCCGCATCGGCCGCCTGCTCGAGGGCGTGAACCTGAAGGACGTGTTCGCCGGGGACGCCGGCGACGTCCACGGCGATTCCGGCCTGGCTCCCGAGACCGTCGCGCAGGCCGACCCCGACTGGATGATCGTGCTGGACCGCGATTCCGCCGTCGCCGTTCCGGGCGAGGCAACCCCGCAACCGGCGGCCTCCGTCATCGACGCGCAGGAAGCATTCGCCGCCACCACCTTCGCCACGAAGGACCAGATCATCTACCTGGACAACGACTTCTACAAACGTGAGGGCATCGAGTCCTACACCGAGGCGTTCCAGCAGATCGCCGATGCCTTCGACACCGCGAACCGGTCTGCACAGTAGGTCCCCTGTTGTTCGACGCTCCACAGCAGCCTGCCCCGGCCCGGATCACGGGCCGGGGCAGGCTGCGTGTGTAAGCGCCCTTCTCCGGATCCGAGTCCCATGACGAAGAACACAATGCTGCTGCCGGTGATCTCGGTGGTCGTTCTGGCACTGACCGTGGCGTCCCTGATGGTCGGCGGCTACGACATCACCATCGAGTCGCTGATCCACGACCCCGCGGCCCGCGAGATGTTCTTCATCTCCCGCGTGCCGCGAACCCTCGCCCTGATCTTCGCGGCCGTCGCGATGAGCATCTCGGGCGTGATCATGCAATTGATCACCCAGAACAAGTTCGTCGAACCGACCACCGCGGGCACCGCGCAGTGGGCCGGTCTCGGCCTGCTCGCCACCTTGATCGTCGTTCCCGACGCGTCGCCGATGGTCAAGATGGTGATCGCGGTGATCTTCGCGTTCGCCGGAACGATGGTGTTCATCGTAGTCCTGCGCCGCATCGCCCTGAAGTCGTCGATCATCGTGCCGCTCGTCGGCATCATGCTCGGTGCCGTGGTCGGCTCGATCACCACTTTCCTCGCCGGCAACTTCGACCTGCTGCAGTCGATGTCGGCGTGGCGTTCGGGTGGTTTCAGCAGCGTCGTGCGCGGCTTCTACGAACCACTGTGGGCGGTGCTCGCGGTCGCTGTCCTCGCTTATCTTCTCGCCGACCGGTTCACCATCGCCGGTCTCGGTAAGGACCTCGCCACCAATGTGGGCCTGAAGTACGAGCAGGTCGTCTTCCTCGGGGTCACTCTCGTCGCGGTCGCCACCGGCGTCACCACCGTCGTGGTCGGCTTCATCCCGTTCCTCGGCCTGATCGTGCCGAATCTCGTGTCGATGATGCTCGGCGACGACATGCACAAGAACTTGCCCTGGGTCGCCGTCGTCGGCGCCGGACTGCTTCTCGCGTGCGACCTCGTCGGCCGCACGATCGTCGCCCCCATGGAGATTCCCGCGTCCGTCGTCCTCGGCGTCGTCGGCGCCGCCGTCTTCATCACTCTCGTTCTGAGGCAGCGTCGTCATGTCAGTGCTTGATTCCGTGCGCGCACGGGCCGTCCCGACCGGCAAGAGCGAGCGCCGTCGCCTGTCGCCGAGGGTGCGCCTGGCCGTCGTCGCGATGATCGCCGTCGTCGCGGTCGCGTGCTATCTGTTCCTGTTCATCCGCGGCTCGTTCGACTTCACCTTCCCGCGCCGCCTCACGGTTCTCGGCGCCATGCTGGTCGCGGCGTTCGCGCACGGCATGGGAACCGTCGTGTTCCACACGGTCACCGACAACCGCATCCTGACGCCGTCCATCATCGGGTTCGACTCCCTGTACACGCTGATGCAGACGCTGACGGTCTTCTTCTTCGGAGCCACCGCGATCGCGACCTCCGAGGGCATCCCCAAGCTCGTCCTGCAGACCGCGCTCATGGTGGTGCTGGCGACCCTGCTCTACCGCTGGTTGTTCTCCGGCCGGTTCGGCAGCCTGTTCCTGATGCTGCTCGTGGGCGTCGTGCTCGGCATGGCCTTCGACAGTCTGTCGACGTTCGTCCAGCGGGTGCTCTCCCCCACCGAATACGACATGCTCTCGGTCGAGCTGATGGGCCGCTTGTCGTCTGTGCCCGGCGACTATCTGCCCCTCGCGTTCGGCATCTGCATCGTCGTCGGGGTGATCCTGTGGCGTCGTCGCCACCGCCTCGACGCACTGCTGCTCGGCCGCGACACCGCGACCAACATCGGTGTCGCCTACAAACGCGAGCTGACGCTGATGCTCGTCCTCATCGCGCTGCTCGTGGCATTCGCGACCGCGCTGGCAGGGCCGATGACCTTCTTCGGATTCCTCATCGCGACCCTCGCCTATCAGATCGCCGGGACGTACAAGCACCAGTACGTGATGCCCATGGCGTTCCTGCTGGGCGTGATCACCCTCGCCTTCGGCCAGTTCTTCATGCAGCACATCTTCTACGCGGGCGGATTCCTCACGGTGATCATCGAGTTCGTGGGCGGCATCCTGTTCCTGTTCATGCTCCTGAGAAAGGGAACGCTGTGATCGAGTTCCACGACGTCTCGATGTCGTACCGGGACAAGCGGGTCCTCGGACCCGTCTCCGGCACGATCCGCGAGGGCGGCATCACCTCGCTGATCGGACCGAACGGCGCCGGCAAGTCCACGCTCATGACGATCATCGGCCGTCTGCTCCAGCCCACCACGGGCACCGTCACCGTGGGCGGACTCGACGTGCATTCCACGAAGACCCGGGAGCTGGCCAAGCATCTGTCGATCCTGCGGCAGGAGAACCACATCACCGCGCGCCTGACGGTCCGCGAACTGGTCGGTTTCGGCCGGTTCCCGCACTGCCAGGGCCGGCTCACGGCGGAAGACGAACGGCACGTCGACGAGGCGATGGAGTTCCTCAACCTCACCGACCTCGCAGACCGCTTCCTCGACCAGCTCTCCGGTGGCCAGCGGCAGCGCACCTTCGTGGCGATGGTGCTGGCACAGGACACCAAGTACGTCCTGCTCGACGAGCCGCTCAACAATCTCGACATGAAGCACGCCGTGCTGATGATGCGTCAGCTGCGGCGGGCGGCGGACGAGCTCGGCAAGACGATCGTGCTCGTCATCCACGACGTGAACATCGCCGCCGCGTACTCCGATCACATCATCGCGTTGCGCGACGGCCTGATCGTGACGGGCGGCACGAGCGACGAGATCATGCGGGACGAGATCCTGACCGACGTGTTCGACACCCCCGTAACAGTCCACGCGATCAACGGTCGGCCCACCGCGGTCTACGCACGCTGAACCGAACTGCGCTCAGAACAAGGTCAATTCGGCGTCGCCGGCGCGCTTCGGCGGCTTGTGCGCGGCCACGGGCGCGCTGGGCACCTCGATCGGTCCGGGCTGCGCCGCGATCTCACGGGCGGCCTGCCCGGCGAGCGTGTCGGCCATCTCGTTGAAGTGGTTGCCGACGTGGCCGCGCACCCAGCGGAACCGCACCGGTCCGGTGCGATCGGTGAGCTCGCGGTCGATGGCGCGCACGAGTTCGAGATTCTTCACCGGCGCGCCGGTAGCCGTCTTCCACCCCTTGCGCTTCCATCCCGGCAGCCATTCGGAGGCGCACTTGATCGCGTACTGCGAATCGGATTCGATGATCATCGGCTCGGCACCGGGATGCGCCCGCAATGCCTCGAGCACCGCCCGGAGCTCGGCGATCTGATTCGTGCCCGAACGCTCACCGCCCGACGCGCTGGGCCCCTCGTGATTGACCCACGCCCACCCGATGGCGCCGCCGGGATTGCGCAGGCAGGATCCGTCGGTGCTCACGATGATCATGCGCCCGACCATAGCCGCACCCTCCGACACCACGAAAGTCGGCTCCAGCGCACAGAGTCGCGAAAGTCGGCTCCAGCGCACAGAGTACGGTAGTGCGGTGACCGTGTCCGACGAGCGAGGCCCTCGCATCGTGAGGGTGGTGGACGACGCGTCCCTCGACACCCGCGTGCGCGTGCCGTGGCCCGTCGACGTGGTGCGCACCCTGCGGCCGCTCCAGCGCGGGCCGTGGGACCCGTGTCATCGCGTCATCACAGGCGCCGTGTGGCGCACCTCCCGCATGGACACCGGAGCCGTGACCTACCGGCTCACCCAGGACGGCCCGCACGGCGCGCGGTGTCTGGCGTGGGGACCGGGAGCGGCCGAGCTGGCCGAACGACTGCCGGCCCTGCTCGGCGCCGACGACGACCCGTCGGCCTTCGCCCCCGAGCATCCCGCCCTCGTCGAGGCGCACCGGAGAATGCCCGCCCTGCGCATACCCCGCACCGGCCGGGTGCTCGAATCTCTCGTCCCCGCCATCCTGGAACAACGGGTGCACGGGGTGGCGGCGTTCGCGTCGTGGCGGCGCCTCGTCACCCGGTTCGGCGATCCGGCGCCGGGACCCGCACCGGAGGGCATGCGCGTGCCGCCCTCCGCGGCGGCCTGGCGAACGGTCCCGTCGTGGGAGTTCCATCGGGCGAACGTCGACCCCGGCCGCGCACGGACCGTGGTGCGGTGCGCGCAGCTCGCCGACTCTCTCGAGCGCCTCGCGCACGAACCGGCCGCCGCCGCCCGGCGGAAGCTGCGGGTCGTGCCGGGGGTGGGCGTGTGGACGGCCGCGGAGGTGGCTCAGCGCGCGTTCGGCGACACCGATGCGCTCTCCGTCGGCGACTACCACCTCGCGAAGGTCGTCGGATGGGCGCTGCTCGGCAGGCCTCTCGACGATCCCGACATGGTCGAATACCTCGAACCTCTACGTCCCCAACGTTATCGGGCTGTGCGACTGATCGTCGAGTCCGGCGGCTACGCGCGAGTACCGAAGCGTGGACCCCGCACGCCGATCACCGACCACCGGCGGCGGTGACGGGGTCTCGCTCCGCCGGGTCGGTACTCGTAGACTCGACCCCATGTCCGCCACCCACGACGCGGCCGGCCCCGATCGGCTCGGACACCTTCCGAGCTATCTGATGACCCAGGCGGCACGACACGTACATCGCGTCGTGTTCGACCGCCTCGACTCCGCCGATGCCCGAGGTCACCATTACCGGATCCTGGCCGCCCTCGCGGAATACGGCCCGTCCAGCCAGGTCGACCTCGCCCGGCGCTGCGGGCTCGATCGCAGCGATGTCGCGGCCACCGTCGACGCACTGGTGGACCGCCGGTTCGTCGAACGCGCCTCCGACCCCGCCGATCGGCGGCGCAACATCATCACCCTCCCCCGCCGCGGACGGAGACGGTTGTTCGATCTCGACCGGATGCTCACCGAGGCGCAGGACGAGGCGTTCGCTCCCCTCGACGCGGACGAACGCGCGCTGCTCGTCTCGATGCTGTCCAGGCTTGTCGAGTATCACACCCGATCGGCGTCGATTCCCGCGCAGCAGCGGTCGTAGGCTCGACACGGTGCCTCCGGCGGAGATCCCGCCGCGAGCACGACCTACGAAAGGACCACGCGTGCAGGCCAAACCTTGCCGAGAATCTCGAGTCGTCAAGACCAGCAGGGTATTTCCCAACGATGTCAACGACCACAACACGTTGTTCGGCGGGAAGCTGATGAGCGACATCGACATGACGGCGTCGATCTCCGCGACACGTCACAGTCGTGCCTCGGTCGTGACGGCGTCGACCGACTCGGTGGCCTTCCTCGAACCCATTCGCCCGTCGGACTCGGTGTGCCTCGAGTCGTTCGTGACCTGGACCGGACGCAGCTCGATGGAGGTCTTCGTCAAGGTCACCGCAGAGGATCTGCGCAGCGGTGAACGACGCATCGCCGCGACCGCCTTCCTCACCTTCGTCGCCGTCGACGACGGCGGACGAACCATGCAGGTCCCGCCGGTGCTGCCCGAGTCCGACGAGGAACGCAAGCTCAACGCGTCCGGTGACGAGCGAGCGGAGCACCGGCGCATGCACCGCGCGCAGAGCCAGGAGATGGCGAAGTACCTCACCACCAGCCGCCCGTGGTGAGGTAGGGCCCGTCCCGCTCTACAGCGCCCGCGCGATGATCTGCTTCATGACCTCGTTCGCCCCGGCGTAGATCCGCTGGACGCGGGCGTCCTCGTACATCCGCGCGATGAGGTATTCGCGCATGTAGCCGTAGCCGCCGTGCAGCTGCACGCACCGGTCGATGACCTCGCACTGCTTGTCGGTCAGCCAGTACTTGACCATCGCGGCGTCCGACGGATCGAGTTCACCCCTCAGGTGCTGCTCGATGCAGTGGTCGAGGAAGATGCGGCAGGTGCGGGCGACGGTCCGACACTCGGCGAGTTCGAAGGCCGTGTTCTGGAACTCGAACAGGCTGTGCCCGAACGCTTGTCGCGCCTT
This sequence comes from Rhodococcus gordoniae, assembly GCF_001646655.1. Lineage (GTDB taxonomy): Bacteria > Actinomycetota > Actinomycetes > Mycobacteriales > Mycobacteriaceae > Rhodococcus > Rhodococcus gordoniae. The sequence goes on along the minus strand of NZ_LPZN01000032.1, from coordinate 67,963 downwards.
GGTATAGCGGACGGTCTCCTCGACGGCCCGGTCCATCGCACCGGCGGCCTGCGCGCCGATGATCAGACGTTCCTGCACGAGCTGTGCCATGAGCTGACCGAAGCCGAGACCTTCGGATTCGCCGAGCAGGTTCGTCACGGGCACGCGCACGTCGACGAACGACAGCTCGGAGGTGTCGGCGGCGTGCTGGCCGACCTTGTCGAGCACACGGCCCACCGAGAAGCCCGGGGCGTCACGGAGATCCACGATGAGCAGCGACACGCCCTTGGCGCCGGCCTTCGGGTCGGTCTTGACGGCGAGGACGATGACGTCGGCCGAGGAACCGTTGGTGATGAAGGTCTTCGAGCCGTTGACGACGTAGTGGTCGCCGTCGCGCACCGCGGTGGTCTTGATGGCCTTGAGGTCCGACCCTGCGCCGGGTTCGGTCATGCCGATGGCGCCGAGGATCTCGCCGGTGGCCATGCCCGGCAGCCACGCCTTCTTCTGCTCCTCGTTGCCGTATTCGAGGATGTAGTGCGCCACGATGCCGCTGTGCACGGAGTTGCCGAACGCGAGGTCGCCGGAGTAACCCTGCGCATCGAACACCGCGAGGTCGTGCGCGAAGGTGCCGCCGCCACCGCCGTATTCCTCGGGGATCGAGCAGCACAGCAGACCGAGTTTGCCGGCTTCGAGCCACACCTCACGATCGATACGGCGCTGCGAGTCCCACTTCTCGGCCTTACCCATGACCTCGCGATCGAAGAACTCGCGCGCGAGTTCGTAGACGGCAGAGACCTCGTCGTCGTACCAGGAGGCGACGTGCTTCTTCGGCATCGAACTCGGCTTCCTTTTCGCAGTGGTCGGTTCGGAGAGTGGTCAGGATCCGCGCAGTTCGCGCTTGAGGAGCTTGCCGCTCTGATTACGCGGCAGGACGTCGGCGAAGCGAACGGCCTTGGGCACCTTGAACGGTGCGAGGCGCTGTTTGACATGGTCGATCAAGGTGACCTCGTCGAGTTCGTGACCGTCCTTGAGGACGACCACCGCGGTCACCGCTTCGATCCACTTCTCGTCCGGAGTACCGATCACCGCGGCCTCGGCGACGGCCGGGTGTGTGTAGATCGCGTCCTCGACCTCGCGCGAGGCCACGAGGATGCCACCGGTGTTGATGACGTCCTTGATGCGGTCGACGACGGTGATGAAGCCCTCGGCATCGCGGGTGACGAGGTCGCCGGAGTGGAACCAGCCGTCGCGGAAGGCCTCCTCGGTCGCGGCGGGGTTCTCCCAATAGCCCAGGCACAGTTGCGGTGAGCGGTACAGGATCTCGCCGGGTTCACCGTCGGGGACGTCGTTGCCGTCGGCGTCGACGACGCGGGTCTCGACGAACAGTACGGCCCGGCCGCACGAGGCTGGACGCGCATCGTGCTCCTCGGGACGGAGAACGGTGGCGAGCGGGCCGATCTCGGATTGGCCGAAGCAGTTGTAGAAGCCGAGCTCCGGGTAGCGTCCGCGCAGTCGCTCGAGGACGGTGACCGGCATGATCGACGCCCCGTACTGCGCCTTGCGCAGCGACGACAGGTCACGCTCGTCGAGGTCGGGATGGTTGGTCAGCGGTACCCACACGGTCGGGGCGAGGAACAGCGATCCGATGCGCTCCTCCTCCACCAGCCGGAGGATCTCGGCGACGTCGGGGGCGGGCAGCAGCCGTACGGTCGCGCCCACCGCGAAATACGGGATGAGGAAGACGTGCATCGCGGCGGAGTGGTAGAGGGGCATGCACACGAGCGGGTCGTCGCCGGCCGACAGGTCGAGCGCCTCGATCGACGACATGTACTCGAAGGTGAGCGCCCGGTGGGTCATCATGGCGCCCTTGGGCTTCGACGTCGTGCCCGAGGTGTAGAGGAGCTGGACGAGGTCGGTGTCGGCCACCGCGACGTCGAGCGTCGGCACGTCGCCCGCCTGCGCCACCGCCACCAGGGAGTCGTCGGCGTCGCGGAGCGGGACGACGGTCTCGGCCGGCACGTCGGCCAGGACGGCGTCGAGGTTCTCCCGCAGCACCGGGTCGACGAGCACGGCCTTCGCGCCCGACTGGCCGAGCAGGTACGACAGTTCCTCGCCGCGCAGCGCGTAGTTGACCGGCACGTGCACCAGGCCGGCGCGGGCAGCGGCGAGATATCCGATCGCGTAGCCGTCGGAGTTGGTGCCGTAGGCGGCCACACGGTCGCCCTTGACCAGACCCAAGGAGAGCAGGTGCGCAGCGGCGCGGGTGACGGCGTCGTCGAGTTCCCGGTAGGTGAACTGCCGGTCGCCGAAGCGGAGTGCGACGCGGGCGGGATGACGCGCGGCAGTGCGGTGGAGGATGCCGTCGACGGTGCTCTGACGCGGATCGGGGGTCATGCAGCGAACTTTATAGGACGTCCAACCATCTCGTCCAGACTTGATGACCGCTCGAAATCAGCGACCCTTCCAGACCGGCGCGCGCTTCTCGAGGAAGGCCGTCATCCCCTCCTGCGCGTCGCCGATCATCGCGTTCGACGCCATCGTCTCCGCCATCGCGGCATAGGCCGTCTCCTGCGGCAGATCGATCTGACGGTAGAACGCCTCCTTGCCGATCCGCATCGTGGCGGGGGACGAACCTGCGATCTTCAGGGCGAGCTCGGTGGTCGCGGTTTCCAGCGCCTCCGGTTCGACGACGTAGTTCACCAGACCCCAGTCGGCGGCGGTCTGCGCGTCGATCGTGTCGCCGGTCAGCAACATCTGCAGCGCCCGCTTGCGTCCGATCGCGCGGCTGACCGCGACCATCGGTGTGGAGCAGAACAGCCCGATCCGCACACCGGGGGTGCCGAAGCGGGCGTCGGTGGCGGCGACGGCGAGATCGCACGCCGCGACGAGCTGGCATCCCGCCGCGAGCGCCGTGCCCTGCACCGATGCGATCACCGGCTGAGGGATCGACTGCACCGTCCGCATCATCTCGTTGCACGTCTCGAAGATCGCGCGCTCCTCGTCGAGCGTGCGTCCGATCATCTGCCGCAGGTCGTGCCCGGCCGAGAACACCGGTCCCTCCGCGCGGACCACGATCACCTTCGTGTCGGCCGTGAGCGCCGTCAGACCGGCGATGACCTCGCGCATCGTCTCCACCGACAGCGGGTTGCGCTGCTCCGGGCGGTCGAGGGTGAGCACCCCGATACCGCTGGCCTCGTCGACAGCGATGAGCACGGGCGGGGGCAGGGTGTCGACGGCGTCGGGGCCGTCCGCAGAGCGATCCGTCACGTTCCCCTTCCTACACCACCGGCGGGTTACCGGCGCGGCATCGACGAGACGAGATCCTCGACGCGGGCGGGTGCCCGGCCGAGCAGCGCCGCCGTCACCACGCTCCCCGCGACGAAGCCGTGATCGTCGTAGAAGTCGAACATCGCGGCCAGGCGTTCGCGGGCGTCTTCGGACAGGTCGCGGCCGTGACGCTCCATCCACGTCGGGACGGACACCTGCTCGATCTCCACCGATCGCCCGGTGACCGCGCACAGCTGTCGCACGCTCACCGCGTCCGGTCCCCCGAGCTCGTAGGTGGCGCCGTGGTGGACGTCCGCACCCTCGATCAGGACTCGGGCCGCCACCGCGGCGACATCCGCCAGCGCGACGAACGAGAACTGCGCGTCGGGGTCGTAGGGGACGTCGAGTGCATCGACCGATCCGTCGAGCACCGATGCGAAGTTCTCCGTGTACGCGCAGGGCTGCAGAACGGTCCACCGCACCCCGGAGGCGTGCAGGATGTCCTCGCAGCGCGCCTTGTCGAGGTGGTGCGGCATCGCCGGCGTGTACGGCCAGGCGACGGAGTGGTAGACGACGTGATCGACACCGGCCCCGGCCGCTGCCCTCAGGAACCGCTCGAACAGTGCCGGTTCGTCGGGGTGCACGTTCGGGGCGATGAAATAGACGCCGCAGCAACCCGACAGCGCGTCGGCGAGTCCGGCGCCCGTCTCGAGGTCGACAGCACGATCCCCCGCCCGCCGAGCGGTGTGCACCACTCGGCGGACGGGGGTCGCGTCTGCTGTCTCCAGCGCCGAGACGACAGCCGTTCCGGTCTTCCCCGCAGCACCGATCACAGCGAGATCGGTGCCGCGGGAGATGTCGGCCGTCGTCGGCATCAGTTGCCGACGAAGTCGTACTCGGCGAACTCGGCGCCACCCGACAGGCGGGCGTAACCGGGACCGCGGTCGAAGAAGGGCTCCTCCTCGCCGCGCTCGGCGCGCAGCTGCGCACGCAGCGCGTCGGTGGCCTCCACATCGGCGACAGGTTCGTCGGCCGAGGTGTCCTTCAGGACCACACCGTAGTCGTCGCGGGCACCCTCGACGGACACCTTGCGCCACAACACGTCCCGGATCACTTCGTCGATCGGACGATCGAGCGGGTCGCCCCAGCCACCGCCGCCGGTGGTGCGGATGCGCACGACCTCGCCGGCCTTGATCGGCTCGGCGTCCGTGAGGGCGTCGAACTCGCGCTCGTTCGGGCCGCCGGGATCGAGGGTGACGGAGAACGGCTTGCCGGCCTTACCGCCCTTGACACCCCAGCACGCGAGGATCGAACGGTCGGCGATGGACATGAAGTTCGCGTCCTTGAGCATCCGGATGTGCTTCTCGTAGCCGAGACCGCCGCGATAGCGACCGGCTCCACCGGAATCGATTGCCAGACCCAGCTTCTCGACGATGAACGGGAAGCGGCTCTCGGTGAACTCCGTGGGCAGGTTCCGCGAGTCGGGCACCACGTGGATGGTGTCCTCGCCGTCGGCGTAGTGCCGGCCGCCGGAGCCGCCGCCGAGCACCTCACGCATGAGGTACGAGTGGCCGTCGAAGTCCTCGCCGTACACACCGGTGTAGCGGATGGTCTCCTGGTCGGCGGGCATGTTGCCGTCGACCGCCTTGGCGACCACACCGGAGAGCACACCGAGCAGACGCAGGATCACGAACGTCCGAGCGTTGGTGGGGGCCGGGAAGATCGGCGTGATCAGGGTGCCCGGCTCCGGGAACTTCATCTCGATCAGCGGCACGACACCTTCGTTGACGTCCAGTTCCGCCATGCGGTCGGGGGTGTCGGCCAGGTTGCGCAGGATCGGCGCCAGCCACTTGATGAGGAAGTTGCCGTCGGCATAGTCACCGCAGTGGTTGATCGGACCCTTCGCCTGCGGTCCGGTGCCGTTGAAGTCCAGGATCAGGCGCTCGCCGCCCTCGTCCTCCGGGGAGGTCTTGGTGAGCGTGATGCGTTGCACGTGCAGCATCGGCTCGTCCACACCGTCGTGCTCGGCGTAGTCCTCCCAGGTGTACGTGCCCACCGGGATCTTGCTGAGGATCTCGCGGCGGTACGTCTCGGTGGTCGCATCGAGGATCGCGTCGAAGCAGGCCTCGACGGTCTCGACACCGTAGCGTTCGAACAGCTCCGACAGCCGGCGCGCACCCATGAGGCACGCCGAGCACTCGGCGTCGAGGTCGGCGGCGAGCGAATCGGGCATGCGGGAGTTGCGGGTCATGATGCGCAGTGCCGCCTCGTTGGGAACGCCCTGGTCCCACAGCTTGATCGGCGGGACCATCAGTCCCTCCTCGTACACGGTGGTCGCACCCGAGGGCATGGAGCCCGGGCAGCAACCGCCGATGTCGTCGTGGTGGCCGAAGGCCTGCACGAACGCGACCACCGAGGGCTCGGTGTCGCCGGGGCGGGTCGCGAAGACCGGGACGGTGACACACAGGTCGGGCAGGTGCCCGATGCCGCCTTCGGAGAGGTAGACGTCGTTGTGGAAGAAGACGTCGCCGGGCTTCATCGTCTCGAGCGGGAAGTCCCGCGCCACCGGATGCACGAGCGCCGAGTACGAACGACCGGTGAGCTTGCGCAGGTTGCGGTCGTGGATGCCGGCACGGAAGTCGTGGGCGTCGCGGATCATCGGCGAGCGCGAGGTCCGGGAGATGGAGGTCTCCACCTCCATCTCGACACTGGCGAGATAGCCGGCGACGATCTCGACCAGCACCGGATCGGGAGCGCTACCCGAAGCGTCGGTCAGCCGGAAGGGCTTGCGGGTCGTGGCCGCGGCGGGTTCGAGAGTCGCAGTCATCGGGTGGCTCCGTTCGAGTCGGACGTCTTGCTGAGGCGGATGTTGCCGAAAGTGTCGATGCGAGCGCGGAATCCGGGATGAACCGGGATGGTCGAGCTGAATTCCTCGATCACGGCGGGACCTTCGAGTTCGTCGCCGGCGCCGAGGCGGGCGCGGTCGTACACGCGGGTGGTGACCCACTCGTCGAAGTACGCCTGACGGGTGCCGGTGAGGGCGTCGTCCGCCCCCGTGCCCGGGGCGATCTCGGCGAGTTCCGGTCGCTTGATGGGGCCGATACCGCTGACGCGGAGGTTGACCCATTCCACGTGCTGGTGGGGATCGTTGCGGAAGTCGTAACCGTAGAGCTCACGGTGGGCCTGGTGGAAGCGTTCGGCCGCCTCGTCCATCAGTTCCTGGGTGATGGGGCCGTCGCCGACCGGCACGCGCACCTCGAAGGCCTGGCCGAAATAGCGCAGGTCCGCCGAGCGGGCGTACTGCCGCTGGTCGGGCCCGAATCCCTCGTCCTCCAGAGCGCGTTCGGCCTCGGCCGCGAGGGCGTCGAGTCCGGCCTGCAGTTCGTCGATCTTCAACCGGTCGTGACGGCTGACGTGCGTCTGCACATAGTCGTTGCGGACATCGACGGTGAGCAGACCGAAGGCCGAGACGTTGCCGGGCTCGAGCGGCACGAGGACGTCCTTGAGACCGAGGATGTCGATGAGGCGACAGGCCAGCAGCGACCCGGAGCCGCCGAAGGTCACCAGGGTGAAGCCGCGGACGTCGAGACCACGCTTGACGGTGATCTGGCGCAGCGCGTTGGCCTGGTTCCAGGCCGACACTTCGAGAATGCCCGTGGCGCACGCCTCGAATTCGAGGCCGAGACGGTGTGCGAGTTCCTCGACGCCCTTGCGGGCGAGTTCGGTGTCGAGCGGGATCTCACCGCCGAGCAGGTGGGGAGGGATGCGACCGAGCAGGACGTGGGCGTCGGTGATGGTCGGCTCGTTGCCGCCCTTGGCGTAGCACAGGGGTCCGGGATCGGCGCCCGCCGACTGCGGGCCGACGCGCAGGGTGCCCTCGGGGGTCATCCACGCGATGGAGCCACCGCCGGCGCCGACGGTCACCACGTCGATCATCGGGATCTTGGACGGGTAGACACCCACGCGACCTTCCGTGGTGAGTGCCGGCTCGCCGCCGACGACCACGGTGACGTCCGTGGAGGTGCCGCCACCGTCGCAGGTCAGCACCTGGTCGACGCCGGCGACGCCGGCAATCAGGGCCGCACCCAGGGCACCGGCAGCGGGGCCGGAGAGCACGGTCGTGATCGGCTGGTGCACGACCTCCTTCGCCGACAGCACGCCACCGTTGGACTTCATCACGTAGAACGGGATGTCGCGCTGTTCGCCCTCGGCGGAGGAGAACTCGCGGAGCCGGCTCGCGATGTTGTTGACGTAGTTGCGAATGTTGGGCTTGACCGCGGCGTCGACGAGGGTCGTGATGGACCGCTCGTACTCGCGGTACTCGCGCAGCACCTCGCTGGAGATGCTCACCGTCGCCTCCGGGTACTCCTCCATGAGGATGTCGCGGACGCGGCGCTCGTGCTCGGGGTTGGCGTAGGAGTGCATCAGGCACACGCCGACGGTGCGGATGTCGCGGTCCTTGAAGAAGCGGGCGGCGGCGCGGACGTCATCCTCGTTCAGGGGACGGATTTCGCTGCCCTCGTAGGCGAGACGGCCGCGGACGGTACGGACGCGGTCGGCCGGCACGATGCGGTCGGGCTTGACCCAGAAGTACGAGTTGCCGTAGCCGTCGGGTACCGACTGGCGGGCGATCTCGAGGACGTGTTCGTAACCTTCGGTGGTGATGAAACCGAGGGTGCCGACCTTGCCCTCGAGCAGTTTGTTCGTGGCGACGGTGGTGCCGTGGCTGACAGCCTCGATCGCGTCACCGGTCTCACCGAGCTGCGCGAGGACCTTCTCGATGCCCGCGAGGAAACCGACGGCCGGATCCTGCGGTGTCGACGGGGTCTTCGTGGTGACGATGGCGCCGGACTCGTCGTCCACCGCGACCACGTCCGTGAATGTTCCGCCGGTATCGATACCGACCCGAATCTTCCTGGATCCCATGTTTCCTCCTGGGTTCGTCTCGCCGGTGTCCCACCTGACGTCTGATGACATTCCACTCGCTCGGTGGCGGTGTTTCTTTGTCACATCTCGCCGAACTCGTCGCCCGGAGTTCGGGGTTCGTGCACCTGCCACCCACAGACGACGGCACCCCCGGGCCGTGATGGCCCGGGGGTGCCGTGGGAATCCGACGACAAGGTCAGCGTCGGGCGAGGATCGCTCCCAGTGCGACGCCCGCGAGGGCGATACCGGCGCCCACCCCTGCGGACAGCAGCACCATCGCTGCCGAAGGTGTTCCGGCCGGTACCGGTGCAGCTGCCGCAGCGGCCACGGGCAACGCAGTGGTCTTCACACCCGCACCCTCGGCGACCTCGGCCACCTCGGCTCCGTTCACGCCCGCGACAACTTCGGCTTCGGCCGCACTCGGAGCCGCCGGCAGACCGTCGGCGATCACACCGTCGATGCCGTTGAAGAACACACCGGCCATCTTCTTGGCGACACCGGTGATCATTCGTTGTCCGACCCCACCGACCATGCCGCCGACGACCGCGTCCGCGTCGTAGGTGAGCACGGTGCCGCCGTCGCGTTCTTCGAGACGCACCGTCACGTCGGCCTTGACCGTTCCCGGAGCACCGGATCCCGATGCCGTCATGACGAACGATTCGGGACGATTCTGCTGCGACAGAACCACTTCCCCGTCGTAGGTGCCCTTGATGGAGGCCACCCCGGCGGTGATGGACAGCTTGTAGTGGTTGTCGTTGATCTGCTCGAGCGACTGCACGCCCGGGATCGTCGCCGCGAGAACACGGCCGTCCTGCAGGCTGTCGTACACCACGTCGGGAGGTGCCTGCAGTTGCGCGGTACCGGCGATTCTCATTCGTTCTCCTTGTTTCGGGATGCCGCGTGGGTCAGACGCAGCTCGAACAACTCCGAGGGGGAAATCGGCATGCTGGTGATCGGGATGCCCTCCGCGTCCTCGACGGCCGCAGCGATCACCGCCGAGGTCGGGATGACACCGGCCTCGCCGGCGCCCTTCATCCCGAGGGGATTGAGTGCGGACGGGGTGACGGTGTGGTCCATCTCGAGAGAGTCGGGCATCTCCGTCACGAAGGGCATGAGGAAGTCCATGTACGACGCGTTGAGCATCTGCCCGTGCTCGTCGTAGACGATCTTCTCGTAGAGCGCGCCGCCGATGCCCTGCGCGACCGCGCCCTGCACCTGGCCTTCGACGATGCGCGGGTTGATGACGTTGCCGCAGTCGTGCACCACCGCGTACCGGAGCACCCGGATCTCGGCGGTGACGGGATCGGTCTCGACGATCGCCGCGTGGATGCCCGACGCGAACGTCGACGTGGGCGGCGAATAGTAGCCGGTCGCTTCCAGGCCGGGCTGCTCACCCTCGAGGACGGGCGGCACCGACATGTCGGTTTCGGCGTTCGCGAATCCCGTTGCGCGACGGGAGGCATCGTCGAAGGCGTAGCGGAGCGGGTTCGACAGCACGGCCACGACGCCGAGCGGGATCGAGGTGCCCTCCGCGCCGGGTTCGGTGCCCACCACGCACACGTGCCCCCCGCGTAGTTCGAGGTCGGCGATGTCGGCGCGGAGGTGGTCCGCGGCGATCTTCTTCGCCTTCTCCGCCACCATCTGCGCGGCGACGTGGAAGGCGGAGCCGGACATCACGGCACCGCGCGAGGCGAACGTGCCGACCGCGTACCCGAATCGGCGGGTGTCGCCGGTGACGATCTCGACATCGGCGACCGGCACACCGAGATCATCGGCGACGATCTGCGCGAAGGAGGTCTGGTGTCCCTGGCCCTGGGTCGTCAGACCCGTGGCGGCCTTGACCTTGCCCGAGGTCTCGATGAGCACGTGTGCGCCCTCGTAGGGGCCCGGTCCCGTGCCCTCGACGTATGCTCCCACACCGATACCGACGCGGCGGCCCTCGGCGCGGGCACGTTCCTTGTACTCCGCGAACTCGTCCCAGCCGATGAGCTTCTTGAGCTTGTCGGCGCCGGCCTGGTAGTCGCCGGTGTCGTAGATGAGGGGACGGCCGTCCTGGAAGATCAGGTGGAAGTCGTAGGGCATCTCCTCGGGGCGGATGAAGTTGGTCTCGCGGACCTCGATGGCGTCCTTGCCGAGATACTTCGCGATGGCGTCCATCGCCCGTTCCATCGCGAACACCGCCTGGGGCCGCCCCGCCCCGCGGTAGGGCGTGACGATGACCGTGTTGGTGTACAGCGAATAGGCGTCCACCCGGAAAGCGCGCGGTTTGTAGGGACCGAGCACCTGAGTGGACGTGTTGAGCAGCACGATGATTCCGTACGGCAGGTACGCGCCGTTGTCGTGCCAGATCGAGAAGTCGAAGGCCAGCAGCCGGCCGTCGTCGTCGAACCCGACGGTGACCTCGTGGACCTGCCCGCGCTCGTGGGCGCTCGAGATGAAATGTTCGCGCCGGTCCTCGACCCACTTGACCTCGCTGGAGATCCCGGCCCGACCCAGCTTGCGGGCGGCCCAGGTGACCATGACCTCCTCGGGCCACGGGTGGACGATCTTCACACCGAAACCGCCACCGACGTCGGGGGCGATGCAGTGGACCTTGTTGTGTGCCATGCCCAGTCGCGCTGCGATCGCGGCGCGGGCGGACGTCGAGGTCTGGGTGGACGTCCAGAAGGTCAGTACCTTCTCGTCGTCGTCCCAGCGGGCGTAGACGCCCTTGCCCTCCATCGGCATCGACGCCGAACGTTCGATCTCGAGGTCGAGGGTCAACGTGTGCGGTGCCGCGGCGAGTTCCGCCTCGATGTCGCCGAACCCGTGCTGGAGGTGCGCCGCGACGTTGTCGGGCACATCCGGATGGACGACGTGCTCGGCGTTGCGTGCGGTGTCGACACCGACCACGGCCGGAAGGGCTTCGTAGGTGATGTCGATCAGCGCGCAGGCGTCCTCGGCGATGTACCGGTTGTCGGCCACGACCATCACGATCGCCTCGCCGACGTGGTTCACCTCGTCCTTGGCGAGCGGATATCCGTTGCGCGGAGCGGTGATCGCGGGATGCGGGATCAGCAGCGGGAGGTTCTCGGCCATCTCCGGCGAGTCGGCCTCGAGATCGTCGTAGGTGTAGATGGCGTGCACACCCGGCAGTTCCAGCGCCGCATCGACGGCGATGTCGAGGATGCGGGCGTGCGCGTGCGGCGACCGGACGAAGGCCGCGGCGAGAGCGCCGTGCCCGAGATCGTCGAGATAGCGGCCGTTACCGCTGACGAGCCGGTTGTCCTCGACACGCGGGATGGGCCTGCCGAACGACTTGCCCGACTCGGTGGCACCACCGATGTCGACGGGGGCGAGATCGGTTGCCGTGCCCGTCGAGACCGAGATGGAGACGGGCGAATCGGAGACGCTGGTCATGCTCGTCCTGCCTTTCCTCCGACCGGAGCGGTGGCGCCGCGAACCTTGGCGTCGAGCGAGGCGCGTGCCGCCTCGCTGTCGGGGCCGAGCGGTGAGCCTCCGGACCGTTCGCGCTTGATCTCGGCGGCGCGCAGCACGGCCGCCCGGATGTTCTGGTAGCCCGTGCACCGACAGAGGTTGCCGGCGATCGCATCGGTCGCCTCCTCGTGGGTGGGCGACGGGTTCTCCTCGAGGAAGGCGGCGATGGTGGTGACGAAACCCGGTGTGCAGAAACCGCATTGCAGACCGTGGCAGTCGACGAACGCCTCCTGCACGGGATGCAGGGTGCCGTCCGGTTCGACGAGCCCTTCGACCGTCGTCACCGAGCGGCCTTCGAGACTCGCGGCGAGCACGAGGCACGACCGCACCGGCTTGCCGTCGAGCAGCACCGTGCACGCGCCGCACACACCGTGCTCGCATCCCACGTGGGTGCCGGTCCGACGGAGGTGATGACGGATCGCGTCCGATGCCAGCGTGCGCGAGGGCAGCACCACCGTCTGCGTCACACCGTTGAGGGTGAATGTCACGGCGACATGGTGCTCGCCGGTCTCCGCCTGCAGCTCGTCGACCTGTTCGGCGACGGTCCGCCGCGAGGCGTCGCGACCACCCTTGTGGATCGAGTTCGTCATCGACTTCCTCCCGTGTGCATCGGTACCCGTGTGTCGTCGCGGATCGCGTCCTGCGCGGCGGCGAACCCGACACGGCCGGTCAGTGCGGCCACCAACTGCGACCGGTAGCGGTCGGTGGCGTGGATGTCCGCCTCCGTCTCGACGGTCTCGCGTGCCTTCTCCGCGACCTGCTGCCAGAGCGGGTCGCGCTCGTCGTGCGCCGAGGCCCCACGCAGGATGTCAGTGTAGTCGACGACCTGCCCGAGCTCTCCCGCCGAGACGTAGGTCATCCGGGCGGATGTCACCGCCCCGTCCTCGACCTCCACCTGCGCGACCACGCCGACGAGGGCGTAGTCGCCGTGGCGTCGTGCGATCTCGTCGATCGCGGTGCCGGTGCCCGGCCGCGCTGCCGGCACCGTCACGCTGGTCGCGATCTCGTCGGACTCGAGGGTCGATTCGAGCGGCCCGGCGAAGAGTTCGGCGGCGGGGATCAGCCGGATTCCCCGCACGGAGCGGACGGTGAGCGTGCCACCGAGCAGCGACAGGACCGCCGGCATCTCCGCGGACGGATCGGCGTGGACGATCGATCCGACGGTCGTTCCGCGGTTCCGGATGGTCGGGTGCGCCACCAGCCGGAGCGCGCGGCCCAGCAGGGGCTGGACCTGCGCGACCGTCGGGTCGGATTCGAGTGCTGCGTGGGTGGTGAGCGCGTCGAAGGTGACGCCGAGTTCCGGCGAGGCGGAGATCGCGTCGAGCCGCGGGACCGCGCCGATGTCGACGAGGTGAGCCGGTGCCGCCAGCCGCATCGACAGCAGCGGAATCAGCGACTGTCCGCCGGCGAGCACTTTGCCCTCGTGCGCGACCCCTGCGAGGATCTCGCAGGCTTCATCGATCGACCGCGGTCGGTGATAAGTGAGTGGCGACGGTTTCATTCGACAGATCCTGCCCGCATAGTGTGATCGACGTTTCGTGAAGAAGTGACAAAGCTCACCGCTCGACAATGTCAGATGTAATAGAGGTCACGCGAATTCCTTGACTCTCCCGGAGCCGCCCTCTCCGTCCGGGTCGGGCTCTGTCCGTACCGGTTCTCCCTGCTCGGCAGGGGTGTCGGGAGCCTCGGGCGCGACATCCTCGGGAGCGATGACCCGGCACAGGTGATAGAGACCGATGACGACGATGGTGCCCAGCGCGATACCGCTCAGCGAGAAGGTGTCGGTGAACTGGAGGCTGGTGTCGCCGATCGCGATGATCAGTCCGGCCGCGACGGGCATGAGGTTACGGGGGTCGCCGAAGTCGACGCCGTTCTCCTTCCAGATCTTGGCGCCGAGCAGACCGATGATGCCGTAGAGGACCACGGTGATGCCGCCGAGCACGCCACCCGGGGTCGCGGAGATGACCGCGCCGAACTTCGGTGAGAAGCCGAGGAGCATGGCGATGACGCCGGCCGCGGCGTAGGCGGCCGTCGAGTACACGCGGGTGGCGGCCATGACGCCGATGTTCTCCGCGTAGGTCGTCGTCGGCGAGCCGCCGACGCTCGTGGCGAGTGCGGTGGCGAGACCGTCACCGGCCAGAGCGCGTCCCATCATCGGGTCGAGGTCGGTCTTGGTGATCTCGGCTACCGCCTTGACGTGTCCGGCGTTCTCCGCGATCAGGGCGATGACACCGGGGAGGACGAGCACGATGAAGGTGAGGCTGAACGACGGGGCGTGGATGCCGACGACACCGGCTGCCTCGTCCGTGAACGGGGGCAGACCGAACCAGGGCGCGGACGCAACACCTTCCCAGTTCACGCGGAAGTGTTCGGTGACGGCATCGGCACCGGCATCGTAGGAGGTGATCGGTCCGCTGATCCGGTCGAGGATCCACGACAGTGCGTAGCCGAACAGCAGCGCCAGGAAGATGGCGATGCGGCCGAGGAATCCGCGTAGCACGACACTGCCCACGATCAGCGCGACCATGACGGTCAGGGCCACCCACTGGTCCTGCGGCCAGTAGGTACCGGCTACTACCGGCGCCAGGTTGAAGCCGATGAGCATGACCACCGCGCCGGTGACCACCGGCGGCAGGATCCTGAACACCAGCGAGCCGCCGAGGAAATGGATCACCACACCGACCGCGGCGAGCACGAGCCCCGAGACCATGATCGCGCCGGTGACCTCCGAGGGGGAGCCACCCTGGGCGTAGATCGCGGCGATACCACCCACGAAGGCGGCAGAGGTACCGAGATAGCTGGGGATCCGGCCCTTGACGACAGCGAGGAAGAACAGGGTGCAGAAGCCCGAAAGCATGACTGCGAGTTGAGGGTTGAGTCCCATGATGATGGGGAAGACGAAGGTGGCGCCGAACATCGACACCACGTGCTGGCCGCCCAGGCCGATGGTGCGGCCCCAACTCAGGCGCTCCATCGGCGCCACGACCTGTCCCGGTTCTATGTTCTTGCCGTCTCCGTGCACTGTCCAGATGGGCATATCGGACCTTTCAGCAGAGTGTGGGTGCCGATAGCGTTCACGTGGATCGTTACGCCTGTGTTGCCGATCACACGTGTACTTCGGTAGCCGCAAACGCTAACGGAGCAGCTCCGGCCCGGCGTGGGAGGAATCTGCCAGGAGCGACCTTCCGAAATTGGCAAGATCGGTGGTTGATCGTCAGGAGTCGATTCCACGCATCGCGATGATCTTGAGCGCGAGCGACAGGTCCAGCCGCAGTTCGGGCTGCTCGGTGAAGGGACCGAGGATCTTTTCGAGTTTCGCCACACGATAGCGCAGGGTGTTGTAATGAAAATGTAACTGGCGCGCGGCTTCTGCGATGTTGATGTTGGTGGCGAGGAGCACCTCGAGGGTGCGGCACATGTCCTGTGCCTCCGCCGTGCCGTCGGTCAGTTCCTTGAGTGTCTCGCGCGCGAACGACTCGAGTTCCTCGGTGTCCTCGACGAGGCTGAGCAAACGGTACACGCCCAGATCGTCGAAATGGGTCACCGCCCACGGTCCGGAGATCTTGCGTCCCACTTCGAGTGCCGTGCGCGCCTGAGTGTAGAGCGCCGGCAGGTCGTCGGTGGACGACGACGCACGCGAAACCCCGACCCCGAACGGTCGTCGGCCTCCCCCGCCGGCTCCGCGCACCTGGGCAACGAGTTCGCGCACGAGGGTCATGGTGTCGCTGCCCTCCCCCATGAGCACGACGGTCTCGGTCGCCAGCGCAGTGACGGACGCCCCGGAATCGCGGCCTGCCAGCGCACCCGCGAACGCACGGGCCTGCCGTTCCACGACCGGCAAGCGGGCCGGTGTCCCCGACGAATCATCGTCCACGCGATCGGGTTCGACGACGACCACGACGACCCGGCGGTCGAGATTCCAGCCGAACATCTGGGCGTGCACGATCACCTGCTCGGGCTCACCGGCACGGCCGCGCAACATGTCCCGGACGAAGTTGGCCCGGTGCCTCTCCTCGACCGCCGAGACTGCGAGCTCACGGCTGACGACGAGCGCGCACACCGTCGCCGCCTGCTCCACCAGATACAGATCCGGCGCGGAGAGACCACGTGAAGGGCAGAAGAATACGAGCCGCCCGTGGTCGACGCCGTTGGCGGAGATCGCGGCGATCGCCACGTACTCGTCGCCGAAACGGTGCAATCCCAGCCCGCCCTCGATCGAATCGGTCCGCACCCGGCCCGTCTGGTCGACGGCCGCCGTCGACGACAACCAGGCGAAGTCGGATTCCTTTCCGGCCCTGTAGGTCTGCCGGCCGTCGGGGGTGGTGATCAGGGCCGACCCGCCGAGCCGGCGCGAGATACCCTCGGCGAGGGCTCTGTGCCCACCGCCCGCCATGACGATCTCGAGCAGCGCACGACGCAGGTGATCCGCCTCGAAGACCGCCTCCACCTGAGCTGCGGCCATCTCGCGAAGCCCACGCGCGAGCCGATGGTCTGCGACGAGGTCCTCCGGCGTCGTCAGCACCGGGAAGGGAACGCCGTCCGTGAGCCCTTGCGGCAGAGAATGTCCGGCGTCGAGCCGGACCACGAGCGCCGAGACCTCGTTGCGATTCAGGCGTGCCAGGAAGTCCGCGATCGGCACGGCGAGTCGCGCGAGCACCGTGGTGGAGGTGACGAGCAACAATCCAGGACGCAGCCACGGCCCGATCTCCGGGAGCATCATCACCGCGACCTCGACCACAGCGCGCGCCGCAGAGAGGTCGCCGGCGACCACCGTCGGCGCGACGAGGAAACCCGAAGAGACGACGTCGGCGAGCGGGCAGGGTTCGAATCCGACCGCTGCACTGTCTTCCGGTTCGGCGGTGCTGCGTCCCGGTTTCTCAGCCTTGCGCACCGTCACAGCACTATCCGTCCACCTGCCAGTCGTTCACCCCGCTCGGGAGACACGTGACATTAGAGGGCTGCGGCAGCACCGTCAATCACAGGGGGACAAGCCGCAGGTCGGACAGCGCGTCCCCCAGACGCCCGGTGGATGGGTCCGCGCAGCGCCGCGAGGCTGCGCCCGGTGGCGCCGCGCGTGCTCACGAGGATCTCCGCGAGGATCGACACGGCCGTCTCCTCCGGAGTGCGCGCACCGAGATCGAGCCCGATGGGCGAGTGCAGTCGTGCCAGCTCGTCCGCCGACAGACCGGCCTCGCGCAACAGCGCGACCCTGCGCTCGTGCGTGGATCGGCTGCCCATCGCGCCGATGTATCCGGCATCGCACCGGAGCGCACGTTCGAGCAGCGGAATGTCGAACTTCTCGTCGTGGGTGAGAACCGCGACGACGGTGGTCGGGTCGATCGGCGCCGACTCGAGGAAGACGTGCGGCCACGCCACCACGACCTCGTCGGCGTCCGGGAACCGGGCAGGGGTCGCGAAGACGGGCCGTGCGTCGATCACCGTCACGCGGTACCCGGCGAACTTCCCCAGCGTGCACAGGGCGGATGCGAAGTCGATGGCGCCGAAGACGTACATCCTCGGCCTCGGAGCGAAGATCTCCACGATCTGCGCATTCTCCTCGTCGACGTACACCTCCGACTCGCCCTGAGCGAGACGCGTGCGGACCTCGGTCTCGGGTCCGTCCCCGTCGAGGGTGATCATCCGATGGACGACGGGCTCACGGCCGGTCACCACAGCGACCGGTTCCCCCGCCCCGATTCGTCGCGCCACCTCCGCGAACTCCGGGAAGGTGGCGGCATCGACTCGTTGCACGAACACCTCGATGGTGCCGCCGCAGGTCAGACCCACACCGAAGGCGTCGTCGTCGGTGACGCGGAAGACCTCGGTCCGGGCGTGTCCGTCGGCGAGCACGTCGTGGGCGATGTCGTACAGGGCACCTTCGATGCAGCCTCCCGAGACACTGCCCACCACCTCGCCGGACTGCGAGACGGCCATCGCGGCGCCGGGGTCGCGCGGCGACGACTTCCAGGTGCGAACGACGGTCGCCAGCGCGAACGCGTCACCGTCGTCGAACCAGTGCGCCAGCTCGTCGAGAATGTCCCGCACAGCAACCTCCTTCGGTTCTTGCCGGCATGTCGCAGCAGGCGTGTCACAGACGCGCGGCGACGGCCAGCGCGACATGGTCGTGGAACGGGCGCGCAACGATCTGCACGCCGATGGGCATGCCGTCGCTCGCCCGCCCGACGGGGACGACGACGGACGGGAACCCGGTGACGCTGATCGTGCGGCAACTCGCCAGCGCCTCCTGCCAGGTGAGCAGCCGATCGTCGACACCGAAACGCTCGAGACCGAGCGGGGGCGCACCGATGGATGCGACCGGCAGCACCAGCACGTCGCCCATCTCGGCGAGCAGCCGATGGACGAGCGCGGTGCGCTGCGCCCACAGCTCCTCCACCTCCCGTTGCCCCGCCCGGCCGGCCGCGGACAGCAGGTCGCGGATGACGGCCCCGAACCGGTCTACGCTCCCCAGCGCGTCGATGTCGGTGTGGGTCTGGGTGGACCGCAGCCGCCCGAACAGGTCGTTTCCCTCGGCCAGCGCCGACCCCCGGTACGGACGGGCACCCAGTCGCCGCGCGCTCTCCCGGACGACGTCCACGATCTCGTCGGCGACGGGGACGGTACCTTCCCCGGCCGCCCAGGTGATCGTCAGAGCGTCGACGTCGACCGTCGCCGGGTCCGTCCACGCGATGTGCGGCTCGGAGATCACACGCAGGGCGAGGACGAGGTCGCCGAGGGTCCGTGCCATGGGGCCGACGGTCTGCAGCGTGCCGTGCACCGTCGTGGGATTGGCCCACACGTGGTCGCCGACGAGCACCCCCGGGTACTGGCCGTCCGCGGAGACCCTGCCCACGGTGGGGCGGATCGAGCACAGACCGGTGCAGTGCGCGGGCCAGCGCACCGACCCGCCGAAGTCGGTGCCCAGGCCGAGAACGCTCATGCCCGAGGCGATCGATGCCGCTTCGCCCCCGCTCGATCCACCGGGCGAGCGCGGCGAGTCGGGACTACCCAGCGGGTTGACCGTCGGTCCGAACATCTCGTTGTCGGTGAGTCCGGAGGTCCCGAATTCGGGCGTGTTGGTTTTGCCGATGAGGATCGCGCCGGCCGCCCTCATCGCGGCGACGGCAGGTGCGTCGACGACGGGGACGTTCGCTGCCAATGCCGGCGAGGCCGCCGTCGTGCGCACGCCTGCCGTGGCGATGAGGTCCTTGACGGTGAACGGCACTCCGGCGAGTGGACCGGCCGGGCCGCCCCGGTCGAGGCGGTGGTCGAGGGCGTCGGCTTCCTCGCGCGCACCGGCCGCCGCGACGGTGACGATCGCGTTGAGGCGCGGGTTCTGCTCGGCGATCAGTGCGAGATGATCCTCGACCACCCGACGTGCGGTGATCTCGCGACTCCGGACCCTCGTGGCGATCGACCGCGCGTCCGCGCCGGTCGCCGGACCGATGCGTTCGGTGTCGCGTGTCGGGGATCGACCGTCTACCGCCACTGGCCCTCCTTCGTCTGCGATCGACGAGAACGCTATGACGGGCTCCGGGCCCCTCCTACGTCCACACTCCACAGGAAGGCGGTCGCCGTGGTGTGAAGAGTTGATACTTTCCCGCCGGAGCGGGCCTGGGAGGATCGGGGAATGATTCCGTCCTGGGCCCGTCTCGCGTTCGCCGTGTTCGCGGTGAGCTGGGGTGCCAATCAGTTCGCTCCGATGCAGTTGGTCTACCGCGATCATCTCGGGCTCGGCAGCGGGTCGTTCACCGCCATGCTCGGGTCCTACATCGTGGGGTTGATCCCCGCCCTGCTCTACTTCGGGCGGGTGGCCGACCGGATCGGCCGTCGCCCGGTGATCCGGGCGATGATCCCGGTGAGCGTCGTGTCGTCGATCGTTCTGCTCCTCGGCGCCGACATCCCCGCCCTGCTCTATCTCGGGCGGGTCCTCGCCGGATTGGCGTCCGGGATGGCGTTCGGAGCGGGCACGGCCTGGATGAAGGAACTCAGCGAGGGACCGGGTGTGGGAGCACGCCGGGCGGCCGTCTCACTGTCGGCAGGATTCGGCAGCGGTGCCCTGTTCGCCGGCCTGATCGCGCAGTGGCTGCCCGCCCCCGACCGTCTGCCCTATCTGGTGCACATCGCCCTGATGGTGGTCGCGCTGGTGCTGGTGTGGGCCGTCCCCGACGCTCACCGGCCCCGCACCGTGCAGGGTTCGTGGCGCCTGTCGACCCTGTCGTCCCCACGCTTCCGGTGGGGTGTCGTCCCTTGGGCTCCGTGGGTCTTCGGGTGCGCGACCGTCTCGTTCGCCACGATGCCGCCGATCGTGTCGGATCGGGTCGACAGTGTGGCCGTCGCGTTCACCGGTGTGGTCGCCGCACTGACGCTGCTCACCGGTGCACTGGTCCAGCCCGTGGCCCGGCGCATCACCCGGCACGGTGAGGATCGTGGGGTGTGGACCGGGGTGGGCCTCGGTGTCCTGGGGTTCGTCTCGGCCGCTGTCGCGGTGCTCGTGGACGGTCCGGGATCGGTGTTCGCCGTCCTCGTCACCGCCGTCTTCCTCGGCGGGGGTTACGGCATGCTGCTCGTCTCCGGCCTCGTCACCGCCGAGAACATCGCGCCCTCCGACGAACTGGCGCAGACCGTCGCCGTCTTCTACTGCCTGATCTATCTGGGCTTCGCGGTGCCCTTCGTCATCTCGCTCGCCGCGCCGCATATCGGCTTCGTCGCGTGCTTCGCGATCGCCGTGGCCCTGCTCGTGCTCGCGCTCGTCCCCCGGAAGCTGATCGCCGATCAGGACGCGACCCTCGTCGGTTCGCGCTGAGCGGTGGCGACAGGGCTCCCCGCGCGCACCTGCCCGAGCAGGTCCGACAGTGCGCGGGCGACCTCCTCGGGCCGGTCGGCGAGCACACGGTGACCGGCACCCACGAACCGCACGAGGTCGGCGTGCGGCAGGCCGGCCGCCATCACCTCCGACAACGCCAAGGGCACGAAGATGTCCTCCGTGCCCGCCGCGACCACCACCGGCACTCTCGCGAGCACGGCGAGAGCGGCGGACTCGTCGAGGACCGCGAAGTCGGCCAGCAGCCGCGACCAGGTGACGACCGACGTCTCGTTCGACAGCGACGACCCGACCACCCCTAGCCAGGACTCCTCCGTGCGCCTGCGAGCAGCGACCGTGCACACGCGACCACCGGCGCGCTTCGACAGTTCCATCACGCGAGGTACGCGCGAGACCGCCCGGTGCACGATGGACGCGGCGGGATGGCGCAGAAAGCGCCCGATACCCCCGTCCGCGAGTCCCGATGCGGACGTCCTGCACGTCCAGGCCGTCGCAGACGGCATCCCAGCTCGCGGCGTCCTGGCAGTGCCCGTGCAGGCACACGAGGGTCAGATCCGCATTCCGCGGGCCGGTCACCGTGGCGGCCAACGGCACTCCGTCGTCGGCGACCACGGTGACCCCGGTGGCCCTGCAGGACATGTTCCGGTCCGTACTCGATATCGGCTCGGCCATGTCGCCTCCTGCACAGCGCATCTGCAGGAGTTGTCGCGTCACCTTCGGGTGTCGTCAACCGCCGACACCGAATCGTGACGTCCGGTCGTCAGCGTGGGGCGAGCGCCCGGATCATCGGTGCGGGATCACCCGAGGGCACCAGGGCGATGGCGGGGGTGGTCACCCCCGCCTCGACGTACCGCTCCACGTGCTCGCGGCACGCCTCGGGTTCGCCGTGGATCACGAGAGCATCCACCACGTGGTCCGGGATCGCTTCGAGGGCAGCCTTGCGGTCACCTTCCGCCCACGCCTTCCACATACCGGCGAAATCGTCCGAGCGGCCGAGGAATTCGTGGAAGGCCCGGTAGACGGGGACGTTCATGTAGGCGGCGATCATGCGCCGGCCGATGGCGCGGGCCGTCTCGGTGTCGAAGCCGGGGAGCACGAAGATCCGCGCGACGATCTCCTTGTTCTCGCCGCCCTCGTGGACGTAGGGCGCCACGGTGCGCACGTCGTCGGCGGACAACCAGTTGATGATGGCGCCGTCGGCCTCACGTCCGGCGAGACGCAACATGCCCGGCCGCAGCGCCGCCAGCAGCACCGGCGGCGCCGGGTCGGGCACGACGCCGGCCCGGAAGCCGTCGACGGCGAAGGTGTCGTACTTCTCGGAGACCTTCTCCCCTGCCAGCGCCGAACGCAGGAACCGGAGGGTGTCGCGGGCGCGCTTGAACGGTTCCTCGAAGGGAATGCCGTTCCACTTCTCGACGATGACGTCGGACGATGTGCCCACCCCGAGCACGAAGCGGCCGGGCGCGGCGGCAGCGAGGCTCGCGGCCGACATGGCCAGCGTGGCGGGGCCTCGGGTGTAGACAGGGACGATCGCGGTGCCCAGGCGCAGGCCGGGAGCCCACACGCTCGCGAGGGTGAGCGGGGTGAACGCATCGGCGGCGCCGGCCTCGGACGACCACACGTCCGTGTACCCGAGGTCGGGGAGCTCTTCGATGATGCGTCGCTGGTCGAGCAGAGGGATGCCGTCGAGGGGGACGGTCAGGCCCCATCGTCGTGTCGTGTTCTCCGTCATGACCGCCACCTAACCACACTGTGGTCCACGTCATAGCCGGACGTCTTCCGGGCCGGCCGGTCGGGCCCGCCCCGCGGCCGCTCCGGTCCCCGTATGCTCGCGAGTCGTGCGTATCGATCAGTTGTGGCGTTATCCGGTGAAGTCGTTCGGGGGTGAACGGCTCGACACCGCAGCGATCGAAGCGGACGGTCTGCGCGGCGATCATGTGTGGGCGCTGGTCGACGCGGAATCCGGAAATGTCGCGAGTGCGAAGCGCTTCCGCCGCTACGGTCTGCTGCTGACCTGCTCGGCGCGACTGCTGAGCGACGACGATCCTCGCGATCCGGCGGCACTCGAACTCACCCTGGCCGACGGCACGGTGATCCGCGGCGACGATCCCGAGGTCGACGACCTCCTGTCGAAACTGGTCGGTCACGACGTGCGTCTCGAACCGCGCGACCGCAGCTACGACGAGGCGCCGCTGCATCTCGTCTCCCGCTCCGCGGTGGAGGCGCTCGGCACCGGCGACCCCACCGACGTGGCCCTGCGGCGGTTCCGTCCGCAGCTGGTCGTCGACATTCCCCACTCGCCCGGTTTCGTGGAGGACGAGTGGATCGGCCGACGGGTCTCGATGGGTTCCGTGGTCCTCGCACCGCACGAGCGCACCGCGCGGTGCGTCATGGTGACGCTCCCCCATCAGGAGGTTCCCGCGCGGCGCGGCATGCTGCGCGAGGTGACGGCCGCGCATCAGGTGCCCACTGCGCCGGGGGGCAAGCCGATGCCGTGCATCGGTGTCTACGCGACGGTCCGGACTCCCGGCGACATCACCGTCGGTGACGAGATCGGCGTCGGCCGAGCCGACTGCTCGAGCACAGTCGAGTAGATCGGGTCACTTCCCGGCGAGGTAGTCCTCGACGAGAAGCTTCTTCTGCACCTTGCCCATGGCGTTGCGCGGAAGAGCGTCGACGCTACGGATCTCGCGGGGGCGCTTGTGGATCGAGAGGGTCTGCGCGACGAAGTCCGAGAGTTCGCCCGGATCACGGAGATCCCCGACGACGTAGGCGACGATCCGCTGTCCGAGATCGTCGTCCGGCACACCCACCACCGCGGCCTCCTGCACGCCGGGATGGTTCAGCAGCGCGTGCTCCACTTCGCCGGCGCCGATCCGGTAGCCACCGGACTTGATCATGTCGACCGATTCGCGGCCGACGATGCGGTGGAAACCCTGGTCGTCGATCACGGCGATGTCGCCGGTCTTGAACCAGCCGTCCTCGGTCATCGACTCGGCGGTCTTCTCGGGGTTGTTCAGGTAGCCGTCGAACAGGGTCGCGCCGGACACCTCCAACTGGCCGAGGGTTTCACCGTCGTGCGGCACGAGGTTGCCGGCCTGGTCGCGCAGGCGGGTGGAGACGCCCTGGATCGGCAGTCCCACCCAGCCGGGTCGGCGCTCACCGTCGTGGCGTGTGCTGATCGTGATGATCGTTTCGCTCATCCCGTACCGCTCGATCGGCGCTGAACCGGTGAGGGCGAGCATGCGCTCGAAGACCGGAACAGGAAGGGGCGCACTGCCCGACACCAGAAGTCGCGCGGACGACAGTGCGCGAGCGGATGATTCGTCGGCAGCGACCCGCGACCACACGGTAGGAACACCGAAGTACAGCGAACCACCGGCTGCCGCATAGGCTTCGGGTTTCGGTCGCACCGTGTGCACGAGTGGCGAGCCCTGCCGGAGCGCGCCGACGACACCGAGGATGAGTCCGTGGACGTGGAACAGGGGAAGTCCGTGGACGAGCGTGTCGTCGGACGTCCAGTTCCATGCCTCGGCGAGACCGTCGAGACCGGCCGCCACGGCGGACCGCGAGAGCACGACTCCCTTGGGGGCGCCCGTGGTTCCCGAGGTGTACATGATCATCGC
The DNA here is from genome assembly GCF_001646655.1 of Rhodococcus gordoniae. Lineage (GTDB taxonomy): Bacteria > Actinomycetota > Actinomycetes > Mycobacteriales > Mycobacteriaceae > Rhodococcus > Rhodococcus gordoniae. The sequence goes on along the minus strand of NZ_LPZN01000032.1, from coordinate 43,867 downwards.
GGCACTGCCCGGATCGGCCTCCGCGTGCGAGGACGACGAACGCGCGCTCGCGTCGACAGGGATCGCAGGCAGGGTGACATCCTCGGGGGCCGTGCCGAGCCACACCTGCGCACCCGAGTCCTTCAGGATGTGGGCGCGCTCGGCAGGACCGGAATCCGGCGGCACGGGCACCGCGGCCACACCGGCCATGAGGCATCCGGTCGTGGCGATCACCGTCTCGATGCTCGCGGTGGCGTCGACAGCGACCCGCGAGGAACCTGCGACCTCGTCGGCCACAGCGGCGGCAGCCGCGATCAGTTCGGATCGGGTGAGCGAGACGTCTCCGACGCGGACAGCGCTGCGGTCGTCACTGCCTGCTCCGGACTCGGTGAGCGAGGTCAGCAACGGCACGGGCGTGGTGGTGGTCATCGGTGGTGGTCCCTTCTCGACGTCCTGCCGGACGGTGTCGCGCGGCGCACGGTCCACATTGTGGACCGACGTGCTACGATGCGGTCCGGCTCAACTTATAGCCCGTGCCGCCTGCCGTCAACGACGCGCGAAAGGTTCCGATGAACAGCGTTCTCACCGCACTCCGCGTGTTCGAGGAGGTCGCGACCACGCAACCGGTCGGACTCTCGGACGTGAGCAAGCGACTCGACGTCCCCAAGAGCACCGTTCAGCGATGCCTCAAGACCCTCGCCGAAGCCGGCTGGCTGCGCCCCTCGACGACGAACGCCGGGCAGTGGGTCATCACCGGCCGCGCGTTCAGCCTGGGCAGCGCGATGTCGTCCGGCGACGACCTGCGCGAGGTCGCACTCTCCGAGTTGAACCGCCTGCAGACCGAGACGGGCGAGACCGTTCATCTCGCCGTGCCGGACGGGAACGAGCTGGTCCTGATCGAGCGACTCGACAGCGCCCACCAGCTGCGCGCCTTCCTCGCCCTCGGCACGCGCCTGCCTCTGCACGCCGCGTCCACCGGCAAGGCCTATCTCGCGTCGCTGCCCGACGAACGGATCGAGAATTTCCTCGCGACCGAACTCCCCTCGCTGACCGAGCACACCGTCACCGATCCGGCGGCTCTGCGCGAGGAGATCGCCGAGATCCGCGCCCGCGGGTACGCCGTGACCGAACAGGGGCTGCACGACGGCATCGCCGCCGTCGCCGTCGCCCTGCGCGGGCGCGGTGGCACCGTGCGCGGCTGCTTCAGCATCTCCGGTCCGGCTTCGCGACTGACCCCCGACCTCTTCGCCGACTACGGCGCGAAGGCGCTGGCAGCGCGGGACGCGATCGAGCGTCGCCTGCCCTGATCCGCTCCGGGCGGGACCGGCGGGAACGCACCCTCTCTGGACATATCGTTTCTCGATATGTATAACGATTATCGATGGTATCGACAATCGATAGTGCCGCCGCCCGGCGAGTTCGGAGACGACCATGAATTCCACCCACGACACCGACCGCCCCCAGAGCCCGGTCTCCGAACCCGACACGCTCTCCCCCACCGAGACGTCGAAGAAGGACCGCACCGATCTGTGGGCGTCCCTCACGGTCTTCGCGCTGACGTCGTTGATCGTGCTCTTCACCTATGTTCGCGACCTCGCAAGCTCTCTCGGCGACGGCATCGTGACCGCGCGGGTCCGGTTCGACGACGCGGCAGCGGCGCCGGTGCTGTCCACCCCGAACGGCGTCGACCTCCGGACCACCTCGACGACGGTGATCGACGTTCCGACCGACGTCCTCTCACCCGTCAGCGTCGCCCTCCTCCGCGCCGGGGAGGCGGTACAGACCCTCGGCTACCTGACGGCCCTGGCCCTGCTGAGCTGGATCATGGTGCGATTCGTCCGGGGCCGGTTGTTCGACCGCGGTGTCATCCGGCTCGTGTGGATCACATCCATCGTGGCGATCGCGACCATCATCGTCCCGATGATCCCCCGCACGCTGGGCACCAACATGCTGATCCGGGACGTGGACATGAACTACGTCCTCTCGAACGCGCCTCTCGGACCGGAGTTCTGGTACGCCTACGTCTTCTGCATGGTGATCTCGGCCGTGGGTGTGGTGCTGCGGATCGGCAGCCGCATGGCGCGCGACAACGAAGGACTCGTCTGATGCCTCCGGAAACCGAGCATGCCGTCCGGTGTCATCTCGACGAACTGCTGGCCGATCGGGGCATGACGCTCACCGAGTTGGCCGAGAAGGTCGGCGTCAGCGTGGTGAACCTGTCGGTACTCAAGAACGGACGCGCCCGCGCGATCCGCTTCTCGACCCTCACCGCCCTGTGCCGCGTACTGGATTGCTCTGTGGGCGACATTCTTTCGGTCGATTGACCGACCCCGAACACGGCGATGCCCGGAACCTCGTGGGTTCCGGGCATCGCCGATGGTCCGGCCGGTGGCGCTCCGGCTGACGCACGGACCTGTTTTCTTTATTCCCCGATCGCGGGAAGAATGCGGGTGCGGACCTCACCGAAGCCGATGCGCGTCCCGTTCGGGCCGGGAGCGGTGGCCGAAATGGCGATTTCGTCGCCGTCCTCGAGGAAGGTGCGTGTCTCGTCGCCCACCTGCACGGGTTCTGCTCCGCCCCAGGTGAGTTCGATGAAGGCGCCACGCTGGTCCTTCTCCGGGCCGGAGATGGTGCCGGATCCGAACAGGTCGCCGGTGCGGGTCGCGGCACCGTTGACCGAGGTGTGGGCGAGCATCTGCGCCGGCGACCAGTACATCTGCGCGTACGGCGGGCGCGACACGACGTGTCCGTTCCACTCGACCTCGAGATCGATGTCCAGGCCCCACTTCTCGGCGCCCTTCAGGTACGGCAGCGGCTCCGGGTCCTGCACCGGGGTGTCGATGCGGGCGGCCTCGAGGGCGGCGAGCGGAACGACCCACGGCGAGATCGACGTCGCGAAGGACTTGCCGAGGTTCGGGCCCAGCGGCACGTACTCCCACGCCTGGATGTCGCGGGCCGACCAGTCGTTGAGGATGACCGCACCGAAGCAGTGGTCGGCGAACTCGTCGGGAGTGATCTGCGAACCCATCGGGGAGCCGACACCGACGATGAAGCCCATCTCGGCCTCGATGTCGAGCCGGATCGACGGACCGAAGACCGGTGCAGGGTCGTTGGGGCCCTTACGCTGTCCGCTCGGCCGCACGATGTCGACCCCCGAGGTCACGACGGTGCTCGACCGACCGTGGTAACCGACGGGAAGGTGCTTCCAGTTCGGCATCAGCGGGTCGGGGTTCTGCGGGCGGAACAGTCGGCCGAGGTTCGACGCGTGGTTCTCCGAGGCGTAGAAGTCGACGTAGTCTGCCACCTCGATCGGCAGGTGCATCGTCACGTCGGCAACGGCGAAGACCGCCTCGTCGGCGACATCGCCGGTCACGAGTTCCCTGATCGCAGCGCGAACTTCGTCCCACCGTGCACGACCCTGGGCCATGAACGCATTGAGCGAGGGCTCGGCGAAGACGACGTCGTCCTCGAAGACACGGCTCAGGTCGAGAACCGCATCTCCGACGCGGACACCGACACGGGGTTCGCTGTCGGCCGTGGAGAAGATGCCGTACGGCAGGTTGTCGATGCCGAAGAGCGAACCCTCCGGAATGGCGATGGTGGTCATGCGTTCGTTCCTTCGGTGATCGGGGAAACGGTCGAGGGCGCCAGGCCGAGGTCGAGCAGATCCTCGAGCGGTTCGGCGATGCTGCAGGTGCCGTACGACAGGAAACGGCGCCGGACCTCTGCGGCCCGCTCGTCGGAGAGTGCGCCGAGACGTGCGGAGAGCACTGCCCCGTCACGTTCGGCCAGCACGGAAGCGACCTCGTCGATGTCGGCTCCGGACAGCACCGCGTCCACCGCGGCCAACAGGTTCACGAACCCGTGCTGTTCGAAGCCCGTCCTCGGGTCGGTGTTGCGCACCGCGTGGTGCAGACCGGCGGTCGCCTTGAACGGAACTCCCGTGGTGACGACCGTCGAGACCGCTGCGGCGAGCTCGGCCTCGTCCGGATACGCCTCCGCCACGATCCCGCCGGTGCGGAACTTGGCGGCGTACGGCGTCCCGGTCAGTCGGGCGAGGATCTCGGCTCGGCGCTCGTCACGCGGAACCTCGACGAATACATCGATATCCGGTCGACTCACCCTGATCTCGTCGAGCGCCGCGAACAGCTCGTCGACGGATTGCTCTGCGGGGACCGCGATCTCGAGGGCCACCACGGACACCGAGTCCATCGCGTCGACCTGCTCGAGTGCGGGCCGGACGGCGGCGGTGCCGGTCGGTGCGGTCAGGCTCAGGGCCAGCTCACCGGGATACGGGTGCTGCGCCAGGTGATCTGCGAGTTCACCGAGGCGACCGGCCGGGAAGACGAACGCTCCGACGAGCGGTGCGTGCGCGGACGAGCGGTGCCCGGCGTGGGCGGGGACGGCGACGGGCAGCGGGGCGTTGCCCGGAGGGAACAGCGCAGCGTCGTCGCACAGTCCGGTCAGGAGAGGTCCGAAAGTCATTTGGCCGCTCCTGCATTGCGGTTCCAGCTGCCGGCGTAGGCGGCGTCCTCGCACGCGAGCGCACCCTCACCGAGTTCGAGCGGGCGGAAGGTGTCGACCATGACGGCAAGTTCGTCGAAGAACTCCACACCGATGCTGCGCTCGTAGGCACCCGGCTGCGGGCCGTGCGCGTGACCACCGGGGTGCACCGAGATCGAACCCTGGCCGATGCCCGATCCCTTGCGGGCCTCGTAGTCGCCGCCGCAGTAGAACATGACCTCGTCGGAATCGACGTTCGAGTGGTAGTACGGCACCGGTACGGCCAGCGGGTGGTAGTCCACCTTGCGGGGCACGAAGTTGCAGATGACGAAGTTGTTGCCCTCGAACGCCTGGTGCGCCGGCGGCGGCTGGTGGACGCGACCGGTGATGGGCTCGAAGTCGTGGATCGAGAAGGTGTACGGGTACAGGCAGCCGTCCCAGCCGACCACGTCGAAGGGGTGGTGCGGCATCAGGTAGCGGGTGCCGACGATGCCCTGCGAGGTGCGGTGCTTGACCAGCACCTCCACGTTCTCTTCCTCGACCTGCATGAGCTCGGTCGGTCCGTGCAGGTCGCGTTCACAGAACGGCGCGTGCTCGAGGAACTGCCCGAACTTCGACAGGTAGCGTTTGGGCGGGACGATGTGGCTGTTCGCCTCGATCGTGTAGGCGCGCAGCGGTCCGTCGCCCCGGGGCACCCAGCGGTGGGTGGTGGCCATCGGCAGCAGGACGTAGTCGCCGGCCTTCGCTTCGAGCGGACCGAAGACCGTCTCGACGGTGGCCTCACCGGATTCGACGTAGACCATCTCGTCGCCGACGACGTTGCGGTACAGCGGCGAGGGCTCGGTCGACACGACGTACGAGATGCGGACGTCGGCGTTGCCCAGGACCAGGCGGCGACCGGTCACGACATCGGTTTCGGCCCAGATCGTCTCGGGGAACAGATCGTGCAGCTTCAGGTGCCGCGGCTTGAGCGGATGGTTCGGTGTGGTGGTCTGATCGGGCAGCTTCCACTCCGTGGCGTCGACGATCGCCGACGGGATGTACCGGTGGTAGAGCAGCGCCGAGTCGGACGAGAAGCCCTCCTCGCCCATGAGCTCTTCGTAGTACAGGTCGCCGTTCTCGTCGCGGTGCTGGGTGTGACGCTTCGGCGGGATGACGCCGAGCTGTCGGTAGAACGCCATGATCTGACTCCTCGCGGATCTCGGGCGTGCGAGGGACGGTCGCTCGCCTGGAATTAGTAAATACGTTAACTAAACCGAGGCCGTGAGCGCAACCACAGAGAGGTCACGACCCTGCGTCAGTTGCGTCCGCGCACGTCGAACTGGCTGCGGTTGGTGATCAGCTTGTTCAGCAGCATCACGAGAATTTGCTGTTCGGTGGGGGTGAGCACCTCCACCCAGGCCTCTTCGCGCTCGTTCTGGGCACGGAAACTGTCCCGGATCTCTTTCTCTCCCGCTTCGGTGAGCGACAGTTGCACCGAACGCGCGTCGTGGCTGACCGGAGTCTTCTGGAGGATTCCCGCCTCGACCAGGGGTTTCGCGAGGTTCGACACGGCGGCGCGACTCATCCCGGTGAGCCGCGCGGCGACATTCGGTTCGATCGGACCCGCGAGCCAGATGACGAACATGAGCCGATAGGCCGACCACGACCGGCCACGCGGACGGTGAACCGCGGCCTCGAGGTCGTAGGTGACGATGTCCGAGGCCCGGTTGAGCGTGAGCAGGACTTCGGTCGCACTGCGGTGATGTTCACCGAACTTGCTGTTCAGACGCTCCTGCGCGAGTTCGACGAAGGACCAGTAGTCGAGGTCGCGGGGTCCGGACATGCGGTCACAGTACCGCAGGCCCGGAATAATTCATCTATTTACTATCCGGTAGATCGGCCGGAGATCGGCAGGACTATGGAAAACCACACCCCGAACACCTCGAAATCGGCGGAAAACCGCAGTGAACTGCGCATTCACTGCTCATAGCGTTCCGGACATGAACCTCGAACACACCCTCTCGCAGTCACCCACCGACGAACTCGACGGCCTCGCGGGCCTCTCGCTGCAGCTGATGGAGATGCTCGGAGCACCCGGCGCCGGTCTCGTGGTCGCCGCGGAAAACCTCTTCCCGCCGATCCCGAGCGAGGTGATCCTTCCCCTCGCCGGCTTCGCGGCCTCCCGCGGGGAGATCTCCCTCGTCTCGGCCGTCGTGTGGACCACCCTCGGCTCCGTCGTCGGCGCGCTGCTGCTCTACCTCACCGGACGAGCCTTCGGGCGTCCGCGGATGTATGCCGTGGTCGAGCGACTCCCACTGGTGAGCATCTCCGATCTGCGGCGCGGCGAAGAATGGTTCGCCCGCCACGGTGAGAAATCGGTGTTCCTCGGCCGGATGGTGCCGCTCGTGCGGAGCGTGATCTCGGTTCCCGCCGGGGTGGAGGCCATGCCCGTCGGCCGCTTCGTCGTCCTGACCGTTCTGGGCAGCGCACTGTGGAACTCGATCTTCGTGCTCGCCGGATACCTTCTCGGTGAGAACTGGGGAGTCATCGAACCGTATGCGGATGTGCTGCAGAAACTCGTGATCGTCGCGGTGGTCGGGGCAGTGGCGGTGTTCGTCGTCCGCCGTGTCCGATCGATTCGCGCCCGTTAGGGTCGGTCCGTGATCGATCACCTTCGGCGCTCACTCGGGACCTCGGTCCGCGCCGTCGTCGGGCTCCTGCTCGGGATCGTCACCGCGGTGGCGGGTGCGGCGGCATCGGTCCGCCGCACCACCGACGGACCGGGCCGGGCGGCCGAACGCGACCGCACCCGTCTCGTGCGATGGTTCGACGCCGAGACTGTCCGGGATCTCCCGGATCGCGAGCCGACGGGGTACTTCCTCGTCCGTCTGGCCTACGGTCCACTTGTCGGCATCGTCGTACTGCTCGTCCTGATCGCCGCGACCGGCTACGGGGGCTGGGCGATCGTCCTGCTGGTCGGCGGTCGCATCTCCGTCGCCGACGGCCTCGTCTCGCTCCTCGTCGCCGCCGTCATGATCTACCTCGCCGTCCGGATGGCGATGATCGTGGGCCAGTGGGACGTCCGCACGGCACTGCGGCTGCTCGGTGACGACGCGACGCAGCATCGTCTCCGCGACCTGCAGCGCACCCGTGCCGACGTCGTCACCGCCATCGACGACGAACGCCGGCGGATCGAACGCGCCCTGCACGACGATGTCCAGCAGCGGGCCGTCGCACTCGCGCTCGATGTCGGGCGGGCGCGACGCACCGCCGAACGCGGCGGCGGGAATCTCGTCGCCGACCTCGACAACGCCGTCGCCCAGGCACAGGCATTGCTCACCGAACTGCGCGACGTGACGTGGCGGATCTACCCGGCCGCCCTGGACGAACACGGACTCGCCGCGGCGCTGGAAGGGTTGTCCGCGCACACCTCCCTCCCCGTCGATCTGGATCTGTCGATCCATCCGGAACCGCTGCACGATGTCGCGGCAGCCGCGTACTACGTTGCCGCGGAAGGGGTCACGAACGCGACGAAGCACTCCGGCGCCGACAGTGTGTCGGTGACCGTCGCGGCGGACGGTCGCGTCGTCACGGTCACGGTCGTCGACGACGGATGTGGCGGGGCCGAGATGACGGGCTCCGGGCTGACAGGTCTCGCGCGCCGTATCGCCGCGCTGGACGGGCAGTTCTCCGTACACAGCCCTCGCGGAGGGCCGACCGTCGTGGAAGCGAGGATCCCGTGCGCATCGTGATTGCCGAGGACTCGACCCTTCTCCGCGAGGGTTTGTCGCGGTTGTTCGCGGACGAAGGCCATGAGGTGATCGCCGGCGTGGGAAATGCCGTCGAGTTGCATCATGTCGTCGAGCGCGACGTGCCCGATCTCGTGCTGCTCGACGTGCGTATGCCACCGACCTACTCGACGGAGGGCATCAACGCGGCGCGGCGCATCAAGGAGGAGCACCCGCAGGTCGCTGTGCTCGTGCTGTCGCAATACGTCGAGCACCGGAACGCCACCGGTCTGCTCACGAACGGGTGGGGTGGCGTCGGCTATCTGCTCAAGGATCGTGTGTCGGACGTGGGGGCATTCCTCACCGATCTGGAACGAGTGGCTGCGGGCGGGACGGCGTTCGATCCCGAGGTGGTGCGGCAACTGTTCGCGAACACCCGCCGCGCCGACCCCATCGCCGCCCTCACCGAACGCGAACGCGAGGTACTCGAGGCCCTCGCCCAGGGTCTGACGAACACCGGCATCGCCGGTCGTCTGACGATGTCGGTCAGTGCCGTGGAGAAGCACGTCAATTCGATCTTCGTGAAGCTCGACCTGCCGCGCGAAGCCGACCGTAGTCGGCGGGTACGGGCGGTGCTCCTCTATCTCGAGAGCACGGGCACCCCGAGCTCTCGGGACGACCGCTGACGCCCCGTGCGGATCAGAAGAGCGGATACACGAAGTGCCCGACGCCTCCGCCGGGTGCGCTCGACCCCGTCACGTTGGGCAGGTTCGCGGGCAGACGCTGAAGCTTGTGTGGACGGCCTTCGAGGTCGGCCTGCCAGCAATCAGTCGTCACGCCGTGGAAGCCCTGGCACACGATGCGGGTGTTCGCGCCGAACGGCGAGGTCAGGCGCGGCTCGTTCACCAGCGGGTTCCAGTAGGCGAGTTCGTCGGGGGTGAGCCAGTTGGCGGGGTCCACGTCGTACACGTAGATCGGACTGTTGGGTTGCTGGACCGGCCACTCGTCCTGTGCCGCCGCGATGCCGGCGCCGCCGAGGACGATCCCTCCTGTCACTGCAGCGACCGATCCGGCTCGCAGTACCCGTCGAAATCCGTTCGCCATCGTTCCCCTCCACCCCGTGTCTCGAGGACCCGTGCCTCCCGGACATCGAAACACGGACCACGCGGTCCGGATATGGGAATGCCGGAATTGTCGGCCCCCGACGGGTTCCGACAATTCCGGCTGCACCACAGGACTAGTCGGTGCGGAGTTCGATGCCCTTCGTCTCCTCGATGAAGAAGACCGCACCGAGGGTGAGCAGCGCACAGAACACGAAGTACCCCGCCGGTGCCAGCGAGTTCCCGGTGACGTCGATCAGCCACGTCGCGATGAACGGTGCGGTGCCACCGAGGCACATGTTCGTCACGTTGTTCCCGAGAGCGATACCGCTGTATCGCACGGACGCCTTGAGCATCTCGACATAGGTGACGAAGGAGGCACCGTTGACCACCGACACGCAGATGAACAGCACGGACTGGCCGACGACGGCCTGCCAGACGGTGCCGCCGGACATCAGCATGAACATCGGAACACCGACGATCGCGGATGCGGCACTACCGGCGAACAGCACCGGCTTGCGCCCGTACTTGTCGGCGAGATAACCGGCGATGGGCAGCGTGATCACACCGAGCACGAGAGCGAGGCAGGTCGACAGGAACGCGACGGAGGACGACAGTCCACCCGTGGTCTGGAGGTAGGTCGCGGCATACACGGAGGCGATGTAGTAGCCACCGATGATGAGCGCACCGAGCAGGATGATCTTGACGACGCTTCCGCCCGACGTCTTCAGCAGCTCCGCGATGGGCAGCTTCTTCGTCTCACCCTTTTCCTCGAGTTCCTCGAACTGCGGGGTGTCCTCGAGATGATTACGGATCCAGATGCCGACGACACCGATGACCACGCTGAGCAGGAACGGGATGCGCCATGCCCATTCGAGGATCTGCTCCTCCGAGAAGGTGGACGTGATGCCGAGCGCCACGAGAGACGCCACCAACGACCCCAGGTAGGTACCCGAGTTGACCATGGACGTCTGCGTCGCGCGCCAGCGTGCCGGTGCGGATTCGGAGACGAATGCGTTTGCGCCGCCGAGTTCACCGCCGGCCGCGAAGCCCTGCAGACAGCGGGCGAGCACGAGCAGAACCGTCGCCCACACGCCCAGAGTGGCGTAGGTGGGCATCAGTCCCATGGCCGCGGTCGCCACGACCATGAGCAGGATCGTCCACGACAGCGCATTCTTCCGGCCGTACTTGTCACCGATGTGCCCGAAGAAGATGCCACCGGGCACCCGGAGGAAGAACGCCACGGCAAAGGCCGCGAATGTTCCCAGCAGAGCAGCCGTCTCATCTTCCGAGACGAAGAACAGGGTGGCGACCATCGTCGCCATGTAGCCGTAGATACCGAAGTCGTAGTACTCCACGATGGTGCCCACGACGGCAGCACGAATGACCTTCGTCGTCGACTGCTTCGGCTGCGGAGTGCCGGCCTGGGGTGGACTCACTGCGGGGGATGCCGCGTCCGATCCGAGCATGTTCGTGTCCTTTTCGAATGTGAGGGGGAGGTGGCGCTACACGCCGGCAACGCCGAGTGCGGCGCGTGGAGCGGCGCCGGATGCAGCCCAGCGGGCCGCGTTGAGGCCGGCGATGCGACCCATGGTCACTGCGTTGGCGACGGCGTTGCCGCCGCCCACATAGCGGAGGCCGAGGATGCCGGCGCCCGCTTCTCCGGCCGCGTACAGGCCGGGTACGACGTTCCCGAGGGTGTCGAGAACTTCCGCGTTCGGGTTGATCTCGAGTCCGGCGTGGGTGCAGACCAGTTCGGCGGGCAGCATACGTGCCGCGTAGAACGGTCCCTCCGTGACGGGGTCGGGGTTCGAGGTCGATCCCTTGTTGGCGAGGGTGCGATGCCGCAGGAAGTCGGGATCGTTCCCGTTGGGCAGCCGGGTGTTCCAACGATCGATCGTGGTGACCAACGCATCGGCCGGTACGCCGATGAGGTCGGCGAGTTCGGGAATGCTGTCGGCACGCAGGGTACGACCGGCGTCGGCTTCCTCTGCGATCCGGTCGGCGTCCCAGTCGGTGTAGCCCGACGGCAGCCCGGTGCGGGCCTTCTCGTCGAAGATCACCCATACCGGTCCGTCCTGACGATCCATGAGACCGCCGGAGACCGCGTACGACGCATCCTCGTCCATGAACCGTCGGCCGGACTTGTTCACGTACACCCGCGACTTGGGCGGGAAGCCGGCCTGCCAATGGTGGTAACGCTGGAAGTATGCGGTGGGCATGGTCAGTCCCCAGTCCGTGCCGGCGATCGACGAATCGACCTGCTCGCCGAAGCGGAAGTGGTCACCGCGGCTACCCGGCGCGGCCACGACGAACAGCGACTCCCCTGCTCGGAGCGGATACGGATAGTACTGCTCCAGCAGGTCGCGGTTCTGCGCGAAACCACCGGACGCGACCACGACGGCATGTGCACGGACCTCGATGTCGTCCGCGACGACACCGACCACACGTCCGCCCTCGACGAGCAGCTTCTGGACCCGGGTACCGAGCACGGCTTCCACACCGTGCGTGCGACGCGCACGGTCGAGTGTCTGCACGAGTCCGTAGCCCTGATCCTTCGGCACGTGCCCGCGCCAGACGTCTTCGACACCGGCCTGGCACAGACCGGGCATGTGCGCGTTCGACGATTCGCGGGCGGGGATCTCCACGCCGAGACCGATCAGCCATTCGAGCGTCGGGCCCGCGTTCTCGCAGAACGCACGGACCAGGCCGGGTGTGAGGACCCAATGGTTCAGATCCATGTAGTGCTGGAAGAACTTCTCGGCGGAGTCCTCGATACCGAGACCGCGCTGCACACTCGTCCCTGCCGCGGTGAACAATCCCGCGGACAGCTGGGTCGACCCGCCCAGTTCGGTCTCGGATTCGAACAGCAGCACACTCGCCCCGGATTCGGCGGCAGACACTGCGGCAGCGAGACCGGCACCGCCACCACCGATCACCACGACGTCGATGATGTCGTCGTTCATGAGAGTTGATCTCCCGTCTCCGCGATGATGCGGTGATAGAGGCCGTTGGACGTCATGCCACCGTCGACGGTCACTTCGCTGCCGGTCATGTAGCTCGAACGATCCGACAGCAGGAAGAGCACAGCGTCGGTGATCTCGTCGACGGTGGCCATCCGGCCGGCCGGAACGCTGTTCAATGCGGCACCGACGAACGCGTCGGCGCCGCCGAGCAGGGCCGTGCCCACGAGGCCGGGGTGAACCGAATTGACGCGGATACCCCAGCGCGCGAAATTCCCTGCCGCCGATTTGGACAGACCCCGCAGTCCCCACTTGCTCGACGAATAGGCCGGAGAGAAGTAGCCGATCTGTCCCGAGATCGACGAGATGTTGACGATCGACCCGCCACCGCTCTCACGCATGAGCGGAGCCACCGCTTTCATCCCGTAGAAGGGGCCGAAGAGGTTGATCCGCATGGTCTTCTCCCAGATGTCGTCCGGGGTGTCCATGAATTCGAGGCGCCGGGAGATCCCGGCGTTGTTGACGAGTCCACCGAGTTCACCGTGCCGGGTGCGGATCTCGTCGACGACCCGCCCCCATTCCTCGGCGTCGGCCACGTCGAGTGTGTGTGCCGTCGCGGAACCGCCTGCAGCCCGGATCTGTTCGACGACCTCGGACGGGTCGTGGATATCAGCAAGGCACACATGCGTTCCGCGTGCAGCGAGCACCCGTGCGTGGTTGGCGCCCATCCCCCCGGCCGCACCCGTGACGAGTACGACCGAGGGGTACGACACCGATTCGACGACGCGGTCAGACATGACGTGATCCGCCGTCGACGGCAATCGAGTGTCCGGTGACGTAGCGGGCGCTGTCGGAGAGCAGGAACAGCAACGGTCCGAAGACCTCTTCGGGGGCACCGAGCCGGTGCAGCGGGACGACGTCGAGCGCGTGCTTCAAGGCGGCCGGGTCCTCCTGGACCCACCGGGTCATCTCGGTGTCGATATATCCCGGCGCGATCGAGTTGACGCGGATCCCCTTGTCGCCGAATTCGACTGCCAACGATTCGGTCAGATGGGCGACGGCGGCCTTGGAGGCGCAGTAGGCACCGCGGCCCTTGCGCACGCGCAGCGCCGAGACCGACGACATGTTCACGATCGCGCTACCGGGCTCCATGTGCCGCGCCGCGGCCTGCGAACCGAAGAGAACGCCTTCGACATTGACGTCCAGAGTCGCCGCGATCTGCTCCTTCGAGATCTCCTCGGCAAGGGCGAACGGGAAGATGCCGGCGTTGTTGATCCAGAAGTCGATGCGGCCGAACTCCTGGAGTGCGACCTGCGCGAGCGCCTCGTGGTCGGCCGGATCGGTCACGTCGACACGTGCGCCGATCACCGTGCCGGGCGTCTCGACGAGGGCTTCCACGGCGAGATCGGTATCGATCTGCTCTGCGGCCTCCTTCATCTGCACATCGTTGATGTCGCCGCCCACCACGTGCACGCCGCGCGTGGCCAGACCGCGCGCGAACTGGGCACCCATACCGCGCGCCGCGCCGGTGACGACGGCAACTTTGCCTGCCATCTCCGGGTAGAGGGCGACGATCGGGGTGGTGACGGTACGGCCCGGGTTCTGGGCGTCGACGGTCATGGGTGATTCCTCCGAGAATATGAAGCGAAGTGGAAAGAGGTGTGACGATCAGCTGTCGTCGCGGGAGACGACGCGGCGGGCTATGCGCCATTCGCCGCCGGTGCGCACGACGTGGTCGTCGATGGTGGTGAACCGGACGAGTCGGGATTCGCCCCCACGAACGGTGGCCACAATCTGCAGATAGGCCCGTACACGGAGGGCGTCGTCGTCGACGCGGTAGGCCGCGAGGTCGGTGACGACGTGCCGGTGCACTTCACCTGCTGCCTGCGCGCCGACATGGAAGCGCTCGGCGAAGGCCACGAGATCGTCGGTACCTGCCACGGGGGCCGGGTAGCTGGGCGAGCAGAACTCGCCGTCGGCGGTGAACGTTTCGGCCCACTCACGCGCAGAGCCCTCGTCGATGAGGTGGCTCTGTCGCCCGTAGAGCTGGTGGATATGAGCGAGAACCGCCGCGTCCACGTAGTCGGTTCGTGTCATGTCGTACGAAAACCATCCGTGAGTGTGTGCGATAATCGCACTTAGTGTGCGATTAACGGAAATGCTAGGTGTTACAGTTCACAGACGTCAAGGGAGGTAATGGGGGTCATGACGCAAATGCGGGATGTACCTGCGCAAACCGGGGATCTGGACCTACCGCGGATCGAGCCGGACGCAGGCATGTCCAAGACGCTCCACAACGGTCTCGAAATCCTGGAACTGCTTGCGCGGAACCCACACGGCCTGTCCGTCAGCGAGATCGCCGAGAGCCTCGACGTACACCGCACGGTCGCCCACCGACTCGTCCGGACTCTCGAGGCACACCGGCTGTGCCGCCGCGACGACCACAAGCGCATCTCACTGGGCACCGGCCTGGTGACACTCGCCGAATCGGTCGAACAGGACCTGCGGACCCTCGCGCGGCCGATCCTCGAGGAACTCGCCGACAGCGTCGAGGCCACGGCCCACCTCGTCGTCCGCGAGTCCGACACCACGGTGCGGGCGATGATGGTGATCGAACCCCGGCGCTCCGATGTCCACATCGCCTTCCGTCCGGGTCAGGTCCATCCGCTGGACCGCGGCTCCGCCGGTCTGGCAATCCTCGGATCCATGCCACCGCGTCCCGACGAGCGGCCGGAAGTGACCCGGGCGCGGCAGACGGGCTATGCCGTCTCCGCCGGCGAGGTCGTATCCACCACCATCGGAATCTCGGCCGCGGTGCCGAGCCGCCCCGGGGGTACTCAGGCGGCGATAGGCGTCTCGGTCTTCGACGCCACCGACGAAACTCGCCTCGCGGCGGCCGTACTCTCTGCGGCGTCGACCCTCGGCGACCTGCTCCGGTGACCGATGACGGGTGACGACCTGCGGAGTGCCAGATCACGCAGCCCGGTTCCACGTGTACTCGAGCACTCGGGACCTCGACAGCACACACCTGTGTGCACAATTGACAGGTGAGTCCAACCCAGTCGTCCATCGACCCGCACCACAGCACCCTGCGCAGCGCGCGCTTCTGGCTCGCGCCCTTCGCTGTCGTCGCGGCGGTGATGAGTGCCTTGGCGTACTTCTACCTCGGCGCCCTCCTCGATCCCAGCGAGAACCTGAGGCAGTTCCCGATGGCCATCGTCAACCAGGACGTCGGCGACGTGCTGCCCGGATCGGACGAACGACAGAACTTCGGCGACCAGATCACCGAGGGCATCCTCGACGGCATCGATCCCGAGGAGATCGACCTGCAACAGATGGGCATCTCGGCCGCCGACCGCGGGCTCGACGACGGCAGCCTGTACGGGGCGATCGTCATCCCGAGCGACTTCACCAAACGCATCTCGATCCTCGCGCAGGCCTCGGTGGTCCCCGGCGACATCGAGAAACCGATCATCACCCTGTACACGAACCCCCGCACGGGGGCGTTCGCGACGGGCATCGTCACCACGATCGGCGACCGCGCACTGACCCAGGTGAACGACTCTGTGGGTGAACAGCTGACCGAGACCGTCACCGCCACCCTCGCCGACACCGCCCCCGACCTGCAGCTCTCCGGAGCCGGTAGCCTGACGCTGGCCCAACCGATCGATGCGCTCACCGTCGAGCACAAACCGCTGCCGGGTGGGACGGGCGCGGGTCTGTCCGCCTTCTTCTACACATTGCTGCTGATCCTGGCCGGCTTCACCGGTGCCACGATCATCAACGCGGTCGTCGACACCAAGCTCGGCTTCGTACCCACCGAATACGGCCCCCTCTACATCGCACGGGAGACCACCCGGATGTCGCGCCTGCAGGTGCTGGCACTGAAGTGGGGCATCACGGTGATCATGTCGTTGATCGTCTCGGCGTTGTACGTGTGGATCGCCACCGGACTCGGTATGCCGGCACCACGCGCGTTGCTGTTGTGGGAGTACGGGGCACTCGCGATCTCGGCGGTGGGCATCACCTCGCTCGCCGTGATGTCGATCTTCGGCGCGGCGGGCCTGCTGGTGAACCTGATCGTGTTCATCGTGCTCGGACTTCCTTCGTCCGGTGGCACCATCCCGATCGAGGCCACGCCGCGATTGTTCGAGTGGCTGTCGACCTTCGAGCCGATGCACCAGATCTATCTCGCGGTGCGCGCCATCCTCTACTTCGACGGACGCGCCGGCGCCGGGCTCGGCCACGGTGCGACCATGACGATCGTCGGACTCGTGTTCGGACTCGTCGTCGGCGCCGCCGTGACGTGGATCTACGACCGCGTCGGATTCCACCGGGCACCGGACGCACCGGTGCGACTGCCCTGGCGGCCGTCCCGACAACGCGATCAGGATTCGGCGATCGTGGGCGATCCGGTCCATTCGGACGACACCGTCGATGAACGTGGGCAGGACGATCGCGACGACACGGGCGAATCTTCCGGCGGCAGCGAGCGTTCGGACGACAACGACGGGCCCGTCGACGAAATGGGGGCCCCGCCGCGCGTCGGGGGTAGCGGCGGAGCCCCTCCACTATCACGGTAGTGCCGGTTCTCTCGGGGGTCGCTCTCGGTACGGGTGAATTCGAGGGTGAATCGTGGGGCATGGCGCGCCGAAAGCTGTCGCCGTGATGAAGCACACTGTATGGATGCGCACGGTCGTCGTTCCTCATCCTGCGGACGGCCGGGGCCGTCGCGGTGCAAGCATCGTCGAGGTCGACGCATCGGGTGCGCCACTCGGACCGATACGTGAGTATCCCGAGTTCGCAGCAGCTGTCGCAGCGATCGAAGCCGAATCTCGACCGCGCTGGGTGTGGACCTCGACGGCAACCGTCTATCCCGAGCTTCTTCGCGCCGGCGTCCGGGTGCAGCGATGCCACGACCTCGCCACCACCGGCGTCATCCTCGCCGTACGGGAAGGTCTGCCCCCACCTGCCTCGGAGGAGCCGATCGACGAGCGACCCGGCCTCTTCGATGCCGCACCCGCGATCGACGTCGAAGCAGTCGTCGAACAGGTCGCCGATCAGCGTCGGCGCATCTCCGGCGATGCCCGCCTGGAACTGCTCACCGCCGCCGAATCGGCCGGCACGCTCGCAGCGGCCGAGATGAGTTTCGACGGGTTGCCGTTCTCGGCGCGGGCGCATCGTCGTCTGCTCGAGGACACTCTCGGGCCACGCCCGACCGGTTACGACCTGCCGAGCCGCATCGCCGAAGTCGTCGAGGAGATCAGCGCCGTCTTCGGTCGTGCCGTGAATCCCGCCTCGCACAGCGAGGTGCTCGAGGCGTTCCGTCGCGAAGGCATCACGGTCGAGTCGACCCGCAAGCACGTTTTGCAGCGGATCGACCATCCTGTGGTGCCGCTGTTGCTGCGGCACCGCGAGCTGTCGAAGTTGTACAGCACGAACGGCTGGCACTGGCTCGACACCTGGGTACGCGACGACCGGTTCCGCCCGGTGTACGTTCCCGGCGCCGTCGTCTCGGGCCGGTGGGCGAGTCGGGGCGGCGGTGCTCTGCAGATCCCCAAGGCGTTGCGGTCGAGCGTGGTCGCCGATCCCGGACGGTCGTTCGTCGTCGCCGACGCAGGCCAGCTCGAGCCACGCATCCTGGCGGCGATGTCGGGTGACCGGCGCATGGTGGCAGCTGCCGGTTCGGACGATCTGTACGCCCCCGTCGCAGCGGCGTCCTTCGGCGGCGACCGCGCGAAGGCGAAGGTCGCGGTGCTCGGCGTGTTGTACGGGGCCACCTCCGGCGACGCGCGCGCCCTGCTCGCGGTGCTGCGTCGCAGTTTCCCCACCGCCGTCGACTTCGTCGAACGTGCGGCGCGCGCGGGCGAGCGTGGCGAGGTGGCGCATTCGTGGCTGGGCCGCGCGTGCCCACCCGCCCCGGAGGGGTTCCACTCGCACGGCGATGCGCACGCGCGCGGGCGCTTCACACGGAACTTCGTCGTGCAGGCCACCGCAGCCGAGTGGGCATTGTGCGTGCTCGCCGAGCTGCGCCGGCGACTGACCACCGATCCCGACCCGACCGCCGGCGATCTCGTGTTCTTCCAGCACGACGAAGTCGTGGTGCACACCGGCAATCCGGAGCTCGCGCGGTCGCACGTCACGGCCTCCGTTGAGGTGGCGACGCGATTGATGTTCGGCGACACGCAGGTTCGCTTCCCGATGGATACCGCAGTGCGCGCCGTCTATGCCGAGGATTCCGGCGGCGAGTAGGTGGCGTGTGTCCACAGATGGGTGACGGCATAGGCCCGCCACGGCCTCCACTGCTCGGCCCGCTCAGCGGCTTCGCGCGCGCTCGTCACCTGCAGAGCGCGCCGGAGAACGAGATCGCCGGACGGACAAGCATCGCGGTCGCCGAGCCGCAGGGCCAGATAGTCGACGGTCCACGGACCGATACCGGGGAGCGCGAGGAGATCTTCGGTGAACGACGGCTGCTCCGGACCCACTCCGTCGGCCACGGCTCGGGCCAGTTCGGAGACGGTGCGGGCACGGGACCGCGTTGTGCCGATAACGGCACGCAGTTCGCTCTGCTCGACGCCCGCGAGTCGGTGCGGCGCGGGAAAGCACCGTAATCCGCCCGGTGCGTCGTCGCCGAACGCCGCGACGAGACGCCCCGCGAATGTGCACGCCGCGGCAACACTCACCTGCTGCCCGAGCACGGTCGCCACGGCGGTGGCGAACCAGTCGGTGGTACCGACCACGCGCAGACCGGGATGGGTTCGGACGAGAGGCCCGAGCACGGGATCGGACACGAACGCCGCATCCACGACGGACGGGTCGACCCCGAGATCGAGCCACGTCCGTATCGTGTCGCCGACGTCGGCGGCATCCGCGCGACCGGCAGTCTCGACGAGAATCTCGAGATGCCGGGCATCTCCACCCTTTCCGAGCGCGGATGTCGCCAGGTCTCCGAGGCGGACGGTGACGTGTGCGGTACCGCCGTTCGTGCGGAGCGCACGGTGGTGGGTACCGGTTGCGCTGTCGTGCTGTTCGTAGCCGGGGACGGTGTGGTTTCGCAGCGACGCCAGCATCGGCCCCACCGCAACGGGTTCCGCCACCGGGATGCGAAAGGTTGTGGTCATGCCACCGACTCGAGTTGCAGCAGTGCCTTCTTCGCGTCGACTCCCCCGACGTACTGCCCCATACTGCCGTCGCTGCGTACCACCCGATGGCACGGCACCACCACGGGCAGTGGGTTCTTCGCGCACGCCGTACCGACCGCCCGCACCGCCCGAGGGCTGCCCGCAGCGGCCGCGATCTCCGCGTAGCTCGCCGTGTGCCCGTATTCGATGTCGGGTAGTCGCGTGATCACCTCGCGGCGGAATCCGTCGGCGAGGCGTAGATCGAGCGGGAGGTCGAAATGTGTCCGGGTACCGGCGAAGTATTCGTCGAGTTGCCGGACGACGGGGTCGAGTCGCAGCGGTGCGTCGAGGACGCGCGGACTGATCCGGCGGGAAAGTTCGTCGAGCACGGCGTCGGATCCGTCGGCGACGTAGGCGACCCGCACCAGTCCGACGGTGGTGGTGGCCAGCAGGAGCGGACCGACGGGGGTGTCGACGACGCGGAACGCGACATCGAGCAGTCCGGCTGCCCCGGCGTCGAGTACGAGCTTCTCCCGCAACCACGCGAGGTCGGTCGGGCCGACCGAGGGTTGTGGAAAGTTCATGAGCGACATCCTGTTCCGTATTCGATCCGACGACGCAGCGCCGTCCGCCCGTCGGCTGCCGCGCGACGCGCCGCAGCCGGGCTGTTGCCGAGGATCGTGCCGATCTCGGCGTAGGGCAGGCCGCCGACGTAGTGGTAGACCAACGCCGCCCGTTGTGTGAAGGGAAGCTCTGCAACCGCGGTCCACAGCTCGTCGTCGCCCTCACCGGGATTCCCCGTGGTCGACGTGGGTTCGGGCAGGTTCTCGGTGGGTACCGGGGTTCGCCCGCGCACGCGGTGGATGTCGACGGCCTTCCGGTGCGCGATGGTCACGAGCCACGCTTCGACATTGCTGCCCGGCGGAAGTTCGGGATACGCGCGCAATGCCGCGAGGAAGGTCTCCGACCAGGCGTCGTCGGCGTCGACGGATCCGAGCAGTGCGCGGCAGACCCGGAGAACCGTCGCGCCGTGGCGGGTGACCACCTCCTCGAACGGCGGGAGGCTCGTCCGCACTATGTGATCAGGCAGAGACATGGGTGTCGCCGGGGACTCCGGCATCGCCGGAACACAGCACCTGCGCTTCCTGGTCGAGCAGGAACCGTTTGCGCTCGATGCCGCCGGCATAGCCCGTGAGCTTGCCGCCGCTGCCGATGACGCGGTGGCACGGGACGATGATGCAGAGGGGGTTGCGGGCATTGGCCGCGGCCACCGCCCGTACCGCAGTGGGCCGGCCGAGGGCGAGTGCGATCTCCGAGTAGGTGCGTGTGGTGCCGTACTCGATCGTCTTCAGCGACTCCCACACCTCGTGCTGGAAGGGGGTTCCGACGGGAGCGATCGGGACGGTGAACCGGGTGCGACGACCCGCGAAGTACTCCACGAACTGGGCGATCGCCTCGTCGAAACCATCGGCCACCTGCTCGCCGAAGCCGGTGCGATCGGGCGCGGGGCGATGCTCGGCCATGTACACGCCGCTCAGGACGCCGTCTGTGTTCACCAACGTCAGCTCGCCGATCGGTGAGTCGATCACGGTGTGGGTGCGCAATGCGGTCACGGCTTCGATCCTTCCATTCGGTGTGTGCTCTGTACCGGGTAGACGAACGGGACGCCGAAAATGTGAGGTCCGTGATCACGACGACCGGTCGTACTGCACTATGGCGACATGATCTCGCTGCCTGTGCCCGCGCTCGGACTCTCGGTCGCCGGTTCCCTCGTCGACGTCACCCGGACCGTGCTCGGACGCACACGCGAGACCGCCGAGTTCGCGCTCTCGATCCCGGCGCGGGTGGAAGGCCTGCTCGACGATGCCGAATCACTCATCGGCTCCGTCGAGTCGTTGATCCGCCGCATCGACAGCGTGGTCACCGACGCCACCGACATCGTCGAGGGAGCATCGGTGGCTGTCGCACAGGCGACGCAGGTGATCGCCTCGACCATCGGTGTGGTGGAGGAGGCCGCCGACGCGGTCACACGCGCAACGGAGATCATCGACTCCACGGGCGGGGTCGTACGCGACGCGACGACCGTGGCGTCGGATGCGCGAGTTGTCGTCGAATCCGCAGGTCGCAGCTCCGATGCCGCCGCGGAGCTACTCGAGACCTACCGTCCTCTCGCCGATCGGGCGGCGCCGCTGGCCACCCAGTTCGTCGAGGAGTTCTCTGCGGTGGAGTTGCACGCCGCGATCAGGCTCATCGACCGGCTCCCCGAGATCACCGAGCGGGTGGATGCCGTGCTGCCGATCATGGCCACACTCGACACCGTCTCACCCGAGATCCACGAACTGCTTCTCGTCGCGAAGGATGTCCGCCAAGCCATCGTCGGCGTCCCCGGCTTCAACTTCCTGCGCCGACGCGGGGAGGAGAAGGAGACCAACGGTGACGATTGACCGCACCGCACCGCGGTCGGCGACGATCGACCGCACCGCGTTCGGGCGGCCACGTCCGGTCGCCGAACATGCGGGTCGCTTCGTCGGCGACCATCTGGGCGAAACTCCGTAGCGACGCTCGCCTGTGGGTGCGCGGGGGTTCGAAGCCGGCGGACTCGATGAGTGAGACCCGGCCCTTCACGTCGCTGCCGTTCCCGTCCGACGGGCAGCCGGTCGACCTGCGACTGCGGTCGACCGCCCCCGACCGTCAGGCCGCGTAGAGGGTCAAGCGGTGTAGAGACCTGCGCCGGCGCGGCTGAGCACGAGCTTGGGCACGACGGCCCGCGACGACAGCTCGAGCAGCGCGTCGACGATCTCGACGACGTCGTTCACCTCGATCATGGACTCGGCCGGGATCTTGTCCTTGATCCAGTCGGACATGTCGGTGTCGACGTAGGCGGGTGCCAGCGCCGACGCCGAGATGCCGTTGCCGGATTCCTCGGCGTTGAGCGTCTCCACCAGTGAGATCAGCGCGGCCTTCGTCGCACCGTAGGCGGCGAGACCGGCCTCGGCGTAGACACCCGTGATCGACGAGAGTGCAACGATCTTCGATCCGCGGGTCGGATTGTTCTCCGCCTCGGCGCGCAGCAACGGCAGTGACGCCTGGATGAGCGCGAACGGAGCGTTGAGGTTCACGGCGACCGTCTTGTCGAACCGGCGGGCCGGGAACTCGGCGATCGGACCTGCCGTGCCGACACCGGCATTGAGGATCAGCGCCTTCATCGAACCGAACGCCTCGCGATGCGTCTCCACGACACGGGCGGTGGCTTCCGGATCGGCGAGATCGGCTGCGACAGCGCGTACTTCCTTGGCACCCACCTCCCGCAGACGCTCGGCGACGCTCTCGAGGCGTTCCGCCCCGCGAGCGCTGATCGTCAGTGCGTAGCCGCGTTCGGCGAGACGGGTTGCGATACCGAGGCCGATTCCCCTCGATGCTCCGGTCACGAGCGCGCTGCTCACGCGTGGGCTCCCTTCAGTGCTGCGAGTCCTGCTGCCACCAGGTCCGGCACGGCTTCCCCGGCGCGGTCGAAGCCGTCGCCGACGGTCGCTCCGGCACGCCACCGGTGGTGGATGCCCTCCGCGATGACGGCGAGCTTGAGGTAGGCCAGGCTCAGGTAGAAGTTCCAGTGGGCGATGTCGCGACCCGACGCGGTGGCATACCGCTGCACCAGATGGTCCGTTCCGGGGAGGCGATCGCTCGACCATGCGGCCGGGAAGCCGAGCACGTCGTCGAGGGCAGGATGCCGGTAGACGCACATCATCGCGAGGTCGGTGAGCGGGTCGCCGAGGGTGGACAGTTCCCAGTCCACCACGGCGACGACACGTCCCGTGTCGCTCGCATCCAGGATGGTGTTGTCGATGCGGTAGTCGCCGTGGACGATCGTGGGAGCGGGTGACTCCGGAATCGATTCGGCGAGTGCGGCGTGCAACCGTTCGAGGTCGGGCAGCTCGCGGGTCTTGACGCGACCCCACTGGCTCGCCCACAGCTTCACCTGACGGGTCACGTAACCGTCCGGTCGGCCCAGTCCCCCGAGACCGACGGCTTCGAAGTCGACGTTGTGCAGTTCGGCGAGGATACGCACGAGTTCACCGACACAGCGGTCGATCTCGTCGTCACCGAGCGCGTCGAGGTCGGCCTTGCTGCGCACCACACGTCCCTCGACGAAGTCGACGAGCGTGAACGGCGCACCCATCACGGACTCGTCCTCGCACTGGACGACGGTGGGTGCGACCGGCACACCGGTGTTCTTCAGTGCCGAGGTGATGCGGAATTCGCGGGCGACGTCATGCGCCGACGGCGTCAGACCTGCGGTGGGCGGACGTCGCAGCACCCAGTGTGAGGTGTCGTCGAGGATGCCGTAGGTGAGGTTGGACTTGCCGCCCGCGATCAGCTCGGCGCGCAGTTCACCGTCGACGGCGACGCCGGAGTCGGTCAGGAACCGTTCGAGCGCAGCGAGATCGAGTCCTTCGTGTACCGCGGTCATTTCGCGGCCTCGCGGGCTGCCTTGCGGACGGCACCGACGGCGCGCTTGGCGATGGCCCAGCGGTGCACCTCCGACGGGCCGTCGTACACGCGGAACGGCCGGACCTCACGGGTGAGGCGTGCGATCGGAAGATCTTCGGAGACACCGAGACCGCCGCACATCTGAGCGGACCGGTCGACGATGCGGAAGATCGCTTCGGCGGCGAAGGTCTTGGCGATCGACGTGGCATTCGCGGCGTGGGAACCCTGGTCGAGTTCCCAGCACGCCTGCACGAGCAGCGCCCGGGTCGCCGCGATGTCGATTTCGTTGTCGGCGATCATCTTCTGGATCATGCCGAGATCGCCGAGGCGGGAACCGAATCCTTCGCGTTCGGCGACATAGCGGACGGCGGTGTCGTGACCGCGGCGGGCGGCACCGAGCCAGCGCATCACGTGCGTCATGCGGGCAGGTCCGAGACGCACCTGCGCGTAGGCGAAGCCTTGGTCGACCTCGCCGAGCACCGCCGAGTCGGGGACGAACAGATCCTCGAAATCGACCTCGCAGTGACCGCCGATCATGGAGCGGTCGAGGGTGTCGATATGGCGGCCGATCTTCAGACCTGCGGTGTCGGCGGGGGCGAGGAACATCGTGGCGCCGCCGCGCTGCCCGGGCTCACCGGACGTGCGGGCCATGACGATGAAGAATCCGGCACCGTCGGCACCGGTGATGAAGTGCTTGCGGCCGTTGATCTTCCAGCCGCCGGGCACCTTCTCGGCGCGCGTGTTCAACGCGTTCGGATCGGCACCGGCACCGGGGGCCGGTTCGGTCATTGCGAAGGCCGAGCGCACGTCGCCGGCGGCCAGCGGTGCGAGGAATTGCTGTTTCTGCTCGTCGCTCGCGATGTGCGCGAGCATGTGCACGTTGCCCTCGTCGGGGGCAGCGATGTTGAGCGCGGTGGGGCCGAAGAGCGAGTATCCCGCGGCCTCGAAGACCGGGGCGCGGTCGGACATGTTCAGGCCGTGGCCACCGTATTCGACGGGCGCGTGCGGAGCGAAGACACCGGCGGCCTTGGCGGCCTTCTGCAGATCCGCCCGGATCACGTCGCCGCCGGCAGCGGTGATGTCGCCACCGTGGGCGTCCTCGACGGGAAGCACTTCGTCGCGGACGAACTGCTCGGTCCGTGCGATGAGGTCCCGGACGTGGTCCGGGTAGGACAGGTCGACCGCCATACTGAGCTCCTTCCGTACCGACCGATCGATCGCTCGGTGAAGTTCACCGTGACATACCCTCACGATCGGGTCAAGCCCAAGGGGTGCTCGGCTACGCCGCCCCGACCGCATTCCGCGCGACCTGCAGGTATCGGCGCACTATCTCGTCGGGAGACAACGAGCCGTCGGGCCGGTACCAGCCGGCCACCGCGACGCACATCGTCGTCACCGCGCGACTGGCGTCCTTCGGGAAGGACGTGGAGAAGGTGCCGTCGGCAACGCCGGCCTCGACGATCTCGTCGATCATGCGCTGCTGCTCGTCGCGCAGCGCGACGAAGGCCCGGCGGGCCTGGGGCTCCATGCTTCGCATCTCCGTCGACGCCACGAACGCCTGGTCGCGGCGGAACATGTGGAAGCGCAGCAGCGACTCGACGACCGCGTCGAATCGCTCGGACGGGCTGGGCCCGGCCTCGGCGAGCGCCTGTCTGCTACGGGCGAGCAGGTCGTGCAGCACGGTGGTGGTGAGCGAGACCAGCAGCGCCTGCTTCGACGGGTAGTGGTGGTACAGCCCCGGCACCGACAGACCGGAGCGCGACGCGACCTCCCGGATGGACGTGCCGTCGTAGCCGCGTTCGGCGAACGCCTCGAGCGCAGCGACGAGCGGCTTGGGCAGATCGGCCGGGCCGTAGTGCCGCCACGACCCGACGTCGCCGGAAACCGGATCCTCACGCGTGTCCATGGTCAACACCGTAAGGGACGGCTCCGGCGACCTCGGCGCTCGCAGGAGCGGTAGTCGCTCGCAGGATCAGTAATCGTCCTCGCCGTAGAGGACGACACCGCGGAGGTTCTTGCCGGCGTGCA
Source organism: Rhodococcus gordoniae (assembly GCF_001646655.1). Classification (GTDB taxonomy): domain Bacteria; phylum Actinomycetota; class Actinomycetes; order Mycobacteriales; family Mycobacteriaceae; genus Rhodococcus; species Rhodococcus gordoniae. Next base: position 17,975 of record NZ_LPZN01000032.1, on the reverse strand, counting down.
TGTCGGCGTAGCCCTCGTTGATGTCCTCGAGCTTGTAGGTCTTGGTGACGAGGTTGTCGAGATCGAGCTGCCCGTTGCGGTACAGCTCGAGGAGCCTGGGGATCTGCGAGCGCGGACCGGTGCCACCGAAGATGGCCCCCTGCAATCGCTTCTGCAGCAGCGTCAGCTCGAACAGGCTCATCGTCACCTGCGAGTCGGTGGCGTGGCCCATGCCCACGACGACGACCTGCCCGCCCTTGGCCGTGAGACCGAGTGCGGGACCGATGATGTCGCCGGTGATCTCGCCGACGGTGATGACGGTGACGTCGGCCATCTGCCCCCAGGTGATCTCGCCGATCACCGGGGCGGCCTCCTCGATCGATGCGAAGACGTGCGTGGCACCGAACTCCTTGGCCTTCTGCCGCTTGAATTCGACGGGGTCGATCGCGACGACGAACCGCGCACCGGCGTGCGCCGCACCCTGTACGGAGTTGATGCCGACACCGCCGACACCGATGACCACGACGGTGTCGCCGAGCTTGGTGCCGCCGATCTCCGTGGCCGAACCCCAGCCGGTCGCGACGCCGCACCCGAGCAGGGCGGCCTTCTCGAGCGGGATGTCCTTCTCGATCTTGATGACCGACGCCTCGTTGACGGTGACGTACGGCGCGAACGTGCCGAGCAGGCACATCTGCAGCACCGGGTCGCCGTTCAGGGTCGCGCGGTAGGTCTTGTCGGAGATGGCCTGACCGGTGAGCAGGCCGGCGCCCTCGTCGCAGATGTTCTGCAGACCCTTCGCGCAGGACCGGCAGCGCCCGCAGGCCGGAATGAACGCGAGGACGACGTGGTCGCCCTCCTCGAGACCGCTCACTCCCGGCCCCACCTTGGTGACCACGCCCGCCCCTTCGTGACCGCCGAGGACCGGGAAGAACGGAAGTGGTGTCGCGCCCGAGCGCAAGTGCTCGTCGGAATGGCACAGACCCGAAGCCGCGAGACGGATCTGCACCTCACCTGCTACGGGATCGCCGAGATCGATCTCCTCGATCTCCCACGGGCGGTCGATTCCTTTGATGATTGCTGCCTTCGTCTTCACCCGAGCCTCCTGAGCCGAAAGTGCATGTGACGTGCGTCACGAAATTCAAACACTTATCGAACAGGGGGGCAACGGGGTGCGAACCCCTTCCGGAGTGTGCAGTTAACCGCTACATTCGGTAACAGACAACTTCTCGTAAAGGGCTACCGCCATGATTCACGTCCGCCACAGCGCCGTCGCAGACATCCCCGTCGACCTCGCGTTCTCCTACGTCGACGACTACCGGAACGTTCCCGACTGGATGTTCGGAGTAGCCCGTTTCCAGCCCGTGGGCGGGCAGGTCTCCGGCCTCGGCGCCGTCTACGACTCGACCATGCGGATCGGCCCCAAGGATCTCGACTCGCGTGTGGAAGTCGTCGAATGGGAACGCAACCGCACGATCGTCCTCGACTCGATCGCCGGATTCCGCGCCGCATCGTCGTGGACCTTCACGGACCTCGGCGACGCGACGCGGCTCGACGTCGACTTCGGCTACCGGCTGCCCGGCGGGATCGCCGGCCGCACACTCGGCATACTCATCGAACCGATTGTGGGAACGGCGATCCGGCAGACCGAGCACGCGTTGCGCACGCGGCTCGGTCGGCTGATCTAGGACCGGACTCAGAAGTTGCCGCGCGCGGCCTGCTCCCGCTCGATCGCCTCGAACAGCGCCTTGAAGTTGCCCTTGCCGAAGCCGAGCGAACCGTGCCGCTCGATCAGCTCGAAGAACACGGTCGGACGGTCGCCGACGGGCTTGGTGAAGATCTGCAGCAGGTAGCCGTCCTCGTCGCGGTCCACCAGGATGCCCCGCTTCTTCAGCTCCTCGATCGGCACCCGGACCTCACCGATACGAGCGCGCAGCTCCGGATCGTCGTAGTACGCATCGGGAGTCGCGAGGAACTCCACGCCCTCCTCGCGCAGCGAATCGACCGCGGTGAGGATGTCGTTGGTGGCCAAGGCGAGATGCTGTGCGCCCGGTCCGCGGTAGAAATCGAGATATTCGTCGATCTGCGAACGCTTCTTCGCGATGGCGGGCTCGTTGAGCGGGAACTTCACGCGGTGGTTGCCGTTGCACACCACCTTGCTCATGAGCGCCGAGTAATCGGTCGCGATGTCGTCGCCGATGAACTCCGCCATGTTCGTGAAACCCATGACGCGGTTGTAGAAGTCGACCCACTCGTCCATGTGCCCGAGTTCGACGTTGCCGACGACGTGATCGAGCGCCTGGAAGATCCGCTTGGGCGCACCCTGACGCTTGCGGTAGGTCGAGGTGCGCTCGACGTAGCCGGGCAGATACGGACCGTTGTAGCGCGACCGGTCGACGAGCGTGTGCCGGGTGTCGCCGTACGTCGCGATGGCGCCGATGCGGACCGTGCCGTTCTCGTCACTGATCTCGTAGGGCTCCTCGAGGACGGTCGCCCCCTGGCGCCGGGCGTGCTCGATGCACTTGTCGACATCCGGGACCTGGAGCGCGATGTCGACCACGCCGTCACCGTGGAGGCGATGGTGCTCGATCAGCGGGCTGTCCGGATCCACCGCACCCTTGATCACGAATCGCACGGCGCCGCTGCGCAGTACGTAGGCGTGATGGTCGCGGTTGCCGGTGGTGGGTCCGGAATAGGCGACGAGTTCCATACCGTAGGCCGACTGGAAGTAGTGCGCCGTCTGCGTAGCGTTGCCGACCACCCACACCACAGCGTCCCAGCCGCTCACCGGGAACGGATCCCGCTCACTGTCGTACTCCACGAGACCGACGAGGCGCCGGAGCTCCTCGGCGTCGAGCTGAGCGAGGCGTTCGCTGTCGGTCAGGGTGTATTCCAGAGTCATGGCTGCAACCTCCTGCCGCTCACTGCGGCACAGTCGTTGTGTCGTGTGTCACCAGGAGAAACCCACCCGGTGGTGGGACGCAACGTCGCCTTCGACAACTGGTCCGACTGACTCGAATTCGTCGGAATCCTTGTGCTCACCTATACAATCAGGCTAGTTTTCGGCGCTCGAGGGGAAGGAAGCGCAATGCGCGAGCCCGTACAGCTGGACGAATTGGATTTCGCTCTCCTCGAGGCCCTGCATGCCGACCCGAAGGTCGGCGCGCTCGAGCTGTCCCGTCGCCTGAAGGTCGCGCGCGCCACCGTCTCGGCACGCCTGCGACGCCTCGAGGACACCGGGGTGATCGCCGGCTACGAACCCCGGATCAACCTCGCCGCAGCAGGTTTCGACGTGCAGGCATTCGTGACGATGGAGATCGTGCAGGGCGCTCTCGAAGACGTCACCGAGGTCCTCGAACGCATCCCGGGTGTGCTCGAAGCGTTCGCCACCACCGGCGCGGGCGACGTTCTGTGCCGCATCGGGGCCGAATCGCATCTCGGTCTCCAGCAAACCCTCATCGAACTGAACCGCTCATCGATCGTCGCGCGGTCGACGAGCGTCATGGTGCTCTCGGAGGTCGTGCACTACCGGGCGATGCCGCTGCTCCGCACCCTCCAGCCCGAACGATCCGCGAAAGCACCGGCCTACCGGCGGTGAGCCGATCACCGCCACAATCTCGTTCCGGCTAGCCGGATTGCACAGAAAAAAGTGCTTCGGGCGTCCGGACCCTCCGCACGCTGCACAGTTGACCGAGCCACAGTTGCGCAGCATTTGTTACTGCCGTCACAGTCGTTCGCCATGAAGAACCTGCTGACCCGATTCGAAGAAAAAGCCCCTGAGATCGTCTTCGAGTGGCACGACACCGAGACCACCGCCCGGGGCTGGGTCGTCATCAACTCGCTGCGGGGCGGTGCGGCCGGTGGCGGCACCCGCATGCGCCGCGGCCTCGACCGGCGCGAGGTGGAGTCGCTGGCGAAGACCATGGAGATCAAGTTCACCGTCTCCGGACCCGCGATCGGTGGTGCCAAGTCCGGTATCGATTTCGATCCGTCCGACCCCCGCAAGGAGGGCGTGCTGCGCCGCTGGTTCGCGGCAGTCACTCCCCTGCTGCGGGCCTACTACGGCACCGGTGGCGACCTCAACGTCGACGAGATGAACGAGGTCGTTCCGCTCACCGAGGCCAACGGCCTGTGGCACCCGCAGGAAGGTGTCGTCAACGGGCACTTCGGCAAGGACGAGCGCCAGCGCATCCAACGGGTGGGCCAGCTGCGGCTCGGCGTCGCGAAGGTCGTCGAGGACGCGCGGTTCACTCCCGCCACCAGCACGAAATACACTGTCGCCGATCTGATCACCGGCTACGGTGTGGCCGAGTCGGTCCGTCACCATCAGCTCGTCTACCGGGGCAGCGACCTCGCGGGCAAGCGCGTGGTGGTGCAGGGCTGGGGCAATGTCGGCGCCGCCGCTGCCTACTATCTCGCTCAGGCCGGCGCGTCGATCGTGGGCATCATCGACCGCGACGGCGGCATCCTCGAACCCGAAGGACTCTCCTTCGACGAGATCCGCATCCTGCTGCTCGAGCGCGACGGCAACGCCCTGCGCAGCGACCGGATGCTCCCCTTCGACGAGGTGAACGCCCGCATCTGGGATCTCGGAGCCGAGATCTTCCTGCCGTGCGCCGCAAGCCGGCTCGTCACCCGCGAACAGGTCGACCGCATGGTCGCTGCGGGACTCGAGACGATCGCCTCCGGCGCCAACGTCCCGTTCGCCGACGACGAGATCTTCTACGGCCCTACCTACGAGCACGCCGACAAGTCCGTCGCCGTGATTCCCGACTTCATCGCCAACTGCGGAATGGCCCGGGCCTTCGCCCAGCTCATGGAAGGCGACGTGGAGGTCTCCGACGCCGCGATCTTCGGCGATGTGTCCACCACCATCGAGACGGCCCTGCGCCGGTGCCACGACCGCTCGACCGAGCTCACCGGACTCGCCGCGACGGCCTTCGAGATCGCACTCGATCAGCTGGTCCCGGCCGGGGAGCGCATCGATGACTGACACCCTGGCTACGGCGACGACGACGGGTGCCCAGGGCCCCGCAGGGACCACGACGGGTGCCCAGAGCATCGCGGGCCTGCATCGCGCCATGCGGCCCCGCCAGCTCGTCATGATGAGCCTCGGCGGCGCCATCGGGGCCGGCCTGTTCGTCGGGTCGGGGGCGGGTATCGCCGTCGCCGGCCCGGCGATCCTGATCTCGTTCCTGGTCGCGGCCGTTCTCGTCGTGTTCGTGATGCGCATGATGGGCGAGATGGCCGCGGCCAACCCCGCCAGCGGTGCGTTCTCCGAGCACACCGAGAACGCGCTCGGTCCCGTCGCGGGGCGCACAATCGGCTGGCTGTACTGGGTGCAGGTGATCATCGTGATCGCCGCGGAGGCCACCGGTGCCGCCGCGATCACCGCGGTGGCACTGCCCGGCATCCCGCAGTGGGCGTCCGCGCTGTTCTACATGGTCGTGCTGACGGGCGTGAACCTCGTCGGCGTGCGCCGCTTCGGTGAGGTCGAATTCTGGTTCGCCGCAATCAAGATCGTCGCGATCCTCGGGTTCCTGGTGATCGGTGTCGCGATGATCGCCGGGTGGATGCCCACCTTCGAGACGACCGGCTTCGCGAATCTCACGGCCCACGGCGGGTTCGCTCCCACCGGTATCGCCGGTATCGCCGCCGGCCTGCTCATCGTGGTGTTCGCGTTCGGTGGCACCGAGATCATCGCGATCGCCGCCGCGGAGACCGCCGATCCCCGTCGCAACGTGGGCCGCGCGGTACGCACCCTGGTGTGGCGCATCCTCGTGTTCTACATCGGGTCGGTGCTCGTGATGGTGACGATCCTGCCGTGGACCTCCGAAGATCTCGCGACCGGTCCGTTCGTCGCCGTGCTGGAGGCCGGGGCCGTCCCGGGTGCCGCCGCGGTGATGACCGTGATCGTCGTGGTCGCACTGCTCTCCTCGCTCAACGCGATGCTGTTCAGCGCTTCCCGGATGATCTTCTCGCTGTCGCACCGCGGATCGGCGCATCCCGTCTTCGGGCGACTGTCGTCCAACGGCGTTCCCCGCAATGCGGTGCTCGCCTCGGTGGCGTTCGGCTTCGTCACGGTCGGACTGAACTACCTCTACCCCGACCGGGTGCTGCCGCTGCTGCTCAACGCCGTCGGCTCCACGATCCTGGTGCTGTGGACGTTCGTCGCGGTCTCGCACATCGTGCTCCGTCGTCGCGCACGCCGCAACGGCAGCGAGGACGCACTGCCGCTGAAGATGTGGGGCTTCCCGTACCTGTCGTACGCGACGCTCGGTCTGCTCGCCGGCATCGCGGTGCTCGCCCTGTTCGACCCCGCCGCTCGTACACAACTGCTCGCGACCGGCGCGCTGACCGCAGCGATCGCCGGTACCTGCACGGTGCTGGCACGGCGACGCGCTGCGGCCGAGACGGTTCAGGGGCGCCAACCGTAAGGGCGCGTGATGATCTCCATGAAGTGACCGGCGGGGTCGAGGAAGTAGGTTCCTCGACCCCCGTCGTTTCTGTTGATGCCGTGCGCCGACTGCCGAGGATCGGCCCAGTGTTCGATCTTCTGCTCGAGGATCCGGGCGTAGATCTCGTCGAATTCCTCCTCCGACACCAGGAATGCATAGTGCTGCGGCGGATACTCCACGTCCGGTGGCGGTTCGGCGAAATCGAGGGTGACACCGTTGCCGAGTTCGACGGCGAGGAAGTGCCCGGCGGGCACCGGGTCGGGCAGCCCGAACAGGGTGGTGAGGAAGTAGGCCGAATGCTGCTTGTCGTCGGCCGCGACGATGGTGTGGTTGAACGCAATACTCAAGGAGAACTCCTTGTGGTCCCGCGCCTCCATGCCTGACGCAGTCCGTCATCGGCACGCGACGCTGCGTCCAGCAGATACCTTCCGTGCCCGAGGGATGCAAGCGATGAATTTTTCACGGTGCCCGGGTCGGTACTCGGCGACGACCTTCGAAAGGGGACGACGATGAAGCTCACGGTGACGACCTTCGTATCGGCCGACGGCGTGGCCCAGGGGCCCGGCGGTCCCGACGAGGACCGCAGCGACGGCTTCGAACGCGGCGGATGGGTGGTGCCACTGTTCGACGAGGACACCGGCAAATTCATCGACGAGGTGTTCTCGAAGGTCGATGCGTTCCTGCTGGGCCGGAACACCTACGACGTCTTCGCTGCGTCGTGGCCGAACTCGACCGACCCCGACGACCCGGTCGCCCGTGCACTCGACACCCTCCCGAAGTACGTCGCCTCCACGACGCTCACCGACCCGAAGTGGCAGAACACGACCGTCCTCGACGGCGACGTGCCCAACGCGGTCGCGGAACTGAAAAAGCAGCCGGGACGGGAACTGCAGGTCCACGGCAGCATCGGGCTCGTCCACACCCTCTTCGAGCACGATCTGGTGGACGAGTACCGCCTCATCACGTTCCCCGTGGTCCTCGGTCAGGGGCGGCGACTGTTCCCGATCGGGGGTCGCGACACGAAGTTGGATCTCGTCGACTCGCGCACTACTCCGTCCGGCATCGTCATCACCGTGTACCGCCCGGCCGGGCGACCCGAGTACGGACTCGCCGAAGTGGAGTGACCCGGCGACGGGCTGCGCTGAGTCCGCGTCGGGGGTTACGTTCGGCGCCGCAGATGCCATCATGGAACGGAGCAGATCGGTACGCCACGAGGCGAAAGGACTGCCATGGGCCTCTACAACGATCACGTCGTACCGCGACTGGTGAACATCGCCTGTGCACCGTCGTTCACCGAGGCGAACCGGAAGCGAGTGTGCGCCGGACTGAGCGGCCGCGTCCTCGAGATCGGATTCGGTTCGGGCCTGAACGTTCCGTACTACCCCACTTCGATCGAATCGGTCAGCGCCGTCGAACCCGCCGATCTCGGATGGAAACTCGCCCGATCACGCATCGAGGACTCACCCGTCCACATCGAACGATCCGGTCTCGACGGGCAATCGCTTCCGTTCGAGGACAACACCTTCGACAACGCACTGACGACCTGGACCCTGTGCACCATCCCCGATGCCGACGCGGCCCTGCGCGAGGTACGTCGTGTCCTCACGCCCGGGGGCACGCTGCACTTCGTCGAACACGGGCTCGCCCCGGACGAGAGCGTCCGACGGTGGCAGCACCGGCTCGAACCGATCCAGAAGCGGATCGCCGGTGGTTGCCACCTGACACGACGGATTCCCGACCTCATCCGCGGTGCGGGTTTCGACATCCGCGAACTCGACACCTTCTACGAGGAGAAGACTCCGAAGTTGTTCGGTGCGCTGTCGCTGGGAGTCGCCGAGGCCGCCCGGTAGCCGGGGAGGAGATTGCGCCCACCCCATTCACCCGGGCGGCTCCACGCGTCTTCGCCGATGCGCCGGCGGCGATGGGTCCCTGCTCAGAACAGGACGACTCCGCGCAGGTTCCTGCCCTCGTGCATGTCGACGAATCCCTGGGCGATGTCGTCGAGCTTGTAGGTGGTCGTCACGAGCTCGTCGAGCTTCAGCACGCCCGAGGTGTACAGGTCGATCAACCAGGGGATGTCGGCGGTCGGCGTCGACGCGCCGAACAGCGAACCCTGCAGGCGCTTCTGGTAGAGCACCAGCTCCATCGGGCTGATGGGGATACCGAAATCCGTCATCTTGCCCAGACCCGTGACGACGCAGATTCCCGCTTTGCGGATCGCCGAGAATGCCTCCGCGATGTGCTCACCCGTCGTCACTCCGACCGTGACGATCGCGGAGTCCGCACCCTGCCCGTTGGTGTACGACCGAGCGATCTCGGTCGCTTCCGTCATATCGGCGACCGCATGGGTGGCCCCGAACCGCAATGCCGACTCCCGTTTGAACGGCACCGGATCGACCGCGATGATCCGAGCTGCCCCCGCGTGCGCAGCGCCCTGGACCGCGTTGATCCCGATACCGCCGATCCCCTGGACGATCACGGTCTGCCCCGGATACACCTCGGCGGAGTTGACCGCCGCACCCCAACCGGTGCCGACTCCGCAACCGAGCAGGCACAGCTTGTCGAGCGGCAGATCCTTGTCCACCTTGATCGCCGAGTCGACGCTGACCGTCGTGTACTGACTGAAGGTCGACAGCCCGCACGTCTGGGCCACCGGTGTTCCCTCGAGGCTCAGGCGGAAACTCGTCGGATCGTCGGGACGACTGCCGGTCATGATCGCCGCGCCGCGGTCGCACAGGTTCTGCATTCCCTTCGCGCACCACCGGCACCGACCGCACGCTGCCAGGAACGAGAAGACCACATGGTCTCCGACGGTCCATCCGTGCGTTTCCGGCCCGACCTGCACGACGACACCGGCACCTTCGTGCCCGCCGCAGATCGGGTAGACCCCGACCGCGTGGTCACCGGCGGCGATGTGGTCGTCGGAATGACACAGCCCCGCGGCCACCATCTCGACGGTCAGTTCGCCGCGGCGCGGCTCGTCGAGGTCGAGGTCGACCACCTCGTAGGTTCCGGGCGTGCTGCGGATGATCGCGCCGCGAGTTCTCATCGGTTTTCTCCTGAAGGCATCGAAGGACGGGACAGCAACGGCGAAATCACGGCGTCACCTGGGCGGACATTCCGGCTCTGTAACCGTCCGCGTAGGGCGGCAACGTCCCCCATTCACGCCGGGGGTCGTAGTCGGGAGAAACGAAAATTGTTCTGGCATGACTGAATTCGAGGAATCCCTCCAGGCCGTTGTAGTGCCCCATCCCGGATGCCCCGACCCCGCCGAAGGGCGCATCGAGCATGCCCGGATGCATCGCGATGTCGTTGATGGTGACGCCGCCCGAGGTGGTGCATTCGAGGACGCACCGTCGTTCCTCGTCGTCCTGCCCGAAGTAGTAGAGCGCGAGCGGCTTCCGACCGGAATTGATCGTGCCCAGCACCTGTCCGAGGTCGTCGTACGTGCGTACGACCATGACCGGGCCGAAGATCTCCTCCTGTGAGACGGCTGCGGACTCCGGCGGGTCGATCACGATGCGGAGCGGGCGGCGGCGTTCGGCGATGGCGACGGGCTCGTCCGGTGCCACCACGATCCTCGCTCCGAGTTCCTGTGCCTGACGGACATATCCGTCGATGCGGGCCGCGTGCCGGTCGTCGACGATCGCGGTGACGTCCGGATTGCCGGCGATGGTCGGGAACAGTTCCCGGTAGGTCCCGCACACGACGTCGAGGAACGATTCGAGCATCTCGGCCGGCACGTGGACGGTGTCGGGACCGACACACAGCTGACCGCTGTTGATCGACTTGCCGACCGCGATCCGGTAGGCAGCCGTCGCGATGTCCGCGGAACGGCCGACGATCACCGGAGACTTGCCCCCGAGTTCGAGGGTGACGGGTACGAGATTGAGGGCCGCGTTCGCCATCACCGAGCGCCCGGCCGCTTCCCCGCCGGTGAACACGATGTGGTCGAACGGAAGGGAGGTCAGCGCCTTCGCGACATCCGGTCCACCGGTGACCACCGCGACGTCGGCGGGATCCAGGAATTCCGCCGCGGCGTCCGCCAGTGCCCGGGATGTGCGCGGCACGATCTCGGACGGTTTGAGAACGGCGCGATTGCCTGCGGCCAGGACCCCGGCCAGCGGGGCGAGAAGAGTGAACACCGGGGCGTTCCAGGTGCCGATGATCGCGACCGATCCCTTGGGTTGATAGTGAACCGAGGCGGTCGCACCCAGCTGGTCGTACGGCGAGAAGGGGGCTCGCTGCTGCGGCCGCATCCATTCTTCGAGGTGGTCGCGTGCGTACTTCAGGGCCGAGAGCGAACCGAGCACATCATTGGTCGTGGAATAGCCGGGATGGCGTCCACCGAAGTCGGCGTCGATCGCGTCCACGATCTCGTCCGTGCGGGCGACGAGCATGTCGATCACGCTCTGGATCCGCTCTCGTCGTTGCACGGCCGTGCTGGTGCGTTGTGCACGGAACTGTCGGCGCTGCTTCTCGAGCAACTCGCCGAGAACGGGATCGGCGCTGGTCACGATGGTCATGCGGCGGACGCTATGATGCGAATCACAGTCCTACGCGCCGATTCCCGCTCACCGGGACCCACGTAGATCGAGCGACAACGGACCGCACACGCCGACCACCGCGAATTCGAACGGCCCCCGTGCGTGTCGCGTTCTCACCGGTCGGCCCACCACGGGGACCGCTTCTGCAGGAACGCCGTCATCCCTTCCACCGCTTCCTCGGAACCGAACAACCGGGCCGAACGCGCTGCCAGGTCGTCTCCGTAGCGATCGAAGTCCGCGAGGATCCGCTCTGTGACGAGACGTTTCGATTCGGCCAGACCCTGCGGTGAGCATGCACGGATCTCCGCGAGCAGTTCCGCGACGGCAGTTCCGGTATCCCCTGTCGAGACGGTGACGAGACCCTCGGAGCACGCCTCCTCCGGGCCGAACCGTTCGCCGGTCAGGAAGTACCGTGCTGCCGCACGCGAGGACAGTCGTGGAAGTACGGTCAAGGAGATGATCGAGGCGGCCAGACCGAGCCGTGCTTCCGTGAGGGCGAACGTCGACTCGGGGCCGGCCACGACGATGTCGCAGGCTCCGATCAGGCCCATACCACCGGCGCGGACGTGCCCGTCGATACGAGCGAGGACCGGTTTGGGCAGTTCCAGGATCTGCCGCAGCAACGCGGTCATGTCCCGGGTGCGGGCGGAAGCCGCCTCCTGCGCAGATCCGGAGGATCCACTCAGATCTGCTCCGGCACAGAATGTTCCACCGGTGTGGGTGAGGACGACCGCGCGGATATCAGGGTCGGTGGCCGCGGCATCGAGTCCGTGGCTCAGTTGTGTCAGCAGCGAGGCGGACAGGGCGTTGCGGTTGTGCGGGGAGTCGAAGGTCAGTGTCGCGACGCCGTGGTCGACGTCGTAGTGCACCACCACGGGGTTCGGTTCGGTCATGACGGCTCCTGAATAACGCTCATGGTCTGCCTTCCGGGCCGGGACTGTCGGACGGCGCGTCGTCGTGCGGCGTGACCACGGCGAGGACGGTACCGACGGCGACCTGATCTCCGACCTCAACCCCAAGTGCCGTGAGGGTGCCGGCGGCGGGTGCGGTGACGGTGTGCTCCATCTTCATCGCGTCGAGCCACACGAGCGGCCGGCCCGCTTCGACCGCATCGCCGACGGCAGCACCGAGCCGGATCACCGATCCCGGCATGGGTGCGAGCAGTGATCCGGCGGCTATCCGGGCCGTGGGGTCGACGAAGCGCGGGACGGCGGTCAGGCGCACCGGTCCGAGCGACGAATCGACGTGCACCGCGTCGCCGTACCGCGTCACCGCGACATGCCGGCGGACACCGTCGACGTCCAGGACCACCCGCTCCGGTGCGAACTCGACGACACGGAGGTCGCCACGGCCGTCGACGTATGCCCCGTCACGCGTGATCCGGTAGCGCACCTCGTGGTCGCCGTGCACGCCGGTGAAACGCGTGAGCTGCGGCTGGGAGGGCAGATTCCGCCATCCCGAGGGCAGGCCCCTATTCACCGTGGCGGCAGCGCGGTTGCCGGCCGACTCCGCCAGAGCGGCTGCGATCGCGGACACCGCTTCCGCGTGCGGGGAGGCGAGCGGGGCCGACAGTTCCGCGAGTCCGTGGGTGTCGAAGAAGGCGGTGTCGGTCTCTCCCGCACCGAAGGCGGGATGTCGCAGCACCGCGACGAGGAGATCGCGGTTGGTGACGATGCCGTGAATCTCGGTGCGTGCCAACGTCGACGCCAGCAGACGCACCGCGTGGTCGCGGGTCGGCGCGTACGAGATGACCTTGGCGAGCATCGCGTCGTAGTGGACCCCGACCTCCGTTCCCGCGACGACACCCGAATCGACGCGCACACCGGGCTGCCGGAGCACGTCGAACTCACGTGCCTCGTGCGGCAACGCTAAACGGTGCAGGGTGCCGGACTGCGGTTGCCAGTCCCGGGCCGGGTCCTCGGCGTAGAGCCTGGCCTCCACGGAATGACCTTGTACAGGTGGAGGTTCGGGGTCGAGGCGGTCGCCGTCGGCGATGCGGATCTGCAGGTCGACGAGATCGAGTCCGGTCGTACATTCGGTGACGGGATGCTCGACCTGCAGGCGTGTATTCATCTCCAGGAAGTGGAACTGCCCGGAGCGGTCCGCGAGGAACTCGACGGTGCCGGCGCCCTCGTAACCGATGGCCTGTGCGGCGCGGTGAGCGGCATCGAACAGGCGCCGGCGCATCCCGTCGATCGCGTCGACGAGCGGCGACGGTGCTTCCTCGATCACCTTCTGGTGGCGTCGTTGGATCGAGCATTCACGTTCACCCACCGCCCACACCGTGCCGTGCCGGTCCGCGAGGACCTGGACCTCGATATGTCGTCCGTTCTCGAGATAACGCTCGCAGAACACCGTGGGGTCGCCGAACGCCGACGCCGCCTCCCGGCGGGCCGCCTCGAGTTGCCGCGGCAGGTCGTCGAGCGTGCGCACCACCCGCATTCCGCGTCCTCCGCCGCCTGCGGACGCCTTGACGAGCACCGGGAGGTCGGCGTCGGTGATGTCGGCGGGGTCGAGTTCGGCGAGAACGGGGACACCCGCGTCGGCCATGATCTTCTTGGCTTCGACCTTCGAGCCCATCCGTTCGATCGACTCCGGGCGTGGTCCGATCCAGATCAGCCCCGCCTCGAGCACCGCACGTGCGAATCCGGCGTTCTCGGACAAGAATCCGTAGCCCGGGTGAACCGCGTCGGCACCCGCGGCCAGTGCAGCCGCGACGATCTTCTTCCCGTCGAGGTAGGTCTCGGCGGGAGAGACTCCCGGAAGTCGCACAGCGGCATCGGCATCGCGCACGTGCGGACTGTTCGCGTCGGCATCGGAGAACACGGCGATCGCGCCGAGACCGGCCCGGCGGCACGAGGCGAACACGCGGCGGGCGATCTCCCCGCGATTCGCCACGAGCACGGTGGTGATGGTCGATTCGGTCACGGGAACCTCACATCCGGAAGACGCCGAAGGATTCGGCGCCGCTGATCGGGGCGGTGGCAACAGCCGATAGGCACAGTCCCAGCACAGTACGGGTATCGCGTGGGTCGATGATGCCGTCGTCGTAGAGACGACCGGACAGGAACATCGGCAGCGATTCGGCTTCGATCTGGTTCTCGACGGCCGCGCGCATCGCCTCGTCGGCGGCTTCGTCGAAATCCTGTCCACGCGCCTGCGCGGCCGCGCGTCCGACGAGGGAAACGACCCCGGCCAGCTGGGCACCGCCCATGACCGCGGATTTGGCGCTGGGCCACGCGAACAGGAACCGCGGATCGAATGCCCGCCCGCACATGCCGTAGTGGCCGGCGCCGTAGGACGCACCGAGCAGAACGGAGATATGCGGCACCGTGGAATTGGCGACCGCGTTGATCATCATCGCCCCGTGTTTGATCATGCCGCGTTCCTCGTACTCCCGGCCCACCATGTACCCGGTGGTGTTGTGCAGGAACAACAACGGGGTGTCGGCGCGGTTGGCGAGTTGGATGAACTGTGTTGCCTTCTGCGATTCCTCGTTGAACAACACACCGCGTGCGTTGGCGAGAATCCCGATCGGATAGCCGTGCACCTGTGCCCAACCGGTCACGAGCGAGGACCCGTACAGCGGTTTGAACTCGTCGAAGTCGGAATCGTCGACGATACGGGCGATGACTTCTCGCGGATCGAAGGGCTGCCGGAGATCCTCGGGGACGATCCCGAGCAACTCCTCGGAGTCGTACCGGGGTTCGCGTACCCCGGTACGGGGCGCCGGACCGGCCTTGCGGTGGTTGAGACGCCGCACGATGCTGCGCCCGAGGCGCACCGCGTCCTGTTCGTCGACGGCGAAGTGGTCGGCCAGACCCGAGATACGCGCGTGCATTTCGGCACCGCCGAGCGACTCGTCGTCGGATTCCTCACCGGTGGCCATCTTCACCAGAGGCGGTCCGGCGAGGAATACCTTCGACCGGTTCTCGATCATCACCACGTGGTCGGACATGCCGGGAATGTATGCGCCGCCGGCGGTCGAATTGCCGAACACCAGCGCGATGGTGGGGATGCCCGCCGCCGACAACCGGGTCAGATCACGGAAGAGCCGTCCGCCGGGGATGAACACCTCCTTCTGCGTGGGCAGATCCGCACCGCCCGATTCGACGAGGGATATCAGCGGCATCCGGTTCTGCAGGGCGATGTCGTCGGCACGCAAGGTCTTACGCAACGTCCACGGATTGCTGGTGCCGCCGCGCACGGTGGGGTCGTTGGCCACGATGACACATTCGACGCCTTCGACCACGCCGATACCTGTGACGACACTGCCGCCGACGGGAAAGTCGGTGCCCCAGGCGGCGAGCGGCGACAGTTCGAGAAACGGCGAGTCGCGGTCGAGGAGCAATTCGATGCGCTCCCGCGCGAGCAACTTGCCTCGATCGTGGTGTCGGCGGACGTACTTCTCACCACCGCCGGCGAGGGCCTTGGCGTGTTCGGCGTCGAGGTCGGCCAGGCGAGCGCGCATCGTGTCGGCGGCCGCGCCGTATTCCGTGGAACCGCGGTCGAGGGTCGAGATCAATATGCTCACGTGCGCTTCTCCAGGAGGACGGTGGGAATGTCGAGGTATCGGGCGCGCAACCATTCACCGAGTCCCTTGGCCTGCGGGTCGAATCGGTTGCGCGAAGCGACGCCACGGCCGAGGATGCCCTCGATCACGAAGTTCACGGCCCGCAGGTTCGGGAGCAGATGCCGCGTGACGGACAGGGGCTCGATTTCGGGAAGCAGATCCTTCACAGCGTCGACGGTGAGGAAATGTGCGAGCCAACGCCATTCGTCGTCGGATCGGACCCATACTCCGATATTGGCATCACCGCCCTTGTCGCCGCTGCGGGCCCCGGCGAGCGTGCCGAGCGGAACGCGGCGAGTCGGTCCGGGCGGCAACGGCGCGGGCACACCCGGGTCCGGCAACGGCTCGAGGACACGGGTGACCGCCGCGACCGGAATGTCGAGGCGGGTGCCGTCGGGCAGCACCGCGACATGCGGCACGCGTGTCGCCTCGACGTACTCGGCCGTGTAGACACCGTAGGCGGTGCCCGGACCGGGCGGAGCGGTGACGAAGAAACCGGGATATCCGGCGAGGGCGAATTCGACCGCCGTGGAGGTGAAGGCGCGTCCGACGACGTCCGGATCGGGATCACGTGCAGTACAGCGCAGCAGCGCACTCGCGGTCTCCTCCGTATCGGCATCGGCATGATCGGTGCGAGCGAGGATCCACTCGAGTTCGGCAGGCCGCCTGGGCAGGTTCGATTCCATCTGCGATCGCACCAAGTGCGCCTTCGCGTCGATGTCCAATCCGGTCAGGACGAAGACGACCTCGTTGTAGAACCC
The DNA here is from genome assembly GCF_001646655.1 of Rhodococcus gordoniae. GTDB lineage: Bacteria > Actinomycetota > Actinomycetes > Mycobacteriales > Mycobacteriaceae > Rhodococcus > Rhodococcus gordoniae. The sequence continues at coordinate 1,660 of NZ_LPZN01000032.1, read as the reverse complement.
GGCGAGCGCGTTGAGGCACACCTTCAGCGTCGGCGGGGGCGGCTCGCCCCTCACTCCTGTGATGCGGACACGATCGGGTGCGTGCAGGCTCAGCCGGGCGGTGTCGATGCGCGCGGTGACGTCGGGGTTCGCGTACCGTCCGCCCGCCACCTCGTACAGCAGTTGCGCGGTGACCGTGCCGACGGTCACGGCTCCTCCGGTGCCCGGGTGTTTGGTGATGGTGGCCGCTCCATCGGCCTCGATCTCGGCGATGGGAAATCCGGGGCGGACGAGATCGTCGAGTTCGGTGAAGAATGCGTAGTTTCCGCCGGTGGCCTGGGTACCGCATTCGATGACGTGCCCGGCGACGACGGCACCTGCAAGTGCATCGAAGTCATCGGGTGCCCAGCCGAAGTGAGCGGCGGCGGGACCGACGATCACGGACGCGTCGGTCACGCGCCCGGTCACGACGATGTCGGCTCCGGCCTCGAGACACCGGGCGATGCCCCACGCACCGAGATAGGCGTTGGCGGTGAGCGGGCGGGGGTCGGCGGCGAAACCGAACTCGTCGATGCGGGCGACGAGATCGTCGCCCTCGACGTGGGCGATGCGCGGTGACAGGCCGAGCCGATCCGCAACCGTGCGTAGCGCCGCGGCCAGGCCTGCGGGATTGAGCCCACCGGCGTTCGCGACGATCCGCACCCCCTTGTCGAGGGCGAGGCCCATACAGTCCTCGGCCTGCCGCAGGAACGTCTTGGCGTAGCCGAGACCCGGATCCTTCAGACGGTCACGACCGAGGATGAGCATCGTGAGTTCGGCAAGGTAGTCACCGGTCAGATAGTCGAGTTCCCCGCCTTCGAGCATCTCGCGCATCGCAGACAGACGATCGCCGTAGAAGCCGGAGCAATTGCCGATACGCACAGGATTGCTCACGCGGTCCCCTCCTGGACCGGACGCCCTGTCGGCGACGAATATGTCCGACTCGATAGTCGCGGCAACTCCATCATGCGGTCAGCGTCACATGTCATCGCCCTCAAAGCAAGCAATCGTGATTGTTTTGCCCTGGGCGCATGGTCGCTACCCGCGCCCGGAAGCGGTTGCGGCGAGCACGTCGGGATACCCGGCGAATTCGATCTTTCCCACTGCACGAACTCGTCGCCGAGACGTCTCGTTCACAACACCTACCCCCACCGGGGCAGATACCGTAGATGCATACTGCACCGAGGTCAGGAGTCGCTGTGCCGAAGCTGGAAATCAAGCAGAAATCTCAACTCTCCCGCAAACAGGTTTCCGAGCGGTTGATTGCACTCGGACGCGCCCTGGCGACGGGATCCGAAGTGGACCTGGACTCGGACGGAGGCTCGATTTCGGTCGATGTCCCCGACCGGCTCCGATGGGAACTCGAGATCGAGGTGGACGGAGACGAAGTCGAGATCGAAATCGAATTCAGCTGGAGCGACACCCCTTCCGAGAGTTCGGAAGAAGATTCGGATGCGGACGAAGAGGAGAGCGAGAGGGACGAGAGCAAGGACGAGGACGAAGGCGAAGACGAGGACGAAGAGGAGGAGGACGAACCGCCGCACACCACTTCGCGTCCGAAAGCCCCGATCAAGAAGGCGGTGCGGCGCGGCCGGCCACGCAAGAGGACCGCCGACTGATCTACCTGCGCCTTCCCCCCCCC
>NZ_LPZN01000031.1 GCF_001646655.1 Rhodococcus gordoniae | reverse complement strand
AGAACTACGGCGGGGCGGCGTGCGGTGGCGCACCGACGGTGACGTTGCGGGAGGCGTTCGCGCGGTCGTGCAACACGGCCTTCGTCGAGATGGGTATCGACGACGGACGTGAGGCCCTCGTCGGCCAGGCGGAGAAGCTCGGCATCGGGGAGACCCTCGACATCCCGTTGCCCGTCGCGCCGAGCACCGTCGGCCCCATCCCGGACGGTGCGGCGCTCGGCCAGTCGAGCATCGGTCAGCGCGACGTGGCGCTCACTCCGCTGCAGAACGCGTCGATCGCCGCGACGATCGCCAACGGTGGTGTCCGCATGAAGCCGTATCTCGTGGACCGGCGCCAGGGCCCCGATCTGTCGGTGCTGGCGGAGACCAAACCCGAGTCGCTCGGTCAGGCCATCTCGCCGGAGGTCTCCGCGACCCTCACCGACCTGATGATCGGCGCCGAGAACAACGCCGGTGGCGGCGGTGCGATCCAGGGTGTGCAGATCGCGTCGAAGACGGGCACCGCGGAGCACGGCAACGATCCGCGGAACACCCCGCCGCACACCTGGTACATCGCGTTCGCACCCGCACAACAACCCCGCATCGCCGTGGCGGTGCTCGTGGAGGACGGCGGCGACCGAGCTCTCGCCGCGACCGGCGGCTCGGTGGCCGCCCCGATCGGCCGGGCCGTCATCTCGGCCGGATTACAGGGAGGCTGACATGGCTCTGAGCAGCGGCGCCATGATCGCCGACCGTTACCGTCTCCAGCGGCTCATCGCGACCGGCGGAATGGGTCAGGTGTGGGAAGGACTCGACACCCGGCTCGACCGGCGGGTCGCGGTGAAGGTCCTCAAGGCCGAGTTGTCCGGCGACGAGGACTTCCTCGCCCGGTTCCGGTTCGAGGCGCGCACCACCGCACAACTCAACCATCCCGGTATCGCCGGGGTGTTCGACTACGGCGAGACCACCGACGCCGAAGGCCAGTCCATCGCCTATCTGGTGATGGAGCTGGTGCACGGCGAGCCGCTCAACGCCGTCCTGTCCCGGCTGGGGCGCCTGTCGCTGCCGCATGCGCTCGACATGCTGGAGCAGACCGGACGTGCGCTGCAGGCGGCACACAACGCCGGCGTGGTCCACCGCGACGTCAAGCCGGGCAACATCCTCATCACCCCGACGGGCCAGGTGAAGATCACCGACTTCGGTATCGCGAAGGCGGTCGATGCCTCCCCGGTCACCCGCACCGGCATGGTGATGGGCACCGCGCAGTACATCGCGCCCGAGCAGGCATTGGGCCAGGAGGCCACGTCCGCGAGCGACGTCTACTCGCTGGGCGTCGTCGGCTACGAGGTGCTGTCGGGCCGGCGTCCGTTCCTCGGCGACAGCGTCGTGACGGTCGCGATGAAGCACGTCCAGGAGACCCCGGCACCCCTGCCGACGGATCTTCCGGCCGAGGTGCGCGAACTCATCGAGATCGCGATGTCGAAGGACCCCGCCTACCGCTACGCGAACGGTGGCGAGTTCGCGAACGCCGTCGCCGCGGTGCGCTCGGGCCGGCCCGTGCCGCCGCCCGGCAACGTGCCGCCCGTGACCAGCGCCAACCGGGTTCTTCCGCCCGGCGTTCCCGGGACCACGGCCCCGACCTCCGCGACCCGTGCACTGCATCCGACCCAGCAGTACGACCAGACCGCGTACTCGTCGGTGCCGCGCTCCGCGCAACCGCCCACCGCCGGACGCCCGCCGGTGATGGGTCCGCCGACCTCGGGTATGCCCGCCGACGACCGCGGTCGGCGTATGCCGAGCCCCACCGCGCTGGCCTGGGCCGCGGGTGCGGCCGTCGTGCTCGCCCTCGTGACCCTGGGCATCGTGCTGTTCGGCGGCGACGACGAAGAACCCGCACGCGCCCCGTCGCCGACGACACAGCTCACCACGACCCGCGCGACCACCACCACGACGACCCGGCCGCCGCAGACCATCACGACGACGTTCGTGCCGTTGCCACCGCCCGTCGAGACGGAGACCTTCGTCCCCACCCCGACGCCGACCACGACGGTGCCGCCGACGACCACGGTGGAGCCGACGACCGTGCCACCCACGACCACACAGCCCACCACCACGGCGGAGCCGACGACCACCGCGACGACGACCACCCCCACGGAGGCCACGGGTGGCGGCAACGGCGGAACGGGCGGCACGGAGGGTGGCGGCGGCAGCGAGACCGACCCCGAGGCCGCAGGTGGAGGGGACGACAATTCATCCGCAACCAGCAACGGTACGAACAACCAAGGAACGTCATGACCACACCCCGCAAGCTCTCCTCCCGCTACGAGCTGGGTGAGATCCTCGGCTTCGGCGGTATGTCCGAGGTGCATCTCGCGCGGGATCTGCGGCTCGGCCGGGATGTGGCCATCAAGGTGTTACGTGCCGATCTTGCACGCGACCCTACGTTCTACCTGCGTTTCCGACGCGAGGCGCAGAACGCTGCTGCACTGAACCATCCGGCGATCGTCGCCGTCTACGACACCGGTGAGGCCGAGACCGAGGCCGGACCGCTGCCCTACATCGTCATGGAGTACGTCGAGGGCGACACGCTGCGCGACCTCGTGCGCGCCGACGGACCGATGACCCCCAAGCGGGCGATGGAGGTCATCGCCGACGTGTGCGCGGCCCTGGACTTCAGCCACCGCAACATGATCGTGCACCGCGACGTGAAGCCGGCCAACGTCATGATCAACAAGGCCGGGGCGGTGAAGGTCATGGACTTCGGCATCGCCCGTGCCATCTCCGACGCCGCGAGTCCGATGACGCAGACGGCCGCGGTGATCGGCACCGCGCAGTACCTCTCGCCCGAGCAGGCACGCGGTGAGCAGGTCGACGCCCGGTCGGACGTCTACTCGGTGGGCTGCGTCCTGTTCGAGATCCTCACCGGCGAACCTCCGTTCAAGGGCGACTCGCCCGTCGCGGTGGCCTACCAGCATGTGCGGGAGGATCCGCCCCTGCCGTCGTCGGTGAATTCGTCCGTGCCGCCCGAGCTCGACTCGGTGATCCTCAAAGCGATGGCGAAGAACCCCGCGAACCGCTACCAGTCGGCCGCGGAGATGCGCAGCGACCTGATCCGCGTGCTGAGCGGACAGCGTCCGAGCGCGCCGATGGTGATGACCGACGAGGACCGCACCACGCTGCTCGACTCCGCCGACAACAACCCCGGCCGGTACAACCGCGTCGCGCCCGCCGGTGCGGCCGGAGCACCCGCCGACGAGTCCGGTGGTGGTTCGGTTCTCAAGAAGGTGCTGCTCGGGATCGCCGCGGTGGCGGTCGTCGGCGTGGTCGGTGTCTTCCTGTGGTCGCTCGGACCCGGTTCGACGGCCGCCCAGGTCGCGGTTCCCGACGTCCGCAACGTCCCCGCCGAGGTCGCCGAGAGCCGGCTGCAGAACGCCGGCTTCCGGGTCTCGATCCAGCAGAAGAGCGATCCGGTGGTCGCGAAGGGCAACGTCATCAACACCCGTCCCGTGCCCGGAAGCCAGACCGAGGAAGGCTCGACCGTGACGCTCGAGGTGTCGAGCGGACCGGAGCAGGTGCAGATTCCGCGGCTCGAAGGGATGACGCAGGAACGCGCAGCCCAGGAGCTGTCCGCCGTCGGTCTGCGGCTCGACCCGAATGTCGGCCGCGCTCCGTCGGCCGCCGCCGACGAGGATCTCGTCGTCGACCAGAGCCCCGGCGCAGGCGCGAGTGTCGACCGCGACAGCCCGATCACCGTCACCCTGGGATCCGGCCCCGAACTGGTGCGCGTCCCCAATGTGGTGGGCCAGACCGTCGAGGTGGCGAGCGACAACATCGAAGGTGCGGGCTTCACGGTGGTCGTCGAGCAGATCGACTCCAGCGAGACCGAGGGCACCGTCGTGTCGACGAGCCCCGCCGGTGGCGCCTCCACCGAACAGGGCTCGACGGTGACCGTGCGGGTGTCCAACGGCGACCGCATCGAGATGCCCGTCATCACCAACCGCTCGGTTTCCGACGCGCTGACCGCCCTGCGCAGCGCCGGCTGGACGGGCAACGCCTCCCAGCTCCAGCAGACACGGGAGGCGACGCTCGACGTCGATCTCGTCGGCACAGTGATCACGCAGGCCCAGCCGCCGGGTTCGGAGATCTCGAAGAACCAGCCCATCTCCGTGGGAGTGGGTGTGCTCGGTATCCGCTGAGCGGCTCGTGAATCACGAAAGGCGCCGGTCCTCGAAGGGATCGGCGCCTTTCTCGTCGAACGGGGATGCTCAGGCGGCTCCACCGTCGAGGGCGCGGGCCATCTGCGCCTCGAGCCGGGCGACGAGCGCCTCGTCGGGGGCTTCACCGCAGACCGTGAGCCAGTTCGCGAGCATCCGGTGACCGCCCTGCGTGAGCACCGACTCCGGATGGAACTGCACACCGTGGATCGGCAGCTCGGCGTGACGCAGGGCCATGACGATCCCGGTCTCCGTATGGCCGGTCGGCTCCAGCTCGGCGGGCATCGTCTCGGGCAGCACGGTCAGCGAGTGGTAGCGGGTCGCGGTGAACGGGTTCGGCAGGCCGGCGAGCACACCCGCACCGGTGTGGCGGACCAGGCTGGTCTTGCCGTGCAGCAGTTCGGGGGCGCGGTCGACGGTCGCGCCGAACGCGACGCCGATGGACTGGTGGCCGAGGCACACACCGAGCAGCGGAGTGCCGGTGTCGGCGCATGCCTTGACCAGGTCGATGCTCACCCCGGCCCGTTCGGGGGTGCCCGGGCCGGGGCTGAGCAGGATGCCGTCGTACTCGCTCGCGACCCGCGTGAGAGCACCCGGTGCGGTGAGCTGCGCGTCGTCGTTGCGCCACACGTCGGCAGTCGTTCCGAGCTGACCCAGATACTGGACCAGGTTGAAGACGAAGCTGTCGTAGTTGTCGACGACGAGAATGCGCATGAGACGAGGGTACTCAGTGGCCCGAATCGGGCGACCCGCCCGTGCACCGCTCAGCGCGCGGACGAACCGCCGGTGTAGGCGGGAACCGACAGGTCGTTCGACACCTGCTGCCCGTAACCGAGTTGATAGCGAGCCGCGTACTGCTTGTAGATGCGGATACCGGGTTCGGCATCGAGAGCGGCCTGCAGCCGCGCCGGGTCGCCCAGTGCGGTGACGACATAGGGCGGCGAGTAGGTACGTCCGTGCAGCAGCAACGTGTTGCCGATACAGCGAGGCGCGGACGTCGCGACGATCCGCTGGTCCTGCATGGCCACGGCCTCGGCACCGCCGGCCCACATCGCGTTGAGCACGCTCTGCACGTCCTGCTGGTGCACGACGAGATCGTCGGGCGACGCACCGGACGGATACCGTCCGTTCGCGTCGCGGGGTGCGTCGGTCAGGGTCACGGTCACGCCCGGGCCTCGCCGGGCCACGAGCCCGGCCGGGTCCTCGATCGCCGACAGGTCGTCGAGTACCGCGGCGACGTCCTCGTCCGTCACGGCGGCGCGGTTCTGGAGTTCGTCGATGCGGGCGGCGAGATCGTCGCGTGTGGCGGCCAGTTCGTCGGCCTTCTCCTGCGCGGCGCGGACCAGATCGGACAGTCGCGGGGAGTCGCCGGCGCGCAGTTCGTCGCCGTCGGACACTCCGCGGGTCGTGCCCACGAGCAGACCGGCCACGAGGCAGACGACGAGGGTCGCGACACCCCACACGGGTGCGCGCAGTCGTCGTTCCGACACGTCGTACCTCCGATCCTGGCCTTACGTTAGCGTGATCTCGACAGGTAGCCGACCGACCACTCCATCCGTATGCGACGGATGGAGTCGTGAGAACGAGGACATCATGCCCAAGTCGAAGGTTCGCAAGAAGGACGTCTCCGCGACCCGGACCGTGAGCCGCACACCGGTGAAGGTCAAGGCCGGGCCGTCGAGCGCGTTGTACGTGACGGTGATGCTCGGCCTGATGGTCATCGGACTGTTGTGGCTGGTCGTGTACTACCTCGCGGCCGAGCAGATCGCCTGGATGAACGATCTCGGAGCCTGGAACTTCCTGATCGGCTTCGGGTTCATGGTCGTCGGCCTGATCATGACGATGAGATGGCGCTGACCCCACCCGCACGGGTTACACCGATGTTATTCATCCCCACCTGGGGATAACACTGTGCACAACCCGATGATCGGCCCCGCACGAGGACGCTGAAGAGGACGCGCATGCCCGACGACACACCGTTGCGATGGTCGACCCCGCCCGCCGCGATCGCGGCCCTGTCGGCCGCCGGTATCGCCCTCGCCGTCACGGCGGTAGTCGCGGTTCCCGACGCGGCCGGTCGCGTGCTGGTGGGTTTCGCGGCGATGCTCGTCCTCGTGACGGTCGCGCTCGCACTGCGACAGCGTCCGCGTCTCGAGGTGCTACCGGGAGGGGCGGGTATCGCGACGATGCGGCTGACGGGTCGTCGCGAGTTCCCGCGCGCGGCCCTGCACCGCGTGCGGATCGTCGAATACCCGCGGTTCGGGCGGCGCGTGCCGATGCTCGAGATCGACACGGTCGACCCCGCGACCGGCACCGAGAGCCTGATGATCTTCGGCCGGTGGGATCTGGGCACCGACCCGAGGACCGTGCACGCGGCCCTCGCGGTGCGCGATCTGGCGCCCGATCAGACGCCCAACTGAGCGCGTAGCCGCAGCACGGCGAGCACGATCGCGACCAGCGTCACCACGACGACGGCGACCAGCGCGATCCATCCGGTGCGCACGATGCGTTCCCGGTCGTTGCCGGCGCCGAGATACTGCGGGGCGTACAACAGGGCCGCGGTCGCGGCGGCACCGGCCACGAGACCTCCCAGGTGACCCCACAGCGAGATACCCGGGATCGTGATGCTGATGATCACGTTGAGGCCCACGATGGTGAGCACGGGTGCCGGGCTCCGGCGCAGACGCAGCAGGATGACGGCCTGTGCCCCGAGCAGACCGAAGACCGCTCCCGACGCACCGGCCGTGACCGCACCGGTCTCCATGAACAGCACCGCGGCGGATCCGCCGAGGATCGACACGAGATAGACCGAGAGGTAGCGGACGCGTCCGAGCACGAGTTCGGTGTCGCGGCCGATCACCCACAGAGCGAACATGTTGACGGCCAGATGCATCGGACCGAAGTGCAGGAAACCGCTGCCGAGGATCCGGATGTACTCGTCCTGCGCGGCGATGAGGGGCGGCCACAGCGCCCAGTCGAGGAACAGCGCAGAACCCTGCTCGTTGTTCAGCACGCTCGCCGACTGCGCGGCGGTGATGCCGAAGACGAGCACGTTCAGGGCGATGAGCACGTACGTCACGATCGGCGACGGCCGATCCGAACGGACGGGCGCGCCGGCGATCGTGCGGGCCCGCGGCACCGACCGTTCGGCTGCGGCGACGCAGTCCACGCAGTGCTGTCCGACAGACGCGTCGCGCAGGCACTCGGGGCACGAGGGCCGGCCGCACCGGGAACAGGCGAGAAGGGTGGGACGGTCGGGGTGGCGAACGCACCGCGGCTGGGGCTGCGGGCCACCACCCTCGGGCACGGAGCCCCAGCCGGGGTTCGTCATGGGAACTCTCTCAGGCGATGGTGATGCTGTTGATCACGACGTCGTCGACCGGGCGGTCCGCGCGGTCGGTGGCGGTGGTGGCGATCGCGTCGACGACCTTCTTCGAGTCGGCATCGACGACCTCACCGAAGATGGTGTGGCGGCGGTTGAGATGCGGGGTCGGGCCGACGGTGATGAAGAACTGCGAGCCGTTGGTGCCCGGGCCGGCGTTCGCCATCGCGAGCAGGTAGCCACGGTCGAACTGCAGCTCGGGGTGGAATTCGTCGGCGAACTGGTAGCCCGGGCCGCCGCGGCCGGTGCCGGTGGGGTCGCCGCCCTGGATCATGAAGCCGTCGATGACGCGGTGGAAGACCGCGCCGTCGTAGAACGGGCCGCTGGTCTCGCCCTTGGCGTTCTGGGTCTTGTACTCCTTGGTGCCCTCGGCGAGGCCGACGAAGTTCTCGACCGTCTTGGGAGCGTGGTTGCCGAAGAGGGCAATCACGATGTCGCCGCGGTTGGTGTGGAGCGTGGCCGTTGCTGTCTGATGCGGTGAAGTCACTCCCCCATGGTGCCATTGCCCGCCTCCCGGGCAGGACAGGCCGCGCAGGACACGGTCTCCGGTCACGGCCACAAGGCCGGGACCGTATGGAAGAGTGGACGCATGAGCAAGCTGATTCATGCCGACACCGACAACGTGTGGCTTCCGGCATTCGTGCGGCGCCACGACGAATCCGGCGATCTTGCGGGTGCTCTCCGTGTGGCCGGCGAGGGTGCTGTCGCGCTCGCGCAGGGTTCGAGTGCCGCCGGACTGTTCGCGGCCCGCAAGGGTCTGGACGTCGCGGGCGGATTGCTCACGGCAACACGACACGCCGCGGCCGCGCGGTGCGCCACGAAGTCGGCCGCGAGACGCGAGCGCAGGGGTAGGCGGACCGGTCTCGTCATCGCGGGCGTGGTGGCCGTCGCTGCAGCCGGAGGGGTCGTGCTCTACCGGCGACGCAGGCCGGCCCACCCTCCGATCGCTCCGGAACCGCCGCGCGTGCGGCCTGCGGAGTCGCCGGAGGCGACGACCGGCACGGTGGAGTCGCCGGGGACCACCGACGCGTCGGGCGACTGACCGCCGGGACCCGCCGAGACCTCGTCCGCCTGTCCGAATTCTCGTTCCGCCGAACGGATCTCGTAGTCGACGATGAGACGGGCCGCGAAGTAGAACACCGTCGGCAGAGCGAGTAGGACGGGGACGAAGGCCAGGAATTCCATGGCCACCTCCGTTCCGATCCGTGGTGGGACCGGCGAGTAACGGGCGGGCGCGTCGTCGATGACGGTTCGAGCGTAGGCGTGTCCGGAAGAGCCGGCACGTCCCGGACCCTGTCCCGGGCGGTGATCTCGTTCACACTCCCGTGGCTTCATGATCGACTTTCCGGAAGCTGTGATAAGCGACACATCCGGGTGCATACTCACCAGTAGGCACGCGACCCGGAGGCAGTCATGGCAGACAGCACCGATGTCCGAACCCCACAGGTCACCGAGCGGCAGGCCCGAGAAGTGGCCGAGCAGGCCCGCGAAACCGAATGGAACAAGCCGTCCTTCGCGAAGGAACTGTTCCTCGGACGTCTCACCCTCGACCTCGTCCATCCCTTCCCACGTCCGACGCCCGACGAGGACGCCCGCACCGAGGAGTTCCTCACCCGGCTCCGCGCGGTGTGCCGCTCGATGGACGGCGCCCGCATCGAGCGCGACTCGCGGGTACCCGACGAGTACGTGCGCGACCTGGCCGGACTCGGCTGCTTCGGCATGAAGATCCCCGAGGAATACGGCGGCCTCGGCCTGTCGCAGGTCGCCTACAACCGGGCGCTCACCGTGGTCGCCGGGGTACATCCCACCATCGGCGCACTGTTGTCGGCGCATCAGTCGATCGGGGTGCCGGAACCGCTGAAACTCGCCGGCACCCCCGAACAGAAGCAACGCTTCCTGCCGCGATGCGCGCGCGGCGCCATCTCGGCCTTTCTGCTCACCGAACCCGACGTCGGTTCCGACCCTGCCCGACTCGCGTCCACCGCCACCCCGATCGAGGACGGGAACGCCTACGAACTCGAGGGCGTCAAGCTGTGGACCACCAACGGGGTGGTCGCGGAACTGCTCGTCGTCATGGCACGCGTACCGAAGAGCGAGGGGCACCGCGGAGGGATTTCCGCATTCGTCGTCGAAGCGGACTCCCCCGGCATCACCGTCGAACGCCGCAACGCCTTCATGGGGTTGCGCGGTATCGAGAACGGCGTGACCCGGCTGCACGCGGTGCGGGTCCCGAAGGAGAACCTCATCGGGCGCGAAGGAGACGGTCTGAAGATCGCGCTGACGACGCTCAACGCCGGCCGGCTCGCCATTCCCGCGATGTGCGCGGGCGGCGGGAAGTGGGCGCTGAAGATCGCTCGTGAATGGTCGTCGGCGCGGGTCCAGTGGGGTAGGCCCGTCGGTGAGCACGAGGCCGTCGCCGCGAAGATCTCGTTCATCGCCGCGACCACCTACGCGCTCGAGTCCGTCGTGGAACTGTCGGGACAGATGAACGACGAGCAGCGCAACGACATCCGCATCGAGGCCGCACTGGCGAAACTGTGGGCGAGCGAGATGGGCTGTGTCATCGCCGACGAACTCGTGCAGATCCGCGGGGGCCGCGGTTACGAGACCGCCGCGTCACTCGCGGCGCGCGGTGAACGAGCCGTTCCCGCAGAACAACTCGTCCGCGACCTGCGGATCAACCGCATCTTCGAAGGGTCGAGCGAGATCATGCGTCTGCTCGTCGCCCGCGAGGCGGTCGACGCTCATCTGCGCGCCGCCGGCGAACTCGCCGACCCCGACTCGACGGGTAAGGCCAAGGCCCAGGCCGCGGTACGGGCGAGCGGGTTCTACGCCCGGTGGCTGCCGAAGCTGGTCGCCGGCAAGGGACAGCTACCGCGGACCTACAGCGAATTCGGTTCCCTCGCAGCACATCTTCGATACATCGAACGCAGTTCGCGCAAGCTGGCCCGCTCGACCTTCTACGGGATGGCCCGCTGGCAGGCCGGACTCGAGAAGCGGGAGAACTTCCTCGGACGGATCGTCGACATCGGAGCCGAGTTGTTCGCCGCGACCGCCGTGTGTGTACGCGCCGAACGGCAACGCGTCGACGGGCATCCCGGAGCCGACGCGGCCTTCGAGCTGGCCGATACCTTCTGCCGGCAGTCGCGGCTGCGGGTGGACAGATTGTTCGACGCCCTGTGGACGAACACCGATTCCGAGGACCGGCACACCGCGGTGGGCGTTCTCGAGGGCAGATACGAGTGGCTCGAGCGCGGTGTGCTCGATCCGAGCGAGGGCACCGGCCCGTGGATCGCCCGCTGGGAACCGGGTCCGTCGTCGGAGACGAACGTCGCGCGCCGGATCATCGACACCCGTCACTCGGTGTAGACCCCTCGTACGGATCCGGCCCGCACCCCGGGAGGGAGTACGGGCCGGATAGGTCGTGAATCGGCCGGAGCGTCAGAAGGTTCCGCAGTTGGACGGTGCGGGCTCACCACGCAGTCGCGCCTCGATGTACGCGACGGATTCGGGCAGCCCGGCGATCATCGGCACCGCGTGGTTGATGACGAAGCCGGGAAGGACGGGCGGCGTCGTGTTGGGCAGGAACTGCACCGTCGCGCCCTTGCCGCACCAGTCCAGCGCCAGCTCCCGGCCTTGACCGTAGGGAACGGTGTCGTCCTGCGTACCGTGCTGCAGCAGGACGGGCACGGCCGGGGTGCGCTTGCCGATGCGCTGTTCCTCGAGGATCTTCCGGACCTCGGGGAGGCGGCCGAGCACGATGTCGAGGGGCTCGCCCGTACGCGTGTAGTCGCCGGTGCGCTGGAACGCGAAGTTCGCCACCGTCTCCGGGACGCACTGGTTCGCCACGGCCGCGAGCATCTGCCGGCCACGATCCCCGATCTCGGCGTCGATCTCGTCGCGCAGTTCCGGGTACGCCTCGCCCAGACCGTTGATCGTGTAACCGATCGCACCGGTGAGCAGCGTGCCGTCGATCTGCTTCAGCGTGGCCACGAGATCGGCAGGCGGAGCACCCACGTAGGCACCGGCGAGGTTCAGTTCGGGGGCGTACTCGGGAGCGAGCTCGGCCGCCGCGCCCGATGCGCCGCCCCCCTGCGAGTAGCCGAACAGGCCGACCGGGCTGTTCTCGGTCACCGAGGCGTTCTCGAGTTTCAGCGCCGCACGCACCGAGTCGAGGACCGCGTGCGCCTCTGCGGCCCGGTTGACGTAGGTGTGGTGCCCCGGCGTACCGAGACCGTCGTAGTCGGTGACGACCACGGCGATGCCCCGCAACAGCAACGCGTTGATCGACAGCACCTCGTACTCGGTGAAGAAGTCGAGCGGTGGGTTGTAGTTGACGAGCGCCCCGAGATTTCTCGACGGCGCACACTGGTCGCCCTGACCGTGGGTGCCGACGGCCAGCGCGACGAGCGGACGGTCGCCGGGACCGTTCCACGGGGTCGACGGCTCGATGTAGGTGCCGCTCACCGCGTTGGGTGCGCCCTTCGCATCGTTGCTGCGATACAGGAGCGTGGTGCCCTGACCGGGGAAGACGCCGTCGGCGACCGGCACGCGCAGCGCCAGATCGGACGGTGCTGCGCGCAGGACGTCGCCGGGAGCGCCCGCCGGCGACAGGTCGGGGGGAAGGTAGAAATCCGTCTCGGCTCCCGCGGTCGTCGCGGTTCCGAGAAGCCCACCCGCGAGGACGATCGTCGTCACCGCCGCGGTCATCCATGTCCGAGCACGCCCCACCATGTTGTTCCTCCCACTGGACACACCGGCACCGTGTGTCCCTCGTCACGGTGGTACGGACTGTAACACGCACCTACCCGCCAGTAGGGTCGGCACTTTCCGGCCGGTCTGCCACAATCGTTCTTCGCGCCCGAAGCGGTGTATTTGTCCGGCCTACCCGCAACGGGTCGGGTCCTCGGCAGCACGACGGGCGGACAGCCTCTCGAGGAAGGGAAGACATGGCGATCGGTGTCGGCCTCCGGATCGGGCGAGTCGTGTCCACGGCGGTCATCGCATCCAACGAACCCGGCACTCCCGACCCTGTCGTCCTCGCCCGCGACACCGTCCTGCACGTCGACCACGACGGCACCACGTCGCTCGGCAGCGTGGCGCACGGAGACGAAGCACGCACGATCGCGGGGTTCCTCACCCGGGTCGGCGACGCCTCGGGCATCACCGCGAGCGACGGTCGCATGTACCGCGCCGAGGACGCGATGGCCACCGCCATCCACTGCCTGTTGCGGGAGTGCCACCCGTTGCCGACCTTCGGCGGCATGGACCGGGACAGCGATCCCGGCTACGCCGCCACCTACCCGTCGCACTGGGATCCGGACACCATCGCGACCTTGCGTGCCGCCCTGGACTACGCGGATCTGCGGCACGTGGATCTCGTGTCCGACGCGCAGGCGGCCGCCGCCTGGTACGCCTCCGAGATCTCCGAGACCCCAGGCCAACTCGTGGGGGTCTTCCATCTCGACGACGGCGGTTCGACCGTCACCCTCGTACGCTCGGGCGTGCCCGCCGGCAAGGCCTACCGCACTCCCGCTCAGGGCGCTCCGTCCCCGGCGGCCCAACTCGCCACGGCCCTCGGATCGTTCGGCTGGATACCGGACAATCTCGAGGCCGTCGTCGTCATGGGCGACGGTCTCGTCGCACGCGATCGCACCCACATCCAGGAGATCGCGAACAGCCTCGCCACGAAGCTCACGGTGCGCAGCCTCGTCGGGCCGGGCCCGGAACAGACGGCGGCGCTCGGCGCCGCGATCCTCGCGGCCGGATTCACGCCGGCACGCGAGACCACCAAGACCCGGATCGGACTTCCACCCTCCTACGACGAAACCGACGTGCTCACCGGCGGTTTCGCTCGGCTGCGCGAACTCGAGGAGAGACGTCTCGGGGCCGAGAGCACCGCCGAGAACCGCGGAGCAGCGAGGAAGGAGGCCGCGCCCGTTCCGGTACTCACCACGGGCACCGCGGACGAGAACACCGGCAACACGAGAACGGTCGTCATCGGGGTGGTCGCCGTTCTCGTGCTGATCGCGATCCTCGCCGGTATGCTGCTCTGATCGATCTCCTGTCTCCGATCGACCCTGCTCAGTCCGTCGGGGTGCGGTCGGGAGCCGGAACCGCAGCGAGCGCGGCGGCGTCCTCGTCCCCGAAACGATCCTCGAGCACGGCGGGAGCGAAATCGAGATCGATCTCCTCCAGCGGGCGTCCGCGCGCGGATTCTATTGCACCGAGCCGTCTCTGTGCCCGGTCGGCCGCATAGGAGATGAACTCGTCGTTGTCGAGACCGTAGGGCTGTTCGTCGAACTGCTCGTTCTGCCACTGGATCATGCCGGTCGCGAGGGGAAGCAACTCCTCCATCCGCTGCAACACGACGTTCCAGTTCGAGTCGTCCGCTGCCACATGCCGTCGGCAGGTGAAGGTCCCCCACGCCATGTGCCGGCGCTCGTCGGAGCCGATCCGCCGGATGATCTCCTGCATGCCCGGCAGGATCCCGTACTTGGTGCACACCTTCTGCCACGCGTAGTAGCCCGTCAGCGCGAGACTGCCCTCGATGACGTGGTTGTAGGTGACACTCGCGCGGACCTGATTGGCCGGGGACGGATCTCGATCGAGCACGCGCAGGCTGTGCGGCAGCTCCTCGTAGAACAGCCGCCGGTAGTAGGGATTCTCGGCAACGAACGGGTGCAGGTCGGACGTCAGTCCCACGGTGTCCATCCAGCGACGGAACACCTGCACGTGCTTGGCCTCCTCGTAGCAGAACTGGGTCAGGTACATCTCGTCACCCAACCGGCCCTCCGCTTCCATGGCGCGGAGGAACGGAAGGATGTCCTGCGTGACGGCCTCCTCGCCGGCGACGAACAACGCGACCAGATAGGTCGAACTGCGGCGTTGTTCCGAGTTGAGCGACGCCCAGTCCTCGGCGTCGTGGGAGAAGTCGATGTCCATCGGATCCCAGTGCGCTGCGTTGCCCTTCGCGAAGAGCCGGAGCGGGAAGGCGTCCCAGTTCAGGCCGCCTTCCCGCAGCGACGCGAAACCCTGACGTATCTGTGTAATCTCGGTCACACCCTCGAGGCTAGACCTCGATTCCACATACGTCGCGGTCTTGTCTCAGACACCCAGCAAGGTGTCGCCGGGATACCCCTCCGGACCGAATCCCGGAGGGACGAGAAAGACCGCCGACCCGATCGGCGTGATCCACGGATTCAGCGCGTCGTGCTCGGCGAGGCGCTGCTGCACCGGGACGAACTGACGGTCCACATCCACCTGATAGGCGGCGAACAACAGACCGGCGCCGTCCTGATCGTCGTAGTTGTAGCCGCGTCGCAGGAACTGCTCGTCGCCGGTGCGGGGACGTGCCCGCGCGACGTGCGATTCCGGTGGGATCACCGGGATACCGAACCGGTCGGTGGCCTCGAAATCGGCGTCGTCGTGTTCCTCCGAACCCGTCAGCGGAGCGCCGTTCGACAGTCGCCGGCCGAGCGCGAGTTCGCGAGCCGGACGGTCCAGCTCGTCCCACGTGTCGAGTTCCATGCGGATCCGGCGCAGCACGAGCGAGGTGCCACCGGCCATCCACGGCGGGTCGCCGGGATTCCACACCTGCCGGTCGAAGTCCGGGCTGCGCGGGACGGGATTGACGGTGCCGTCGACCTGTCCCATGAGGTTGCGCATCGTCGTCCCGTCGGGCCGCGTACCGGCCGCACGCCGGAATCCGCGCTGGATCCACCGGACCGTCGCCAGCGATCGCACGCTCCTGGTGAGTGTGCGCACCGCGTGGGAGACGGTCACCGGGTCGTCTGCGCAGACCTGCACCAGCAGGTCACCGCCGGACCATCGCTCCTCGAGCCGGTCGATCGGGAAGGCCGGCAGCGGCTTCAGCCACGCCGGTCGCCGGTCGGTCAGGCCCGCGGCGGCGAAGACCGCGGGACCGTAGCCGACCGTGACCGTCAGACGGGCCGGGTCGACGGCGAGTTCGGGCTCGGTGTCGCCCAGCGCCGGCGTCCCGGTGGTGAGTCGCCGCGAATCCTCGGCCCACACCCGCATGATCCCGACGAGCCCGTCACGATCGACACCGTCGGCGAGGTCCAGTGCCACGAACGACACGAACGACTGCGCGGGGGTGTCGATACCCGCCTGATGGGCGCCGTGGATCTCGACGGTCTGCGAGCCCCTCGGTTCGGGCGCACGGGACGCGACCGCTGTGCCACCGCCGACCGCACCGAGTCCGGCCGCACCCAGCGCGGCGACACCACCACCGAGCAGGGTGCGTCGAGTGAACCTAGCCATCGTGGGCTGCCCCGTCGTGGGACGGCACGTACTCCTCCTGCGCCCCGGCGAAGTCGCGGACCTGGGCCGTGAACTCCTCGCTCGATCCGTCCGCGAACTCGAGTGTGAAGGTCACCGTGCTCCCGGGTCGCAGAGGCTCCACGAGGTCCATGAGCATGAGGTGGTCGCCGCCGGGCGCGAGGCTGTGCACGGTGTCCGCGGGGATGACGAGCCCGTCCCCCATCTCCTGCATCACCATCGAGGCGCCGCCGGACGACACCATCTCGTGCAGTTCCGTGGTGGCGGATGCAGGACTGGACGCGCCGACGATGTGCACGTCACTGCTGCCGGTGTTCTCGATCTCGGCGAAGGCGCCGGTCATCCCGGTGTCGGATGCCTTGACCCAGGCCTCGGACACGACGACGGCCTCGGCCGAGTCGGTGGTGCCGGTGTCGGAACCGCAGGCGGCGGCGAGCAGGGACGTTGCGGCGATCGCAGTGCCGAACATGGTCTTCTTCATGATTCTCCGTAAGTGTCGGTGCCTCTGCGGGCACACGGAACGAGCGGTCGCCGGCGGCGGCGACCGAGAAGGTTGACCTAGCGGAGAACAACGGGAGGTGCGCGGCTGCCGGTTCCGCCGACGAGTAGTACGCCGGGACCGATATCGGGGCGGTGGATCGTCGGGACAGGTTCGGCGACGGCCACGGGCAGCGTGCGGTACGTCTCGGGAACGATCCGGCGCAGCGCTGCGAGTGCTGCTTCGCAGCCCTTCTCGGCGCCCCGTACCAGTACTGCGGCGAGGAGGACGGCAACCGCGTGGGCGGACATCATTCCGGATCCCGGTGTGTGCAGGTGACCGTCGTGGAGTCCCAGCACGAGGTGGCCGGCGACCTGCCCGAGGACGAGGACGAGCGGCACCGGAAGCCTGGTTTCGCCGGTGAGGACTCCGATGGCGAAGGCAAGCCCGAGGAGGAACACCAGGGCGTCCTGGTGGGGAATCGCTCCGCCGGCGAAGGCGTGCGCGGCGATGCTCAGTGCGGCCGAGATTCCGCTCACGAAGACCGCGCGCATGCGCATCACGGTGTTCACCTCGGCCATGAAGTCAGAATACTTCCCTCACCTGCGATTACTACCCCATGTAGTAACCATCACCAAATATAACGACAGCGCGTCGGTAAGATATCGACGTGCCGTCGAGAAGATTGGGCACATATCCGGTCCAGCCCACGAAGGACTCCGCATGTTTCTTGCCATGCGCGAACTATGGTTCGCGCGCACCCGCTTCCTGTTGATGGGCGCCGTCGTCGCGCTCATCTCGATCCTCATGGTGATCCTGTCCGGTCTGTCGTCCGGTCTCGTCGTCGACGGCGTCTCCGCACTGCAGCGCACACCGGTGCAGGCATTCGCCTTCGCCGAAGGAACCAAGGCCGACTCCGCATTCTCCCGATCCGTGGTCACGGAGGACCAGGCCGATGCCTGGCGTGCCCGCCCGGACGTCGCTCGGGCCGAACTGTTCGGCAACACCATCGTCAACGCGAAGACCGAGAGCGGGGTCCCCGTGGACCTCACACTCTTCGGCATCCGGCCGGGCTCGTTCCTCGAACCCTCGGTCGCCGAGGGGGCACCGCTCGGTGGTGACACCGATGTCGTCCTCAGCGACAGCGCCCGCGCCACCGGCGTCGAACTCGGCGACACGATCGTCGTCGATCGTCTCGGTACCCGGTTGGACGTCGTCGGGTTCACCTCCGACAAGCGCACCTTCGGTCACGTCGACGTCGCCTACCTTCCCCTGAGCACCTGGCAGGAGATCCACGCCGGTGTCCGGCTCGGTGAACAGGTCCCTCCGAGCGCGTACACCGAAGCCAGTGTGGTCGCGATCGAGGGTGTGGACGGAGCACTGCCCGATCTCACCGCGGGTGACGCAGCGGCCGGTACGACAGCGAAGATCCTGGAGGAATCGTTCGATTCCTCCCCCGGCTACAGCGCCGAGATGATGACGATGTCGATGATCACCGCCTTCCTCTACGCGATCTCAGCCCTCGTCGTAGGAGCGTTCTTCACGATCTGGACCGTGCAGCGCAGCCGTGAGATCGCCGTCCTCCGCGCCATGGGCGCCTCCACCGGATTCCTCCTGCGCGACGCCCTCCTGCAGGCCGTGATCGTGCTCGTCGGCTCGGTCGCCTTCGGTGTGCTCGTCGGTCTCGGACTCGGGTCGGGCCTCGAGGGCAGCGGCATGCCGTTCGTCCTCGAATCCGGCCCCGTCGCTCGAGGTGCCGTTCTGCTCGTCGTCCTCGGTCTGCTCGGCGCCGCCCTCGCCGTGGTCCGCATCGTCCGTGTCGATCCGCTCGCTGCCCTGGGAGAGAACAGATGACCGTCACCACCTCCACCGGCCTCGCACTGTCCGACGTCTGCCTGTCCTTCGGCGACGGCGACAGCACGGTCCACGCCCTCGATCACGTCGACCTGGGCGTCGAGCCGGGTGAACTGGTCGCCGTCGTCGGGCCGTCCGGTGCCGGCAAATCGAGTCTGCTGGCGGTCGCCGGTGGCCTCGGCCGACCCACTTCCGGCACCGTGAGTGTCGACGGTATCGAGGTGACCGCACTCGACCCGCGGGCGACCGCGAAGCTGCGCCGAGAGCGGGTCGGGTTCGTATTCCAGTCCGGCAATCTCCTCCCCGCCCTGACCGCACGCGATCAACTGCTCCTCGTCGAGAAGATCGCCGGACGCCCCGGACGGAACCCTGACGAGCTGCTCGCCTCGGTGGGTATGGAGCACCGCGCCCAGCGGCGACCCGGGCAGCTCTCGGGCGGTGAGCGTCAACGTGTCGGCATCGCGCGGGCCCTGATGGCCGAACCGTCGTTGTTGCTCGTCGACGAACCCACCGCCGCCCTCGATCGGAAACGCAGCCACGAGGTCGTCGAACTGCTGGCACGGGAAACCCACACCAGTGGAGTGGCTACGATCATGGTCACCCACGACCACGAAATCCTGCGGCACTGCGACCGCGTGCTCGAAATGGTCGACGGAAGACTTCGACCACACGACTGAACGGTCGACAGCCGAACGAGGAGGGCCGGCGGTGCCGAAGATTTCCGCAGCGACGGTCGCGGAGCACCGCGCAGCGCAGCGCCGTGCCCTCCTCGACGCGGCGCTCGAACTCCTCGCCGAGAAACCGGAACAGGCACCCTCGCTCGGCGATGTGGCGCGTCGTGCGGGTCTGGCCCGGTCGAGCGTCTACAACTACTTCGATTCGCGCGACGACCTGCTGCACGCGGTCGTCGTCGACATGTTCCCGCGCTGGAACACACGCGTGGTCGAGGCGATGGAGAAGGTGTCCGATCCGACGGAGCGGGTGCTGACGTACATCGACGTCAATCTGCAGCTGGTCGCCGAAGGAGAGCACGCGATCGTCGGTGCTCTCGCCGCTTTCACCCCTCAGGCGTTCAGTGACGAGAGCATGCACGCCATGCATCAGGACCTCGTCCTCCCCCTCGTCGAGTCGCTGCGGGCCCTCGGAGTCGCGGATCCCGAACTCGATGCCGAGCTCGTCACCGCGCTCGTGCACAAGGGAACGGAATTGATCGAGGCCGGTCGCGGGCTCGACGACGTACGTGCCTCGATCCGAAGAATCCTCACCACCGCCCTGTCCTGATGTTTCACGTGAAACGACGCACCGATTAGGGACTCTTCACGATCCTCTCGGGATCGGAAGTTCCCTCAACGGATCACCGCCGTCGATGAACAGTCGCGCATCCGGGCGCGTCGCCGCCGCGATGCGTGCCAGAGCTGCCCTACCGGCTTCGGGGTGCCGTCCGTCGAGGGCGCCGACCCTGATTGCGAAGACGAGGTCGAACGGCTCCTCGTCCACGCCCGGGACGAAGTCCTCGACGGCGACACAGCGCGCCCTCAACCGGCCCGCAGCGATCAGATCTCCGGACGACGAGGTCAGCCGGTCGATCGCCACCGGGGACCGGTCGAGAGCGAGAATGTGTCCGGTGGTCAACCGTTCGGCGACCGCACGCGCTGCGGCCCCGGGCCCACAGCCGATCTCCAGCACCCTCAGGTGCGGCTCCAGAGGCAGGGCCGCGACGATCTCGGCGAGTCGCGGAGAGAGGCGAGGCGTCACCCTTCGAGTGTGGGATGTAGGCACACCAGCCGGGGCAGCAACAGAGAAAGGGCGCTTCCGGAATCCCGGAAACGCCCTCTACCTGAATATTTTCTTGTGGAGCCTAGGAGATTCGAACTCCTGACATCTGCCTTGCAAAGGCAGCGCTCTACCAACTGAGCTAAGGCCCCGTCCGCCGCTTCAGCGACTGGGAACCGCGTGCCATTCGTCTTCGCTCCGAAGCATGCGAGCAATTCCGAGAACGATCAGGAACCCGGTTCCCACGAGTGCGAGAACCTTCATTCCGATCACCCTTCCGGCACGGGAGTGGGCCTAGGAGGACTTGAACCTCCGACCTCTTCGTTATCAGCGAAGCGCTCTAACCGCCTGAGCTATAGGCCCTCGAACCGAGATGGAACACTACCCCACCGAAGCCGCCAGAAACAAATCGCCTCGGCGGGGCAGCGTTCCCGCAGGTCAATCCGGGTCGGCGAGGGTCGCCTGAACACCCCCGACGAGATCGGTGCAGAGGTTGTAGATGAACGCACCGAGAGTCGCGAGAGCCGTCAGCAACACCGTGTTGGCGATGCCGATGATCGTCGCGTAGCCGAACACCTGGCCGGCCGAAACGAGCGCACCACTACCGGAGTCGGAGACGATGTCGGTGAACGCACTGTTGAGGCGTTCCCACACCCCCATACCGGCCAGCACGCCGTAGAGCAGGCCCACCGCGATCATCCACACGAAGAACAGCGACACCGAGATCACCGACGAGATCTTCAGCATCGACCACGGGTCGATACGGCGGATCTGGACGGTGGCTCGCAGCGGTCCCGTGGCAGGGATCGCCGTGGGAACCGCAGTCGTGGCTGCAGCCGCGCTCACCTGAGGGGTCTCCCCCGTGCTCGGCGAACCGGACGACGGATGCTTCACGGCGGACAGATCGGGCAGATCCTTGGCGAGATCCTTGCGCTCGATGTGCCGGGTCGGACCGTCGATGACCGCGGACTTCGCCTTCGCCGCAGCGGCACGGTCCGCTTTCGCCGCAGCGACCCGGTCGGCCGCCGCCCGAGCGGCATCTCCGGAACCGGCGGGGCGAGCCCCTCCGGCGGCCTTGGGAGCGGCCGTACCCGTCACGACGGGACGCGTCGACGGATTCGCACCTCCGGGCGCAGCACCCTTACCCGCGGACGCAGCGGGACGCTGAGGCGATCCGCCCTGTTTGGAGAGACCGGGGCCGACACCGGGAACGTTCGTCTGCGGAGCGTTCTGCTGGGCACCCGACTGCGCCGAGGCCGTTCCCCGCTGCCAGGGAGGGGTCGGGCCGCCGGAGCGAGGCGACTGACCTGTGCGCCCCTGACCGTCGGCCACGGATGCACCACCGGACTTCGGCGCGTCCCCCTGGACCGGTTTCTCCGGGGTCGCCTTCGCCGGTGCCTCGGCGGCCTTCTGCGCGGGTGCCGTATCTGCCGGGGAATCGTCGCGACGCGGCTGCTCCGGCGCCCCCGCTGTCGGACCGGACGAGTCCTGCGCCGGTGCCCCGGCCGCCTGGGACGGCCGGTTCTCCGGCGCCGGTTTCTGCTCCGGTGCCGTGCCCTGCTGCTGACCCGATTTCTCGGGTGTCACCTCATTCTGTGTACGGTCCTCCGGCTTCCGACCGGGTTGCCCGCGATCGGCCCCGTTCGGTCCCTGGGGAGTGCTCACTTACGACTCCTTAGCTCCGGCTGCGTCGGCTTCGTCCGGCTCGTCGGCGTTGCGTGCGATCGCGAGCAATGTATCGCCCTCGGCCAGATTCATGAGCCGCACGCCCTTGGTCTGACGGCCTGCCTTGCGCACCTGCTTCGCCGCAGTGCGGATGACACCGCCGCTCGAGGTGATGGCGTACAACTCGTCGTCGTCCTCGACGATGCGTGCGCCGACAAGGGTGCCACGTTTCCGGTCGTACTGGATCGTCAGGACGCCCTTACCACCGCGACCCTGCACCGGGTAGTCCTCCATGGCGGTGCGCTTCGCGTAACCACCGGACGTTGCGACCAGCAGATAGGTGCCTTCCTTGACGACATTGAGCGAGAGCAGCCTGTCGTCGCCGTTGAAACGCATGCCCTGCACACCGGAGGTCGCGCGGCCCATCGGACGCAGTGCCTCGTCGGTGGCCGAGAAGCGGATGGACTGGCCCTGCTCCGACACGAGCAGCAGGTCGTCGTCGGCGGAGCACAGTACGGCGCCCACCATTTCGTCGTCGCCGCGCAGATTGATCGCGACGATGCCGCCCGAGCGGTTGGAGTCGAAGTCCGACAGGCGCGACTTCTTCACCAGACCGTTGCGGGTCGCGAGCACCAGGTAGGGGGCGTCCTCATAGGTCTTGAGACGGATGACGCCCTGGATGCGCTCGTCGGGCTGGAAGGCCAGCAGGTTCGCGACGTGCTGACCACGCGCAGTGCGGTTCGCCTCGGGCAGCTCGTACGCCTTCGCCCGGTAGACGCGGCCCTTCGTCGTGAAGAACAGCAGCCAGTCGTGCGTGGACGTCACGAAGAAGTGCTTGACGATGTCGTCCTGCTTGAGCTCGGCTCCCTTGACGCCCTTACCGCCACGCTTCTGCGAGCGGTACAGGTCGGTGCGCGTGCGCTTGGCGTAGCCGGTCTCGGTGATGGTGACGACGACGTCCTCGCGTGCGATGAGGTCCTCGTCGTTGACGTCGCCGTCGGCCGCGACCAGCCGAGTGCGACGATCGTCGCCGTACTTGTCGACGATCTCCTTCAGCTCGTCGCGGACGATCGCGCGCTGCCGCTCGGGCTTGTCGAGAATGTCCTTGTAGTCCTCGATCTCGCGCTCGATCTCGGCGAGGTCGTCGATGATCTTCTGCCGTTCGAGAGCGGCGAGGCGACGGAGCTGCATCGCAAGGATCGCGTCGGCCTGGATCTCGTCGACCGTGAGCAGGTCGATCAGGCCGGCACGCGCGATGTCGACGGTCTGCGACGCACGGATGAGCGCGATGACCTGGTCGAGCGCGTCGAGCGCCTTGACCAGGCCGCGCAGGATGTGGGCGCGTTCCTCGGCCTTGCGCAGCAGGTAGCGCGTGCGCCGGACGATGACTTCGACCTGGTGGTTGACGTACAACCGGATCATCTGGTCGAGGCGCAGCGTGCGGGGCACCCCGTCGACGATCGACAGCATGTTGCAGCCGAAGCTGGTCTGCAGCTGCGTGTGCTTGTACAGGTTGTTGAGGACGACCTTTGCGACGGCGTCGCGGCGCACCGTGACGACGATGCGCATTCCCACGCGGTCCGACGACTCGTCGTGGATGTCGGAGATGCCGGCGATCTTGCCGTCCCTGACCTGCTCGGCGATCGAGGTGATCAGGTTGTCCGGGTTGACCATGTACGGCAGCTCGGTGATCACGATGGTGTTGCGACCCTTGGCGTCCTCTTCGATCTCGACGACGCCGCGCATCTTCACCGAGCCGCGACCGGTCGTGTACGCATCGTGGATGCCCTGGGTGCCGGTGATGAGGCCGGCCGTCGGGAAGTCCGGTCCCTTGATCCGCTCCATCACAGCGGCGAGAGTGGTCTCCTCGTCGGCCTCGAAGTTCTCGAGCGCCCAGTAGATGGCCTCGGCGACTTCGCGAAGGTTGTGCGGAGGAATGTTGGTGGCCATACCCACCGCGATGCCACCCGAACCGTTGATCAACAGGTTGGGGATACGGCTGGGGAGAACCGTCGGTTCCTGCGTGCGGCCGTCGTAGTTGGGCTGGAAATCGACCGTCTCGTGGTCGATCTCGCGCAGCATCTCCATCGCGAGCGGCGTGAGCCGGCATTCGGTGTACCGCATGGCGGCCGCGCCGTCGTTGCCGCGGGAACCGAAGTTGCCCTGGCCGTCGACGAGCGGATAGCGCATCGACCACGGCTGGGCCAGACGCACCAGCGTGTCGTAGATCGACGAGTCGCCGTGCGGGTGATAGTTGCCCATGGTCTCGGCGACCGCGCGTGCCGACTTCACGTACCCACGGTCGGGGCGGAAGCCGTTGTCGAACATCGCGTAGAGCACGCGACGATGCACCGGTTTGAGGCCGTCACGCACGTCGGGCAGAGCACGGCCGACGATCACGCTCATCGCGTAATCGATGTAGCTGCTCTGCATCTCCTGCTGGATGTCGACGGGCTCGATGCGGTCGTGCCCCGGCCCCTCGGGAGGCAACGTGGTGTCGGTCATGAGCTCCTTCTTCTACTCGGCTCGCACGCCCCGGCTCCGGCCTTCGGCCGGACGGACGTCTCGCAACCACACGAGTCTATAGGTGCAGGTCAGCTGGTGCCGCGAAGGACAGGCACTTCACATGCCGAGATCTGTCCGGAACGGGGCTCTCACATGTGGGATCCGGTCACGGGGTCGCGGTCGACCTGCCGTTCCACCTCTGCCGCCCACTGCTCGAGCCGGGCGTCGCGCACGGCGTCCTCCGGGTCGGAGGCGAGCAGCAGCGCGGTGATCGGCACGGCCAGGACGATGATGCCGAGAACGAACGCGGGGAAGAGCAGCGACAACACGGTCATGCCTTCCGGCGCGGGCAGGCTCGGGTCGAGGGTGACCCGCACCCCCGCCATACCGGTGTAGTGCAACGCCACGACCGCGCATCCCATGACGACCGCGGCGACGATGCGGATCTCGAGCCGCCGCGCCCGGCGCGCGAGTGCGAGGGCAACCGTGGAGGCGACGACACCGATGATCACCGACGCGATCACGTAGCCCGTCTCGTGTTCGATCGTGCCCCGGATGCGGATGGCGAACATGCCGCTGTAGTGCATCATGCTCACCGCGGCGCCCATCAGCAGACCGCCGACGAGCAGACGCACCGATTCCGCCACCTGGCGCTTGCTGACGGCGTGCACGTCGGCGATCCTCAACCCCACGAGAGTCGCGACGACGGCGAGAACGACCGAGAAGACGGTCGGTGCCAGCTCGTACCGGATGGCTGTGCCCGGCACGGAGAAACCCATCATGCCGATGAAGTGCATGAGCCAGATACCCACGCCACCGATGGACAGCGACGCCATGAGGAGCCACCAGTTGCCGCTGCGCCGGGGCTCGTCGAGCGACCGTCGAACGCAGGACAACCCGACGAACGACCCTATTACCGCAGTGGCATAGGACAGGAAGAATACCCACATCCCCATGGAGAAGTGGTGTACGTCGTGTGACACGTGGGCCCTCACAGTGGCACGCTGTCACCACCGCGCTCGGAGGGCGCGCGCCACGACCTACCCGATGCGAGCTGCACCCCGACTGTCCAGCAGCGTAAGAGACCTTATCGCACTGTGGGCGTTCACATCACATCACCGTTCCACACGTCGTTCGTCGGGACCGGACATAACATCGGAGCGGTCCTCGCCCAGCCAGCTCGCCATTTCTCGTTCCTGCTCGAGGTCCTGGGTGCTCGCCGACGCCATCAGAGCGACGACCGGGACAGCGAGCAGCGCGACGCCGATGATGAATCCGGGGAACAGCAGAGTCATGATGGTCATCCCCTCCGGGTTCGGAGCGGACGGATCGACGGTCACCGCGATCCCGGCCATTCCCGTGTAGTGCAACGCCACGACAGCGCATCCCATGACCGCAGCGGCCGGGATCCGTACGGCGGGCCGTTCCGCGACCCGCGACAACCACAGCGCCACGACCGACGCGACGACACCGATGGCCACGGACGCTGCGACGTACAACCGTCCCTGCTCGAGTTCGCCCTGGACCCGCACCGCGGCCATGCCGCTGTAGTGCATGCCGGCGACGGCGAACCCCATGATCACTCCGCCGATGAGAATCCGCACGTCGGACGGCATCGCGCGGAGCCACTGCACGTCGGTGTCGACGATCCGTAAGCCGAACAGGGTGGCTGCGACGGCGAGCGCGACCGACAGCAGCGTCAGTCCGAGGTCGTAACGGATGGTGGAACCGGGTACGTCGAATCCCATCATCCCGATGAAGTGCATCAACCAGATCCCGACACCCCCGATGGACAGGGCTGCCATGAGCGTCCATCGGGTTCGGGCGACCGATGTCCACGCATTCGCGGCTTTGCGCGCGCAGGACAGACCGGCATAACATCCGACCGCGGAAGTGATGTAGGCGAGGGCGAAAACCCATACACCCATGGAAAAATGGTGAACCTCGTGCGACATGTTGCCCCCAGGAGAGCGGCACGCACGACGCATCGGTTCGTGTCGTGCCGAGTAGACCGACAGCGCCCCCCGACGCTATCCAGCAGCGTACTCCCCTTTTCCGGTTTCAACCAGATGTGCTGGGTGACAATATATTCGGAAAATCTTCAGAAGGTCCGTCCGTCGACCGACTCCACCGGTCCTTCCGCAGCCCACCGCTCGGACTCCGCTTCCAGTTCCGCCGCAACCCGATCCGGCGCCTGAAGCACCAGCACGATGGGTACGGCCAGCAACAACAGACCACCGACGAAGAGCGGGAAGAGAATCGAGAAGACCTCGATCCCACCCGAGACCACCACCGCGGGATCGATCTTCACACGCACCGACGCGGCGGCGAGAAAGTGCACGGCGATCACGGCAGCACCGGCCAGCGCGCTACTGAGCAGACGTTTGGGCCACGTGTCCGCGGTCTTCACCTGCGCCAGGAAACCCACGGCGGTCACGACCGCCAGCACCACCGCCGCGACGACCCAGACGGGATCGAACGTCAGTGAACCCCGGATCCGCACCGCGGCGAGGACTGTGAACGGCACGGCTGCCAGGCCGGCGCCCAGCACCAGAGCCCCCATGACCGTGCGGCCGAGGGTGGCAGGGCTGTCGCCGGAAATCGCGACGAGCAGAGCCACGTACACCGACACCATCGCGACGAGTATCGAGAACACGATGGTGACGGTGTCGTACCGCACCACGCTGTCGTCGACGTTGAAGCCCGCCATGGGCAGGAAGACGGCGAGCCAGACACCCACACCGCCGCTCACCAGCGCCGCGAGAATCATCCAGTACGAACGCAATCGATCACTGGAGGTGGTTCGTACGCGCCGAGCACCGGTGCCCCCGACGAACACCCCGATCGCCGAGGTCAGATAAGCGAGGACCGTAACCCACGACCCCATCGTGAAGAGTTCGAGGCCCTCCCCCATTACTGGGTCACCGGCTGGTGCAACTTGCGCAGGGCATATTCGGTGACGGTGACCAGCGCCTGCTTCGCCGATTCCCGTGCTCGGGCGTCGATGGAGACGATCGGCACATCAGCCGAGATCGCCATCGCCTGCCGGATGTCCTCGAGCGGGTACCGGGGAGCATCGTCGAATTCGTTGATGGCGACGATGAACGGGAGAT
Source organism: Rhodococcus gordoniae (assembly GCF_001646655.1). GTDB lineage: Bacteria > Actinomycetota > Actinomycetes > Mycobacteriales > Mycobacteriaceae > Rhodococcus > Rhodococcus gordoniae. The sequence continues at coordinate 42,867 of NZ_LPZN01000031.1, read as the reverse complement.
TGCGCGCCTCGAAGAAGTCGACGGCGGCGAAGCTCTCGTCCAGGCGACGCGTATCGATCAGCACGATGGCACCGATGGCGCCGCGGATGAGGTCGTCCCACATGAACCAGAAGCGATGCTGTCCGGGGGTGCCGAACAGGTAGAGGACGAGGTCGTCGGCCAGACTGATACGACCGAAGTCCATGGCGACCGTAGTAGTGGCCTTCTGCGGTGTCGCAGAGAGGTTGTCGACGCCGTCGCTGGCGTTCGTCACGAGCGCCTCGGTGCGAAGCGGCACGATTTCCGACACCGCCCCGACCAGAGTCGTCTTACCGACGCCGAAGCCTCCGGCAATGACGATCTTGGTCGAGGTCACGCGCTTCGTGGCGTTAGAGTTCGCGAAGTCCACTGAGGACCCTTTCAATCAGCTCACGACGCTCCGCGTCGCTCGAATCGTCTTTCAGCGTGGCCAGGATCTGTACGTGTCCGGCTTCGACGAGATCGGCGACGAGCACGCGTGCCACGCCGATCGGCAACCCCACGCGCGCGGCGATCTCCGCGACGGAGGGTGATTCCTTGCACAGCTCCAGGATCGTGGCGTTGATGTTGTCCAGATCCCGAGACCGATCGTCGGTACCCGGAATGGCCTGGATGAGCGCCTCCAACGCCAATTCGACCGCAGGACTCGTACGTCCCGAAGTCAGGGAGTAGGGCCGGACCAGACTGGGCTGATCCGGCACCGACTCCGGCTTCCGCGATTCCATGGCCACCTCGACGTCAGGACCCTAGACCGACCCGCGGAGTGGCTTCGACCGAAGCACCCACTCGATCGACCAAGAGCGCCATCTCGTAACCGACCTGTCCGATGTCGCACTCGGAGGCCGTCAGAGCCGCAAGGTGGGAGCCGTCGCCGACACTCATCAGCAACAGGTAGCCGTGCTGCATCTCCACGACGGACTGCAGCACACCTCCCCCGTCGAACAGCTGCGACACACCGTTGGACAGACTCGCCAGGCCCGAGGTCACCGCAGCGAGCTGCTCGGCACGATCCACCGGGAGGTGGGCGCTGGCGGCCATGAGAAGGCCGTCGGCGGACACGAGTACGGCATGCGAGACACCCGGGACTTCGCGCGCGAAGTTGGAAACCAACCAGTCCAATGGACGAGCTGCGTCGGATCCATGATCAATATTCATCGAACTCCCTGTTCGTCGTTCTCGCGATTGCTGGTATTCGCCGAGGCGCGTCCGTCGCGGACACCCTGCTGATGGCGGCTCAAGTTGGCCCGGATGGCTTCCGGGTCTCGACGTCGAATGGTCCTCGGCAGTTCACCCGTTGCCGGCGCCCGTACGGCACCCGGCACCAGGCGTTCGCCGGGGGCACGCCGCGGAAGACCCGCGGTGGTGTGCTCCTCCACGGGGGCTTCCGAAGCACGCTGAGCTGCTTCCCAACCCGCGTCCGCGGCGGAGTGCCATTCCCGCTTCCTGCGATCCTCCGGAAGGCTCGTCGGGTCGACGAGCCAATCCGACATCATCGTGGTGAAGATCGGAGTGTTGGCCGGCTGCGGACGGGCCGACGCCAGGTCGGACCGTGGCTGGAAGAACGACGCCGTCTTCGCCGAGTTGGTCCGGTAGCGGTGCCGGGCCGCCTGCTGCGCGTCGCTGCGGTGCGACACGGAACCACCGTCGGCGATACTGGGCCCGGACGCCCCTGCGGCCGAATCGAATCCGGAACCGTTGGTGGCCGCAGCGGGTCGCTGCGGAAGCCCCGGAGTGCTGCCCGGCTGACGGCGCGGCAGACCGGGCGCGCTTCCCGGACGCCGCTGCGGAAGACCCTGGAAGAGTTCCGACTGACGACGGCCCGCATCCGGGGCCGGCGCGCGCTGTGGCAGGTCGGAACGGCTCGGTGTCTCCGTCCGATCCGCGGATTCGCCACCCGCGAGCGGACCCGCCATCGGCTGCTGCGGCCGGTTCTGCGGAACCGAGGGGGACGATCCGGAAGCCCGTCCCGGAAGCCCGGGAGTCGCGCCCGGACGACGCTGCGGAAGACCGGGGGAAGCGGGGCGCTGCTGCGGGGCGGGCGCACGATGTGCCGAGTCCTGCTGCGGCTCGCGGACCGGCAGGGACTGCTGCGAGTCCCATGCCTGCGACTGATCCTGCCGGCTGTCGCGTGCGGGCGCGGAATTCGTCGGCGACAGACCCGGCGTGGCACCGGGGCGACGCTGCGGAAGACCCGAAAGTCCTTCACGACGAGCGGGATCGGCGTCGGGCCGTGGAGTGGAACCGTTGTGTCCCTCACCGTTGCGGCCGTCGGTCGAGTGCCCGTTGGTCTCCTCCGGTCCGCGGCGAGGACCGCGCGGGGGCAGGGACGACGCGAACGCTGCTGCGGCATCCGGTTCGATCCGGCGCGGCTGCGGTGACCTGGGCGGAGTCGGCAGACCCGGAGTCCCACCCGGCTGACGAGTGGGCAGACCCGGAGTTCCGCCGGGGCGACGTTGCGGAAGACCCGACGGCCCGATCTCGCGCGAGGCCGACGGTGTCCGGTCGTCGGGCGAGGGTGCTCGAGAGTCGCGCAGCGAGGGTGCCGGAAGTGACGACGGAGGCGGGGTGAACTCGTTCCGTCCCGATTCGCGTTGCAACTCGTCCCGGCGCTCGTCCTGGTAGGACGGCGCCGTGTCCCGCGCAGCGGAAGGGGTTTCGTCGACATCGCTCGCGTAACTGTCGTTCGCGTAGCCGGCTTTCGCGTACGCGTCGTCGGACTCGCCGGCCCGGACATCGTCGTTCGCGGCCTCGGGAAGACCCTGCCGTGCGACGGGCGCCGAGATCGCCTGCGGTGCCGAGTACTCCTCCGGCTCCAGTTCGAGAGGGGGCTGAGGACCGGTGTGCGACAACGCAAGCGGGGACACCAGCAGCACGTCCGGGATGTGGACGCTCGCGGTGATACCCGGGTTGCGTGCGGTGTCGAAGGTCGGGCGCAGACGCACGGTGAGACCGTGCCGCTCGGCGAGTCGCGACACCACGAACAGACCCATGTGGCGTGCGGTGTCCGGACCGACCTCGCCGCCCTTGGCGAGACGCTGGTTGATGACCTCGAGTTCGTCGGCCGGGATACCGATACCGCGGTCGGCGATCTCGACGAGCAGACCGCCGTCGACGGCACGCGCGAAGCTGAAGGTGACGTTGCTGTCGGGCGGTGACGCACGCAACGAGTTGTCGACCAGCTCGGCCAGGAGGTGCACGATGTCGGTCGCGACCGCGCCACTGAGAGCACCGTCGGGCGTCGAGCCGATCTGCACGCGCTGGTAATCCTCGACCTCCGACATCGCGGCGCGCAGGATGTCGCCGAGCTGAACGGGCGCGGAGTGACCGCGACGCATGCGCGTACCGGAGAGAATCAGCAGGTTGTCGCCGTTACGACGCATACGCGCGGCGAGGTGGTCGAGACGGAACAGGCTCTCGAGTCGAGCGGGGTCCTTCTCCTCGTACTCGAGTCGTTCGATGAGACCGAGTTGCTGCTCCACGAGCGACTTCGACCGACGCGCGAGCGTCTCGAACATGTCGCTGATCTGCAGACGCAGGTGGGCCTGCTCGCCGGCGAGGCGCAGAGCCTGCCCGTGCATGTCGTCGACCGCGCGAGCGAGCTGCCCGATCTCCTCGGTGGTGTGCACCGGGACGCGGGTGAACTCGATGTCCTCGATGTTGTCGCCGACCTTGATTCGGTCGATCGCCTCGGGAAGCTCCTGCCGCGCCACCTTCAGGGTGCCGTAGCGCAGACGACGGATCGGTCCGACGAGCGAACGCGACACGAGCAGTGCGAGCACGAGTGCCGCGAGCAGGGCCGCGAGCACGATCGCGGTATCGCGGAGCGCGGCCGAGCGGGTTTGCGCCGCGCGTTCCTGAATGGTGGTGCTGACCTGGTTCGACGCTTCTTCGATGATGGTGCCGTAGATGTCGACACTGTTGAGCAACGACGCGCGGAGGTTGAGGATCGGGAGCGGATCCGAGCCGGCCGCGTCGACCATGTCGGCACGCTCCTGGACGCCGGCACGGAGTTCGGCGATCTGAGCATCGGCCATCGGGTAGGAGCGGGCGAGCAGATCGAGCATCGCGAGTTCGGCGCCGGACGCCGACACCAGGGCGGTGCCGGGCTGAGTGGGGTCGCCGAGGAGCTGGAGCAGACCGAGTACCTGACCGAAGAGGTAGCGCTGGGAGTACCACGCGTTGATCAGCTGGTCGCCGTAGCCGAGGATCTCGCGATCGTCGACCTCGCCGAGGATGGCCTCGACGATACGGTTGAGGCTGTCGCGCACCTCGCTCGTGACGGCACCGATCTCTTGGATCGGCACCGGACCGGCCTGCATCTTCGTGTAGAGCGACTGGGCCGTGGCGGCGGTGCGGCTGAGGTCGGCGGTCACCGCGGGATCGAGTTCGGGGTTCTCCGTGACCGAGGCGATCGTGCCGAAAGCGTCACCGAGAGCCGCCATTTCCTCGGGGGTCGCCGTTCCGGCCGCGGCACCCGCGGTGGCGGTGGCGAACGCCGTCGAGAAATCCACGATGTCCGGCACGGCTGCGACCTGATCGGCTGCGGACGAGAAGTGGACGGCGTTGCTGAGCTCGTTCTCGACCCGAAGACCACCGAGGACCATTGCCACGGTCACGGGGACAGCGAGAACGGCGGTGACCTTCCTGCGAAGACCCCACCCCTCGATGTTCCACCACCGCTGCTGGGGCGGCGACTTGTCACTCATGGATCACAGCTCTCCTTCCACCCCGTCCGCGCCGGGCGACGAACACCAGTCGGCACTGCACTCCGATGAGCGCGTTTTCGATCGAGTGCAGTCGAACGAGACGTTTCGGGTGAGGGCACCATATCGGGACATACAGCGGATACGGAAGAGTGAGTTCTTCCCGTACCCCCGCGCTGCCCCGGCCCCCTCGTCGGCAGCCACACGTACAGATGGCCGATAGGAGTGTACTCACGAGTAACGAAGAAGGCTAACGGCCCTTCCCACTTCCGGGCGCACGACATGCGAATCCCCGCCGTGATGTACGACACAGCGGGGATTCGCATGCAGTTCTCCGGCGCTGCCGGCCGTGATCAGACGTCGAGGAAGCGGACATCCTTCGCGTTACGGGTGATGAAGCTCCGTCGTGCCGCGACGTCCTCGCCCATGAGGACGCTGAACAACTCGTCGGCCGCGGCGGCGTCGTCGAGGGTCACCTGACGCAGGACGCGGACGCTCGGATCCATCGTGGTCTCCCACAGTTCCTTGGCGTTCATCTCACCGAGACCCTTGTAACGCTGGATACCGTCGTCCTTGTTGATCTTCTTGCCCGCGGCGAGACCCGCCTCGAGCAGGGCGTCGCGCTCACGGTCCGAGTACGCGAACTCCGGCTCGCTGCGCTGCCACTTGAGCTTGTACAGCGGCGGCTGCGCCAGGAAGACGTGACCTTCCTCGACCAGCGGGCGCATGAAACGGAACAGCAGCGTGAGCAACAGCGTCGCGATGTGCTGACCGTCGACGTCGGCGTCGGCCATCAGGACGATCTTGTGATAGCGCAGCTTCGCGATGTCGAACTCTTCGTGGATGCCGGTACCGAACGCCGTGATGATCGACTGGACCTCGGCGTTCTTGAGCACCTTGTCGATACGGGCCTTCTCGACGTTGATGATCTTGCCGCGCAACGGAAGGATCGCCTGGTACATCGAGTCGCGACCCGACTTGGCGGACCCCCCTGCGGAGTCGCCCTCCACGATGTAGATCTCGCACTTGCTCGGATCCTTCGACCGGCAGTCGGCCAGCTTGCCGGGCAGACCACCGATGTCCGTCGCGCTCTTGCGGCGGACGAGCTCGCGGGCCTTTCGGGCGGCGACACGTGCGTGCGCCGACGACACGGCCTTGGTGACGATCGTCTTCGCGTCGGCCGGATTGGCCTCGAACCAGTGCGAGATGTGCTCGTTGCACGCCTTCTGCACGAACGACTTCACCTCGGTGTTGCCGAGCTTGGTCTTGGTCTGGCCCTCGAACTGCGGCTCGGCGACCTTGACGGAGATGATCGCTGCCAGGCCCTCGCGGATGTCGTCGCCCGTGAGGTTGGGGTCCTTCTCCTTGAGGAGCTTCTTGTCCTTCGCGTAGCGGTTGACGACGGTGGTCAGCGCCGCGCGGAAGCCTTCCTCGTGCGTGCCGCCCTCGTGGGTGTTGATGGTGTTGGCGAAAGTGTGGACGGACTCGGAGTAACCCGAGTTCCACTGCATCGCGACCTCGAGTTCGTGGCCGGTGCCCTTGGCCGTGAACCCGACGACCGAGTTGTGGATGGGCGTCTTCGTGCGATTGATGTGCCGCACGTAGTCCTCGAGACCACCGGGGTAGTGGTACGTGCGGACCTTGACCTTGTGGACCTCGGGTTCGGCGGCCTCGACGGCCTGGTCCTCCGCAGTCTTGGGGGCGTCCGCGGTGTCGGGGACGTCTTCCTCGGTGACCTCTTCGGGTGCGACCCGCTCGTCGGTGAGGGTGATGGTCAATCCCTTGTTGAGGAACGCCATCTCCTGCAGGCGACGCGCGACGGTCTCGAAGTTGAACGTCGTGGTCTCGAAGATCTCGGGGTCGGGCCAGAACCGGACGGTGGTACCCGTGCGCTTGGTGGCCTCTCCTCTGACCAGCTCGCCCGGCTTCGAGGCGGTGTACGTCTGCTCCCAGTGGTACCCGTCGTTGTCGATCTCGACCTCGAGGATTGTGGACAGGGCGTTCACCACGGAGATACCGACACCGTGCAGACCGCCGGAGACGGCGTAGGCGTCGGAGTCGAACTTGCCGCCGGCGTGGAGCTGGGTGAGGACGACCTCGACGGTAGGGACACCGGACGCGTGCATACCGACGGGAATACCGCGGCCGTCGTCGACGACCTGGACGCCACCGTCGGCGAGGAGGGTGACCTCCACCTTCGACGCGTAACCGGCCATGGCCTCGTCGACCGAGTTGTCGACGACCTCCCAGATCAGGTGGTGCAGACCACGCTCTCCGGTGGAACCGATGTACATGCCGGGGCGCTTGCGCACCGCCTCGAGACCCTCGAGGACGGTGATGGACGACGCACCGTACTCATTCTTGTTGTTGTTCGACTTCTGGGCAGCCACGGGTGGGTAGCTCTCCTTCTCCGATCGGCCCCGCGCACGCGCGCGACGCATTCCTGTCCATCCTACGTGCCCTGAGGCCCTGCACCGGGGTCGACACGAATGCGGGCATCCGCACCGCTGACGTCCCCGTAGCCGCCCCTTCGCGAGCGGGACGACGTGATTTCCTAGGCACCCGGATTTTCGCCCCGTGTACGGGCCGCGAGCGATCCGGGAATCACCCGTAGGTGTCGCGTGGTCCGCGGCCGCGGATGTGACGTTCGCCCTTCCGCCAGCTCGGAGCCGTCGGGCCGGTGATCCGCAGTTCCTTCACCACTCCGTGCCCCACGGCCGCGGCGATCTTCGCGAGGATCTGCGACTGCATCATCCTCAACTGCGTCGCCCAGGCCGTCGACTCGGCCGAGACGTGCAGGATTCCGTCGCGCAGTGTGGTCGGCTGGGCATGGCTCGCGATGTCGTCACCCACGACCCGGGCCCAGCTCCCCATGACGGTGCCTTCGGACACGTGCGTCGACCACCCCCGCTGCTTGGACAGCGACTGCGCGAGGGCACCGAGCGGCTGGGGGTCGCGGTCGTCCGGTCCGGGCCCCGACCAGCCGCGACGCCGGCGTTTCGGGCGCAGCCGGCCCCGCGACGCGCGTCCCTGTCCCACGGCCTTGCCGCTCGCCTTCGCGGCGGCCCGAGCCTCCTCGAGCGCGCGACGGGCCAGGTCGATGCCCTTCAGCTCCGGCTCGTTCGAACCGCCCTCGGCACCTGTCCGTTCGTCGTTCATCCGACCTCCCCGGTGATCCGGTCCGTCTCCCGTTGCACCGATCCCAGCACAGAGATACGACCTTCTCCGGTGTCCTCGACGTGGACGGGGAACCGGGCACCGTTCAACTCGGCGGGCACGTCCTCCGGCACGGCCGCCGTGATCAGCACCTGCTCGGCCGTCGTGGCGACCTCGGCGAGCGCGGACCGCCGGCGACGATCGAGTTCGGCGAAGACGTCGTCGAGCATGAGAACCGGATCGGTGCCGTCGGTACGTAGCAGGGCGAACGCCCCGAGCCGTAACGCGAGCGCGAACGACCACGATTCGCCGTGGCTCGCATAACCTTTCGCCGGCTCGGCGCCGAGCATCAGCTCGAGATCGTCGCGGTGCGGTCCGACGAGGCAGACTCCGCGTTCGATCTCCCTGGACCGCATCTCCGCGAGCCGGTGGAGGAAGACGGTCTCGAGAAACTCGCGATCGTCCCGTGCAGGCATCCGGGCCGGATCGGAGAACTCCGGTGGCAGCGCGTCACCGAGGCTGCTGCGGTAGCGCAGACTCGCCGGACGCGACTCGGGTGCGATCGATCGGTACGCTTCGGATACATGCGGGGCCAGTTCGTGCAGCAACGCGATGCGCGCCGCGAGCAGTTCGGCCCCGTGGGCCGCGAGGTGGCCGTCCCACACGTCGAGGGTGGCCAGAGCGCTCGCCCCGTCGTCGGAGCGGTTTCCCCGCCGCAGCGCCCCACCCGCCGTCTTGAGCAGCGCGGACCGCTGGCGCAGCACCTTGTCGTAGTCGGCGCGGACCCCACTCATCCGCGGGAATCGCGTGCTGAGCAGTTCGTCGAGGAACCGGCGGCGATCGCCCGGGTCGCCGCGGACGAGGGAGAGATCCTCCGGTGCGAAGAGCACCGTGCGGAGGATGCCGAGGATCTCGCGGGGCCGGCGGGCCGGCGACTGGTTGATCCGCGCCCGGTTCTGCTTGCCCTCGTTGATCTCGATGTCGATGCCGAGTTCACGGCCGTTGTTGACGACCAGAGCCCCGGCGAACGCCCGTGATGCGCCGGCCCGCAGCAACGGACCGTCGGAGGACACCCGGTGCGACGACAGCGTCGACAGATATCCGAGGGCCTCGAGCAGATTGGTCTTCCCGTGTCCGTTGCGCCCGACGAAGACCGTCGCCCCCGGAGTGAGGTCGACGGAAACCGTTCTCCACGAACGGAAGTCGCGCAGCGAGAAGGTGCGAACGTACACGGGGGTCCAGTCTCGGGGCCGGTCAGCCCGGCAGGCGCACCGGCATCAGCAGATAGGTGTAATCGCTGTCCGGAGCGGCGAAGGTGCCCGACGAGTCCGGCACGGGTTCCTCGTCGAGCGCGGGGCGCAGCACGGCGGGCCGACTCGAGGTGGTGAACCCGAACGAGACCTTGTCGGTGTGCAGCGACGTCAGTCCGTCGAGCAGGTAGCCCGGGTTGAACGCGATGATCAGCGGCTCCCCGAAGAACTCGGCGGGATGGGATTCCTCGGCCCGGCCCGCGTCGTCGCCACCGGCCGAGAGCAGCACGCTGCCCTCCGTGAACTCGAGTCGGACCTGCGCGCCGCGCTCGGCGACCAGCGCCACGCGCTTGATCGCGTCGACGAGCGGTGCGATCTCGACGGTCGCCATCGCGGTGTGCTCGTTGGGGAGCAACTGACGGAACTTGGGGAATTCGGCGTCGAGCAGGCGCGTCGTGGTGCGGCGACCTTCGGCGACGATGCCGAGCAGACCCTCTGCACCCACCGACGACCCGCTGCCGAGAGCCAGCTGGACCGGGGAGTTCGAGGATCCGCCAACGGTTTTCGCGGCCTCGGAGAGGGTCTTGGCGGGTACGAGCACGGCCGAACTCGTGGATTCCGCGGTGGGCATCCACTCGAGCTTCCGCACCGCGAGACGGAACCGGTCGGTGGCCGCGAGCACCATGTCGGTGCCCTCGATCTCCACCCGGATGCCCGTGAGCATGGGGAGCGTGTCGTCCTTGCCGGCTGCGACGGCGACCTGGCTGATGGCCTCGGCGAACAGATCGCCGGACAGCGCACCGGTCTGCTGCGGGAGCTCGGGCAGCTGCGGGTAGTCCTCCACAGGCATGGTGGGAAGTGAGAACTTGGCGCTACCGCACGTGATGAGCACGCGGGTGCCGTCGAGCACGACATCCACAGGCTTGTGAGGCAACGCGCGGGTGATGTCGGCGAGCAGTTTGCCGGACACCAGCACCCGGCCCGGAGTGATGACCTCGGCCGAGACGTGGACCTGCGCAGATACCTCGTAATCGAAGCCAGAGACCGTCAGCCCGCGTTCGTCGGCACCGAGCAGGACACCGCCCAGAACCGGAACGGGGGGTCGCGACGGAAGGCTTCGGGCAACCCATGCAACGGAATCGGCGAAGTCCTCGCGAGGCACACGAAACTTCATACTTCCCAGCTCCATCGCCCGGTGGATCCCTTCGATCGTGGTCTCGACAAGTCTACGAAGTCTGTCACAGAACCCCGACACCGATGAGGCGGAGCCGGGGGATGCGGGTCCACGTTATGCCTTCCGTCGCTGCTTGGAAAGCCGGGAGGCTCGAGGCGTGACCCTCACTCGAGGGCCTGTGGACCGAAGCTCTCCACACACCTGTTTTGAAAGAAGATTTCTGAAGAGAACTCACAGAAGTAGTAATAGGGCCTGTGGAATCTGTGGACGAACGACCGTCTAGGCTGGTGGGCGATGTTCTCGAGGGGTACGAACTCGAGGATGAACTCGAGGAGTTCTCGAGGATGAATGTGGATTCCTCGAGACTGTTCATCCTTTGTCCACTGTTCGTCCACAAAGATCCCACGTTCTGCACACCCTTGTCCACAGGTGTGGGAAGCCGAAATTTCTCGAGATACGGGACAGGGAGCGCCCTGTGGACGCTCCCTGTGGATGGATACTCGAGGCTCGAGGATCAGCGCTTGGACCGCTGCTTGATGCGCGCGGTGAGCTCCTGCACCTGGTCGTAGACCTTGCGACGCTCGGTCATCTCCTTGCGAATCTTCTTGTCCGCGTACATGACCGTGGTGTGGTCGCGACCGAAGGTCTGCCCGATCTTCGGCAACGACAGATCGGTGAGCTCGCGGCACAGATACATCGAGATCTGGCGTGCCTGCGCGAGCGGGCGTGCCTTCCCGGGGCCGCACAGGTCGTCGATCGACGTGCCGAAGTACTCCGCGGTCACGGCCATGATCGTGGCTGCGTTGATCTCGAGCGCGGACGAGTCCGGCATCAGATCCCGCAGCACCACCTCGGCGAGGGTGAGATCGAGTGGTTGCCTGTTGAGCGACGCGAAGGCCGTCACGCGGATCAAGGCACCCTCGAGTTCGCGGATGTTGCGTTCGATTCGGCTCGCGATCAGCTCGAGCACGTCGTGCGGCACGTTCAGGCCGTCCATGCGCGCCTTCTTCGACAGGATCGCGATGCGCGTCTCGAGTTCCGGCGGCTGGACGTCGGTGATCAGGCCCCACTCGAACCGGGTCCGCAGTCGTTCCTCGAGCGTCGCGAGCTGCTTGGGCGGGCGATCGGACGAGACGACGATCTGCTTGTTGGCGTTGTGGAGGGTGTTGAAAGTGTGGAAGAACTCCTCCTGGATACCTTCCTTGCCCTCGATGAACTGGATGTCGTCGACGAGCAGGATGTCGGTCTCGCGGTAGCGCCGCTTGAACGCGACCTTGCGGTCGTCGCGGAGGCTGTTGATGAAGTCGTTCGTGAACTCCTCGGTGGAGACGTACTTCACCCGCATCCCCGGGAAGAGCCGCTGGGCATAGTGGCCGGCGGCGTGCAGCAGATGCGTCTTGCCCAGGCCCGACGCACCCCAGATGAAGAGCGGGTTGTAGGCCCGTGCCGGTGCTTCGGCGATCGCCACCGCTGCGGCGTGCGCGAACCTGTTCGACGCACCGATCACGAAGGTGTCGAAGGTGTACTTCGCGTTGAGGCTGCTGCTGCCCATGGGCGGCGTCTCGGGCGGTGGGGGCTGGGTGAAGTAGGACGGCCACGACTCGCGCACGGCGGTCATCGCCTCCCGGTCGTCGTCGACCTCCTCGAGTTCGCCGTGGTCGGCCTCGAGCATGTCGTGCTCACGCGAGGAGATCAGGCGTCGCCGATAGGCGGCACCTTCACCGGGAAGCATGCCGTCGCGCGTGAATTCCCCGTCCCTCGGTCCGACGCCGTCCCTGGACACGGCGCCGTCCCGAGGCATCGCCCCGTCGCGCGGACCGCCGGCATCGCGGGGTATCGGAGCCTCCCGGCGCAGATCACGGCTGCGTGTCTCCGCGGTGCGCGGATTCACAGGCTGTGCATCGACCGGCAGGCCTTCGAGGGGCAGTGTGTCGCGAGGTTCGGCGTAGGGATCCTCGGCAGGATCATCCACACGTTCCCGCGGCTCGACGCGCACACCGAGACCCTCGACCCGGTGGCCGAGGTGCCGGTTGAGGGTGCGGAGGATGGGTTCGCGCAGATCGCGTTCGATCGACTGCTGGGCGAGCGTGGAAGGCACCGAGAGCAGGGCGAATCCCTGTGCGAGCGTGATCGGTTTGACGAGCGCGAGCCATGCCTTCTGGCTCTTCGTCAACAATCCGTCGTCGATGGTCAGCTCGGATACGACGTCCGTCCACACATCGGCCAGCGCGTTCGGCTCGTCGCTCACGCAGCTTCCCTCCCTTTGATCACCGGTTTTCCACACGATTATCCACAGGTGTGGACAACCGGGGGAATCACCCGGTGGATATGTGGATGGGAGGTTGTGTATTCGCTCAGCGGGTTCGTGGGCCCGGGCGGTCTGCGGGGATCAGTGTGACACACGGTGCGATGCGATCCGGGCTCGTACGCCGCGAATGCGCCCGGAGAAGCTGCGCGAGGGCGCCCGTGCAGGCGCGGGGCAGCGGGCCGTCACCGGCCGGCACATCGTCGTCGAACGGAGCGTGACGCGGGACTGCACAGGTAGTCGCGATGCGCCGTCGAAGACATGGCCCACAGCGTACCCGAGCTGTGCCCTGGATCACATACCTTCTCGGGGTGTAGTTTTCGTCGACGCGTCCGGCGTGTCGCGTTGATTGCCGGTGATGGTCGCGGTTTGATTTCGCGCCCGCGTCCGAGTAGCCTCGAACAGTCACTCATACTGAGGTGATGGGTTCGTCCTGCTCTTCCGGGCAATCGGATCCTGCGAATTCACGTACACGTTGGAACGACGGCGCTCACCCGTGCCGTCGCAGAATTATCGAGGAGTGTCGACCGTGGCCAAGGGCAAGCGGACGTTCCAGCCGAACAACCGACGCCGCGCGCGCGTTCACGGCTTCCGTCTCCGGATGCGGACCCGTGCGGGTCGCGCAATCGTTTCGGCGCGTCGCCGTAAGGGCCGCGCTTCTCTCACCGCCTGATTCCCTAACCGGAGCTCGGGGTGTTACCTGAGCCGTATCGACTGCGGCGCCACTCGGACTTCTCGGACACCGTCCGCCGAGGGCGTCGTCAGGGGCGGCGGGATCTGGTCGTTCACGTTCTCGAACGCGATCGCACCGAGTCCTTGGTGAGTGTCGGCGGTCCGCGTTTCGGACTGGTCGTGAGCAAGGCTGTCGGGCCGGCGGTGATTCGACATCGAGTCGCACGCCGGCTTCGTCATATCTGTGCAGGCCTCGTCGAGGCTCTGCCCTCCGAGACCGACATCGTGTTGCGCGCGCTACCCGGCGCCGCCACCGCGGAATCCCGCGAACTCGACAAGCAGGTGCGATCGGGTCTCGCTCGCCTCGGGCTGCTCGACCCCGCTGCTCCGGTCCCGAGTGGGAGTGCCCGCGCATGAACGAGGCGGAGCCGAGGTCGTGGTGGCGATCGCTGCGGTCCGCCCCGGCCCGGGCACTGATCTTCTGCATCGAGCTCTATCGCACCTATGTGTCGCCCACGCGGATGCCGACCTGCCGCTTCACCCCGACCTGTAGCGAGTACGCCGTGGAGGCGCTGCGCACGCGGGGTGTCGTCGTCGGTTCGGTCCTGGCATCGGTGAGACTGCTCAAGTGCGGCCCCTGGCACCCTGGTGGGTGGGATCCGGTACCCGAACGGAAACATCGGTCGTCCCCAGTGGGTACCTGACCGGAGCCGAGACCCGAGACCGACGCCTCTTCGTGGCGATCATGGACGACCAGAGGAGTACATAGAGCCGTGCTCGACTTCATCTACTATCCCGTGTCCTGGATCCTGTGGGTCTGGCACAAAGTCTTCGCCGCGATCCCCTTTCTGGGGCCGGACAGCGGTTGGACCTGGGCGCTGTCGGTGGTGTTCCTCGTGTTCACCCTCCGCGCGATCCTGTACAAGCCGTTCGTCAAGCAGGTGCGTACCACCCGCCAGATGCAGGAACTGCAGCCGCAGATCAAGGCGCTCCAGAAGAAGTACGCCAAGGATCGACAGCGCCAGGCGCTCGAGATGCAGAAGCTCCAGAAGGAGCACGGCTTCAACCCGCTGATGGGATGCCTGCCCGTCCTGCTGCAGGTTCCCGTCTTCATCGGCCTGTTCCACGTGCTGCGTTCGTTCAACCGCACCGGCACCGGTTTCGGCCAGCTCGGGCTGACTCCTGAGCAGAATGCGCAGCTCGGCAACTACGCGTTCAGCCCGGAAGACGTCCAGTCCTTCCTCAGTGCCCGTCTGTTCGGTGCTCCGATCTCGTCGTGGATCACGCAGCCGATGGCGTCGCTCGAAGCCTTCGCGCCGTTCGGCGGCATTCCGACGCGCTGGGAGATCGCCGCCGTCGCAGTGCCGTTGATGGTCGTCGCCGGTATCGCCACGCACTTCAATGCGCGCGCCTCCGTCGCCCGCCAGAGTGCTCAGGCCGCCGCGAATCCGCAGGCCGCGATCATGAACAAGTTGGCCCTGTACGTCTTCCCGCTGGGTGTGCTCGTCGGTGGCCCGTTCCTCCCGATCGCCGTCATCCTCTACTGGGTCAGTAACAACATCTGGACCTACGGACAGCAGCACCTCGTCTTCCGACGTATCGACAAGGAGGAGGAGGAGAAGAAGGCTGCCGCCCTGGCACGCCGAAACGAGAACGCACCGAAGCCGGGTGCCCGACCCGACAAGTCCAAGAAGAAGGGCACGGCCGCAGCGGCAGTGTCCGATGCCGGTGACGCCACGGTCGACGAGACCGGCGAAGTGTCGCTGCAGAAGGACTCCGCGGGTGACGCGGACACGGCAACATCGGCTCCGAAGCCCGGTGCGACCGCTCCCAAGCCGGGCAGCCGCCCCAAGAACTCCAAGCGCAAGCGGCGCTGACCGAAGTAGAAGAGAGCTGAACATGGCCAGTGACCTGGACAAGGTGGAAGAGGACCTCGCGGTGGCACCCGAGGAGAGCAACCCCGCGGCGGACGCCGATCTCGATGACGACGATTACCTCATCGAGGAAGGCGAAATCGCCGGCGACTACCTGGAGCAGTTGCTCGACGTTCTCGATTTCGACGGAGACATCGACCTCGACGTCGAAGGCGACCGCGCGGTCGTGAGTATCGATGGCGGCAAGGATCTCACCAAGCTCGTGGGTCGCAACGGTGAGGTTCTCGACGCTCTGCAGGAACTCACCCGCCTCGCCGTGCAGCAGGCGACGGGCGAGCGCAGCAAGCTCATGCTCGATATTGCGGGGTGGCGCGCGGGTAAGCGTAACGAACTGTCCTCGCTGGGTGCGTCGGCCGCGCAGCGCGTGCTCGAGTCCGGTAAGCGTGAAGAGTTGGAGCCGATGACGCCGTTCGAGCGCAAGATCGTGCACGACGCCGTGGCGAAGATCGACGGTGTGTCCAGCGAGAGCGAGGGGGCGGAACCGAACCGCCGTGTGGTGATCGTCAAAGATTGAGTCGGCCTCGCCGACCGAAGAGGGACTCTGCGTCGCCAGGGTCCCTCTTCGCTTTTCGTATCGATGCCGTGGGCCCCGATGTTGTTTCAGATGGGTCCACAGGAAAGGATGTTTCACGTGGAACAGCACGAGGCGGAACTGTCGGCGATCGCACAGCAGGTGTTCGGGGATCGAATCGACCTTGCCGAGCGATACCACCAGTCGTTGTCGACGGCGGGTGTCGAGCGGGGACTCATCGGGCCGCGCGAGGTACCGCGCCTGTGGGAGCGGCACATTCTCAATTGCGCTGTGGTGGGCGAACTCATCCAGGAGGGTGAGACGGTCGTCGACGTGGGCAGTGGCGCCGGCCTGCCGGGTATTCCTCTCGCGCTCGCCCGTCCCGACCTCCAGGTCACTCTCGTCGAGCCGCTTCTGCGTCGCACCGTCTATCTGGCGGAATTCGTGGAATCCAACGGGATCGAGAATGTCCTCGTGGTCCGCGGCCGAGCCGAGCAGCCGAGCGTGCTCCAGGAAGCCGGCGGTGCGGATGTCGTCACCTCGCGTGCAGTCGCACCCCTCGCCAAACTCGCCAAGTGGTCACTGCCCCTCGTCCATGAGGGAGGACGGATGCTGGCATTGAAGGGATCCTCCGCTCGAGAGGAGATCGAGCGGGATCACGACGAACTCACTCGCTTGGGCGCCGGCAATCTCGAGGTGCTCGAGTGCGGAGGTGATCTTCTTCCCGTTCCTACGCTCGTCGTCAAGGCCGAGCGGATCCCGCGTCCGGCGAGACGTCGCAAGAAGCGCTGACGCAGGATCGAGCGTTCGGCAACCCCTCATCACCCTCCCTCCCCCACCGGGTCGGGAGGGTGTTGTCTTTTCGGGACGACTCGAGGAATCTACTCGAGTGCTTTTCCGGGATGAAAGGGCCATTTCCATCGTTGTCACACCAGACCCATTCACCCCAGGTAGTTTCGTCACTGTGATGTTTGACTCGACTGCGAGCGTAGGATTTTCCGAAAGTGCTTCTACGCAATGAATTTCGAGATGAGTGCCATGACTGTTGTTGCAATGCACAGCAATTCATTTTCCTCCTTCTATCGTCCTCTCCCCTTCGCTGACCGCTGTCGACGTTTCACGTGAAACATGGCGATTCCTTTCGCTGTGTTTCACGTGAAACAACCGCCGCGTCGTTTCACGTGAAACGGCGCCCGGCCATGTCGTCGACGGAACCTGGAATGCGGATGGAATACTGGACCAACCGAGAATGCGTGCGCGTGCTCGGGAAGCCGGGACAGCTCCGGGCCAGGGACTCGCATTCTCTCGTCGGCGCCTCGGCCCGCTTCGAAGCCGGGACCGGGAAGCGACGAAGATGTAGCGTGCGAACCGAGCGGATCTACGTGTAAGGAGTGTTCGATGACGGGTGGATCTGAATCCGCTGTTTCACGTGAAACCGGAGGCGTCGAGGACGACTTCTCCCCTGTGCCCTTCGACGGTTTCTCCGCTATCGACACGCCTATCGGCGCGGCCGCTCATCGCGCCACCCAGGTCCTGCATCCGAGCGAAGCCAACTCCCTACCCAAGCCTCGCGAGCGTCGCGTCTTCACGATCGCCAACCAGAAGGGCGGGGTGGGTAAGACCACCACGGCGGTGAATATCGCCTCCGCTCTCGCCGTCCAGGGTCTGTCCGTTCTCGTCGTCGACCTCGATCCGCAGGGCAATGCGAGCACCGCATTGGGCGTGCCGCACTACTCCGGCATTCCCTCGAGCTACGAGATCCTCCTCGGAGAGATCAGTGCCGCCGAGGCCGTGCAACAGAGCCCTCACAACGAACGCCTCTTCTGCATCCCCGCCACCATCGACCTCGCGGGCGCCGAAATCGAACTCGTCTCGATGGTCGCCCGAGAGAACCGTCTCCGGAACGCCCTCACGAAGGAAGCTCTCGGCGATCGCGACTTCGACTACGTGATCATCGACTGCCCGCCCTCGCTCGGCTTGCTCACGGTCAACGCTCTCGTTGCCGCGAAGGAAGTCCTCATCCCCATCCAGTGCGAGTACTACGCACTCGAGGGCGTCGGGCAGCTCCTGCGCAACATCGAGCTCGTCCAATCCCATCTCAACCCCGAACTGCACGTCTCGACCGTTCTCCTGACGATGTACGACGGGCGAACCAAACTGGCCGATCAGGTCGCTGCAGAGGTACGTGCCCACTTCGGCAGCGCGGTGCTGCGTGCCGTCATCCCCCGTAGCGTAAAAGTCTCCGAAGCTCCCGGTTACGGGATGACAGTTCTCGACTACGATCCTGGATCGCGCGGCGCGATGAGCTACCTCGACGCCGGGCGCGAGTTGGCGGCACGCGGGGCACACGAGAATCAGGGGAACGGATGAGCGCGACACGCAAGGGCGGGCTCGGTCGAGGTCTGGCAGCTCTCATCCCTACCGGACCGCCGGTGGACGCAGAGCAGAAGCCGGCCCCCGCTACCACCACTACGGCCACCGCCCCGGCCGAGCCGGACCCGGTTGCCCCTGCGTCCACCAAGTCCGCAGCGTCCGCACCTGCGAAGCCTGCTGGGGGCGGGCAGCCCACCAAGTCGGCCGCTGCGCGTCGCGCAGCGTCGTCGGTCCTGAACCTGCCGTCGTCCGGTCTGGGCACGGCCGCCGCCGACGTCATCATCGGCGACGGCAAGCCGACGACACCGGTGTTCCGGAACGAGGCGGCCCGGCCGTCCGACGACTCGGCGGAGTCGTCCACAGCGACCATCGAGAGTGAACCCCTCCCCTCCCCCGCCGGAGCGGTGTACCTCGAGATCCCGATCGGCCGGATCGAACCCAATCCGAAGCAGCCGCGTCAGGTCTTCGACGAGGAAGCACTCGCGGAGCTCGTCCACTCCATCCGTGAGTTCGGGCTCATGCAACCGGTCGTGGTCCGCCGTCTCGACGGCGACCGCTTCCAACTCGTGATGGGCGAACGTCGCTGGCGTGCCGTCCAGGAAGCCGGGCTCGACACGATCCCCGCGATCGTTCGCGACACCGAGGACGAGTCGCTGTTGCGCGACGCGCTGCTGGAGAACATCCACCGGGTGCAACTCAACCCCCTCGAAGAGGCAGCGGCATATCAGCAGTTGCTCGAGGAGTTCGAGGTCACCCACGAGGAACTTGCCGGCCGGCTCGGTCGATCGCGACCGGTCATCACGAACATGATCCGCTTGCTCAAGCTGCCGGTCGCGGTGCAACGGCGAGTGGCGGCCGGGGTGCTGTCGGCCGGGCATGCGCGCGCCCTGCTGGCGCTCGAGGCCGGTGCCGACGCCCAGGAAGCACTCGCCGCACGCATTGTCGCCGAGGGTCTGTCCGTGCGTGCGACGGAAGAAGCCGTCGTGCTCGCCAACCGCAACGACACCCCCGATGCTCCGCAGCAGAAGCGCCGGAAACCCATCCAGATGCCCGGACTGCAGGATGTCGCGGAGCGGCTGTCGAACTCCTTCGATACGCGCGTCACCGTGAGTCTCGGCAAGCGCAAGGGCAAGATCGTGGTGGAGTTCGGTTCGGTCGACGACCTCGAACGCATCGTGAAGATGATGGAGTCGCAGACCGACCTTTCTTGACTCCTCGTCGGGGCAGGACAACAGTCTGTAGACGAAAGACGTGGAGGCGAACTATCCCGTGTCGACTCGAGTGTCACCGCTCACGCTGAGTGCGATCGAGCAGTTGCCTGCTCATGCGCGGCGATGCGTGTTCTGGGAGATCGATCCCACCGCGTCACCCGACCTGCAACACTTCGCCGACCCCGAGTTCGAGAAGGAAGCATGGCTGTCCATGGTCCTTCTCGAATGGGGGTCGTGCGGCCAGATCGCGACGATCGGCGACAAGGCCGCGGGGTGCGCGCTCTACGCTCCCCCGGGCATGGTTCCCCGCTCGCAGGCCTTCCCCACCGCACCCGTCAGCGCCGACGCGATCCTGCTGACGTCGATGCGGACCGAGCCGCATGCCGCCGACCTGAACGTCGGTGCCGACCTTGTTCGGGGTGTCGTCGCCGATCTCGTTCGGCGCAATGTTCGTGCCATCGAGGCCTTCGGAATCCGGCACGGCACCGACGCCGAGGCCGGCGATGTGCCGCACGCGACGGCCGCGCTCGGATGCTCCGACACGGAGTGCATGATCGACGCCGACTTCCTCGAAGACATGGGCTTCGAGGTCGTCGCACCGCACCACCGATATCCGCGTCTGCGTCTCGAACTCGACCGCGACCACGAATGGAAGATCGCCGTGGAGGCCGCGCTCGACAGGCTCCTCGAGGAGTCCTCTCTCACCATCGCGGATCTGACCGCAGGGTCGCCGGTGGGCGCCCACTGACGTCCTCCGGGACATCGATCGCCCTTCGGGACACAGAGGAAAAGGACCGCTCCGCAGACGCTGCGGAGCGGTCCTTTTCTCGTGTGTGGTCCGGTCAGCGACTGTCCGAGATGGAGAGCTCTTCGGCGAGCAACTCGGCGAAGGTGTAGGTGCCGGTCGGCTGGTCGTCCTGGCCGAGCAGGTACAGCCGCTTCACCGCGATGAGGATCGCCTCGGCGATGATGTCGCGGCTGCGCGGATCGGCGAGCAACGTGGCGTCGTGCTCGTTGGTGAGGTAACCGAGGTCGATCTGGACCGTGGGCATGTTGGTCAGGCGCAGCAGGTCCCAGGTGCGGCCGTGGCTACGGCAGTCCTGCAGGGTCGTGCGGGCGACGATCTCGCGCTGGATGTAGCCGGAGAGCACCTGGCCGATCATCGATTCGGAACCGTGCGAGTTGCCGTAATGGAAGCTCGCGATTCCGTTCGCGGCGGGGCTGCGACTCGCATCGCAGCGCAGCGAAAGCATGAGGTCGGCGCCGAAGGCGTTGGACGTGCCCGCGCGTTCGACGTCGGTCGGATTCACGTGGTACGGCCGCGACAGGAAGGTCTCCATGCCCGTCGCCGCCATCCGGCCCTCGAGTCGCCGCGCGAGATCCCACAGGATGTCGGCCTCCGAAATGGGGCCGTGAGGGCTCGGCACGATGATGCCGTGGGTGTTGCCTCCGAGACCGGGGTCGATGACGATGCGCTTGCCGCTGAGCTGTGGCCCGGAGCGGCGGACGATTTCTTCCTCGCTGATCGCGTGGGGCGAACCACCCGACACGCGGGTACCGAGCAGTTCGAGCGCGCGCAGGGTCTCGGCACCGCAGATGCCGTCGGAGGCGAGGCCGATCTCGCGCTGGAAGGAACACAGCCCTTCGTGCGTCTTCGGACCGAAGTAACCGTCCACGCGGTCGACGTAGAAGCCGAGATCTTGCAGACGGGTCTGCAGGGCGGCGACATCGTCTCCGTAGAGCGGAGCGGAGAGCTGATACATCAGGGTGCGCGCACCGAGTTTGTACGCCGCTTCCTTCAACGAGCGATAGGTCGCGGGTCCGACGATCCCGTCGACGAGCAGACCGCGCTGCTGCTGGAATGCACGCACAGCTCCGTCGAGTTCACGATCGAACGGGACGTCCGATCCCATCCAGTCGCCCGACTCCTCGGGCTCGTTGTGAAGGAATCCCAGGCCGGCCAAGGTGCTCCGGATCTCGGCGACAGCCGGACCGTGGTCGCCGTGACGAAGAGGGCGCATGTATCGGGCCTTTCCGTGCTGACCGGATCGGTGCCCGGCATGAGGGCTGGGCAGCATCGAACGGGGGTGGATGAAGGATGTGCCCGTGCAAACGGACTCACGGGCACATCCGAGCGTTGATCCTGGGACGGTACTACAGGACGTCCGCGAGGTCCCGAAGCAACGCCGCCTTACCCTTGGCTCCCACGATCGTCTTCGTGGGCTTGCCGCCGGAGAAGAGGATCATCGTAGGGATCGACATGACCTGGTAGTCGCGGGCGGCCGACGGGTTGGCGTCGATGTCGAGCTTGGCGACGGTCAGCTTGTCGCCGTGCTCGGCCGCGATCTCCTCGAGAACCGGAGCGACCATCTTGCACGGACCGCACCAGGTGGCCCAGAAGTCGACAAGGACGGGCTTCTCGGACTGCAGTACGTCCTCGACGAACGACGAGTCGGTGATGGTGACGGTGTTGGCGTTGTTGTCGGCCACGTAGGTCTCCTGAATCTGGGGATGGAATGTGGAACGGGGGTGGATCAGGCTTCGGCGAGCGTGGGGGCGGCGACCTCGCGGTTCGCGACCAGCCAACGCTCTGCGTCGATGGACGCCGAGCATCCGGTGCCGGCGGCGGTGATCGCCTGACGATAGGTGTGGTCGACGAGGTCGCCGGCGGCGAAGACACCCGGCACGGACGTCGCGGTGGACGGCGCCGAGACCTTCACATAGCCCTCGTCGTCGAGGTCGACCTGACCCTTGACGAGCGAGCTGCGCGGGTCGTGGCCGACGGCGACGAACAGGCCGGTGACCGGGAGGTCGCTGCGCTCGCCGGTGACCGTGTCCTCGAGGACGAGGTTCGTGACGCTGTTCTCGCCCTGCACCTCGGCGACCCTCGCGTTGGTGACGAAGCGGATCTTCTCGTTGGCACGGGCGCGCTCGAGCATGATCTTCGACGCGCGGAACTCCTCGCGGCGGTGGATGAGGGTGACGCTGCGGGCGAAGCGCGTCAGGAAGGTCGCTTCCTCCATCGCGGAGTCGCCACCGCCGACGACGGCGATGTCCTGGTCGCGGAAGAAGAAGCCGTCGCAGGTGGCGCAGGCGGAGACGCCGCGGCCGAGCAGCTGCGACTCACCGGGCACGCCGAGATAACGCGGTTCGGCACCCATCGCGAGGATGACGGCGTGGCTGCGGTAGGTCTCGCCGTTGGCAACGACCGTCTTGACCGAGCCCGTCAGGTCCATCTCGTCGACGTCCTCGGTGCGCAGATCGGCGCCGAAACGCAGTGCCTGCTCGCGCATCTGATCCATGAGCTCCGGGCCCATGATCCCGTCCTTGAAACCCGGGAAGTTCTCGACCTCGGTGGTGGTCATGAGCTCCCCACCGAACTGGGTTCCCTCGAAGACGAGCGGGGAGAGTTCGGCGCGGGCCGCGTAGACCGCGGCGGTGTATCCGGCCGGTCCCGAACCGACGATGATGAGGTCGTGAATCGTGGGCGAGGTCGTCATGCGGCGAAGCCTTCCGGTTGGGTGATTCGGGGGCGCAAGAACTGCCGGCGGTCCGGCCGAAACCGGACGGCAGCCTACAGATACTGTCAACACCAGGGTAAACGGTGTTGTTCCCCTCCGACCGTGCGTCCCGCCACAGACGTCCTGTACGGAGCTCGGACGGTCGCGCTCGATGCGACCGCCGCTCGCTCAGACCGCGTCGGGTACGTCCCGCAGCGTCTCGCGGATCACACAGTGCGTACCGGTGTAGATCGTCGGCATGCACTTGTTGCAGTGGATGCACAGACCTTCCCGGGCCGAGTTGTCCTCGAACTTGCGCACGAGATACGGATCACGCAGCAGCGCACGGCCCATGGCGACGAACTCGAATCCCTCGTCGAGTGCCGTCTCGATGGTGTCGAGTCGGTTGATGCCGCCGAGCAGGATCAGTGGCAGGGACAGCTCGGACCGGAACTGGCGTGCCATCGGCAGGAAGAAGGCCTCCTCGAACGGGAGCTTCGGGAAGATCTTCGGTCCGTAGACCCTGAGTCCCCAGCCGACGACCTTCGGCTGCGACTCCTGGAACTCCTTCATCGGCACGTCGCCGCGGAAGAAGTACATCCCGTTGAGCAGCGAGCTGCCGCCCGTGAGCTGCATGGCGTCGATGGTGCCGTCGGACTCGATGAGCTTGGCCATAGGCAGCGACTCGTCGAGCCACAGACCCTGGGGTACGCCGTCGGTCATGTTGAACTTCGCGATGACGGCCACCCTCTCCCCCACTGCCGTGCGGACGGCCTCGAGCACACGACGCGGGAAGGCGGTGCGGTTGGCGATGCTGCCGCCGTACTGGTCGGAGCGCTTGTTGAGATTCGGGCTCATGAAAGAGCTCAGCAGATAGTTGTGGCCGAGGTGGACCTCGACGGCATCGAATCCGGCCTCGACGGCGAAGCGCGCGGCGCGGGCGTAGTTCTCGACCACCCGGTCGAGCTGCTCGAGTGTCGCGCCGCGGACGAGCCCCATGGCGGGGGCACTGATGCGCGTGGACGGTGCGAGCGTCTTCATCTTGTTGGAGATCTGGTTGGCGACGAGTCCGGCGTGGCCGATCTGCGCGGACGCCAGACCGCCGGCGGAGTGCACGGCGCCGGTGAGCCGGGTCAGGCCGGGCACGGCGTCGGCGTCGAGCACGAGGGTGTCGCGGTGGACGCGGCCGTCGTGGGAGACCGAGCAGTACGCCACGGTCGTGAGGGCGGTACCGCCGCGGGCGACCTCGGCGTGGAACTCGACGAGTTCGTCGGTGATGGTTCCGCGGGGCATCACACCTTCGAAGGTCGCTGCCTTCACGATGCGGTTGCGGAGGGTGAGCGGCCCGAGTCGGGCCGGCTCGAACACGGTGGGTCGCGGCGAAGACATGCCCCTACTTTCGATGCCAGTGGTACCGTAATTACGTTTCGACTATAACGCTGGTCACAGTCCGCGCCAGATCGATTCCCACTCAGCCCTGCGACATCACGGATCCCATGCCGACCACCACTCCCGGGCGTCCTCGCGACCCCCGAATAGACAACGACGTTCTCACCGTCACCCGCGACATGCTCCGCAGTCACGGCTGGGACGGACTGAGTCTGCGTGCCATCGCCGCCCGCGCCGGTGTCGGCCGCGCCGCTCTCACCCGCCGATGGCCGACCAAGGCCCACCTGGTGCTCGACGCGCTGCTCGGATCCGCACCCGACCTGACGCCCTACGACGGCATCGATCGCAAGGGCTGGATCGAATGGGTGGTCGCCGGGAGCATCGAGCTGTTCTCACGAGCGGAGGTCCGCGCAGCGCTGCCAGGGCTCCTCGCGGCACTGCGCGACCACGACGACCTCCGCAATACGCTTTGGCGCACGTTCAGCGGGCCCAGTACCGCTCTGTTCGTCGACGGTGAGGATTCGGACGTCGAGATCGATGCCAAGGCAGTGCTCGTGATGGCGGCGGGGTCGGCGCTGTTCGCCGGGCTCATCGCCGCGGAGGACGACACGCCCGCCCTGCGCACCCGGATCCTGGAACTGCTCTCCACGGTGGCGGAACGCTGACCGGAGGCGGTGCGCCGTCAGCCGATCGTCTTCCGGGCCAACGTTGCGGGATTGCCTGCGTCGCAGTCGGTTCCGACCACCAGCGCCGTCAATGCCGGAGCGTCGGCGCCGCTCATCAGGACGAGGACGGCATCGTCGTCCCCGAACCGCACGGTGCGTGAACCGAGAGGTGCCTGCCCGGAAAAACCGTTCGCGTCCAGACATTCCCGGAGACGATCGGGGCCGCCGAGAAGACCGGGCTCGG
Source organism: Rhodococcus gordoniae (assembly GCF_001646655.1). Taxonomy (GTDB): domain Bacteria; phylum Actinomycetota; class Actinomycetes; order Mycobacteriales; family Mycobacteriaceae; genus Rhodococcus; species Rhodococcus gordoniae. Next base: position 17,762 of record NZ_LPZN01000031.1, on the reverse strand, counting down.
TCTCACCGATCATCGTCCGCAGAGCGGAGGGCTCGAGCAGGGTCTCGTCCTCCGCGGCCGCGACGGGAATCCGGGCCGGATCATCGTTGCCGAAAACAGTTCCGCGCACGACCATCACGAGCATCACCGCCACCGCGGCAGCCACCCCCACACCGGCCATCGCCCACCCTCGACGCTGCGCGAGCGTCCGGGACGGGGTGGGCCGGTCTTCCGCGAGCGCCGACTCGATCCGCGCGGCGATCTCGGGCGGAATCGCTTCCTTCGACGGAGCGTCGCGCAGGGCCGACAACCGCGCCTGCGTCGCATCGAGCCGCGCCAGATACGCGACGGCCTGGGGATCGCGACGTACGAGCGGCCACAACCGGTCCGCGAACGCCTCCTCGAGGACACCCGCATGCAGATCGGCGAGCAACTCGGCGGAGTACGGCGGACGCATCCCGGCAGAGTACGACGGAGGCACCTCGGCCGAGTACGACGGGCGCATATCGTCCTCGTTCATGCGCGACTCTCCTCCGCGGCTCGGCATCTCTCACCAGAGTAAGACGGAGGCGGGTCACAATCGGTTCCCGTCGGCGCGAAGGTCGTCGAGAAGGACCGCGAGCCGGCTCCGCGCGCGGGCGCACCGGCTCTTCACCGTGCCCTCCGGGATGCCGAGGCGCCGCGCGGCCTCCCGGACCGAGAAACCTTCGACGTCGACCGCGACGACAGCCGCTCGTTGCTCGGGTGGCAGTGCGAACAGGGCGGACTCGATGTCGAGTGCGACCTCGGCGTCGCGGATGGGGTCGCGGGCCGTACGCAGGTCGTGCGAATCGTCCTCGAACAGCGGGACCGTCACGCGTACGCGATTGCGGCGGATGCGATCGAGGCACGCGTTGACGACGATCGAATGCAACCAGCTGCGTACCGCGGCGTCCTCCCGGAAGCTCGACGCCCGCCGATGCGCCGCCAGCAGCGCCTCCTGCAAGGCGTCGGCTGCGTCCTCGTTCGAGTAACTGGTCCTCCGCGCGACCTGCCACAGATGGTCGTGATGTCGTGCCAGCAAGGTGGAGAAGGCGTGCCGGTCGCCCGCGACGTGTGCTGCGAGCAGTTCGACATCCGACACCACACGATCGGACGCCACCCCGTCCGCCGACACCCCGTCCGGCACAGCACAGCCGTCGTTCATACCCCCGTCGGGCACGGCGAGTTTTGCGATCCCCCCGAAAATTCGCACGCGCGGATGGTAGCCGATCCGGACGGTTCCGCCCGGCTGTCCGCGGTCAGCCTGCGGTGGTGAATTCCACTTCGGAGATGGAACTCTTGTTGCTTCCGCCGCTCGAGCTCAGATCGGTGATCCACAGCAGCACGTGCGAGGTCTGCCCGTCCGACTCGACCGGGATGGTGGTCTCACCGGAAGCCAGTGTGCCCGAACCGATCACCTGCGTCTGATCGAGCGACGTCGACTCGGAGGGAGCGCTGCGGACCTCGAGAACGGTGCCCGGCATGTCGGTGGTCACGGTCACCGAGGAGAGTTCCGATGCGTCGGCGAGCGTGAACAGAAGTCCGACACCGTTCTTCAGCGACGGGAACGGATCGAAATAGGCGTCGGTGCTCCACGAGGTGGACGGATCGCCGTCGATCGCCTGCGACGCGGTGGCCGGCGAGTCGGGTGTGCCCTGCGGGGAGAACACCGACACGGAGCGCGCCGAGACCGGAGCGGTCGCGGCGGGCCGCGGCGGCGCAGCCTCGGCCTGCCCGCCACCCGGCCCGTCCTCTGCGGGTGCCTCGGCCGTGGAGGTCAGGCCGAACTCCTGACTCGTCAGCGGAGCGTCGTCGGCGTCGCCGGCGAGCAGGTTCGCGATCCACCATCCGATGAGCGCGAGCAGCAGCACCGTCGTGACACCGAGCGCGGCGAGCGCGATGAGCATCCGCTGGGAGTGCTTCTTCTTCTGTTCCAGCGCCTCGGGATCCGCGAGCGCATGGGACTCGGCGGCGGCAGCGCGCTGCCCGATCCGCAGCGCCGGGATCATCTCGGTCTTCTGGTCGACGACCGAGGCCTGATCGAGGATGTGCTGCACGGTGGCGGCGGTACGGATGCCGCCGTCCTCGGACAGGGCGCGCACCGCGACCGCCGAGATCTCGAACGGGACATCGGGACGCAGGATGCGCGGTTCCACAGGGACACCGTCCGCGTTGCGGTCGGCCTCCGGCATCCCGCCGATGGTGGCACCGCTGTGGTGCGGGGCGGGCGCACCGCCCGGAGCCGTCGGCTCACCCAGCGGCCACCGCCCGGTCATGAGTCCGTAGAGGCTCGCACCGAGGCCGCGGACGTCGGCCATCGCGTCGGCATCGGAGAACGTCGCGGGGAAGGCCAGCACGGCGTCGCCGGCGACGCTGATCCGGATGCGGTCCGGGTGGTCGATCGACAGGGCGCTGCCCGCACGGTGCGTCGCCTCGGCCGCGGCCGCGAGTGCGCGGATCGCGCGGGCCGCACCGATCGGCGACGGCTCGGTGGTGGACATCTCCTTCAACGACCGGCCGGGGGTCCACTCCGAGACGACGATGCCGCCGGAGCTGCCGCGCACCACGTCGAGGACGCGGGCGAGGCCGGGCGAGTTGATTCGACCGAGACGCAGGGTGCGCGAGAGCACGGCCTGCGGGGAATCGGGGCCGGTGCCATCGGCTGCACGCTGTTCGGCGTCGACGAAGGTCAGCGCTACCTCACGGTCGAGCTTGACGTCGAGTGCCTGCCAGAAGCGCAGGCCGCGCGCTCCGCCGTGCGGCGCGAGAAGCCGGTAGCGACCACCGGCGACCGAGGCGCCGGCGATGAGGTCGGGGCCGCGCATCGGGCGGCGCGGCTGGGAGGCCGGACCCGTGACGCGCATCGGCGGGAGCTGCGGGGATCCGACCGGGATGACACCCGTGTCGAGGTTCGGATCGCGCGGCGGACGGCCGCCGTCCTTGCCGGCAGGTTTCTGCCGTGCGGCGGCATCGGCAGGTGTCTGCCGCGTGGCGGCATCGATGGTGGACTTGCCGGCAGCGTGGTCGTCGCTCACCCTCACTCCTTCGTTGTCGACTCGTCCACTTCCGGTGTGCAGACGCGGGTCGCCGCTGGGGGCCGCGAAGAACCGTGGTCGCCGGCTCCCGGACCGTACCTGCTGCTGATCAGGGTACGGGAGTTGTCCGTGTGCATTGCTGCGACCGGGCACGTCCCTGATGACGGGCATGACCTCTGTGATGGCGTCATAAGGTCCGACGCCGTACTCGCCGTAGTCGATACGCGGCAGGACGACGGTCTTCTCGGCATCCGATTCCGCGTAGCGCGGACGCGGGACGCGGGCGGGTGCTTCGCCGGCGGTCGTTCCGGTGTCGGGTTCGGCCGGTGCCTCCTCGGCCGGGGCGGTACCGCGCAGCGCCGCGACCTTCCGGCGCACGGCGGCCTCGATCGCGAGGATCTCCGGCACCTTGAGCAGGTACATCCCGACCAGGGCGACGAGCACCATCAGCACACCGTCGAGCCCGACCCGCACCAGCGAGCCGATGCCCCCGAAGCGGTCGGCGAGTGCGTCGAGCTGTAGGAGACGGTCGGTCGTCAGGACCACGATCGCCGCGGCCAGCGACGCGAGCACGACATGCCAGACCGTCCGGCCGACGTTCGCCATCTGCAGGTCGCCGAGCGTGCGGTGCAGCAGATAGCCGCCGATGAACGCTCCGACGGTGAACGCGATGCCGGTGGCCGCGCCGAGGAGCAGCACCACCTGCTCGTCGTTCGCCGCCACGACGGGTGCCAGTGCGGACAGACCGATCTTGACGGCGGTGATGCCGAGGATGATCCAGGTGGGGGTCCAGGCCTGTTCACGGGCGTAGAACACGCGCAGGTGGATGAGGACCAGGGCGTACGGGATGAGGGTGAACGCCGACCAGCTCACCGCCTGGCCGAGACGTTCGGCGTTGCTGTCGCCGAAGTTGCCGTAGCCGTACAGCGCGGCGCCGACCTGCGAGCCCGCGATCGTCAGGAAGGTGACGATCGGGATGAGCGAGATCATGGTGAGGCGGGTCGCGACGGACAGGTCGTCGACGACGGCCGGGGTGTCGTCCGCGGCGGCATTGCGGCTCAGCCGCGGCATGATCGCGGTGAGCACGGTGACACCGAGGACGCCGTAGGGCAGCTGCAGCAGCAGCCACGCGTTGTTGTAGATCGCGGGACCGGCTTCGTCGGCGCCCGACGACACGCGGGTCGCGAAGACCATGCCGGCCTGGCTGATCAGCACGTACAGCACGATCGCGGCGGCCATGCCACCGAACTGCCGGAGCCGGTCGTCGAGACCCCACAGCGGCCTGAGATCGATGCCCTCGCGGCGGAGCGCGGGTACCAGGCACATCGCCTGCGTGATCACGCCGAGCAGCACACCGACACCGAGGACGAGCAGTTTCGGATCGCTCATCCGGACCGGATCGAGGGTGATCTCACCCGGCATCAGGTAGTAGATCACCAGCACGGTGAGCACCACGAGGTTGTTGCACACCGGGGCCCACGCGCCCGGCTTGAACACCTGCCGGGTGTTGAGGATGCCCGTGAACAGGCCCGACAACCCGTAGAACATGATCGCGGGCAGGAGCAGGTACGACAGCGCCGTGGTCAGCGACGTCGACACCTTGCCGGACTCGTCGAGGAAGACGTGGGTGGTGAGGACCGGTGCCGCGGCCACGGCGAGAACCGTGGCGGTACCGAGCAGCACGAGCGCCGCGGTGAACAACCGGCGGACGAAGGCCTCACCGCCGTCGGGGTCCTCCCTCTCGGCCCGCACCAGCACCGGAACGACGATCGAGGTCAGGACGGCACCGAGTACCAGCTCGGAGATCATGTTGGGGATCTGGTGCGCCACGGTGAAGGACGACGCGACGCTCGCACCGAGCAGGGTGAGGACGAGCAGCTGCTTGAGGAAGCCGGTGATACGGCTGACCAGGGTCGCGACGGCGATGGAGCCGGTCGCCGCCAGCAGACTCTGCGGCTTGCGGCGACCCGCACCGGCACCCGTGACGTCCGGTGACGTGGTGGGCGAGTCGGGTGGCCCCGGGTTCGGGTGTGTCTCCACGTCGTCCCGTGTGGAGTTCCCGGTCATTTCTCATACCCTTCGTCGGCTGGGTCCGGCTCTCCCCGGAACCGGTGCAGAAGTCGCCTGCCCGCCAGGAACAGCAGAAGCGCTCCTGCACACCCCGTGACGACGGCGAGGATCCGGCCGTACGCATTGGAACGTACCGTCACCGTCGTCGGGCTGCCGAGCGGCAGGCCGGACTCGGTGGTGAGCGCGAACTCCAGTTCGAGTTTCCGCGAGTCGCTGATCTGCGCCGGCACGGTGAGGGTGCGGCTGCCGCGCGGCGGGAGCTGGGTGGGCCCGATATCGGTGACGTCCACCGCGGCGGGCACGTCCACCTGCAGGCGCACGGTGATGCCCACGGGCAGGTCGTTGCGGGCCGTCAGCAGCAGCGGACTCTGTTCGGACGTGAGGGTGTAGACACCGCCGGTGGAGATCACCGTCACGGCGTCGTAGATGTCGTCGACGGCCTCGCGCACCTCGGCGGCGCGGTGCTCGCCGGTCGCATAGGCGCCGTCGGCGTCGTCGCCGCGACGACCGGCCAGGGTCATCGCGCGCAGCAGGTCCTCGCGCAGCGGGGCGGTGAACTGCTGCGGGGTGAGCTGGGCCTGCGGGTCCTCGACCAGCGCGGTCTGGATCGCGTCGAGGCGGTGGATCTGTTCCTCGGCCTCGGACACGACGGCAGCCGAGGCACCGTCGGTGATCGCCTGCTCGGGATAGACGAGCAGCGAGGCGGTCGGATCGTTCGCGGTGCTCGCGGCCGCGTCGAGGAGCACGGCGAAGGGGCGGGGCGTGGTCAGACCCGACCGGACGAGCGTGGAGAGCATGGACAGCACGGCGGCGGCGTCGTCCGGTGACGCCGACCAGTTCTGCGGCGGCGCGAACAGCACCGATCGGCCCGCGGCCGGCGGTGCCTCCCCGGTGGCCTCGCTGACCGTCGGCACCAGTGCGGGCCAGGCCAGCGCCCCGAGGGAATCCTGCAGGCGGGCCGTGGAGGAGTCGCGGGTCAGGTCGTAGCGCGCCGCGGTGGGGACGAAGGAGGGTGTCTGCGGGTCGGTGCCCATTCCCGCCAGCGCCGCGGAACCGGACGAGTCGAACAGGGCGGCGGTGAGGCCGGAGACACCGGAGATCCGGAAGCCGTTGCCACCCGGCGCGGTGGACGCCGATGTGGTGCCGGCGAGCAGGGCGCGACCGCCTTCGACGGCGTTGTCGGACAGCAGGGCGGTCACCGGGCCGTCGGCGGTGAGCATCGATCCGGTCTTCTCGGTGAGGACACCGGCGTCGGGCCACACCACGCCCGGGGTGGAGGTGATGCCGAGGATCGAATCGACGATCGCTGCCGGTGACCCGAGCGCCGATTCGGTGAGCGACGAGTCGGCGAGGTCGGCGAGGGCGGTGAGATCGGCCTGGGCGAACGGCACCGCCATCGTGCAGGTCGTCGCAGCGAGGGCGCGCAACCGCCCGAGCCAGGCGACCGCGGCGTCCGTGCCCGTTCCCGGCCGTGCGTCGCCGGTCGGTTCGCTCGGGTCGTCGACCACCAGATAGTCGCGTGTCATGTTCGCCACGGTCACGAGGAGATCCGGATCGACGGCCAGGCACAGTCCCTCGAGGACGCGGGGCTCGGTGCGAGCGGTGTCTTCGACGGCGCGCAGCAGGCCGTCCAGCCGCCCGCCCTCGGCGAGCGAGACCGCGAGGTCGTCGTCGATCAGCCGTACGGGTTCGGCGCCGGAACCGGCCACGCCGGCGGCGAGCCGGGGCCGGTCGGCCAACGGCCACAGCATCGTGACCGCGGCGGGGCGGGACACATCGGGAGGCACGGCGGGGAACGACTTCTCGTCGCTGTCGAGCAGACCGCCGTCGGACGAGCGGGTCGTGCCCCGCGACCCGCCGTTCCCTGTTCCGGTCTCCTCGGCGATCTCGTCGCTCGCGGGAACCGCGAGGACGGGCAGCAGGAAGCGTGCATCGTCGAGCCGGGCCGCGCCGCCGTACTCGGGGACCCCGTTGACGTTCACCAGCAGCGGGTAGACGCCGGGAGTGTCGATGTCGAGCGAGGGAACCAGGTCGGAGCGCAGCGGCAGTTCGAGTTCGAAGTCGGTGCGCTCACCTTGTTCCAGCCGGTCGGCGACCTCCTCGAACTCGCCGACGGTGTCGAATCCGGCCTGGTCGAGGGACAGCGAGGTGCGCAGGGCCGCAGAATCCGAGATCACCGGTGCGCGCTGCAGCCGCACCCAGACGTCCTCGACGTCCCGGTCGCCGATGTTCGTCACCGTGCCGCGGACCCTGACGACGGACCCACTCGTGAGCGTGACGGTCTGCGGCGTCACCTCGTCGATGCTCAGCTCGAGGAAACGCGGCTGGTCGGGGTCGGTCTGCGTCGCCGCCGGATCCGCCGTCGCCGTCGGGAGAAGAGCCGCCGGCAGGAAAGGCGTCACGCCTGCCGTTGTGAGGACGAGTACGAGCACGGCGAGCACCGCGGCGCCCGCCCGGGACACCACCACCGTCATCCGCGTGGGGCCCCCGGTTCGTCGACGTCGGGAAGTCGCTTCTGATCCATCTCGGCGATGAGCCGATCGGCGATGTCCGCGAGTTTGCGCTCGTCGGCGTATGCCAGACGGTTCCGCAGTTCCCGCAGCGGCACCCACGCCACCTCGGTGACCTCGACGTCCGCGTCGGAGAGTTCTCCGCCCAGATAGCGCAGCAGGTAGTGGTGCACGGTCTTGTGGACCCGGCGCCCCTCGGTGACGAACCAGTAGTCGATGCTGCCCAGCTCGGCCAGGACCGTACTGCGCACCCCGGTCTCCTCGTGGACCTCGCGCATCGCGGTTTCCTCGGCGGTCTCACCCTGCTCGATGTGACCCTTCGGCAACGACCACAGCAGGCGGCCCCGGCGGTCGGTGCGGCCGATCAGCGCGGCACAGAGTTTCTCGGGCGGACCGCCGAGTCCGTCGACCACCAGACCTCCCGCGGAGGTCTCGCGGACGGTCCGCATGCGGGGTCCGGGCGAAGCGGACGAACCGGGTGAAGCGCCGTGAGCGGTCTTCTTGGTGCCCGCGCCACGCCGCCGCGAGCTGCGGCGGTTACGGTTGGCACGTTCGGCGGGCGACACCTCATAGATAGTAGATGGACCGACGTCGGTCCCGGCTCAACCACACGAACGTGCTGCTCGGTAAGGTGCAAAGACGTGAACTCCCCCACCGCGGACACCGACCGTCGTACCCGGCTGCTCGCCGGAGCCGAGGCCACTCTGCGTGATTTGTCCGACATCCTCGCCCCGCTGGGTGCGCGGTTCGCCGACGCCGGACACGAGCTGTATCTCGTCGGTGGCAGCGTGCGCGACGCGCTGCTCGGTCGCCTCGGCACCGATCTCGACTTCACCACCGACGCGCGTCCGGAGGTCGTGCAGGAGCTGCTGCGCGGATTCGTCGACCATCAGTGGGACACCGGCATCGACTTCGGCACGATCAGTGCGGTGAAGGGACTCGAGCAACTCGAGATCACCACCTTCCGCAGCGACGCCTACGACCGTGTCACGCGCCACCCCATCGTGAAGTACGGCACGAGTCTCGAGGACGATCTCGTGCGCCGCGACTTCACCGTCAACGCGATGGCCGTGCGCATCGGAGCGGACGGCGCGGGCGAGTTCGTCGACCCCCTCGGCGGCATGGACGCCTTGCTCGCCGGCGTGCTCGACACCCCCGCGAAGCCCGAGGACTCCTTCCACGACGACCCGTTGCGCATGCTCCGTGCGGCGCGCTTCGTCTCCCAGCTCGGATTCGCCCTCACCGAGCGCGTGCACACCGCGATCGTCGCCATGGCCGACGAGATCCTGCGGATCAGCGCGGAACGGGTGCAGGCCGAGCTCGACAAGCTGATCCTCGGCGACTACCCGATCGAAGGCATCGACACGATGGTCGAGACGGGGCTCGCGCAGCGGGTGATCCCCGAGATCCCCGCGATGAAACTCGAGATCGACGAGCACCACCAGCACAAGGACGTCTACTGGCATTCGCTGACCGTGCTGAAGCAGGCCATCGACCTCGAGGACGGCGACCCCGATCTCGTCCTACGGTGGGCCGCGCTGCTGCACGACATCGGCAAGCCCGGCACCAAGCGCAACGAGCCGCACGGCGGCGTCAGCTTCCATCATCACGAGGTGGTCGGCGCGAAACTCGTGCGCAAGCGCATGCGCGCGCTCAAGTACTCGAAGCAGATGATCGAGGACGTGAGCCGCCTGGTGTTCCTGCACCTGCGCTTCCACGGATACGGCAAGGGTCAGTGGACGGATTCGGCGGTCCGCCGATACGTGCACGATGCCGGGCCGCTGCTGCCGAAGCTCCACAAGCTCGTGCGCGCCGACTGCACGACCCGCAACAAGCGTCGTGCCGCTGCCCTGCGGTCCACCTACGACGGACTCGAGGAACGGATCGAGCGGATCGCCGCCGAAGAGGATCTCGCCAAGGTGCGGCCCGATCTCGACGGCAACGCGATCATGGAGCTTCTCGGGATCCCCGCAGGCCCGACGGTCGGCAAGGCGTGGACCTATCTCAAGGAGCTCCGGCTCGATCGCGGTCCGCTCGAGCGCGACGAGGCCGAGGCCGCGCTGCTCGAGTGGTGGGCGCACCAGCAGAAGGCCTGACCTCACACCGCCGTGACGGCGTCATCTCACACCGCCGTGACGGCGTCATCTCACACCGCCGTGACGGCGAGGTGAGCCAGATGTCACCGTGTGCTCACCGCGGGTGACGCCACGGCAACACCTGTTCTCCAGCATGGACACCGGCGTAGTCGAGACGGTGTCGAGGAGTTGCGGGATGCAGGACGAGATCACCACGGTGAAATCCACCTGCTCCTACTGCGGTGTGGGATGCGGGATGCTCCTCGACGTCGCCGTCGATCCGGTGACGGGCGATCGACGAGTGGTGAGGGCATACGGAGACAAGGATCATCCGGCCAACAGGGGACGGTTGTGCACGAAGGGCGCGACGAGCGCCGAGATGCTCGCCGCCGGGGGCCGGCTCGAGACGGCGTGGCTGCGCAGCGAGCGGTCCGACGCCCTACCTTCCGAGCACGCAGCCGACCTCGCACCGTTTCCTCTCGACGATGCGATCGCCGAAACCGCGCGGCGCCTGAGCGGCATCGTCGCGTCCCACGGCCCCGATGCGGTGTCCCTCTACGTCTCGGGACAGATGTCGCTCGAGGCCCAGTACCTCGCGACCAAGCTCGCGAAGGGATACCTGCGCACCTCGTACATGGAGTCGAACTCGAGACTGTGCATGGCCGGCGCCGCGACCGGCTACAAGCAGTCGCTCGGATCCGACGGCCCGCCCGGCTCGTACGAGGACTTCGACCATGCCGACGTCTTCTTCGTGTCGGGTTCCAACATGGCCGACTGCCATCCCATCCTCTTCCTCCGCATGATGGATCGGGTCAAGGCGGGAGCGCGACTGATCGTCGTCGATCCGCGACGCAGCGCGACCGCCGACAAGGCCGACCTGTTCCTGCAGATCACGCCGGGCACCGACCTGGCGTTGCTCAACGGACTGCTGCACCTGATCGTCGAGAACGGGCACGTCGACCGCGCCTTCGTCGAGGAGTTCACCGACGGCTGGGACGCCATGGAGTCCTTCCTCGTCGACTACCCACCGCACCTCGTCGCCGAGGTCACCGGTCTGGCCGAGGCCGACATCCGCACGGCGGCGCAGTGGATCGGCGAGGCCGGCGAGTGGATGAGTTGCTGGACGATGGGTCTGAACCAGAGCACCCACGGCACGTGGAACACCAACGCGATCTGCAATCTGCACCTCGCGACCGGGGCGATCTGCCGCACCGGCAGTGGGCCGTTCTCCCTCACCGGCCAGCCCAACGCCATGGGTGGCCGCGAGATGGGATACATGGGGCCGGGCCTGCCGGGGCAGCGCAGTGTCCTCTCCGTCGACGACCGCGCGTTCGTCGAGGACCGCTGGTCGCTGCCGCGCGGCACGCTGCGCACCGAGGGCGGCGGCGGCACCGTCGACATGTTCGAGCGGATGGCGGCCGGAGAGATCAAGGCGTGCTGGATCATCTGCACCAATCCCGTGGCGTCGATAGCGAATCGGTCCACCGTTCTCGAGGCGCTCGGGAAGGCCGACCTGGTGATCGTGCAGGACGTCTATCGTGAGACCGAAACGGCTTCGTACGCAGATGTTCTCCTCCCTGCTGCTCTGTGGGCCGAATCCGAGTACGTCACCGTGGGATCCGACCGCACCGTCAATCTCCTGCAGCAGGCCGTCGAACCCGTCGGCGAGTCGCTGCCCGACTGGAAGATCATCGCGCGGGTCGCGCAGGAGATGGGTTTCGGCGATGCCTTCGACTATTCGAGTGCCGAGGAGATCTTCGAGGAGATCACCGGATTCGCGAACCCGCAGACCGGATACGACCTGCGCGGCATGACCTACGACCGCCTGCGGGAAGGGCCGGTGCAGTGGCCGTGCCCGCCGCAGTCGACCGAGACCCGGCACCCCGTCCGCTATCTCAACGACGGGGCGAGCCGGACGCCGGTGGTGCGCGAGGACGGTTCCGGACCGCGCCTGGCGTTCGCGACCCCCGGCGGCCGTGCCCGTTTCTTCCCGCGCCCGCACATGCCCGCCGCGGAGATGCCGGACGACGAGCACCCGTTCGTCCTGAATACCGGGCGGGTCCAGCACCAGTGGCACACCCTCACCAAGACGGGGAAGGTCGAGAAACTCACCAAGCTGAATTCCGGGCCGTTCGTCGAGATCAATCCCGAGGACGCCCGACGCCTGTCGATCGTCGAGGATGATCGCGTCGAGATCGTGTCGCGTCGCGGCCGGGCCGTGCTGCCGGCCGTCGTCACCGATCGGGTGCTGCCCGGGAACTGTTTCGCGCCCTTCCACTGGAACGACCTGTTCGGCGACGAGCTCGCCGTCAACGCCGTGACGAACGACGCCGTCGACCCGGCCTCGCTGCAACCCGAGTTCAAGGTCTGCGCCGTATCGGTGCGGAAGGGCGCGGGCGGAATCGAACCGGTACTCGAGGGCGGCTCGGTGATCGATCGCCTCGAGACGGTGCTGGGGCTCGAGAGCATTCCCGCGCCGACCTTCGACGACGCCGAACGCGGTTATCTCGCCGGGTTGCTCGCCGGACTCAGAACTACGGATGTCACTGCGACACCGGTACTTCCCACGACCGCGCCGTTCCCGGCCGACAAGCGCGCCTGGGTCGACGGGTTGCTCGCCGGAATGTACGTGCACTCGGTTCCGGTTCCCGGCGCGGCCCCCGGCGAGACGGTGCCGGACGGGCCGGCCGTCGTGGTGGCCTGGGCGTCGCAGACCGGCAACGCCGAATCCTTCGCGGCGAGTTGCGCACAGCGGCTCGGCGATGCCGGTCGAGCGGTGCGCTCGGCGGGACTGAACGAACTCGACATCGCGACGCTGGCGGACATCGAGGAATTCGTGGTCGTCACGAGCACCTTCGGCGACGGCGACCCGCCCGACAACGGCGGTTCGTTCTGGCGGGCACTCGACGCCGACACCGCGCCCGTTCTGTCCGGAATGCGCTACGCGGTACTGGCTTTCGGTGACTCGAGTTACGACGATTTCTGCGGATTCGGACGTCGCGTCGACGACCGTCTGAGTGTTCTCGGCGCGACCCGCCTGACCGGGCGTGTCGACTGCGAACCCGGAGAGGACGAGCGCGCACAGAACTGGCTCGAGTCGCTCGTACCGATGCTGGGAGGCTCGACGGCCCCGGTTGCCTCGGCCGCGCCGGCTCCGGTCTCTCCCGTCTACACCCGCAACTCGCCGCTCGTCACGCGGATCACCCGCAATATCGCACTCAGCGGCGCGGGTTCGGCGAAGGACGTGCGCCAGTTCGGATTCGAGATCTTCGATCCCGCATTCGAATACGAGGCCGGCGACGCCCTCGGGGTGATGCCGACGAACGGCCCGGAAGCCGTCGACGAATGGCTCCAGGTCACGGCCCTCGACGCGGAGACCGCCGTCGAACTCGGCGACCGTCCCACCGTGCCGCTGCGGGAGGCCGCGACGCGTCACCTCGACATCACCCGGGTGACACCGGAACTGCTCCGGTTCGTGCAGAAGCAGAGCGGCAGTGCCGAACTCGCGAAGCTATTGCGACCGGGCAACAAGATCGAGCTGCAGCAGTGGCTGTACGGGCGGCAGGCGATGGACGTCATCGCCGAGTACCCGTTCAAGGCACCCTGGGTCGAATGGAAGGAGCTGCTCGGTCGTCTTCGCCCGCGCCTGTACTCGATCTCGTCGAGCCCCAGGACGAATCCCCGCGAGGTGCAGCTGACGGTGTCGGTGGTGCGCTACGAGTTCGAGGGTCGCTCCCGGGCGGGCGTGTGCTCGTCCTTTCTCGCCGATCACAGCAAGGGCATGGACATTCCGATCTTCGTGCAGCGTAACGAACACTTCCGGCCGCCGGCGGCGGAGACCGACATGATCATGGTCGGTCCGGGCACGGGCATCGCGCCGTTCCGTGGTTTCCTCCACGATCGTCGCGAGGCCGGGCACACGGGCCGCAACTGGCTGTTCTTCGGTGACCAGCGAGCCGAGACCGACTATCTCTACCGCGAGGAGATCGAGTCGATGCACGAGGGCGGCTTCCTCACCGAACTGGCCCTGGCGTTCTCCCGCGACCAGCGGCAGAAGATCTACGTGCAGGACCGGATGCGCGAGCACGGCGCGCAGGTGTGGAAGTGGCTGCAGGACGGCGCTCACTTCTACGTGTGCGGCGATGCCGGACGTATGGCGAAGGACGTCGACGCGGCCCTGCGCGAGGTGGTGCAGACCCACGGACGGCTCGACCGGGACGCCGCCGCGGCGTACGTCGAGCAGATGGCCGCCGACAAGCGGTACGTCCGCGACGTCTACTGATTCCCTTGTTTGTCCGCAGACGCGGATATAACGTGTCGTTCATGACGTATATGCGGAGTCGAGAGTGACTGCGATCCGGATCCGCGAGGCCGCGTCGCTGCTGGGAGTCAGCGACGACACGGTCCGCCGCTGGATCGACCAAGGGCTGCTGCAGGCCGGCAAGGACTCCGCCGGACGCAAGACCGTCGACGGCGGCGAACTGGCCGAGTTCGCGCGCACCCAGGCGGCCTCCGGCCCCGACCTGCTCGGGGTGGGCAGCTCCGCCCGCAACCGCTTCGTCGGACTCGTCACGCGCGTCGTGTCCGACACCGTCATGTCGCAGGTGGAGATGCAGTGCGGTCCGCACCGGGTCGTCTCGCTCATGAGCACCGAGGCCGTGACCGAACTCGGTCTCGAGCCGGGCAGCATCGGTGTGGCCGTCGTGAAGGCGACCACCGTCATCGTCGAGACACCCGGAGGGTCCGAATGAGGCGCCGGGCGCTCGCCGTGCTCGCTGCCGCTGCGGCGCTGACGTCGTGCGGCAGCGGTGGAGGGGACTCGGAGGTCCTCACGGTCTACGCGGCGGCCTCGCTTCGGGCTCCGTTCACCGAGATCGCAGAACGATTCGAGCAGACGAACCCCGGAGTGACGGTGGAGTTCTCCTTCGCCGGCTCGTCCGATCTCGAGACCCAACTCGAGCAGGGCGCACCGGCCGACGTCTTCGCCTCCGCCGACACCCGCACGATGGATTCCGCCGTCGAGGCCGGACTCGTTACCGGTGAACCGATCCCGTTCGCGACCAACACGCTCACGATCGTCACCGAACCCGGGAACCCCGAGAACATCACGTCGTTCGCCGATCTCACCGGAAAGGGTGTCTCGGTGGTCGTGTGTGCGCCTCAGGTGCCGTGCGGTGCGGCCACCACGCGACTCGAGGAGGCTGCCGGTACCGACCTCGAGCCGGTGTCCGAGGAGTCGTCGGTGACCGACGTGCTCGGCAAGGTCACCTCGGGTCAAGCCGATGCCGGTCTGGTCTACGTCACCGACGCGACGAGAGCCGGCGAGACCGTCTCCGTCGTCTCCGTTCCGGAGGCTGCGGAGATCGTCAACGTCTATCCCATCGCAAGGCTGTCGGATTCCGGCAACGCCACTCGCGCCGATGATTTCGTGCTCTTCGTCACCGGTGCGGACGGCCGGGCAGTCCTCGCCGATGCGGGCTTCGGTATACCGTGACCGCGACGGGACTGCCCCGGTGGTTGTTCGTCCCCGCCGCGCTCGGGTTGCTGTTCGTCGTCGTGCCCCTGGTGGCGATGCTGCTCACCGTCGACTGGACGACGTTCCCGTCGCTCGTGACGTCTCCGGCGTCCCTCGACGCGCTCGCATTGAGCCTGCGCACCTCCGCGGCCGCTACGGCATTGTGCCTCGTGCTCGGCGTGCCTCTCGCGGTGGTGCTCGCGCGCAGCCCCTTCCGCTGGATATCCGTGATCCGCGGGTTCGTCCTGCTGCCGCTCGTGCTGCCACCGGTCGTGGGTGGCATCGCCCTGCTCTACACCTTCGGACGCCGGGGGCTGATCGGTGAGCATCTCCACGCGCTCGGCGTGCAGATCGCCTTCACCACCACGGCGGTCGTGCTCGCGCAGACCTTCGTCGCGCTGCCCTTCCTCGTCACGAGTCTCGAAGGGGCGCTGCGCAGCGCCGGTTCGCGCTACGAGGACGTCGCGGCCACGCTCGGGGCGCGCCCCACGACGGTCTTCCGGCGCATCACCCTGCCTCTCGTGCTACCCGGTCTCGTCTCGGGTTCGGTGCTCGCATTCGCCCGTGCCCTGGGTGAATTCGGCGCGACCCTCACCTTCGCCGGCAGCCTGCAGGGCGTGACCCGCACGCTCCCGCTCGAGATCTATCTGCAGCGGGAAACCGACCCGGACGCCGCCGTCGCCCTGTCGCTGGTACTGATCCTGGTGGCCGTCGTGATCGTCGTGGCCGTGTACTCGCGGCGGAAGGAGCGGCCGCTGTGAGCCTCACGGTGCGGGCCCGGGTCGCCGCACGCGATGTCGACGTCGAACTGGAGGTCGCGCAGGGTGAGATCGTCGCGGTGCTCGGCCCGAACGGTGCCGGAAAGTCGACCCTCCTGGGTGTGGTGTCCGGGCTGCTGCGTCCCGATGGCGGTCGCGTCGAACTGGACGGCCGCGTCCTCACCGACACCGCGACCGGTGTCGCTGTGGCTCCGCACGACCGGTCGGTGGTGCTGCTCGCCCAGCAGGCCCTGCTCTTCCCGCACCTGACCGTCGCGGGCAACGTGGAGTTCGCGCCGCGCAGTGCGGGTGTGGGCCGGCGTGAAGCCTGTGCCCGCGCCGAGAGATGGCTCCGGGAGGTCGATGCGGCGGATCTCGCCGATCGCCGCCCGCACGAACTGTCGGGTGGACAGGCACAGCGGGTCGCGCTCGCGCGTGCCCTGGCGGCCGAGCCGCACCTGTTGTTGCTCGACGAGCCGATGGCCGCGCTCGACGTCACCGCGACGCCGGTGCTGCGGTCGTTGCTGCGGCGCGTCCTGCGCGACAGCGGCCGCACGGCCCTGCTCGTCACCCACGACCCGCTGGACGTGCTCGCACTCGCCGATCGGGTGATCGTGATCGAGGCCGGCCGCATCGTCGAGGACGGACCGGTACGCCGGGTGCTGACGCGACCGCGCAGCGCCTTCGCCGCCCGCATCGCGGGGACCAATCTCGTGACCGGAACCGTACGACAGGACGCGCTGGAATCCGCGGACGGTGTCGTCCACGGTCGCGTCCACGACGACTGCGTTCCGGGCACGGCAGCCGTCGCCGTCTTCGCGCCGTCGGCGGTGGCCGTCTACACCGATGCCCCGCACGGGAGCCCTCGCAACGCCCTGCGCGTGAGGATCGCGGAACTCGAGGCGCAGGGATCGACGGTGCTCGTGCGGTCGGGTACGGGTATCGCCGCGGAGATCACGACGGCGGCACTCGCCGACCTGGACGTCCACCCGGGCGACGTCGTGTGGTTCGTCGTGAAGGCCACGGAGGTGGGGATCCATCCGGCCGCGCTGCGCTCGTGAGCGATACCACGCTGCACGCGTGATCAGCACCGCGCGCGGCGCACCGCGAGCACGGCGGCGAGGCCGATCAGGTACACGACCCCGCCTGCGACGGCCAGTGCGGGCGTGCGTCCGTCGGGATCGATCATGAAGGCCGTCACGACGATCGCGCCGAGGAAGGCGATGTTGAAGACGGTGTCCTGCAATGCGAAGACGCGTCCTCTGCGGGCGTCGTCGATGTCGATCTGCATCGCCGCATCGCCGGTGAGTTTGATGGTCTGACCGGCGAGACCGAGCAGGAATGCCGCGGCGAGCAGTGGTCCGGCCGCCACGGTGGTGACGAGCGTGAACTGGACGATCGCGGCGGCGATCAAGCCGAGCGTGACGGTGCGTGGACGGCCCAGCCTGGGGATCAGGATCGGTGCGAGTACCGCTGCGAGGAGCATGCCGGCGGCGGTGCAGGCGACCGCGACACCGAATCCGGAGAAGCCCGTCAGCAGATCGGAGCCGCTGTCCCCGGCCGGAGCACCGGAGTTGCCGCCCGCGGCGCGCAGTACGAGCACCATGATGAGTGTGTCGATGCCGAACACGATGCGGTGCGCGCCGATTCCGAGCATCGCGACGGTGACACCCGGCGCGTCGAGCACGGCACGCGCACCGGTCCGCTGACCCGACCGGACGCTTCGGAGCACCGTCCGGGGTCTGTTTCCCTCTGCGCCCAGCGCAGTCGCGCCGCATCCGGTGCCGGCGCGCGTCCCG
>NZ_LPZN01000114.1 GCF_001646655.1 Rhodococcus gordoniae | reverse complement strand
CCCGCTGGCACTTCGTCGTCGACGGCCGTGTGGGCGTGGACTTCTCACTCCTCGACGACGAGGACCGCCCGCTCACCCGCAAGCAACTCGCCGACCGGATCGGAGCCGACGCGATCACCGATCGCCCCGTCGACTACCGGGGCGCGATCGACGCACGCATGTTCGGACTGGGCGCGCAACGCTACGACCAGCTGATCAACCTGATCTTGACGCTGCGCCGCCCGCAGCTCGCCAAGAACCTCGATCCGAAGGGCTTGTCGCAGGCCCTGACCGACGGACTCCGCCCCCTCGACGACGACCTCATCGTCGAGGCTGCCCGCTCGTTCTCCGCCATCGAGGAAGTCGAGCGCACACTCGAATCTCTCGCGGCCGCCGACGACGCGGCGCAGCAGTTCGTCAAGGTGTACTCGAAGTACATCCGTCAGCAGGCCCGCACCGCTGTGGACAAGGTCGCCATTCGTCTCGGGGTGGTCGACACGGCGGTCCGGTCGCTGCGTGAGGCGTCCGAGGCCCGCACCGAGGCCGCCGCCGCACGCACCGCCTCGGAGGAACAGCTCCTGGTGGCCGAACGCGACCACGAACAAGCGCGCACCACCCTCGAGGCACTCCACCGCTCGAGCGCCTACGAAGGCAAACAGCAGCTCGACGACCTCGCGTCGGCGGTGAAGAACCTCGAGCGCACCACCGCCGCGCAGGCCGAGCAGGCGAACCGCGCCCAGGCCGTGGTGGCCGACCGGCTCCGCGATCACGGCAGTGCCCGCGACGCGCTGGAGACGGCGACGGCGACGCGTCGTCGCACCGAGGACGGGCTGAGTGCGGCAGCCGAGGACGCCGGCATCACGTGGAGCGGTCTCGACGACATCGAACGGACCGAGCAGCTCAACGCGGCGATAGACGCACTCGCCGAGGAACGCGACGCCGACGTGCGCGCCGTGCGCAGTGCACTGTCCCATCTCGACGGTGCCGCCGCGGC
>NZ_LPZN01000030.1 GCF_001646655.1 Rhodococcus gordoniae | reverse complement strand
GGACGGTACCGTCCTTCCGGCCGGTCGTGGGCTGCCCTCAGCAGTGGGTGGGGGCCACGAGACCCGTGAGCACGTCCGGCAGCGGCTCCGAGTGCACCACCCCGAGACGCTGGGTCGCGCGGGTCAACGCCACGTACAGATCATTCATCCCGCGCGACGAGTCGGTGAGGATCTCGGCCGGTTCGACGAGCAGAACCGCATCGAACTCCAGGCCCTTGACCTCCTTGACGGTCGCGACCGTGACCGACTCGGATGCGAGAGGTTCCCATTCGCGTACGAGGCGTGCGGGCGCGAGCACGGCCGTCGTGCCCG
Source organism: Rhodococcus gordoniae (assembly GCF_001646655.1). Lineage (GTDB taxonomy): Bacteria > Actinomycetota > Actinomycetes > Mycobacteriales > Mycobacteriaceae > Rhodococcus > Rhodococcus gordoniae. Next base: position 31,658 of record NZ_LPZN01000030.1, on the reverse strand, counting down.
GGCCGGTCTCGGCGTCGAGAGCGGCCCGCACGGTCGCCGACAGCGCCTCCGCGTCGACCTGCTGCGCCCACGGCTCGAAACCGGATTCGCGCACCGACTGCGGCGGCACCTGATCGGGATCGATCTCGGCCAGCACCGCATGTGCGATGCGCATGATCTCCGCCGGCGTGCGGTAGTTGACGGTCAGCTCGGTCTTCTTCCACCGGTTCGCGACATACGGTTCGAGGATCTGCTGCCACGACTCGGTTCCCGCCGGATCACCGGTCTGTGCGGTATCGCCCACCAGGGTCATCCAGCGATTCGGGATGCGGCGCATGATCGTTCGCCACGCCATCGCGGACAGCTCCTGCGCCTCGTCGACGATCACATGACCGTAGGTCCACGTGCGATCACCCGCCGCGCGTTCGGCCGTGGTCTCGTGGCGGCGGTGGTTCTGCCGTTCGGCGAGCTGAGTGGCATCGATGAGGTCGTATGCCATGAGCAGCTCCGGATCGAGATCGTCCTCGAGATCCTGCGGCGCCGAACCGGTGAGGATGTCGAGTGCACCCTGGGCGTCGGCGATCTGCTTGCGCCAGCGCCGCTTCGCGCGTTCGCGCTCGGCGGCGTCGTCGACACCGAGCAGTTCGGCGAGTTCGTCGAGCAGGGGAGCGTCGGCCGCGCTGAAACGTCCCGGTGCGTCGGGGCGGTACAGCGCGTCGATCTGCTCGTCGGACAACGCCGGAGCCGCCGACGCGATCCGGTCGCGCGAAGCCAGCAGATCCGAGAGTACTTGCTGCGGGGACAGTTCCGGCCACAATGCGTCGATCGCAGTGATGATGTCACGGTCCGAACGCATCTCGGACCGGATGTCCTGGATGTCCTCCCGGCTCAACAGATTCGCGCCGCCGAGCGGATTCGATCCGATGATCCCCGCGAGCTGATCGGCGAGTGCGTCGATCACCCCGCCCACGAAGATCGGCCGGGCGAGGTTGTGCGGTCGGCGGGACGACCGAGCGCGACCGCGTGCGCGGGTGACGATCTTGCGGTCGAGCGTGAGCGCATAGGTGTCGAAGCTCAGGTGCACGGGGGAGCGGGGCACCTCCTGCCGGTCGCGGACGGCCTTCGCGAGCACCTTCACCATGTCCAGGGAACCTTTGAGCTCGCCGCCCTCCGGGCTGTCCGCGACGGTCGGCGTCACCCCCGGATACAGATCACCGACCGTGGAGAGCAGCACTCCGGTCTCACCGAGCGAGGGCAGCACCTGACCGATGTAGTCGAGGAAGCGGCTGTTCGGGCCCACGATGAGTACGCCGCTCTTGGCCAGCTGCTTGCGGTAGGTGTAGAGCAGGTAGGCCGCCCGGTGCAGCGCCACCGCGGTCTTGCCGGTTCCCGGACCGCCCTGGACGACGAGCACGCTGCGATGCTCCGAGCGGATGACGGTGTCCTGTTCGGCCTGGATGGTCGCCACGATGTCGTGCATCTGCCCGGTGCGCGCGGCGTTCAGCGCGGCGAGCAACGCCGACTCACCGGCCACACCCCCCGCCGCCTGGGTATCGGCATGCTCGAGGGCGGCGTCGAGGTCGAGATATTCGTCGTGCAGAGCGGTGACGGTCCGGCTGCGGCTGCGGATATGACGTCGCAGTACGACCCCGTCGGGAGCGGCGGGGGGGGGGAGGTAGAACGGGCGGGCCTGCGGTGCCCGCCAGTCGAGCAGCAGCGACTCGTAGTCGTTGTCCTCGTCGAGGATGCCGAGCCGACCGATGTACCGGGTCTCCGCGCCGTCCTCGGTCGTCACTGCCGCATCGGTGCCGTCGTCGCGGACGTCGATGCGGCCGAAACACAGGCCGTGCTCGGCGGCGTCGTACTTCGCGATGTCCTCGGTGTACATCTGCGTGAAGGACTCGCGCTCGCTGCGTGCCTGCGGAGTGCCTCCCGTCTCCTTCAGCACGCGGGTCAACCGAGTCCGGGCGTAGTCGCGCAGCCCGTCGAGATGCGTGTAGAGCATCGCCACGTAGGCCTGCTCGCGATCGAGCTCCGGATGGGACGCGCCATCAACCGGCACAGGGACTCCTCGGGATAGACAGGACGAGATCGCTCCGCCGTGCGCAGGATGGTGCGCTGACGAAAGTGCCCGAGAAGTCTAGTCGTCGCCGTAAGAAAACAGGCAGAAATCCTGGTCACAGCAGTGCGGGCGTGCGACCGAGTCGCACGCCCGCACTGCTGTGCCGTACTCGATTACTTCTTCTTCTCGATGTTCTTCTCGAGCGCCCTGAGGTTCTTCGCCAGCTTCTTCTCCGCCTTCGTGCCCTGCTTGCGCGCAGCCTCGGCACGCAAGCGCGCCTTCTCCGCGGCGACGTGCGCCCGGGCATTGAGGATCGCGGACTGTTCCTCGGCGAGCTTCGCCCACTCCGAGCTGCGATCGACCGTCGTGTCCCACAGCTTCGAGCCGCGCTTGCGGGCGGCGTCGGCGATCTCGGGGGTACGCTCCCGCGCAAGCTCGAGCAGCTCGGTGCCGCGTTCACGGGCGCCTTCGGCGAGTTCGGGAGCGCGTTCGCGGGCCACACCGAGGATCTCGGCGCTGCGATCGCGCGCCCGCTCGGTCAGCACCGGACCGCGGTCGCGGGCGACCTCGAGCAGTCCGCTGCCGCGTTCGCGCGCCACCTCTGCGATTTCCGGCCCACGCTCCTTGGCGATCTCCAGGAGATGGCCACCTTGCTCGCCGGCCTCCTCTGTCAGTGCCTTCACCCGTTCGGCGACCGTGTGCAGCGCCTCCGCCGTGTGCCCGTCCGAGGAGTGGCCCGGCAGGGCGGCGGCCACCGACTTCTGCGCGGCTCGCGCGGCACGGCGGCCCCGCCAGCCGAGCGACGGCTTGCCCTCGGTGTCGACGGCCGCGATGAGCAGTCCGCCCATCAGGCTCACGTTCTTGATGAGCTGAGTGCGCTGCTGGGCGCGGGCCTCCGGGTTCTCGGCGTTCCAGAAGTCGTGGCCCGCAACGGTGGTCGGCACGAGGCTGCCGATCAGGGCGAGAGCGGACAGACGCGGTGCCTTGCCGAGGGCGAACAGGGTGCCGGCGCCGATCTGGACGGCGGCGTTGATCTGTACGAGAGTCTCGGGATTGCTGGGGAGCCGGTCGGTGATCGATGCCGGCAGCGCGTTCACAGCCTGATCGAGCCCGGGCTGCGCAGCCCCTGCCTTCGGCTCGGGCTTCCGCAGGGCGTCGATGCCCCCTGCGATGAAGATGGACGCGAGCATGGGCCGCGCGATTCTCCGGACGAGCATGTGGTTCCTCCCGTGGTCGGCTGTGTTTCCAAACCTTGACACAGGTACCCCGGGAGTCACGGGAATATGCGCGAAGCAGGGACGAAGGGCACCGGACGGTATTTCGGATGGTACGGAAATCAGTGAATACCAGAATTCATCACCGGCGGAGTGCCGTCTTCCCGTCTCACTTCGACAGCCGGCCCGCCGCGCCTGCCGGCGAGATCCGGGGCGGCCGATCCTCGGAGGTCAACAGCAACTCCGCGACCTTCTCGAACAGATGCGTACCTGCTGCGGTGTCGATGCTTCGCTCGACGGTCAGATGTGCGACGCGACCGTGCGTCCGGAGCGTGGCGATCTGATTTCCGAAAGTCGGACCCGACACCCTCGACCACGAGAACGACGCGACGGGAACGGCCGTCACGCGACCCAGCAGTAGCCGCACGACATGCTCCGCCGTGCGGCTCCATGCAGCGCGGAAGGCGACCCGGACGGCTGCGGGGACATGGTTGTGCAACGGTGAACAGGTCAGCTGGTAGACCGCACCGGCGGTCGGTGTCCCGAACCGGACACGGGCGGCATACGCATGGTGCACGTCGCCCGAGAGGACACAGATCGTCGCGGGCGCACGACCGGACGTCCCGGCGCGCCGTCCGGCGGCGACGTCCCGCAGCAGGCGTCCGAGTCGCTCGAAAGAGTCGCGGAAGGCCGACCAGTGTTCGAGGTCCGCAGCACGACGAAGTTTCTCGGCCCAGCGAGCCCAGTGGTCACCTCGCACACCGGACGCGAGTTTCTCGTCCCACGCCTCGAGGTCGTGCATCGCGCGGGGGAGCAGCCACGGCAGCGACGTGCCGACCAGCAGATGGTCGTAGTCGCCGTCGGTCTGCTGCTCGATCCAGTCGAACTCCGGATCGGACACCATGTCCCGCCGCTCGGGCGCGAGCACCCGCCCGCACCGCGAGTCGATCACCAGCAGACGCACCGACCCGAAATCACGGCGGTAGGACCACCGCGCACCCGGAGCCCCGTCCGCTTCTTCGTCGGCACCGGATGCGAAGGCGCGCAGAATGGGCTCGGCGTCACCGGTACAGTTCCGCACCCGCCCGTAGAGCGGCTCCTCGTCCAGCTCGTCGGGGGAGAGGTTCCCGAGATGCTGATAGATCCAGTACGACGCGAGTGCCCCGACGATGCGTTCCTCCCACCACGCGGACGATTCCATTTCCCTGCGCCACGAGTAGGAGGTGTTCCAGTCGTCGTGCACGTCGTGGTCGTCGAAGATCATCGACGTCGGCACGTTCGACAACAGCCACCGGACGTCGTCTTCGGACCACGACCGGTGGTACAGCCAGGTGTACTCCTCGAAGTCGCGTACCTGCGCCCCAGGTGGTTCCGACAGATCGTGCCGCTCACCGACCCGTTGCTTCATCTCCTGTGACAACTCGTCGGCGTACACCTGATCGCCGAGCAGCAAGAGGGCATCGGGCCATTCGTCGGTGGGCAGAGAACGCATGCGCTGCGCGTACGCGACGAGCGCGTCCTTCCCCAGGACGGCCGTCGGTTCCGCGCTCTCCGACGCCACGCGGCACGAACCGAAGGCGAGCACGAAGGTGTCGGTGTCGTCCCCCGAGGTTCGGATCGAGGGGGGCGCGTCACCGGCCGGCGGCCACACGAGGTGTCCGTCCACCCGCACCTCGTAGGGCGTCTCCGATCCGGGTTCGAGCTCTCGGACGACGACGAGCGCGTAGTGATGGCCCGCGACGGTCCACGTACGCTCCGCACTGCCGAGCACCTCGACCGTGCAGGGTGCGGACGTCTCCACCCAGATCGTGGCGTCCGTGTCGCCGATGTGCCGGAGTACCGGCCCGAGTACGAGATCCGCCACGGTGTCAGCGCCTTCGTGCTCGAGCGAGCGAGCTCGTCATGGGTTTCGAGCGTACTCGCAGCGCTCCTGTCCAGGATGGTTCCGGCGAACTTCGATACCGGTTCGCCCTCCGGGATGCCGCGACGGGGAGCACCCTGGAACGGACGCACCCGAATCGACCCGCGCGGGTCGGTGCCGCGTAGTGGAAAGGGGGACCGGACATGACCGACGCAGAGGAGCCGACCCGCTGGGACACGCTCGACGACGAAGAGAAACGACAGGCACGGGAGAAGGCCGAGGAGATCGACCGGATGTACGAGCCGGGGGTTCGGCCGACCACGGTCGTGCCGGGGACGAACGGGATGGTCTCGGGAACGGCCTTCGCAGACATGGCCGACGAACACCCGGGCAGGACCGAGGAGGTCGAGGCGGAGAACGGTGCATCGGCTCCGGGTACGGAACGCGCACGCGAGTGAATTGCCTCAATGACCGGTACGCATGCTCCTGGGTGACCGTAGCGTCCATCGCTTCACTCGGATTCCTCCACCAGCAGGAATCCGGAGGTGGTCACCACGTGTGATTCGCCCGAATCGGCTTCCATGCGACTGGAACTTCCGACGAACAAACAACCGCGCATCGGTTCGATCGAGAAGCCTCCGTACATACCGGGGATCGGGTACCGCAGGATGCCGGTCGGGATCTCCGACAGGATCTCGGTACTGGGATGGCGCAATCCCCTTGACGATTCAGGCCGGATGCGTGCCTCGATCGAGCGTGCCGGCTGCTCGTCGAGCAGTGTTGTCTTGTCTCGGTCGAGGCGGTTGCACACCTCCGGGCTCAGGGCGGCTTCGACCCCCCCCTGCCAGACGGCGTCGGCTGGGGTGTCCGTCATCGGAGAGTTCCTGTATGCAGAACAGATCACCAGCCGCGCTCACGCCACTCTCCGAGATGCGGACGCTCGGCTCCGAGGGTCGAGTCCTTGCCGTGCCCGGGATAGAAGATCGTCTCGTCGTCGAACCGGTCGAAGATCTTCGCCTCGACGTCGCCGAGCAGAGAGCGGAATGCATCGTCGTCCGGGGTCTTGCCGACCCCGCCGGGGAACAGGGAGTCGCCGGTGAAGATGTGCGCGCGGCCCGTGCCCTGCTCCGTGAGGACCAGTGCGACCGACCCCGGGGTGTGTCCTGAGAGGTGGATCACCTCGAGATTCAGCTCACCGATCTGCACGGTGTCGCCCTCGGTCAGGATCCGCTCGGGCGTCACCGGCAGGGGAGCGGCATCGAGCTCGTGCGCCGCCGTCGGCACACCGGTCGCCGCGGCCACCCGCTCGAGGCCCTGCCAGTGATCCCAGTGCTGGTGGGTGGTGACGATCAGCTCGAGTTCCGGTGCGTTGTCGCGGAGGAACTGCACGAGTCGTTCGGGTTCGTTTGCGGCATCGATGAACACGGACTTGCCGGTCGTGTCGTCGGTGACGAGATAGGTGTTGTTGTTCATCTCGCCGACGGCGAGTTTGACGATGCTCGCTCCGGGAATCCTTCGGCGTTGCGCGGGTCCGCCGGGAGTGACGTCGCCGGTGTAGGTGTCCTCGATGATCACGGGCTGCTGCGTCATGCAGTCAACCTACCTTCGCGTGCGCGCGCATGAGCACCGGACGCGTGGTTCGTCGACGGGGCGTGGTTCTTCGGCACGGAAACGTGTCGGTACCCGCGCCTACCATGGCTGAGGGCCGAACTGCGGCCTTGTCTACAGGAAGGATGTGGCGTGGCAGACCGCCTGATCGTGCGAGGAGCCAGGGAACACAACCTGCGTGGTGTCGACCTGGATCTGCCGCGCGACAGTCTGATCGTGTTCACCGGACTGTCGGGTTCGGGCAAGTCGAGCCTCGCGTTCGACACCATCTTCGCCGAGGGACAACGGCGCTATGTCGAGTCTCTGTCGGCCTATGCCCGTCAGTTCCTCGGGCAGATGGACAAGCCGGACGTCGATTTCATCGAGGGTCTTTCGCCCGCGGTGTCGATCGACCAGAAGTCCACCAACCGCAACCCGCGGTCCACCGTCGGCACCATCACCGAGGTCTACGACTACCTGCGTCTGCTCTACGCCCGCGCCGGAACCCCGCACTGTCCGGTGTGCGGTGAGCAGATCTCCCGGCAGACGCCGCAGCAGATCGTCGACCAGGTGCTCGAGATGGAGCCCGGTGCCCGGTTCCAGGTCCTCGCGCCCGTCGTGCGTACCCGCAAGGGCGAGTTCGTCGACCTGTTCGAGCAGCTCACCATCCAGGGTTACTCCCGCGTGCGTGTCGACGGGGTGGTCCACACCCTGTCCGATCCGCCGAAGCTCAAGAAGCAGGAGAAGCACGACATCGAGGTCGTCGTCGACCGCCTCGCCGTCAAGCCCAGCGCGCAGCAGCGCCTCACCGACTCCATCGAGACCGCGCTCCGGCTCGCCGAAGGGGTCGTCGTGCTCGACTTCGTCGATCGCGAGGAGGACGCACCCGACCGCGAACGCCGGTTCTCCGAGACGCTCGCGTGCCCCAACTCGCACCCGCTGTCCATCGACGAACTCGAACCACGGTCGTTCTCGTTCAACTCGCCGTACGGTGCGTGCCCCGAGTGCGCCGGCCTGGGCGTGCGCAAGGAGGTCGACCCCGATCTCGTCGTTCCCGACCCGGATCTGAGCCTGGCCGACGGCGCGATCGCCCCGTGGTCGATGGGCCAGAGCGCCGAGTACTTCGGCCGGTTGCTGTCCGGTCTGGCCGATGCGCTCGGATTCGACATCGACACCCCGTGGCGGAAGCTGCCCGCCAAGGTGCGCAAGGCCGTGCTGGAAGGCAGCACCGAGCAGGTGCACGTGCGATACAAGAACCGCTACGGCCGCGTCCGCTCGTACTACGCCGAATTCGAAGGCGTCATGCCGTTCCTGCACCGCCGCCTCGAACAATCCGAATCCGACCAGGCCAAGGAACGCTACGAAGGCTATATGCGGGAGATCCCGTGTCCGGCCTGCGCCGGTGCGCGGTTGCGCCCCGAGATCCTGGCCGTGACGGTCAGCGCGGGCGACTTCGGCGCGATGTCCATCGCCGAGGTGAGCGATTTGTCGATCGCCGAGTGCGCGCGCTTCCTCGACGGTCTCGTCCTGGGCACACGGGAGGCAGCCATCGCCGGGCAGGTCCTCAAGGAGATCCAGGCCCGGCTCGGCTTCCTGCTCGACGTCGGACTCGACTACCTCACCCTGTCGCGCGCGGCGGGCACCCTCTCCGGCGGTGAAGCGCAACGTATCCGTCTCGCCACCCAGATCGGTTCCGGTCTCGTCGGCGTGCTGTACGTGCTCGACGAGCCGTCCATCGGTCTGCACCAGCGCGACAACCGTCGCCTCATCGACACCCTCACCCGGCTGCGCGATCTCGGCAACACTCTCATCGTCGTCGAACACGACGAGGACACCGTCCGCGCCTCCGACTGGGTCGTCGACATCGGCCCCCGCGCGGGTGAGCACGGTGGCAAGGTCGTGCACAGCGGCACCTACAAGGAGCTGCTCGACAATCCCGACTCGCTCACCGGGGCCTATCTGTCCGGGCGTGAGGAGATCGAGATTCCGGCGGTTCGCCGGCCCATCGACAAGGGGCGGCAGGTCACCGTCGTCGGTGCCCGCGAGAACAACCTGCGCGAGATCGACGTGTCGTTCCCGCTCGGCGTGCTCACCTGCATCACCGGTGTCTCCGGCTCCGGGAAGTCGACGCTCGTCAACGACATCCTCGCCACCGTGATGGCCAACAAGCTCAACGGCGCGCGACAGGTGCCGGGACGGCACACCCGCATCAACGGACTCGACCAGCTCGACAAGCTCGTCCAGGTCGACCAGTCGCCGATCGGCCGCACGCCGCGTTCCAACCCGGCTACCTACACAGGGGTGTTCGACAAGATCCGCACCCTGTTCGCGTCCACCACCGAGGCGAAGGTGCGCGGCTACCAGCCGGGCCGGTTCTCCTTCAACGTCAAGGGCGGCCGGTGCGAGGCGTGCTCGGGCGACGGCACGTTGAAGATCGAGATGAACTTCCTGCCCGACGTGTACGTGCCGTGCGAGGTGTGCCACGGCGCCCGCTACAACCGCGAGACGCTCGAGGTGCACTACAAGGGCAAGACCATCGCCGAGGTGCTCGACATGTCGATCGAGGAGGCCGCCGAGTTCTTCCAGCCGGTCACCTCCATCCACCGCTACCTCAATACGCTGGTGGAGGTCGGTCTCGGCTACGTCCGCCTCGGCCAGCCGGCGACGACCCTGTCCGGTGGTGAGGCGCAGCGCGTCAAGCTCGCCGCCGAACTGCAGAAGCGCTCCAACGGGCGTACCGCCTACATCCTCGACGAGCCCACCACGGGCCTGCACTTCGAGGACATCCGCAAACTGCTCGGGGTCATCAACGGTCTGGTCGACAAGGGCAACAGCGTGATCGTCATCGAGCACAACCTCGACGTCATCAAGACCGCCGACTGGATCATCGATATGGGTCCGGAGGGCGGCTCCGGGGGCGGCACGGTGGTTGCGCAGGGCACCCCGGACGAGGTCGTCACGGTGGAGGAGAGCTACACCGGACGCTTCCTTGCGGAGATCCTCGACGGCCGGGCCGCCGCGCCCACTCGCGCTCCGGCACGCAAGCGCGCCGCGAAGACGAAGACCACCGCGACGAAGACCACCGCGACGAAGACTGCCGGGACGAAGACGACCGCAAAGGCCAAGACCACCACGAAGAAGGTGGCTGCCGCGAGCTGACGACCCGATCCGCCCGCCGCGACGGCGGGCGGATCCGGTCGTGGGAGTCGGAAGTGGGGTCGGAACCGGTGCCGCGTCGGATCAGTAGACCGGGCCGGTGTACTTCTCGCCCGGGCCCTTGCCCGGTTCGTCGGGCACCGCGGATGCCTCGCGGAAGGCGCGCTGCAGTGCCTGCAGTCCTTCGCGCAGCGGGCCGGCGTGCGGACCGAGATATTCCACCGACGAGGTGATCAGTCCGGCGAGGGCCGTGATCACGCGGCGAGCCTCGTCGAGGTCACGTCGTGCGCTGCTGTCCGGATCCTCGTCGGCGAGACCGAGCTTCTCGGCAGCCGAACTCATCAGCATCACGGCTGCGCGGCTGATCACCTCGACGGCCGGAATGTCGGCGAGCTCGCGCACATCCTGTGCCGCAGCATCCTGATCGGGGGTCTCGGGAGCGTCCGTCATAGCGATGAGCATAGGGTCGCGTCGCTCGTCGCCGATGGCGCGGGTGGGGCGCGGATTCCCCGATTCGTCGCCGACGTGCATTTTTGTTAGACTGGACCGCACGACCGCCCGCGGTGATCCTCCGTGGGCAGCAAAGTGGAGTCCGACTCCCACCTCTGGCGGCACATCGATGCAGCTCAGGGGTCCGGTCCCTCGGGTGCGTATGCCCCGGATGTCCGCCCTTCACCGGGCGGTGCGGATCACGCAGCGCGAGCTGGGTGCCGTCGACCGGTCGGTATCGGACCCCGTGTGGAGCCTCGGCACCACAGCGGGGTCTTCTTGTCGAGGAGTAGGGCCACGTGCTGCGGTGCGGTCAGACCGACCACACCGCTCTACCTAGGAGGCCCCATCAGCGCTGAGACCCGCATCAACGAACGCATCCGAGTTCCCGAGGTCCGACTCGTCGGACCCGGCGGTGAACAGGTCGGAATCGTGCGTGTTGAAGATGCCCTCCGCCTGGCAATCGAAGCCGACCTCGACCTCGTCGAGGTGGCACCCGACGCCCGGCCGCCGGTCTGCAAGATCATGGACTACGGCAAGTTCAAGTACGAAGCCGCGCAGAAGGCGCGCGAATCGCGCAAGAACCAGCAGCAGACCGTGATCAAGGAGCAGAAGCTCCGCCCGAAGATCGACGACCACGACTACGAGACCAAGAAGCGCAACGTCGTGCGCTTCCTCGAAGCCGGTTCGAAGGTCAAGGTCACCATCATGTTCCGTGGCCGCGAGCAGTCGCGCCCCGAACTCGGATTCCGGTTGCTGCAGCGCCTCGGCGCCGATGTCGCCGAGCTCGGCTTCATCGAGACCAGTCCGAAGCAGGACGGCCGGAACATGACCATGGTGCTGGCCCCGCACAAGGGTGCGAAGACCCGCGCGAAGGCTCAGGAAGCCGCGCAGGCCGCACCGGCGCAGGCCGCTCCGCGCCCGGCAGCCTCCGCCGCCCCGTCCACGGAGGCCGCGCCGGCTCCCGAGACGGGCGACGCCCCGAGCAACTAGCCCGCTCAGGCAGCACATCCGGTGCTGTCCGTGAGCACCGATGTACGCACACGACAAGAACTGAGGACTCCATGCCCAAGTCGAAGACCCACAGCGGCACCGCGAAGCGATTCAAGGTGTCCGGTAGCGGAAAGGTCCTGCGCCAGAAGGCGGGTCGCCGCCACCTGCTCGAGCACAAGTCCTCGCGGGTGACGCGTCGTCTCGACGGCAAGGCCGTCGTCTCCGACGCCGACACCCCGCGCGTCAAGCGCATGCTCGGGCTCTGAGCCTCTCCGACCGATCCACCCGGGGACGGACATCTCGTCCCCCGAACTCTGACAGGACATAACCAGTGGCACGCGTGAAGAGGGCCGTCAACGCCCAGAAGAAGCGTCGTTCGATTCTCGAGGCCTCGAAGGGCTACCGCGGACAGCGCTCGCGCCTGTACCGCAAGGCCAAGGAGCAGCAGCTCCACTCGCTGACCTACGCATACCGCGACCGTCGCGCCCGCAAGGGTGATTTCCGCAAGCTGTGGATCAGCCGCATCAACGCTGCTGCCCGCGCCAACGACATCACCTACAACCGCTTCATCCAGGGCCTCAAGGCCGCCGGTGTCGAGGTCGACCGCAAGATCCTCGCCGAGCTCGCCGTCTCCGACGCCGAGGCCTTCGCCGGTCTCGTCGCCGTCGCCAAGGCTGCACTGCCGGCCGACGTCAACGCTCCGGCTGCCTGAGTGCTGCCCTGAGCAACGACAATCTCCAGGAACGGCCCGTGGACACGCTCACCGAGCGCACCCCACGGGTCGTTTCTGCTGTGAAACTGCTCCGGACCGCCGAGCGTCGCAAGACCGGTCGGTTCCTCGCCGAGGGTGAGAACTCCGTCACCGAAGCGCTCGCCGCCGCACGGGTGCACGAGTTGTTCGTCACCGAGGCCGCCGCCGGTCGCTACGGCCGACTCGTCGACGACGCGCGCGGTCGCGGTGTGCGCGTGGGGATCGTCACCGAACGCGCCGCCGCCCGGCTGTCCGACACCGTGACCCCACCCGGTCTCGTCGCCGTGTGCGACACCCTCGACGTGCCGCTCGCCGAAGCGGTGACGTCCCGGTCGCGGCTGCTCGCCGTGCCGGTCGCCGTCGCCGAGCCCGGCAACGCCGGCACCCTCATTCGCGTGTCCGACGCGGTCGGCGCCGACGCCGTGGTGCTCGCCGGCGACAGCGTCGACCCGCACAACGGCAAGTGCGTGCGCTCCTCGGCCGGCAGCATCTTTCACCTGCCGGTCGCCCGCGAACGCGACACCGACCGGGTCCTGGCCGCCCTCACCGACGCCGGCGTGCAGATCCTTGCGACCGCCGCCGACGGCGAGATCGACCTCGACGACGCCGACGACCTGCTCGCCGCCCCCACTGCGTGGCTGTTCGGCAACGAGGCCCACGGACTCGACCCGCAGGTCGCCGCCGGCGCCGACCATCGCGTCCGAATCCCCATTCGCGGACGCGCCGAATCGCTCAATCTCGCCACCGCCGCCTCGATCTGCCTGTATGCGAGCGCGCGGGTGCAACATCGGGCCGCTCGGCCCATCACATAGGATTTCCTCCGGTGCGCCGCGGACTCCGGCCCGCACCGCGCCTGGAGAGATCACCCGTTCGTCCGAAGAAGGAGATGCACCGGTCGTGGCCAAGAAAGAGGGCGGCACCCCGCCGGCAGTCGATCCGAGCGCTCTGACCGAGGACGCGCTCACCGCCGCCGAGAAGTCCGCGATCGACGCATTCGCCGCTGCGACCGACCTCGACGCACTCGCCCAGGCGAAGATCGACCACCTCGGCGACAAGGCGCCCCTCTCCCTCGCGAAGCGTGCCCTGGGCTCGCTGCCCGGCAACGAACGCGCCGACGCCGGCAAGCGGGTCAACGCGCACCGCACGGCGGTGCAGGCCGCCTTCGACGACCGCAAGGCGGCGTTGCAGGCCGAACGTGATGCCGCGGTCCTCGTCGCCGAGGCCGTCGACGTCACCCTGCCCGCGACCCGCAGCGCGCTCGGCGCCCGGCACCCGATCTCGATCATCTCCGACGAGATCGCCGACGTCTTCGTCGCGATGGGCTGGGAGGTCGCCGAAGGCCCCGAGGTCGAGACCGAGCACTTCAACTTCGACGCCCTGAACTTCCTGCCCGACCATCCGGCACGCACGATGCAGGACACCTTCCACATCGCCCCGGAAGGTTCGCGGCAGGTGCTGCGCACCCACACCTCGCCCGTGCAGGTCCGCACCATGCTGCACCGCGACATCCCGATCTACGTCGTGTGCCCGGGCCGTACCTTCCGCACCGACGAACTCGATGCCACCCATACGCCGGTCTTCTCGCAGGTCGAAGGTCTCGCGGTGGACAAGGGTCTGACCATGGCGCATCTGCGCGGCACCCTCGACGCGTTCGCGCGGGCACTGTTCGGGCCGGAGACCCGCACCCGGATGCGACCGAACTACTTCCCGTTCACCGAACCGTCCGCCGAGGTCGACGTGTGGTTCCCGAACAAGAAGGGCGGTGCCGGCTGGGTCGAATGGGGCGGCTGCGGCATGGTCAACCCCAACGTGCTCCGGGCCTCGGGCATCGATCCCGACGTCTACACCGGGTTCGCCTTCGGTATGGGTCTCGAACGCACCCTGCAGTTCCGCAACGGCATCCCCGACATGCGCGACATCGTCGAGGGCGACGTCCGCTTCACCCTGCCGTTCGGTGTGCAGGGCTGAGAGCCCTCTCCCCACCCCGACTCCACCGACGACCGAACGAAAGAGCTGAGCACAAGTGCGAGTAGCGCAGTCCTGGCTGACCGAGATCCTGCAGCGCGCCACCCCGGAGTGGGACGTCACCGCCGAGGAACTCGACGCGGGATTCGTCCGGGTCGGGCTCGAGGTCGAGGACGTCGAGATCCTTGCCCGCATCGACAACCTCGTCGTCGGGCGGGTCGCGGAGATCACCGAGCTCACCGAATTCAAGAAGCCCATCCGCTTCTGCAAGGTCGACGTCGGCGAGGACGAACCGCGTGGCATCGTGTGCGGCGCCCGTAACTTCGCCGAGGGCGACCTCGTCGTCGCGGCGCTGCCCGGCGCCGTGCTCCCGGGCGACTTCGTCATCGCCTCCCGCAAGACCTACGGGCACATCTCCGACGGCATGATCTGCTCGCTGTCCGAACTGGGCATCGGCAAGGACCACTCCGGCATCCTCGTGCTCGAACCGGGCAGCGCCGAACCCGGCACCGACGCCAACGACCTGCTCGGCCTCGGCGACACCCTCATCGAACTCAACATCACCCCCGACCGCGGTTACTGCTTCTCCGTCCGCGGGCTCACTCGCGAACTCGCGTGCGGCTTCGACCTCGAGTTCGCCGATCCGGCGAGCGTGCCGGCGCTGCCGTCCGACGGCGGGGAGGCCTACCCGATCCGGCTCGAGGCCGAGACGAACGCGACCCGGTTCGCCGCGCGCCGCGTCACCGGCATCGACCCGAAGGCCGTGAGCCCCTGGTGGATGCAGCGTCGCCTGCACACCGCCGGTGTCCGCCCGATCTCGCCCGCGGTCGACGTGACCAACTACGTCATGCTCGAGCTCGGCCAGCCGTTGCACGCCTTCGACGCCGCGACCCTGCGGGGTGAGCTGGTCGTGCGGCGTGCCCGGGCAGGGGAGAAACTCACCACCCTCGACGGTGTCGAGCGCGACCTCGATCCCGAGGACGTCGTCATCACCGACGACTCCGGGGTGATCTCCCTCGCCGGCATCATGGGCGGCTCCACCACCGAGGTCAGCGACTCGACCACCGACGTGTTGCTCGAGGCCGCCACCTGGGATCCGCTCGCCGTCTTCCGCGGCAACCGCCGGCACAAGCTCAGCAGTGAGGCCGGCAAACGCTTCGAGCGCACCGTCGACCCGGCCGTGGCCCGTGCCGCGCTCGACCGGGCCGCGAGCCTGCTCGTCGAGATCGCCGGTGGCCGGGTCGAGCCGACCCTCACCGACATCGTCGTGCCCACCGAGAGCCCGACGATCCGCATGGACATCGACCTGCCCGACCGTATGGCCGGGGTGAGTTACCCGAACGGCACCGCCGCCCGCCGCCTCACGCAGATCGGGTGCACCGTCGAGGTCGGCGTCGGCGAGGACGGCCACGGCCAGCTCGTGGTTACCCCGCCGACCTGGCGTCCCGACCTGCGTCAGCCCGCCGACCTGGTCGAGGAGGTGCTGCGTTTGGAGGGACTCGAGCAGATCCCGTCGGTGCTGCCCAGCGCCCCGGCCGGGCGCGGCCTGACGGCCCCGCAGAAGCGTCGCCGCTCCGTCTCCCGCGCACTGGCCTACGACGGCTACGTCGAGGTCCTCGCCCCCGTCTTCCTGCCCGCCGGTGTGTTCGACATCTGGGGACTGGACGCCGACGATCCGCGACGCGTGACCACGAAGGTCCTCAACCCGCTCGAGGCCGACCGCCCCGAACTGGCGACCACCCTGCTGCCGGGGCTGCTCGAGATCCTCGGGCGCAACGTCTCCCGCGGGCAGCGGGATCTGTCGCTGTACGCGATCGCCCAGGTCGTCCGGCCCACCCCGGAGACCACGCCGGTGCAGGCCCTGCCGGTGGACCGTCGCCCCAGCGACGACGAGATCGCGCTGCTCGAAGGGTCGTTGCCGGCGCAGCCCGTCCACGTCGGTGGTGTGCTCGCCGGTCTGCGCGAACCGGCCGGACCGTGGGGGCCGGGCCGGGCCGCCGATGCCTTCGACGCCTTCGCCGCCGCGGAGAGCGTGGCACGCGCCGCGGGGGTGCGCCTCGAGCGCCGCGCCGCACAGTACCTGCCGTGGCATCCCGGCCGCTGCGCCGAACTGCTCGTCGACGGCGTGGTCGTCGGTCATGCCGGAGAATTGCATCCGGCCGTGATCGAGCGTGCCGGGCTGCCGGCTCGCACCTGCGCCTTCGAGCTCGATCTCGATGCCCTGCCGATCGTGGAATCTCTTCCCGCCCCGCTCGTCTCGCCGTTCCCGGCGGTCCTGCAGGACGTCGCGGTCGTCGTCGATGCGAGCGTGCCGGCCGCCGATGTCGAGAGCGCGTTGCGCTCCGGTGGCGGCGACCTGCTCGAGGACATCCGCCTGTTCGACGTGTACGAGGGCGCCCAGCTGGGGGAGAACCGCAAGTCGCTCGCGTTCGCGCTGCGCTTTCGTGCCGCAGACCGCACCCTCACCGAGGACGAGGCCAGCGCCGCCCGCGAGGCGGCCGTCGCCGCCGCGGCCACCGCGGTCGGCGCGCAGCTACGCGCCTGAGGGGACGCGCGTGTCCCCGCCCGGCAGCCACACGTCGGGCGGGACCGTGGCGACCGTGCGACCCGCCCGGTCGAGGACGTGTCCGGCGAGCGTATGGATTCGCGGCACGAGGACACGATCGCGCACCGTCGGATCGGGGCCCGCGCGAGCAGGCAGGCTCGCGCCGAACAGGACGCAGCGGGAGCCGGGCGACGTAGCCTGGATGCATGAGCAAGGATGAAGACGGCCGGGTGCCGTCCCCGGAGGAGCCCGACAGGCCGGAGCAACCCGTCCCCGACGTGACTCCGGCCGGTCCGGAGACGCCGACGGTGCCGGATGTGCCGCCGGGCCCGGACATCCCGGACGTGCCGCCGATCGACCCGGAACCGAGCCCCGATCCCGACGTGACCCCGCGCGATGCGGCGACGCCGCACGATGTGCAGGTCCACGACGCCGAGATCGTCGCCCCGGGGAAGGTCGACGCGGGAGTCGTCGGCACCGGTGTCCGTGCTCCGACGATCGAGGAGATCACCGGCTACACCGCGGACGGGGTGCCGACCTTCGAGTCGGTGCGTGAGAAGATCGAGCAGCGCTCGGCGACCGCGCTCGGCGCCGAGGAACTGGCTCGTGCGACCGGGGCGGGTCGCACGCTCGACGAGCAGTACGAGGATCGTAGGGCGGCCGCCGCCGACCGTCTCGCCGAGATCCGGCGGTCACTGCGGTCGGAGTGAATTCCCCCCGAACGGGACACCCCGTATGAAACGATTTGCATGAGAGTGCATAATCATTCGTATGGGTACTTCACCGGACTTCACCGCCACCTCCGAGTCGCCGCTACGGGTCGCCGTGGCCGGCGCCAGCGGCTACGCGGGCGGCGAGATCCTGCGCCTGCTCCTCGGCCATCCCGCCTGCCAGGACGGATCCCTCGTCATCGGCGCACTCACCGCCGGGGGCAACGCCGGCGTCACCCTGCGTGAGTTCCATCCCCACCTGCTGCCGCTCGCCGACCGCGTGCTCGGTGCCACCGACATCGACACCCTGCTCGGACACGACGTCGTCTTCCTCGGCCTGCCGCACGGCCACTCCGCCGTGATCGCCGCGCAGCTGCCCGACACCACCGTCGTGATCGATTGCGGTGCCGACTTCCGGCTCGAGAACGCCGCCGACTGGCAACGCTGGTACGGCAGCGACCACGCCGGAACCTGGCCCTACGGGATGCCCGAGCTGCCCGGCAAGCGCGACGCCCTCGTCGGCGCCACCCGCATCGCGGTCCCCGGTTGTTATCCCACCTCCGCCTCGCTCGCCCTCGCCCCAGCCGTCGCCGCGGGCATCGTCGAACCCGTCGTGCAGGTCGTGGCGGTCTCCGGCACCTCCGGCGCCGGGAAGTCCCCGAAGGTCGACCTCCTCGGCTCCGAGGTCATGGGCTCGGTCCGTGCCTACGGTGTCGGCGGCGCCCACCGCCACACCCCCGAGATCAAGCAGAACCTCTCCGCCCTCGCCGGCACCGACGTGAAGGTCTCGTTCACCCCGGTCCTCGCTCCCATGCCCCGCGGCATCCTGGCGACCTGCACCGCGCCGACCACGGTGACCGCCGCGGAGGCCCGCGCGGTCTACGAGAAGGCCTACGCCGACGAACCCTTCGTGCAGCTGCTGCCCGAGGGTGCATTGCCCACCACCGGCGCGGTGGTCGGCTCGAACGCCGTGCAGATCGCCGTCACCGTCGACCCCGACGCCGGCCTGCTCGTCGTCGTCGCCGCGCTCGACAACCTCACCAAGGGCACCGCCGGTGCCGCCGTGCAATCGATGAACCTGGCGCTCGGTCTGCCCGAGACCGCCGGCCTGTCCACCGTGGGAGTGGCTCCGTGACCGAGAACAAGTACGCCGACGACGTCTACACCGGTGCCACCGAGATCGCCGGGGGACGCCTGATCCGCAGCCAGGGCGTCACCAGCCCCGCCGGATTCCGGGCCGCCGGCATCCCCGCGGGCATCAAGATCTCCGGCCGGCAGGACCTCGCCCTCGTGGTCAACGAAGGCCCCGAACTCACCGCCGCCGGCGTCTTCACCATGAACAAGGTCAAGGCCGCCCCCGTCCTGTGGTCCCAGCAGGTCCTGAAGTCGGGCAGCCTGCGCGCGGTGATCCTCAACTCCGGCGGCGCCAACGCATGCACCGGCGCCGGGGGGTTCCAGGACACCCACGCCACCGCCGAGGCCGTCGCCGACGCCCTGAGCAACTGGGGCACCGAGACCGGGGCCGGTGAGGTCGCCGTGTGCTCGACCGGCCTGATCGGCGACCGCCTGCCGATGGACAAGGTGCTCTCCGGCGTGCAGGAGATCGTCCACGAGCTCGCCGGTGGCATCTCCGGCGGCACCGACGCCGCCTACGCCATCATGACCACCGACACCGTGCCCAAGCAGGCTGCCCTGCACCACGCCGACAAGTGGAACGTCGGCGGCATGGCCAAGGGCGCCGGCATGCTCGCCCCCGCCCTGGCGACCATGCTGTGCGTGGTCACCACCGACGCCGTCGCCACCGCCGAGCAACTCGACACCGCGCTGCGCCACGCGTCCCGGCTCACCTTCGACCGCCTCGACGTCGACGGCGCGACCTCCACCAACGACACCGTGCTGCTGCTGGCCTCCGGCGCCAGCGGGATCACCCCGAGCCAGGACGATCTGAACGCCGCCGTCCTCGCCGTGTGCGACGACCTCGCCGAGCAGATGATGGCCGACGCCGAAGGAGTCACCAAGCGCGTCACCGTCACTGTCCGTGGTGCCGTCAGCGAGGCCGACGCCCTGATCGGGGCGCGCACCGTCGCCCGCGACAGCCTCGTCAAGACCGCCCTGTTCGGTTCCGACCCCAACTGGGGACGTGTGCTCGCCGCCATCGGCATCGCCCCGATCGAACTCGACCCCGACAAGATCTCGGTGTCGTTCAACGGCAATCCCGTGTGCATCGACGGCGTCGGCGCCCCCGGCGCCCGCGAGGTCGACCTGTCCGCCGCCGACATCGCCCTCGACATCGACCTCGGTCTCGGCGACGCGCAGGTGTCCATCCGCACCACCGACCTCTCGCACGCCTACGTCGAAGAGAACTCGGCGTACTCGTCGTGACCGGCACGAGCACAGGAGACGACGTGACCGACGCACTGATCGCCGACCTCACCTCGCACCAGAAGGCGTTCGTCCTCGCCGAGGCCCTGCCGTGGCTGCAGAAGTTCCGCGACAAGATCGTGGTCGTCAAGTACGGCGGCAACGCCATGATCGACGACACCCTCAAGTCCGCCTTCGCCGCCGACATGGCGTTCCTGCGCACCGTCGGCATCCACCCCGTGGTGGTCCACGGCGGCGGCCCGCAGATCAACGCCATGCTGAAGCGCCTCGGCCTCGAAGGCGAGTTCCGCGGCGGCTTCCGCGTCACCACTCCCGAGGTCATGGACGTCGTGCGGATGGTGCTCTTCGGGCAGGTCGGCCGCGAACTCGTCGGCCTGATCAACAGCCACGGTCCGTACGCCGTCGGCACCTCCGGCGAAGACGCCGGGCTGTTCACCGCGACCCGCCGCACGGTCGTCGTCGACGGCGAGGACACCGACATCGGTCTCGTCGGCGACGTCACCGCCGTCGACCCCGGTGCGGTGCTCGACCTCATCGCCGCCGGCCGTATCCCCGTGGTCTCCACGATCGCGCCCGACGCCGACGGGGTGGTGCACAACATCAACGCCGACACCGCCGCAGCGGCCCTGGCCGAAGCACTCGGCGCGGAGAAGCTGGTCGTGCTCACCGACGTCGAGGGCCTCTACACGAACTGGCCCGATCGCGGCTCGCTCACCTCCCGGATCGACGCCGATGCCCTCACCGCGCTGCTACCGTCGCTCGACTCCGGCATGGTCCCCAAGATGGAGGCGTGCCTGCGTGCCGTGCAGGGCGGAGTGCCCAGCGCGCATGTCATCGACGGCCGCCGAGCGCACTCCGTGCTCCTCGAACTGTTCACCGAAGAAGGCATCGGCACCATGGTGGTGCCGGTCTCCGAGAAGGAAGGCCCCGCATGACCGGCACGTCCGACCTCCAGCAGCGCTGGGCGGGTTCGCTGATGAACAACTACGGCGTGCCCAAGGTCGCCCTGGTCGCCGGTGACGGCGCCGTGCTCACCGACGCCGACGGCAAGCAGTACCTCGATCTGCTCGGCGGCATCGCCGTCAACAGCCTCGGCCACCGTCACCCGGCGATCATCGAGGCCGTGACCGCGCAGCTGAACCAGCTCGGCCACGTGTCGAACCTGTACGCCTCGCCGCCGGTGCTCGAACTCGCCGAGAAACTCCTCGCGCACTTCGGTCACGAGGGCCGCGCCTTCTTCTGCAACTCCGGCACCGAGGCCAACGAGGCGGCGTTCAAGATCGCCCGGCTCACCGGACGGCCGAAGATCGTCGCGTGCGAGAAGGCCTTCCACGGCCGCACCATGGGCGCTCTCGCCCTCACCGGCCAGCCCGACAAGCGTGCGCCCTTCGAGCCGATGCCCGCGGGCGTCGAGTTCGTACCCTACGGCGATCTCGCCGCGCTCGACGCCGCGATCGACGAGAACACCGCCGCCGTCTTCCTCGAACCGATCATGGGCGAATCCGGCGTCGTCGTCCCGCCCGAGGGCTATCTCGCCGGCGCGCGCCGCCTCACCACCGAACGCGGCGCCCTGCTCGTGCTCGACGAGGTCCAGACCGGCATCGCCCGCACCGGCACCTTCTTCGCCCACCAGGCTGCGGGAATCACCCCCGATGTGATGACCCTTGCCAAGGGCCTCGGCGGTGGTCTGCCCATCGGCGCCGTTCTCGCGACCGGCCCGGCCGCCGAGCTGTTCCAGCCCGGCAAGCACGGCACCACCTTCGGCGGCAACCCGGTGTGCGCGGCGGCGGCACTCGCGGTGCTTCGCACGATCGACGAACAGAACCTGCTCGATCACGTGAACGCCGTCGGCAAGACCCTCGCCGCCGGCATCGAGGACATCGGGCATCCGCTCGTGTCGCACGTGCGCGGGTCCGGGCTGCTGCGTGGCATCGTCCTCACCGCCGCGAAGGCACCGGCCGTCGAAACCGCTGCCCGCGAGGCCGGTTTCCTCGTCAACGCCGCTGCCCCCGACGTGATCCGTCTCGCGCCCCCGCTGATCCTCACCGAACCGCAGGCCGAGAGCTTCGTGACAGCGCTGCCCGCGATCCTCGACACCGCCGACCGGGAAGGAAACTGACCGTGCTCCGCCACTTCCTGCGCGACGACGACCTCACCCCGGCCGAACAGACCGAGGTACTCGAACTCGCCGCCGAACTCAAGAAGGCACCGCTGTCCCGCCGCCCCCTCGAAGGGCCCCTCAGCGTCGCCGTGCTGTTCGACAAGACCTCTACCCGCACCCGCTTCTCGTTCGACGCCGGCATCGCCCAGCTGGGCGGCCACGCCATCGTCGTCGACACCGGCGCCACCCAGATCGGTAAGGGCGAAACCCTCGAGGACACCGCCCGGATGTTCTCCCGCTTCACCGAAGCGGTGGTGTGGCGCACCTACGGCCAGGACCGCATCGAGACGCTCGCCGCGCACTCGACCGTGCCCGTCGTCAACGCGCTCACCGACACCTTCCACCCCTGCCAGGTCCTCGCCGACCTGCAGACCGTCCGCGAGCGCAAGGGCAGCACCGCAGGGCTGCGCATGACCTATTTCGGCGACGGCGCGAACAACATGGCGCATTCGCTCATGCTCGGCGGCGTCACCGCCGGCATGCACGTGACCATCGCGTCCCCGGCCGGATTCACCCCCGACCCGCAGGTCGTCGCCGCGACCCGCGCGCGGGCCGAGCAGACCGGCGGCACCGTCACCGTCACCGACGACCCGCGCGCCGGAGCCGCCGACGCCGACGTGCTCGTCACCGATACCTGGGTGTCGATGGGGCAGGAGGACGACGGCAAGGACCGCGAGGCCCCCTTCCGGCCGTTCCAACTGAACGACGAGCTCGTCTCCCTCGCCGACGCCGACTCGATCGTGCTGCACTGCCTGCCCGCCTACCGCGGCAAGGAGATCACCGCCGAGGTCATCGACGGGCCGCGGTCGGTGGTGTGGGACGAGGCCGAGAACCGCCTGCACGCGCAGAAGGCCCTGCTCGTGTGGCTGCTCGAGCAGAGCCGGAGCTGACCGTGAGCACGGCGGCGAACCATGCGGACAGCGCGGCGAGCGCGCCGACACGCGCGGCACGGCAGGCCCGTATCGTCGCTCTGCTCGCCGCACATCCCGTGCGCAGCCACACCGAACTCGCCGCTCTGCTCGCCGCGGACGGCATCGAGGTGTCCACCGCCACCCTCTCCCGCGACCTCGAGGAACTCGGGGCCGTGAAGCTCCGCGGGGCCGACGGGGGAGCGGGGGTGTACGTCGTCCCGGAGGACGGCAGCCCCGTGCGCGGCGTGACCGGCGGCACCGACCGCCTGTCCCGTCTCCTCGGTGAACTGCTGGTGTCGACCGACTCGAGCGGCAACATCGCCGTGCTGCGCACCCCGCCGGGGGCAGCGCACTATCTGGCCAGTGCACTCGATCGGGCATCATTACCCGAGGTGGTCGGAACGATCGCCGGCGACGACACCATCGCGGTCATCGCCCGCGAACCGACGACGGGAGCCGAACTGGCCGCGAAAATCGAATCACTCACCTGACCTACCACTCATAGACGCACGTCGAAATACAAAGGAGCACAAAGACAATGGCCGAACGCGTCGTACTCGCCTATTCGGGCGGGCTGGACACCTCCGTCGCCATCAGCTGGATCGGCAAGGAGACCGGCAAGGAGGTCGTCGCCGTCGCCATCGACCTCGGCCAGGGTGGCGAGGACATGGAGGTCGTGCGTCAGCGCGCCCTCGACTGCGGTGCCGTCGAATCGATCGTCGTCGACGCCAAGGACGAGTTCGCCAACGAGTACTGCCTGCCCACCGTCCAGGCCAACGCGCTCTACATGGATCGCTACCCGCTGGTCTCGGCCATCAGCCGCCCGCTGATCGTCAAGCACATCGTGCAGGCCGCCCGCGAGCACGGCGGCACCGTCGTCTCGCACGGCTGCACCGGCAAGGGCAACGACCAGGTCCGCTTCGAGGTCGGCTTCGGTGCCCTCGCTCCCGACCTCCAGGTCATCGCACCGGTCCGCGACTACGCCTGGACCCGCGAGAAGGCCATCGCCTTCGCCGAGGAGCACGGCCTTCCCATCAACGTCACCAAGCGCTCGCCGTTCTCCATCGATCAGAACGTGTGGGGCCGCGCCGTCGAGACCGGCTTCCTCGAAGACCTGTGGAACGCCCCCACCAAGGACGTCTACGACTACACCGAGGACCCCACCGCCCACTGGCAGGCCCCCGACGAGCTGATCGTCAGCTTCGAGGCCGGCCGCCCCGTCGCCATCGACGGCAAGCACGTCACCGTCCTCGAGGCGATCCAGGAACTCAACCGTCGCGCCGGTGCCCAGGGTGTGGGCCGTCTCGACATGGTCGAGGACCGCCTCGTCGGCATCAAGAGCCGCGAGATCTACGAGGCACCCGGCGCCATCGCGCTGATCACCGCGCACCAGGAACTCGAGCACGTCACCCTCGAGCGCGAACTCGGCCGCTACAAGCGGCGCGTCGAGGAGCGCTGGAGCGAACTGGTCTACGACGGCCTGTGGTTCTCCCCGCTGAAGACCGCCCTCGACGCCTTCGTCGCGAACACCCAGGAACGCGTCACCGGCGACATCCGCATGGTGCTCCACGGTGGGCACATCACCGTCAACGGCCGCCGCAGCCCCGAGTCGCTCTACGATTTCAACCTCGCCACCTACGACGAGGGCGACAGCTTCGACCAGTCCAACGCCAAGGGCTTCGTGCAGATCCACGGCCTGTCGTCGAAGGTCGCCGCGAAGCGCGATCTGGGCCTGTAGTCATGACGGCTCACGGCACCAACGAAGGTGCCCTGTGGGGCGGCCGGTTCGCATCCGGACCGGCCGCCGCCATGGCGGCGCTGAGCAAGTCCACGCACTTCGACTGGGCCCTGGCCCCGTACGACGTGCGCGCCTCGCAGGCCCATGCCAAGGTCCTGCACCGCGCCGGACTCCTCACCGGCGACGACCTCGCCACGATGCTCGACGGCCTCGACCGACTCGCCGCCGATGTGGCCTCGGGTGCGTTCGGTCCCGCCGAATCCGACGAGGACGTGCACGGCGCGCTCGAACGGGGACTCATCGAGCGGGTCGGTCCCGAGGTCGGCGGCCGGCTCCGCGCGGGCCGCTCCCGCAACGACCAGGTCGCGACGCTGTTCCGGATGTGGCTGCGCGACAGCGCGCGGCGCATCGCCGACGGTGTCCTCGACGTGGTGGAAGCGATCGCCGGCCAGGCCGCGGCCCACCCCGATGCCGTGATGCCCGGCAAGACGCACCTGCAGGCGGCGCAGCCCGTGCTGCTCGCACACCACCTGCTGGCCCACGCACACCCGCTGTTGCGCGACGTCGACCGGTTGCGCGACTTCGACAAGCGCGCGGCGGTGTCGCCGTACGGGTCGGGTGCGCTGGCCGGATCGTCGCTCGGTCTCGACCCCGACGCGATCGCGGCCGATCTGGGCTTCGACTCCGCGGCCGACAACTCCATCGACGCGACCAGTTCTCGTGACTTCGCGGCGGAAGCGGCCTTCGTCTTCGCGCAGATCGCCGTCGACCTCTCCCGCATGGCGGAGGAGGTCATCCTGTGGAGCACTCCCGAGTTCGGATACGTCACCCTCGCGGACGAATGGTCGACCGGGTCGTCGATCATGCCGCAGAAGAAGAACCCGGACGTCTCCGAGCTCACCCGCGGTAAGGCCGGTCGCCTCATCGGCAACCTCACCGGACTGCTGGCCACCCTCAAGGCGCAGCCGCTGGCCTACAACCGCGACCTGCAGGAGGACAAGGAGCCGGTCTTCGACTCGGTGGCGCAGCTCGAGCTGCTGCTCCCGGCCATTGCCGGTCTCGTCTCGACGCTGACCTTCCACACCGAGCGCATGGCCGAACTCGCTCCCGCCGGCTTCACCCTCGCGACCGACATCGCCGAGTGGATGGTCCGGCAGGGCGTACCGTTCCGCGTCGCCCACGAGGCGGCCGGTGCGTGCGTGCGGGTCGCCGAGGGACGCGGAGTCGGCCTCGAGGACCTCACCGACGACGAACTGGCCGGTGTCGATCCGGCACTGACCCCGCAGGTGCGGGACGTGCTCACGGTCGAAGGCTCGATCGCCTCGCGCGACGCGCGCGGCGGTACCGCGGGCGTGCGGGTCGTCGAGCAGCTCGGCCGCGTGCGCGATGCCGCGGTGCAGTTGCGCGACTGGGTCCGCGGCTGACCCACCTGCCGTCCCGGGCACCCCGAGTTGCCCGGGACGGTCACGGTGGTGTGGCAGGCTGGCACATACTCTCGGCACGCAGCGGGTACCGGTGTAGAACCGCAGGTGCCGGGGACCCGTGCGGATACATCGTCGAGAGGGGAGCGGACCGTGGGACTGGACGCCGATGTAGTGGCCGAGTCGATGCGACGGCTCGTCGCCACCGCCCAGAACGGTCTCGACGTCCTGCGGTTCGGTGGCCTCGAACCGGACCGGTCGTCCTCGCCGTACCAGGTCGTCGAACGCACCGCGATGTACCGACTCCGCCGGTACTTCCCCGAATCGGACACCGCTTCCACGGGCATCCCGATCGTCCTCGTACCGCCCATGATGGTGTCCGCCGAGGTCTACGACGTCACCCGTGACGCCGGCGCCGTCGGCACCCTCCACGACGCGGGACTCGACCCGTGGGTCGTGGACTTCGGTTCGCCCGACCAGGAGGAGGGCGGCTGGAAGCGCACCCTCACCGATCATCTCCTCGCCCTCGACGAGATCGTCGACCGCGTGCGCGCCTACACCGGCCACGACGTCCACCTCGGTGGATACTCGCAGGGCGGAATGTTCTGCTATCAGGTGGCCGCGTACCGGCGCAGCCGCGGCATCGCGAGCCTGATCACTTTCGGCAGCCCCGTCGACACCCTCGCCGCGCTGCCCTTCGGGATCCCCGAGATCGTCGCGACCCACTCCGCGGACTTCCTCGCCGACCACGTCTTCAACCGCCTCGCGATCACCGGATGGATGGCGCGCACCGGCTTCCAGCTGCTCGATCCGGTCAAGACCGTGCGATCGCGCATCGACTTCCTGCTCCAGCTCCACGACAGGGAAGCGCTGCTGCCGCGCGAGCCGCAACGCCGGTTCCTCGACACCGAGGGGTGGGTGGCGTGGTCCGGTCCGGCCGTCGCCGAGATGCTGCGCCAGTTCATCGCCCACAATCGCATGGTCAGTGGCGGTTTCGTCGTCAACGACCGGGTGGTGAGCCTCGCCGAGATCACCTGTCCCGTCCTCGCGTTCGTCGGCGAGGTCGACGACATCGGGCAACCGCTCGCCGTGCGCGGTATCCGCAAAGCGGCACCCCGCGCGGAGATCTACGAATGCACTTTGCGTGCAGGGCATTTCGGGCTCGTCGTGGGCAGCGTTGCCGGCCAGCAGACGTGGCCCTCGGTCGGCGAATGGGTGCAGTGGCGCGAGGGAGTCGGTGATCGTCCCGTCGGTATGGCGCCGATGGTCGTGCCCGATCCGAAGGACGAGGGCACCGGCGTCTCGGTCGCATCCCGCATCACCCACACCGTCGCGACCCTCGCCGACGTGGGAACGGACTTCGGTAGAGGAGTTGCGGGGATCGCCGTCGGCGCCGTCCGCGGCGCACGCGATCTCACCGGTGAGGCCGCACGCGCGTTGCCCCGGCTCGCGCGGCTCGGACAGATCCAGTCGCGCACCCGCATCTCCGTCGGGGGTCTGCTCGCCGAGATCGGCCGCAAGTCGCCGAAACGGGAGTGCTTCATCTTCGAGGACCGCGTCTACACATTCGACGCTGTGAACCGCCGGATCGACAACGTCGTGCTCGGTCTCGTCGACAACGGCGTCCGCCCCGCGATGCACGTCGGGATCCTCATGGACGTGCGTCCCAGTGCTATGGCCGCGGTCGCCGCGATCTCCCGCCTCGGCGGTGTCTCCGTGCTGATCCCGCCCGGACCGGACGTCGCGGAGGCCGTGCGCCTCGGCGGTGTCGAGAAGATCGTGGCCGATCCGGAGAACCTCGATGCGGCCGTGGCGACCGGTCTGCCCGTGCTGGTGCTCGGTGGTGGCGACGTTCGCGACCTCGACATCGAACCCGGCACCGACGTCGTCGATCTCGAACGACTCGACATCTCGTCGGTGCAACTGCCGGGGTGGTACGTCCCCGATCCCGGTCTTGCGCGGGAGCTCGCGTTCGTCCTCTTCTCCGGCAGCGGCGACACGCTCGCGGTGCGGCGGGTCACCAACTACCGGTGGGCGCTGTCGGCCTTCGGTACGGCGACCGCCGCCTCGCTCGGTCGCGGCGACACGATGTATTGCCTTGCGCCTCTGCATCATTCGTCCGGTCTTCTGGTCAGTTTCGGTGGGGCGCTGGCGGGTGGAGCGCGTATCGCGTTGTCCCGCGGGCTGAATCCCTCGCTGTTCAGCGATGAGGTGCACCGCTACGGCGTCACCGTCGTCACCTACACCTGGGCGATGTTGCGTGAGGTGCTCGACAGCCCCTCGCTGCACATCGACGCCATCCATCCCATCCGGTTGTTCATCGGATCCGGTATGCCACCGGGGTTGTGGCGCCGCACGCTCGACAGGTTCCAGCCTGCGCGGGTGCTCGAGTTCTACGCCTCGACCGAGGGCAACGTCGTGCTCGCGAACGTCTCCGGTTCGAAGATCGGCTCGAAGGGCCGGCCGTTGCCCGGCAGCGCCGACGTGCGGCTCGCCGCCTACGACGCCGGCGCGGGCCGACTCGTCGAGGACGACCGCGGGTTCGTGCGGGAGGCGCGGGTCGGTGAGGTCGGACTGCTGCTCGGCAAACCCGGGCCCGCCGCCTCGGCGCTCACCGGCGTCATGCGCGGGGTGTTCGAACCGGGCGACGTGTGGGTGCCCACCGACAACCTGTTCCGGCGCGACGCCGACGGCGACTTCTGGCTGCTCGACAGCCGACGGACGGTGATCCCCACCTTCCACGGTCCGGTCTTCACCCAGAGCGTGACCGACGTCCTCGAAGCGATCCCGCGCGTCGACCTCGCCGTCGCCTACGGGATCTCGGTGGGCGGACGCGACATCGCGGTGGCCGCGTGCACGTTGCGGGGCAACCGGGCACCGACGGCGGCAGAGATCACCGCAGCGTTCGACGCGATTGCGCCCGACGAACGGCCGGATCTGGTGCACATCGTGCACGACATCCCCTTGGGGCCGTCCTATCGTCCGGCGGCCGACGGGCTGCGCGAACAGGGATTGCCCGTTCCCACCGTCCGCACCTGGTACCTGAGCCCCGACACGGGGACGTACAAGAGATTCACCAAGGCCGTCGCGCTGGCCTGGAAGGCGGGCACGGCCGGTTCGCCCGCCGGGGCGCGGTAGCCTGGTTCCGGTTCGGTTCCGCCCTTCGAAAGGACATCCGTGGCTGTCGATCCCACGTTGCTGAGCATTCTGGCCTGTCCCGAGGACAAGGGGCCGTTGCTTCTCGTCGACGACGCGGTCCTCTACAACCCCCGCCTGCGGCGGGCGTATCCGATCGAGAACGGCATCCCCGTCCTCCTCGTCGACGAGGCCCACGAGGTCACCGATGCCGAGCACAACGACTTCACCGCGCGCGGTGTCGCCGGATGGAGTGCAGACTGAGCCGCTGCAGCAGATCCGTTCGCGGCGAGCTCGAGGGACTCGATCCGGTCGAGGCAGCCGCCGCGCTGCTCGGAGCGACTGTCCGGGTAGGGGAGACCACCGTCCTGCTGACCGAGGTCGAGGCCTACGGCGGGCCCGAGGACGGACCGTGGCCCGACCCGGCAGCGCACTCGTATCGAGGACCCACCCCGCGCAATTCCGTCATGTTCGGGCCCGCAGGACATCTGTACGTCTACCGGAGCTACGGCCTGCACTTCTGCGCGAACATCTCCCTCGGTCCCGATGGCACCGCCGCAGCAGTGCTGTTACGGGGCGGTGAGGTCGTCGACGGAGAACAGGCCGCCCGGGCCCGTCGCACCCCCGGCACGCCGTTCGCCAACCTCGCTCGGGGACCCGGAAATCTGGCCGCTGCCCTCGGTCTCGACCTGGCCGACAACGGCATCGACGTGGGCGTCTCCGATGCCCGGGTGCGCGTGGAACTTCCGGCAGAGCCGCTGGTCGGCGAGGTCGCACGCGGTCCACGGGTGGGGATCAGCGTCGCCGCCGACAGGCCGTGGCGGTTGTGGATTCCCGGCGCCGTCGGAGTCTCCGCGTACCGGCGCAGCCCACGCGCGCCCGCCGCTCCTCACGGGTGATGGGATGATCGAACGGTGACTGAGCACATCCTCGACGAACTGACCTGGCGCGGTCTCATCGCGCAATCGACCGATCTCGACGCACTTCGAGGCGAACTCGACAAGGGTCCGATCACCCTCTATGCCGGTTTCGATCCGACCGGTCCGAGCCTGCACGCCGGTCACCTCGTACCGCTCCTCGCTCTCAAACGTTTCCAGCGCGCCGGCCACCGGCCCATCGTTCTCGCAGGTGGCGCGACCGGCATGATCGGCGACCCACGGGACGTGGGGGAGCGGACCATGAACTCCGCCGACACCGTCGCCGAGTGGGCCGGACGGATCCGGGGACAGCTCGAACGGTTCGTCGAGTTCGACGACTCTCGGACGGGAGCCGTGGTCGTGAACAACCTCGACTGGACCCGCAATCTGTCGGTGATCGACTTCCTGCGCGACATCGGCAAGCACTTCTCGGTCAACGTGATGCTCGCTCGAGACACAGTCAAGCGCCGGCTCGAAGCCGACGGCATCTCGTACACCGAGTTCAGCTACATGCTGCTGCAGGCGAACGACTACGTGCAGCTCCGCCGCGAGCACGGGTGTGCGCTGCAGGTCGGTGGTTCCGACCAGTGGGGCAACATCATCGCCGGCGTCGAACTCAACCGGCGAACCGACGGCGCGAGCGTGCATGCGCTGACCGTCCCGCTCGTGACCTCCTCGGACGGCAAGAAGTTCGGCAAGTCCACCGGCGGTGGCAGCCTGTGGCTCGACCCCGAGATGACCAGCCCGTACGCCTGGTACCAGTACTTCGTCAACGCGGCCGACGCCGACGTCATGAAGTACCTGCGCTGGTTCACCTTCCTCGACAAGGACGAACTCGCCGAACTCGAGACCGCCACCACGGAGCGTCCGCACGCGCGCGAGGCCCAGAAGCGGCTCGCCGCAGAGATGACGACGCTCGTCCACGGTGCGCACAACACCGCCTCGGTCGAACTGGCCAGTCGCGCACTGTTCGGCCGGGGGGAGCTCGGCGACCTCGACGAGTCCACACTCGCGGCCGCATTGACCGAGGCGTCCGTGACCGAGCTCCACGCCGGCGAACCGGACACGATCGTGGATCTGCTCGTCGCGTCGGGACTGTGCGAGAGCAAGGGCGCTGCACGGCGCACCGTCAAGGAAGGCGGGGCATCGGTCAACAACGTCCGGATCTCCTCGGAGGAGTGGACCGCGCGCGACGGAGAGCTGCTGCACGGCAGCTGGCTCGTCCTGCGCCGGGGCAAGCGGAACTTCGCCGGTGTCCGCGTCGTCCACGACTGATGCTGTTTGCCGACGCTGACGAGCCTCTGACCAGCGGATTTGACGGCTCGTTAGCGTCGGCGTAACTTAGTCGTCGTTCGAGCGACACCGAACAGCCCGCCGGACCGAGAGGTTCGGAAATAGGCATGTTCGATGTCGCATCGATCGGCTCTCACAGAAGAGACGGGGAACGCAACGAGTTTGTGTCCCTGAAATCGGATGTGATAGCTTGGAACGGTTGCCTCGGAGCGGGTCGGACGACAGTCCGGAACGTGACGATGTGCGCGTGTTCTTTGAGAACTCAACAGTGTGCCGATGAATGTCAGTGCCAAATAATATTTGGTGCGACCACTTCACTTTTGTGGGTGGTTGTTGCTGGACATCGCATTCTTCCGTCTGCGGTGATCCAGTGTTGTATAGCTAGTTT
>NZ_LPZN01000029.1 GCF_001646655.1 Rhodococcus gordoniae | reverse complement strand
AGCACTGTTCCGCAGCGCTGAGCGCTCGGGTGTCACAGCGCTGAGCGCTCGTATCTGCTGACGCGGGGCGCGATTTTCCGGAGATGTTTCCGGCCGATCGCGCCCCGTGTGGTGTCTGCGCTGGTGCGCGAGGGTCGGTTCCGGTTCGAGGAGTCGCGAGAGATTCGCACCGGGCCGGGCGTCGACGAGGGGCCGATGGACCGGAGGACGCGCTGCGCTTGTGACATTTCCGTGTCGCCGGACGCCTCAACCGTTATGGTTCTGCGCATGACGGCTACGAGACGTGCACTGGCGACGGTCGTGATGGGTGTGGGTGCCGCCGTTGCCGCCGTCACGGCGGCTCCTGCTGCGGCCGCCGACCCTGCGGGCGCATGCATCCGGAACGGCGGCGGCCTCGTCTCCGTCGACGGAGCCGAGCCCGTCCCACCGGTGTTCGGCTTCGACGGCCCCCGGCTCCTCGGGTTGCAGGGCGGCGCCGGCAACGCGTGCATCACCAATGTCGGCCCCGGCACGGTGACCGTCACGCATCCCGAGGGACGTGTCCCGGGCCGCACGGAGGTCTCCACCGCGATCGTCGAGATGCGGGTCGACGGCGGTCTCGGCAACGTCGCGGTCACCAACGTCGGTACCGGCGCGGTCACGGTGCACCGGACGGAGGTCACGCCCGGGCCCACCGAGGCCGCCGCACCGGCGCCGGTCCCCGGTGTGCCCGAGATGATCCTCGACGCGGGAACCGACGGCGTGTTCGTCACCAACGTCGGGACGGGAGGCGTCACGGTCGTCGACCGTGCGGTGGCGCCTCCGGAGCTTCCGGCGCCCCCGCCGCCTCCACCGGGTGCGGTGATCACCGATCCGTTCAGCGGAAACATCTATGTGACAAACCTCTTCGGGCCCGACCTCGTCGTTGCGGAACCCGTGCCGACCGCCGGTGGGAGCGTGGTCGAGCGTCCCGTGCCGGGAACCGCGATCGACTACGGGACGGGCAACGTCTTCGTGACGAACATCGGCGGGGGACAGGTGACCGTCGTCCGCGGCTGACACCGCTCGGATCGTCATCACAACGTTCCGGACTCGGATACATCACACGTAGCTCACGAGTATGTCATCCTTCTACTCGATACTGCCGGGGAGGGTTCGGCACCAGGACAGTAGCGGGGCGGGGACATGGCTATGAGAAGAGCGTGGGCGGCAACGGTGGCCGCAGTGGCGGCGTGCGCAGCAGTGTGCGTGGCAATGCCTGCGGCGCAAGCGAATCCGCCGGGCTGTCCGACGTTGAACGTGATCGCGGTACCGGGAACCTGGGAGACCTCGAATACTCCCGATCCCGCTCGCGGAAACGGCATGCTCGCCCAGGTCACGTCCGGGCTGCCCGCCGGGTCCCGCGTCGACTACGTCGTGTATCCGGCCACGGCCTTCCCGTGGGAAGGCGACGTGTACGCGGCCTCCCGCAACCGCGCCGTCGACAACGCCCGCGGAATCATCGCGGCGACGGCCGAGCGGTGCCCGCTCACGAACTTCGCCCTCGTCGGGTACAGCCAGGGTGCCGACGCCGCAGGCGATCTCGCCGCCGAGATCGGCACCGGCCTGGGAGTGGTCGGTCCGCACCGGCTCGTCGCGGTGGGCCTGCTGTCCGACCCGCGTCGCTCCGAACTCGACCCGTTCGTCGGCCCGCCCGCCGCCGGCGCCGGTGCGGGAGGCGCCCGCGCAGGAGGTTTCGGATTCGTCACGCCCAACGTGCGCACCATCTGTGCGGTGGGCGACCTCTACTGCTCGACTCCGCCGGAGGACTTCGTCACGCGTATGGCCGGCTTCCTCGCCATGTCGGCGGGAAGCCCGTTCGAGCAGCTCGAGAATTACCGCGACGAGGCGAGCACCCTCTACGACGACATCATGACCGCCGGCGGTATCCCGATGCTGCAGCTGCAGCTCACACCCGAGGCGAACGAGTTGCGCGAGACGAAGATCCGCACCTTCTACGAATCGCAGATCCACCAGGACTATTCCAACTACGTGGTCGACGATCGCGGAACCACCGCCACGCGGTGGCTGCGCGACTGGATCGCTTCGAAGGCCTGACCATCGGCCGCCCGGTCGACATCGAACAATCAGTCGATGTCGAATCGGGCGCCCACGCGCATGACTCGGGGTGCGAAGCGCATCAGCCACTTACGGACCTTCGCACCCGGAGCGACGGTCACCACGGGCCGATTGTGACGGACCGCCCCGACGATCTCCTCGGCCACCTTCTCCGGCGCGATATGCAGGCGCCGGTACATCGCGAGCGTGCGGGTGCGACGCGCGGCCCGCACGTCCCGGTTCGGTGCGACGTACTCGGCCGTCCGGACGAGGTCGGTGTCGACCAGGTCGGGGCACACCACGGTCACGCCGATGCCGTGTTCGAGCAACTCGGCGCGCAGGCACTCCGACAACATGAACACTGCGGCCTTGCTCGTCGAGTAGGCGGCGAGATTGCGTTGCGGCATGAACGCCGCCGCCGACGAGACGTTCACGATGTGCCCCCCGGTACCGCGTTCGGTCATCTGTTCCGCGAAGGCGCGGCAGCCGTAGACCACGCCCCAGAAGTTCACGTCCATCACGTGCTCGAAAACGCTCTGCGGGGTGTCGGCGAACGCGCCGATGACACCGACACCGGCGTTGTTGACGAGCACGTCCGCCACGCCGTGCCGCTCGCGGACGGTCTGTGCGAACTCCCGGACCTGCTGCTGGTCGGAGACGTCGAGTTCGTAGGCGTGAGCGCCACCGCCGAAGACGGCCTCCGAGCCTCCGGCGCCGGGAGCCGGGACGTTCACCAGCGCCACCGTGTCGTGGGCGCTGTCGAGATCCTTGTCGGCGACGACGACGATGGCACCCTCGGCGGCGAAGGCCAGCGCGGAGGCCCGCCCGATCCCGCTACCGCCGCCGGTGACGACGACGAGGGTGCCGGTCAGGTCGCGCAGACGGCTGCGTAGTGCAGCGCCGGCGCGCCAGCGGCGCATCTGTGCGATCCGAGAGGTCACCACACCATCGTGACGCACTCGGCGCGTGTGGGCATGACGGGAGCAGTCAGTACAGGAACTCGCGATAGTGTTCGCGCTTGCCCTGCTCGGCGTCGGCCGGAATCTCGATCGAGTGGAGTTCGGCGTGCATGTCGCGCATCGAGGGCACCGCCGCGCGGTCGGGATAGGTCGACGGATCCCACAACCTGGCGCGGAGCAGTGCCCGGGCGCAGTGCAGGAAGACCTCGTCGATCTGCACGATCACGGCCAGCTGCGCCGGCTTGTTCTGCAGCGACAGCTTCCCGAGCAGGTCCGGGTCCGTCGACAGGGTGGCGCGGCCGTTGATCCGCAGGACCTCTTCGTCGCCGGGGACGAAGAACAGCAGCCCGACGTGGGGGTTCTCGAGGATGTTCCGGTAGGAATCGGCACGTCGGTTGCCGGGCCGGTCGGGCAACGCGATGGTGTGGTCGTCGAGCACGAGTACCGCCGACTCGAGATCGCCGCGCGGAGAGCAGTCGCAGTTGCCGACGGCGTCGGCCGTGGCGATCGTGAAGAACCGCGCCAGCGACAGGAAATTCCTGATCAGCGGGGTGAGGTGGGGTCGTGCTTTGTCGACGATCGCCGGGTGCGGAATGCCCAGGACGGCTTCGAGCTCGTCCTGTGTCCGTATGCCGCCCTGCACGAGCTCGTCGATCCTGTCCGCATCCATCCGGTGCCACCTCCGGCGGTGACCGTATCAATCCTGTACGCCGAAGATCACGTCGGCGTTCTGGTCCTGCCCGATCAGACCCGCAGGGTGTCGCGCACGTGGCCCGTCTCGTTGATCGAGGCGACGCGGCGCGCTCCGCTGCGTGAGACGAGGATGCGCGTCACCGACGCGTACTCGATGGGGAACATCAGGGGCCGGGGCAGGTCGAGCAGGTGCTGCAGCACGATGTTCACGACCCCACCGTGGACGAACAGCGCCACGGTCTCGGAATGGTCGCACGTGTCCACCACGTGGTCGATCCCTCGCAGCACGCGGGTGCGGAAGTCGTCCGCATCGACGAAGTCGGGCAGGTGACCTGCGAGGATGCGCTTGTACGCGGCGGGTGCGACGTCCTTCGCGGCGTCGATGGTGAAGTAGTGGTCGTGCCCGTAGTCGTACTCGGCGATGTCCTCCGTCGTCTTCACGTCGAGGCCGCGGTGGTCGGCGACGGGTTCCGCGGTCTGCAGGGCCCGTAGCTGCGGGCTGGAGAACAATCGCGTGATGGCGTACGGCGACAGCGCATCCGGCAACCGCGAAGCCTGGAGGCGACCGGCCTCGGTGAGCGGCGGATCGGCGACGCCGGTCTCGGCGCGGGCGTTGTTCGGCTCGGCGTGGCGGATCAGGAGTAGCTGCACGACCTCACGATGCCAGGTGTCCCGGTTTCACGTGAAACCACCCGTCAGGAGCGTCTCGGCTTCGTGAAGGGGAACGCCAGCGACTCGCGGATGCTGCCGCCGAGTACGAGCATCACGATCCGGTCGACACCCATACCGAGGCCACCGGTGGGCGGCATCGCGTACTCGAGTGCTCCGAGGAATTCCTCGTCGAGTTCCATCGCCTCCTCGTCGCCGCCCGCGGCGAGCAGCGACTGCTCGGTGAGGCGGGCACGCTGGTCGAGCGGATCGGTGAGTTCGCTGTAGGCGGTCCCCAGTTCGACACCCCACGCCACCAGATCCCACTTCGCCGCGACACCCGGCTTGCGGGGATGGGGGCGGGTCAGCGGCGACACCGAAATCGGGAAGTCGGTGTAGAAGGTGGGGAAGGTCGTCTTCGATTCCACGAGGTGCTCGTACATCTCCTGCGCGGTGGCACCGGCGTCCCAGGCGGGGTTGTAGGGAATCTCGTGCTCGTCGCACAGGCGTCGCAGGACCTCGACGGGAGTCTGCGCGTCGACGAACGTCCCGAGTGCCTCGGAGATCGCATCGTGGAAGGTCTCGACCGGCCATTCGCCGGAGATGTCGATCTCGACCGGCGTGCCGTCGGGTCCGGGCCGCAGGATGATCTCGCGCCCGTGCGCCGCGCGTGCCGCCGCCTGGATCAGTTCCCGCGCGAGGACCCGCATCTTCTCGTAGTCGCTGTGCGCCTCGTATGCCTCGAGGATCGTGAACTCCGGGTTGTGCTTGAAATCCGCACCTTCGTTGCGGAACACCCGGCCGATCTCGAAGACCTTCGCCATGCCGGCGACGCACAGTCGTTTCAGGTACAGCTCCGGGGCGATCCGCAGGTACAGGTCGGCGTCG
Source organism: Rhodococcus gordoniae (assembly GCF_001646655.1). GTDB lineage: Bacteria > Actinomycetota > Actinomycetes > Mycobacteriales > Mycobacteriaceae > Rhodococcus > Rhodococcus gordoniae. The sequence goes on along the minus strand of NZ_LPZN01000029.1, from coordinate 45,754 downwards.
TAGGCGTTGATGTGCGTGACGAACGGTGCCGCGTTCGCGCCGCCGTGCACCGACTGCAGGATGGGGGTCTCGACCTCCAGATAACCACGTGTCTGCAGTTCGTCGCGCAACGATCGCACGACGGCGCTGCGGGCCGCGAGATGATCGCGTGCCCCGCGGTCGATCGCGAGGTGCAGATAGCGCTGCCGTACGCGGGCCTCGGGGTCGACGAGGCCGTGGTACTTGTCGGGCAGCGGGTGCAGGCACTTGCCGTCGATGCGCCACGAATCGGCGAGCACCGAGATCTCCCCGGTGCGGCTGCGTCCCATCTCCCCGGAGACCTCCACGAGGTCGCCGAGGTCGAACAGGAAGCGTTGCCCGGCAACACGGTGCCGGTCGACGAGGATCTGGATGTCGCCCGACCAGTCGCGCAGTACAGCGAACAGCACACCGCCGAAGTTGCGGATGCGCAGGAGCCGTCCCGCCACGGTCACGGCGGTGCCGGACTTCGTGACCCGGGCCTCGGCCGCGGTGTGGGTCGGAGGATGTGCGACCGGGTAGGGATCGACCCCGTGCTCGACGATCCGCTGCAGGGTGTCCATACGCACCTGGACCTGCTCGGGACGGCGCCGCCCGTGCGCGACGACCGGCGTACCGTCGCCGAGCCCGCCGTCGGGTGCGCTGCCGTCGTCGTGCAGTGCGGCCGCGACCTCCTGGTCCTCGGGGAACGCCGAATGTGTTCCCGTGTGTTGCCGGGTGTTCCGGCGGCCGAAGGTGGGAAGGGTGAGGAAGCCCTCGGCGATCGCCGAGGCGAGCGCGACCCGCGGGATGAGCCGGTTGTCGCGGAAACACAGGAAGCGCGGCACCCACTCGGGGTGGTACTTGACGTTGGACCGGTACAGCGCCTCGAGCTGCCACCACCGGGAGAAGAACAACAGGATCGACCGCCACAACCGCAGGATCGGCCCGGCGCCGATCCTCGCGCCCTCCTCGAACACCGATCGGAAGACCGCGAAATTCAACGAGATCCGCTCGATGTCGAACTCGGTGCCCCGTGAGGCGAGTTCGGACACCATGAGTTCGACGACCCCGTTGGGGGCCTGCGGGTCGCGGCGCATGAGGTCGAGCGACACCCCGTCCGCTCCCCACGGCACGAGCGAGAGCATCGCGACGACCTTGCCGTCCGAGACCGCTTCGACGAGCAGGCAGTCGCCGTCGAGCGGATCACCGAGCCGGCCGAGGGCCATCGAGAATCCGCGCTCGTTCTCGGTGTCGCGCCAGGCGTCGGCGCGCTGGATCGTGGCCGACAGTTCGATGGGCGACAGTTCGCGGTGGCGCATGATCCGTGCGGTCACACCGTGTTTGCGGGCACGGTTGACGGCCTGCCGCACCGCTCGCATGTCGCGTCCGCCGAGACTGAAGTCGCGGGTGTGCAGGACGGCTTCGTCGCCGAGTTGCAGCGCGTTCAGGCCCGCACGGTGGTAGGCGGTCGCACCGTCCTCGCTCGCTCCCATCACCGCCGGTGTCCATCCGTAGGCGCGGGCGAGATCGAGCCATTCGTCGATGGCGTGCGACCACGCCTCGGGGTTGCCGATCGGATCACCGCTCGCGAGGCACACCCCGAGTTCGACGCGGTAGGTCACCGCGGCCTTCCCGCTGGGTGCGAACACGACGGCCTTGTCTCGCCGGGTTGCGAAGTAGCCCAGCGAATCGTCGCTGTGGGCGAGCAGACCGCGGATGGCGGATTCGTCGCTGCCGGTGAGCGCGTTGCTCGCCCGCTGCGACCGGAACAGGACCACGGCGGCCGCGAGGACGGCGAGCGCACCGAGCAGGCCGAGCAGTGTGTTGACCAGCCCGTTCGGCCGGCCGCCGAACTGGTCGTTGTCGATGAACGTCAGTGCGGTGACACGGTTGAGCGCCCACAGGAACCGGTCGGGAGCCGGCAGGCTGCCGGGGAACAGTTCCACCAGGCCCCAGCCGATCAGCGTCGCGACGACCAGACCGCCCACGAGCACACCGAGTGCGGCCCACACGTTTCCGCGCCGCACCCGCGTGTAGAACTCGGGATAGGACAGCAGCAGTATCGCGACCAGCACCAGGTGGACGACCAATGCGACGAGGTGGTTCGGGTCGCGGTCGACGATGCTCATCACGAGATTGGTGATGGCGAACCCGCCCAGATAGATCGTCAGGATCCACCACGCGATGCGCTTGCGACCGGCGATCGCACCGGCGAGCAGGCCGATGACGAGAGCGAACGATAGGCTCGTGTCGGGAGCGTCGAAGTAGTACTCGTCGAGGTACTCGCGAGGAGTGTGGATCCAGTACCGCACGGTCGGGGAGATCGACCACAGCGCCACCACGAACGCGTAGATGCCCAAGGCCAGGCCGACGATGTGCGGCACGGCGGACAGACGTCCGCCGATGCGGTCGGTCAGCGAAGGCCGGGAGGGTGGCCGGGTGTCCTCCACCGGACGCGGGCGCTCGACAGGGGCGGTGGGATCCGCAGACATGGAACAAGACGGTAACGGGCAGACGCGGCAGCCGTGGGACGAACGGCCGCGGGCCGGATCACATCTCCGGTCCCGCGACCGTCGTTCCTGCAGCTACGAACCTGTCATGAGCGCTGCGCACCCTGCGCACTCACGAGCGCTGCGCACCCTGCGCGCTCACGAGCGCGGTGCTCCTGCGATCGCCACGTCCTCGGTCGGATCCGGTTCGGACGGCTCGGTCCGGGCAAGCGCGCTCGGCCACCAGATCTTCCTGCCGATGTCGATGGTCAGCGCCGGCACCACCAGCGACCGCACGAGCAGTGCGTCGAGCAGGACACCGAAGGCGACGATGAACGCGAGCTGGGCCAGGAACAGCAGCGGGATCACCGCCAGCGCCGAGAACGTCGCCGCGAGCACCACACCGGCGGACGTGATGACACCACCGGTGACGGTCAGTGCCCGCAGCGTGCCCGCGCGGGTACCGACCTTCTTCGTCTCCTCACGGACGCGGGTCATGAGGAAGATGTTGTAGTCGATGCCCAGCGCCACGAGGAAGACGAATCCGAACAGCGGCACCACCGGGTCGGCGCCGGGGAATCCGAACACGTGGTTGAACAGCAGCGACGACACACCGAGCGTCGCCGCGAACGACACGATCACGGTGAGCATCAGCAGGACCGGCGCGACGACCGCACGGAGCAGTGCGATGAGCACGAGCAGCACCACGAGAGTCACCACCGGGATGATGACGGTGCGGTCGCGGGTTGCGGTGTCCTTCGTGTCGAGGTCGACGGCCGTGGGCCCGCCGACGAGGGCCTCCGCGTCGGGTACCGCGCGTACCGCCTCGCGGATGCGCTCGACGGTCTCCTCTGCGGCGAGGGAGTCGGCCGGATCCGACAGGGTCGCCTGCACGGCGACGAGTCCGTCGACCACGCGGGGTGCACCGCCCGGGCCGGGGACAGGTCGAGCGGTCGTCACGCCGTCCACACCTTCGGTGGTCCGGACGACATCGTCGAGCGCGCCTTCCCGGGCGACGACGATGGTGGGCGAGCCGGTGCCGGCGTCGAAGTGATCACCGAGCACCTCCTGCCCGGACTTCGAATCCGTCTGTAGCAGGAACAGATCCGACGACGCGACACCGCTCGCCTTGAACTGCGGTGCCAGCAGTGCGAAGGCGATGAGGACGAGGCTGCACACGATCCAGATCGGGCGCGGCTTCGAACCGACGAAGGCGGCGACGCGGCCCCACACCTTGTGGGACTTCTGTATGTCGTCCACGTCGGCGTTCGCGTCGTAGGCGGGACGCGTGGGCCAGAAGGCCACGCGGCCGAGCAGCACGAGGGCCGCGGGCAGGAAGGTCACCGAGGCGAGGAACGAGGTGGCGATCCCGATGGCGGCGACGGGGCCGAGCCCACGGTTGGAGTTCAGGTCCGACAGCAGCAGGCACAGCACACCGAGGATGACGGTGCCGGCCGAGGCTGCGATCGGTTCGATCGAGCCGCGGAGCGCGCTGCGCATCGCGGCGTACTTGTCCTGCTGCAGCCGCAGCTCCTCGCGGTACCGGGAGACCAGCAGCAGTGCGTAGTCGGTGGCGGCGCCGAACACCAGGATGAACATGATGCCCTGGCTCTGCCCGTTGAGTGCGATCACCCCGGCGTCGGCGAGCACGTAGACGAGCAGGCTCGCGAGGGCGAGTGCGAATACTGCCGAGATGATGACGACGAACGGCAGGATCGGGCTGCGGTAGACCACCACGAGGATCACGAGGACGACACCGCCCGCGACGAGCAGCAGCAGTCCGTCGATTCCACCGAAGGCCGACGACAGGTCGGCGGCCTGACCGGCCGGTCCGGTGACGTAGACGGTCAGCCCGTCCGGTGCTCCCTCGAGCGAGGTCCGGAGTTCCTCGACGGCGTCCTGGACCTCCCCGGAGGCGTCGAGCGGAACGATCATCTGCGCCGCTTCACCGTCCTCCGACGGGATCGGCGGCGGGCCGGCCGATTCGGTGGCGAGGAAGGCGAGATCCTCGTCGGTGATTCCACCCTCGCGTTCGGCGACGACGATCGCGGGGATGAACTCGCTCTCGGTGAACTGCGCGTACAGCTCGTCGGCGCGAGTGGATTCGGCGGAGGCCGGGAGGAAGGTGCTCGCATCGTTGGAGGCGACCTCGTTGAGCTTGCCTGCGAACGGACCGCCGCCACCGGCGGCCACGAGCCACGCGATGAGCAACAGGGCGGGCAGCAGCCACCGCCATCGGCCGGTTCTGCGTGGGGGCGCGGTAGCAGTGCTCAAGATTCCTCCTCGTATGAGCGGTCTCGGACCCGGCGACCCCGGGCAGGCTCCTGCCCGAGATCGTTCGTTCCCACAGTGCTCTTCGTGCCGGCCCGGGGAATACCCATGATCGGGAGATCCCACCCCTTCACGGGGTGTGAGTCGCCCTCCGCCACGGAAAACGGAGAGATTCGCCCGATGAGCGCGCGGTAAGGTGCCGCATGGTCTCCGCCCACCGGACCCACGCCGACGTCGTGTCCGCATTGCGAGCAGCCGGTTGTGTGTTCGCCGAGGAGGAGGCGCAGCTCCTGGTGGAAGCCGCTCGCACGCCCTCGGATCTGGAGCGGCTGGTCGCGCGGCGGGTCTCCGGCGAGCCTCTCGAACAGGTGCTGGGACACGTCTTCTTCCACGGCCGGCGCATCGCGGTGCGGCCCGGGGTGTTCGTCCCTCGTCGACGCACCGAGTACCTGGTGGACTGCGCGATCGAACTCGCGCGGCCCGGCGCCGTGATCGTCGACATGTGTTGCGGGTGCGGCGCGGTCGGCTCTGCGGTCGCCACCGCAGTGGGAGCCGCCGAGATCTACGCGGCGGACATCGATCCCGTCGCCACGGCCTGCGCACGCCTGAACCTGCCGTCCTACCGGGTGTTCGACGGTGATCTGTTCGACGCCCTGCCCGCGACGCTGCGCGGACGCGTCGACGTGCTCGTCGCCAATGCGCCCTACGTGCCGTCCGGGGTGATCGGATCGATGCCGCGGGAGGCACGCTGCAGCGAGCCGCGTCGCGCGCTGGACGGCGGGCCCGACGGCCTGGACGTCCATCGCCGACTCGTCGCGGGCGCGATCCGATGGCTCACCGGCGGCGGGTCGCTGCTCGTCGAGTCGGCCGCGGCGCAGGCACCCGTGGTGGAGGGCCTCATCGCCCGCGCCGGTCTCGACCCGGCCGCACGAAGGTCGGAGGAATTCGATGCGACGGTCGTCATCGGCACCCGCCGATGACGTGATCGCTGCCGCGGCCATGTCAGTCGAGTGGGAGCTGGGCGAAGATCGCGGTCGGCTGGGTCGACCCGCCTGTCGGCTCGACGCTGAAGGCCAGTGCGGTAGCGCCGGAGATGTCCTCGAGCACCGCCGTCGTGGACGGCGCGACATCGGCGGGCGTCATCGTGCCCGCGGGTTCCATGCCCTCGGGGCCGACCAGCCACATCTGATAGACACTGCCCTCGGCCGGCGGGGCGACGTTGTTCATCACCAGGACGCCCGCGTCCTCCTCCTTGGAGAACACCACGGTCGCGGTACCGCCACCCTCGAGCGAGCCCGACGAGGTCCGTACGTCCTCGGCCGCGAACACCCGCTCGCTCGTGGCCGGTCCGGACGGTGCCGACCACTGACCGGCCACCACGACACCGCCGACCGCGACGATCACTGCGGCCGCTGCGGCGAGCAGGAAGTTCCGGCGGCGCGCCCGGCGACGCTCGTCGAGGGACACCGGCGGGGGAAGGACGTCGTCCTCCACCGTCTCCGGTGCCTCGGTCGCCTCCGGTGCCCCGGATTCCTCGACGGAAGTCTTCGCGGCGAGTTCGGCGTGAACCAGATCGAGCAGTCGCACCCTGAGCGCGGGCGGCGGCTCGGTCGCGGTGCCGGCCGACATCGCCGCGAGAGTCTCGTGGATCTCGCGGACCTCGGCGGTGAATCGCGAGACCACCTCCGCATCGGCTTCCGCGAGTTGCTCGGCGATCTCCCGGCGCTCGCCGGGCGTCACGGCATCCAATGCGAATCCGGGTGCCATGTCGAGCAGATCGCGCGAGGAATCGTTCGCCTCATTCGCCATCGACGGTCACCCCCAGACAATTCTTCAGTCGTTTCAGGCCGTCCCGGATGCGCGACTTGACGGTCGGCAACGGGGACGAAAGTTCTTCTGCCACTTCGGTATATGTAAAGCCTCTGTAGTAGGCGAGCTCAACCGAGCGTCGCTGCAGTTCGGTGAGCGAACCCAGGCACTCGTTCACCCGGCGGCGGTCGTCGCGCTGCGCGACCTCCTCGCTCACCGAGTCGAATGCCGCGTCGACGTTCGTCGAACCGTAGTGCGCCTCGCGGTCGGCTCCGGACTGTTCGCTGCGGACCCGGTCGACGGCGCGCCGATGGGCGAGCGTGATGATCCACGACAGTGCGGAGCCCTGATGCGGGTCGTACTTGTCCGCCGACCTCCACACCTGGAGGTAGACCTCCTGGGTGGTCTCCTCGCTGTAGCCGGGATCCCGGAGGACCCGCAGCACCATGCCGAAGACTCGGGAACGCGTCGCGTCGTACAGTTCGGCGAACGCCGTGGGGTCTTGCCGGGCCACCCGCTCGAGCAGTGCGCCGAGGGTATCGGTATGGCCTCCGACGCCGGTCATCGGCTCAGTCCGCTCATCGGGGGAAAGCCTAGCCGGGACCTTTCCTCCGCTCAAGGCAACCGTGTCGACCACGAGCGTCACCCCATCCACATCCGTGCGCGCAGGACCGTCGCGAGGTCGGCGGGCATCCGTTCGCCACTGACGGTCGCGGTGAACATCGGCACGCCGGGCCGCCGCAGGGCGACCGAGAGGGCGAACATGTCGCCGGCGCGGGTGACGATGTCGATCTCGTCCGAGCGCAGCGTGTAGCAGTGCCGTCCGCTCCGGCGCGTGTGGATCTCCGCGACGACGCAGGCCAGCGAGCCGCTCGGATCGTGGCACCAGAACAGATTCAGCGGATCCGATCCGCGGCCGAGACGCCGGATGTTCAGCAGCGCCGTGATCCGTCCTCCCGGCACCCTCACTCCGTCGGCGACGAGGTGGTCCTCGACGCGTCCGCGGAAGGTGTCGGAATCACTCGCGACGAAGTGATCCCACGGATCGAACCGCGTCAGCATGCGCAGCCACCACGGCGACGACGGTGTCTCGTCGACGTCCATGACCCAGCTGAAGCCGCGATATTCGAGCGACGGGCGCTCGGACGATCCCCGCGCGTGGCGCACGAAGGTGCGGTAGATCGCCGGCGTGACCACGACCCGGCCACCCGGGAACTCGACATCGTCTCCGATCATCGCGACTGCGCGGGGAAGGTCAGGATGCATGGTCGTCTCCGGGGCACGTGGTCGGTTTCCCCGACAGTGTGCACGCGAGGAAATCGGCCGTGGTGTCGGCCCACCACCGAGGGTCGGTGAGGAGGAAATGTCCGGCTCCGGGCAGAGGCCGCCATCGTGCGCGCACACCGCGGTCTCCGGCCGCCATCGCCTGGCTCTGCGCCATCCGGGGATCGGTCCGGGTGTCCTCCGTGCCGTGCGCGACCAGCAGGTGCCGACCGGCGGGAATCAGATCGGCGTCGTCGGCCGGCCACCACGGCGCCAGGGCGACGAGGGCCTCCACTCCGTGCTGGGCCGCGAGATGCGCGATCGCCCGCGCACCCATCGCGTGCCCGACCAGTCCGAATCGGACGTCCCCACGGCGCCGCGTCACCGACTCGATCGCCCGCAGGCCGTCGCGGACCGGGCTCATGTGATCGCCGTTCCATCCGCGACAGCGGTAGTCGACGAGATCGACCGCGATGTCGTACCGACCCAGTCGCAGGCGCAGTGCGTCGGCGAACAGACGCATGCGAATCTGCGACAGATGCCACGGCCGTGGCGGGGTGGCGCCGACCGGACACCCGTCGGGCAGCACGAGCACGTGTGCCGGTCGGGGATCCGAGAACTTGTCCATGACCGGCATTCGGAGCGAAGGGCGATGCGGATGGGTTCCCGGCGGATACCGATCCGGAAAAAATTCTTTCGATCCCGACCCATCCGCGCGGCCCCGAGGTTCGAATGACCGGTGACACACCTGATCGACGTGGCCGTTTCCGGCCACGGCCTACGAAGGGAATCACAGTCATGAACATCACTGCGCGCAAGAGTCTGGCCGCCGTCGGAATCGGTGCGATCTCCCTGCTGGGTGTCGCGGCGTGTTCGGATGATTCGGGCACGGAAACCACCGACACCACCACCATGCAGACCACGCAGGAAACCATGGATGAAACCACCACGGCTGCAACCGGAACCGCGGCCCCCGCTGCCGGCCCGGTCGGCCCGGGGTGTGCCGACTACGTCGCCGCGAATCCGAGCGGGCCCTCCTCCGTCGAAGAACTCGCGAACCAGCCGGTCGCCGAAGCCGCCGGAAATGTTCCGATCCTGACCACTCTCACGCAGGCCGTCTCCGGGCAGCTCAATCCCGACGTGAACCTGGTCGAGACTCTCAACGGTGGCGAGTTCACCGTATTCGCGCCGGTCGACGATGCTTTCGCGGCCCTGCCGCCCGAGACCGTCCAGACCCTCCAGACCGATTCGGCCCTGCTCACTGACATCCTCACTTACCACGTGGTTCCGGGTGAGCTGGCCCCGGCCGATGTCGTCGGCACACAGACCACCGTGCAGGGCGGTACCGTCGAGGTCTCCGGTGAAGGCGACATGCTGAAGGTCAACGACGCCAACGTCATCTGCGGTGGTATCGAGACCGAGAACGCCACCGTGTACCTGATCGACGGCGTCCTCCAGCCCCAGTAACCACCACTACCCGGTCGACGGAAAGGTAGAAGACATGCGTTGGTCCCGACACGGCGGTCGGGGGCTTGCGGCGGCGTTCATCGCCGCCGCAGGTGCGTTCCTGTTCGCCACGCCCGCCGCCGCAGCGCCTCTCGCCCCGGTTCCGCAGCTGGATGTGAATCGGTATGTGGGGCAGTGGTATCAGCTCGCCGCCAATCCTGCCCCCTACAATATCGACTGCGTGCGCGACACGATCGCGTTCTACACACTGCTCGACGAACGCAATGTGCGCGTGGAGAACTCGTGCACCACGATCACCGGGGACCGCCGCGGTATCGTCGGGAACGCCCGTGTGAACGAGACTGCCTCGCTGCACGTGGCGTTCCCCGGTGTCCCGTTCCAGGATTCGCTCGACGGGCCGAGCAACTACATCGTCACGTATCTCGCGGACGATTACTCGTGGGCATTGGTCGGGGACCCGACACGCATCTCCGGATTCGTCCTGTCGCGCTCGCCCGTCGTCAGCGCCGACGCGTGGCGCGAGATCCGGGGTGTCGTCGAGGCGAGTGGGTACAACTCGTGCCTGATGCTCACCTCACCCACCACCGAGGGACTGCAGGAGATCAGACCGCTCTGCACTGTGTGACTCTCGGGACGGATCGGGGTGGTGTGCGGATCCAGAGGAAGATCCGCACACCACCCCGATTCGTCGTATCTGTACCATCCGCTCACGAATCAGCCATCTGCGACGGCAATGTGCTGCAGCGAATGGCGAAGAATGAGCAGATCGCTCTAGCGACCGGCGGTACCGGCGATGTTCTCGAGCATGCCCCGGAAGATGATGCCGTGGAACGGAACCAGCGCGTACCAGTAGAGCCGTCCTGCGAGTCCGCGCGGGAAGAAGATCGCGCGCTGGTGCACTCGGGAGCGACCCGACTCCAGGGGTTCGACCCGCCATTCGAGCCAGGCCCCGCCGGGTGCCCGCATCTCGGCGCGCAGGCGCAGCAGCGTCGGGCGCTCGATGCGTTCGACGCGCCAGAAGTCCAGGGCGTCACCGGTATGCAACGTCTTCGGGTGCCGGCGTCCCCGGTCGGGTCCGACACCACCGACGAACCGGTCGAGCCAGCCGCGGATCGTCCATGCCAACGGGAAGGAGTACCAACCGTTCTCGCCTCCGATGCTCTCCACGACGGCGAACACCTTCTCCGGTGGGGAATCGGACTCGAGCGAACGTTCGTCGGTGAAGACGACCTCTCCGGCCCACTCGGGGTCGGAGGGCAGCGGGTCGGCGGGTGCACCGACCGGGGACGCGTTCGTCCACGTCGTCTCCACCTCACCCCGTTCGAGGCGGCCGAGAGCGAGACGGACTGCGTCGCGGTAACCGGTCGGGCCGGACTCCGGTGGGGGGATGATCGTATCGATATCGTGGTTGCGCATCACCGCGTCGGTGGACAGCGATTCGAGGAGTGCGCGCCCGAGCGCGGGAGGGATGGGCGTGACCAGGCCGATCCACAGCCCGGCGAGTTTCGGTGTGAGAACCGGAAGGACGAGGATCCGTCGCTTCGTCAACCCGGCGACCTCCGCGTACTGCTGCATCATCTCGCCGTACCGCAGGACGTCGGGCCCACCGATGTCGTAGGCGCCGCTGCGGGGAAGAGGAGCCTCGGCGGCGGCGACCAGATAGTGCAGGACGTCGCGTACCGCGATGGGCTGGATCCGGTTGTTCACCCACCGTGGGGTCGTCATCACCGGCAGTCGATTGCTCAGGTGCCGGACCATCTCGAACGACGCAGAACCCGAACCGATCACGACACCGGCCTGCAGCACGAGTGTGGGCACTCCGGACTCCGTCAGGATGCGTCCGACCTGAGCGCGTGAGTACAGGTGTGGCGAGAGTTCGGTCGCATCGGGGTGTAAACCGCCGAGGTACACGATGCGGGACACATCGCAATCGCGTGCGGCATCGGCGACGTTCTGCGCGGCCCGTTTCTCCGCATCGACGAACTCGTCGCGGCCGCCCATCGAATGCACCAGGTAGTACACGACGTCGATATCGCGGCAGGCCTCATGCAGGGATTCGGGATCGTCGAGGTCGCCGCGGGTGATCTCGACGTCGCTCGCCCACGGTACGTCGCGCAACTTGTCGGGGCTGCGGACGAAGACCCGTACGCGGTAACCCGCCTCGAGCAGTCGCGGAACGAGCCTGCCACCGATGTAACCGGTCGCTCCGGTGACGAGGATGCGGGTTGGGATCACGTCTCCTCCAGGATGTGGCCGAGTTGATGGCGCAGCGATGCTTCGAGATCGGGGCGCCGGAATCGATACCCGATGTCGAGCAAGGCCTTCGGGACGACGAACTGGTCGGCCCGGGCGACCTCGCGCGCGCCCTCCTCGCCGAGCAGCAATCGGGGTCCGAAACCGGGGACGGGCAGCAGGGCCGGACGGTGCAGCACCGATGCCAGCACCCGCGTGTACTCCTCGTTGCGCACCGGTTGCGGTGCAACGGCGTTCACCGGTCCGGTCAGGGCGGGATCGGTGAGCGCGCGGTGGTAGACGTCGACGAGGTCGTCGATGTCGATCCAGGAGAACCATTGCCGGCCGTCGCCGAGCCGGCCTCCGAGACCGCTCGCGAACAGCGGCCGCATCAATTGCAGTGTGCCGCCGCGGGGTGTCTGGACGATGCCGGTGCGTACGTGCACGACCCGCAGGCCCTTCTTCTGCGCGGGACGCGTGGCGGCCTCCCAGTCGGCGACGACGTCGGCGAGGAAACCGGTTCCGCGGGAGGCGTGCTCGTCGAGCGGGGTGTCGCCGCGATCGTAGCCGTAGAGGCCGATGGCGGACGCGGAGACGAAGGTCGCGGGGCCGTTGGGTGTTCCCGCGGCGAGTTCGGCGAGCCGTCGTGTCGGCTCGATCCGGCTGTCGCGGACCGCGGCCTTGTGCGAGTCGGTGAATCGCCCGGCGATCGAGGCACCCGCGAGATGGACGACGGCGTCGACACCTTCGAGCAGGTCGGGCGCCGGATCGTGGGGGTCCCAGTGTCGATCGTCCGGTCGCCGCGACGGCCGGCGGACGAGCCGGATCACGTGGTATCCGCCCGTGGACAGGAAGGCCGTCAGGGCGGTGCCCACGAGTCCGCTCGACCCGGTCACCGCGACGGTCGCCGGCCGGATGCCCTGCGCGTGCGACCAGCGGTGGCTCGCAAGGTCATCGGCGAGCTGGCGGTGGCGGTAACGGAAGGTCTGAGTGAGGAAACGACCCGGCACCGGTGTGACGACGTGATCGGTGACGCGGGTACGGAACTCGCCGACGGCGTCGAAGCGGTGTTCGTGCCGCCACGAACCGATCGCGGTGGCGGGACGCGACAGCAGACCGTCGTGCGAGAGTTCGTCGACGAAACGTGCGGGCGGATCGTAATCCTCGGGATTGTGCCGGGAGATCCACCGCAGTCCACCGGGGAGACCGAGGACGGCCGTGCCGGATTCGAGGGAATCGGCCTCGGCGATGACGTTCATGGGTTGCCAGGGTGGGATCAGGCGGAGTATGGCGCCGGGACGGGAGTGCCAGTCGAACACGTCGTCGCGCGGTGCGTCGACGACACTCGAGAACTCGATCCCCATACTGTGCCTCCCGTTGCCGATGCCGTCCCTGTGGTCACGGCGCCGGAGCGGGCTCCGGCGCCGTATCCACTCAAGCAGGAAGGACGCTGATCAGGAAGGTGTATGCCTCGACGAGCGGGGTGTGGATGGCCATGAAAGCGGTTTCGACGAGTGCGCGCACTGCGGTGTCCTTTCGTTGGTTCTACGGCGAACACGGTGTCCGTCCAGAAGGTGTTCGGAGCACCGATACGATCGGATGGGTCGCTTCGCCGTCTTTCTCATCGGGGTGAGCGAATTCGCTCGTATCTGTCCAGAGCGACCCGACGTTCGTGTGCGTGATCGACGACCGGTTCGGGATATCCGTCCGGAGGGCCGTCGGGCAGACTGTGCACACGAGCGCCGTCGACGCTCCGCAGTTCGGGTACCCATCTGCGCACGTATTCACCCGTCGGATCGAACTTCTCGCCCTGCCGCGTCGGGTTGAACACCCGGAAGTACGGGGCGGCGTCGGTGCCGCTGCCCGCCGTCCACTGCCAGTTGTGTTGATTGGATGCCAGATCGCCGTCCACCAGATGTTCCATGAAATGTCGTGCCCCGCGCCACCACGGAAGGTGAAGGTCCTTCGTGAGGAACGACGCGACGATCATCCGTACCCGGTTGTGCATGACTCCCTCGGCGAGGAGCTGCCGCATCCCGGCATCCACGATCGGGAATCCCGTGCGGCCCTCGCACCACGCGGTGAACAGGGCGTCGGCGTCGGGCCCGGAATCGTAGGTGATGGCGTCGAAGTCGCCGTTGTAGTTGGTGCGTGCGGTCTCGGGGCGGTGGAACAGGACGTCGGCGTAGAAGTCGCGCCAGGCCAGTTCGCTGCGGAAGGTGGCGGCACCCTCGTCCGAGCGGTTCCGCAGGTCGTGCAACAGGGTCCGCGGATGGATGCAGCCGAACTTCAGATAGGGGGAGAGTCCGCTGGTGCCGTCGAAGGCCGGCCGGTCGCGGTCGGTGGCATACCGTTCGAGACCGCCGTCGAGGAATTCCTGCCACCGCTCCACCGCAGCTGCTTCACCGGCGGGCGGCGTGGGCTCGTCACCCTCGTCCGGAATCGGGACACGTGCGGAGCAGCCGGTCGGGTCCACCCAGTCGGCGGTGCCCGGGCCGGTCGCTGCGGGCGTGTGCCAGCCGTGGTCGTTCCAGGCGCGCCGGAAGGCCGAGAACACCTTGTAGGGAGTGCCGTCGGGTTTCTTCACGCGGCCCGGGGTGACGGCGTAGGGGGAGCCGGTGGCCACCAACGGAACGTCGCCGAGGGCATCGGCGACCGCGCGGTCGCGTCGCGTGCCGTACGGGCCGTGGTCGGAACTGATGTGGACTGCGGTCGCGTCGAACTCGGCGGCCACCGACGGCACGACCGTCGCGGGGTCCCCCCGGACGACGAGCAGGCGCCCACCGAGATCCCGGTCGAGTGCTCGCAGGCAACCCGTGAGGAAGTCGCGACGACGCGCCCCGGAGGGCCGGAGCAGTGCGTCGTCGAGGACGAACAGGGCGAGGGCCTCGTCGGCGGCCTCGGTGGCGGTGAGCAGAGTGGGCAGATCGTTCAGCCGGAGATCACGACGGAACCAGATGATGCTGGGGCGGGCCATGGATCCAGTGTCGGGGACAATGGGTGCCATGTCCGATGCATTCGATGTACCGATCCGTGACGAGTCGATCCGGCTCGGTCAGTTCCTCAAGCTCGCGAGCCTCATCGAATCGGGTGCAGAAGCCAAGGAAGTGATCGCCGACGGCCTCGTGTCGGTCAACGGTGAGGTGGAGGAGCGTCGCGGCCGTCAGCTGAAGGTGGGCGACGTGGTGGAGATCGCCGGTGCGAGCGCGCGGGTCGCGCACGAATGATGTGGTGACCCGCGCGCCCGGCGATCAGTTCTCGGCGCGGACGACGACGCCGTCGGAGTCGCTGTAGACGATCTCGCCGGGGTTGAACGTCACGCCGCCGATCTCGACGGGCACGTTCTTCTCACCCGAACCGGTCTGGGTGCTCTTGCGCGGGTTGGTGCCGAGGGCCTTGATACCGATGTCGAGGGTGCGCAGGATCGCGGAGTCGCGGACCGCGCCGTTGACGATGACTCCGGCCCAGCCGTTGTCGACACCGCGACCGGCGATGATGTCGCCGACGAGCGCGGTGTGGATGCTGCCGCCGCCGTCGACGACGAGCACGCCGCCGTTGCCCGGCTCGGAAAGGGTCTGCTTGACGAGCAGGTTGTCCTGGAAGCAGCGGATGGTGGTGATGGGGCCGACGAACTCGGTGCGGCCGCCGAACTGGATGAACTGCGTGTCGCAGCTGCGGATGTCCGGGCCGATCTCGTCGGCGAGGTCGGCGGTGGCTGTGAAGGCAGTGGCGTCGCTCATGGTGTGAGGATAGGCGGACGCGGTGCCCCGTACGGTGGGAGGCCCGGTCAGGACGCGCGACCGAAACGGCGCTCGTAGTCCTCTCGTTCGCGGTCGGCGCGTGCGCGTGCCTTCGCGCTGAGCAGCTCCGGGTCGAGGCCGTGCTGCTGGAGCCGGTGCCGTTGCCAGATGGGCATCAACGCCACCGAGAAGTACGTCCACGGCAGCAGCAGCAACAGCATCATCGAGATCGGGATCCACACCGGTCCCGGGATCAGCAGGAACAGCAGGAGCAGGGGGATCGCCGGAAGATTCCATCGCAGCAGGTACCGGCGTGATCCGCCGGGGCCCAGGATGTCGTCGCGTACCCACTCCCGCATCTCGGGCGGTAGCGTGCGACCGAACATGTAGCCGATCCGCCGCGGGAAATTCGGTCGTGCACTACTCATCATGAGATCCAGGATAGGCCGTCACCTCTCGTACAGGCCGGTCAGCCTGTCCGCGAAGTTGTCGACGACGACTTTCCGGCGCAGCTTCATACTCGGCGTCAGATCGCCCGACTCGACCGACAGTTCGCGTTCGATGATCGTGAACTTCTTGATCTGCTCCCACCGGTTGAGCTGCAGGTTCAGCTCGTCGATGTACCCGGAGATCAGCCCGTGGGTCTTCTCGTGCCGCGCGATCTCCTCGAACGAACCGCCCGCATCGTTCCTGTTCGCCCACTCACCGACGGACTCCGGATCCAGGGCCACGAGCGCCACGCAGTAGGGCTTGCCCTCGCCGTAGACGACGATCTCCGAGGCGTAGGGGCACATGCCCTTGAACGTCGCTGCCAGCGACGACGGCGCGACGTACTTGCCCTGCGACGTCTTGAACATGTCCTTCTTGCGGTCGGTGATGCGCAGGTAGCCCTCGTCGTCGAGGCTGCCGATGTCGCCGGTGCGGAACCACCCGTCCTCGGAGAGCGACTCCGCGGTCGCGTCGGGCCGGTTGTGGTATCCGGTCATCACACCGGGACCGCGAACGAGCACCTCACCGTCCTCCGCGATGCGGACCTCGGTACCCGGGACGGGCCAGCCCACCGTGCCGATCCGGTTGGCGTAGGGACGGTTGACGAACGTCGCCGCCGAGGTCTCGGTGAGACCGTAACCCTCGAGGACGGGGATGCCGACGGCGTCGAACCATTCGCCGACGTCCGGGTTGAGTGCCGCCGAACCGGAGATGAAGAACCGCAGCCTGCCGCCGAAACGTTCGCGAACGGTGGAAAAGACCAGCTTGTCGGCGAGACCGTGCTGCAGATTGTCGAGCAGGCCGGGCGACCTGCCGGCCTGTCGTGCCTTCGACACCTTCCGGCCCACACCCACGGCCCAGTCGAAGATCTTCTTCTTGGCGCCGCCTTCCTCCTCCATCATCCCCTCGACGCGTGCGTGCGCCTTCTCGAAGATGCGCGGGGCCGCGCCCATGAAGGTCGGGCGAACGACCGCGAGGTTCTCGACGATCTTGTCGACACGGCCGTCCACCGCGGTGGGGAAGCCGATCTGCAGGGGGAGGGTGAGCAGCACCTTCCCGAAGACGTGCGACAACGGCAGCCACAGATACTGCAGGTCGTCGGAGGTGAGCATGTGCAGCGCGTCGATGGCGGCAGCCTCGTAGGTCCACGCCGAGTGCGGCAGGCGCACGCCCTTGGGCTTGCCGGTGGTGCCCGAGGTGTAGATGAGGGTCGCCAGGTGCTCGGCCCGGATGCTGTGGATCCGGTCGAGCACGGTTCCGGCGTCCTCGGCGAGCAGGCCGCGGCCCAGCTCGGCGAGTTCGTCGAAGCCGATCACCCAGTCGCCGTCGCCGGGGCCGTCGAGAACGACGACCTTCATGACCTCGGGGAGATCCCCACGGTGACCGACGAGCTTCTCCACCTGCGCTGCGTCCTCGGCGATGACGATACGGCTGCCGGAATCGGCGACGATGAACGCGACATCCGTGGCGTGGGTTGTGGGGTAGACGGTGGTCGTCGCCGCGCCCGCGCACATGACGGCGAGATCGGAGAGCACCCATTCGTACCGGGTGGACGAGGCGAGGGCCACGCGGTCCTCGGATTCGATGCCCAGGGAGATCAGGCCGGCCGCGAGCAGCCGCACCCGGTCTCCGGTCTGTTCCCAGGTGACCGACGTCCATCCGTCGGCCCCGTCGGGGAAGCGGAAGGCCTCCTCGTCGGGGGTGGCGGACACTCGGTCGAGCAGCAGACGGGCGACCGAGGGGGCGCGGTTGTCGATGACCGCTCGGTCGACCTTTTCCTCGGAGACGCGCGTCGTTGTCGGCATGCCTCGAAGTTTAGGGAGCAAAACCGTGCTTCTGGTAAATATAAGTAGAAACTTATATAGTGGGCTTCATGCACGGGTTCGAGGTTCTCGCAGATCCGGTCCGGCGCCGCATTCTCGAACTGCTCGCGGGCGGTGCGCAGACGGCGGGTGAGATCGTCGCGGTGATCGGCCGGGAATTCTCGATCTCCCAGCCTGCAGTCTCGCAACATCTCAAGATCCTGCGCGACCAGCGGTTCACCGTGGTCCACAAGGACGGCACCCGGCGCTACTACGAACTCGATCCCGCGGTCCTCGTGGAACTCGAGGGCTGGCTCGCGGGCCTGCATCCGCCGGTCCTTGCGGCGCTCGAGGCCCTGGAGACCGAGATCGCGCGCGGCAAGCGCGAGCGGCGGAGCCGGGATGTGGTCCCGCCCACGATCCGCCGACCCGACGAGAGAAGGAGATCCTCATGAAGAACGTGATCACGAGCAACGAGACGAATCGCCGCACGGTCGGGCGTCGCACGGTCGAGGGGCGCGAAGCCAAGGTCGTCACGGTCTCGCGCAGCTACCGCACGAGCGCCGAGGACCTGTGGGAGGCATGCACCGATCCGCAGCGCATCCCCCGCTGGTTCCTGCCTGTCGAGGGCGACCTCGAGGTCGGTGGCCGGTACCGGCTCGAAGGCAACGCCGCCGGCGAGATCCTCACCTGCGAGCCGCCGCGGATGTTCACGGCCACTTGGGAATTCGCGGGACAGGTCAGCTGGATCGAGGTGTCGATCCTCCCCGAACCGGGAGAGCGTGCGCGCCTGGAACTCTCACACATCGCCCGCCCCGACGAGCACTGGGAGCAGTACGGTCCGGGTGCGGTCGGTATCGGTTGGGATCTGGCACTTCTCGGACTCGGCCTGCACCTCGAATCGGGAGAATCGGTGAATCCGAAGGAGTTCGAATCCTGGTCGATGTCGGAGGAGGGACTGCAGTTCGCCCGAGACAGCAGCGCGGCCTGGTGCGAGGCCGACATCGCCGCCGGCGAGGACCCCGAACAGGCACGCGCTGCCGCCGGCCGGACGAGCGCGTTCTACACCGGCGGCTGACGGGCCGGCCGGCCCTTCAGTTCTCCTCCGAGCGACGCCGCTGCCGGGCGTTGGCAAGCGCGGCAGCCGAACGCAACACCTGCGGGGTGCGTCGCGCCGCCCGCAGGACGGCACGGTCGAAGGGGTTGAGCGAGACGCGTCTGCGGGGCGCCTCCAGGGCCGGCTGCCCGCCGACGAGGGCGAAGAGACGGACCTTGCCCGGCACGCCGGCGAGCCGATGCGACCCCCGGTCGGCGAACCGCAGGCCCGATCCGCCGGCCCGCTCGCGCGCGTGGCGAGAGACGAGCACTTCCCCCGGGCGGGCGGCGGCGCCGATCCGCGCGCCCACGTGCACTGTCATGCCTGTGACGTCCGTGCCGGTCGGCTCGACGATGCCGGCGTGTACCCCGGCACGCACCTCGAATCCGAGACGGTGCGCCTCCTCGACGATCCGTGCCGCGCACTGCACGGCGGCCACGGGCCCGTCGAACAGGCTGAAGGTGCCGTCCCCGACGGTGCTCACCAGCCGCCCGCCCGCTTCGGTCACCGCGAACCGGACGTCGCGTTCGTGACGTGCGAGCAGGGCCCGGTAGGACGTGTCGCCGATGCGTGCGAGGAGCTTGGTCGACCCGACGATGTCGGTGAACAGGGTTGCCGCGAAACGCCGGCCGGCGTCGACGGGTGGGACGGACCCGCGGACGAGTTCCTCGACCATGGTCTGGACCTGCGACCACGCTTCGCCGAGCGCGGCGCCGCGCGGGGACGGCCGGGTGATCACCAGCTCTCCGTGCGGCACCAGACCGGCCAGATATCTCGCCGGGGCCACCGGGATCGAACCCCCGGACACCAGCACCACCCTCGTGGGGCACTGCACCGACCCGAGGGCGTGCGAATAGTCGATCCGCAGACTCGCCTCGAGGTGCGCGCTCATCGTGCTCGGCGACGCCGAGCACCGCTCGAGCATGGCCATCAACCGGCGGTTGTAGGGACTGTCGACGTGCGCGTCGGTCAACGGCACCGTGAGTCCCTCACCCCAATGCCGGACGGCGTCGCGCCACGACTCGACGAAATCGGTGATCTCGGGCCCCGTCCACCCGTGCGGCGGCCGGTCGTAGTCGAGCAGTGGTTCGCAGTACGGCGCGACGAGCATCAACGCGTGGACACGGTCGGGAGCGGTCGCCGCGACGAGTACCTGCGGTCCGCACGTGCTGTGGATCCCGACGAGTGTGGCGTGCCGGATCTGCTCGGCGTCCATGACGGCGAGGACGTCCTCCGCCTGCTGTTCGATCGTGGGCACGTGATCGACGGGATCGGAGAGCCCGAAACCGCGGCGCTGGAAGTAGACGGCGCGCGAGTAGGTCGCGAGGCGTTCGAAGAGCGAGTGCATGTACGGATCGGTCCACAGCAGATCCAGGTGCATCTGGACCTCGAAGAACCACACGACGTCGGCGGGACCGGCGCCGACCACCCCGTAGGCCAGGTTGTGACCGTCGCGGGGCAGGTACCGGGTGACCGGTGGATCCACTCGTACAGCCTAACGGGGTGAAACGGAAGAGGTCGTGTTCCGAAGGTGGGGCGGCCGTGCAAGACTCGCGGTACCGGGTGATCCGGTCGTCGGATCCGTCGGGTGACGGGTTCCGCGGGAGAGAGGATGTTCCTATGACACGTTCGTCGGAAGCGGGGGATATCGGACGCCGCATAGCGCAGCTCGCGCGCGGCTTCTACCATCCGGCCGATCTCGACGAGACCCTGCGCGGTGTGACCGCGGCCGCGGTCGAACTGGTGGAGGGGGCCGATTGTGCCGACATCCTCATCGTGACCGGAGGGAAGCATTTCCGCTCTCTCGCCGCGACGTCGGAACTCGCCGAGCACCTCGACGACGTCCAGGAGCAGTTCGGGGAGGGTCCGTGCCTCGATGCGAGCTTCAAGTACCTCGTGGTGCGCTCCGAAGACCTGCGGACGGAGACCCGCTGGCCGCGTTTCGCGAAGGCCGCGGTGGACGCGGGTGTGCTCAGTGCCTTGTCGTTCCAGCTGTATCTCGATCAGGAGAGCATGGGAGCGCTGAACATGTTCTCTGCGAGAGCCGAGGCATTCGGTCCTCTGGCGGAGGCGACCGCCGAGGTCCTGGCCGCTCACGCCGCGATGGCGATGAGCGCGGCCCGCAGCCGGGGACAGTTCGCGTCCGCCTTGGCGACCCGCGACATCATCGGGCAGGCCAAGGGCATGATCATGGAGCGTTTCGGGGTCGATGCCGTCGCGGCCTTCGAACTGTTGCGCCGGCTCTCGCAGGACAGCAACGTCCCCCTCGCGGAGGTCGCCCAGGGGATCGTCGAAGCGGGTCCCGAGCGACGCGACGATCGGGAGACGGGCCTCGACGCCACGTCTGTGTGACAGCACACACCCACCCGGGTAGGTTTGGTGAAACTGCAAGTACTACTCACCGGTAGGGGTGCAACATGCCAGCTCCGAGCGCTGCGACCTTCCAGCGTCTTGCCGACCTCATCGCGATCCCCGACGCCGCCGAGCGGACCACCCGCCCCGTCGTCGAGGCCTTCACCGGCCGGGAGCTGGCCACCGTGCCGGTCGGCACGGCCGAGGACGCGAAGGCCGCGATCGACCGGGCCCGCACCGCGCAGGTCGCCTGGGCGAAGCTGCCCGTGGACGAGCGCGCCGCGATCATGCACCGGTACCGCGAGCTCGTGCTCTCCCGGCGCGAGCAGCTCATGGACATGGCGCAGGCCGAGACCGGCAAGTCCCGTGTCTCCGCGCAGGAAGAGGTGCTCGACATCTCGATGACCGCGCGGTTCTACGCGCGCGTCGCGCCGAAGCTGCTGCGTCCCCGCAAGGCGACGGGCATGCTGCCGGTCCTGACGAAGACCACCGTCCTGCACCATCCCAAGGGCGTCGTCGGCGTGATCGCGCCCTGGAACTACCCGATGACGCTGGCGGTGTCGGACGCGATCCCAGCCCTGCTCGCCGGCAACAGCGTGGTGCTCAAGCCCGACAGCCAGACCCCGTACTGTGCGCTCGCCGTCGTCGAACTCCTCTACGAGGCCGGCGTTCCCCGCGACGTCTTCGCCGTGGTCACCGGTCCCGGAACCGTGGTGGGCACCGCGATCGTCGAGAACGCCGACTACCTGATGTTCACAGGTTCGTCGGAGACGGGACGTCTGCTCGCCGAGCAGGCCGGCCGGCGCCTGATCGGGTTCTCCGCCGAACTCGGTGGCAAGAACCCCATGATCGTCACGGCCGGGGCGAACCTGCGCGAGGTCACGAACGCCGCGGTGCGGGCGTGCTTCTCCAATTCCGGCCAGCTGTGCATCTCGATCGAGCGGATCTACGTCGAGAAGTCCGTCGCGCCGGAGTTCGTCCGGATGTTCGGTGCCCGGGTGCGCGAGATGGCGCTCGGTGCCGACTACGACTTCGGCACCGAGATGGGATGCCTCATCAGCGAGAGCCAGGTCGAGACCGTGACCCGGCACGTCGAGGACGCCGTCGCCAAGGGCGCGACCGTCGTCGCGGGCGGAAAGGCACGGCCCGATCTCGGCCCGCTGTTCTTCGAACCCACGGTGCTGACCGACGTACCCGAGGACGCCGAGTGCTACCGGGGCGAGACGTTCGGGCCGGTGGTGTCGATCTACCCGGTGGAGAACGTCGAGGAAGCGATCCGCGAGGCCAACGACACCGAGTACGGACTCAACGCGTCGGTGTGGGCCGCGACGAAGGCGCAGGGCGAGGCCGTGGCGGCGCGGGTGCGTGCCGGCACGGTGAACGTCGACGAGGGGTACGCACCGGCGTGGGGGAGCACCGATGCCCCGATGGGCGGCATGGGTATCTCCGGCATGGGCCGCCGCCACGGCGCGGAAGGCCTGTACAAGTACACCGAGGCACAGACGATCGCGACGACACGGCTGCTCAACCTCGACGGTCCGCGCGGGCTCCCGCGGCGGGTGTGGGCGAAGATGCTCGCCCCCTTCGTCGAGTCGATGCAGTGGCTGCCGGGGCGCTAGAGATCCGATCGATCGACCCGGGGCGTCGCGCATACTGATCGTCATGTCCTGGGCCGGGATCGAGGAGTCGGTGCTGGGCGCACCGCTGACCACGCGACCAGCGGTCGCGATCTTCGCCGTTCTCGTGGTGACAGGCCTGGTCGTGCTGCTCACCCGCAGGCATCGCTCGTGGTTCGTGCGCGGCGCCCCCGTCGCAGCGCTCACGGCTGTCGCCCTCACCGCCGTGGCAGCACTCCTGGTCGAGAAGGTGTGGAAACCCTTCCCGGACCGTTTGCCATGGGTGGTGTACGGCTGGGTGGCGGCGGCACTGCTCGCCGTCTCACTGCTGATCGGACGATGGTTCGTACGGCGGCGCGATCGGCGTCGGTCCTTCGTCGCGGTGACACTCGTGGTGGTGGCGGTGCTCGTCGTGGTCGCGGCCGCGGGCCGGATCAACGCGGTCTACGACGCCTATCCGACCGTGCGGGCGGCACTCGGCATCAGCGACTACCGAAGCGTCCCCTTCGACGATCCGTCCGTCCGGGCGTCGCGGACCGTACCCCTGGAGAACTGGTCGGCGCCGGCCGACCTGCCCGCGACCGGAGCGGTCACCTCGGTGACGATTCCCGGGACGGTCTCCGGATTCCGTGCGCGAGAGGCACGCGTCTACCTTCCGCCCGCATACTTCTCGGATCCGAGACCCGAACTGCCCGTGCTCGTCCTGCTCGCCGGACAACCGGGAAGCCCGGAGGACTGGCTCGTCGGCGGGCGTCTCGCACAGACCATGGATGCCTACGCCGCCGAGCACCGGGGCCTGGCACCGGTCGTCGTGCTCGCGGACGGTACCGGAGGCCGGTTCGACAACCCGCTGTGCACGGATTCGCATCTCGGCAATGCGGCAACCTATCTCGCCGTCGACGTGCCGTCCTGGACACGGGACGGCCTGCAGGTCGACGACGATCCGAAGGCGTGGGCCGTCGGCGGATTGTCGTACGGCGGAACATGCGCACTGCAACTGGCCACCACCCGCCCCGACGTCTATCCGACCTTCCTGGACATGTCGGGGCAGGCCGAACCCACCATCGGTGATCGGGCCTCGACGATCCGGGACGTGTTCGGCGGCGATGCGGAAGCATTCGCCCGCAACAATCCTGCCGACCTGCTCGCACGCAACCGGTATCCCGACTCCGCCGGTGCTTTCGTAGTGGGACTCGACGATTCCGAATACCGTGCCGGGGTGGAACAACTCGCCGCGGCGGCCCGGGAGGCAGGGATGGACGTCCACCTCACCGAACTGCCGGGTACCCACAGCTTCGCCCTGTGGTCCGCAGCGCTCGAGAAGGAGTTGCCATGGCTCGCACAACGACTCGGGCTCGGCAACTGACGTCCCGCATCGGGACGGCGGTGCTCCGGGCACCCGTCTCGTGCGGACTCCTCGTACTGCTCTGGTTCCTGGCGGTCACCACCGGCTCGACGCGGAGCGGCCCGTCGCGCGCGACGGCGTCCGAGGTCTCGCTCGGGATCCCGAACATCGCGGACGGGCACCTGTGGACATTGTGGACCTCGGGGTTGTTCGCCTCCGGCCTCGGTGAATACGTGGTCGGAAGTATCGCGATCCTCGCCGTCGCGGTGCCGGTCGAACGTCGCATCGGCAGTCGCAGGTTCACGCTCGCCGCGCTCGTCTCCCAGGGCCTGGGGGCGGCACTGGCGTTGCTCGTGGCCCGGATCGCGTCGCTCGTGCCGAACCTGTGGGGGCGGGAACTGCACACCCACCTCACCGAGGACCCGCTGGCCTGGGTGCTGGGCGTCCTGCTCGCGTCCACCACTGCGATGGGCGCCCTGTGGCGTCGCCGCATACGAACCCTTCTGCTGGTGTTCCTGGTGACCGCAGCTCTGTTCGCCGGGCACCTGCAGGACGTGAACAGGGTGACGGTCGCGCTCGCCGGGTTGCTCGTCGGCCCGCTCCTGTTCGGTCGCGGTGTGCGCCGTCCGACGCTCGGCGGCACCATCCGGGAACGCCGCACGCTCGTCGCGCTCGTCGTCGCGGCGAGCGTGCTCGGCCCGATCTTCGCGGCGTTCTCCCCACACTCGATCGGTCCGCTGTCCGCGCTACGCGAACTGTTCGAGCAGGTTCCCTACAGCCCGCGAGAACTGGTGGACGTCTGCGCCGATCCGGCGCTCCACGACGAATGCCGGAAAGGGCAGCAGGCCCTGCGCCTGTCGGGAATCGGTCCCCTGGTGGCCGATCTCCTGCCGTCGATACTGCTGCTGATCGGTGCCGAAGGACTGCGCCGCGGGCGACGGGCGGCATGGTTCCTCTCGGTGGGAGGACACATCGTGCTGATCGCCGTGGCCGCCGCGAGCACGATCGTGCGCGTGGCAGAACAGGACGAGACCCGGTCGCTGCTGTACGGGATCCATCGGCACAGCTCCGTAGCCATGGAACTCGCGCCGCTCCTCGCTCTGGTCACCGTGCTCATCGTGTTGCTGCTGACCCGCACCCTGTTCGATGTCCGCGCACCGCGGGGAACCTATCGCCGGGTCTGGGCCGGAACCGCGGCCGCCGCAGGCATCGCGCTCGTGACGTACCTGGTGGCGGGCACGCTGGCCGCCGACGGATTCGACCGTGATCCGGGCGTCGGCACCTTGCTCCGCGACGCTCCCCGCCGGCTCCTTCCACCGGTCTGTCTCCAGCTCTTCGAGCCTCCCGTGATGCCACTCGACACCGCGGCCACCCTGCTGTTCGAGTGGACCGGTGTGATCGTCTGGGTCGTCTTCTGTGCCCTGATGCTGCGCAGTTTCCTCGTTCCGCCGCTCGGGGTCGACCTCGGTGACGAGCAGCGGGTGCGAGAACTCCTGCACTGTCCGGGCGGCGGCTCGATGGCGTGGATGACGACCTGGGCGGGAAACCGGTACTGGTTCAGCGCCGACGGCCGGCACGCCGTCGCGTATCGGGTGCACTCGGGCGTCGCGCTGACCACGACCGATCCGATCGGTGAGCGCTCGTCGCTGACCGGAGCGATCGACGAGTTCGCGGCCTACTGCCTCGGCAATGGATGGACCCCCTGCTTCTACACGGTGGGCGAGGACACCGCAGCGATCGCCCGGGAGCACGGCTGGACCTGCCTGCAGGTCGCCGAGGAGACCGTCGTCGATCTCGCGGATCTCGCCTTCAAGGGCAAGAAGTTCCAGGACGTACGCACCGCGCTCAACCGTGCCGCCAAGGACGGGATCGAAGCGAAGTGGACCACCTTCGCCACCGCGCCGCTGTCGGTGACCGAGCAGATCGTCGACATCTCCGAGGAATGGGTGGCCGACAAGGGACTGCCGGAGATGGGATTCACGCTCGGAGGACTCGCCGAACTGCGGGACCCCGAAGTCCGGTTGCTGCTCGCGGTCGACGCGAACGAGCACGTCCATGCCGTCACGTCGTGGATGCCGGTCTACCGGGACGGGGAGGCTGTGGGTCTGACACTGGACTTCATGCGGCGCCGTTCGGACGGGTTCAGGCCCGCGATGGAATTCCTCATCGCCTCCGCGGCACGCTCCGCCGCAGAGGAGGGCCTCGAATTCCTGAGTTTGTCGGGTGCCCCGCTCGCGAGCGTGGACGGTGCGTCCGGACTCGACCGTGGGGCCTTCGACGCCCTGCTCGATCTGCTCGGCCGCACTCTCGAACCCGTCTACGGATTCCGCTCGTTGCTCGCGTTCAAGGCGAAGTTCCAGCCCCGCTACCGGCCGCTGTACATGGTGTTCCCGGACCCGGCGGCGCTGCCGGCCATCGGGATCGCGGTCGGTCGTGCCTATCTGCCGCACATGTCGCTCGAGGAAGGTGGCCGTCTGGTCACACACCTGTTGCGCGGATGAGGTTGTTCACGCACTCACTCCTCGACCGTGATCTCCGCGGCGTCGTCGTAGAAGCACACGTATCCCTCGATGAACTCCATGCCGGGGAACGGCTCGGGATACGACCATGCGACGTTGTCCTCGGGCGGCGTGCCGGAGAACGACCAGTACCGGGCGATGCCCTTGTAGGGGCAGCTCGTCCGCCATTCCGATTCCTCGAGCACCGAGAAGTCGACGTCCTCGGGCGGCAGGTAGTAGCGGGTCGGCAGGCCGGTCTCGAACACGAGCACAGGATTGCGGGTCTCGCCGACCACGACGTCGCCGATGGTCACGCGCACGTGGCGCGAGCTGCGTAATGCGTCGACTCGGTGAAAGGGATCGCGCGGATGGGTGAACACTTCGGTCTCCTCCTCGAACCACCGCTCGCCCTCGTCGAGGTCCTCGCCCGGCCCCGTCTCACCCCACCGGAACCACTGGAAGACGAGGCGGTCGTCGAGCCCGTCGACGTCGAGCTGGCAGACGGGTGAATAGGCCCGCCGGTCGCCGACGACGATGTCGTACCACTGCCACACGTCCTGCCGGGATCGGCTGGGCGACACGGAGGCCGAGATCAGGTCGAGCCGGACGTGCTCACGGGGGAAGGCATAGAACGGAACGGGTTTGCCCGGTGCCCACACCAGTACGGCCCGGCTGCTGTCGACCACGGTCCGGCCGAACCACTCACCCCTGATCCGGCGCTCGGTGGGTTCGTAGAGATAGTCGTCGGTCTCCGGTGGGCGTCGGAGCACAGCGGTCTTGCGGGCAGCCATATGTCGACCGTATCGCGCCGTTCGAAGGAAGGGACCGGACCGGTCGAGCAGAGATCCGGGAACCGAACCCATCCGCCCGCCACCCGGCTCCGAATACGGGACGAGGCGGCGTGAGGGCCGTCACCCGAACCGACCGAGAAGAACCGATACGACACCCGAACAGCTCCGGCGGCGACCAGAGGAACACCGACATGCACCCATCCGAAGCCCGGCCCGACGACAACCGGCACCCGCATCCGTCCGTAGGTTTTCTCCAGTTGTTCATGGAAGCGCGCACCCGCGTGGAGCAGGTGACGCCACGCGTACAGGGAGGGAAGGCATGAGATCCGTCAGTGGCCCCGCCGAGTCCGTCGTCGTGGTGGGGGCGGGCCTCGCGGGGTTGTCCGCAGCGCTCCATCTCACCGGAGCCGGCAAGCGCGTCACCGTCCTCGAACGCGAGAACACGGTGGGCGGTCGCGTCGGTACGTACCCGGTCTTCGAGGACGGCCGGCATCTCTACGACATCGACAACGGGGCCAGTGTCCTGACGATGCCGGACCTGATCGCCGACGCGCTCGCCGCCGTCGGTGAATCCTTCGACTCGACCGCCCCGGCGCTCGCCCTCACCCCGCTCGCACCCGGCTACCACGCGCGCTTCGCCGACGGCACCGCCCTGAACGTGTACGCCGATCCGGACGAGATGACCGCCGAGATCGCGCGGGTGTGCGGCCCCGACGAAGCCGGCGGATACCGGCGGCTGCGCCGCTGGCTCGCGTCGATCTTCGACGCCGAGTTCGACCGCTACATCGACTCCAACTTCGACTCGCCGCTCGACCTGGTATCGACGCCCGCGGCGCTGCGGGACACCGCGAACCTGGTCCGGCTCGGCGGCTTCGGTCGCCTCGGAGCACGCGTCGGGTCCTTCGTGAAGGACGACCGGCTCCGGCGGATCTTCACCTTCCAGGCGCTCTATGCGGGAACCGCCCCGGCGACGGCCCTCGCGGTCTACGGCGCCATCGCCCACATGGACACCTCGCTCGGCGTCTACTTCCCGAAGGGCGGCATGTCCGCCATCGCCGCTGCCATGGCGGACGCCCTGATACGTAACGGCGGCACGGTGCACACCGGGATCGACGTGGCGGAACTGCGCGTCGAGGACGGCCACGCGGAAAGCGTGCGATCCGCGGACGGCCGGTACTTCACCGCCGACGCCTTCGTCCTCACCGCGGATCTGCCCGTGGTGGACGATCTGCTCCTCCGTGCCGGGGTCCTGCCACGCCGACGCAGCCGGAGCGCGACGGTCGCGTCGCCGTCCGCCGTCGTCTTCCACGGCACGGTGCCCACCGACGTGACCCGGGCCTGGCCGTCGGACTCCCACCACACCATCGATTTCGGTGCCGAGTGGTCGGAGACCTTCGCCCGGATCACGGCGCCGCGCGGTCACGGCCGGTTGATGGCGGATCCGTCGCTGCTCATCACGCGACCCGCCGTGACCGATCCGTCCCTGCGGGTCGTGCGGAGCGGCGTCGAGTGCGAGCCGGTCTCGGTGCTGGCGCCGTGCCCGAATCTCGCGTCCGCGCCTCTCGACTGGGGCCGTCTGGGAAGGCCGTACATGCGGGAGATCCAGCAGGTCCTCGAGCGTCGCGGCTACCGGAATCTGACGAGTGCCATGCGCATCGACCATCTCGACACCCCGCAGACCTGGGCGGACAAGGGGATGCTCGACGGCAGCCCGTTCTCGGCGGCACACCTCTTCCGTCAGACCGGTCCCTTCCGCCGACCCAACCTCGTGCCCGGGGTCGACAATCTCGTTCTCGCCGGGTCGGGCACCACGCCCGGAGTCGGCGTCCCGACCGTGATCATCTCGGGTCGGCTTGCCGCGAAACGTATCTCGGGTAGCAACTCCACCGGTTCCACGCCGGTGCCGGTCCCGATGGAAATGGGTGCGACGGCTCATGGGTGAACTCGACGCAATCGATCCCGGCCTGCACGAGGCGTACCGGCTGTGCCGTGAGCTCAACCGGCGCCACGGCAAGACCTACTTCCTCGCGACCCGTGTCTTCCCGGCGTCCAAACGTGCCGGGGTGCATGCGCTCTACGGATTCGCGCGGATGGTCGACGACATCGTCGACGTGAAACCGGTCGACGCGGCACCGGTTCTCGACGCGCTCGAACGCCGGCTCACCGATGCGCTCGGCGGCCGACCGCCGACCTACGACGAATTCGGTCTCGTATTACGAGCGCTCGTCGACACCACGCAGCGGTACGACATCCCGCACGAGTACTACTACGCCTTCCTTCGCTCGATGCGGATGGACATCCCCGGCACCGAGCTGTTCCGTTCGCGGTACCGCACGATGGACGAGCTGTCGGAGTACATGTACGGCTCGGCTGCCGTCATCGGACTGCAGATGCTGCCCATCCTGGGGACCGAGACGGAACGCGAGCGGGCCGAGGCTCCCGCCGCCGCACTCGGTGAGGCCTTCCAGCTCACCAATTTCATCCGCGACATGGGGGAGGACCTCGACCGCGACCGCATCTACCTGCCCACCGACACACTCGCCGCCTTCGACGTGGACGAGGACCTGCTGTGGCACTGCCGCAGGACGGGGCAGCGCGACGTGCGGCTCGAGCGCGCCCTGGCGCATCTGATCGCGCACACCCGCTCGATCTACCGTGTGGCCGAACCGGGCATCGACCTGCTCGACCCCGAGGTGCGGCCCGCGATGCGCACCGCCTTCGTGCTCTACGGCGACATCCTGAGAGCGGTGGAGGAGAGCGGATACCGGGTACTCCACCAGCGCGCACGCGTGTCGCGGCGCCGGCGCCTGTCGGTGGCGGCACCCCAGCTGGCCTCGGCCGGTTGGACCACACTGCGCACACGGTCGAGACTGGGAGTGGTCACCGCGCCGCAGGACCGGTGACACCTGCCCGGCCGAGCCGGCATTCGGACACGAATACAGAACAGGACATCACATGGAACAGGTCGTGCTGCTCGACGACGCAGGCCGCGCGGTCGGAATCGAGCCGAAGGCGACGGTGCACACCACCGACACCCCGCTGCACCTCGCCTTCTCGTCGTACGTCTTCGATCCCCACGGACACGTTCTGCTCACCCGGCGGGCCCTGGACAAGTCGACCTTCCCCGGTGTCCTGACGAACAGCTGCTGCGGCCACCCGGCTCCGGACGAGCCGCTCACCGAGGCCGTGCGCCGCCGGCTGGGTCAGGAACTCGGACTCGAGGTGCACGACATCGAGGTCGTCCTGCCGTCCTTCCGATACCGGGCGGTGATGGACAACGGCATCGTGGAGAACGAGATCTGCCCCGTCTTCCGGGTGCTGTACGACGGACCGGAGCCCACCCCCGAGCCGTCGGAGGTGCACGACACCGAATGGGTCGACTGGGGGGAGTTCTCCGAGGACGTCGTCGAGGGACGCCGTGAGGTGTCGGTGTGGTGCCGCGAGCAGGTCGAGCAGCTCCGGGAGCTCGGTCCCGATCCGCGGCGCTGGCCGGTGGCGTCCGCCGCGGATCTTCCGCACGCCGCGCCCGAGCGTCGATAGGGCGGCATCCGGCGAACGGGGTCGTTAACGTCGACCCCGTGATCGACCCGTCCGTCCTGATCCGCACGATCGTCGGTGTCCTCGCCCTTGCTGCGATCTCGACGGCGGTCCTGTGGGCGTTCCGCGCCCCGCACCGATTCGCGCCGGTCGGTGCCATCGCCCGCGGCGCGGTCCAGCTCGCGCTCATCAGCGTCGTGCTCTCCGGTGTCATCGCCGACGCCCGCTGGGTCGCCGTGGTGCTCGTGGTGATGTTCACCGTCGCGTGGTGGACGGCCTGCCGACGCATCGGGAGCGACGCCGTCGTGCGCGGGGTGACGGCCGCCGCGATGCTGACCGGCGTGCTCGTCTCGGCGGGTGTCGTCTTCGCCACCGGCGCGGTGGAGGCCACCCCGCGTTACGCGCTCGCGCTCGGCGGCATCATCATCGGCAACACGATGACGGTCGCGACCCTCGCCGGTCGCCGCTTCCACGACACCGTCGACGACCACTGGTCCGAGGTGGAGGGCTGGCTCGCGCTCGGCGCGACCATGCGGCAGGCGACGCTCTCACCCGCCCGGTTCGCCGTGCACGCGGCGATGATCCCGTCGACCGATCAGACGAGGACCACCGGTCTGGTGACCCTGCCCGGAGCCTTCGTCGGCGCGATCTTCGGCGGGCTGTCACCGGTCGAGGCCGGACGGTTCCAAGTGGTGGTGCTCGCCGCGATCATGGCGACGGCCTCGATCACGTCCGTATCGATGGCGCTCGGTCTCGGCCGCGCCCTGCGGTACCGTCCCGTGGTCGTCGCGTGAGACGCATCGTCGTGCACCTGTCGCGAACGGGTGATCTCGACTGGATCCGGCACGTGGTGCTCTCCGACGACGAGGTGGGACGTGAGATGCGGAATCTGTCACCGCTGACCGTGATCTCGCCTCGGCCCGCGCAACGAACCGGCTCGAATCGTACCGACGAAGGGCAGAAGGCCGTCGCTGAATGCCTGTATCGGCGCCACCGGCTCGAGTACCGTCGATCGATGATCTTGCCCTTTCCGAACTCGGTAGTAATTGTGGAGGCAGCCGCTGCCGAGGGAAGGATCGTCGATGTTGCTCGTAGCCAACCGGGGTGAGATCGCGTTGCGGATCGTCCGCACCGCCGGAGACCTCGGACTCGACACGGTCGCCGTTCATGCCACGGACGACGCCGACGCTCCGCACGTTCGCGCCGCCACGCGAGCCGAGGCCCTTCCGGGCACCGGTCCCTCCGCCTATCTCGACCCCGACGCGATCGTCGGCGTCGCCCGGGCGACCGGGTGCACGCTCGTGCACCCGGGTTACGGATTCCTCAGCGAGAACGCCGCCTTCGCGCAGACCTGCGCGGATGCCGGGCTCACCTTCGTCGGACCGTCCCCGCAGGCGCTGCGCGTCCTCGGCGACAAGCGCGCCGCCCGTGAGGTGGCGGACGAACTCGGCATCCCGGTGATCGCCGCCGTCGAGGCCAGGGATCCGGATTCCGTGCGGGCGTTCCTGCTCGACCATCCGAACGGGATCGTCGTCAAGGCGCTCTCGGGTGGTGGCGGTCGCGGCATGCGCGTGGTCCGCGACGCCGCCGA
This sequence comes from Rhodococcus gordoniae, assembly GCF_001646655.1. Classification (GTDB taxonomy): domain Bacteria; phylum Actinomycetota; class Actinomycetes; order Mycobacteriales; family Mycobacteriaceae; genus Rhodococcus; species Rhodococcus gordoniae. The sequence goes on along the minus strand of NZ_LPZN01000029.1, from coordinate 13,366 downwards.
CCTCGACGAGGCGCTGCGGCTCGCCGCGGCCGAAGCACTGGCTGCCTTCGGAGACGACAGGCTGTACGCGGAGGGGCTCGTCGAGCGTGCCCGGCACGTCGAGGTGCAGGTCGTGGCCGCCGAATCGGAATCGGGTACTCGCGCGGTCGCACTCGGCGACCGCGACTGCAGTGTGCAGCGCCGGCACCAGAAGCTGGTGGAGATCGCGCCTGCGCCCGACCTGCCGGAGTCGTTGCGCGAGGCGCTGCACGGCGCGGCCGTCAGGCTGATCGGGCACGTCGGCTGCCACGGACTGTCCACCGTCGAATTCCTCGTCCACGACGACGGATTCGTGTTCCTCGAGGTCAACCCGCGAATCCAGGTGGAGCACACCGTTACCGAGGAGGTGACGGGCGTCGACCTCGTGGCGATCCAGCTGGCGATCGCCCGTGGGGCGGCATTCGAGGAACTCGGTCTGCCGGCGGGAATCACTCTCGACAGCAACACCATCGCAGGGTGTCCCGCTGCGGCACACGGCATCGCGGTGCAGGTGCGTGTCAATGCCGAGACGCCGCGCGCCGACGGGATCGCCCTGCCCACCGCGGGCACGCTCACCGCGTTCACGCCACCCACCGGTCCGGGGATCCGCGTCGACACCCACGGGCGACCCGGGCTCGAAGTGACCGGCCGCTACGATTCGCTGCTCGCCAAGGTCGTGGCGTACGTGCGCTCCGGCGATCGGGCGGCGGTCCTGCGCAAGGTGTCGACGGCGCTCGGCGAGTTCGTCGTCGACGGTGTCGGCACCAACCGCGACCTTCTGCGGAAGATAGTGGACGACAAGGAGTTCCGGTCCGATGCTGTCCACACCACGTGGCTGGGGGAGCGACTCCCGGATTTCGTCGACACCACCACGACAACTCCGGTGGGGTACACGGATCTGCGCGCCGACGAACACGCGGTACGCGCCGAGATGGTCGGCACCGTCGTGGAGATCGCCCGCACCGGCGACACGACTCCGGCGGGTGCGCCGATCGCCGTGCTCGATGCGATGAAGATGCAGCACGAGATCCGGGCGCCGGGCAACGCCGTGGTCGAACGCGTACTCGTCGAACCGGGCCGCACGGTCGACCCGGGCACGGTGCTCGCGGTGGTCCGCGTACTCGACGCGGACACCGCGACGGACGGTGTCGCCGTCGATCCCGGCACCGACCGTGACGATCTCGACGAGATCCGTCGCCGTCACGAGGCCACTGCCGACGCGGCGCGGCCGGACGTGATCGCGAGACGGCACCGGCAGGGCCGGCGCACGGCACGGGAGAACATCGCCGATCTCGTCGACGACGGCACGTTCGTCGAGTACGGGCCACTCGTCCTCGCGGCCCAGCGCAGCCGCCGCAGCGAGGAGGACCTGATCGCGAACACCCCGGCGGACGGACTCGTCGGCGGCACCGCGCGGATCGGTGGGGCCGAGGTGGTCGTGATGTCCTACGACTACACCGTTCTCGCGGGAACCCAGGGCCGGAACAACCACCGCAAGACCGATCGGCTGCTCGAACTCGCCGCCCGGCGGCGGGTGCCGCTCGTGCTGTTCGCCGAGGGCGGCGGCGGACGACCCGGGGACGTCGACGCCGGTCCCGGTGCGGGCCTCGAACTGCCCACCTTCCGCTCGATGGCGTCGCTGCGCGGACGCGTGCCCACCGTCGCGGTCGTCTCCGGCCGTTGCTTCGCGGGCAACGCCGCGCTCGCCGGAGTGTGCGACGTGCTCGTCGCGACCCCCGACGCCAACATCGGCATGGGCGGTCCCGCGATGATCGAGGGCGGAGGACTCGGCGTGCACCGCCCCGAGGACATCGGACCCGTCGACGTGCAACGCCGCAACGGCGTCGTGCACGTCGCAGCACGCGACGAGGCACATGCCGTGGACGTCGCCCGGAGATATCTCGCCTATTTCACCGCGCCGCACGAGGACCGGCAGGCACCCGACCCGCGTCTCGCGCGACATGTGGTGCCGGAGAACCGTCTCCGCGCCTACGACGTGCGGTCGGCGATCGACGCGATCGCCGATGTCGGATCGGTGCTGGAGCTGCGGCCGGACTACGGCGTCGGCATCGTCACCGCCCTGATGCGAGTGGAGGGTGCTTCCTACGGCGTCCTCGCCAACAGTAGCGCCCATCTCGGCGGAGCGATCGACGCGGAGGCCGCCGACAAGGCCGCGGACTTCCTGGAACTGTGCGAATCGCACCGGCTTCCCGTGGTGAGTCTGTGCGACACACCGGGATTCATGGTCGGCCCCGAATCGGAGAAGGACGCCACCGTGCGCCGCTTCGGGCGCTTCTTCGTCGCCGGCGCACGCCTGACCGTCCCGTTCGGCATGATCATCCTCCGCAAGGGCTACGGGCTCGGCGCGATGGCGATGGCCGGCGGATCCTTCCACGCACCCGAATTCACCGTCGCCTGGCCGACGGGCGAGATCGGCGGGATGGGACTCGAAGGGGCCGTGCGGCTCGGATTCCGCAAGGAACTCGACGCCGCGGAGACACCCCGGGAACGCGAGGAACTGTTCGACCGGCTCGTCGCCCTCGCCTACCGGCAGGGAAAGGCGCTGCAGGCGGCGACGAGCTTCGAACTCGACGACGTCATCGATCCCGCCGACAGCCGCACCTGGATCGCGCGACTGGTGCAACAGCGGTGAAGCCGGGTATGCGACAGCCATGGTGACCTATCCCGGCGCGCAGCAGTACGTACCCGACAGCCGCGACCTCGCCGACCTCGCCGCCGCGTCCGCGGGGTGCCGGGGATGCGATCTCTACAAGGCGGCCGAACGCACCGTATTCGGCGCCGGAGTGCGCGACGCGCGCATCCTGTTCGTCGGCGAGCAACCGGGCAACGAGGAGGACATCGCGGGAGAGCCGTTCGTCGGCCCGGCCGGGCATCTGTTCGACAAGGCTCTCGAACGCGCAGGGATCGACCGCGGGACGGTGTACGTGACCAACGCCGTCAAACACTTCCGTTTCGACCGATCCGCCAACGGCCGCAGGCGGATCCACAAGAAACCGTCGGGGGGTCAGGTCGCCGCGTGCCGGCCGTGGCTCGAGGCCGAACTCGACGCCGTTCGTCCCGACGTCGTGGTGTGTCTCGGTGCCACGGCGGCGCAGTCGCTGCTCGGCAAGGATTTCAAGCTCACACAGCACCGCGGGGAGGTCCTGCACCTGCCCGAGGAGCTGTGCGGGTCGTGCGATCCGGCGGTGGTCGTCACCGTGCACCCGTCGGCGGTACTGCGGGCGAAATCGCAACGCGACGACATGTTCCGCTCGTTCGTACACGATCTGGAACGCGCGGCCACATTGTGACGGCTCAGCCGGTGGTCGCGAGCCCGGCCGCGAGCCCGAGCGCGACCGACATCGCGCACACCTCGAGGACGGCGTTGCGCAGCGACTCCTCCTCCGGGAGACGGTGGGACGCGGCAGCGGGAATCCAGTTCCGTCGCCAGTTCCACGCGAGTCCCAGCAGGGCGCACAGCACGATCGCCTTCGCGAGCACGATGCGTCCGTAACCGGTGCCCAGCAGCGCCGAGACGGAACCGAGCCGCACCGCCGCGTCGATCACGCCGGTCACCACCAACGCCACCACGCATCGCAGGGCCAGGTGCGAGTAGCGCGGCAGCAGCTCCGCCCACGCTCCGCGGCCCCGGACGGTCACGGCCAGCGCCACGAGCACCCCGAACCACACCGCGGCGGCGAGCACGTGCACCGCGTTGAACAGCGACCCCAGCGGCTGCTGCGCCATGTGGCCCGTGACGGGCCGGGCGATCAGCGCGAGCGCCGCGGCGACGAGCACCGGCAGGGTGGACCACGACGCCGACCGGCGGTACGCCACCGCGGCGACGGCGACGATCGCGGCGATACACACCCACGCCGCCGCATCCACGCGTCCCGTGGGGGTGCCGAGGAACTGCCCGAAGCGTCCCACGTCCAGTTCCGCGGCAGGAACGTCGGCCGCCGCGGCTGCGGCCCAGGCGAGGTCGACGCTCGCGAGCGCGAGCCAGACACCGCCGAGCGCGGCGATCGTCCGCCACAGTGTCTCGGGGGTGACCGAGGGCCGACGTTGCCGTTGCACCAGGACGGCGAGCACCGCGAGTCCGAGCACGGTGGAGCCGACACACAGTCCGACGGCCCGGACCGAACTCGAGGGGGCGGGCAGGGCGAGGGAACCCGCCACGGCGATACCCGCGACGGTTCCGAAAGCGACGCCGGCAGCGGCCACGACGAGCCACTGCCGGCGTTCCGGGATCATGCGGGTCAGGCCTTCGGCTTGCGCAACGCGAAGGCGAGACCTGCGGCGACCACCACGGCACCCGCGACGACGAACCACCACACGGCGGGTCCGCTGCCGTCGCCCTCGCCCGACTCCGAGCCGGTCTCGCCGGACGCTGCGTCACCGGACGCCGCAGCACCGGGCGTTCCGCTTCCTTCCCGGGTGAGCGTGAAGGTGCGGGTTCCGCTGACGGGATGCCCGTCGGCGGAGGTCACCCGGTAGGCGATGGTGTACTCGCCCACGGGTCCGAGACCGTCGAGTTCGACGGCCGCGGTCGCACCCTCGATGATCGGGTCGCTCTTCGACCACAGGTTGCCGTCGGGCCCGACGACGGTCAGGGCCGCGAACTGCTCCTGCAGGTTCTCGTTGAACGTCACGGTCACCCGATCGGGTGCCTCGGCGATCTGTTCGCCGTCCTCGGGCGAACTCGACAGCACCACCGAATGGGCGGCCGCGGAACCGACGGACAGGGTCAGCGCCGCGGTGAGCGCGGCGAGGAGAACGAGGATGCGCTTCATGCCCGCCGCCCCCGGATCACGGCGCCGAGGCCGAGTGCGGCACCGAGCGCGCCGAGCACCAGGCCGATACCACCGAGCCAGCGCGCGGTGCTGTCGGTGCTGCCGGTCTCCGCTGCGCCGGCGGTCTGCCCGGTGTCGGTGGCGTGCGTGTCACCACTGCCGCCGCCGTGGCCGTCACCGCTGCTCGCGGCGAGGGTCAGGGTCGGAGCAGGGCGCTCGGGCTCCGCGTCGCCGGTCGCGATCTCGTCCCACGTCACGACCTCACCGTCGCTGTAGGTCTGGATCGCGGGGAAGGCGACCTCGTCCTCCTCGGGCAGCGGACCGGCGGACAGGACGAACTGCTGGAACTGCCCCGGCCCGACCTGCACGTCGGGTCCGGCCGTCCACGTCACGGAGGTTGCGAGCTGCGACTCGGGATCCTTCTCGACGGTCGCGGTCCAGCCGGGCAGCGGCTCGGTGCGCGCCGAGCGCAGGCCCGGAAGTTCCACGGTGACGGCCGTGGTGCCGGCGGTCTCGGATTCGGTGGGGACCCGGAAGGTCAGAACGGAGTAGCCGCCCTGCTCGGCGCCGGGTGCGACGACGGTGACGTGGGCGGAGGCGATGCCGGCGCCCACGACCATCAGCGCAGCGGTCGTTGTCGCGCCCACGAGGGCGCGACGGGAGAACTCGAACATGTATGGGGTCTTTCTCGTAGTAAGAGGATCGATCGTCACGACACGGTCGCGGCGAGCGGTGGTCCTCTCCTCGAGATGGCGGGAGGCGCGCGTCCCCATACGAGACGGTCGGTCGAGGAGGTCGGCGCGAGCACGGCGGGCGCGTCGACACCGGGACCGCGCATCAGGACCGTCCGGAGCACGGTGCCGCACGCCGCGTACACGCGGACCGCGGCGGTGAGCAGTACGGCGCACACCACCACGGCGATCATGTGTGCGGCCAGCATGGACACCGACATGTGCTCGTGGCCCGGAGCCACCACGGTGAGCGTGACGTGTGTGGCCGCCTGTCCGCCGGCGAGGAGCACCAGCGGAGGCAGCGACGGCTGGTGCGCGCCGAGGATCCCGACGATCGCCGCGACCGCGACCAGCAGTACCGCGACCGGTCCCGTCGGCACACCACCGCCGGCGGTGCCGTGGGCGGCCACCGCCAGCACCGCGGTGGTGATGCCTGCGGTGGTGCCGAGAACGGTCGGGTACCTGGTCACTGCAGTCGTGCTCGATCCCGCTCGGTCAGCGCACGCCGAGGCGTGCGAGGAGATCCGCTTCGATGCCGTCGAGTTCCGAGGCAATCGCCGCGTGCGCCGACTTCCGGCGTGCGGTCGGCATCTGCTCGGCCGTCTGCACCGCCGCGGTCAGGTCGGTGAGCCGTTCGCGGGTCGCGGCGGCGAACTTCTGCGTCTCCGCGTCCTTGGGGTTGCGCTGCTCGACCTTCGCGAGCGAGTGCTCCGCCCCCGCGATGCGGGCACTGAGACGAGCACCGTGACCGGTGAACGAACCGAGCTCGTCGATCGGCACCCCGAGCTGCTGCGCGCGACGAGCGTCGAGCTGACCGCGCAGCGCCGTGACGGCCTGGTAGACGATCGGGACGAGCACCGGCGCGAGCAGGCGTGCGACGCCGAGATAACGGCGCACCTTCGCCGCGGTGAGACCCTGGCTCTCGGCGGCCTTCTTCTGCGCCTTGAGCGTCGCGATCTGTTCCTTCTCGAGCTTGGCCTGCGACTTCACGAGTTCCTGATCGAGCTTGACCTGCGACTTCGCAAGTTTCTTGTCGATCTTCGTTCTGACCTTCGCCGCCCGCCGGTCGTTCTTGAGCCGATTCTTCGCGACCAGTCTGGCCTCGAGCTTCGCCTTGGTCCGCAAGGCCTTCGCTTCCGCCCTGCGAGTCGCGCGACGCTTCCGTGTGAACAACCCCATCGAACAGCACCCTCCATTCGGTACGACACGACGCTCCGGCGCCCCGCGTCAGCCTAACGTGACGGTGCTGCGAGCCGTCGCCTGTGCAGGGAATACCCTGGAATGTCGTGGACGCAACCGGAGAACTACCGCGGCCCGAACGCGGAGTGTCACAGCGCACAGTCGTCGCCCTCGAGGCCGCTGCGCTGACGAGGTGCCGCCACCGGGTCTATCTCGACGCCACCTTCCCCGACGAACTCGCAGGTGCACCCGAGAATCCCGGTGCTCGGCAACGTCAGGAGGCAGCGGCTGCGCACCGCGAGGCGATCCGTCAGAAGCTGTTCGACGCCGACCCGGAGGGGTGGGTGCTCGTCGCTCCCGAAGGACCGATGCGGCAGCGCGCCGAACGCACGCTCGATGCGTGCCGCGCGGGCGCCGACCGGATCTGGGGTGCGGTACTACCGAGCGAACCTGACACCGGACGCCGCGGACGGTCGGAGGTCCTGCTGCGCGACGCCGAGCACGGTGGGTACATCCCGGTGATCGTCGTCAACCACAAGGTCACCGATCCCGGACGCGGCGCGCTCACCACCGATCTGTTCGCGTGGGCACCCGCTGTGGACGAGACCCGCAAGGTGCGCAGTCAGGTGCGCGACCAGATGCGGCTCGCGCACCTGTACCGCATGCTCGAGCGGCACGGGCTCGCAAGCTCCGCGAAGGTCGCCGGCGCGATCGGGTACGGCGGCGACTGCATCCTCGTGCACGATCTCGACCCGATCCTCGACGACTACGACGCCCGTCTGACCGACCGTCTCGAGATCGCCCGGGGCCGCACCCCGACCTCCCCGTCGCAGATCGGCGAGTGCAAGACCTGCCCGTGGTGGGATCGCTGCCGCGCCGAACTCACGGTGAGCCGCGACGTGTCGCTGGTCGCGCCGGGGCAACGCGCCGCCGTGCTGCGTGAACTCGACGTCCACACCATCGACGGACTCGCCCGGTGGGAGGGTGAGGAACCCGAGGCGTGGCCGCAGGGCTCGTTCGAGGACGCGATCGTCACGGCGCGGGCCTGGCTCGCCGGTGCGCCGCTCGTGCGTCGGTACCGGCACGTGCACGTCCACCGCGCCGACGTCGAGGTCGACATCGACATGGAGAGCTACCACGAGCACGGCGCCTATCTGTGGGGCACGCTGCTCAATGCGGGCTCGTCGTCCGAGTACATCCCGTTCGCGACGTGGGAGCCCGTGCCGACCGACGACGAGGCACGTTCGTTCGCCGAGTTCTGGCGCTGGCTGTCGGATCAGCGGCGCGCCGCCGAACGGCGGGGGAAGACCTTTGCGGCCTACTGCTATTCGCGGTCGGCGGAGGACAAGTGGTTGTTGTCGTCGGCACGGCGGTTCCACGGTTTCCCGGGTGTGCCGGAGCTCGCGGAGATCAAGGCGTTCATCGGCTCGAACGAGTGGGTCGACATCTTCCAGGCCGTCACCGACCAGTTCGTGTGCCCGAACGGCAAGGGACTGAAGAAGATCGCGCCGATCGCGGGGCATCACTGGCGCGACGCCGAGGCCGGGGGAGAGGCGTCGATGAGCTGGTACCGCGAAGCCGTGGGCATGGCGGGCGAGCCCGATCCGGCGCAGCGCCTGCGGTTGCTCGAGTACAACGAGGACGACGTGATCGCGACGAAGGTGCTGCGCGAGTGGATGAGTGATCGTGCGGTGCTCGACATCCCGTACCTCGAGGACCTGTAGGGGCGCTCCGCGCACGAGCGATCACGCCGGCGCGGCGCGGCTCACAGGCCTGCTGTGAGCCGGATCAGCGCCTCCACCACGGGAGCGCCGAACATCGGCGGGTCGTTGTGTTCGAGACCGGCGAGCTGCACCCGCTCGGACAACTGCCGGGCGGCATCGGCGACCGCCGCGCTCTGTGCCGGCGGGACGATGGTGTCGGCGGTGCCGTAGACGACCGTGATCGGCACGTCGATGCGGGCGGCGAGCTCGGCGACCGGGAACTCGTCCTTCAGCACGGCGGCGGGGACGAACGGATAGTGGTGCCGGGCCACGGCGGCGAGATCGGTGAACGGCGAGCGCAGCAGCATTCCCGCCGGAGGTTCGTCGACGGCGAGTGCGGTGACGACCGCGCAACCGAGGCTCTCCCCGAAATACAGCAGCCGGGTGGGGTCGACGTCGTCGCGCGAGCGGAGATGGTCCAGTGCCGCGCGGGCATCGGCGGCGAGACCCTCCTCGGTCGGGCTGCCGGGGTTGCCGCCGTAACCGCGGTAATCGAGCAGCAGCGTCGAGAAACCCGCCGCGGCGAGGTCGGCGGCGGTATCGGCGCGACCGAGGCGGTTGCCGCCGTTACCGGCGGCGAGCAGGACGGTGAATTCGTGCCCGGCACCCTCGGGTTTTCGGCCGGGCACGAACCAGGCGTCGAGCTCGAGACCGTCCGACGTCCTGAGCACGACATCCTCGGCACCCGGCAGGACGGTCGCGGCGGACGGGGGAGCGGTGGTGTCGGGCAGATAGATCAGGCGTCGTTGCAGCGCCCACCCGGCGACGCCGACGAGCACGCCGACGAGCAGCACGGCGAGAACGATCCGCATGTGACCAGTCCAGCGCACGTGCGCGTTTCCGGTAGCGGGAACCACCGGAAACGCGCACGGGTGGCGAAGCCGCCTAGCGCGGCGCCATGCGCAGGGCGCCGTCCATACGGATGGTCTCGCCGTTGAGATAGTCGTGCTCGACGATCATCTGCGCGAGCTGCGCGTACTCGGCGGGCTGAGCGAGCCGCGAGGGGAACGGCACGCCGGCCTCGAGGCCCTTGCGGTACTCCTCGGTGACCCCGGCGAGCATCGGGGTGTCGACGATGCCGGGGGCGATCGTGTTGACGCGGATGCCGAACTGCGCGAGATCGCGCGCGGCGGGGACGGTCATACCGTGCACGCCACCCTTCGACGCGGAGTACGCGATCTGGCCGATCTGGCCCTCGAAGGCCGCCACCGAGGCGGTGTTGATGATGACGCCGCGCTGACCCGACTCGTCGACCGTCCCGGTCTTGGAGATGGCGTCGGCCGCCAGGCGCATGACGTTGAACGTGCCGAGCAGGTTGACGGTGATGACCGTGCGGAACAGCTCCAGGTCGTGCGGGCCGTTCTTCGACAGGATGCGGCCGGCCCAGCCGACACCGGCGCAGTTGACGACGATGCGCAACGGAACACCGGATTCGACGATGCGATCGACGGCCGCCTGGACCTCGTCGCCGCTCGTCACATCGGTGGCGAGGAGCGTGACGCCCGCGGGGGCGGAATCGCCGACGCGGTCGATGGACTGCTGCAGGTCGAGGCCGAAGACGGTAGCTCCGGCGTCGGCGAGGCGGCGCGCGGTTGCGGCGCCGAGACCGGATGCGGCACCGGTCACCAGCGCGGCGGATCCCTGAATCTCCACTGTTCGTATCTCCTGTCTCGAGCTGTAGGGCTCGTCAGTGTCCTTCGTCACGAACCCTAGCCGGTGACCGTCGTGACCTCCGCGGGGGTGGAGGCCCTGCGGCGCAGCGCGACGATACCCATCGCTGCGGCCACCAGACAGGCGACGGCGCCGAGCACCAGTCCGGCCCGGCCACCCCATTGCTCGCTGACCCATCCGGCGATGGGACCACCGATGGCCGTCGAGCCGAGGAAGGCGACCGACCACAGGGCCATCACCCGGCCGCGCATCGTCGGAGCGGCGGCGAGCTGCAGCGAACTGTTGGTGGTGGATGTGAAGGTCACGCTCAGGGCACCCACGATCACCATGACCACGATGAGCGTGGTGAGGTTCGGGGCCGCCGCGGCGACCGCCAGGGCGATGCCGAACGCGAGTGAGGTGACGATGAGTGGCCGGGTTCCGGTCCGGCCCCAAGTGGCGACGACAAGCCCGCCCACGACGGACCCGGCGCCCATTGCGGCGGTGAGGAAGCCGTAGGCCCCGGCACCGGCAGCGAAGGTGTGGTCGGCCAGGACCGGCAGAACCACCTGGAACTCGAAGGCCAGACATCCGACGAGCGCCATCATCAGCAGCGGGACGGCCAGGTCGGACGTGCTGCGGACGTAGGCGAAACCCTCGCGCAGCTGTCCCTTCGCGCGGGCGGCGGCGGGGGAGCGCTGGAGCCGGGAGACGTCGAGTCGCAGCAACGAGGTGACGACGGCGACGAAGCTCGCGGCGTTGAGCAGGAAGCACACGCCGAGTCCGCCCGCGGCGATGACCAGGCCGGCGACGGCCGGGCCGATCATGCGGGAGCACGAGGCGAGGACCGACTGCAGGCTCACGGCGTTGCGCAGATCCTCCGGACCGACCAGTTCGAGCATGAACGACTGTCGGGCGGGGTTCTCGAAGCACTGGTTGAGGCCGAGCGCGACCGCCAGGACGTAGACGTGCCACAGGGCGATGGTGTCGGTGACGACGAGCAACCCCAGGATCAGGGCCTGCACACCCATGAGGGTCTGCAACCCGATCATGAGCCGGCGTTTGTCGGATCGGTCGGCGACCACGCCGCCGTAGGGGCCGAGCAGCAGCATCGGCACGGTCTGCAGCGCGAGCACGATGCCGATGGCGGTCGCGGAGCCGGTGAGCTGCAGGACGAGCCACGACTGCGCGACCGTCTGCATCCACGTGCCGACGAGCGAGATCGCCTGGCCGCTGATGTAGAGGCGGAAGTTGGGCCCGCGCAGGGCGGCGAAGGTCTGTCCTCTGATGTCGGCGAGCACCGTCACGGGCGACCCCCCTCGGCGGAGGGGCGCGGTGAATCGGCGACGCGCTGCGAGAGTGCCTCGAGGGCGGGCAGCGCGCCGTGCAGAGCAGCGAGGTGCCGGTCGTCCAGTTCGGCGAGGTGACGGGCGAACAGGGCGGTGCGGCGGTCGCGCAGTTCCGCCGAGAGTGCGGCACCGGCGGGAGTGATGTGGACGCGGACGACGCGCTTGTCGTCGGCGTCGGGGGACCGGGTGAGCAACCCGTCGTCTTCGAGTTTGCCCACCATGCGCGAGCACATGGTGGGGTTGAGCCCTTCGATCTCCGCGAGGTCGCGGACTCCGATCGTCTCGTGGCGGGCGACGGTCGTGAGGAGGGTCGACTGCGAGCGCGTCAGCCCTTCCTCCGAGGCGAACATGCCCATGCGGCGGGAGATCCGTCCGATCGCGATACGCAGACGGTGGACGTCTTCCGCGTCGAACGGGAGAGTTCCGGATCGAGGGGCGCTGCCTGAGAGATCAGACATGGAACCACCTCCGAATTTATTTGCCTATCGGCAAGCATACTCCTGTACGGGGAGGAAGAACACTGTTCGGAGGGGGTGATCAGGGCCGCATCAGGGCGGGGGACTCGTCCTCGGCAGCGCGACGAGCCCGCAGGCGCATCGCCGCGATCACGCCGACGGACAGCAGCAGGGCCACCGCTCCGGCGATCGGTCCCACGGCGCCGGTCTCCGGGAACAGTCCGTCGCCGAGCATCCACGCACCGAAGCCGAAGAACAGTGCGGCAGCGCCGAAACGGATGGCATTCTCGGGCAGGTGCCGGCCCAGCACGGCGCCGGCGATGATGGCCAGCGCGTCGGCGGCGACCATGCCGACCGTCGATCCGATCCACACCCCGGCCCAGTTGTTGTCGGTCGCGAGGGTGATGGTGGCGAGCATCGTCTTGTCGCCGAGTTCGGCGAGGAAGAACGCCGAGGTCACCGCGAGGAAGGCGGACCGCGCGACGCGTCCGGCCTTCGACTGCTCGTCGTCGTCGAGAGAGTCGCCGCGCAGCGTCCACGCACCGAAGATCAGGAAGGCGAGGCCGCCGACGATCGCGATGGCGGTCGCGGGGATCGCCACGCCCAGATAGTGCCCGACGGCCACCGAGACGAGATGGACCGCGGTGGTGGCGAACAGGATCCCGGACAGGACGACCCACCAGCGATATCGCAGGGCGAAGGTCATCGCCATGAGCTGGGATTTGTCGCCGAGTTCGGCGATGAAGACGACCGCGAAGGACAGGACGAGTGCGGACCACATATGTGTCTCCTCCTTTCGTAGGGAGGAAACGGGGCTTCCTCCGGACGCCGGACGCACGGTGCGTCGGGCGGCCGAAGGTCTCGCCCACCGGAAGATGGTCCGGTCCGCGGGGCCGGGCGTCGCCGTGTCGGGCGCCGCCAGTATGTCGACCCTGCGATTGGGGGCTACTCCCCTTCGCCGACGACAACGTTAGCTCGGCAAACCGAATTCTGTAAAGGCAATGCTAACTTTCGGAGAACCGAACTCTCATTTTCAGGGCGGCCTCACGAAGCGAGCAGCATGGCCAGAATCGCGGTGTCGGGATCGTTGCCCGGATCCACTCCCACCTTGCTGACCAGCGCCGTCACCGTGCCGTCCGGTTCGGCCTCGACCCACGCCGCGCGATGCTCGAGGCCGAGACGGCGCGCTCACCGAGCACCGGACCTTCTGCGACGACGAGACCCACGGTCCCGGGTTCGGGGTTCTCGGGCAGTTCCTCCTTCACCCCGAACACGGTCGAGGTGGGCAGCAGTCCCGGCAGCGACGCGATCCGCACCGTCATCGCCAGCACCTGGGCCCATTCACGGGTGGTCGCGGGCCATCTGCCCGAGACGACGAAACCCCGCAGCGACCCGTCGGACTGGAATGCGGACAGCTCGATACGGCTG